>NZ_CP022296.1:1200000-2400000 GCF_017310035.1 Nocardioides sp. S5
TCGTGCCGGCGTCCGCGCCCCCGGTGATCGACCACGTCGTGGTCGTCGCGGTGCCGGGCCTGACCTCGACCGTCGTCAACGGCTTCGGCGCCGACCTCGCCGAGATCGGCCGCCTGACCCAGAACGGTGCCTCGACCACCAACGCGCGGACCGTGGTGGAGAACACCGGCCCGGACGCGAACCTGGCCTCGCTGCTGAGCGGACGACGGGTGTTCCCCAAGCGCGGGGGGCACGGTGTCGGCCAGAAGAAGGCGCTCCCCTCGACCGTGCACGCCTCGGCCGGGCAGTACGTCTCCAGCATCTTCGACCTCACCCACAACACCTCGCACCGCACGACCTTCGTCGCCTCGCGCCCGCAGACCGAGCTGCTCCGCCGGAGCTGGAACCGGAAGTCGGGCGGCAAGGACCCCTACGGCAAGGACGACGGCACCGCCAAGATCGACTCCTTCAAGGTCAAGCGCGACGACGCCGCCGCGGTCGGCTGGTGGCGCGAGAAGATCGCGCGCCGGGCCAGCCACCTCAGCGTCATCGAGCTCTCGGGGGTCACGAAGGCCGGCCAGGCCGACGGCTACACCGGCCCGGAGTACCAGAAGGCGGTGCGCAAGACGTTCCAGCGCATCGCTGCCATCCGTCGCAGCATCGAGAAGCAGTCGGTGATGAACGGCACCACCCTGCTCGTCGTCACCGGCACGGGTGGCGCGCAGCGCACCAAGGGGTCGTCGACCACCTGGAAGCAGAGCTACCGCGTACCGATGTGGGTCACCGGCCCCGGCGTGGCGCCGGGCAGTGACCTGTACGCCCTCAACCCGGCGCTCACGTCGCCCGGCAAGCAGCAACCGGGCTACTCCGGGACCCAGCCGGTCCGGGTCGGCGACGTCGCCAACCTGGTCACCCGCTCGCTCGGCCTGCCGCCGGTGCCGGGGTCGACGATGGACCCCCTCCAGCTGTTCTCCGCCTTCGACCCGTTGGCGGTGCCGGGGTCCTGATCGTCGGTTAGGCTGGCCTCACGAGCCGGTCCCGCCCTGCGTCGAGGTCTGCCGCGAACCTCCGGCTCCCGTTCTCGCAGAAGGTGGCCGTGAAGCACAAGGATCCCTCCCCGAGCGTGCCCGGCCGTCCCCGGCCGCGTGCGCAGGTGTGGGCACCCGTGCTCGTGCTCCTGCTCGTCCCGGCGGTGGTCTGGGCCTCGTTCTTCTCCGGCCCCGGCCCGGTCGGCCCGTCGGCCGACCCGGCGAGCTCGGAGACTGCCGACGCACCCGGTTCTGCACCCTCGGAACCGGACGCGGACGAGGACGCTGGCCGCTCCGACGGCGGAGCCGGTGACGGGCGCGGGGACGGCGACCAGGCCGAGCCCGGCTCGGCCGACGGCGCCTCGGCCGAGGCCGCGCTCAACCGGTCGGTCAAGCGCTTCCGCGCCGCCCAGCGCCGCCTGGCCAAGCGCGTGTCCGAGCAGCTGGAGGCGCGCACCCAGCCCGTGTCCTTCCGGGTCGCGAGCTTCAACGTCCTCGGCGACTCGCACACCGGCCCGGGGGGCAACAAGCCCGCCTCCTACCCCGACGCGGGCCCGCGCATGGACATGGCGATCTCGATGCTGCGCGGCAACGGCATCGACGTGGTGGGCTTCCAGGAGTTCGAGTCCACCCAGCACAACATGTTCACCGCCCGCGCGGGCGAGTACTCGCTCTACCCCGGCCTCTCGCTCGGCACGAAGTCGGTGCGCTTCAACATCGCCTGGCGCTCGAGCATGTTCCGCCTCGTCGAGGCACACACTCTGCCGATCCCGTACGCCGGTGGCAGCCGGATCGAGATGCCGGTCGTGCTGCTGGAGTCGACCACCACGGGCCGTCGCGCCTGGTTCGCCAACTTCCACAACCCGGCCGACACCCCCAACCTCGGCAACAACGCCCGCTGGCGCTCGATGGCGGCCGGCATGGAGATCGCCCACCTGACGTCGCTGCACGCCGAGGACGGCACCCCTGTCATCGTCACCGGCGACTTCAACGAACGCGCGGAGATCTTCTGCCGCTTCACAGCCGGCGGAGTCTTCTCCTCGGCGTCCGGCGGCAGCACGGGTGCCGGCTGCGCGCCGCCGGCGAGCATGCAGGTGGACTGGGTCTTCGGCTCCACCGGGGTCGCGTTCGACGGCTACGCCGTCACCGACGCCGGGCGCGCGTCCGACCACGCCATGGTCCACTCCGGGGCCACGCTGACCGAGGGCCAGTGACCGGTCGCGGCCTCGATATACTCCGCCGCGTGAAGTCACTGGGCCAGCTGCGGCGTGCCGGCGCGCTGGACGTGCACCGCATCGACAACGAGGGGCTGCTCCTCGCCAGCCCCCGCGAGCAGCTGGTCGACGTCGCCTTCGACGGCCGGCGGATCTGGTCGTTCTGGTTGCACCGCGACGGTGAGCCCCGCGAGGAGGGACACCTCGTGCGGTGGCCCAAGCCGCTGCGTCCCTACATCGACGGCACCACCGACCTCACCCTCACCGACCCCGGCAGCGGCGCAGTGCTCCACGCCGCGACCGTCCACCTCGGCGAGAAGCAGGGGCGCATCGAGGTCGTCAACCCGGCGGGGCGGCCGCTGGCCCTCGACAAGTCGCTCAAGCTGGTCGAGACGTTCGACCTGCGCGACGCCGCCCACGTCGAGCCGCTGCTCGACGCCATCGAGGAGGTCCTCGGCGCACTGCGCGAGGTCGGGCTCGACGCGTTCCTGGCCTACGGCACGGCCCTGGGCGCGATCCGTGACGGCGGGCTGATCGGCCACGACAGCGACGCCGACCTCGGCTACGTCAGCACCTACGACCACCCGGTCGACGTCATCCGCGAGTCCTTCCGGATCCAGCGTGCGCTCACCGACATGGGTTACCGCGTCACGCGCTACAGCGCCATCGCGCTCAAGGTGCACGTGCGCGAGAGCGACGGGCTCGACCGGGGCCTGGACGTCTTCGGCGGCTTCATGCGCGACGGCACCCTCTACCTCATGGGCGAGATCGCCGTCCCGTTCCGGCGCGACTGGATCTACCCCCTCGGCACCGCCTCGCTGGAGGGCCGCGAGTTCCCGGTCCCGGCCAACACCGACAAGTTCCTCACCGCGACCTACGGGCCGAGCTGGCGCGTGCCGGACCCGGCCTACAAGTTCACCACCCCGGCCAGCACGATCGAGCTGTTCAACGGCTGGTTCCGCGGGATGCGCACCGGGCGCGCGGGGTGGCACGGCTACCACAAGCGCACCATCCACCAGCAGCCGTCGGTCTCCGCCGTCGCCCGCGAGGTCGCCGAGCGCCACCCCGACCTGGCGACGTACGTCGACATCGGCTGCGGCCGCGGCGCGGACGTGGCCTTCTTCGCCGACCGCGGCACCCGCGCGATCGGTCTGGACTTCCAGCCCTTCGCCTACGAGGCCGAGGCGCAGCGTCGCGCCGACGACCCGCGGGTGAGCTTCCAGCTCTTCAACCTGCTCGAGCTGCGCCACGTCCTCGCGGTGTCGGCGTGGGTCGCGCGGACCCCCGGCCCGCGTGCCGTGGGCTGCGTCCACGTCATCGAGCGGCTCGGGCACCGGGGCCGGCTCAACATGCTCCGCTCGGCGCGGATGATGGTCGCCGGCACGACCGGGACGCTGCACCTGCAGTTCCTCAGCGACAAGGGCCGCGACGGCTACGCTCGGCGTACGGGCGCGCGCAAGCCCCTCGACCCTGCGGTCGTGGCCGCCGAGGTGGCCGAGTCGGGCGGCCGGATCCTCCACGAGGTGCGTGAGCGCGTCTCGGCGGATCCCGGGAGCTCGCAGGTGTGCCGCATGATCATCGACTGGAACGTGTGAGGGAGCAGGGATGTTCGGACTGAAGAAGCGGCAGGGAACCCAGGGGGGTGACCTCGAGCGACGCGTCGCCGCTCTCGAGGAGGCCGTGCAGGAGAACCGGGCCCTCAACGTGCGCCTCGCCGAGCTCACCGACGTCGTCTCCGAGCTCCTCCTCCCGGTCGCCGCCCGCGACGAGAAGAGGCTGGAGGAGCTGCTCGGGAAGTACCGCGGGGACTTCTCTTGAGCCCAGGCCCGGGCGCCGGCCGTCCGCGCCGGGTCTTCCTGCACATCGGCCTGCCGAAGACCGGGACGACCTACCTCCAGCAGGTCGTCTGGGCCAACCGCGACCGGCTGCGGTCCCACGGTCTCCTCGTTCCCGGCTTCGGGCACCGCGAGCACCTCTGGGCAGCGCTCGACCTGCAGGAGCGCCCGCGGCTGGCCAAGCGGCACAAGAACGCGCCGGGCGCTTGGCAGCGGCTGGTCGACGAGGCCACGGCGTACGACGGTGACGTGCTGCTGACGCACGAGTTCCTCTGCGGCGCCACCGCGGAGCAGGCCTCCCGCGCGGTGGGGGCCTTCCCCGACGCCGAGGTCCACCTCCTCGTCACCGCCCGCGACGCCGCCAGCGTGGTCTCGGCCGGGTGGCAGGAGTCGGTGAAGAACGGCAGCAGCGTCGGCCTCGACGACGTGATGGCCGGCCGGCCCGCCGGTGGGCCCGAGTTCAGCATGCGCACCTGGGACCTCGCCGGGGTCCTCGAGCGGTGGACCCCGGACCTGCCGGGGGAGCGGGTCCACGTGCTGGTGATGCCGGGCCGCGGGCAGGCGCCCGACCTGCACTGGCGCCACTTCGCCCAGGTGCTGGGCCTGGACCCCGACGCCTACGACGTGCCGACCGAGTCGGTGAACCCGGCGCTGGGCATCGTGCAGATCGAGACGCTGCGCCTGGTGAACCAGCACCTGCCGGCGTACTCCGCCCACGACCGCGGTGTGTGGATCCGCGGCTACCTCGCCGAGGACCTCCTGGCGCGGCAGCCGCGCGAGCGCGGCGGGCTGCCCGAGCACCACCGTGCCCGCTTCGCCGAGCTGGACCGCGCCGCCGCCGACCTGATCGCCGCGCGGGGCTTCGACGTGCTCGGGGACCTCCCCTCCCTGGGGGTGGGGGAGCGCGCTGACGAGGACGGGAGGAGTGCCGGTCGTGAGCCCGCGACCGTCACGGCCGACGAGCTGCTCGAATCGGCCGCCCGCCTGGTCGCTGATATCGTGGCCGACGTCCGCGCGAGCACGGGTGACGTGCCGCCGCGGTCCCGGGGGAATCACTGACCCGGGTGCCATGGGGCACCCTGAGGGAGTTGTACGTGCGTTCGAAGCTCATCGCCCTGCTGGCCACCTGTGGGCTCGCCGCCTCGCTGATGGCGCCCGCCATGGGTGCCTCGTCCGCCGGCGCCGCTGCACCCGGGGGCTCGGTGTCCACCTCCGAGCTGCGGGCGACGCCCCTCGCGGCGCGCAAGCCCCACAAGCCCAACAAGCGCTGGAAGGTGCCGATCGGGCCCAAGTTCAACAACCCGATGGTGCCCAAGGACCGCTTCGTCATCGAGCGCCACCTGCTCCGCGCGATCCGCAACACGCCCAAGGGCGAGAAGATCATCATCTCGGCCTACTCCCTCGACCGCCAGGTCGTCGCCGACGAGCTGATCCGCGCCAAGAGGCGCGGCGTCAAGGTCCAGGTCCTCCTCAACGACCACCTGGTCCCGGGCGCGCAGGTGCGCATCCAGAAGGTGCTGGGCAACAACACCAAGAAGTCGAGCTTCCTCAAGCGTTGCGTGTCCGGCTGCCGGGCCGACGAGAACGAGTACAACAACCTGCACAGCAAGTTCTACCTCTTCTCGCGCACCGGCCGGAACCGCAACGTCGTGATGCTGGGCTCCCACAACATGACCCTCAACGCGGTGCGGTGGCAGTGGAACGACCTGTGGACCTCGGTCGGCAAGCGCACCCTCTTCGAGCAGTTCGAGGCGCTCTTCAACGACATGCGCCCCGACTGGGACAAGCGTCGGGCTACCTACGGCTTCTGCTCCGCCGGGCGCGTGTGCCCCGCCGGCGACATGGAGAAGTACTACAACATCGTCTTCCCCCGCTACACCACGCAGAACAACGACGTGGTCATGGGGATCCTCAACAACATCCAGTGCGTCTACACCGACCCTGCGACGGGAGCGCAGAAGCGCACCCAGCTGGCCCTGTCGATGCACACCATGCGCGGCAACCGCGGCAACTACATCGCCGACAAGCTCCGCGTCCTCTACGCCCAGGGGTGCAGCCTGCGGGTGAACTACGGCCTCATGGGCTTCCACACCAAGCAGCAGATCGGTGCGCCCACGGACCGCGGCCGCGTCCCGCTGCGCTCGACCGGCTTCAACCTGCGCGACGACGTGCCCACCGGCGACCCCGAGATCGACGACATGCCGGAGAGCATCGAGCGCTACACCCACCACAAGTACTTCGTGCTCAAGGGCTCCTACAAGGGCGTGCCCGACTCGCACATCGTGTGGACCGGCTCGACCAACTGGTCCAGCCTGGGCACCCCCCAGGACGAGATCATGTTCTCGATGCACGGGCGCGGCCTGGTCCGCGACTACATGGCGAACTTCAACCTCATGTGGCAGAAGCCCTACAGCCGCGACGCCTACACCACGACGTACTCGTCGTGGCGGATGGTCAACGGTCGCCGGGTCGGCGTCGACCCGATGGTGACCGTCGAGCCGGACCGCCTGCGCGGCGGCGGCCCGACGTGGGAGAACGACTGACCCAGCGGGTCAGTCCTCCTGGTCGACCGCGTCCTCGGCGGGCAGCAGCGACTCCGCCAGGCTCCGGACGGTCTCCACGTCCGGGCCCTGGAGCACCACGGTGCTGCCCTTGAGGTCGTAGGCGATCACGCTCGCGCCCTCGTGGTCCCACGCCGACCAGGTGCCGGTGCCCCAGTCGGTGAGGTCGACCCCCTCGGCCTCGGTGACGTCGGCCGCGGCCAGGACGTCGGCGCTGGTGCCGGGGAGCTGGTCGAGCACCACGTCGCCGGAGGGCGCGGTGAACTCCATGCGCCACCACTGCGGGTCGGGGCTGTAGCCGCCGCCGACGGTGGTCCAGCCGTCGGGGAGGACGGTCGGGACCATGGTGATGAGCTCGTCGTCGACCGCGCGCAGGGCGGCGTCCTTGTAGCTCGGGCTGATGGTCGGCTCGCTGCCGAAGTCGACGGGCTCGACCGGCTCGGCCGTGGCGGTGGGCTCCGGGCTCGCGCTGGTCGGAGCAGGGTCGTCGGCGGACTGGCTGGTCCCCTCACCGCAGGCGCCGGCGAGCAGCACGAGCGAGAAGGCGAGGACAGGTGCGGTCGTACGAGTCGGTCGCATGGAGCGATTCTCTCACGCACGGGCGTGTGACATCAGTCTCCGACGCAGGCCCTGCCCAGGTGAACGACCCGTAACTAGACTCCGGAACGTTCCGCCCCACGACCGCACAGGAGCTCACGTCATGCCGCGTCTCTGCCAGACCGAAGGTCTCACCGAGGACCAGACCGAGATCCTCAAGGCCGTGCGGCAGTTCGTCGACGAGAAGATCATCCCGGTGGCGACCGAGCTCGAGCACAAGGACGAGTACCCCACCGAGATCGTCGAGGGCCTCAAGGAGCTCGGCATCTTCGGCCTGATGATCCCCGAGGAGTACGACGGCCTCGGCGAGTCGCTGCTGACCTACGCACTGTGCGTGGAGGAGATCGCTCGCGGCTGGATGAGCGTCTCGGGCGTGATCAACACCCACTTCATCGTCGCCTACATGCTGATGCACCACGGCACCGAGGAGCAGAAGCAGAAGTACCTGCCCCGCATGGCCACCGGCGAGGTGCGCGGCGCGTTCTCCATGTCCGAGCCCGGACTCGGGTCCGACGTGTCGGCGATCTCCACCAAGGCCGTGCGCGACGGCGACGACTACGTCATCAACGGCCAGAAGATGTGGCTGACCAACGGCGGGTCGTCGACCCTGATCGCGGTGCTGACCAAGACCGACGAGGGCGCGGAGACGCCGTACAAGAACATGACGACCTTCCTGGTGGAGAAGGAGCCCGGCTTCGGCGAGACGGCACCCGGTCTCACCATCCCGGGCAAGATCGACAAGATGGGCTACAAGGGCGTCGACACCACCGAGGCCGTCTTCGAGAACCACCGCGTGTCCGCCGACCAGGTCCTGGGCGGGGAGCCCGGCAAGGGCTTCTACCAGATGATGGACGGCGTCGAGGTCGGCCGCGTGAACGTCGCGGCCCGCGCCTGCGGCATCGCCAACCGTGCCTTCGAGCTGGGCGTGGCCTACTCCCAGCAGAGGGAGACCTTCGGCAAGCCGATCGCCGAGCACCAGGCCGTGCTGTTCCGCCTCGCCGAGATGGCGACCAAGGTCGAGACCGCGCACACCATGATGGTGAAGGCGGCGCGGATGAAGGACTCCGGCCAGCGCATGGACGTCGAGGCAGGCATGGCGAAGATGCTCGCCTCGGAGTACTGCAACGAGGTCGTCGAGGCGTCCTTCCGGATCCACGGCGGCTACGGCTACTCCAAGGAGTACGAGATCGAGCGCCTCTACCGCGAGTCGGCCTTCATGCTGATCGGCGAGGGCACCTCCGACATCCAGAAGATGATCATCGGGCGCAGCCTGCTCAAGGACTACAAGCTGCGCTGACCCGCTGACTCGAGTGCGGCGTCGGCGAGGGCGAGCGCCTCGCTCGCAGCCTCGACGGAGTCCGGCGAGAGCACGTGCTCGATCGCGAGCGCGGAGGCTCCCAGCACGGCCGCCTCGCCACCTGCGCGCGAGGTCACGATGCGCAGGTGCTCGGTGGCCAGCGGCAGTGAGCGCTGGTAGACCGACTCGCGGATCCCGGCGAGCAGGTGCTCGCCGGCGCCGGCGACCTGCCCGCCGATGACCACCACCGACGGGTTGATCAGGTTCACCATGGTGGCGACGACCTCACCGATGTCGCGTCCGGCCTGGCGTACGACGGCCATGGCCGGACGGCTGCCGGCGCGGACCAGCTCGACCACGTCGCCACCGGTCTCGGCGTCCATGCCCTCCGCGCGCACTGCGGCTGCCAGTGCGGGTCCGGCGGCCACCGCCTCGAGGCACCCGGTGTTGCCGCAGCGGCACAGCACGTCGTCGGCGCCCGGGACCCGGACGTGGCCGAGGTCGCCCGCGGTGCCCTGCGCCCCGCGCTGGAGCACCCCGCCCGACACGATGCCGGCGCCGATGCCGGTCGCGACCTTGATCAGCACCAGGTCGTCGACGTCACGCAGGTGCAGGCGGCGCTCGCCCAGCGCCATGATGTTGACGTCGTTGTCGACGAGCACCGGCACCGGGTAGCTCTGCTGGAGGCGGCCGGGGACGTCGAAGCGGTCCCAGCCCGGCATGATCGGCGGGTTGATCGGACGTCCCGTGGAGTGCTCGACGGGGCCGGGCAGACCGATCCCGATGGCGGCGAGGTGCTCGATCGGGCGACCGCTCGCAGCGAGCAGGTCGTGCACGGACTCCACCACCCACGACAGCACGACCTCGGGGCCCTCCGCCACGGCGAGGCTCGCGTCCACCTCGCCGAGGATCGAGCCGTTGAGGTCGGTGAGCGCCGCCCGCACATGGGTGGCACCGACGTCGACCCCCACGACGAGCCGCGCGGTCGGGTTGAGCGCGAAGAGGGCGGGCGGGCGCCCTCCCGTCGACCGGGCGCCGCCGAACGGGGACACGAGCCCTAGGCGCATCAGGACGTCGATCCGGGCGGCGATCGTCGAGCGGGCGAGGCCGGTGGCCTCGGCCAGCTGTGCGCGGGTCCACGGGCGTCCGTCGCGGAGGAGGTCGAACAGCTCGCCGGTGCGCACGGCGGGAGTCAAGCACATGCGCGACTTTGCACGCCAGACGGAAGACTTTTGAAAGATGCTCGACAGAAGTGCGTGACGCATGCCACAGTTCGCGGGTGATGTCCGACCCGACCCGCGCCCCGCTCCTCGAGATGCGCGGCATCGTCAAGCGTTTCCCCGGCGTGCTCGCCCTGGGCGGCGTCGACCTCGATGTCCGCTCCGGTGAGGTGCACTGCCTGCTGGGCCAGAACGGCGCCGGCAAGTCCACCTTGATCAAGGTGCTCTCGGCCAGCTACCAGCCCGAGGAGGGGGAGATCCGCTGGGACGGAGAGCCGGTCACGCTCTCCTCGCCGCAGGTCGCGATGGGCCTCGGCATCTCCACGATCTACCAGGAGCTCGACCTCGTCCCGGGCCTGAGCGTCGCCGAGAACATCTTCCTCGGGCACGAGATCAGCAGGGCCGGCTTCAGCCAGGCCGGGGAGACCAACCGTCGCACCCGTGAGCTGCTCGCCCGCCTCGGCCACCCCGAGATCCCGGCCACCCGCGCGGTGGAACGGTTGTCGCCCGCGGCCCAGCAGATCGTCAGCATGGCGCGTGCGCTGTCGCAGGACACCCGTCTGCTGGTCCTCGACGAGCCGTCCGCGGTGCTCGACCAGGGCGAGGTCGCCAACCTGTTCCGGGTGATCCGCGACCTCACCGCGGAGGGCGTCGCGGTGGTCTACATCTCCCACCGGCTGGAGGAGATCCGCCAGATCGGCGACCGCATCACGGTGCTCAAGGACGGCAGCACGGTCGCGACGGGCCTCGAGGTGGCCACCACCCCGACCGCCGACCTCATCAGGCTGATGACCGGACGCTCGATCGAGTACGTCTTCCCGCCGCGCGGCGACACGGTGCCCACCACGGGCGAACCGGTCCTCGAGGTCGTCGGGCTCGAGCTGCCGGGCGTGTTCTCCGGGGTCGACCTCAGCGTCCACGCCGGGGAGATCGTCGGCCTGGCCGGTCTCGTCGGCGCAGGTCGCTCGGAGATCCTCGAGACGTTGTACGGCGCCCGGCGTCCGTCGTCGGGCACGGTGCGCGTCCTGGGCCGCGAGCTGCGTCGGGGGTCCGTGCCCGACGCCGTCAGGGCCGGGGTCGGGCTCTGCCCGGAGGAGCGCAAGAGCCAGGGGCTGCTCCTCGACCAGGCGGTCTACCGCAACGTCACCATCTCGACGCTCGGCCGCTTCTCGCGACTGGGCTTCCTCGACAACCGCGAGGAACGACGTCGTGCCCACGAGGTCACTGCGTCGCTCGACGTACGTCCCGCGGGCGTGGACCGGCTGGTCCGCCTGCTCTCGGGTGGCAACCAGCAGAAGGTCGTCCTGTCGCGCTGGCTCATGCGCGAGTGCAAGGTGCTCCTCCTCGACGAGCCCACGCGGGGCGTCGACGTCGGGGCCCGCGCCGAGATCTACGCCGTGGTCCGGTCGCTGGCCGACTCCGGCGTCGCCGTCGTCGTGGTCTCGAGCGAGGTCGAGGAGGTGCTCGGGCTCGCGGACCGGGTGCTGGTGGTCCGTGAAGGACACGTCGTGCACGAGGGACCGACCAGTGAGATCGACGAGACCCGGGTCCTGGACCTGGTCATGGAAGGAAACGCCGCATGAGCGAGCACAGCACCGCCCACGGGGTCGACGACACCGTCGCGCCGTCGGGCGGCACCGTCCACACGGGACGCCTGGCTGACGAGGGCGGTGCGGCCCCGCGCGGGGCCGGGCTGATGAGCGGACCGTTCGGGCGCAACCTGGGCCTCGTCGTCGCGCTCCTGGTGATCTGCCTCGTGGGTGTGTTCACCGCCGGCGACCGGTTCGCGAGCGTGGACACCGCACTGACGATCCTGCGCCTGGCCGCCGTGGTCGGGGTGGTCAGCATCGGGATGACCTTCGTGATCACCGGGGGCGGCATCGACCTCTCCGTCGGCGCCATCCTGGCGCTGGCATCGGTGTGGGCCACGACCTTCGCCACCCAGACCATGGCCACCGACACGCACTGGGTGGTCATGGTGCTGGTGGCGCTCGCTGTCGGCGGGGCGTGCGGACTCGTGAACGGGATCCTGATCGCCTACGGCAACGTCGTCCCCTTCATCATGACCCTGGCCATGCTCGCCTCGGCCCGGGGCCTCGCCGAGATCATCTCCGAACGACGCAGCCAGATCGTCCCGGCGCCCACCCTGCGCGGCGGTGGGGTGGAGGGGTTCAAGGACTTCTGGTCCGCGGACGTCCTCGGCGTCCCCCTCCTCGTGGTCATCTTCGCCCTGGTCTCTGTCGGCGGCTGGGTCCTGCTCAACCGCACGACGTTCGGTCGCCGCACCCTGGCGGTCGGCGGCAACCCCGAGGCCGCGCGGCTGGCGGGCATCAACGTCAAGCGGCACACCGCCATGCTCTACGTGCTGGTCGGCCTGTGCTGCGGCCTGGCGGCACTGATGCTCATCGGGCGCACCTCCACGGGCAGCTCCACCCACGGCACCCTGCTGGAGCTCGACGCGATCGCGGCCGTGGTCATCGGCGGGACCCTGCTCACGGGCGGGCGCGGCACCATCGTCGGCACCGTCATCGGGGTGCTGATCTTCAGCACGCTGAGCATCGTCTTCGTCCTCAACAACCAGGACAGCTCCACGCAGGCGGTCGCCAAGGGACTGATCATCGTCGTCGCCGTCCTGCTCCAGCAGCGCCTGGCCCGTCGCTCGACCTCCACGTAGGAGCCGGGCCGCACCCCTCTTCTCGGCATCGCGCACCACCGGCACCACCTCAACCATCCAGACACAAGGAGCACACCCCATGCGACTGCGCACCACCACCTCACGGCAGCAGAGCCGCCGCTACTCCGGCCTCGTGGTCGGCGCGGTCGCCGTCCTCGCCCTGTCCGCCTGCACCGGAAGCGCCGAGGACGCGGCCGACGACGAGGAGGGCGGCTCCGGCTCGGCTCCCGTCGCAGCGGGCAGCAACGACGAGGAGGGTGACACCGTCACCATCGGCTTCTCCGCCCCGGCGGCCGACCACGGCTGGATGGCCGCCATCACCAACAACGTCCGCGACCTCGCCGAGCAGTACCCCGACATCGACCTGCAGGTCGCCGAGGGCACCAACGACGTCAGCCTGCAGATCAGCCAGGTCGAGACCTTCATCAACGACGGGGTGGACGCGATCGTGCTGCTCCCGTTCGACGGAGCGGCGATGACCCCGGTCGCGCTGCAGGCGATGGAGGCCGGCATCCCGGTCATCAACGTCGACCGCGAGTTCGACGACCCCAACGCCGCGCGCGTCACCGTGCTCGGCGACAACTACGGGATGGGTGTCTCCGCTGGCACCTACATCTGTGAGCAGGCCGGGGGTGACGAGGACGTCGTCGTCGCCGAGATCGCCGGCATCGACGCCCTGCCCCTGACCCAGGACCGCAGCCAGGGCTTCGAGGACGCGCTGTCCGAGTGCGGCCTCGACGTCGACGCCCGCCAGGCGGCCGAGTTCACCGTCGAGAGCGGTGAGGAGGTCGCCTCCCAGATCCTGCAGTCGGAGTCGCAGATCGACTTCCTGTGGAACCACGACGACGACCAGGGCATCGGCGTCCTGGCCGCCATCGAGAACGCCGGTCGTGACGAGTTCGTGATGGTCGGTGGCGCCGGCTCGGCCAACGCTATGCGGGAGATCCAGGACGACAGCGGCGTGCTGAAGGCGACGGTCATCTACCCGTCGACGCAGGGCGCCGACGGCGTCAAGCTCGCCCGCCTGCTCGTGCAGCAGAAGGGGGTCGCCGACCTGGTCGAGGTCGAGGTCCCGCGCATGGTCCAGCTCTACGCGCCGGTCGTGACCGCGGACAACGTCGACGACTACATCGACACGGCCTTCGAGTCCTGAGCCACCCCGTCCGGCGCCCCGCCCCGGGGCGCCGGACGGACCCTCGCCCGAGCCGGTCGACGACAGAACAGGATCCTGATGAGCTCCGAGCACGACACGCTGTCCGTGGGGATGGTGGGCTACGCCTTCATGGGGGTGGCCCACTCCCAGGCATGGCGCAACGCCCCCCGCTTCTTCGACCTGCCGCTCCACCCGCGGATGGCGGCGGTGGCAGGCCGCGACCACGCCAAGGTCATCGCCGCGGCCTCCCGGCTCGGATGGGAGAGCACCGAGTCCTCGTGGCAGGCGCTCGTCGCCCGCGACGACATCGACCTCATCGACGTCTGCACCCCCGGTGACACGCACGCCGAGATCGCGATCGCGGCGCTCGAGGCCGGCAAGCACGTGCTGTGCGAGAAGCCGCTGGCCAACTCGGTCGAGGAGGCGGAGGCGATGGTGCGGGCGGCGGAGAGGGCCGCGGCGAACGGCGTACGTGCCATGGTCGGCTTCACCTACCGGCGCGTGCCCGCGATCGCCCTGGCCCGCCAGCTGGTCGCCGAGGGTCGCATCGGCACGATCCACCACGTCCGCGCGCAGTACCTCCAGGACTGGATCGTCGACCCCGAGGCGCCGCTGTCGTGGCGCCTGGAGCGGGCGCGGGCCGGGTCCGGGGCGCTGGGCGACATCGGCGCCCACATCATCGACCTGGCCCAGTTCATCACCGGGGACACCATCGCCACCGTGACCGGGAGGCTGGAGACGTTCGTCAAGGAGCGCCCGCTGCCCGCCGAGGCCCACACCGGGCTTTCGGGGACGGCCGGCACGAGTGGTCGCGGCCCGGTCGACGTCGACGACGCGGCCGCCTTCCTCGCCCACTTCCGCGGAGGCGCGCTGGGCGTGTTCGAGGCCACCCGGTTCGCGAACGGCCGCAAGAACGCCATCCGCATCGAGGTCAACGGATCCCGCGGGAGCCTGGCCTTCGACTTCGAGGACATGAACGTCCTGCACTTCTTCGACGGGTCCGAGGACGTGACGACCGCCGGCTTCCGCCGGATCCTGGTCACCGAGCCCGAGCACCCCTACGTCGCCGCCTGGTGGCCCGCCGGTCACGTCATCGGCTACGAGCACGGCTTCACCCACCAGGTCGTCGACCTCGTCACCGACATCGCCAGGGGCGTGGACCCCACGCCGTCGTTCGCCGACGGCCTGCAGGTCCAGCGGGTCCTGGCGGCCGTCGAGGCCAGCTCGCTCAGCTCCGCCTGGCAGGACGTACCTGCATGACCGCACCGCTCCTGCACGACCCGCAACGAAGGGACACCCGATGACTCGCCCTGTCACCCTGTTCACCGGCCAGTGGGCCGACCTCCCGTTCGAGGAGGTCTGCCGGCTCGCGTCCGGCTGGGGCTACGACGGCCTGGAGATCGCCTGCTGGGGCGACCACTTCGACCCGTGGGCCGCGGTCGAGGACGACTCCTACGTCCCGGCCAAGCTGGAGGTGCTCGAGAAGCACGACCTGCAGGTCTTCGCGATCAGCAACCACCTCAAGGGCCAGGCGGTCTGCGACGACCCGATCGACGAGCGCCACCGTGGCATCCTCCCTGACCGCATCTGGGGCGACGGCGAGGCGGAAGGAGTACGCCAGCGCGCCGCGGAGGAGATGAAGATGACCGCGCGCGCCGCCCGCAGGCTCGGTGTCGACGTGGTGGTCGGGTTCACCGGCTCCTCGATCTGGAAGTACGTCGCGATGTTCCCGCCCGCCACGCAGGACATGGTCGACGCCGGCTACCAGGACTTCGCGGACCGCTGGAACCCGATCCTCGACGTCTTCGACAGCGAGGGTGTCCGCTTCGCCCACGAGGTGCACCCCTCGGAGATCGCCTACGACTACTGGACGACGGTGCGCGCCCTGGAGGCCGTCGACCACCGTGAGGCCTTCGGCCTCAACTGGGACCCCAGCCACTTCGTGTGGCAGGACCTCGACCCCGTCGGGTTCCTCTGGGACTTCAAGGACCGGATCTACCACGTCGACTGCAAGGACGCGAAGAAGCAGGTCGGCAACGGCCGCAACGGCCGGATGGGCTCCCACCTCCCGTGGGCCGACCCGCGTCGCGGGTGGGACTTCGTCTCGACCGGGCACGGCGACGTCCCGTGGGAGCAGTGCTTCAGGATGCTCAACACCATCGGCTACGACGGGCCGATCTCGGTCGAGTGGGAGGACGCCGGGATGGACCGGCTCGTCGGGGCGCCCGAGGCGCTGGAGCTCGTACGACGCCTGGCGTTCGACGCGCCCGACGCCGCCTTCGACGCCGCCTTCAGCACGACGGACTAGAGCCCGCGCCTGGCCCTAGACTCCCGGCATGAGGGGCTTCCGGGCGAAGGACTCCGACCGCGACCGCTTCGTCGAGCTGATCGAGGCGGCGTACGTCGACGGGCAGCTGGGCGCGGTCGACCGTGACCTGCGGGTCTCCCGCGCGCTGTCTGCGGAGACGCTCGACGAGCTCCAGACGCTGACGCGCGACCTGCAGCCGCCGCCCGGCGGCGTGCCCGCCGTCGCGACGCGCACCGCGGTGCACCCCGGCAGGCTCCTCGGCGTCCTGCTGCTCCTGGGGGCGGTGGTCGCGGTGCTCGGCATCGGGGTCGCCGCGCTGGTGCTCCTCGCGGACGTCGACACCGGGTCGGACACGTCTCCGTCCGTCGCGGTCGAGTCGGGGCAGGCGGAGCCGGTGCCCCAGCAGCAGGCCGGGGCCGAGCCGTCCTTCGAGATGACCCCGGCCGGGGTGCGCGGCTTCGTCCGGGCCTACGAGGGCCAGTTCGGCACGCGTGAGGCGTTCGAGGTGGGCTTCTTCCCCGCCCGGGTCGGCGTGCAGGTGCCGGTGCGCGGCTCCCGGCCGCGGATGGAGCGGTGGACCTGGGACGGCGAGTGGCGCCAGGACACCGAGGCGGGGGCGGTCGCGGGTCCGCTCGGGCTGGTCGACGTCGGCGCGATCGACGTACGCCGCCTGTTCGCCAACATCACCACGGCGCGCCGCACGCTCGAGGTCGAGGACGGGCGCTTCACGCACGCGCTGCTCGTCCGGTGGGGCGGCGACCCGGTGGAGCTCAACATCTACGTCAGCAACGACTTCAAGGAGACCGGCTACCTCAGCACGACGCCGTCGGGCCGGGTCGTGCGCAGCGTCCCCTACGGCGGCTGACACTTCCCACGTGACGGAGGCCACGTGGGCGCCGCCGTCGCGACGGCCGTGGCTGCGGCACGATGTCCGGCATGAAGACGAACGCCGGCAACTTCTTCGAGGACTTCACGCTCGGGCAGGTCATCGAGCACGCCACCCCGCGCACGATCACCGAGGGTGACCGGGCGCTCTACGGCGCGATCTACCCGACCCGCTTCGCGGTCCCGTCCTCCGCGGAGTTCGCCGCCTCGGTCGGGCTCTCCCCGCACCCCGTCGAGGAGCTGGTGGGCTTTCACGTCGCCTTCGGCAAGACCGTCCCCGACGTGTCGCTCAACGCGGTGGCCAACCTCGGCTACGCGGAGTGCCGCTTCCACCTGCCGGTCGTGCCGGGCGACACGCTGCGCACCCGCTCGGAGGTCATCGGCCTCAAGGAGAACTCCAACGGGCGCACCGGCGTGGTGTGGGTGCGCTCGACCGCGACCAACCAGCGCGGCGAGGTCGTCATCGACTGGGCGCGCTGGGTGATGGTGCACAAGCGCTCGGCGGAGTCCCCTGCTCCCGAGACGGTGGTGCCGTCGCTTGCCGATGCCGTCGTCCCCGGCGACCTGGTCGTGCCCGCCGGCCTGGACTTCTCGGCGTACGACGCCGCGGCGGCCGGGTCGCCGCACCGGCTCGGCGACTACGAGGTGGGGGAGAGGATCGACCACGTCGACGGCGTGACCCTCACCGACGCCGAGCACATGATGGCCACGCGGCTGTGGCAGAACACCGCGAAGGTGCACTTCAACACCGATGCCCGCCCCGACGGCCGACGCCTCGTCTACGGCGGCCACGTCATCTCGCTGGCCCGCTCGCTGTCCTTCAACGGCCTGGCCAACGCCCAGCTCGTCGCCGCGATCAACGCGGGCGCCCACGTCGCGCCGGCCTTCGCCGACGACACGGTCCACGCGTGGTCGGAGGTGCTCGAGGTCGCCGAGCTCGACGCGCCGGCCGTCGGCGCGCTGCGGCTGCGCCTGGTCGCGACCCGCGGGCGCGACGAGTCGATGACCCTGCGTGGTGCGGACGGGAAGTACGCCGACGGCGTGCTGCTCGACCTCGACTACTGGGCGTTCGTCCCGCGCTGAGGCGCACTCCGTCGCAGGAGGTCGGCCGTGACGAGGTCGAGCGCCTCGTCGAGGGTGGCCGGCACGGTGGCGACGCCCAGGCGGGCGAGGACGGTCGTGGCCGCCGCCACCAGCTCGGCGTCGGTCGCCTCGTCGGGCGTACGCCCTGAGCGCGGGTCGGCGGGCAGCAGGTCCGCGAGGTCGCCCACGACGTCGTACGTCCGTGCGCCGAGGTCGGCGACCGTGGCCCGCGAGCGCTCGAGGACCCAGCCGTGGTGGCGGGCGGGCAGCACGAACGACTCCCGGGTGGCGGAACCGGCCAGCGCGTCCGGCACGAACGTGCCCTTGACGTGGCGGGTGAGCGCTGGTGAACGGCGCGGCCGGGGGATGCGCTCGTTGACCCGTCGCAGCAGCTCGGCCTCCACGAGCCCGAGCGAGTCGTTGGGGCGGCGCGCCTCGGTGTCGAGCCCCGTCACGTCGAGGCCCAGGACCGCGGCCGTGCGCGACCAGAGCTCGTCGCGAGGCGCGCCCGATCCGGGTACGACGGCGAGGTGGACGTGGTCGGACGGGATGCCTGCGGACCACCGGTCCGCGATGGCGGGCACGTCCTGGTAGCGCCAGAACTTCTGGTCGTCCTCGCCGCGCCGCACGGTCGCCAGGAAGCGACGGTAGGGCTGGCGGGCGCCCATCTTCACGCGCTGCTGCCACGCCGAGGGCAGGACCCGGCCGAGGTCGCGCGCGGTGATCACGACGTGGACCTCGTCGGCGGCACGAGCGAGGTCGGCCAGCGCCCCGGCAGCCGCGTCGGGCGGTGAGTCGGCGAAGTGCTCGTTGCTGAGCAGGACGTCTCCGGACCAGTCGCGGGCCTCGTCGACGAGGCGCTGCCACGTCGCGAGCTCGTGCTCGTCGAGCCGCTCGACGTGGGCGGTCATCCCCTTCACCAGCGCGGCGGCCGTGAAGTGCTCGCGACGGCCGGTGCCCGGGAGGAGCAGCCCGCGCCCGCGCAGCTCGTCGCGGTGGCGCCACCAGAGGTCCTGGAGGTAGGTGGTGCCCGACTTGGCCGTGCCGACGTGGAGGAACACGCGCCGAGCCATGCCGGTGACCCTACTGGGTGCGGCAGACTCGCCCCGTGGCCTGGGATCGCGAGTTCTTCTACGACACCTACCCGCGCCTCGAGGCGCGGTTCGCGGCGCGCCTCGACGAGAGCCTCGCCCCGCGCGACCCCTCGATCATGCTGCAGGTGGTGCGCGAGCTCGACCTGCCGCCCGACAGCCGGGTGGTCGACGTCGGCTGCGGCGACGGGACCCACGCCTTCCGGCTGGCGACCCACTTCGGGCTGCGGGTCCTCGGCATCGACCCGGTGCAGCGCCACCTCGACCTGGCCCGCGCCGCCCGGCGCGACCTCGTCCCCGAGATCGCGTCACGCGTCTCCTTCGAGCGCGGCACCGCCACGGCCCTCCCGGTGCCCGACGCGTCGCTGGACCTGGTGTGGTGCCGCGACGTGATGGTCCACGTCGAGCACCCCGAGGACGCCTGGGCGGAGTTCGCCCGGGTGCTGCGTCCCGGCGGCCACGTCGTGTCGTACCAGGTGGTGGCGACCCACCTGCTGGCCCCCGACGAGGCCGACTGGCTCTTCGACGTGATGGGGGTGGTGCCTTCCAGCGCCGACGCGCGGGTCGTGGACAAGGCGATCGATCGCTCCGGCCTGGAAGTGGTCGACTCGATCGACCTGGCAGGGGAGTGGGGCGAGTGGTCGCAGGAGCAGGAGGGGGCGGGCGGCCGCGCGCTGCTGCACCTGGCGCGCCTGCTGCGCGAGCCCGAGCGCTACCGCGCCGAGTTCGGCGACGCGGCGTACGACGTGATGCTCGGCGACTGCCGCTGGCACGTGCACCGCATGTCGGGGGGCCTCGCGGGACGCCTCGACGTGCTCAGGCGGCCGCGCCGCGGTTAATCGCTCGACCCCTCTTGACGCCTTTGGCAAGGTGGGTCCTCCGACGCACGAGAGCCTTCACGTCAACCCAGGAGGAGCCATGGCCGACCAGGACCCCAACGCAGACATCAAGGCGAAGATGAGGGAGGCCCTCGAGCGCAAGAAGGGCCACCTCCATCCCGACGACAGCGCCTCAGCGCGCGAGAAGGCCCACGGCTCGGAGGTCAACGACAAGAACGTCGCCAAGCCGATGCACCGCCGCAAGGCAGGCGGCGGCGGGGTCTGAGCCTCACCTGCCGGCGGACGGCTCCGACACGACGTCGTCCGCCGGCGCGAAGGCGCGCGCCAGCCAGAAGAGCGCCACGACCAGCACCAGCGGCACTGCGAAGCCGACACGCAGCGAGCCCGCGCCCACCGCACCGGTCATCACCGCGCCCAGCAGCGCGCCGACGTAGTTGAACTGGTTGAACCGCGCCACCACGGCGTCCACCCGCGCGCGCCGCGTCGCCGGGTCGGCGTCCCGGCCGGCGAGGGCCGCGGCGGCGGAGAAGCTGAGTGGCGCCACGACGGCGACCCCGCAGCCCAGCAGCGTGAAGCCGGCCACGGCCACCGGCCACGTCGGAGCCGCCACCACGAGGGCGAGGGCCACGAACGCGATCGCCGCGCCCGCCCGCAGCAGCCGCACGGCACCCACCCGCTCGGTGAGCCGGTCGCCGACCAGCCGGACCAGCCCGCTCGCGACCAGGTAGGGGAGCGTGGCCAGGGCGACGAGATCCTCGGGTGCGTCGAAGACGTCGTCGAGGTAGACCGGTCCCCACGCCGCCGCAGCGGTGTCGACGGTGTAGAAGACGACGAGCGCGAGCCCGATCGTGACGATCGCGCGCCACGGCACGTCGGTCTCGGTCGACGTGGCAGCCGTGCCGTGGTCGCGGGCGAGGTACGGCGCCGCGGCGGCCGCGAGCGGCAGCAGCGACACCACTGCGATCGCCGACCACGGTGCCCCGCTCGTCGCGAGGGTCAGCACGGCTGCGACGACACCGCCGAGCGTCCACGCGCCGTGGCACGACGGCAGCACGACCCGGCCCATGCGGTGCTCGAGGGCCACCGCCTGCATGTTGCCGGTGGCGTCGACCAGCCCGAGCCCGACGCCGTACGCCGCCAGCGCGAGCACGAAGACCACCGCGGTCGGCGCGAGCACCACCACCGCCACCGAGCACGCGACGACGAGCAGCCCCGCCCGCAGCACGACGGCGCTGTCGAGGCGCGGGGCGAGCCGCTCGGCGAGGAGCGACCCGGCTCCGGCGAGCAGCACCATCATCAGCAGCACCCCCGACAGCGCGAGCTCGCCCAGGTCCCACCGGTCCTGCAGGCGCGGCAGCCGGGTGGTGAGGCTGATGAAGACCAGGCCCTGGGTGAAGAAGGCCGCGGCGATCGCCGCGCGGGCGCGCCGCCGTCCGGTGTCCGCCGGCGGCGCTGCGCTCATGCCGAGCATCGTGGCAGCCCGCGCACCGCGCCGTGGCAGACTCGCGGGCATGTCTGCCCCTGCCTCTGCCCCTGCCCCCGAGCTCTGGTTGGTGCGCCACGGCGAGACCGAGTGGAGCCGTGACGGCAAGCACACCTCCACCACCGACCTGCCGCTGACCGACGTCGGCGAGGCCGCGGCCCGCGAGCTGGCCCCGCGGCTGGCCGACGTGGAGTTCGACCTGGTGCTCACCAGCCCGCGCCGGCGCGCCCGGCGTACGGCCGAGCTGGCCGGCTTCGGCGAGGCCGAGCTCGACGAGGACCTCGTCGAGTGGGCCTACGGCGACTACGAGGGCATCTCCACCCCCGAGATCCGCGAGACCGTCCCGGGCTGGACCGTCTGGTCGCATCCGTCGCCCGGTGGCGAGAGCGCCGACGAGGTCGCCGCCCGTCTCGACCGCGTGGTGGAGCGTGCGCGCGGCCACCGCCGCACGCTCGTCTTCGCCCACGGCCACTCCTTGCGGGTGCTCACCGCCCGCTGGCTGGAGCAGTCCGCGACCGAGGGGCGCTTCTTCCGCCTCGACGTCTCGACGATCTCGGTGCTGGGCTTCGAGCGGGAGACGCCGGTCCTGCTGAAGTGGAACAGCTGAGGCCGGCGTGCGGATCGACCTCCACACCCACTCCGCGGCCAGCGACGGCACCGACACCCCCGGTGACCTGGTGCGCGCGGCCGCGGTGGCCGGGCTGGACGTCGTCGCGCTGACCGACCACGACGCGATGTCGGGCTGGGCGGAGGCTGCCCGGGCGGCCGACGAGGTCGGCATCACGCTCGTGCCGGGCCTCGAGATCAGCACGCGGCTCGGCCGCCGGGGCGTGCACCTGCTCGGCTACCTGCCCGACCCGACGTACCCGCCGCTGGTGGCCGCCCTCGACCGCATCCTCACGGGGCGCACCGAGCGCACCCCCGCGATCGTCGCGGCGCTGCGCGGGTACGGCATCGACATCACCGAGGACGACGTACGCCGCGAGGCGGGCGGGTCCGTGGCCGCGGGGCGTCCCCACGTCGCCGACGCGCTGGTCCGCATGGGCATCGCGCGCGACCGCACCCAGGCCTTCGACGACCTGCTCAACCCGGGCCGCCCCGGCTACGCCAACCGCTACGCCACGCCCCTGGAGGAGATGATCGGGCTCGTCGTCGCGGCAGGTGGTGTCACCGTCATCGCCCATCCCTGGGGACGCAGCGGGCGCTCGGTCCTCGACGAGGCGGCGTTGGCCCGGCTCAAGGACGTCGGACTCGCCGGCATCGAGGTCGACCACCAGGACCACTCGCCGGCCGAGCGGGCCGAGCTGCGCGGCATCGCGCGCGACCTCGACCTCGTCGTCACCGGCAGCAGCGACCACCACGGGCTCGGCAAGGTCGACCACGACCTCGGCGTGCACACGACCGACCCGGAGCAGTACGAGCGGCTGCTGTCGCTGGCGTCACCTCCGACGCACCGCTGACCGGACGCGGGACACTCCAGCCATGGCCGATCTCGGGTACGACAGCGACTTCCTGCAGACCCCCCTTGCGCCACCCGGCACCGGTGAGGTCGCGGGCGCACTCCTGGACTACACGCACTTCACCGTGCAGATGCACCCCACCCGTCGACTCGCCTGGTGGGTGGCGTGGAACATCGACGGCCTCCGGCTGTTCCCCAGTGAGTCGATCAGCCGGTCGGGTGAGCGGTTCCGGGCCGACCCGCGCATCCCCACGACGGAGCAGACGCTGGACGAGGCGTACGACGGCAACCGGCTCGACCGAGGGCACGTGGCCCGTCGTTCGGACCTGCTGTGGGGCACCCTCGAGGAGGCCCGGGCGGCGAACTCGGACTCGTTCTTCTTCCCCAACATCACGCCACAGATGGACGACTTCAACCAGTCCGGGCGAGGCGGCGCCTGGGGTCTGCTCGAGAACGCCGTCCTCGCCCAGGACGGCCTCGAGGACCGCCGGCTGACGCTCTTCGCAGGGCCGGTGCTCCGCGAGGACGACCCGACCTATCGCGGCATCGTCCAGGTCCCTCGCGAGCACTGGAAGGTCGTCGTCTACCGCATGGACGGCGAGCTCAGGTGCAAGGCGTTCGTCCTGTCCCAGCGCCTCGTGCTGGCACGATGGGACGAACAGGCGTTCCTCGACGACTTCGACACCTACCTCGTCCCGCTCGACCTGCTCGAGGAGCGCACCGGACTCACCTTCGCCGGCCTGTGGGCCGATGTCCCCGCCGCGGAGCTGCGCGAGCCAGGAGCGCCGGTCCTCGTGGAGAACGTCGGTCAAGTGGCCTGGTAGGGCCCTGAGGCGCTCCTCTGGGAGCGCGTCGGAGTGGTGCTACACCTGTTCGAAAACGATTCTCCACAGATGTGTTCTGGCAGGTCAGAGTGTCGGTGGTGTCTGGGACGATGGACGTATGTCCACCTCGACGCTCACCTCCGGCACCTGGGCCCCCGACCGGGTGGCGCTGGATCGTGCGGCCGCCGCGATGAGCGCCAAGCGGCGGGTCGAGGTGGAGGTGCTGGAGGCGGCGGTGGCATGGGCGCACGCGCACGTGGTGGGGCCGGACGCGGAACCGGGCGAGGTTGCGGGCTGGCGCTCGGACACGATCCGTACGCCCGGGACTGCTGCGGCGTTGTTCGGTGAGCGAGCGCTGCCTATCGCGGGGGAGGGGACGCCGCTGGTGGCGGAGTACTGCGTGATGGAGCTCGCGGTCGTGCTCGACCTGTCGCACGAGGCGACGTTGGCACTGCTGGGGGACGTGCTGGACCTGGCGCACCGGCTGCCGCGCCTGTGGGCGCTGGTGCGGGCGCTGCGGGTCCCCGTGCATCTCGCCCGGCTGGCCGCGAGCGAGTCCCGCGACCTCACCGAGAGCGCGGCAGGGCATGCGGACCGGTTGCTGGCCTGGCGGCCGCGTCGGTTGAACCCGCACCGGGTCGGGGTGCTGGTCCACGAGGCCCGGTTGTACGCCGACCCGGACCGGGCGATCGCCGACCACGACGCCGCGATGGACGCTCGATCGGTCGAGGTGCACCACGAGGAGGGGGCACCCGGCACCTCGGCCGTGTTCATGACCCTCGACACCGCGGACGCGGTCGCGTTCGACCACACGGTGTCGACGATGGCCGCGACCATGCGGTCGCTGGGCCACGAGGGTGAGCTGGGGGCGCGCCGGGCGCACGCTGTCGGGGTGCTCGCGGACCCGCAGAAGGCTCTGGACCTGCTGGCCGCAGCTGACGTCGGTGACCCGGAGCGGGGTCTCGACCCGGAGTCCGATCCGGCGGTCTGCGTCGCCGAGGACGTGGCCCACGAGTCAGGCGACCCGTTTCGCACGCCCTCCGGCGGTGGGGGAGAGGTGGTGCTGGTCTTCCACGTCACCGACCGCGACCTCCTCGACGACAGGCACGGCGTCGCCCACTCACCCACGCTGGGACCGGTTCTGACCGGTCGCCTGAGGTCGTGGCTGCTGTGTGCAGGGCAGGTGACCGTCAAGCCGGTGGTGGACCTCGACCCCGCCGCGCACCCGCCGGTCGACGCCCATGACCCGCCGGCGCGGATGGCCGCGATGGTCCGGCTGCGGGACGAGACGTGCATCTATCCGCGTTGCGGGCGCCCCTCAGCCCGCTGCGACCTCGACCACACGGTGGAGTACGTCCCCATGGACGAAGGTGGTCCGCCGGGCCAGACCCGACCCGGGAACCTCGCACCCCTGTGCCGCAGGCACCACCGCGCCAAGACCTTCGGCGACTTCTCCTACCGGCACCTGGACGACGGGTCCTACGAGTGGACCCTTCCCTCCAGCGCCACCATCACGGGCGACCCCCCCGGACATCGTCCGAGACCCTGACCGCCCCACAGCCCGATCACCCACCCCGTGATCGGGCCGCAGGCGCGTCACCGGCCCGTTCCTGGCCGCCTCAGAACGACCTTCTCAGCCGACTGATCGCTGCAGATCCAGATGTCAGAAGCACCTCGCGTCACAAGGCTTCCTGGCTCTACGCTCACGTGGAGCCCGCCCGAGGCGCACCTACCCGGTAAGGGTGCGTCCTGCCCGTCGCATGGTGGGGGTGGCAGCCCGTTCGAGCCGGGCCGGGTCCGGGGAACTCACGCCTCGACGGGAGGTGTCGGGGTTCCCGCTTCGCTCGACTCACGGCAGATCCGGGCGTCAGTCGCGATCCGCCGCGCGCCCTGGATCGCGCGCCGGACCGGGACCTTGAACCTCCAAGAGCATGGCGCTGTGCGAGCGGGAGACCACGCTTGTCGCGGCTATGGCACACAGTGCAATGACGGCGGCGAGGGCGAGACAAATGAGGACTACTGCGGATCCGCTCAACGCCTGCGGATGCGCAAAGCATCGGAAGTCCGTGGCGCTTTCGGGGAAGTAGGTGCCGTCCGCGCACTCCACTTCGCGCCGCCTGGCGATCATGGCTGCGCCAACAGCGACTCCAACGCCGCAAGCCGCCAGTCCCGCATTCCGATAGGCCGCTACTCGACCCTTGTCCTTGAGCGCCGGCAGGCGACCTGTGTCATCAAACGGCTCCGACGTCATGGGCAGAGCCTCGCATGTAGCCGGACTGGACGCGGGCATTCGACCTAGCTGCCAGGCCTTCCGCTCATCCGCAGCTCAGCGCACTGTCAGCGGCAGATCCGGACGATGGGGGCTGGAACGTTTTCCCTACGTCGCGAGTCGAAGTCGTGTGAGACTCGCCGACATGTACCCCTATCGGGTGGCGGCTTTGCTGTTGTGCGCTTGGACGCTCAGCATGCTTGGTGCGCCCCCGGCCGCCGCATCGTGCGCGACTGCCCCTGGCCCATCGCCATATGCGTTTGTGGGAACGGTCATCGCAACCAGCCAAGGTGATCGAGTAGTGCAGGTTGTGACAGATGGTGGTGCGACCGTCACTGTTCTGGGAACGACAGGTAGGTCCGACAACGCTTTTACTTCAGTGGATCGTCGCTATGCGTTGGGCGGTAGGTACGAGTTCCACCCGCTCAACGATGAGTCGCCGTACTCCGACAACTCGTGTACCGCGACCCGACAACTGAGCGGCCCTTCGTTGTCCGCTATCCCTCCCCAGGTCAACAAGGGAGTGCTTCCTGCGTGGCTACCGGTCGACGAGCAGGCTGGTCCGCTGGGTTACCTGCTCTTCTTCGGACCCATCGCGCTCGGCCTCGGCGTTCTGATTGTCGGGCTGCGTGGGCTCGTCCGCAGGCAGCGCACTGCGTCGCGTACCTCCTGACAGCAAGCCGTGCGCGCAACTCTCTGCGCCCGGATCTCGGCAGACCCCCGCACAACTCGCGGCAGATCCGGGCGAGCGTAGCCGCCCTCAACGCGGCAGATCCGGGCGAGCGTAGCCGCCCTCAACGCGGCAGATCCGGGCGAGCGTAGCCGCCCTCAACGCGGCAGATCCGGGCGAGCGTAGCCGCCCTCAACGCGGCAGATCCGGGCGAGCGTAGCCGCCCTCAACGCGGCAGATCCGGGCGAGCGTAGCCGCCCTCAACGCGGCAGATCCGGGCGAGCGTAGCCGCCCTCAACGCGGCATGTGCGGACGTTGCGATTGGGTCACGGCAAGTCTCAGGTGGCCGATGGCGAACCCATACTCAGTCGTGTGAGTCTCACATACGGCGCAGGAGCACCGGGTGCGGCAATCGCGGGGGTGTTGCTGGCCGCGCTTTGTGGATGCACGAGCACGGCGGAGCCCACCGCGGATGAATCCGACACCGCGCAAAAAACGAGGCCCGGGAACGGTGCGCTGGATCGACCGCACGCGCTCCTGGCACCCGGCGACGCGCCAACCGTCGAGAAGTTCGACGACGCCCGATATCAGGTGACTGCTGGGGTGAGTCCCGAGGGCTGCGTGTCAGTCACTCTGGAGGACGGTCGGACCTTGCTGCTCTTCGCGCCGTACGGCTCCCGCTTGTCAGCGGACTCCCCGCGCATCCGTCTGGCCGGCGGCTACGACTCCTTTGACGTTGGGGACTCAGTCGAACTGTCGGGCTGGGTGGACGACGTTTGGAAGGCGGTGGGCACGACTGCGCCGACCGAGTGGCGCCGGTGCGTGGGTGGGCGGGGCGACCACGAGCCGATGCTGGTCGTCGCCACAAACGACGGCTGACGGCAAGGATGCGGACGACGTGCCGCTCGTACGCAGACCCGCCGGATCGCAGCAGATGAGTGCGTTCAGATACTCCCGGCTCGCAACATGACCTGTCCGTCATCGGCCCACTCGCGGAGGGACTGAGGAGGCGGCAACTCGACCCCACCCATCCCTGCGCTCCCGTCGAACTCAGCCATGAGCCGTGCAAGGACCGTCGATGCTTGACGCTCGGTGTCGGGATCGTTGAGGGGATCATCGAGGCTCAACCCAAGCACGATGTCGCCCTCTTGGGTCAGCGTCACGATGGCTCCGTAGAAGCGCTTCGCCCTCAGATATAGCGAAAACGCCCCGTCGGCGTCCGCATCGCGCCGAAGGTCGGCCAGGGCCTCGGCATCGCCCGGTGACGGCGTCTCGGCAACGAAGGTGCGAAGGAACGCTTCGAAGCGCGGGTCCCCTGGATCAGAACGATCTACGTAACGTTCGACGAATCGGGCGAGGATCGCAGGGCGGTCGCCAGCGCGTATCCATGCGAAGACGTCGAAGCAGGGCGGCATGCGGAGACCGTATCGAGGGACACCCTCATCTCGGCATGAGCGGACACTCAGGTCGGCGCATGAGCGGATGCGTCCGGCTATGTTCCTCCATGCACATGAGCCGGGTCGAGTCCACGGTCGTGGTGGATGAAGGGGCCACCGCGTGACCCGGTGGCAGCACTCTAGGCAGTGAGTGCGGCGGGTGTCAGGTCCTCCTTTTGGTCGGTGGTGTCGTCGGTGTTGATCAGGGCGATGCGGGAGCGGGCCAGGACGTCGAGTCCGAGGTAGCGGCGTCCTTCGGCCCAGTCGTCGTGCTGCTCGGCCAGCACGGCGCCGATGAGCCGGATGGCGGAGTTGCGGTCGGGGAAGATCCCGACGACGTCGGTACGGCGGCGGATCTCGCGGTTGAGCCGTTCGTTCGGGTTGTTGGACCAGATCTGGCGCCAGATCTCCTTCGGGAACGCGGTGAAGGCCAGGATGTCGGCGCGAGCTTCCTCGAGGTGCTCAGCCACCGCGGGGAGCTTCTCGTACAGGGTCTCGATGACGCGGTCGAACTGGGCGTGCACGGCCTTGGCGTCGGGCTGGTCGTAGATCGAGTGCAGCATCGCTTTGACCCAGCCCCACGACTATTTGGGCGTCGCGGACATCAGGTTCGCGGCGTAGTGGGTCCGGCAGCGTTGCCAGGCGGCACCGTCCAGGGTCGAGGTCATCGCGGCGACCAGACCGCTGTGGGCGTCCGAGGTGACGAGCTTGACCCCGGTCAGGCCGCGGGCGTTCAGGCCACGGAACAGGGTCAGCCAGCCGGCCTCGGACTCGGCTGAGCAGATGTCCACGCCGAGGATCTCGCGGTGGCCGTCGGCGTTGATGCCGGTGGCGACCAGCACGTGGGTGTTGACCACCCGGCCGCCTTCGCGGACCTTCATCGTCAACGCGTCCGCGGCCACGAACGTGTACGGCCCGGCATCGAGTGGCCGGGTCCGGAAGTCCTCGACGTGCGCGTCGAGTTCCTTGGCCATCACGCTGACCTGCGACTTGGACAGCCGGGTGATGCCGAGCGTTTCGACGAGCTTCTCCATCCGCCGGGTAGAGACCCCGAGCAGGTAGCAGGTCGCCACCACGGTGGTCAGTGCTCGCTCCGCACGACGGCGTCGCTCGAGGAGCCAGTCGGGGAAGTAGGACCCCTCGCGCAGCTTGGGGATCGCGACCTGCATCGTCCCGGTGCGGGTGTCGAAGTCCCGGGTCCGGTAGCCGTTGCGGGAGTTGGTCCGATCCGGGCTGCGTTCGCCGTACGGGGCGCCGCAGATCGCGTCGGCCTCGGCCGACATCAACGCCTGAACGAACGTGGACAGCATCGATCGGAGCAGGTCGGGTTCGGCGCGCTGGAGGTGCTCGGCCATGAACGCGGGCAGGTCAATAGAGTTGGGGTCGACGGTCATCGTTTGGTTCTCCTTCAGTTGTGCTTTCGCAGGTCTTCTGAAGGATCACGCGGTGGCCGTCGCTATGTCAGGACGCCACGCTCACGACGGGCCCGTCGTACACCACACCCGTGGACTCAACTCATGAGCCGTGGAGCACATACGGGCGGGGGAATGAACGGTGAGCGAAGCACCTGACTGGTTGCCCCTCTTGAGGAGCTGCACCGAGCGCTTCAGCGACGTCGTCCGGTGTGCCGAGCTCGACGCACGGGTTCCCACCTGCCCGGGTTGGTCGCTGGGTGACCTCGCGGTGCACCTGGGTGGTGTCCATCAGTGGGCGGCTCATGCCGTGCTCGAGGGCAACCCCCACCTCCGTCCGGAGCCGCCCGCCGAGACGGGGCGTCAAGGGTTGACCACGTGGTACCGCTGACACGCCTCGCACCTGGTCGATGTGTTGACCTCGACAGCGGCGGACGCACCCGCGTGGACCCTCGACGACCGGCACCCCACCGCTGCGTTCTGGAGACGGCGTCAGGTCCACGAGACCGTGATGCATCTGTGGGACGCCGACAATGCCCTAGGGCAGCCTCGCCCCATCGATCCCTTGCTCGCATGGGACGGGGTCCTCGAAGTGCGGGACGTCATCTACCCGAGACAGGTGCGACTCGGGCGCGTTCAGCCCATGCCGCGTTCCGTGCACTTGGTCGCTACGGACGTGCGCGGAGACGCCGTGCTCGGCGAGGGCGAGTCGATCGAGCTGCACGGCGCGACGGAGGTGCTCCTGAGGTTGCTGTGGCACCGAGCGGACCTCAACGCACACGTGCCTGACGCGCAGACGCGCACGCTCTTGTCAGGCGCCATCACCCCCTGACCCTCGCAGTCCGCTCATCGACCAGCTCCGGAGTCGCGTCCGGGTCCGGTGCTGGAGAAGCCCAGCAGGCGCCCCTCCGTGGACCATGCCATCAGGCCGGCGTACGCCTCCTCCCACACGCCGAGGTGAAGGTCGGTCAGCGCCTCGGCGTCCTCCAGGCGCGGAGGTGCGAGCCGCACCCCTACTTCCGCCCCAGCGACTGCGTGAGCCGCAGCACCCGGTTGGGGACGACCGAGGTGAGAGCGCGGACGGCCTTGTACTGCGCGCCGGGGATCGAGTAGGCCCGACCCTTCTCGAAGTCCTTCAGCGACGTACGCACCAGGAACTCGACGTCGAGCCACATGAAGCCGTCGCCGCGGGTGACCTGCATCCGCTCGTGGAACTCGGTCTTGGTGAAGCCCGGGCACAGGGCCATCACCTTCACGCCGCGCGACCCGTACTCCATGTGCGCCCACTCGCTGAAGCTGTTGACCCACGCCTTGGCGGCGGAGTAGCTGCCGCGGGGGAGGAAGGCGGCGACGCTGGAGACGTTGATGATGCCGCCGTGGCCGCGCTCGGCCATCGCGCCGAGGGCGGCGTGGCTGAGCCGCAGCACCGCGGTGACCAGCACCTCGAGCATCGCGGTCTCCTCGTCGGCGGTGTTGTCGAGGAAGCGCTTCTTCAGCCCGAAGCCGGCGTTGTTGACCAGCAGGTCGACCGGGTGGTCGCGGTCGGCCAGGCGCGCCTCGACGCGGGCGAGGTCCGCACGGTCGGTGAGGTCGGCGACCAGCACCTCGACGTCGACCTGGTGGGCGCGGCGCAGCTCCTCGGCCACCTGCTCCAGGCGGGCGGCGTCGCGAGCGACGAGGACGAGGTCGTCGCCGCGCGCGGCGAGCTGGACGGCGTACTCGTGGCCGATGCCGGCGGTCGCGCCGGTGATGAGGGAGGTCGTGTTCTGGGGAGGCATGCAGCCAGCATTTCAGGACGACCCCACCGCCCGCGACCCCGTCCGGCACAATGGGGGGTGATGAGCACCCAGAGCCCGATCACCCTGGCCGTCGCCAACCAGAAGGGTGGCGTCGCCAAGACCACCTCCGTCGCGTCGATCGGGGCCGCGCTGGCCGAGCTGGGCCATCGCGTCCTGCTGGTCGACCTCGACCCCCAGGCGTGCCTGACCTTCTCCCTCGGCATCGATCCCGAGGACCTCGACGTCTCGGTCCACCACGTCCTGACCCAGGGCGTGGACCCGGTCGAGGTGATCATCGAGACCGAGGACGGCGTCGACGTCCTGCCCGCCACCATCGAGCTCGCCCGCGCCGAGGCCGACCTGCTGACCCGCACCGGGCGCGAGCACGTCATCAAGGGCGCGCTCGAGCAGCTCGCCGAGGACCTCGGCGACGAGGCGTACGACTGGGTGCTGCTCGACTGCCCGCCCTCGCTCGGCGTGCTGACGGTCGCCGCGCTCACCGCGGCCGACGGCGTCCTGGTGCCGCTGCAGTGCGAGACGCTGTCGCACCGCGGCGTCGGGCAGCTGCTGGACACCGTCCACGACGTACGCCGCTTCACCAACCGCGGCCTCGAGGTGTGGGGCGTGCTCCCGACGCTCTACGACGGGCGCACCAACCACGCCCGCACGGTGCTGGAGACCATCAGCGAGACCTACGACCTCGAGGTCGTCGAGCCGCCGATCCCCAAGACGATCAAGTTCGCCGAGGCTCCCGCGGCCGGTCGCTCAATCCTCGCGACGAGCCGCAGCAACAAGGGCGCGCAGGCCTACCGCGAGGTCGCGAAGAACCTCGTCGAGCGCGCCGCCCGGCCGAAGGTGAAGAAGGCGGCGAAGAAGAAGCCGGCCAAGAAGGCCGCCGCCACGAAGGCGGCGGCCCGCTAGGTCTCAGGCCTGGCTGGGGGTGTCCTTCACCGGGGCGCCGCCGCGGGTCCTGCTGCGGCTGCGGTTGCGCCGGCGCGGCGCGTCGCCGGACGCCTTCTCGCGCGTGCCACCGTCGCGCGAGCCACCGTCACGGGAACCGCCGTCGCGCGAGCCACGCTCACGCTGCGGGCGCTCCTTCTTCTCCACCGGCGCGGGGTCGACGATCCGGCCCTTGGTGCCGGCCGGGATGCCCTGGTCGTGGAAAAGGTGCTCGGAGGTCGAGTAGGTCTCCTGCGGCTCCGGGAAGGGCAGGTCGAGGGTCTTGTTGATCATCTTCCAGCGGTGCAGGTCCGCCCAGTCGACGAAGGTGATCGCGATGCCCGAGGCGCCCGCGCGACCGGTGCGGCCGATGCGGTGGACGTAGGTCTTGTCGTCCTCGGGGCAGGTGTAGTTGATGACGTGGGACACGCCGCGCACGTCGATGCCGCGGGCGGCGACGTCCGTGGCGACGAGGACGCGGATCTCGTCCTCGCGGAACTTCGCCAGCGCCTTCTCGCGCGCGACCTGGGCCATGTCGCCGTGCAGCGGCGAGGCGCTGAAGCCGCGCTCGGCGAGGTCGTCGGCGACCCGCTGCGCCTGGCGCTTGGTGCGGGTGAAGACGATGATCTTCTCAGCGTCCTCGGCCTGGAGGATGCGGCCGATGATCTCCGGCTTGTCGAGGTCGTGGGCCTGGTAGATGAACTGCGCGGTCGCCGGCACCATCGTGGTGTCGTACGACGACTCGGCGCGGATGTTCATCGGGTGGCGCATGTGGGTGCGGGCCAGCGCGACGATCGCCGACGGCATCGTGGCCGAGAACAGCATCGTCTGGCGGGTCTCGGGCGTCTTCGACAGCAGCGTGATGACGTCGGGCAAGAAGCCGAGGTCGAGCATCTCGTCGGCCTCGTCGAGCACCAGTGCGTGCACGTGGGAGAGGTCGAGCGCGCGGCGGTTGGCCAGGTCGATGAGGCGACCGGGGGTGCCGACCACGATGTCGACGCCGGACTCGAGGGCCTCGAGCTGGGTGTCGTAGCCGACGCCGCCGTAGACGGTGAGGACCCGCAGGCCCATGTCCTTGCTGGCGAGGTGGAGGTCGTTGGACACCTGGAGCGCGAGCTCGCGGGTGGGGGCGACGATGAGGGCCTGCGGCTTGCCCTGCGGGAGGTCGGCGTAGGCCGGGTTGCTCGGCGCGATGGAGCGCTGGAGCACCGGGATGCCGAAGGCGAGGGTCTTGCCGGTGCCCGTGCGGGCCTGGCCGATGAGGTCGGTGCCGAGCAGGGCGACCGAGAGGGTCATCTCCTGGATGGCGAAGGGGGTGGTGATGCCGGCGCGCTCGAGCGCGTCGCAGATCTCGGGCAGCACGCCCAAGTCACGGAAGGTGGTGGTCACGAATGTGTCGCTTTCGGAAGAGTCGGATGTCCCACGCGTATGCGGTCAGTCCACTCGGGAAAGCGTGCAAGCAGGAGTGCCAACCGCGCACATACAGGCGGCCACCGGCCAAGAAGTCGGCGGCTCGGTCACGGTGATGATATCGCTAGGCTGCGCGCATGACTGAATCGCCCGACGAGGACTACCGCCGCGCCGCCGTCGACCTCCTCGGGGCGATCGCCTACGGAGAGCTCTCCGCCTTCGAGCGGCTCGTCGAGGACGCCAAGATGGCGCCGGGCATCGGCGACAAGATCGCCATCGGCGCGATGGCCACGGCCGAGTTCGCCCACCTCGAGAAGCTGGTGGGCCGCCTCGAGGAGCTCGGCGCCGACCCGGTCGAGGCGATGCAGGCCTTCCAGGCCAGCTTCGACAGCTTCCACGCCCACACCGCGCCGGCCGACTACTACGAGGGCCTGATCAAGGCCTACGTCGGCGACGGGCTCGCCGCCGACTTCTACCGCGAGATCGCGGCCTACCTCGACGCCGAGACCCGCGAGGTCATCATCGCCTCGCTCGAGGACGCCGGACAGACGGCCTTCATCGTCGAGCGGGTGCGCGCCGGCATCGCCGAGGACCACCGCCTCGGTGGACGCCTGGCCCTGTGGGGGCGCCGGCTGATGGGCGAGGCGCTCACCCAGGCGCAGCGGGTCGCGGGCGACCGTGAGTCGCTCACCGCCCTGCTGGCCGGGGGAGTGGACCGGCCCGGGCTCGACCTCGCCGCCCTGGGACGGATGTTCACCCGCCTGACCGAGCTGCACGCAGCGCGGATGGCGCAGCTCGGCCTCGACGCCTGAGCAGGACCCGGCCAGTGCCAGGTCAGGACCGCCGGGCGGCCCGACCGGTGATCGTGGCCGCGATCACCACGAGCACGGCGGCGGTGCCGACCTGCCACAGGTGACGCCACCAGTCGAGCCCGGGGTTGGTGTCGTACATGTCGCCGCGCGCGTAGCCGTCCGCCACGCCGAACACGGCGTAGTAGAGGTAGGTGCCGACGAACGCGCCGCCGATGCCGCACAGGACGGTCAGCCACAGCGGGATGTTGTCGCGGTCACCGGGGGCGACCGCCTTGCCGAGGACGCCGATGACCAGGCCCAGGGCGAGGGTGACCAGGACGGTCCAGATCAGTCCCACGGGCCGGCCTCCCGGCTCAGCGGAAGCCGACGGTGCTGGACGTCGGCGAGCCCAGCTCGACGTAGGCGATCTTGTCCGCAGGCACGACGACCGCGCGGCCCTTGACGTCGGCCAGGCGCAGCACGCCGTTGCCGGCGAGCGCCTCGGCGAGGCGGGCCTCGATGTCCTCGGGCGTGCTGTCGGTGTCGAGGACCAGCTCGCGCTGGGCGTGCTGCACGCCGATCTTGACCTCCACGATGTTGCTCCTTGCTCAGTTCGTCAGGGGGTGACTCAGGGGGGTGGTTCAGGGGTGTGTGCTGCGAGTCTGTCCGGTCAGTGGTCGTCGGTCATCGGGTAGCCCCGGATCCCGCGCCAGGCGAGGCCGGCGATGAGGGCCGCGGCGTCGTCCTGGGAGATGCCTCCGCCGCCCGCGAGCCAGAACCGCGCCGAGACCTGCGCCATTCCCACCAGCGACACCGCGAGCAGCTCGGAGGCCTCGTCCGGCAGGCCGGTGTCGGTGCGGATCACGTCGGCGATCATCGAGGCGCACTCGATGGTGACGCGATCGACGCGCTCGCGCACGTCGGGCTCGCTGGTGAGGTCGGACTCGAAGACGAGGCGGAAGGCGCCCTCCTCGGAGGCGACGTAGCTGTAGAACACCTTCATCGTCGCCGCGACACGGTCCTTGTTGTCCGTGGTCGACGCGAGCGCCTCGCGGCAGCCGTCGATGATGGTGTCGCAGGAGGCGTCGAGCAGCGCGAGGTAGAGGTCGAGCTTGCCCGGGAAGTGCTGGTAGAGCACGGGCTTGGAGACGCCCGCGCGCTCGGCGATGTCGTCCATCGCCGCGGCGTGGTAGCCCTGGGCGACGAAGACCTCGAGGGCCGACTCGAGCAGCTGCACGCGTCGCTCGCGGCGCGGCATCCGCCCGCCGCGCGGTCGCGGGAGCGCGCCGTCGGGCGTGGTGTCGGGGCTGCCTGCGGTCACGTCGTGCTCCTGGTGCTGACTGGCGGATACTCCTGGGTAGTGCGGGGCGAGCCTATCCGCCCCGTGCCGGTCCGGATGCCGGGACGTCGTACGGCGGGTCGCGGGGCCGGGGGGAACATGGACGGGTTCCCGATGGTTGTGCCGGGACCTGGTCGTCCCACGAAGGAGTCACCGTGTCGTACCCCGCGCTCGTCGAGCCGGCTGCCGAGCTCACCACCGACGAGGTGCGCCGCTACAGCCGCCACCTGATCATCCCGGACGTCGGCATGAGCGGGCAGAAGCGCCTGAAGAACGCCAAGGTGCTCGTCATCGGCGCGGGCGGCCTCGGCTCCCCGGCGCTGCTCTACCTCGCCGCCGCCGGTGTCGGCACGATCGGCATCGCCGAGTTCGACGAGGTCGACGAGTCGAACCTCCAGCGCCAGATCATCCACGGGATGTCGGACATCGGACGCCCGAAGGCGGTGTCGGCCCAGGAGTCGATCGCCGAGGTCAACCCCTACGTCGACGTCGTGGTGCACAACGAGCGCCTCGACAACGACAACGTGCTGCAGATCTTCGAGGGCTACGACCTCATCGTCGACGGCACGGACAACTTCGCCACGCGCTACATGGTCAACGACGCGGCCTACTTCCTGAAGATCCCCTACGTCTGGGGCTCGATCTACCGCTTCGACGGCCAGGCGTCGGTGTTCGCGCCGTCCATGTCCGACGAGGCGCCCTGCTACCGCTGCCTCTACCCCGAGCCCCCGCCGCCGGGCATGGTGCCCAGCTGCGCCGAGGGTGGCGTGCTCGGCGTGCTGTGCGCCAGCATCGGGTCGATCCAGGTCAACGAGGCGATCAAGCTGCTGACCGGCATCGGCGACCCGGCCATCGGCAAGCTCGTCATCTACGACGCACTCGAGCTGGAGTGGCGCAAGCTCAAGGTCCGCAAGGACCCCAACTGCGCGCTCTGCGGCGAGAACGCGACCGTCACCGGTCTCATCGACTACGACGCCTTCTGCGGCGCGGTGTCCGACGAGGCCGCGGAGGCCGCGGCCGGCTCGACGATCTCGGTCGTCCAGCTCGAGCAGATGCTCAAGGAGCGCGAGGCCGGCGAGCGCGACTTCACCCTCATCGACGTGCGTGAGCCCAACGAGTTCGAGATCAACCAGATCCCGGGCGCGGTGCTGGTGCCGAAGGGCGAGTTCCTCAACGGCAACGCGCTGGGCGACCTGCCCGCCGACAAGCCGATCGTGCTCCACTGCAAGTCGGGCGTCCGCTCGGCCGAGGTCCTCGCGATCGTCAAGGGCGCGGGCTACGCCGACGCCGTGCACGTCGGTGGCGGCGTCGTCGCCTGGGTGAGCCAGATCGACCCCAGCCAGCCGGCGTACTGAGCTCACCTGACGGGGAGGGACGGGGCGTAACCGCCCCATGGGGGCTTCGTTGGACCGTGCATGCGCACTCCGACGAAGCTCCTGTCCCTCGCCGCGGCGTCCGGCCTCCTCGCCGCTGCCGCCACCAGCGCGCCCGCCTCCGCGGCGCCGACGAAGCCGGCCCGTGCCTCCTGGGCGCCGGCCGCCACCGCCTCGATCCATCCGGGCGTGCAGATGTACACCGAGGGTGCCCAGTGCACCGCCAACTTCGTCTACACCGACCGCTCCGGTGCGACGTACGTCGGCTACGCCGCGCACTGCGCCGGCACCGGTGAGGCGACCGACACCAGCGGCTGCGACGCCGGCTCCCTCCCGCTGGGCACCCGGGTCGACTTCGTCGAGGGCGGCTCGCTGCTCGCCGAGGGCACCAAGGTCGGCTCCGGCACGCTGGCGTACTCGTCGTGGCTGACGATGAAGCAGCGCGGCGAGACCGACGCGGACGCCTGCGCCTACAACGACCTGGCCCTGGTGAAGGTCGACGCCGCCGACGTGGCGAAGGTCAACCCGTCGGTGCCCTTCTGGGGCGGCCCGGTCGGCATCGACACCGACGGCACGTCCGCGGGTGAGACGGTCTACTCCTACGGCAACTCGAGCCTGCGCGGCGGTGTCGAGCTGCTCTCGCCCAAGCAGGGCACCAGCCTCGGCACCGACCCGAGCGGCTGGTCGCACCCGGTCTACACCGTGACGCCGGGCGTGCCCGGCGACTCCGGCAGCGCCTTCCTCGACGCCGAGGGCAACGCCCTCGGCACGCTCTCGACGCTGGCGCTGGCCCCGCTGGCCGGGTCCAACGGCGTCGGCGACCTGTCCCACGAGCTGTCGTACGCCCAGGCGCACGGCCCGATCGCCGGACTGCGCCTGGTGCCGGGCACGGAGCCCTTCAGCCCGATCCTCTGACGCACCCCTCCGACACGCCTCGCGTGGCGCGACCCGGTCACCTAGGGTCGCGCCATGCGTGCGTTCGGGGGACTGCCGGCCGGCCTGCGTGCCGTCCTGGCTGTGGCCGCCACCAGCCTGCTCGTGGTGGTGGCCGCCTGGGCGACCCTCATCGGTCCGGACCAGGTCTTCACCGGCCCGGGACTGGTCGAGCGGACCCCGACGACCACGACCCGCACCTGTCTCCCGCTCGTGGTCACCACCGCTCCCGACGGCACGACCGGGACCACCGTCCCGGACAACCCGCAGGGCCTGCCGCTGTGCGAGGAGCCGGACACCTCGCGCCAGGACGCGACCGACCTCGTCGAGCAGGCCGACCCACCGCTGTGGCTCAAGGTGCTGGTCTGGCTCTTCCTGCTCGTGGTGCTGCTCACGGTCCTCGCCCTCGTCGTGTGGGTGGTGGCGCACCTGGTGCGGGACCGGCAGCACCGCACGCACGAGCGGCGCGAGACGGTCGGGTTCACCACGCTCAGCGAGCCGGCCCGACTGGTCGAGGCGATCACGGCGGACTCCGCGGAGCAGGACGCAGCGCTGCGCGACGGCGACCCGCGCAACGCCATCGTCGCGGCGTGGCTGCGCTTCGAGGTGCAGGGCGACGCGGCGGGTGTCGGACGCCGGTCGTGGGAGACCTCGTCGGAGTACGCCCTGCGGGTGCTCGACCTCGTCTCCGCGGACAATGGCGCGGTCAACCGGCTCGCCGGTCTCTACCGCGAGGCGCGGTTCAGCGAGCACCCGATCACCGAGCAGCACCGCGCCGACGCGCTCGAGGCGCTGACCGCCATCCGCCGCAGCCTCGGGGTGCGACCGTGAGGGTGCGCTGGAGGGCGGTCCCGCAGGCCTGGCGCACCCGGATCCTGCTCGGCACGCTCGCCGCGGTGATCGGCTACGCCGCGGCCGTGCTGCTGCGCTTCGACCCCCAGCCCGGGCCGTACGCCGTCATGGCCGCCGTCGTGCTCGCCCTCGGCTGGCTCGTGCTGGACACCGTGGACGCGCCCGCCGCCGAGTGGGTGCCGCGCATCCAGCCCGCCGGCGACCGGGTGGACGAGGTGACCTCCGACCTGCGCGTCCTGTCCAGCCACCAGCAGGCCAAGGAGCCGTCGGAGGCGTTGCACGATCGCCTCGTCGCCCTGGCCCGTGCCCGCGACCCCGTGCTGGCCGACGACCTCCACCGCGAGCTCGACCCCCTGCGGCGACTCTCGCCCGGCGAGATCGACCGCATCCTGACCCGAATCGAGGAAGTCCGTGACTGACGCCCCCGCCACCCCCACTGCTGCCCCCTCCGAGGTGGCCCCGTTCGCCGAGCGGGTCCTCGACGAGGTCGGCCGCGCCGTTGTCGGCAAGCGCGACGCGCTGGGCCTGGTCCTGGCCGGCATCCTGGCCAAGGGTCACGTGCTGCTGGAGGACTTCCCGGGACTGGGCAAGACGCTCGCGGCGCGGTCCTTCGCCGGTGCCCTCGGCCTGGACTTCTCCCGTGCCCAGTTCACCCCCGACCTGCTGCCGGCCGACCTGACAGGGTCGTACGTCTACGACCAGCGCCGCGGCGAGTTCGACTTCCGGCCCGGTCCGGTCTTCGCCGGGCTGCTGCTGGCCGACGAGATCAACCGCACGCCGCCCAAGACCCAGTCGGCCCTGCTCGAGGCGATGCAGGAGGGGCAGGTCACCGTGGAGGGCCAGACCCACCGGCTCCCCACCCCCTTCCACGTGCTGGCCACGGCCAACCCGGTCGAGTACGAGGGCACCTACCCGCTGCCGGAGGCCCAGCTCGACCGGTTCCTGCTGCGGGTGGCCTTCGGCTACCCCACGGCAGCGGAGGAGGTCGACGTCCTGCGCCGGCGCCTGGACCGCCGGCGCGAGGAGGTCGCGATCGAGCAGGTCAGCGACGCCGCCGGGCTCGCCGCGATGCAGGCGGCGGTGGAGCAGGTCGCGGTCGATGACTCCGTGGCGCGCTACTGCGTCGACCTCGTGGACGCCACCCGCCGTCACGCCGACGTCCTCACCGGTGCCTCACCGCGCGGCAGCCTCGGCCTGGTGCTGACCGCCCGCGCCTGGGCGGCGATCCGGGGCCGCGACTTCGTGGTGCCCGAGGACGTGAAGGTGGTGGCTCGCGCCGTGCTCGCGCACCGGGTCACCGTCAAGCCCGACCTCTGGATGACCCAGGCCTCGGGCGCCCGCGTGGTCGAGTCCGTCCTGACCAGCGTCGAGACACCGCACACCCTGGAGTCGCGCCCCCTGGAGTCGCGACGGTGAGCACCTGGCGACCGACGCCCTCGCTCGTCCGCGCCTGCCTCCTCGCGCTCGGCGGCCTCGCCGGCGGCGTGGTGGGCGGCCTGGACGTGCTGGTGGTGCTGGCCGCCCCCTTCGTGCTCCTGGCCGCCATGGGACTGGCGGGTCGCCCGCTGCACCTGCCGGCGGTCTCCACGCGCATCGACCACCACCGGCTCCACGAGGGCCAGGGCACCACGTCGCGGCTCGTGGTCGACGACCTCGCCGGGGTCGAGCACGCCACCCGGGTCGCAGGTCCCGCACCGCACGTGGCCACCCGTCCGGCGTACGGCGCTGCCGGGTCGCTCGTCGACGCCGGCCTGCCCGTCATCGAGTTCAGCCCGCGCCGCTGGGGCCGCCGCGCGATCGGCGCCGAGCGGGTCGGGTTGACGAGCGCCTGGGCCGGCTGGCAGTGGGGTCCGGTCGACATGCCCGAGCACGGGCTCAGCGTGCTGCCGCAGACCGCGCCGTACGACAGCCGCGCCGAGGTCCCGCAACCCGACGGCCTCGTCGGACGGCACCGCTCGCGCCGCATCGGCAGCGGCACCGAGTTCGAGGGGATCCGGCACTTCGCCGCCGGCGACCGCCTCAAGCGGATCACCTGGCCGGTGTCGCTGCGCACCGGTGAGCTCCACGTCATCACCACCCGCGCCGAGCAGGACGCCGGCGTGTGGCTGGTGGTCGACGGTCTGCGCGACATCGGCCGCTCCGGCGGCATCGACGGCGCGGCGAGCACCCTCGACCTCACCGTTCGCGCGGCGGCCGCGCTCGCGGAGCACCACGTCCGCACCGGCGACCGCGTCGGGCTCCTGGTCGTGGCCGCCGACCCCTCGCGCGTGCCGCTCGGGTCCGGTCCGCGGCACCTCCAGCGGATCCACGCGGTCCTGGCGCGGATCCGGACGGAGGGCCGCAGCGTCGCGCCGGAGCGCCTCGACCTCGGAGCCGGTGCCGGCAGCGTCGTCCACGTGCTGTCGCCCATGCTCTTCACCCCGCTGGTCACCGCGACCGCGAGCCTGCAGCGCAGCGGCGCCTCGGTCGTGGTCATCGACACGTGGGGGGAGCGAGACTCCGGCTCTGACCCGCTGGCATTGCCCAGCCTCGCCGCGCGGATGCAGCGGATCGAGCGTGACGACCGGCTCGAGCGGCTCGCCGCCCTCGGCTGCCCGGTCGTCCCGTGGCGCGGACCCGGCACCCTCGACACCGTGCTGCAGCAGCTGGCCCGGCGGGCCCGGGTGCCGAAGGTGCGCGTTCGATGAGCGTGCTCGACCGGGTCCTGCCGCCTGGGCTCACGACCGGTGGCCTGGCGCTGCGGGTCGTGCTGGCGCTGCTCCCGTGTGCCGCACTGGCACTCGCGCTGCCGGAGGTGCCCCACCTGGTCATCACGACCCTGGTGGTGGCCTGCTCGGTGCGGTGGGCGGTGACGCCCGACCACCCGGCCGGGGCGGCCGCGCTCCTGCTGGTCGCCGGGTGGTGGGCCGTGCACGACGTCGTCGACTGGCGGGTGCTCGTCGTCGCGGTGCTGGTCCTCGCTGCCCACGTGGTCGCGACGCTCCTCGCCCACGGTCCCGCGACGCTCCCGGTCGACCCGCGCCTGGCGGCGCTCTGGCTGCGGCGTGCGCTGCTGGCGCTCGTGCCGGTGCCCGTCGCGTGGCTGGCGGTGCGCGGGCTGGACGCCGACCTCGCGCCCCCGTGGCTGTGGCTCGTCGTGGCGCTGGTCGTCGGCGTACTGCTGGTGCTGACCGCGCGGCTCCTGGAGCCGGAGGTCGAGTGAGCACCGGTCGATCAAGCACCGAGGAGGAGCGCGAGCTCTACGCCGAGCTGGTGCTGCAGTGCGCCGAGTCGGTCCCGCGCGGCCGCGTCACGACGTACGGCGCCATCGCCGACGTGGTCGGTCAGCGGCTGGGGCGCGGGGGTCCCCGCCTCGTGGGCAACGTGATGGCCCGGCACGGCGCCGCGGTCGCGTGGTGGCGGGTGGTGCGGGCGGACGGCTCGCTGCCGCCGTCGCACGACGAGGAGGCCCGGCAGGCCTACCTCGAGGAGGGCACCCCTCTGCGTGCGAGCGGCGCGGTCGATCTGGGACGTGCGTTCGTCGCCCCGACCCTGCGGGCACAATGAGCGCCATGCTCTACACGGTCGCGCACGGAGTCATCCCACCGCTGGCCCGAGCCGTGTGGCGTCCCACGGTCGAGGGGCTGCACCACCTGCCGTCGACCGGCCCGGTCATCGTGGCGAGCAACCACCTGTCGTTCTTCGACTCCGTGGTCATCCCGGTGGTCGTGCCGCGCAAGGTGGTCTTCCTCGCCAAGTCCGACTACTTCACCGGCACCGGCGTGAAGGGGGCGCTGACGCGGACCTGGTTCGAGGGCCTGGGCATGCTCCCCGTCGACCGCGACGACAGGAAGGCCGCGATCGCCAGCCTCGACACCGCGCTCGAGGTGCTGCGCCGCGGCGAGGCGTTCGGGATCTACCCCGAGGGCACGCGCTCGCGCGACGGCCGGCTCTACCGCGGCCGCACCGGCGTCGCCCACCTCGCGCTGACCGCGGGCTGCCCGGTCGTGCCGGTCGGGCTGCAGGGGACCGAGGACATCCAGCCCGTCGGCGCGAGCCGCCCGCGGCTGCGTGGGGTCGACGTGACGGTGCGCTTCGGTGCGCCCATCCAGGTCGCGGGGGAGTACGACGGCGTACCCAGCGGTCGCGCGCGCCGCGAGCTCACGGACCGGATCATGGCCGCCATCGGCGACCTGACCGGCCAGGAGCCCGCGGGCATCTACAACGAGCGCCCGGGCACCGCCTGAGCCAGCGCCGCCAGCGCCTGCGGGAAGATCTCCGCGGGAGGCGTGACGAGGCCGGCGCCGACCTGGCCCACGCCGGCGACCGCGCCGGCCATGCCGGTGTTGATCTGGGGCAGGATCCCGGTGCGGCACACCTTGGTGACGTCGATGCCGGTCGGGGTGCCCTGGAACTCCAGCACGGGGACGGACCAGCGCGGGTTCTCCGCGAGGGTGATCTCGTGCATCCGCTGGGTCGTGGCGAGCGCGTCAGGGACCGAGCCACCGACGAGCCGGACGATCGCGGGGGCGGTCGCCATCGCGAAGCCGCCGATGCCTGCGGTCTCGGTGATCGCGGAGTCGCCGATGTCGGGGTTGGCGTCGTCCGGGCCGTAGTCGCCGAGGAAGAGTCCCTCGGCGACCTGGGCCGGGCCGGTGAACCACTGGTCGCCGGTGCCGGAGACCTGGATGCCGAAGTCGGTGCCGTTGCGCGCCATCGCCACCACCATCGTCGATCCGGGCACGTCACGCCCGGCGTCGAGGGCGAGCTTGCAGGCAGGCATCGCGAGGTTGAGGAAGAAGTGGTCGTTGCCGCCGACGAAGCGCAGCGCGTCCGCGACGTCCTTGCTCCCGAAGCCGCCCCCCTCGATGGTGCCGACCATCGCGGGGGAGAGGTCGCGCAGCAGCATCAGCGTGCCGGCACGGTTGCGGTTGTGCGCCTCGTCGCCCATCTGGAGCATCTGGGTGAGGATGCCGGTGACGTCGGACGCCTCCTCGGTGCCGCGGACGGCCGCCTGCAGGAGCGGGCCCAGCACGTCACCCATCCAGCGGAGCCGGGTGAGCACGTCCGGGCCGTAGGCGCCGTAGCGCAGCACCTTGCCGAGCCCCTCGTTGAGCGAGCAGTAGGTCCGCTTCCCGGTGGCGCGGTCCTCCAGGACCCACATCCACATCGACGGCGTGACCACGCCCGCCATCGGGCCCACGGCGCTGCGGTGGTGGCAGGGCTCGAGGCTGACCGAGCTGCCGGACTCGAAGAGCGCGACGGCGTCCTCGGGGTCCTCGACGAGGCCCTCGAGCGCCGCGCCACCCATCAGGGCACCGCGGAGAGGTCCGGAGGTGCGCTCCCACTCGATCGGCGGGCCGGCGTGCAGGAACTGGCCCTTCTCGAGTCCGAGGACCTCGCTCGCCGGAGCGACGTCGACGAGGTGGGCGGTGACGCCGAGCATGGCCTGAACCGCTCGCCGGTTGGCCTCAGGGCGCCGCGGGTCGGTGGCGACGGCGGCGAGGTGGTCTTGCGTGCCCGGCATCGGCGGGCGCCAGTCGACCCGCTCGACGTCGACGGCCTGGCCGGCGACGGCGTCGGCGAACATGTCGGCGCCGCAGGTGACGACCGTGGGGGTGGTGGCGCCGACGGTGACAGCACTGGTGCTCACTGGTGGGCTCCTTCGGATCGGCTCGAGGTTCGGCTCAGCAGGTCGAGGGCGCGGCGGGTGGCCGCGGCGTTGGAGAGGTGGACCTCCGCGCCCGCGGCGACGAGGGCGTCGCGCTGGGCGGCGAGGCCCTGCGGGTCGAGGTCGGTGCCGACGAGGCTGACGATCACCGGGATCGCGCGCTCGCTGCGGGCCGCGGTGATGGCCGGCGCGAGGTGCGCGGCCGGGTCGGGCTCGGCGCCGTGGCCGAGCACCAGGTCGAGCAGGATCACGCCGGTCGCGGGGTCGGCGGCCGCGCGCGCGATCTGCTCGTTGCGCAGCGACGGGTCGATCATCGGGTGCGCCCGGCCCTGGGTGAGCGCGTCGTCGCCGAAGTCGACCATGACGTGGTCGTCGACGATGAGCTCCTCACCGAGCGCGAGGTCGTCGGCGAGCGGGATGTTGCTGCGGATCGGGCCGAGGGCCTCGGCGGCCATCAGCATCGACTCGTCGCACAGCGTGCCGCCCACGAAGAGGCCGCGCAGCAGCGGACCGGTGGCGGGGCCGGTGTTGTCGGCACCGTGGACCGGCCACTGCGGGGCCTCGTGGCCGAGCCGGGCGAGCACGGCCTCGGCGACGGCGGTGAGGTCGCGCTGGCCGCGACCGAGCAGGCCGAGCTCGACGGGAGTGTCCAGCGCCTCGGCCTCGCGGGCCAGTGCCTCGGCGACCTCGGGCGCAGGCGGCTTCGACACCACCACGACCAGGTCGACGTCGGCGTCCGCGTCGAGGCGGCGCAGGGCCTCGCGGGTGGCGAGGCCGCCGACCGCGGAGGACAGGTCGCGACCGCCGACGCCCAGCGCGTGGCGTACGCCGACCCCCTCCAGCGTCTCGCCGGCGTGGTGGAGCAGGGTGAGCAGCTGCTGGCAGCCGGTGCCGGACGCGGCCACGAGGCCGATGCGGCCCGGGCGCACGGCGTTGGCGAAGCCGAGGCCCACTCCGTCGAGCAGCGCGGTGCCGCAGTCGGGACCCATGACGAGCGCGCCGCGGGTGGCGGCGTACGTCTTGAGCGCGACCTCCTCGGCCACCGGGACGTTGTCGCTGAAGACCATCACGTCGTGGCCGGCCTCGAGGGCGTCCATCGCCTCGACCGTGGCGCTCGCGCCCGGCACCGAGACGAGCACGACGGCACCGGGTCCTCCGTGCCGCAGGGCCGCGCCGGTCGTGCGCGGCGGCGCCTGCGTGGTGTCGCCCGACGACGGGCGGGTGGGGACCAGGGCGGCGTCGACAGCCGCGAGCGCGGTCGCGACGTCGGCGTCGTCGTCGAGCCGGAGCGCGACCACCATGTCGTTGGGCGATGAGGCCGGGACCTCGAAGCCCATGCCGGTGAGCACCTCGAGGTTGAGGCCGGTGGCCATGGCCACCTGCGCGGCGACCACGCCGGGGGCGGCCTGCACCGCCCGGCTGACCTGGAGCAGGGTCACCGAGTCGGCGTACGCGCCGCTCCGGAGCTCGACGTGGTCCTTCATGCTGCCCTCCCGGGGCGGTCGGTGGTGTGGTCGGTGGGGTGCTCGCCGCTGGGCGAGGTGAGGGCGAGCCGGGCGCCGGCGAGCAGGCCGGCGCCGGACGTGGCGCCGACGGCGAGCAGGGCTGCGGTCGTCGTGTCGTCGGGGGTGGCGAGCCAGTCCGCGAGCTGGGGGAGTGCCTCGCCGTGCAGGGCGCACTCGAGGAGCGTGGCGGAGAGGAGCGTGGTGACACCGAGGCGGCGGCGCACGGCTGCTGCGAGGACCGGGTCGGGGCGGCCGAGCGCGGCGCGGGTGGCGAGCCAGCCGGCCAGGACGTCGTCGCCGAGCGGCGTCAGCCCCGGTCCGCGGCCGAGCAGGCGGTCGAGGTGCGCGGAGGTGAGCCGGCCGTCGGCGGGCAGGTCGAGACCGGAGGCCACGACGACCTCGGGTGCGGGAGCGTGGTCCGCGTGCTGCCCGACACGGGTGGCGCGGGGGTCGACGAGCCGCGTGATGCGCAGCGCGCGGCCGCCGACGACGAGCTCGCCCGCGCTCACGCTCGCCGTCGGGCGCAGCACCCCGAGGTCGGGCAGGGTCGACCAGAGCGCGCACGGCACCCGGGTCGCGCCGGCGGAGACCAGGCCCACGCACCAGCCGTCGAGGTCGAGGTAGACCGCGGTGCTGCTGGCGTGGAGCACCCGCCGCGGTCCGTCCGGGGCGGCGGCGAGCCGCTCGCGCACCCGGATCGGCGCCGCGACTCCGATCGCGACCGAGGTCGCGGCGGGGGTCGGGCTGGACATCACCGGACAGACGCTAGCGGCCCGTGGCACACTCGCGAATGTGACTTCCTGACAAGCAAGGGGCAGAAGTGGGCCAAGAGTTGATAAGCGACCCCGAGGCGGTCGCCGCACTGGAGCGTGCGGACGCGCTCCACACGGCGCTGTCGCACATCGTCCTGGAGGGCGGCGACCTTGCCGCCATCGCCGAGGCGGTCGGCGTCGCGCTCGGGTGCGGCGTCGTCTTCACCTCCACCGACGGTCGTGAGCGGGCCGCCCACCTCGACGACGCACAGCGCGAGGCCCTCGCCGGCGCCGACCTGCTCGACCCCACCGGGCGGGTGCGCGTCGAGCGGATCGATCCCGACGGCACCTTAGTGGGCGGCGGGGAGGCGATCGTGCGGCGCGTCGTGGCCGCCGGTGTCGACCTGGCTCGCCTCGTGGCCCTGCGCCCCGAGGGGCACATCCACTCCTCCGACGTGCACGCGCTCGAGCGTGCGGCGATCGTGGCCGCACTGCTGGTGACGCGCGTCGAGGCGATCACGGCCGTGGAGAACAAGTACCGCGGCGACTTCCTGCGCGACGTGTTCCTCGGGCGCGCCGGCGAGGAGGACTACGTCGCCGAGCACGCCCAGGCCTTCGGATGGCACCTCGGACGCCCGGTCGTGGTCGTGGTCGGGGTGCTCGACCCCGACGCGATCGCCGCGCTGTCGGCCTCGCCGGAGGACCGGCGCGCGTGGCAGGACCGCTTCGCCCACGCCTGGCGCCAGGTCACGGCGACCGTCGACGGGAGCATCGCGTCGGTCGCCTTCAGCCGGGAGGTCGTCACCCTGATCCCGGTCGACCTCGAGGGTGACCTCGTGGCCCAGCAGGCCGCTGTCGACCGGATCATCGAGGCGGTGCGCGGCGACCGGGGCGGCGGGCGGATCGCCTTCTCGGCCGGCGTCAGCAGGGTGGCCCACGACCTGGGCGACCTTCCCGAGGCTTTCCGCCAGGCCCAGCGCGCCGTCGAGATCGGTCGCCGGGTGCACGGTGGCGGGTCGGTCACGCGGTTCGACCAGCTCGGCCTGCACAGACTGCTCGCGCTCGTGCCCGACGGCTCCGAGCTGACGGCGTTCGCTGCCGACGTCCTCGGCCCGCTCGCCGAGCGCACGGCGGAGGCGGCCGACCTCCGCGAGACGCTGCAGGTGCTGCTCGACACCAACTTCAACGTCGCCGAGGCAGCACGCGCGCAGTTCTTCCACTACAACACGATGCGCTACCGCGTCGGGAAGCTGCAGCGGATCCTCGGCCCCGTCGCCAGCGACCCCCACCTGCGCCTCGACGTAGCGGTGGCGCTGAGGGCGCTGGAGATCGCGGACTGACCGTGGGCCGGGGGACGGGGGTGCGGCTGCGCACGTGGCTGGCGCTGCTCGCGGTCTTCGTGGGCGGTGCCGCGCTGTGGGCGTTCGGCGCGTCCTGGGCGTTCGTGCGCGTGGCGGGCTTCTTCGCCGAGGGGTCGCCCGGCATCTCGATCGACAACCGGTCCGGTGAGGCGGTCGTGGTGACGACGACGCAGGTGGGGGCGACCGAAGGCGCGCGTCACCCGCTGGCCGTCGATGCACGCATCGGGGCGGACTGGGGGAGCTGCGCCACCACCGAGGTCGTGGTCGAGCTGCGCGGCGTGCCGGACCGGGTCGTCTCGCGCGAGCAGGTGGAGCTCTGCTCCGGTGACGTGGTCGTGGTGGGGGAGGACCTCGAGGCGGTGGTGGAGTGAGCGCGGGCTGGGGTGTTCATCGCGGCCAACTCGTTGCTCCACCTTCACGACGCCGATGACCTGGTGAGCTGCTTCCGGGCGGTGCGGAGCCACCTGGCGCCCGGAGGTCGGCTGGTCTTCGACGTGTTCAATCCCAGCGTGCGCGTGCTCGCCCGGGCCGACGGCGTACGTCGCAGGCGCGACGCGTTGTCGTACGTGGATCCCGATCGCGGGGTGGTGCACGTCGACGTCGTGGAGACCTACGACTCGGTCGCGCAGGTGACGCGCGGGACGTGGTTCTTCTCCACCGACTCGGAGGCCGATTTCGTCGTCGTACCGATCGAGATGCGGAGCATCTTCCCGCAGGAGCTGCTCCTGCTGCTCGAGCTCGGCGGACTCCGGGTCGTGGAATGCTTCGGCGACTGGTCCCGTACGCCGCTCACGGCGGATGCGGCACTCCAGATCTACGTCTGCGAAGCGGGCTGACGTCAGCCCTGGAGCACCGCGTCGAAGGCTCGTCGCTCGTTCTCGTCGGGAGCCTGCGTCTGCATGAACTCGACCATCGCGACCACGTCGGACCGCTTCATCGGTGGATCCTCTGCGCCTCGCTGCTCGATCCGGGCCCACAGGGTGTCGACGGGCACGTCCAGGTGGAGCAGCTCCGTGCGCGCACCGACGGCCGCTGCTCCGGCGCGCAGCTGTTCGCGCTCGTCGCGCCCCCACGTGCCCCATTCGATGATGGCGGTGCCGCCGGCGCGAAGAACGTCCAGCGCCACGGTCCACTGCAAGACCTCGATGCGAGCGCGCAGCTCGCTGTTCCACAAGTTGGCATCGAGCGCAGCCATCCACTCGTCCGGACAGAAGCGGACTCCTGATCGCTCCGACTGCAGCTTCCGGGCCGCGGTCGTCTTGCCGCTGCCAGGAAGGCCGGAGACGACGATCAGGCATCCGGCGCTGCTCATGGGCGGATGCTACGAGGATTCCTTCGTCGACAGCATGTGGGATGTCGGTTGGCCCCCTGGCCTGTGTCGGTCGGTTTACGTCCGCCGGTGGAACCTGAGGTCGCCGTTGGGGAGGCGGTCGGTGCGGTAGCCGGTGTCGTGGGCGCGGTGGTGGTGGTGCGGGCAGAGCAGGATCGCGTTGTCGAGGTCGGTGGGTCCGCCGGTGTGCCAGGGGTCGAGGTGGTGGGCGTCGCACCAGGTGCCGGGGGTGTCGCACCCCTCGGCACGACACGTCCGGTCGCGGATCAGCAGCGCCTTGCGCTGCGCCGGGGTGAACAGTCGCTTCGCACGTCCGAGGTCGACCGGGAGGCTGGTGCCGTCGAGGACGGCGGGGAGGATCTTCGCGGTGCACGCGAGCCGGCGTGCCTGGCTGGCGGTGATGCGGTCGCCGGTGAGGTCGTCGCCCGGGACGAGGCCGGCGCCGATGAGGTCGGCGGTCGCGAGCTCGGCCCGCAACGAGGCGAGCGGGATGGTCACGATGACCGTGGTCGCGTCACCGCCGTGGACGGGCAGCCGGGTCGGGTCGACGGTCTCGAGGAACCGGGCGAACGCCTCACCCATCCGCCGCGGGTACGGCAGGCGCGTGACTACGTCTGACGTCCGCGCGCCCTCGGCGTCGTCGCGGGCCTTGGCGTGGGGTGCGCGGGGGTTGGCGAACGCTTCGAGGTAGGTCGCGAGCCGGGTCGCGACCGCGTCCGGCACCAGCGCGCTGATGCGGGTGGTGCCGTCGCCCTGGCGGCGCATCGTCATCCGGGTCCGGTCCGCAGCGGCTGTTTCGAGGTCGGCCAGCCGGGCGGCTTCCGCAGCCTCGGCGATCTCGGGGGCGACCACGTCGAGGACCCGGCGCCCGATCCGGCCCAGCTCCTTGGGCCCGAACTCCGTCGCACAGCCCACGAGGTGCGCTTCGGCACGGTCGACCGTGTCCGCGTCCACCGCAACGGGAAGGGCGTCGAGGGCTCGGCGGATCACGTGCGCCTGAGCCAGGGTCACGGCGCCCTCGCGCATCCCCACCGCCAGCACCGGCCGCTCCCGGTCCAACGCCCCAGCGAGGGCGAGATCGGCCCGTGCATCGGCGTACCGGGCACGAGTCTGGTGCGCCAGCCACCCCGCGGCGTCCTTCGCACCCGTCGCGTCGGCGAGGTCGCCCGCGTCGGCCAGGACCCTCAGCCGGAGCTCGACCAGCTGCGCCTCGGCCGCGACGAGCTCACGGAGAGCGACCGCCTTCTCCGAGGTCGACATGAACGTCGGGTTCGCACCCGCCACGCCCTTCAACACGCTCCGGATGTCGGAGGCAGCAACAAGGATCGGGTGGTTCACGACTGGCCTCCTCTCGACGACGACTTGGCTCACGCACCTGCGTGAGAACCAACGGTCGTCGCTCTTGGAGGCCCGGATCACCGGACTATTACTGACCCTCGCAACTCGCCCCACCAGCTCGGCATCACGACTACCCGGTGACTGTGGAACGTGGACCCGACTATACGCCACCTCAAGCAGATATAGAACACACGTTCGATCAAGCTTTGGTCAGATCCGGCGGCTGGTCGGTGACGACCTTGCACCCGTAGCGCGCGTCGGCAAGCGATCGAAGCTGCTCGGGGTTCGGCCGCTCACCTCTACAGGCCAACCTCGTTCTGTGAGCACCCACCAGGTTCCTGTCGCCGGAACGCGCTCAACGCGGCAGATCCGGGCGAGCTCCGTCGCTCAGGACTCCCGGATGTGGTCCTGGATGCGGTCGTGAACTTCCCACACGTGGACCCAGTCCGGGTGCTGGGCAACGAACTCGTCCACGTCCGCATCGGTCATGTGTTCCTGGACGACCTCGTCCGTGTCCACCTTGACGATGCACCAGAGCTCCGGCTTACCCGTGGAGGTGTCATCCGGATCGATCTGCTGGTCGTAGATCGTCTTCCCTTCGTTCCTCAGTTCAGCGAGCCTCGCTTCGAATTGCCGCTGAATTTCCACCTGCATCTGGTCCCACGACTTGTTCTCTATTCCCCGATCATGCCGTTTGAGCATCTGCGCTGTGGTGAGCGGACCGGCACGCACATCGGCTACTAGGAGACTTCCCTCAGGATCGGTGTCTGGCCAGACTTCGGTCTAGGTGATCGGCGGGACGCTCTCATATCGGCTGCCCACCCGAGCTTGGGTGTGGCTCTCATCTGGTTTGCGACCCCGTCGACCACCGTGACGAGGAGTGGCTCCAGAGGGGTCTGCCCAGCTCGTAGTAGCAATGCCCACCTCGTCGTCCTAGCGGTTCCCGGCGACAGACGAGGTGGAGCAGATGAGTAAGAAGAAGGGCGTGGTCATCGGGGTCGATCCCCACAAGATGTCGGTGACGATCGAGGTCCTCGACCCCCACGAACGGCTGCTCGGTCGCGGACGGTTCGACACCACCAACACCGGTTACGCCGCGATGCGCCGTTATGTGAAGCAGTGGCCTGAGCGCACCTGGGCCGTCGAGGGAGCCAATGGTGCCGGGCGTCCGCTGGCTCAGCGCCTCGTCACCGCCGGCGAACAGGTCCTCGATGTCCCGGCGAAGCTCGCGGCGCGGGTGCGGCTCTTCGACACCGGCCACAACCGCAAGACCGACGCCCTGGACGCCCACTCCATCGCAGTCGTCGCGGTCCGCACCGACGGGTTGCGGCGGGTGGTCGACGACGGTGAGCTCGAGGCGTTGCGGATGCTCGCCGACCGTCGTGACGAGCTGGCCCGCCGACGCGTGCAGACGGTCAACCGGCTGCAGCGCCTGCTCAGCGAACTGCTGCCTGGCCAGCGCAAACGCGACCTGTCCGCTGCTCAGGCCAAGGCCATGCTGGCGACGGTGCGCCCCCGTGACATCGCCGGCAAGACCTGCCGCCGGATGGCTGCTGAAGAGATCGCCGACCTGGTCGCGGTCGATGCGAAGCTGAAGAAGATCAAGGCCGAACTGAAGGCCGCGGTCACCGCCCGCGGGTCGGGGCTGATGGACATCTACGGCGTCGGCCCAGTCGGCGCGGCCCGGACCCTGGCCGACGTCGGCGACGTCGCCCGGTTCGCGGACCGCAACCGGTTCGCGTCCTGGACCGGGACCGCGCCCCTGGACGCCTCCTCCGGTGAGCAGACCCGACACCGGCTGTCGCGGGCTGGGAACCGGCGGATGAACCACGTCCTGCACGTCGCAGCGATCGCGCAGATCAGACACGACACCGAAGGCCGTGCCTACTACCGACGCAAGCTCGATGCCGGGAAGACCCCGATGGAAGCGCTGCGGTGCCTGAAACGGCGTCTGTCCGACGTCGTCTACCGCCAGCTCGTCGCCGACTCCAGCGCGGCCATCGCGAGAGTGGACGCGGGTCCGGGAGGGCACTGCGGGGCGACTCTTCAATCCAGCGCGGCCGACTCACACCCGCTCATCGACACTTCGGATCAGCCACTTCCCGGACCCGCGCAGCCGACGCTACGCCCACCACCAGCCCGCCGGAAGACCCTCGCCAAAGCCGCTCCTTGACACAGAGGGGTGCCAGATCCGTGCACTGATGCCGCAGGCATGAGAGGACGTCGGCCGCATCAGGCAATGTCGCGCGGTTGGAACGCCCGATCATCGCGATGCCCGCTACGGACGATCATCCGTGCGCCGTCCTGCATCGCGAGTGTGTGGATCGTGCTCGATCGGGCCGCGTCACTGTGGGCGGCGCATGTCGAACCGGTTGCTGGTGTCGATGCCGAAGTAGGCCGTCGGCCCACCCGCGCGCAGGATCGGCTGCGCCCGGGCGGTGTCGTAGATGCCGTCCACCAGCAAGTCCTCGTCGATGTGCACGCCGACCACCTCGCCGACGGTGAACCAAGAGCCGCTGGTCCCACCCGACGCGGTCAGCAGCTCGATGATCTGGGTGACTCGGCACTCGAAGGTGACCGGCGCCGCAGCGACTCGAGGCGCCTTGACCCCCAGCGAGGCAACGGCCTCGAGCCCGGCCACCTCGAACTCGTCGACGTCCTCGGTGGTGGAGGTTGCGTTCATCTGCTCAGCCAGTGAGCGGGTGGCGAGGTTCCAGGTGAACTCGCGCGTCGCTTCCGCGTTGGCAACTGTTCCCTTCCAGCCGTTGCTGGAGAATCCCACCAGTGGAGGGCTGTAGTTGAGCGCGTTGAAGAAGCTGTACGGCGCGAGGTTGCGTCGGCCCTGCGCATCCAGCGTCGCGATCCAGCCGATCGGGCGCGGCGCGACGATGGAGTTGAAGGGGTCGTGCGGCAGCCGGTGGCCGTCCGCAGGCCGGTAGAAGTGTTCGCTCACCTGTGCATGACATCAGAGCGCTGGGTGCGGCACATGAAGTCGGTACGTTCGACGCCATGAGGTTCTACGTCCACGGGGCCGGACGCGCCGGCCGTGAGGCCTGGCCCGCGCAGTCGGACGACGGCGCCGTCTTCGCCGACCACTCCGCCGCGACCACGGCGTCGGACAAGGCAAGGCTCCTGCGCGAGCAGTGCCCGCCGCGGGACGTCGTGCTGGTCGCCCACTCGCTCGGCGCGGTGCCAGCCGCACTCGGGCTCGACGTGCCGTCGTTGTCGCACGTCGTCCTTCTCGAGCCGGCGCTCTACGACGTCGCTCGCGGCGTCGTCGCCGTGGAGGAGCACATCGCCGCGATGACCGCCGCGCGCAAGGCGGCCGACGCAGGCGACCTGTTCGGCTACTGGCAGGTGGTCGCGCCGCTGATGTTCGGGCGACCGGCGACCGACGAGGCGTGGGAGGAGGACGAGCCCCTGGCGGCGCGTTTCGCCGCCGTCGAACGACCGTGGGGACACGGCATCGACGCGACCGTCTTCGGTGCCGTGCCGGCGCTCGTCGTGACGGGCGCCTGGAACGACGAGTACGAGGCGATAGGCGAGCGTCTCGCTGTTGCCGGCGCCTCGCACGTCCACCTGACAGGTCATCGGCACCGGCCCCAGGACCACCCCGGCTTCGAGGGCCTGGTCGCCGACTTCGTCTCCTAGGACAGCCGCGTCAGCGTTCGCCCCGCGGTCCTGGGCCTCCGGCGGGCCGCAGCGAGAGGCGCTGGGAGCGGATCGGGTCGGGTGGCCAGTCGTCGAGGACGAGGGGCTGGTCCATGCCGGGAGGGCAGCGCTGACCCGCGCAAGAACTTGTCATCACATGTGGTGTTCCTTCGGCAGGTATCGCCAGTGAGGCCGTGTGATGTGGCGCACTAGTTTGAGGCCTCTCGGGTACCCACCCCTGCTAAATCTGGAGGCTGCACAATGTCGATGTTCAAGTGGGAAGTGGTCGATCCCGCACCGGGTGAGTCGGTGCTTCCGCTCCAGCGGTTGCCGTGGGGGAAGACGATCGGCCTGGGTGCCCAGCACGTGGTCGCCATGTTCGGCGCCACCTTCGTCTTCCCGCTCGTGATGGGGCTCGACGCCAACCTCGCGATCATGTTCTCGGGCCTCTGCACGATCCTGTTCCTGCTCATCGTGCAGAACCGGGTGCCGAGCTACCTCGGCACGAGCGCCTCGTTCGTGGCCTCGGTCGCGGCGATCCGCGCGCTCGACGAGGGCAACGACTCCTCCTACGTCACCGGCGCGATCCTGGTCGGCGGCCTCGTGCTCGCCGCGGTCGGCGTGCTGGTGCACTTCGCGGGTGCCGGCCTGATCCACAAGATCCTGCCGCCCGCCGTCACCGGCGCCGTCGTGATGCTCATCGGCTTCAACCTCGCGCCCGTCGTGGCCGGCATCTACTGGCCCCAGGACCAGTGGATCGCGCTGCTGACAGCCGCCTTCATGGTCTTCGCCGCCGTCGCGCTGCCGGGCTTCTGGTCGCGCATCGCGGTCTTCCTCGCGCTCGTCTTCGGCTACGTGCTCTCGTGGGTCTTCGACCTCGTCTTCGGCCCCATCACCTCCGTCCTCGGCGGCGCCACCGAGGCGACCGAGCACGACCGGCTCTTCGCGATCAGCAACGTCGGTGACGCCGCGTGGTTCGGCCTGCCGTCGGGCACCCTGGCCGACGGCGTGTCCGTCGTCCACGGCCCGTCCTTCTCGCTCACCGCGATCCTGCTGGTACTGCCCGGCGTGATCGCCCTCGTCGCGGAGAACACTGGCCACGTGAAGGCCGTCGCGGAGATGACCGGGGAGGACCTCGACCCCTACATGGGCCGCGCCATCGGCGCCGACGGCATCGCCACCGCCTTCGCCAGCGCGTTCGGCGGCTCGCCCACCACGACGTACGCCGAGAACATCGGCGTCATGGGCGCCACGCGGGTCTACTCCTCCGCTGCCTACTACGTCGCCGCGGGCGTCGCCATCCTCCTGGGCCTCTGCCCGAAGTTCGGCGCGGTCGTCAACGCCACCCCCGGAGGCGTCCTGGGCGGCATCACGGTTGTGCTCTACGGAATGATCGGACTGGTGGGAGCCAAGATCTGGGTCGAGAACAACATCGACTTCGGCAACCCCGTCAACATGGTCGGCCTCTCGGCCGGCCTGATCGCCGGCATCGGCGGCGTGACGCTCACCTTCGGTGACGACTTCGAGCTCGGCGGCATCGCCCTCGGCACGATCCTGGTCATCGTGTTCTTCCACATGGTCAAGGGCCGCGGCGGCCACGGCGCCGGCAACGTGACCCGCAACCTCAGCCACCCCGACTACGACGGCGGCGTCGACGACGCAGCCTCCGGAGGCACCGCTCCCCGATGAAGCCTGCACCCTTCGCCTACCTGCGTCCGTCCACCCTCGAGGAAGCCCTCGCGGCGCTCGCGGGGGAGCAGGGGGCGAAGGTGCTGGCCGGCGGCCAGTCCCTGGTCCCGCTGCTGTCCATGCGGCTGGCCGCGCCGTCGATGCTCATCGACATCAACGCCCTGCCGGACCTCGGCCACGTCAGCTGCGACGAGGCCGGGGTCCGGGTGGGGGCCCTCGCCCGCCACGCCCGCGTGCTCGCCTCGCCCGAGGCGGCGAGCACCCAGCCGCTCGTCGCGATGGCGCTGGCCAACGTGGCCCACCCGACGATCCGCAACCGCGGCACCACCGTCGGCTCGATCGTGCACGCCGACGCCGCCGCCGAGATGCCCATGGTGCTGCGGCTCCTGGAGGGATCGGTGGACGTCGCGTCGGTGCGCGGTCGGCGTACGATCCCGGCCGCCGAGCTCTTCGCCGGCCCGCTCGAGTCCACGCTGGCCGACGACGAGATCGCGGTCGAGGCGTTCTTCCCGGCGCTCGCGCCCGGTGCGGGAGTGGCCTTCCAGGAGATCTCGCGCCGCCACGGCGACTATGCCCTCGCCGGTGTCGCCGCCCTCGTCGAGCTGGAGGGCGACGAGGTCGTCCGGGCCCGTCTCGGCTACCTCTCGGTGAGCGACGTGCCCGTCGTGGTCGACGTCAGCGACTCGCTCGACGACCCCGCTGGCGCAGCCCTGGCCGAGCTCGAGCCGGTCGACGACATCCACGCCACCGCCGACTACCGCGCGCACCTGGTGCGCGTGCTGACCCCCCGCGTGCTGTCCGCCGCGACCGACCACGCCCGGCAAAGGATGAACGCATGAGCGAGCGCAGCGAGCGAATCAGTCAACACAGCGCGACATGTGCCTCATGCGCGCACGGAGCGAAGCGAGTACGTGCATGAGCGAGCGAACCGAGCAGATCCACGACGTCCGCCTGCACGTCAACGGCTCCGTCCACGAGGTACGCGTCCCCGCGCGCCGCCTGCTGTCCGACGCGCTGCGCCACGACTGCGGCCTGACCGGCACCCACGTCGGCTGCGAGCACGGCGTGTGCGGCGCGTGCACCGTGCTGGTCGACGGCGCACCGATGCGTTCGTGCCTGATGCTGGCGGTCTCGGCGGTGGACGCCGAGATCACCACCGTCGAGGGCCTCACCGAGGACGACGGCACGCCGCAGGGCCGGCTCAGCCCGGTGCAGCAGGCCTTCTCCGACTGCCACGGCCTGCAGTGTGGCTTCTGCACCCCCGGCTTCCTCACCACCATCACCGCCGGGCTCGAGGACAACCCCGACCCGACCGAGGACGAGGCGCGGGAGATGATCGCGGGCAACCTGTGCCGCTGCACCGGCTACCAGAACATCGTGAAGTCGGTGCTCCGCGCAGCCGAGCTGGGGAAGGGCGAGCGCGCATGACCACCAAGCTGTTCGGCACCAAGGTAGCCCGCGTCGAGGACCAGCGCTTCCTGCGCGGCCAGGGCCGCTACGTCGACGACCTCCTCCACGACGACCCGCGGCTGCTGCACGCCGCGGTGCTCCGCTCGCCCCACGCGCACGCGCGCATCACCGACATCGACGTCTCCGACGTGCTCGACGTCGAGGGCGTGGTGGCGGTGTGGACCCACGACGACCTCACCGACGCGATGGCCGAGCCGCTCCCGCTGCTCATCCCGCACCCGTCGCTGACCCACGGCCGCACGCAGTACGCCCTGGCGAAGGACGAGGTGAACTACGTCGGCGAGGCGATCGCCTTCGTGGTCGCCGTCGACCGCTACGTCGCCGAGGACGCCGTCGCGCGGATCCGGGTCACGTATGAGCAGCTCGAGCCGGTGGTCGGCATCGACGCCGCCCGTGCGGCGAGGCGAGTGGTGCACGACGACGTGCCCGACAACGTCGGCGCGCGGATGGAGCAGGAGAACGGCGACGCCCGTGCGGCCATCGCCGACGCGCCCCACACCCTCGTCCTCGACCTCGACATCGAGCGGTCCGCCTGCACGCCGATGGAGGGTCGCGGCACCGTCGCCCGCTGGGACCCCGACACCAGCCGGCTGACGGTCTGGTCGTCCACGCAGACCTCCACCGGCGTGCGCGGCTGCGTGGCCGCCAAGCTCGGCCTCGACCTGGCCAAGGTCGACGTCATCACCCCCGACGTCGGCGGTGGCTTCGGCGTCAAGGTCGTGCACCCCTGGCCCGAGGAGCTCCTCGTCCCGCTGGCGGCGAAGACGCTGGGCCGGCCTGTGAAGTTCACCGAGGACCGCCGCGAGCACTTCATCTCCTCGGCCCACGAACGGGCGCAGCAGCACCACGTCGAGGTCGGCTTCGACGACGACGGCCGCGTGCTGGGGCTCAACGTCGAGTTCTGGCACGACCACGGCGCCTACACGCCGTACGGCCTGATCGTCCCGATCATCACCTCGACGCAGCTGCTCGGTCCCTACAAGCCGCTCAACTACCGGGTCGTCTTCGAGTCGCTCTACACCAACACCGTCATCGTGACGCCCTACCGCGGCGCCGGTCGCCCGCAGGGCTGCTTCGTGATGGAGCGGACCATGGACGCGATCGCGGCCTACCTCGGCAAGGACCGCACCGAGGTGCGCAGCACCAACTTCATCCAGCCCGATGAGTTCCCCTACGAGCACGGCCTGATCTTCCAGGACGGCCGCGAGCTGACCTACGACTCGGGCGACTACCCGGCCTCGCTGGAGAAGCTCAAGGCGCTGGTCGGCTGGGACGAGTTCGAGGACTTCCGCGCCGAGATGGCCGCGCAGGGACGTCGCGTCGGCATCGGCCTGGCCTGCTACGTCGAGGGCACCGGTGTCGGCCCCTACGAGGGCGCCCACGTGCACGTCGAGACCTCCGGCAAGGTCAAGGTCGCCACTGGGCTCACCACGCAGGGCCAGGGCCACCAGACCGCGTTCGCGCAGATCGTGGCCGACACCCTCGGCGTGCGCTTCGAGGACGTCGAGATCACCACCGGCGACACCCGCAAGATGCCGTACGCCGTGGGCACCTTCGCCTCGCGCGCCGCGGTGATGAGCGGCTCCGCGATCCACCTCGCCGCGCTGCGCGCGAAGGAGAAGGCGCTGCGGATCGCTGCCGAGGCGCTGGAGGCGGCCGAGGAGGACCTCGAGATCGTCGACGGCGTCGTGAGCGTCAAGGGCACCGACGCGAGCATCGACCTCGGCACCGTCGCGGTCCTGTCCAACCCGTTGCGCTACGCCTTCGACGAGGCGTCCAAGGCCGCCACGCAGTTCAGCGTCGGCGACCCCGGCAAGCCGCCGGTGGCCGAGGACGACGAGCCGGGCCTGGAGGGCAAGGACTTCTACTCCCCGCCGCGCTCGACCTTCGCCAACGGCATGCACGCGGTGATCGTGGAGACCGATCCCGACACCGCGGAGATCACCATCCTCAAGTACGCCGTCGTCCATGACTGCGGGCACCTGATCAACCCGATGATCGTCGAGGGCCAGATCCACGGCGGCGTCGCGCAGGGCGTGGGCGGTGCGCTCTACGAGCGGATGGCCTACGACGAGTCCGGGCAGCTGCTCAACGCCTCCTTCATGGACTTCCTCATGCCCTACGCCTCCGAGGTGCCGACCAGCATCGACATCGACCACCTCGAGACCCCGTCGCCCCTCAACCCGCTCGGCATCAAGGGCGCCGGCGAGGCGGGCGTCATCCCGTCCGCCGCCGTGTTCGCCGCGGCGATCGAGGACGCCGAAGGCTTTCCCATCACGGCGATGCCCATCTCGCCGTCCGAGCTGTACGCGCTGCGCCTGACGCACGCCGATATCGAGGAGACCCCGTGAAGTTCACCGGAGAGAACGTCCTGGCCGCACCCGTCGAGAAGGCGTGGGACGCGCTCCTCGACCCGGCGGTGCTCGTGCGCACCATCCCGGGCTGCGAGAAGCTCGAGGCGACGGGGGAGAACGCCTACGCGATGACGGTCACCGCCGGTGTCGCCTCGATCAAGGGCACCTACGCCGGCTCGTGCGAGCTGCGCGACCTCGTCCAGCACGAGTCGCTCGTGATGAAGCTCGACGGAGCCGGGGCCCCGGGCACGATCGGTGCGACGGTCAACGTGCGCTTCACGCCCGAGGGCTCCTCGACGCGGATCTCGTACGACGCCGACGCCGTCGTCGGCGGGATGATCGGCGGTGTCGGGCAGCGCATGCTCACCAGCGTCTCGCGGCGGATGGCCGGGGAGTTCTTCGGCAACGTCGACGGGGTGCTCGCAGGCACCGCCCCCGCGCCCGCTGCTGTGGCGGGTGCGCCCGTCCCGACGGGCACAGGTGCGCCGGCCGCGGCCGGCCAGGTCTTCACCGCCCCGGCTCCGGCTCCCGCGGCCGCCTCGCGCCAGGAGTTCCTCACCGGCGTCGCCGTCGGTGCCGGCCTCGTCGTCCTCGGCGTCGTGGTGGGCGGGATCTTCCCTTCGCGACGGGCGTTGGACGCCCTCCTCAGGACGAGCGGCCGCTGACGCGATGAGCGACCTCTCCGTCGACTCCACCGCACGCGCCCAGGCGGCCGCCGTACGCTCCGGTGACATCTCGGCCTCCGAGCTGCTCGAGCTGCACCTCGACCGCATCGAGGAGCGCAACCCCGAGCTCAACGCGATCGTGTCGCTGGACGCCGAGCGCGCGCGGGCCTGGGCGGCCGTCGCCGACCAGGCGCAGGCCTCGGGCGAGGTGGTCGGCCCGCTGCACGGCCTGCCCTTCGCGGTGAAGGACACCCACGCCCTCAAGGGCTGGCGCACGACCTACGGCTCGCCGATCTTCGCCGACTCCGTCGCCGACCACGACGACCTGCTCGTCGAGCGCGTGCGCGCGGCCGGCGCGGTCTTCGTGGGCAAGACCAACGTGCCGGAGTTCGCCGCGGGGTCGCACACCTTCAACACCGTCTTCGGCGTCACCCGCAACCCGGTCGACCCGACCCGCTCCGCCGGTGGCTCGAGCGGCGGAGCAGCGTGTGCCCTGGCGTCGGGGATGGTGCCCCTGGCCGACGGCTCGGACATGGGCGGCTCGCTGCGCAACCCGGCGTCGTTCTGCGGCGTCGTGGGCATGCGGCCCTCGCTCGGCCGGGTGCCGGAGTGGCCGCTCTACAACCAGTGGGAGACCACGTCCGTGGGTGGGCCGATGGCCCGCAACGTCGGCGACCTCGCCCTGCTGCTCTCCGTGCTCGCCGGCCCCGACCCGCGCGCCCCGCACGCCCTCGGCGACCCCGGCGCCACCTTCGCCCCCGAGCTGCGGTCGGCCCCGCTGGCCGGCCTGCGGGTGGCCTGCTCGGTGGACCTCGGCGGCGCCCTCGTCGTCGACCACGCGGTCGCGGACGTCGTACGCGCCACCGCGACGCGGCTCTCGGACGCCGGCGCGGCCGTCACCGACACAGCCCCTGACCTCTCCCTGGCCGACGACACCTTCCGCACGCTGCGGGCCTGGCACCTCCAGGCCAAGCTCGGCGCGATGCTGGCCGAGCACCCGACGTCGTTCAAGCCCTCGCTCGAGGCCAACATCCGGGCGGGGGAGTCGCTGACCGGCGCCGACGTCGCACGGGCCTACTCCCAGCGCACCTCGCTGTCGGAGACGGTGCGGCTCTTCTTCGGCGAGCACGACGTGCTCCTGCTGCCGACCTCGCAGGTCCCGCCGTTCCCGGTGGAGCAGGAGTTCCCCGAGTCGATCAACGGCCAGGAGATGCCCGACTACCTGGCCTGGATGCGGTCGGCCTACTTCATCACCGTCACCGGCTGCCCGGCGATCTCGGTGCCCGCCGGCACGACCCCGAACGGCCTGCCCGTCGGCGTCCAGCTCGTCGCGCGCCACGGCGCCGACCGGCAGCTGCTCGAGGTCGCCGCGGCGGTGGAGGAGCTCCTCGCCGGCTGACGCCTGTGCACACACCTGTGGACAAGCCTGTGTAGGAAGGCATCCGCCTGGGGACGACGGGCCCTTTCCTGTGCACGACACGCCGACGGCGCAGAACCCGTGAAGACCAGTGCCGAACGTCCCTTGCGGGCGGTGTCGCGCAGGCGTAGAACTGGTCCCACGCAGCCCCGCAAGGGGAGGCGGGACAGCTCCGGGAGGAGGGTCCGTACGACGAGCACCGGTTCGCCCGGGGCACGTCGCAGGCACCGGGTGATGCGGTGGCTGGGACCTCACAGCACGGAGTGGTCGACCGGGACATCACCACGACCGGTCAGCTGATGACCCGGACGCTTCGGCGGCCCAGCCATCAGGAGAAGGGCCCTTGGCGCTCATACCGCTGAGGGCCCTTCTTCGCGTGTGCGGGGGCAGCTCGACAGGCGGAGCCACGGGAGGGCGGGTCAGGACGCGTTCATGATCCAGAACGGTCCGGCTGCGCCGACGAACGCGACGGTGATGCCGACCAGCATCACCACCGGGCGCCAGTAGACCCAGCCCCGGACGACCAGGGCGGCGCCCAGGGGCAGGAGCACGACGCCGAGCAGCGAGGGCTGGTTGTCCAGGTCCAGCAGCAGCCAGGCGTGCACGAGCAGCATCGTCGCCATCGCGGCGAGACCGGTGGTGACGCTGTTCCACGAGACCGGCGCCTGGGTGGTCGCGGTGCGGAAGGCGGTGCGGAAGGGCTGGGCGCGCAGACGCGCCAAGGACGCACGACGCGCCTCGAGGGCCGACTCACGACGGTTGGTCACGGGCCGATCATCCCTCTCGGCTCGGCGGAGCCCTGACACGCGCCGCCAGTTCTTCGCCTCCTTTGCACGGAACTGGCCAGCATCTGACATCGAATGCCGTTTCCGTCGGCAGTTTCTGCCGTGGTCCTCGCCACAGGTGGACGGTTGGATCCTTCTCATGAGCAATCGGCGGATCAGGATCGGCATCGACACCGGTGGCACGTTCACCGACGTGGTGGCCTTCGACGAGGACTCGGGCGAGCTGGTCACGACCAAGACCCCGAGCACCCCGGGCAACCCGGCGGACGGCTTCATCGCCGGCATCGAGAAGATCCTCGGGATCGTGGGCGCCGAGGGTGCCGACATCGCCGCGGTGTCGCACGGCACGACCGTGGCGACCAACAAGCTCCTCGAGGGCAAGGTCGAGGCGCTCGGCTTCATCACCACCGAGGGCTACGAGTTCATGCTGGAGATCGCGCGCCAGTCGGTGCCCGACGGCTACGGCAACTCCTACTTCTGGGTCAAGCCCGACCGCATCGTGCCGGCCGACCGGGTCCGCACCGTCGGCGGCCGCCTCGACTTCACCGGCGCCGAGGTGCGGCCCTTCGACGAGGAGTCTGCGGTCGCAGCGGCACGGTGGTTCCGCGACCGGGGCATCACCACCCTCGGCGTGTGCCTGCTCCACGCGTACGCCAACGACGAGCACGAGCTGCGCATGCGCGAGATCCTGCGCCGTGAGCACCCCGAGGCGGTCGTGTCGATCTCCAGCGAGGTGCTGCGCGAGTACCGCGAGTACGAGCGCGCGATGACCACGCTGGTGGACGCGGCAGTGAAGCCCAACGTCAGCCGCTACGTCACCAACATCTCCGAGCGTCTGGTGGACTTCACCGGCAACGAGATCCCGTTCTACGTCATGAAGTCCAACGGCGGCGTGCTGTCGGCCGACGAGGTCGTCCACCAGCCCATCACGACCGTGCTGTCCGGCCCGGCCGCCGGCGCGCTCGGCGCCGCGCTGATCGCCGAGGTCGCGGGCTTCCCGCGCATCCTCACCTGCGACGGCGGCGGCACCTCCACCGACGTCTCGGTCGTCCTCGACGGCGAGCCGACCCTCACCACCGAGGGCACCGTCGGTGCCTACCCGAGCAAGATCCCGATGATCGACGTCGTCACCGTCGGCGCGGGCGGCGGCTCCATCGCCTGGCTCTCGCCCGAGGGCACGCTGAAGGTCGGCCCCCACTCGGCCGGCGCCGACCCCGGCCCGCTCTGCTACGCCAAGGGCGGCACCAACCCGACCATCACCGACGCCCATGTCACCCTCGGTCGGATCCCTCCGCACCTGCTCGGCGGCGAGATCCCGCTGGACGTGGAAGCCGCGCGCGCCGGCATCGCCGACCTCGCCGACCGACTCGGCCTCGACTTCGAGCGCTGCGCCACCGGCATCCTCGAGATCTCCGCGTGGAACCAGGCCAACGCCCTGCGCCAGGTGAGCGTCAAGCGCGGCCTCGACGTGCGCGACTTCATGCTCACGACCTTCGGTGGCTCCGGCTCGTTGCTGGCCTGCCGCCTCGTCGACATCCTGGACCTCGCGGGCGTCGTCGTGCCGCCCAACCCGGGCAACGTGAGCGCCTTCGGCCTGCTCACCGTCGACGTGAAGAACGACTACGTCCAGACCCACGTCGCCAAGGAGTCCGCGCTCGACCACGCGGCCGTCCAGACGGTCCTCGACACCCTCACCGACCGGGCCCGCGAGGCGCTCGCCAAGGAGGGCTTCACCGAGGACCAGCACCAGTTCCACCGCACGATCGACGTGCGCTACGTCGGCCAGGCCTACGAGGTGCGCGTGGCCGCACCCGAGGGCGGCCCGGGACGGCAGATCGACGACGCGTACGTCGCCCACGTCGCCGACACCTTCCACGCCGAGCACCGCCAGCTCTACGGCTACGACTTCCGCGGCGACCCCACCCAGCAGGTCGAGTGGGTCAACCTGCGCGTCACCGGCATCGGGCCGATCACGCGGCCGGAGATCCCGACCCTCGACAAGGCAGACGGCACGGTGGAGGACCGCGCGGTGCGCGGCCGACGTCCGGTGTGCTTCGACCCCGAGCAGGGCTACGTCGACACCCCGGTCATCTGGCGCACCGACCTCGGCGCCGGCGACACCTTCACCGGCCCGGCCATCGTGGAGGAGTTCGGCTCCACCATCCCCGTCCACCCCGGCTTCGAGGTCGTGGTCGACGACTGGGCCAACCTCGTGATCCGGAAGGAGTCGGGCCGATGAGCACCAGCACGAGCACCGACGTCAGCACCCGCCCCGTGGACCCGGCGTACGTCACCGCGAAGCCGGTCAACCCGGCCGGCCTGCCCACGGCGTACGCGCACGGCGGGCGCCTCACGCCCGAGGGCTCGAGCGTCGACCCGATCCTCGTCGAGATCGTCCAGGGCACCCTCGCCAGCGTCGAGATGGAGGTCGAGACCGCGATCGGTCGCACCAGCCGCTCGCCGATGATCCGCGACGCCCACGACTTCCGCGCGGGCATCCACGACCGCCAGCTCCGCAAGCTCACCGGCCGGTCCTACAGCGCGCTCGTGCACCCGATCGTGCGCGACTTCCCGCTGGAGGAGATGCGCGAGGGCGACGTCTTCTTCCACAACGACGTCTACGAGTCCGAGGGCGGCATCGGCCACCTGCCCGACCTGTGCGTCACCGTGCCCGTCTTCCACGAGGGCGAGGTCGTGGCGTTCGTGCAGGCCTTCGGCCACCACGACGACATCGGGGGTGCGTGCCCCGGCTCGATGCCGAGCGGCGCGACCAGCGTCTACGAGGAGGGCCTCGCGGTCCCCCCGATCAAGCTGTGGGACGCGGGCGTGCCCAACAGGGCCGCGCTGCGGATCATGACGCGCAACTCGCGGATGCCCGACAGCCTGGCCGCCGACCTCGACGCCGAGTGCTCGGCCTGCCTGATGGGCGCACGCCGGCTCAGCGAGCTGTTCGAGCGCTACGGCCGCGAGGCGATCGAGACCTCCTTCGACGCGATCCTCGACGCGACCACCGAGACCTACCGCCGCGAGATCCTGTCCAAGATCCCCGACGGCACCTATGTGTGGGAGGACTACGCCGAGCACGACGGCGTCGACGAGCCGCAGCTGCACACGCAGCGGATCACCCTCACCAAGGTCAGCGACGCCCCGGCCGACCCCGAGAACGGGCGCCCCGCCGGGCCGCGGCTGATCATCGACTTCACCGGCACCAGCGCGCAGGCCAAGGGCCCGATCAACCACTGCGGCGACTACGTCGGCGGCAACTTCCTCAAGAAGTGGCTCGCCCCGATCCTGCGCAACCTCGCCGACACCCCCGAGCGGATGGCCGAGCTCGACGTCAACGAGGGCATCGTGCCGCTCATCGAGATGCGCTTCCCCGAGAAGGGCACCCTGCTCACCCCGATCCATCCCGGCCCGACCAACGCCCGCACCTTCGTGATCCTGCGCCTGCTGGGCGTGCTCGCGGGCGTCGTGGCCAAGGCGGTGGACGGCAGGATGCCGGCCGACCAGGAGACGATCCGCTACACCGGCGTCTACGGCAAGGACCTCGAGGGCAACGACTACCTCATGCGCGAGGTCCTCGGCGGCGGCTCCGGCGGTCGCTACTACGCCGACGGCGAGGACACCATCCACGTGGTGCCCGACTCCCGCAACCTGCCGACCGAGTTCACCGAGTCGCGCTTCCCCTTCATCGTCGAGCGCCTCGGCCTCGCGGTCGACTCCGGCGGAGCGGGGGAGTTCCGCGGCGGCCTGGGCTACGAGAAGCAGATCAGGATGCTCAAGGACGCGCACTTCATGTCCATCGCCGACCGCTCGATCCTGGCCTGCTGGGGCGTGCGCGGCGGCAAGGCCGGTGCTCCCTTCCAGGTCGTCATCGACCCGGGCGGCCCGGACGAGCGCGAGGTCGACGCCCTCGCCGACGCCGAGGTCATCCGCGCCGGCCAGGTCGTGCGGATCCGTACGACCGGTGGCGGCGGCTGGGGCGACCCGCTCGCCCGCGACCCCGAGCTCGTCGTGCGCGACGTCGTCTGGGGCAAGGTCTCGGCAGACGCCGCGCTTCGCGACTACGGCGTCGTGCTCACCGGTTCGCGTGACGGCGGCGACGTCGGTTTCGACGCCTCGGCGACGGAGGCCGAGCGCGCCGGCCGGGCGTCGTGGAGCCGCGAGGACGACGCGTTCTTCGACCGCGGTCCGGGCTATGCCGAGCTGGCCGACGGCGCGGCGTTCGCCGAGGTCGACAGGATCTGATCTGGATGTCGGCGTCGGTGCAGCGCGTCGCGGTGCTCGGCGGCCACGGCAAGACCGGCCGGGCCGTGTGCGACGCGCTCGCCGGCCGGGGCGTCGACGTCGTCGCGCTGGGACGCTCGGACTGGCCGGACCTCGCCGCGGCCGTGGCCGGGTGCGGGGCGGCGTACGTCATCGCGCCCAACCTGCACCCCGACGAGCTGGCGTACGTCCGCACGGCTCTCGCCGCGCTGGCCCGCGCCGGGGTCGGTCGCCTCGTCTACCACTCCGTCGCCTCGCCCTACGCGCCGGCGATGCCCCACCACCTCGGCAAGGCCGCGTCCGAGGACGTCGTGCGCCGCAGCGGGCTGGACTGGACGATCCTCCAGCCGGGCGCCTACCTGCAGAACCTCGACCTCACCGGCCAGCTCGAGCTGCCCTACTCGCCCGACGTCCCGTTCGGCTTCCTCGACCTCGCCGACCTCGGGCGGGCAGCGGCAACCGTGCTGACGGAGGAGGGGCACGTCGGGGCGACGTACGAGCTCGCCACCCGCGTCGCGACGGTCCGTGAGCTGGCCGACGAGGCGGGCGTCGCGGTGACGAGGGTGCCCGACCCCGGGACGGACCCGTGGCTGTCGGCGATGTTCGCCTACTACGACGCCCACGGGTTGCCGGCGGGGACGCGGGTGCTCGAGGCGCTGCTCGGCAGGGGCTGACCCGGCCTAGGGTGGCCCGGTGACCTCGCGAGCCCTGACCTTCGGATCGGTCGCGGCCGACTACGAGCGCTACCGCCCCGGCTATCCCGACGACGTGGTCGAGAGGGTGCTCGCGTACGCCGGGCGGCCCGTCACGACCGCCCTGGAGATCGGCGCGGGCACGGGGAAGGCGACGCGAGTGTTCGCCGGTCACGGCGTGCGAGTCACCGCGACGGACCCGGACGCCGCGATGCTCGCCGAGCTCGTGCAGCACGTGCCCGACTCGGTCCGCACGGTGCGGGCAGCGTTCGAGGACCTGCCGCTGACCACCACCTACGACCTGGTCTACGCGGCGGCCGCGCTGCACTGGACCCGGCCCGAAGGCCGGTGGGAGCGCGTGGCCGCCCTGCTGGAGCCGGGCGGCGTCGTCGCGTCGTTCGGGGCTCCCCGCGACCTCGCGGATCCGGCTGTCGAGGAGGCCCTGCGCCTCGCGCAGGCGCCCTGGGTCGAGGACGTCGAGGTGCCGGCACCGGACGGCGCCGCGGACGAAGGCGACCTGCAGTGGCCCAGCACCGAGATGGCGGCCTCGACCCTCTTCACCGACGTCACCGAGGTCGTGATCGAGGTCCGGACGACGGTGCCCGCGCGCGACTACGTCGGGCTGATGTCGACCGTCTCCGCCTTCCTCGTGCTGCCGCCGGCCGAGCGTCAGCAGGCGCTGGACCACGTCCTGGCCGCGCTGCCGCAGCAGGTCGAGGTGGTCGGTGACGTCCGGCTGCACCTGGCGCGCAGGGCCTGAGCGAGGCGCGATCGAGCGGGTCGGGCCGTCGACTCAGGGCTCGATCAGCCCGGCCCGGATGGCGTAGCGGGTCAGCTCCACCCGGTCGCGCATCCCGAGCTTGCCGAGGATGTTGGCCCGGTGGCCCTCGACGGTCTTGGGGGCGATGTGGAGCTCGCGGGCGATCTCCCGCGACGACCGGCCCTCCGCGATCAGCTTGATCACCTGGTCCTCGCGCGCGGTCAGCACCGAGGTCGGCACCCGCTCGCCACGCCGCAGCCGGTCGAGGTAGTCGCGCACCAGCGTGCTCTCGGCGCCGGGGTAGAGGAACGTCTCGCCGCGCATCGCCGCCCGGCACGCACCGACGAGGTCCTCGTCGGCGACCGACTTGAGGACGTAGCCACTGGCGCCGGCCTTCAGTGCACCGAAGAAGTACTGCTCGTTGTCGTGCATCGAGAGCATCAGGATCTTCGGCGGGTCCCGTCGCTGCGCGATCTCGGCGGCCGCCTGCAGACCGGTCATGCGCGGCATCGCGATGTCGAGCACGACGAGGTCGACCTCGGTGTCGCGGACCCGCTCCACGGCCTCGACGCCGTCGCCGGCCTCGGCCACGACCGACAGGTCCGGCTCCTGCTCGAGGATGAGGCGTACGCCGCGGCGCACGAGCGTGTGGTCGTCGGCGAGCAGGATGCGGATCATGCGCCCGCCTCCGAGGGCACGGCGAGCCGCACGGTCGTGCCGTGCCGCGGCTTGCTGACCACCGACAGCTCGGCGTGCACCAGCGCGGCGCGCTCGCGCATGCCCATCAGCCCCGAGCCCTCCACGAGGCCGTCGAAGCCGCGGCCGTCGTCGGTGACCTCGAGCACGACCCAGTCCGCCATCCGGCGCAGCGAGAGCTCGACCGCCCGTGCGTCGGCGTGGCGCGCGGCGTTGGTGAGAGCCTCCTGCGCGACCCGGTAGACGACGACCTCGACCTCGGGGCTGAGCGCCGGGAGCCCGGGTGCGAACGAGCGGCGCACGGCGGCCTTGCTGTGGTCGGAGAACTCGGTGGCGAGCGCGGCCAGCGCGCTGGTCAGGCCGAGGTCCTCCAGCACGCCGGGGCGCAGTCTGCGGGCGACGCTGCGTACGTCGTCGAGACCGGCACGGGCACTCTCGCGCACGGCCGCGAGGTCGGCGACGAGGTCGGTGGGGGCGCGTGCCTCGAGCTGCTTGAGGCCCAGCAGCACGACCGTGAGGCTCTGGCCCACCTCGTCGTGGAGCTCCTGAGCGATGCGGTGCCGCTCGGCCTCCTGCGCGGACAGCGCCCGGGCGTCCCCGGACCGACGCTCCTCGGCGAGCCGCCGCAGCAGTCCGTTGACGCTCTCGGCGATCCCGCGCACCGGCCCCGAGCCCTCCTCGGGCAGGTCGGTGGGCTCCAGCTGCCCGATGCCCTCCAGCCGTCCGATGAGGCGCGTGAGCGGTGCCAGCGCCTGACGGATCAGCAGGCCGTTGGCGAGCAGCATCACGGCCAGGCCGAGCCCGACCACGACGATCTCGGAGCGCACCGGGTCGGCCGACACGCTCGCGGGGGACAGCACGAGGACGAGGGTGGCGGCCACGAAGACGGCTGCGTTGATCGAGAAGATCGTCCAGAACAGCGGGAGATGGCCCGGCAGGCGCAGGGGATGGCGCATGCGCCCAGCGTCCCAGATGGGGCGCGGACCCCATGTGGTCCGGCGTCCGGGCCGCGGAGACTCGAAGCATGCCGCCGCCCGACGAGAGCTCCGCCATCGACCCCACCGGGACCGTGTGGGTCGTGTGGATCGTGATCGTCGGCCCGCTCCTGCTGTTCGTCGCCCTCTCGTGCGTACGACGCGTCGCGCCGGGAGAGCTGGTCGCGGTGGTGCGGCAGGGGCAGGTGGTCCGTTCGCGCCGTCGCGGCCTCCTCGCCCGCTGGCCGGGTGTGGAGCGGTTCGAACCGGTTCCCACCGCACCGCGTGTCCTGCCCCTGGTCGTCCGGTCCGGCACCCACGACGGGCTGGACGTGGTCGTGCTGGCCGACCTCGTCCTCGAGGTCCGTGCGGTCGCCGACGGGGCACGCCACCTGTCGGACGCGGACGTGGTGTGCGTCGCCGAGCAGGAGATGGGCAGGACCGTGCGCGCGCTGGACGTGACCACTGTCGTCGAGCAACCGGAGCAGCTGGCATCTGGGGTGCTGGAGCAGCTCGGCGGCCTGTTGCCCTCCGGGATGCACGCGCTCGAGCTCGAGGTGACCCGGATCGAGGCGCTGCTCACGCCACGGCGGGCGCGGTGAGTGCCGCCGAGCTCGACCTGGTCCTGCTGCTGACGACCGGGGTGCTCCTGGCGTCGCTGGCCGCAGTGCGGCTGCTGGCAGGCGCCGGCCTGCCCACGCTGCTCATCTTCCTGTGCGTCGGGCTGGCGATCGGCGAGGCGGGGCTCGGTCTGGAGTTCGAGGACGCCGGGCTCACCCAGGTGCTCGGCTCGGTGGCGCTGGCCGTGATCCTCGCCGAGGGCGGCTTCACCACGGACCTGCGCGTGGTGCGACCGGTCGGGTGGCTTGCGGGGGTGCTCGCCACGGTCGGCGTCTTCGTGTCGGTGGCGGTGACGTCAGGGCTCGCCTACCTCCTTCTCGACGTCGACGTGCGCACGGCCGTCCTGCTCGGCGCCGTCGTGTCGTCGACCGACGCGGCGGCGGTCTTCGCCGTGCTGCGCAAGATGCCGGTGACCGGGCGGCTGCGGGCCGTCGTCGAGGCCGAGTCCGGCTTCAACGACCCGCCCGTCATCATCCTCGTCACCGTGGTGACCTCCAGTGCGTGGAACGAGGCGGGAGTCGTGGGGGTGGGGGGCCAGATCCTCTACCAGCTGGTGGTGGGGGCGCTCCTCGGTGCCCTGGTCGCCGGCGCGGGCCAGTGGCTGCTGGTCCGCAGCGCACTTCCCGCGGCGGGGCTCTACCCGCTGGCGACGGTCGCGCTCACCTTCCTCGCCTTCGCCGTGGCAGGCGTGGCCGGCGCCAGCCCCTTCCTGGCGATCTACGTGGCCGGCCTCGTGCTCGGCAACGCCAGCCTCCCGCACCGAGGGAGCACGTCCGGGTTCGTGGAGTCCCTCGCCTGGCTCGCGCAGATCGGCCTCTTCGTCCTGCTGGGCCTGCTCGCGAGCCCGTCCCGGCTTCCCGACGCGCTGCCGGCGGCGCTCGTCGTCGGCGCCGCGCTGACCTTCCTCGCGCGACCCCTGTCGGTCATCGTCTGTGCCACGCCGTTCCGCGTCCCGTGGCGCGAGCAGGCGTTCATCAGCTGGGCCGGCCTGCGCGGCGCCGTGCCGATCGTCCTGGCCACGATCCCGATGGCCGTGGGACTCCAGGGGGCGGAGCGGGTCTTCGACGTCGTGTTCGTGCTGGTGGTGGTCTTCACCCTCGTCCAGGGGCCGACCCTGCCGTGGGTCGCCCGACGGCTCGGCGTGGCCGAGCCGGCTGTGCCCCGGGACGTCGCGATCGAGTCGGCGCCCCTCGACGAGCTGCACGCCACCCTGGTGCAGTTCTCCGTGGGCCCCGGGTCCCGTCTCGCCGGGGTGGAGGTCCTCGAGCTCCGACTGCCCGCCGGCTCGGTGGTGTCGCTGCTGCTCAGGGACGGTGAGGTGTTCGTCCCCGGCCCCACCACGGCCCTGCGGGTCGGCGACCACGCGCTGGTCGCCACCTCCCGGCAGCAGCGACGCGTGGTGGAGGAGCGCCTGCGCGCGGTGAGCAGGGCGGGACGCCTCGCCGGCTGGTACGACGCCTCACTGGCAACTCGTGCCCAGGAGTCCGCCGGGCGCTGACAACTCTTGCCGGTGGGAGGCGTGGCGCCGATCACTAGGGTCGAGCCCATGAGGGTCCTGCTCGCACTCGGCGGAAACGCCATGACCAACGCCGACGGGCGGGCACGTCCCGACGACCAGATCGCCGCCGCCCAGGTGGCGATGGCCGCGGTCGCCGGCCTCCTGGAGCACGACCACGACGTCGTCATCACCCACGGCAACGGCCCCCAGGTCGGCAACCTCCTGGTCAAGAACGAGCTGGCCGCGTCCGTCGTACCCCCCGTCCCGCTGGACTGGTGCGGCGCGCAGACGCAGGCGACCCTCGGGTTCGTGCTGATGGACGCCCTCGACGGCGAGCTCGCCGCCCGCGGGGTCGCGCGGCGCAGCGCCGCGGTGGTCACCCGCACGCTCGTCGACGCCGACGACGAGGGCTTCATCACCCCCACGAAGCCGATCGGTCGCCACCTGCCCGAGGCCGAGGCGCGGGTGCTGATGGACCACGGCGAGACCTGGCAGGACCGCGGCGACAAGGGCTGGAGGCGCGTGGTCGCCTCGCCCGAGCCGCTCGAGATCCTCGACGCCCCGGCGGTCCTCGCCCTGATCGAGGCCGGCTTCGTGGTGGTCGCCAACGGTGGTGGCGGCATCCCGCACGTACGCCGTCCCGACGGCTCGCTGGCCGGCGTCGAGGCCGTCATCGACAAGGACCTCGGCGCGGCCCTGCTCGCCGAGACCACCGACGCCGACGTCCTCGTGATCGCCACCGACGTGCCCAACGCGGTCATCCGCTGGGGCCGGCCGGACGCCGAGCCGCTCGGCACCCTCACCGTCGCCGACCTGCGGGCGCTCGCCGCCGAGGGCCACTTCGCCTCGGGCTCGATGGGCCCGAAGGTCGACGCGGTCTGCCGCTTCGTGGAGACGACCGGCAAGCGCGGCGTCATCACCAGCCTCGACCAGATCACCGCGGCCGTCGCCGGCGACGCCGGCACCGTCGTCGTACCCGCCTGAACCTGACTCCCCACCGAAAGGAAACCCATGCCCAGCGCCATTGAGGTCCGCAAGGTCCCGATCCACTCCGTCGCCGACGCCTCCGAGCTCACCAAGCTCATCGACGAGGGCGTCATCGCCGCCGACCGCGTCTTCGCGATCATCGGCAAGACCGAGGGCAACGGCGGTGTCAACGACTACACGCGGATCATCGCCGACCGCGCCTTCCGTGAGGCGCTCGTCGCCAGCGGCGCGGACCCCGAGCAGGTCAAGGGTGTCCCGATCGTGTGGTCGGGCGGCACGGACGGCGTCATCAGCCCCCACGCCACGATCTTCGCCACCACCGATGTCCCCGAGGACGACCCGTCGCGCGAGGAGATGCGGCTCACCGCCGGCTTCGCGATGAGCGAGCCGATCCTGCCCGAGGAGATCGGCTACACCGCGATGATCGAGAAGGTCGCCGCCGGCGTGAAGGTCGCCATGGAGCGCGCCGGGATCACCGACCCCGCCGACGTCCACTACGTGCAGACCAAGACCCCGCTGCTCACCATCCACACCATCCGCGACGCGAAGGCGCGCGGCAAGAAGGTCTGGACCGAGCACACCCACGAGTCGATGGACCTCTCCAACGGCGTCACCGGCCTCGGCATCGCCGTCGCGCTCGGTGAGATCGACATGCCCACCGACGCCGACGTGATGCACAACCGTGAGCTCTTCTCCTCGGTCGCGTCCTGCTCCTCGGGCGTCGAGCTCGACCAGGCCCAGATCGTCGTGGTCGGCAACGCCAAGGGCGTGGGCGGCAAGTACCGCATCGGCCACTCGGTGATGAAGGACGCGCTCGACGCCGACGGCATCTGGGAGGCCATCCGCACCGCGGGCCTCGACCTGCCCGAGCGCCCGCGCACCAGCGACCTCGACGGCAAGCTGGTCAACGTCTTCCTCAAGTGCGAGGCCAGCCAGGACGGCATGGTCCGTGGGCGCCGCAACGCGATGCTCGACGACTCCGACGTCCACTGGCACCGCCAGATCAAGGCCTGCGTCGGCGGCGTGACCGCCTCCGTGACCGGCGACCCGGCGGTCTTCGTGTCGGTCTCGGCCGCCCACCAGGGCCCCGAGGGTGGCGGCCCGGTCGCCGCGATCGTCGACGTCTCCTGATCCACCTCGCCTGATCCGAGGCACCTCCACGACACCCCGTCCGCGGGGCCGGCAGCGCATTGTCGGTCCCGCGTGATGGGGTGTCCTGCGTGAGCACACCGACCACCCGCTACCGGCTCGTCAGCCCCGACCGCGAGGTCGTGGTGCCCGAGCTCGACGAGCACCAGCAGCGCGTGGTCGACCACCCCGGTGGCCCGCTGCTCGTGCTGGCCGGTCCCGGCACCGGCAAGACCACCACCCTGGTCGAGGCGATCGTCGACCGCATCGAGCAGCGCGGCGCCTCGCCCGACTCGGTGCTCGCCCTGACCTTCTCCCGCAAGGCTGCCGAGCAGCTGCGCGACCGGGTGACCGCGCGGGTCGCCCGGACCACGTCGGCGGCGTCGTGCTCGACCTTCCACTCCTTCGCCTACGCGCTGGTGAGGAAGTACGCCCCCGCCGAGCTCTACGAAGGGGCCATCCGGCTGCTGTCGGCCCCGGAGGCGGATGTCGTGCTGCGCGAGCTGCTGCGCGACAACCCCGAGTCGGTCGAGTGGCCCGACGCGCTGCGCCGCGCGGTCGGCACCTTCGGCTTCGTCCGCGAGGTGCAGGCGGTGCTCGCCCGCGCCCGCGAGAAGGGCCTCGACCCCGGCGGCCTCCGCAGCCTCGGCGAGGAGCACGACCTCCCCGAGCTGGTGTCGGCCGGGCTGTTCATGGAGCAGTACCTCACGATCCTGGACAACCTCGGCGCCACCGACTACTCCGACCTCATCCGCCGTGCCGTGATCGAGGCCGAGGCCCACCGTGACGAGCTGCGGGCGCGCTGGACGCACGTGTTCGTCGATGAGTACCAGGACACCGACCCCGGTCAGGTGGCCCTGCTGCGCGCGCTGGCCGGCGACGGTCGCAACCTCACCGTGGTCGGCGACCCGCACCAGTCCATCTACGGCTTCCGCGGCGCCGACGTGCGCGGCATCCTCGACTTCCCGGCCAGCTTCCCGACCACGAGCGGCGAGCCCGCGCCCGTCGTGGTGCTGCAACGCACTCGGCGGTTCGGGCCGCGCCTGCTGCTGGCGGCCGGCCGCGTCGCGCACCGCCTGACCCTCAGCGGCAGCATCGACGCCGGCGCGCGCGAGGCCTTCCTCTCCCCGGAGGCGGTCCCGGGACCCCAGGGCGACGGTCGCGTCGAGGTCCACACCTACGACACCGAGCGGGCCGAGGCCGAGCGGCTGGCCGACCTGCTGCGCCGCGCCCACCTCGAGGACGGCATCGCCTGGGACCGGATGGCCGTCCTGGTGCGCTCGGGGCGGACCAGCATCCCCCCGCTGCGGCGCTCGCTCGCCGCGGCGGGCGTCCCCGTCGAGGTGGCCTCCGACGACCTGCCCCTGGTGCACGACCCGGCGGTGCTGCCGCTCCTCGACGGCCTGCGCGCGGTGGTCAACCTCGACAACGACGACCCGGACTCGCCCGACTTCCTCGACCCCGGCCGGATCGAGTCGCTGCTGCTCTCGCCGCTGGCAGGCCTCGACGCCTCCGACCTGCGCGCCCTCGTACGCCGCCTGCGCACCCGCGAGAAGGAGCTGGCCGATCCCGACGCTCGCCGCACCTCGCGCGAGCTGCTCCGGCTCGCCGTCGTCGGCCCGGGCTTCCTCGACGGCCTGGACGGGCCGGACGTCGAGCGCACCGCCGCCCTCGCCGCCCTGCTGCGCGAGGGCGCCCGCATGCTGTCCGAGCGTGCCGGTGTCGAGGACGTGCTGTGGCACCTGTGGTCCAGCACCACCTGGCCCCAGCGGCTGCGGCGCCAGGTCGACCTCGGGGGCGCGAGCGCACGTCGCGCCCACCGCGACCTCGACGCGGTGGTGGCGCTCTTCGAGCTCGCCTCCCGCGCGGTCGACCAGCGCGACCACGTCGGCGTCGGTGCGTTCTTCGCCAGCCTGGTGGCCCAGCAGCTCCCGGCGGACACCCTGGCCGAGCGGGGGGTGCGCGGCTCCTCGGTCCGCCTCCTCACCGCCCACCGGTCCAAGGGCCTGGAGTGGGACCTCGTCGTCGTCGCCCACGTCCAGCAGGAGGGCTGGCCGGACCTGCGTCGCCGCACCACCCTGCTCGGCGCCGACCGCATCGGCGTCGACGGCGCCGGCCACCCCGACCTGGTCCCGCCGGTGACCACGCGGGCGCTGCTCATGGAGGAGCGTCGTCTCTTCTACGTCGCCTGCACCCGGGCCCGGCGCCGGCTCGTCGTGAGCGCGGTGCGCTCGCCCGACGACGACGGCGAGCAGCCCTCGCGCTTCCTCGAGGAGCTCGGCGTGACCATCGAGCACCAGGACGGCCGCCCGCCCCGACCGCTGTCGCTGGGCGGTCTCGTCGCCCAGCTGCGGCGCACCGCCGCGGACCCGGCCACCAGCCCTGCGCTCCAGGCAGCCGCGGCACGTCGGTTGGCCGCGCTCGCGGCCGAGGAGGTCGACGGCCGCCAGCTCGTCCCGTCCGCCGACCCCTCGACGTGGTGGGGCACCCGCAGCGCCACCCGGGCCGTCCAGCCGATCCGCGACCCGGAGCGGCCGGTGCCGGTCTCGGCCAGCATGCTCGACTCGATCCTCCTGTGCCCGGCGCAGTGGTTCTTCGAGCGCGAGGCCGGCGGCGTCTCGGCCGTTCATCAGTCGGCCAACCTCGGTCAGGTGCTCCACGCGCTCGCCGAGCGGGTCGCGACCGGTGACCTGCCGCCCGAGGAGCAGCCGCTGATGGCCGAGGTCGAGGCGATCTGGGACCGGCTCGCCTTCCGCACGCCGTGGTCGCGCCAGCGCGAGCTCGCCCGCATCCGCAAGGCGGTGGCGCGGTTCGTCCGGTGGCACCTCGACAACCCGCGCGAGGTGCTGGCCGCCGAGCAGCGCTTCCAGAGCACCGTCGAGGTCGAGGGCCGCACCGTCATGCTCACCGGCTTCGCCGACCGCCTCGAGGTCGACGACGCGGGCCGGGTGGTCGTCGTCGACTTCAAGAGCGCCCGCGCCGCCCCGACCGGGCCTGCGGTCGCGGGCAACCTCCAGCTCGCCCTCTACCAGTACGCCGTCGACGCCGGTGGCCTCGACGAGGTCGCCGGCCGGTCGGTCGCGTCGGGAGGTGCCGAGCTGGTGCAGCTCGGCATCGACGACGACTCGGCCGTGGCCAAGGTCCAGGGCCAGCCCGCCCACGACGACGCCGGACCGGAGCGTGCGGTGCTCCGTGCGGGGCTGGCGCGCGCGGCCGACCTGGTCCGCAGCGAGACCTTCCCCGCCACGGCCGGCCCGCACTGCCGCGACTGCCCCTTCACCGCCATCTGCCCCGCCAAGGGCGCCGGGAGCGTGACCGTCCAGTGACCGAGCCGACCCGCGAGCCCCTGCGGCTCGACACTCCCGAGGACCTGCGGGCCCTCATGGGAGCCACGCACGCCGCCAGCGACGAGCAGTGGGCGGCCATCACGGCGCCGCTGCGACCGACCGTCGTGGTGGCCGGAGCCGGCAGCGGCAAGACGACCCTCATGGCCCAGCGGGTGGTGTGGCTGGTGGCGACGGGTCGGGTGCGTCCCGAGGAGGTGCTGGGCCTGACCTTCACGACCAAGGCTGCCGCGGAGCTGCGCCAGCGGGTCTCCGCGGCGCTCGGCGCTGCGGGGCTGCTCGACCGTTCCGTGCTCGTCGACGGCGAGGACGTGCTCGAGCCGACCGTCGCGACCTACCACGCCTACGCCGCGGCGCTCCTGACCGACCACGGCCTGCGCATCGGACACGAGCCGGACACGCGGGTCGTGTCCGACGCGTCGCGCTACCAGCTCGGTGCGCGCGTGATCGAGCGGTTCACCGGCCGCATCGAGCTGCTGACCGACCACCCCGCCACCGCCATCCAGAACCTCCTCGCCCTCGACGGCGCGATGAGCGAGCACCTCGTCGACGCCGACGACGTACGCCGGGTCGACGCCGAGGCGCGCCGCGGCTTCGAGCGCGCGGTGGCCGAGGAGGAGACGGGCAAGGCCCGCAAGACCTGGCTCGAGCCCCCGGCGAAGGCGATCAACGCCATCGACCGTCGCGCCGAGCTGCTCCAGCTCGTCACCGGCTACCGGCGCCTCAAGTCCGACCTCGGGCTGATGGACTTCGGTGACCAGATCGCCCTGGCGGCCCGCCTGGTCGAGGACCAGCCGGAAGTGGGGGAGCTGGAGCGGGCGCGGTTCAAGGTCGTGCTGCTGGATGAATACCAGGACACCTCCGTGGCCCAGGCCACGATGCTGTCCCGGCTGTTCTCGGGCCCGGACCCCGAGCACGGCCTCGGCCACCCGGTGATGGCGGTGGGCGACCCCAACCAGGCGATCTACGGCTGGCGCGGCGCCTCGGTCTCCAACATCCTCAACTTCGCCGACACCTTCCCGGCGGCCGACGGCGAGCCCGGACGGCTGCCGCTGACGGTCAACCGGCGCTCCGACCGGCGGATCCTCGACGTCGCCAACCGGCTCGCCGAGCCGCTGCTCGAGGCCTACGGCGACAAGGTCGCGCGGCTGCGTGCGGCCGAGATCGCGGGGGAGGGCCACGTCGAGGCCCATGTCTTCGAGCGCGCCGTCGACGAGCTGGCCTGGCTCACCGACGAGGTCTTCCGCGTGCACGAGGCCGGCACCCCGTGGGCCGAGGTGGGCGTGCTGAGTCGCGACAACGCGCAGGCCGAGGACGTCTACGACGCGCTGACGACCGCGGGCATCCCGGTCGAGATCGTCGGGCTGTCGGGCCTGATCAGGCTGCCGGAGGTGGCCGAGGTGGTCGCCACGCTGACGCTGCTGCACGACGTCACCGCCAACTCCGCGATGCTCACCCTCCTCACCGGCCCGCGCTGGGCGATCGGCCCGCGCGACCTGCGCCTGCTCGCGGTGCGGGCGGCGGAGATCGCCGGCGTACGCGGTCGCGCGGAGGCAGCCTCCATCGCCGACCAGCTGCTCCGGATCGCCGACGGCATCGACTCCTCCGAGCTGCCCGCCCTCAGCGACGCCGTGGAGGCGCCCGGTGAGGCCGCCTACTCACCCGAGGCGCTGGACCGGTTCGCCCTCCTCGCCGGAGAGCTCCGCCGGCTGCGCTCCCACGTCGGCGACCCCCTGCTCGACGTGGTCCGCCGCATCATCGACACGACGGGTGTCGACGTCGAGCTGGCGTCGGCGACCTCGCCGGCGGCTGCCGCGCGCCGCGACAACCTTGACCTCTTCGTCAAGGCGGTCGCGGACTTCCAGTCCGTCGACGGCGACGTCACGCTGCCCGCGCTGCTGGCCTACCTCACCGCCGAGGACGACCAGGGCAACGGCCTCGACGTCGCGACCCCCACCGCGGCCGACTCGGTGAAGCTCCTCACCGTGCACCGCGCCAAGGGGTTGGAGTGGTCCTCGGTCTTCTGCGTCGGAGTGGGGGAGACGCGCTTCCCCAGCAACCGCTCGCGCACCCTCTGGACCTCGTCGCCGGCCGTCCTCCCCGCGCCGCTGCGCGGTGATCGCGCCGACCAGCCGCAGCTCGTGGGCCACGACAAGACCGCCCTCGAGGCCTACCGCGCGGCGACCAAGGCCCACGACGCGGAGGAGGAGCTGCGGCTGGGCTACGTCGCCTTCACCCGCGCCGCCCACCACCTCGCCGTCACCTCCTACGTCTGGGGCCAGCGCGCGAGCGCCTTCGGACCGTCCGCCTACCAGTGCGTCGTGCGCGACCAGCTCGAGGAGTGGGGCCAGCCGGTCGAGCGCTGGCTGGAGAAGCCGCCCCCGAAGTCGCCCAACCCCAACGACGACGTCGACACCTCCCGCCCCTGGCCGGTGCCGGGTCCCGGCGAGGAGGCGCGCCGCCGGCTGGCCGCCGCCGAGCTGGTCCGCGGCGTCGACCGGACCGCTCCCGACGAGGACCTCGACATGGTCGAGGCCGCCCAGGTCGCGGAGTGGGACGACGACCTCGCCCAGCTGCTCGACGAGGCGCGCGCCGAGCGCGCCACCACCGTCGACCTGCCGCTGCCCAGCAGCCTGTCGGCCACCTCGGTGGCCCGCCTGCGCGACGACCCCGACGCCTTCGCGCGCGAGCTGGCACGGCCGATGCCGCGCCCACCCGCGCCCGCGGCCCGCTTCGGCACCGCCTTCCACGCGTGGGTGGAGGAGAGGTTCGGTCAGCAGGCGCTGATCGAGCCCGACGAGCTGCCGGGCCGCGCCGACGCGGGCATCGACGACGAGGCCGACCTCGGCGAGGTGGTCAAGCGATTCGAGGACGGCCCGTTCGGTGACCGCGCGCCCCACGCCGTCGAGGCGCCCTTCGCGCTGGTGCTGGGGGGCCAGGTCGTGCGTGGCCGCATCGACGCGGTCTACGCCGAGCCGGAGTCGTCAGGCGGCGGCTTCCTCGTCGTCGACTGGAAGACCGGTCGCCACGAGACCGCCGACCCGCTCCAGCTCGCCCTCTACCGCCTGGCCTGGTCCGAGCTCACCGGCACGCCGCTGGAGCAGGTGCGCGCGGCGTTCCACTACGTCCGGTCCGGCCGCACGGTCGAGCCGCCGGACCTGCCGGGGCGCGACGGGCTGGAGCGCCTGGTCGAGCTCTGAGGTCAGCCCAGCGCAGCCGTCAGCGCGATCTCGATCATCTCGCCGAAGGTCTGCTCGCGCTCCTGCGAGGTGGTCTCCTCGCCGGTGACGATGTGGTCGGAGACGGTGCAGATCGCCAGGGCCCTGCGGCGATGCTTCGCGGCGAGGGTGTAGAGCGCGCTGGCCTCCATCTCGACGGCCAGCACGCCGTACTTCACCATCTCGCCCAGCAGCTCGGGGCGCGCGGCGTAGAAGGAGTCGCTGGAGAAGATCAGCCCGACGTGGAAGGGCGAGCCGTCCTGGCGCGCCTCGGCGGCCTCCACCGCGCCGCGCAGCAGGCCGAAGTCGGCGACCGGGGCGTAGTCGATGCCGTGGAAGGCGATGCGGTTCATCGAGGAGTCGGTGCAGGCGCCGGAGGCGATGATGACGTCGCGGATGCCGACGTCCTCGGTGACCGCGCCGCACGACCCGACACGTACGACTGACTGCACGTCGTAGTCGGTGAAGAGCTCGTTGACGTAGATCGCCATCGACGGCTGCCCCATGCCGGAGCCCTGGACGGAGACCGGCCGGCCGTGCCACGTGCCGGTGAAGCCGTACATCCCGCGCACCTCGCTGTAGCAGCGGGCGTCGTCGAGGAAGGTCTCCGCGATCCACCGGGCCCGCAGCGGGTCGCCGGGCAGCAGGACGGTGGGGGCGATGTCGCCGGGCCGGGCGCCGATGTGGGTGCTCACGGCGGCCAGCCTAGGGCCCGTCGCTAGCCTGACGCGGTGAGCTCCGAGCGCCCCCTCCCGCACGTCGCACTCTCCGACCACGCGCACAACCGGATGGGGCTGCGCCGCACCGACGAGGCGTGGTTGCGCGAGCGGATGGCGGACCCGGCCACCCGGGTGCTGGTGGTCGCGGGCAACCGGCTGCGGCCGGTGGACGGCGCGATCCGGTGGGTCTCGCCCGACGATGCGCCCGACGGCACGCTCGTGCTCCTGGGCGACCACGAGGAGGTCGTGCACCTCGCGGTGATCGTGCCGCCCGACGCCGCTCCCGGCGACCCGCAGGAGTGGGTGCCGCTGCGCGACGTGCTGCCCCTGCTCGCCGAGCAGGCGCCCGGTCAGGCGCCGCTGCTGATGCACGCCGTCGGTCTGGCCGAGTGGCACCACGCGACCCGCTTCTGCCCGCGCTGCGGCGGGTCCCTGCGCAGCCGATCGGCCGGTCATGAGCTGCGCTGCACCCAGTGCGACCGCGCGCAGTTCCCCCGCACCGACCCGGCGGTGATCATGGCGATCACCCACGGCGACGGCGACGACGAGGCACTGCTCCTCGGCCGCAACCGCGCCTGGCCCGTCGGCCGCTGGTCCACGCTCGCCGGGTTCTGCGAGCCGGGGGAGACCCTCGAGGACGCCGTACGCCGTGAGGTGGACGAGGAGGTCGGGGTGCGCGTGGGCGAGGTCAGCTACTTCGGCAGCCAGCCGTGGCCGCTGCCCGCGAGCCTGATGCTGGGCTTCACCGGCCGGGCGCTGAGCACCGACATCGACGTCGACGGCGCCGAGATCGAGGAGGCCCGCTGGTGGACCCGCGCGGACTTCGAGGCGGCGGTGCGGTCGGGGGAGATCGCCGTCCCGCGCGGGATCTCGATCTCGTCCTCGCTCATCGAGGCGTGGTTCGGACGGCCGCTCGAGGGTCCAGGCTGGGACTGAGGCCGGTGTGACCGAGCGACGTGATCAGGGCGCCGTCGGGTCGCTGATGTCGATCGGCGTCACCGGGGGCCCCTCGGCCAGGAGCGCCGCCAGCCGGACGCCGAGGTCCGGCGGGAAGACGGTCTCGGCGGTCGCGGCCAGCTCCTCGGCCCGCCACCAGCGCGCGCCGGTGAGGGTGCGCTCCTCGTAGGGGCTGAGCGAGGTGGGAGCGGGCTCGAAGTGCTTCACGGGGACCAGCAGCCAGTCCTCGTGCACCTGCACCGTGCGCCCGTCGTAGCGGTAGGTGTGGTCGCGGGTCCACACGTGCGTGCCGTCGAACGGCTCCGCCAGCCCCGTCTCCTCGCGGGCCTCGCGGCGAGCTGCCTCGACCAGGGACTCACCGTCCTCGACCCCGCCTCCGACCGGGTACCACTGGGTCCGTCCGGTGGCGGGATCGGTGGACCGGAGCAGCAGCAGGCACTCGTCCTGGTCCACCAGCAGGAGCTTGACGGTGGCGCGCGGCACCCGTCAGTCGCAGGTGTCGCAGATGCCGGTGGCCGGCATCGCGATGTAGCAGCGTGGGCACAGCTTGTCCGGCCGGTCGCTCGCAGCCACGCGGGGCCGGGCGGTGCCGGTGCTGCGCGTCGCCGCGGCACGCGGGGTGCCGCTCGACGACGCCGAGCGCGTGCGGGTGCTGGAGCCGGGGACGCGCTCGCTGGGCGGCGAGTCGTCGCGGATCTTGAAGCCGAGCCGCGTCAGCGCCTTGCTCGCCCCGGCGGAACCGCCGGGGATGTCGGCCGGGGTCAGGGTGCGACCGGTGGCGAGTCCGTGGGCGATACCGGCGATCGCCGCGGCGTCGTACTCGCGGCCCATGTGGAGCAGCACGTGGGTGGACACGCCGCCGCGCACCAGCATGTAGTTGGCGCCGCCGGCCGCGTCCCAGGTCTCCATCGCGGTGAGGACGTGGTCGCGATCGATCGAGTTCAGCAAGGACACGGGATCAGGCTAACCCGCCCGGACGCCGCTGCTTCAGCCGAGGGCTCACGCCAGTGCGGCCAGCTTTTCCTTGACCTGCGCCACCGACGGGTTCGTCAGCGTGCTGCCGTCGGAGAACAGGAGGGTGGGCACGGTCTGGTTGCCGCCGTTGGCCTGCTCGACGGTGAGCGCCGCGTCGGGCTGCTGCTCGATGTCGACGATCGAGAACGCGATGCCCTCGCGGTCGAGCTGGCTCTTGAGGCGGTGGCAGTAGCCACACCAGGGCGTGGTGAACATGGTGAACTGGCTCTCGGACATGTCCGGTCCAACCACCGCCCCTGCGCGCGCATTCCCGCACGGTTCGTACGCCGCACCGCCCGTCGTCCGGTGTCGGTCCCGGCGTCTAGGGTGACGACGCCGTCCACCGACCCGTCCAGGAGCTGAATCGTGCTCGAAGCGCTCGACCCCGAGCAGCGACAGGTCGCCGAGGCGCTCCGCGGCCCCGTGCGGGTCCTGGCTGGCGCCGGCACCGGCAAGACCCGCGCCATCACGCACCGCATCGCCCACGGCGTCGCGCAGGGCGTCTACGCGCCCACCGAGGTGCTGGCGCTGTCCTTCACCACCCGCGCCGCCGGGGAGATGCGCGAGCGGCTCCGCTCGCTGGGGGCGCCCGGGGTCCAGGCGCGCACGTTCCACTCCGCCGCGCTGCGCCAGCTCCGGTTCTTCTGGCCGCGGGTGCACGGCCGTGACCTCCCCGAGCTCACCGAGTCCAAGCTCGGCATGGTCGCGCTCGCCGCCCGGCGCCAGCGGCTGAGCGTCGACCAGGCGACCCTGCGCGACCTCGCCAGCGAGATCGAGTGGGCCAAGGTGTCCAACGTCGCCCCCGACTCCTACGCCGCGCTGGCCCGGGCCCGTGCGCGCGCCGTGTCGGGCCTCGAGCCCGAGGTGGTGGCCCGCGCCTTCGACGCCTACGAGGAGGTCAAGCGCGGCCAGGGCCGGATGGACATGGAGGACGTGCTCCTCTTCGGCGCGGGCCTCCTGGCCGACAACGAGGCGGTCGCCGCGCAGGTGCGCCGGCAGTACAAGTGGTTCGTCGTCGACGAGTTCCAGGACGTCTCGCCGCTGCAGAACGCGCTGCTCGACCTCTGGCTCGGCGGGCGCGACGAGCTCTGCGTGGTCGGTGACCCCGCCCAGACGATCTACTCCTTCGCCGGCGCCGACGCGCGCTACCTCCGCGAGTTCACCCAGAGGTTCCCCACGGCCACCAGCGTCGAGCTGGTCCGCAACTACCGCTCCACCCCGCAGGTCGTGGCTGCCGCCAACGCCCTTCTCGCCGGCACCACCAGCAAGGGCGTCGACCTGGTGGCACAGCGTCCCTCCGGTGCGGCCATCACCTACCGCGAGGCCAGTGACGAGGTCGCCGAGGCCGACGCCGTCGCCGACCGTGCCGCCGCGCTGCGGGCCAGCGGCACGCCCGCCAGCCGGATGGCGGTGCTGCTGCGCATCAACGCGCAGTCCGAGCGCTTCGAGGAGGCGCTGGCCGCGCGCGGCATCCCCTACGTCGTCCGCGGTGCGGCGCGGTTCTTCGACCGCCCCGAGGTGCGCCAGGCCATCACCCTCGTCCGCGGCGCCGCCCGCAGCGGCGAGGCGTCGGGCCCGGTCGCCGACGCGGTCGTCGCCGTCCTGTCGCAGATGGGCCACTCCACGGAGCCGCCGGAGGGCAGGGGAGAGGTGCGCAACCGCTGGGAGTCGCTCCAGGCGCTGGTCGACCTCGCTGCCGACTTCGGGCGCGAGCGGCCCGAGGCCGGCCTGGGGGACCTCGTCGACGACCTCGACCGCCGGGCCGGCGAGCAGCACGCCCCCGTGGCCGACGCCGTCACCCTGGCCACCATCCACTCCGCCAAGGGCCTCGAGTGGGACGCCGTCTTCGTGGCCGGCATGCACGAGAAGATGATGCCGATCTCGCAGGCCAAGACCCCCGCCGAGGTCGAGGAGGAGCGGCGCCTGCTCTACGTCGCGATGACCCGCGCCCGCGACGAGCTGTGCGTGTCGTGGGCGAGCGCCCGCGAGCCGGGCGGACGCGCCAACCGCGGGAGCTCGCCGTTCCTGTCGCCGCTGCTGGACGGCACACCCGGCGTCGCGGCCCAGCGGCGCGAGCGCAGCAAGCGCAACCGCGCCGCTCTGCACTGCCGCGAGTGCGGGGGAGCGCTGTCCAACGCCCGTGAGAAGAAGACCGGTCGCTGCGCCGACTGCCCGGCGTCCTACGACGAGGCACTCTTCGAGCGGCTGCGCGAGTGGCGACTGGCCCGCGCTGCGCAGGACAGCGTGCCGGCGTTCGTGGTCTTCACCGACGCCACCTTGCAGCTCATCGCCGAGCACGTGCCCTCCGACGAGCGCGGCCTGCGGGCCATCAGCGGGGTGGGTCCGGGCAAGATCGCGAAGTACGGCGACGAGGTGCTTGCGCTGGTGTCCGGGAAGGCCGACGGCGACGCCGGATCGTCCTGAAGGATGAATCCGGGAACTTTTCGAGGTAATACCCATTAAATGGTTTGCCCCTGACGATGTCGGGGGTCTAGCGTTCCCTCAACAACAACCCGCGCACGGGATCGCTGACGACGATCTGCGCCTGATGCCCCGAAGGAGGTGGCCCTGATGGAGAACTTCACGAAGACGATGACGGCTTGGACGCCGTCCTTCGCCATGTCCACCCTCGGTCGCCCCTGCGCGCACACGCGTGCCTTCGGCGCCGGTGTGGTGGCTGTCCAGGACGCCGCCGCCATCGTTCGCATCAAGGGCGATTTCCCGGGTTCTCCTGCCTGGAGTCCGTCGAGCTAGGTCACACCTCGCATCGGCAGCCTCCAGGCCGCGGAACCCGACACCGGGATCCGCGGCCTTTCTGTTTGTCCAGCACCGAGTCTTTCCACCCGCGATCAGGTCAACGAGAAGGAGGTGAACACATGACCATCAGCGAACTCGTCCGCGACCGCGCTGCCGACGTCAGGACCCAGACGGAGCCCCAGGCCCCGCTCGGAGCCCTGCACGACGCTGCCGCCGGAGTGGATGAAGAGTTGCTGCCCTGCCGCGCAGGCGACGCAGAGCTGTGGTTTGCCGAGTCCCCCGCGGACGTCGAGCACGCCAAGGCCCTGTGCACGGACTGCCCCGTGCAGGCGCTCTGCCTCGACGGAGCGCTCGAGCGGCGCGAGCCGTGGGGCGTCTGGGGAGGCGAGCTCTTCCTCCAGGGCGTGGTGATCCCGCGCAAGCGGCCGCGAGGCCGGCCCCGCAAGTCCGAGCAGGTCGCAGCCGCGACGCACAAGGACGGGGCCGCCGCGTAGGCGCCACCGCAGCTCTCATCTCCATCCCGACCGAGGAAGTACAGGAACCACACATCTCATGAAGACCTACCGAAATGGACGCAACGACATGAATCTCATGCATGAAGAACTCGCGCGCGCACAAATGTCCGCGCGCCTGGGAGAGGCGCACGAAATGCGGCGGGGCCACCACCTCGCCCTGGCTCGCCGGATGAGCCGCAAGGCCGAGCTGGCCGCGCAGCAGGCACGCCTCGCCCTCGCTCGCGCGATCTGATCGGACCGGTCCCCGTCGTCGGACCGCTCTCGCCCTGATCGCGGGTGAGCAGGCACAGCACGAGCCGGTACGTCGTCACCGTGACGACGTACCGGCTCGTGGTCGTCACGGGGCGCGTGCCGGAGTAGCCTCGACCTCGTGAGCGACACCGTCACGTGTGCGTTCTGCGGCACGCAGGCGCCGGAGGCCGAGACCCTGACGTGGACGACCGCGGTCGAGAACGGCCGACGCCGCGCCTTCTGCGACTCCTGCTCGCGCACGCACCTGCGAGCGATGGAGAGCAAGCTCGACAGCGAGTGGTGGTGAGCAGCCGAACGGGCGCTCAGGCGGTGTCGAACCAGTCGCACCCGCAGTAGGGGTGGCGCGACCAGCGCCGTCCCACGGGCAACGGCTCGTGGTCGAAGCGCCACGAGGTGAGCCACGTGTGCGGCACCTCCCCGCGCGACCAGGTCGCGAGGTCGCGGGCCACCGCGCCGGCAGCGAGCGCCAGCAGGGGTCGCGGCAACGGGGGAAGCCGGGTCGCGTCGCCCTCGTCGAGCACCGAGGCGGCCACGCAGCGCGCGCAGGGCCCCAGCCCGGGCGCCGCCCACGGCCCTACCTCGACGGCGTACGTCGTCACGCCGACGAGCAGGTGGGGGAGCGAGGCCACGGTCCAGTCGTCGACCGTGGCCGACACCGTGCGGCCCGGGCCCACGCCGACGCCCACCGCGGCCTCCGGGTCGACGTGGACGCCGGCGGCCGCGAGAGCGGCGGTCACGGGTGCGGTCCACGCGGGCGGACAGTCGAGCTGCGCGCGCAGGGTGAGGGCGTACGGCCGGTCGTGGGAGAGCACGTCGTGCATGGCCCCACGCTCGCACCTGTGGGTGCTGCCCGGAGCGTCCTCCACAGGACGCGTGCGGCTGGAAAAGCGAAGCGGCGGCGCCACCCGGTGGGTGGACGCCGCCGCTGTCAGCTCTGGGCCGAGGCTCAGGCCTTGCCGAGAATCCGGTTCAGGTTGGTACCACAGACCGGGCAGACGCCCTTGGCCATCTTGGTGCCCTTGTCGTTGACCTTGATCTCGCCCTCCGCCTCGCGCTTCTCCTTGCACTTGACGCAGTAGAACTCACCGCTCCAGGTCTCCGCCATGACGGCCTCCTTGCTCGTTACTTCTTGGTCGTCGCGACGGGGTGGTCAGTGGGGAAGCCCGTCGGGGAACCCGGCGGTTGCCGGGGCTCCGTCGCCGACCCTACGCCACGCGTGGCCCACGCTCACGCACCCCACGCGCTGAGCGTGAAACCCCCTCTCGCGCCGACGGCCGCGATCAGTACCCTCGACCCATGTCCGACGCCCTTGAAGACCTCGTCCACCTGCGCCTCGAACGCCCGTCCGAGGGGGTCGTCGTGCTGACCCTCGACAACCCCGGGATGCGCAACGCGATGAGCGACGAGATGACCTCGTCGTGGGTCACCGCGATCGACGCGCTGGCCTCCGACACCTCGGTGCGCGCCGTCGTCGTGACCGGGGAGGGCAGCGCCTTCTGCTCCGGCGGCAACACCTCGTGGATCGCCAGCGAGCCGGACGCGAGCGTCGACCGGCTGCGCTCGCGGATGATGCCGTTCTACCGGGCCTGGCTGTCGATCCGCCGGCTCGAGGTCCCGACCATCGCCGCGGTCAACGGGCACGCCATCGGCGCCGGTCTCTGCCTCGCCCTGGCCTGCGACATCCGCTACGCCGCGAGCGGCGCGAAGCTGGGCCTGCCGTTCAACAAGCTCGGCATGCACGCCGGCATGGCCGGCACCTGGCTGCTGCCGAACGTCGTGGGCCCGGCCCATGCGCGCGACCTGCTGCTCACCGGCCGCGTGGTGGAGGCCGACGAGGCGCTGCGCCTGGGCCTCGTCTCGCGCGTCATCGACCCTGATGCGTTCCTCGACGAGGTGCTGCAGACCGCCGCCGGCATCGCCGCCACCGCCCCGATCGCCGCCCGCCTGACGAAGGTCGCCCTGGCCGACGGCGGTCACGCCGACTTCGAGTCGGCCCTGCAGTGGGAGGCGCTCGCCCAGCCGATGACGCTCGCGACCGCCGACCTCCAGGAGGGCATCGCCGCGGCGAAGGAGAAGCGCACCCCGCAGTTCCGCGGCCTCTGACGGGAGCCTGACATGACCACGAACGACCTCGGACCCGTCGCGACCCTGCGCCGCATCGCCTTCCTCATGGAGCGCCAGCGCGAGGAGACCCGGCGGATCGAGGCGTTCCGCAACGCCGCCCGCACGATCCTGCCGCTAGCCGAGCAGGACGTACGCCGTCGCGCCGACGCCGGCACGCTCACCGAGCTGCCCGGCATCGGACCGAGCACCGCGGCGGTGATCACCGACGCGTGCAACGGCGTGGTCCCCGAGCGCCTGGTCGCGCTCGAGCAGACCGCCGGCCCGCTGGCTCCGGCCGGGGAGGAGCTGCGCGCGCTGCTGCGCGGCGACCTGCACTCGCACTCCGACTGGTCCGACGGCGGCTCGCCGTTGGAGGAGATGGCCATGACCGCGATGGAGCTGGGCCACGACTACCTCGTCCTCACCGACCACAGCCCGCGGCTGCGGGTGGCCAACGGCCTGAGCGCGGAGCGGCTCGGGCGCCAGCTCGACGTGGTCGACGCCGTCAACGAGCATCTCGGCGGGACCTTCACGCTGCTGAAGGGGATCGAGGTGGACATCCTCGACGACGGCGCGCTCGACCAGACCCCGGAGATGCTCGGACGCCTCGACGTCCGGGTGGCGTCGGTGCACTCCAGGCTCAGGATGGAGCGCGACGCCATGACGCGCCGCATGGTCGCCGCGGTGCGCAGTCCCCACACCAACGTCCTGGGCCACTGCACCGGACGCCTGGTCACCGGCAACCGTGGCACCCGCCCGCCGAGCCAGTTCGACGCGCGCGCCGTCTTCACCGCCTGCGCGGAGGAGGGGGTCGCGGTCGAGATCAACTCCCGCCCCGAGCGGCGCGACCCGCCGACGGCGCTGCTGGAGCTCGCCCGCGACCTCGGGTGCCTGTTCTCGATCGACTCCGACGCGCACGCGCCCGGGCAGCTGGACATGCTCGACTTCGGCGCGGCGCGGGCCACCGAGGCGGGGATCGATCCGGATCGGATCGTCACCACCTGGGAGCGCGACCGGCTCCTGGACTGGGCCGCTGCGCGGCTGTGACCGGCGCGTTTCACCGCCGCGGTGTGGGTGCGGGAGGCTAGGTTCGGCCCATGAGCACGTCGCCCAGCACCCCCGAGGTGGAGGTGCGTCGCTCGCGCCGCCGACGGCGTACGGTCTCGGCCTACCGCGACGGCGAGCGGATCGTGGTGCTGATCCCGGCCACGATGAGCAAGCGCGACGAGGCCACCTGGGTCGCCGACATGGTCGCGCGCATCGAGCGCCAGGAGCGGCGCAAGGTGCGCTCCGACGACGACCTCGTGGCGCGCGCGGCCAAGCTCAACGACCACTACTTCGGCGGCCTGGCCGTCCCGGCGTCGGTGCGGTGGGTGACCAACCAGAACGCCCGCTGGGGCTCCTGCACCCCCAGCGACCGCTCGATCCGGTTGAGCGACCGGCTGCAGAAGATGCCCGGTTGGGTCGTCGACTACGTCCTGGTCCACGAGCTCGCCCACCTGCTGGAGTCGGGCCACACCCCGCAGTTCTGGGCGTGGGTGGACCGCTACCCCAGGGCCGAGAAGGCCAAGGGCTACCTCGAGGGCTACAGCGCCGGCGCCCGCCTCGAGCCGCCGCCCGGGACGGACGGCGAGGAGTAGGCGCCTCAGCCCCGCAGCCGCGCCACGGCGTCGCCGATGAGGCGCCGCATGTCGGGGTAGAGGTCCGGCAGGTCGTCGACGGGCCACCACCGCACGTCGAGCGACTCCTCGCTCACGGCGTGCGCGCCGTCGCGCGGAGCGGTGGCGACGAACCGGACGTCGAGGTGGTGCACGACCGTCCCCGGGGCGCAGAACTCCACCGCGTGCTCGTCGAGGTCCAGCGGCACCGGGTCGAAGTCGAGCGCGGGCAGCCCGGACTCCTCGTGGGCCTCGCGCAGCGCCACCCCGGCCAGCGTGGTGTCGTCAGGCTCGCAGTGGCCACCGAAGGCGAACCAGCCACCGGCCTTGCGGTGGTGGTTGAGCAGGACCGCGCTCGCGTCCGGCGCGAGCACGATGGTCCCGGCGGTGAGGTGGTCGGGCAGGCAGCCGCGCTCCATCCCGTCGGGGTGGGCGTCGAGGTGCGCCACGAAGCGGTCGCGCAGCTCGCGGTCGCGCGCGGACGGCGGCGTCCAGGCCGACAGCACGGTCCGGGCGTCGTGGTGGAGGCTCACTCGCGGGTGTCGGGACCGTCGAGCAGGTCGCGCAGGCCGGCGTCGAACTCCTCGTCCGACAGCGTGCCGGGGGCGACCGAGTCCTCGCGGAAGCCCAGCGGGTCGTCGAGGTCCTCGGCGGTGGGGAGCAGGTGTGGCGACATCCACACGCCGTCGCGGGCCTCGGCACCCTGGCGGGTGCGCAGCGAGCCCCACAGCGTGGAGGCGTCGCGCAGCCGGCGGGGGCGCAGCTCGAGGCCGACGAGGGTGGCGAAGGTCTGCTCCGCCGGCCCACCGGCCGCGCGCCGGCGGCGTACGGTCTCCTGGAGCTTGGCCGCGGCGGGCATCCGCTCGGCGGTGGCCTGGCTGACGACCTCGTCGACCCAGCCCTCGACCAGCGCGAGGGTGACCTCGAGCTTTTGCAGGGCGGCCTTCTGGGCGGCGGAGGGCTCGGGGTCGAACAGGCCGCCGGCGAGCGCGTCCTGCATCGCCGCCGGGTTAACCAGGTCGACCTCGCGCAGCTTCTCCTCCATGCCGGAGGTGTCGAAGTCCATGCCCGCGCCGTACTCCGCGACCGCGCCGATGAGGTGGTCGCGCAGCCACGGCACGCCTGCGAAGAGCCGCTGGTGGGCCGCCTCGCGCAGCGCGAGGTAGAGCAGGACGTCGTCGTCGGTGACGTCGGGCACCTCGTCGGCGAACGCCTTCACGTTGGTGGGCAGCAGCGCCGCCTTGCCGATCGGGCCGAGCGGGAGGCCGATGTCGGAGGCGCTCAGCACGTCGCCGGCGAGCGCACCCAGGCCACTGCCGACCTGCGAGGCGACCATGGCCCCGCTGGCCTTGCCGAGCATCGCCATCAGTGGCCCGGCGAGCTGGCGCATCTCCTCGGGCATGGCGTCACCGAGGGCGGTGGTGGCAGAGCCGGCGATGGGCTCGACCAGCACCTTCCACACGTCGATCGTCTCCACGATCCACTCCGCGCGCGACCACGCGGCGGTGGTGCTCACGCCGGAGGGGAACTCGGTGGTGGTGTCGAGCCAGTGGTCGGCCAGGCGTACGGCATCGGCGACTGCCGCGGACTGGGCGGCGCTGACGGCCGGGTCGGGCTCCTGTGCGGCGGCGCGGCGGGCCAGGTCGGTCACGGTCTGCCAGTTCACCGGCCCGTCGTGCGGCGCGAACAGCGACTGCATCTGTGACATCAGCGCGTTGAGGTCGGGCATGCCGCCGCCCGCGCCGAAGCCGCCCATCTGCGAGAAGATCTGCTCGAAGGGGGTGCCCTTGAAGGGGTTGTCGTCGTCGGGGCCCTGACCGGAACCGGGGCCTCCGGGGGTGTCACTCATGCCTCCCACGTTACCCACCTCGCCCAGACCCGCGCGGCCCCCGGCAGCACGGCCGTCGTCCTAGACTCAGGCCCGTGACCGACCTCCTGCGCCTCGTCGACATCCGCGACACCCCGCTCGACGTGACCGAGGTCCTCGACGCCCTGGGCGACGACGGCGCCGGCGGCCTGACGCTCTTCGTCGGCCAGGTGCGCGACCACGACGGCGGCAAGGGCGTGACGGCCCTGGACTACTCGGCCCACCCGACGGCGCTGGCCCGCCTCGAGGACGTGTGCCGCCGCGTCGCCGCCGACCACGACGTACGCGGTGTGGCGGCGGTCCACCGCGTCGGCCAGCTGCGCATCGGCGACCTCGCAGTGGTCGTGGCCACCACGGCCGCCCACCGCGGGGACGCGTTCGCCGCGTCCCGCGACCTCATCGACACCATCAAGGCCGAGGTGCCGATCTGGAAGCACCAGGTCTTCGACGACGCGAGCGAGGAGTGGGTCGGCACGCCGTAGCGCCTGCCTCGTCCCGGCCGCGCCGACGCCTACGCTCGGCACGTGGAGATCCTGCTGTGGCTCGTGCCGTCCGTCGTGCTGACGGGCGCGGCGATGCTGTGGGTCTCGTGGGTCAGCCGCGACGGCCGCGGCGAGGTCGACCGCGACGTCGCCGTCGAGCGCCTCGGCAAGGCCCTCGCCAAGGACCTGCCGGCCGGCACCCGGCGTACGGCTGCACCCGCGCGCGACCGCAGCACGGGCATCGCGGTGCGGCCCAGCCACGGCGCCGACGCGGACGGCACCACCCGCCGCGCGTCCTAGTTGTCGCACGGTTGCGGTCGTTTGAGAGAGTTGCGCCCATGAGTCACCGGACCAGGGCGGGACTGCTCGCGCTGTGCCTGCTCGCCGTGCTGTGGGGGACCGCTGCCTTCGTGCCGCTGCCCTACGTGACCTACTACCCCGGACCGACCGTCGACATCCTTGCGGCCCGCGACGGCGAGGAGACCGTGCAGGTCGACGGCCACGAGGCCTACTACGACGACGGCGAGCTGCGGATGACCACCGTCTTCGTCAGCACGCCGCAGGAGGACGTCACCCTCCCCGAGCTGCTGCGGGCCTACTTCGACCCCGACGCGGCGGTCTGGCCGCGGTCGTCGATCTACGGCCCCGACGAGACCGACGAGTCCAACGACCGGCAGTCGGCGGTGGCGATGGTCTCCTCGCAGGACACGGCGATCGCCGCCGCGCTCACCGAGCTCGGTGAGGAGGTCGACCCGATCGTGGAGGTCCTCGACGTCACGCCCGGCCTGCCCGCCGAGGGCCGGCTCGAGGTGCGCGACGTGCTGCTCGAGGTCGACGGCACCGAGGTCACCGACGCCCAGGACGTCGTCGACGCGGTCGACCGGGCGCGCGCCGGGGAGCCGATCCGCTTCCTCGTGCGCCGCGGCGAGCGCGAGCTGCAGGTCGACGTCACCCCCGAGCAGGTCGACGACGACCTGCGGGTCGGCATCACGCCGGGCGTGGGCTTCGACTTCCCCTACCGCGTCAGCGTCGACATCGCCGACAACATCGGCGGGCCGAGCGCTGGGCTGATGATGTCGCTGGCGATCTACGACACCCTCACGCCCGGGTCGCTCACCGACGGCTTCGAGGTCGCCGGCACCGGCACCATCACGCCCGCCGGAGAGGTGGGCTCCATCGGCGGCATCCAGCAGAAGATCGCTGCCGCGCGCGACGCCGGTGCCGACCTCTTCCTCGTCCCGGCCGACAACTGCAACGGCATCGGGGGAGTGGACCCCGGCGACATGCAGCTCGCCCGAGCCACCACCATGCACCGCGCCGTCGAGACCCTCGCCACCTGGGTCGAGGACCCCAACGCCCCGCTCCCGAGCTGTGAGGACACCGCGTCATGACCACCCCCGACCTCGAACCGCAGCCGCAGCCGCTGCCCGAGGACCCCGCGCTCGCCGCCGCCGTGCTGGAGATCGAGTCCCACGTCGCGCAGGCGGGCTGGGACCAGCCGGCGCGGCTCTACGCGCTCGTGGACACCGCCGAGCTCGTCGCCCAGGAGCCCGCGCTCGCGGCCATGATGGCGATCGACGGCCCCGGCGAGGACGGCTCCTTCACCCCGATCGAGCAGGACGGCCTCCCACCCGGCCAAGCCCTCGAGGAGGCGCTGCAGACCATCGCGTGGCCCGACAGCGTCTCCGGCTGCGCCGCCGTCATCGAGCGGCTGGTCCTGCCGCCCGGGGCCGACGACGAGCTGCCCGACGACCCGACCGCTGCCGAGCTCTTCGCCCGCGAGCACCCCGACCGCCAGGAGGTCCGGATGGTGGCGGGCGTGACGCGCGCCGGGGCGTCGTACTGCGCGCTGCGGCTCCGTGCCCACGACGACGAGCAGTCCGTCGTCGACGGCACCGAGCTGGTGCCCGGGCTCCTCGAGCTCCTCCACGCGACCCTCCACGACCCGCACGACTCACCGCACGACTCACCCGAGCAGGGGCAGGCATGAGCAATCCCTTCGACCGACCGTCCGGACCGAGCGGTCCCGACGGACCCCAGCGACCCGGCGGACCGGGCGGGCCGGGCGGCCAGCGCCCCGTCGCCACGGCGTCGCGCCGACCCGGGGCGCTGGTCATCACCTCCATCGTGCTCGTCGTGGGCTTCATGCTGCTCAGCGGCTTCGCCTCGTTCTGGACCGAGCGGCTGTGGTTCGGCTCGGTCGGCTACCGCGAGGTGTTCACGACCCTGCTGCTGACGCGCATCGGGCTCTTCCTGGTCTTCGCGGGCCTGATGGCCGCGACCGTCGCGATCACCATGGCGATGGCCTACCGGTTCCGCCCGGTGCTGTGGCCCGGGATGCCCGGCATGCCCGACGACGGCATGGACCGCTACCGCGAGCTGCTCGCGCCCCGCATGGGGTGGGTCATCGGCGGCGCCGCGGCCGTCCTGGGCCTGTTCGCCGGCGCGTCGGCGACGGGCCAGTGGCGCACGTACTCGCTGTGGCGCCACAGCCAGTCCTTCGGCACCGAGGACCCTTACTTCAACAAGGACGTCGGCTTCTACGTCTTCGAGCTGCCGTTCTGGCACTACCTCGTCGACTACGTGATGGCCCTCGCGGTCGTCGGCCTGATGGCCACGATCCTGATGAACTACCTCTTCGGCGGCATCCGCCTCTCGGCCCGGCCCGGTGAGCGGCTGACCAGTGCCGCGCAGATCCAGGTGTCGGCGCTGCTGGCGATGTTCGTCATCGCCAAGGCCCTCGACTACTGGCTCGACCGCTTCGACCTGGTCACCAACTCGGGCTCGATCTTCACCGGCATGGGCTACACCGACGAGAAGGCGGTGCTGCCGGCCAAGGAGATCCTCGCGGGCATCGCCATCGTCTGCGCGTTGCTGTTCCTGGCCAACATCTGGCGCCGCACCTGGCTGCTGCCCTCGGTCGGCGTCGCGCTCTTCGCCCTGTCGGCGATCATCCTGGGCCTCATCGTCCCGACAGTGGTCCAGGCGATCCGGGTGAACCCCAACGTCCCCGACCGCGAGGGCCCCTACATCAAGGCCAACATCGACGCGACGCGCGCGGCCTACCAGCTCGACCAGATCGACGTGCGCAACGTGGGTGGCACGGCCGTGGCCGATGACGGCCGGCTCGAGGCGCTCGACGGCATGACCGCCAAGATCCCACTGGTCGACCCGCAGATCGTCAGCGAGATCTTCGAGCAGCAGCAGCAGGTCCGCGCCTACTACTCCGTGCCCAACGTGCTCGACGTCGACCGCTACGAGGTCGACGGCACGGACCGTGCCGTGGTGATCGGCGTGCGCGAGCTCGACCAGAGCGGCCTGGCGGAGAACGACCAGAACTGGTCGAACCTCCACACCGCCTACACCCACGGCAACGGCGTGATCGCGGCCTTCGCCAACCAGCGGCCCGAGGACGACTCGTCGCAGGAGATCGGCATCCAGTGGGCCGAGGGCGCCGAGGTGGACCAGGACACCCTGTCCCGCCTCGGCGGGCCCGACGGCTACGAGACCCGGGTCTACTTCGGCGAGCAGAGCCCGTCCTACAGCATCGTGGGTCTCGACCCCGACGGCGGACCGGTGGAGTTCGACCTCCCGCGCGGCGACCGCAGCGAGGAGGACGTGGCAACGACGTACACCGGCGAGGCCGGAGTGCCGATCGGCAACCTGTTCAACCAGCTGCTCTACGCCGTGCGGTTCAGCGAGCCGAACCTGCTGCTGTCGAGCCGGGTGCACGAGAACTCGAAGATCCTCTACGACCGCAACCCGCGCCAGATGGTGGAGAAGGTCGCGCCGTGGCTCACGGTCGACTCCGATCCCTACCCGGCGGTGGTCGACGGCCGGATCCAGTGGATCCTCGACGGTTACACGGTCACCGACAAGTACCCGCTGTCGCAGCGGGAGTCGCTGGAGACCATGACCGACGACGCCCTCCAGGACAACAACGGTTTCCAGACCCTGCCCACCGACGAGATCAACTACCTCCGCAACTCGGTGAAGGCGACGGTCGACGCCTATGACGGGACCGTGTCGCTCTACGAGTGGCAGGACGACCCGATCCTCGATGCCTGGCAGGAGGTCTTTCCCGACGTCGTGCAGCCCAAGGACGCCATCCCGGAGGCGTTGATGGAGCACCTGCGCTACCCCGAGGATCTCTTCAAGGCGCAGCGCTACCAGTTCCAGCGCTACCACGAGACCTCGGCCTCGGCGTGGTTCGAGGGCTCGAGCCGCTGGGAGGTGCCGAGCGACCCGCAGCTCACGAGCCGCCTCCAGCCGCCCTACCGCCTCTTCACCGACACCGGCAACGGGGAGGAGTGGTCGTTGACCTCGGTCTACGTGCCGCGCGACAAGGAGAACAACCTCGCGGCCTACATGGCGGTCAACAGCGACGCCACCAGTGCCGACTACGGCAAGGTGTCGGTGCTCGAGCTGCCCAACGAGCCGACGGGCGGACCGCTGCAGATCGCCAACACGTTCTCGACCAACGAGGACGTCAGTCAGGCGCTGCTGCCCTACACGACAGGTGACGCCGACCGGGTGCCGGGCAACCTGCTCACCGTGCCGATCGGCGAGGACTTCATCTACGTCCAGCCGGTCTACACCCGGCGCGAGGGAGAGTCGAACTTCCCGATCCTGCGCTTCGTGCTCGTCTCCTACGAAGGTCGCGTCGGCATCGACGAGACCCTGCGCGGTGCGATCGAGGACGCGCTGACCGCCAGCCCGTCCGACGGCTCGGAAGAGACGCAGGAGGAGCCGACCGAGGAGCCGACTGAGGAGCCCACCGAGGAGCCTGCGGAGCAGCCGACCGAGACGCCGGGGGAGAACCCGACGCCCGGTGGCGACGCCACCGTGGGCGAGCTGCTGCAGCAGGCGGAGGCGAAGTTCGCCGAGGCCGACGAGGCGCAGCAGGCCGGCGACACGGTGCGCTGGGCGCAGCTGATGGAGGAGGGGCGCGAGCTCGTCGACCAGGCGGTGAGCCTGCTCGAGTGACCGGGTCCCCGCACGGGGGACCCCCGATTTGGGCCTCGCCGGGGGTGGATGTAATGTTCTGTTCACCGACGCGGGGTGGAGCAGCTCGGTAGCTCGCTGGGCTCATAACCCAGAGGTCGCAGGTTCAAATCCTGCCCCCGCTACAAGAAAGTGGCCCCTGACCTGCGGAAACGCAGATCGGGGGCCACTTGCCTTCTTGAGTCACATTGCCTTATGTCGCGTTTATGTCCCAGAAACCCTCGCGCGGGTGACCCACTCAGGTACCGAGTTGGGCCGGCGTTGGGGCCAAGCAGATGCAGGGCTGGTGCTCGAAACACCCCCAGGACGTCAGTCGTCTGATGCGGTCGTCGTCGCCTTGCCGGCGAAGGACTGAAGGATGTGCGTCACGTCAGGTGTGGTCCTGTCCTTCTCGATGTAGAACTCCTTGGTGATCGCATCTGAGGAGTGGCCCAGGACGCGGGCTGCGGTGTCCGAGTCGACCAGGCGGTCGATCAAGGTCGCGACGGTCTTGCGGAACGTGTGTGGCGTCACCCAGTCGAAGCCTGTGTCTGCTCGGATCGTGCGCCACCGCCGCTCGATGTTGCCGACCTGGTGCCAGGTGCCGTTACGGGTGGCGAAGACCGCGTTGTAGTGATTTCGTCGTTGCTCGATACGCCGCCTCATCAGAACATCGACAGCAAACGGCGGCAGCGCGATGGTGCGTTTTGAAGCGTCCGACTTCGGCTTGGGCTTCCGGTACGTGCCCTTTCCCGTCTCCGTCTTGATCGTGCCACTGATTGACACCGTCGGCGGGGTCGCACTCAAGTCGATGTCTGTCCATCGGATCGCGAGCACTTCTCCGATCCGGCAGCCCGTGGCGAGCAGCAGGTCAACGATGTCGGGCATGTCCTGGTTCGGCTTTGGACCGGGTCGCTTCTTGGTCATCCAGGCGTCTACGGCAGAGCGGACGGCATTGAGATCTTCCACCGAGAGCGCTTGGACGTCCTTCTTCTGGCCTCGAAGCCGAGATGTGGAGGAGACCGGGTTGGCCGGGAGCGCATCGTCGATAACCGCGGCGTCGAACATCATCTTGAGGACCGTCTTGGTCTTCTTGCGGCGGCTATGGGAGTCCTGCGACCTGATGAGCCGTTCCAGGCGACCAGCTGTTGCCTCGCGCAGGCGAATGTTGCCGATGGCTGGATTGATGACGTTGTCGATGATGCGTTGGTACTCGTTCGCGGTAGTTGCCTCGGAGCGCTGTTCGGCGCGATACAGCGAGAGCCAGATGTCGGCCACTTGGCTGATTCGCATGTCGGGGCCGATGAGGTCACCGGTTGGGGCGCTTCGGTCGGCGATCTTGACTTTGAGTTCTCGTACTGCGGCGGCGGCGCTTCGACCGGTCCCCTTGATTTCGCGCGTGACGCCGTCGAAGTCGCGGAAGCGCGTTCGCGCGCGATACACGCCGGGACGCACCTCCTTCGTCGTGATGGTCCCGAATGTTCCGATGGGCAGCGGGGGGCGAGCCATGGGCGTTCCTTCTTGAGGTCTGAGCGCTACCGATGCCGTGGACGGGACCGTCGCGACATGGAACCTAGCGTGCTGGATGTTGCTAGGTGGTCACCCCTCGAGCCCCGGCCGTTGTCGTCGATGTCCATTTCCGCTTCGAGATCCAGTGTCTCGGCGTGGGCCTCGATCCAAGCATCAAGATCCGAACGGCGGTACCGCAGTGCGCCGCCCGCCTTCACCGCGCGTGGTCCGAACCCCGGGCGTCGCGTGCGCCAGGTATAGAGCGTCGACTTCGCGATCCCGATGTAGGCAGCCGCTTGCGCAATGTTCATCGTGGCAGGGGTGAGTGCGAGCCGGCGGCGTTCTGTCGGGAGGGGCTCGTCGGAAGGCGGCGTGGCGTGCTCGCTCATGTCTGTGACGACATCCTCAAGGATGCGTTCGCTCTCCTGAGCAGCTAGCGGTCGGTGGCCGCCGACGCTGAGGGTCTCCTTCACCGTGTCCATCTCGTGTCTCCTCCGACCTGCGGTGGTGGGTCTCGGTGGTCACAGCCCACCTGGTGTCTGATGGTCACCTAAGTGGTCCGACAGGTGCTGAGCGATCAATGCCCGCAGACTTTCTGCATGGCATGCCGTGGTCCGGCGAAGATGCTGGGGTGCCGTGGCCGCCATGTTGCGCGTTGTCCGCTGCCGAGAGCCAAGCGGGGCGATGGCTACTGCCGTTGGAGTGCGCGAGCATGGCAGAGGCTGCCGCGGTGGATGCCGCGGCCGCGGTTGCCGTACTCGCCGAACGCAAGGCTTCCCGTACGGGCTGCGGCACCGTGATGGCGCGTCGGGCGAGGATGTCGGCGGGGGAGACCCACACGACGTCACCCTCGGCCGGCGGGCTGGCCAGCCCGGACTCGACGTCGTTGTGCGCTCGCCGGGACAGGGCTCGCGCGGGGCCGGTGAGGTTAGGGGTGTCGGCCTTCTCGGCTACGACGTGCGCGAGCTCGGAGCCGGCCTCGATCGCGCGGAGGGTCGCCACGGTGGCCTGGGGGAGTCCGGGCCGGGTGCCGATGACCTCTGGTGTTGCGAGGGTGGTGGTGTCGTGGGTGATCTGGCGGTAGGCGGCGCGGACCTCCGCCGCCGCGCGAGCCAAGGGCTCCTCCAGGCGGGCTCCCGGGGGAGCGAGGTCGCCCCAGCGGCTGGCCAGGTTGCTCCAGGAGCGCCCTGCCTCGGCGATCGCGGGGACCAGGCGGTCCGACGGCTCGACGATGCCGGCGGTGGCGGCCGCGTCGACGAGCACCATGCTGGCACCGGCGATGAGTCCCTGCGTGCGGGCGATGAGCAAGATGTTGGACGGCGCGAGGTCGCGAGCCAGCGCGCGGTGGGACTGGATGTCCCAGCTGGCCAAGGCCTGCGCGAGGCGGCCGGGGTCGTCGACCGGCCTGATCGCCTCGCCGGCGAGGGCTTGAGCGAACCGGTCGTTCAGGTAGCTGCGTGCGGTGTTCTCGCACGCCGACATCCGATCGACCCAGACCCCGGCGGGTGCGATCGCGTAGGGGGAGTGGTGCTGGGCCAGCTGGACGCGGCCGCCCGCCGCACGGGCGTCGTTGACGCGGTCGCGTCCGTTGTCGTGCAGGGCGACGTTGACGGCGTGGGCGGTCAGGTAGAGACCGTGCATGATCCTGGTCCGGGCTGCCTCGAGGTCGCGGTGGGCGTCGGGCTGCTCGTGGGGGATCTCGGCGCCGTAGCGGCGCACCAGAGCCGCGGCGTTGAGCAGGGTCTGGGTTATCTGGTCGACGCGGGGGTTGGTCGGTCCCTGGCCTGGCCAGGCCGTCCGGCCGGTCAGGCTGGCCTCGATGGTCGAGGCTTGCGCCGACAGGCTGGTGATGGGCCGATCGCGCTCGTCGACGCCAGGCCGGCGACCCGGTAGCGAGGCCCAGAGGTCCTCCGCGGCCGCGACCATCGTCGGCCAGCTCCGCAGGAGCGTGCCGGCGTCGTCGCCTCCGACGTCCATGAGCAGCTGGCGGGCCTGGTAGTCGACGTCGAAGAGCATTTCGCCGACGCTGCGGACGTCGCGCGAGGTCACCGGGATCTGGTCGATGTCGAAGAGCTCCTCGTCGATGTCGGCGTACGCGGGGCGCAGGTCAGTAGCCAAGGCCGCGGGCTTCCCGGATGAGGTCGCACAGGTCGAGGACCAGCTGCCAGCCGTGGACCAGGTCCGGCTGGTGCAGCGGTAGCGGGCGGGTCAGTTCCTCGGCCTCGGTGAGCAGCTGCAGGGGCGTGCGCTCCTCGAGGTCGGGGAGCGGGTCGACGTCGGGCAGTTCGTAGTCGTCGGGCAGCAGGGCGCTGGCCTGGGAGTGCGCGAGGTAGACACCTAGCCCGAGGTCATGGAGCGGGGAGTCGGGGGCGGCCTCGTCGGCGTCGCTCCACACCTGGGCAGCGGCCTGGTGCAGCAGCTGGGCGATCGAGCCGAGGCGGTCCCAGGTGCCGTCAGCGTTGAGGGTGTCCACGGGTGTTCCTTTCAGTCGGAGGTCGGTCTGGCCCATGAACCCACGTCCCGGCCGCAGCCCGCTGCGCCGAGCGGCGGGCTGTGGATAACTCGGGGTGCTGTCGGCACCTGGACACAAACTGGTCTCGTTCGCCTATGTCGTTCGGTGGTTGCCGGACGATCACCGCGAGCAAAGTCAAGAGATCCGCACTAGTGCTGCAAGATGGAGGAGGGTCGAGATGAGGTTCCCGATGACCGTGCTGAGAGCCGTGACGCTGGCGCCGGCACTGCTGGTGAGCTTCGTCCTCACCGTGGTGGTGTGCGCCCTGCTCCCGCCGGCGCTGGGCCTCGTGGCGTTCATGGCTGCGGGCGGCGTGCTGGTCGCGCTGGCGCTGGGCCAACTGCAAGAGCCTGCGGTCGCAGCGTTGACCAGGTCGCGGCCGGCGACGGAGGCCGAGCTCCGGGTGATGGCGCCGGTGCTGGCCGAGCTGGGCGGCCGCGGTGTCGACGTCGGCGCGCTGTTCGTGCGCCGGATCCAGCGACCGAGCACCCCGGTGGCGGTGGCGATCGGCCGGCGCACCGTGGTGGTCAGCCCTGGGCTGGTCGAGGCGACGTACCACGGCGGTGTGACCGGCGCGGAGGCGGCCGCCGCGCTGGCTCATGCGGTCGGCCGGCGCCAGGCGATCCGGCCGCGGCTGGAGCTGGCCGTGCTCGCGGCGACGGCGCCGTGGCGGCTGGTGGTGGCGACGTTCCGCGGCGTCGGCCGGGCCTTCGCCTGGCTTCCGTTCACGCGGCTGGCCTGGACGCTGCGCGGCGTCGTGGGGGTTATCTGCGTGGTGCAGTCGGTCGTCGAGGACCGGGCCTGGGCCGGTCTGCTCGGGGGCACAGTCATCGCGCTGACCTATCTGGTGCCGGCGGCCGGCCGGCGGATCGAGCTCCACACGGAGGCCGAGGCGGACCAGTTCGTGCTCTCGCTCGGCCTCGGTCCCGTGCTGGCAGGTCTGCTGCGTCGCTACGGGCACCCGATGACCCTCGAGCGGATGCAGCGCCTGGAGACGGCCGTCGAGCAGCCTCAGCGGCCGCGGCTTCACCTGGTGCACGGCTGAGGCTGTTCTCTGGCGGTGCGGCGGCCGGCGGCGGGCTACTCGTCGTCCTGGAAGCCGGACGTGGAGTGGTGCACGCAGCCGCGGCCGTCGCCCTCGTGCGGCTTGTGGTTCATGCAGGGCAGCGACCCCAGCTTGTGTGAGCAGTCGACCCAGCGGACGGTCGAGGATCCGGTTGTCGGCGCGAGTGCGGTAGCCATCGGGGCCTCCTATCGGCGCGGGCCGCGGCGGCGGCCGAGCTGAGGCCGCTGGTAGGCGGCGGTGTCGGTGTGGTCGTGCTGGCGACCGGACCGGCGGACCAGTGCGATCTCGGCGTCGGGGGAGGGGCCGGTGTCGGCGGCCGCGGCCTGGGCAGCTCCTTCCTCGCTGGCCCTGATCTCCTCGGCGCGCTGTCGCGCCTCCTCCTCGAGCGCGGCTTCCTCGCGAGCGGCGTCACTCATGTGAACTCCCATGGATTCCGTGGACCGGCACCGGCTGCGCCGGTCCTCCTGGTCACCTATGTGCGGACCAAGGGCCCGGGCGATCACCGCGGCCCGACTGGATTGGAAAGTCGCGGGGCCCTGCCGGTGCTCAGGCCGGCTGGGCCAGCAGCGTGGCGCCCAGCATCTGTGCCGCGTGCTCGAGGACGCCGTGGCAACCGGTCCCGCCCGGGCGGTCGCAGCACGGATGGGTATCGAAGCCCTCGTCTACGACGATGCGGTGCAGCTGGCCACCGCAGGCACGACAGCGCCGTCCGGCGTGGGCGGGGCACTCGTCAACCGCCACGGCGCAGGGCAGACACGCCGCGGGCGGCGGGGGAGTCACCTGGTGGTCGCGGTCCCAGTCGCGCCGCTGGCGCAGCAGCGTGGCGACCTGTTCCCACAGCGCGTGCTCGAGGTGCGCCGGCGCCGGCCGGCCGAACGCCTGGTCGACCGCCGCTTTGAGCAGCTGCTCACCGCAGCCGAGAACTCGCTCGTCGACGCCGCGGCTGTAGCACCACCGGGCCAGCGTCTTCGCGGCCGTCATCAGCTGCTCGTCGTCCATCCCGGCCGTCCCTCAGCAGGTGCCCCACAGGCCGCTATCGGCGTCCTGGGCATCGGCGGCGGCCGCGGAGTACGACTCCTCGCGGGCAAGGTCCTGAGCAGCCTCGTAGCGGCGTACGGCGCCGCGGGCCAGGAGCTCGTGGGCTACATCGACGCCGGCGTGGTCGACGTATCGCAGCAGCCGGTCGTACCGGTCGCGGTCGGGCTGGCCGCTGTCGGTGACCAGCTGGACGGTGCTGCCGACCGGCGCGAGCTCCTCGAGCAGGTCTGTTGCCTGGTCGGCGTAGCACTCCTCCGGCGCCGGCGGGTGGGCGACTTCGGGGGCGTCGATGCCGAGCAGGCGGACTCGGCCGAGCTCGCGGCCGCCGAGGTCCTCGACGCGCAGCGTGTCACCGTCGACCACGGCTATCACGCGGACCTGGGTGGCCTTCCCCTCCGATGGGCCGGGGCCCGTGGGGGCGTCGGGGAGGGCTGCCTTGATGCCGCCGGCGGTGAGCACGGCGATCGCCACGCCGGCGAGGCCGATGAGGGCCTTCACCGGGCGACCCTCAACTGCGGACGCTCGCCGGCGACGGGAACCGCGCGCTCCTGCGCCCGGGCGCCGGGGGAGCGGTAGCCGGGCTCGGGGATCTGCTCGACGCCGTCTGCCCCGCTCGTGCCGGCGTCGGCCGGCTCCTCGGGGAGCTCGCCGGCGATCTTCGCGGCCAGGTCGCGCAGCGGTGGGGTCTTCTCGATGCGCCGGGTCGCGTGGAGCACGGTCGTGTGGTCGCGGTCGAAGTGACGCGCGATCGTCGGCAGGCTGTGCCCGTGGATGCGGGCCGCCGTCATCGCCACCGCACGGGCGTCCGCTGCCGCCCGGCTGCGGTCCGTACCCAGGAGGACCTCCGGCGTGGTGCCGAAGGCCTCCGAGGCCGCCGCGACTGCATGCTCGACCGGGCCATCAGGCTCGAAGGTCGACGCCGGCGGATCCTGGTGGAGGCTGACCACCGTGGCCTCGGGGCGGGGAAGCCGGGCGGTGTAGCGGTCGTTGACGTGCTCACTGACCCGGGCCGCGGCGTCGGCCAGCCGGGGTCGCTCGGCGGTGCGGCGCACGGCATGGATCACCGAACCGTGGTCCTTGTTGAAGTGCTCGGCGATCGCCGGCAGGGACAGGCCGACCTCGCGGGCGGCGGTCATGGCCACGGCGCGGGCGTCGCTGACCGGACGGCTGCGCTCGGCGCTCAGGATCGCCTCCGGCGTGGTGCCGAACATCGGTGCAGCCGCGTTGATGGCCAGCTCGCACACCGCAGCCGGGCCGGTTGCCGGCGCCGACGGCATGGTCTGGTCGACCTGGACGGCCAGGACGCTCACCAGCGACCGCAGCTGGTCGGCGTCCAGCGGCGCGATCAGGTCGGCGACCTGGTCGTGCTGCCCGCGGCCGGCGGCATCGAGGACGAAGCCAGCCAGCTGGCGGCCGCCCTGATCGAAGTCCATGCCCGTCCTCCCGCCTACCGCGCCAGCGACCCGCCGGCCCGGGCCGCCTGGCGAGGAACCTGGCCACGGCCCTGCTCGGCCATACGCCGGCGGGCGTTGTCGGTGATCTCGCTGGCGATGCCGGCCGACTGCCGGGCGTTGGCCGCGGCGTGGTCGACGACGTTCTCGAGCAGGCGCACGTCCTCATCGGCGCGGCCGAGCTCCTTGCCGGCCGTCGCGATGCTCCGCTCGAGGGTGACCGGCTCCAGCAGCGACGGCGGAGTCACGTGCTGGGCCGCCAGCTGCGCGCTGTCGACGTGCTGAGCGGTCAACCGGGCCATCGGCTTGGCAAGGTCAATCATCTCGCCCACGACGGCGAGGCGTGGCTTCAACTGCGCGACCTCGCTGGCGAGCTCAGGATCGGAGGTGTCGGCGTCTTGGAGGAGATCGTGGGCATCGGCGATCGCCTGCGATGCACGCTCCAGGTGTCTTGTGAGTTCGTCGACCAGCTCGGCGTTGTCGCTGCAGCGCCGCTGCAGGCGGCTCAAGTGCTCGCCGGCGGCCTCGAGGTAGTAGTCACCGCGGTCGCTGAGGCGGGCCTTCGCAGAGTCGAGCTCGGCGTCATCGAGAACCCGGAGCGCGGAGTTGATCGTGGTGTGGAGCTCGTCGACGACCCGGCGGGCGCGTCCCACGGCCTGCTCGGCCATGAAGACTGCGTCTGCGGCTTGCAGAGCGGTGTCGGTGGTCATGCCGGCTCGCCGCCTCCCGTGTCGGACGGGGGCGTAATGCTCGACGGGGGCAGGACCTCGCGAAGGCGGTCGAGAGCCGCCAGGGCCCGCTCGAGGTGGTCGCCGGCCTCCTGAACCGGGTCACGGTCGGCCGCGGCGGAGGGAGAATCGGTGGGCGTGCTCACGGGCAGCTCCTTGGTTGACCGGGGTTATGTCTCAGTCACCAAAGGAAGGTCGACCCGCTCGGGCGATCACCGAGCGCGAAGAAATCTCGCGGGCCTCAGGCGCCGCGGGTCACCGAGGGCCGGGGACCACCAGGTCAGGGTTGGTCCCAGGGCATCGACTCCTGCCCGTCGTCGACGCCCTCGCTGATGATGTGCGCCGTGGCGTTGCGGGCGGCGTTCAGGTGCTTGTGGAGGTCGACCGCGAGTCCGCGGGCCTCCTCCAGGTGGAGACGCGCGACGCCGATCGCCATGGCGGGGTCGGATTCGTCGGTCATCGCGTCCATGCTGAGCACCTGGTCGGCCAATGCCTGCTCGAGCGTGCTCGACAGCTGCGAGAACGCCTGGGGCAGCGCGGCCGCGAGGTCGGCGAACTCCGCGAGCTCGTCGGAGGTCTCGGCCGGGATCTGGTCGCGCGCCCACATCGTGGCGCGGTTGAAGCCGTAGACGTGTCGGCGTGCCGCCGTCGCGTGCCCGCTCGCCTCGAGCTGGTCGTTGTCGTCCACCAAGGTTGTCCTTCCTGCCGAGCGGTCTCGCTGGCCTGAGTCTCGCGGATCTCGCCGGCGTACGCTCGGCCGCCGGCGGCGGGCTGTGGATAACCGCAGGGGTTCCCTCCGGGGTCTCCAGCGGGAGACTGAGCGGCCATGGACGACCAGGCCGCCTTGATCGCAAGGCGAGTGGCACTGGCGGTGGCCGCTTGGTCAACGCTGCGGCCGACGTCGAGGCCTACCGCCGACTCGCCGACGCGGTGGGGAAGTGGAACGCCTACAGCGCACCGCAGCTGGAGGACGGCGACGTCGACGAGCTGCTCGACGACCTCCGCCCACGTCGCGCCCCCGATGCCACTCGGCGACGTCGACGAGCTCGAGGCGGTCCTACGTCGGCAGGCTCGCCGTGAGCTCTAACGCCGCGGCGGGTCGGGGCCGCCCTCGGAGGCGGGCGGGAGTTCACGCGGGCGGCGGCCGGCACCGAGACTGCCGGGTGCCGGGTCGGCGGGCGAGGGTGCTCCGGTGGCCAGGGTCTCGCGGATGTAGCGGTCGAAGCCAGGCATCGTGAACCGGACCTCGCCGCGACTGGCGGGCTCGATGATGCCCTTGTCGATCAGGCGCTCACGCGGAACACCCAGAGCCTGCGTGGGCCGGCCGAGCGCCGCGGCGATCTCTGCCCGCGTCACCGTTGGAGTGCCGGCCTGCGCCATCACGGACATGATCTGCTTCTCCAGTTCGGTCGCGGCCGCCCACCGGGCGGCGTACATGGAGCTCAGCTGATCATCGGCCAGCGGCAGGCCGGACCGCACCTGGTCGACGTCGAGCACGTCACCGGTTCCTGAGGGCTTGGCCACCTCCCACGTCGCGTGCGCGAGGACCTGCAGCAGGTACGGGAATCCTTGGGCCTCGGCCGCTACCGTCTGCAGCGAGGCGGGCGTCCAGGTCACGCCTAGCTCTGCGGCCGGCTCGGCCACGGCGGCGGCCGCTGCGGCCGGCTCGAGTCGGGGAAGCGTGAGGAAGGTGCTGCGCTCCCCGAAGGTGGCAGCGTTGACCAGGACTCCCGGTGTCGAGGGCAGGCCGGCGCCGATGATGGCGAGGGGGTTGTCCTCGCGCCGTCCAGCCAAGTTCTGCATCGCGTTGAGCAGGACCGCGAGGTCATCGCGGGTGGCCGCGTGCAGCTCGTCGACGAAGACCACGAGTCCAGCGCCACCGCGTGCACGGATCTGGGAGCTGGTCTCGTGCAGGAGGTCCTCCATCGCCGAGATCTGGGCCCCTCGTGGAGGTGCCTCAGCCTCGGAGCGGTCGGCGGCCGCCGTCGCGCTCACCTTCACCACGCTCGGCAGCCCGAACTCCAGGCCGATGTTCTCCAGGCGAAGCTTCCAGGTGCCCTTCTCGGCTCGGGGGAGGATGTCCGCGGATTCGACGGCCTTTCCGACGCGACTGACCAGGTCGGGAAGGAACGGCGCGTTGCGCCGGCATGCCACCCATGCGGTGATGAACCCGTGCTCCTCGGCGTCACGCTGCGCCTCGCGCAGCAGGGACGTCTTCCCAACCCCGCGCGGGCCCAGGAACACCAAGAGCGGGCCGCCCATCTCGCCGTAGGTGCCGATCCGGCTCAGGTAGCCTCTGATCCTGTCTTGCTGTTGTTCCCTCCCGGCCAGGACCCGCGGCAGTTCGCCCGGGGCGTAGGGGTTGGGCAGCATCAGAGGTCTCCTATACATTCTGTTACACAGCGGGCTTGTGTAACGAAGTGTATGCCGTCGATCGGGATCACCGCCCCACGTTGAAGCTGCGTGTTCCAGGCGTGCTGGCAGCGCCTGGCGTGCGCGCTCCGAGTCGACGGCGGGCGGCATCGTCGAGGCTCTCGCCTGCGGAATCGACCTCGTCGACGCCGCGGCCAGGTCGATCGGCGTGCGGCTCGGTCGTCTCGCTGAGGCATTCGACTAGGTCCTCGACGTCGGCATCCAGGACCCGCTCGAGGAAGTCGGCGATGCCCCCTGGGGAGCCGTCGCACTCGGCCACCAGGGCGTCGGTCAGACGATCGAGGGCGGCGTCTCCGCGGGCGGTGAAGGTGACGACACCGGGGACCGGGTTCTCGGCTCGGGAAGTGCTCATGGTCCACCTCGCTTTCTGGTCACCTAGGTGCGAAGGAGGTTGGTAAGCGATCAGCCCGATCTGCGACACGAGGGGAATCCGACGGCCATAGCGCGGGAGAACTCACGGCCCTGTATGGGGCTTGCCCCGGGTGGCCGGCGTGGGCAAGGCCGCCGAGTGGTGACACCGAGGCTGGGCGCGATGTCGGGCCCAAGGTCATTGGCCATGCGGCGAGGAGTGTCCGCGTCGCGAGCGGCGCCATCGCGGAGTGAGACGGACGGGCTCCGCGGTCCCAGGTCGTCGGTCCGGGGCAGCCCAGACTGACCTGTCCCGCAGAGGATCGGCACCGCTAGTGTTCGTCGGCGATGGCCTCCGGAATCGATCCCAACGCGTTGAGGGCTGCTCGCGAGGAAGCGGGGTTGACTCAGCATGAGTTGGCGCGTCTGGTGGGAGCGGCCGGGGGTGAGCGCATCTCTCGCTGGGAGTTGGGCACGTCATCTCCGCGTCCGGACTTCCTGGTCAGACTCGCCAAGGCACTCGACATCCCGGCGCTGCGGCTAATTCACGTCGACGGTGATGTCCCCGATCTCCGAGCGCTGCGCCTGCAGGCAGGGCTCACCGTTCCCGAACTCGCCACGTCCGCGAACGTGGCTGTGCCGACCTATTACGCCTGGGAGCAAGGGCGCTGGACCCGACTCCCTGCACCACAGTCGCTCGAAGCGCTAACCCGCGCACTCGGGGAGTCCGTCGAACTGGTTGTCGCAGCATTCCATGAGGCGCAACGGCAACGCCGGCGCAGCGGAACAGCCTCGGCCCGACCGAGTTCGTAGGCGCAGGCGGGTTTGACCCTTATCCACAGGTGAGAATTTGTTCCGGGAGACCCGGACGATTTTGTGGTCCCATGGACTCCGGATCGTTTGGAGGCGTTGATGCTCGGTCCCATCGGGGGGATTGAGCCGCGCGACCCTCCGGTCAGGACTGGGCGATGGCATCTCGGAAGCGGTCACCTGTGGATAACGAGACGCTCGATAGGAATGCACTAGTGTGTCACTATCGAGTTGGGCTCGCGCTGATCGCTCCGGGCCCGTCTTGACACGTAGGTGATCGAGACACGAGAGGACTCGGGATCCATGTCACAGAACACCGCTCAAGGCCTGTCAGGCGAGGCAACCCCCACCAGCCGTCCCATGCCCACGCTCAACAACAGTCCACGACCACGACCCAAGCAGCGCCGCAGACCATGGGTGTTCGCACTCTGTGTGGCCCTTGTCGCCGCGGGCGCGCTAGGCACCGCGTTCGCCTTCACCTCCATCAACGACACGCAAGAGGTCCTCGTGGTCAGCCAGGACATCAAGCGCGGCGAGACCATCGAGGCCGGTGACCTCTCAGTGGTGCGGGTCAGCGTCGACCCGGCACTGAGCCCGGTCGCCGGGAGCCAGAAGGCCGAGCTCGAGGGCAGCCGCGCCGCCGTCGACCTGTGGGCCGGCACCCTGCTCACCGAGGAGGCCACCACCGACAGCCTGGTGCCGGGGGAGGGGGAATCCTTGGTGGGCATCAGCCTCACCCCCGCGCAGATGCCGTCCGAGCCGCTCTATGCCGGTGACGCCGTCCGGATCGTCACCACGCCCGGCGACCAGGGCGAGGTCAGCAACGAGGACCCGGTCACGGTCGAGGCGGTCGTGGTTGGTGTTAGCCGCGTGCAGGAGACCGGCGAGACCGTTGTCGACGTCTCTGTCCCCGAGGGTGACGCCGCCGACCTGGCAGCCCGCGCCGCGACGGGCCGGGTCGCACTGGTCCTGGACACGCGGGAGCGCTGAGCGATGGCGCTGATCGTCCTAGCGTCGGCCAGCGGTTCGCCCGGCGTCTCCACCACGGCGCTGGGGCTCACCCTCAACTGGCACCGTCCCGTGCTCCTGGTCGACGCCGACCCGACCGGTTCCTCCGCGGTTTTCGCTGGCTACTTCCACGGCACCCAGGAGCCCACCGGCGGGCTGATCAACCTTGCCCTCGCGCTGCGCGAGGGGACACTGGCTGCGGCCCTTCCTCGCGAGACGCTGTTGCTGGACCCCGAGGCCCCGGCCGAGCGGGCGCCCTGGTTCCTGCCTGGCATCCGCGCCCACGAGCAGGCCCCGAGCCTGCTGCCGCTGTGGGAGCCGCTCGCCGAGCAGCTGCGCGCGTTGGACCGCAACGGCCAAGACGTCATCGTCGACGCCGGCCGGCTCGGTCTCGCGGGTTGGCCGCAGCCGCTCATCGCTGCCTCCGACCTGACCCTGCTGGTCACTCGCAGCTCGCTGCCCGCGCTGGCCGGTGCACGCTCGTGGGCCAAGATGCTGCGCGACCAGTTCGCCGCCGTCGGTGGCCTCTCGCGACTGGGCCTCCTTCTCGTCGACGAGGACCGCCGGTGGCCGGCGATGCCCACGGGCGTCCCGCGGGTGCGTCCCTACACGCCGCGCCACATCGCCAAGGCGCTCCAGATCTCCGTCGCGGCAGCGGTGGGCTGGGATCCCGAGGCCGCGGAGGTCTACTCCCATGGCGCTCGCAAGCCCCGCAAGTTCGAGTCCTCCGACCTGGTGCGCAGCTACCGCACCGCAGTCTCCCTGATCCACTCCGTCCTCACCTCCAACCAGGCCGCCCTCGCCCACCCGATCGGAGGCCGCGCATGAGCACCAACGGACACCAGCCCGGAGCCCAGGACCGCGAGCCGCTCCGCGCCGACGAATGGCTCGCGGCGCGACACGCAGACCGCAGCCAGCGCTCCCCGTTCGCCCGCGGCCGCGGCACCAACGGCAACCAGCCGCCCCCGCAGCCGGCGCCGACCAGCGAGGACCACGACCCGACGTCGCTGCCGATCTTCGCCGGCGCCTGGACCAGCGAGGACCAGCTGCCGGGCCGCACGCGCTCGGACTTCACGCTCCGCCCGCTCGTCGCCAGCCCCGGCGACCAGCCGCACGCGATCGCGGCCATCGACTACTACGACGGCGCCGACGTGGGGGAGGTCGAGCTGGACTGGGAGCTCATCGCCCAGTACCGGGCCGAGATCTCCTCCCGGCTGACCGCCCGGCTGGACAAGGAAGGCGGCCGGGTCACCGACGAGGACCGCGAACAGATGGGCCTCGACGTCATCGAGGAGCTCATCAAGTCCGAGGCCGAGACGCTGGTCTCCACCGGTCGGCCGCCGTGGACGAAGGACCACGAGAAGGCACTCAAGTCCGCCCTCCACGCCGCCCTGTTCGGTCTGGGCCGGCTGCAGCCGCTGGTCGAGCGCGAGGACGTGGAGAACATCATCGTCATCGCCCGCGGCCCCGACTGCGCCGTGTGGCTGGAGCTCGTCGACGGCACACTGGTCGAGGCCGCCCCGATCGCCGACTCCGAGGACGAGCTGCGCGAGTTCCTCACCGACCTCGGCTCCCGGCAGAACCGGCCCTTCACCGAAGCGCGTCCGCACCTGGACCTGCGCCTGCCCGGCGGCGCCCGGCTCGCGGCCGGCTCCTGGGTGATGGCCTACACCTCGGTGGTGATCCGCCGGCACGGGATGCGCGAGGTGTCGATGGACGAGATGGTCTACGACCGCAAGGCGTGCGGCGCGGTCTTGGCCGACTTCCTCGCCGCCTGCGTCCGCGCCGGCAAGAGCATCGTCGTCTCCGGCGTCCAGGGCTCGGGCAAGACCACCTGGGTCCGCGCCCTGTGCTCGTGCATCCCGCCCTGGGAAATGATCGGCACCTTCGAGACCGAGTTCGAGCTGCACCTGCACGAGCTGGTCGACCGGCACAAGATCGTCCACGCCTGGGAGCACCGGCCCGGATCCGGCGAGGTCGGCATCGACGGCCGCCAGGCCGGTGAGTTCAGCCTCGAGGAGGCCATCCACCACTCCTTCCGGTTCAACCTCGCCCGCCAGATCGTCGGCGAGGTCCGCGGCCCGGAGGTCTGGAACATGCTCAAGGCCATGGAGTCCGGCCCGGGCTCGATCAGCACCACCCATGCCCGCAGCGCCGAGCACACTATCGAGAAGCTCGTCTCCTGCGCCATGGAGAAGGGCCCGCAGGTCACCCGCGAGCTCGCGATCAGCAAGCTCGCCGCCGCCATCGACATCGTGATGTACCTGCGATCCGAGGTCGTCCCCAACGGCGACGGCACCTTCCGCAAGCAGCGCTGGGTCGAGGAGGTCCTGGTCGTCCAGCCCAGCATCGACGCGGCCCGCGGGTATGCGACCACCCCGATCTTCGCCCCGAACCAGCTCGGCCAGGCCGTCGCCACCGGGAAGCTCGACAACTTCCTCGCCCAGGAGCTCGCCCGCCACGGGTTCGACCTCGAGGCGTACAAGGCCGAGTCCCAGGCAAACCCGGGGGTGGCGATCTCATGACCGCCTTCCTGCCCGCCGTCTTCGGGGCGCTCATCGTCATCGGCCTGATCGGCATGGTCTACGCGCTGATCCCCGCACCTCCGAAGCCGCCGCGGCCCGCCCGGACCGTCACCCCGTTCGGCCGGGCGGGTGGCTGGTTCACCCGGCTCAACCCGCGCACCCGGATGCTGGTCATCGGCGGCGCTGTCGCCGGCCTCCTGGTCGCGCTGCTGACCGGCTGGGTGATCGCGATCGTGCTCGTCCCGGCCGCGATCGTCGGCATCCCGCTGCTGCTCACGCCCCCGCCGGCGGCCGCGAGCGTCGAGAAGCTCGAGGCGCTCGAGGAGTGGACCCGGTCACTGTCCGGCAAGCTGACGGCCGGACAGTCGCTGCGCTCGGCGCTCATCAAGTCGCTGCAGTCGGTGCCGGCGCCCATCGAGCGCGAGGTCGGCCTGATGGTCTCCCGGCTCTGGAACAACACCGCCACCACCGAGGACGTGCTGCGCGCCTTCGCTGAGGACCTCAACGACTCCACCGGAGACGTGGTGGCCAGCCAGCTGATCCTCGCCGCCAGCGGTCGCGGGCAGGCCGGCCTGGCCAAGGCGCTGGACGCCCTCGCCGAGACCGTCGCGGCCGACGTGCGCGCCCGCCGCCAGATCGCCGCCGACCAGGCCAAGCCGCGCACCACCGCCCGCACGGTCACCGTGATCACCCTCGGCGTCCTGGGCATGCTCGCCCTCACCGGCGACTACATCGAGCCGTACGGCAGCCCGCTCGGCCAGGTCATCCTCGCCGTCCTGCTGACCGCCTACGTGGCCACGCTGCTGTGGATGCGCCGGATGGCGGTAGCCAAGCCGCTCCCGCGCTTCCTCGACCTCCAGGCCCGCAACGCGCACCGAGCGGCGCACGGAGCGGCGCGCGGGGAGAAGGAAGGAGCACTCGCATGACGGGCCTCCAGCTCGCGCTCGCCAGCGGCACCCTCCTCGGGCTCGCCGTTGCCCTGCTCGTGTGGCGCCTGGCCCCGTCCGACCCCGACCTCGCCGACGCCCTGGACCGGCTCTCGCCCGGCCACGTCGTACCCCGACGCAGCGCCGGCCCGCTCGACGTCGAGGAGAGCACCGAATCCGGATCGTTCGTCGACCGGATCGGCGTGTGGGCGATCAAGAACCTGCCCGGGGGAGCGTGGGCACACACACCGCGCAAGGACCTGGCCATCCTCCAGATCAGCGAGACCAGGTTCTACGGCGAGAAGGTCGTTTGGGCGCTGCTCGGCCTGGCCATGCCGCCGCTGTTCGCGGCGTTCTTCGCGCTGATCGGGCTCCCGCTCCCGTTCGTGATCCCCACCTTCGGGTCGCTCGGGCTCGCCGCACTGTTCTGGTTCATGCCCAACTACAACGCCACTGACGACGCCAAGAAGGCCCGCATCGAGTTCAGCCGGGCCCTGGGCGCCTACATCGACATGGTCGCCACCGGAGTCCGCGACGGCTCCAGCGGCCAGCAGGCGCTGCGCTCCGCGGCCGAGGTCGGCGACACCTGGGTGTTCAAGCGAATCGAGAGCGAGCTGCGCCGCGCCCGCTACATGACCCGCGCCCCCTGGGACTTCCTGCACGGGCTAGCCGATGACCTCGGCGTCCCCGAGCTCGACGACCTCGCCGACATCATGCAGCAGTCCGGCCAGGACGGCGCCCAGATCTACAACAACCTCCGCGCCCGCGCCGCCGCCCTTCGCTCGGCGATGCTCAGCGCCGAACTCGGGAAGGCCAACGCCGTCTCCGAGCGCATGTACATCCCCGCCAGCCTGCTCGGCATCGTCTTCATGGCGATCCTCGTCACCCCGTCGATGCTCCGATTCGCGACCTAACACCGACGTCAATCCCGGGACACCCCGAACTCCACACCCAGAAAGGAACAACGCGATGTTGAAACTCCTCATCACCCTCCAGGTGACGGCCCTGGCCGTGATCGCCAGCATGGAGGACCGCATCGTCAAGCACCGACGCGACGAGCGCGGCTCGGTCACGATCGAGCAGGTCATCTGGGCCGGCGCGGTCATCCTCATCGTCGGCATCGTCGTCGCCGCAATCAGGGCGTTCGTGACCAGCGAGGCCGGAAAGATCAAGTAGGTCCGTCCATGTTCTCCAGCTCTCGCCGCCGACGCCGGGACGAGCGCGGCTCAGTGGCCATCCAGATGGTCTTCCTGATGCCGGCGCTCTTCCTGGTGATGTTCCTCGGTGTCCAGGGCGCGCTGTATTACCACGCCCGCGAAGTAGCGCTCGCGGCCGCGCAGGAGGGCGCACGTGAGGCGGGCAGCGAGAACGGCAGCCGTGAGTCCGGAGTCGCGACCGCGAACGGCTTCCTTCAGGACGCCGGCGGATCCGACGTGATGACGTCGACGAGCGTCTCCGGGTCACGGACCACGACAACGGCCACGATCACCGTCACCGGCAAGTCCATGAGCGTGATCCCCGGCTGGCACGTGACCGTCCGCCAGAGCGCCAGCGTCCCGGTCGAGAGGCTCACCGAATGATGGCGCAGAGCATCTGGGCCCGCGCCTTCAACCGCAGCCGGGACGAGCACGGATCGGTGGCCATCGAGGCCGCGATCGGCGTCCCGGCCTTCGGGCTGTTCGTGGCGATGATCATCCTCGGCGGCCGCGTCGAGATCGCCAAGCAGTCCGTGGAAGCAGCCGCCTACGAGGCAGCACGGGCAGCCTCGATCGAGCGAACCCAGAGCGAGGCAATCGTCGCAGGCAGGTCCTCGGCCGCAAGCAGCCTGCACGACCAGGACGTGCACTGCACCAGCACGAACATCACGGTCAACGCTGCGGCGTTCAACGCACCGATCGGGAACACCGCCCAGGTGAACGTCACGGTGACCTGCACGGTCAACCTGTCGGACCTGAGCATCCCCGGCGTACCCGGCACCCGCACGATCACCGCAACCGCGAGCAGCCCCGTCGACGCCTACCGGGAGCGCCGATGAAGAGGCACCCGGTCCGACGACAGCGCGACGAGCGCGGCGCCATCAGCGTCTGGTTCGCCACCGCGTCACTGGTGATGATCATCCTGGTCGGGATGACCGTCGACCTCGGCGGCAAGGTGCACGCCCAGCAGCAGGCCCGCAGTGCCGCGGCCCAGGCAGCCCGCACCGGCGCCCAGGAGGTCCAGGGCTCGACCGCCATCCGCGGCGAGGAGCTCCGCGTCGACATCAACGCCGCCAAGTCCGCCGCGCAGGGCTACCTCAACGCCGCCGGCGTGGAGGGCAGCGTCACCGTCGTCAACGGCGACACCCTGATCGTGCGCACCACCGACACCTACGACAGCAAGTTCCTCGGGATCATCGGGCTGGACTCGATGAGGGTCACCGGGGAGGCGTCTGCACGGCTCATCCGCGCCCAAGGAGGCATCGAACGATGACTACGCCCACCCTGCGCCAGCGGCTGACCGGGCTCCTCGCCACGGCCGCCGTCCTCGGCATCATCATCGGCCTGCCGGCCCTCTTCCTCGCGATCGGAGCCAACCCGATCCCCGACCAGGCGCCGAGCTGGGAGAGCATCAAGGACGCACTCCTCGCACCCGACGACGGCACCCTGGTCCTCGGCCTGTTCAAGGTGATCGGCTGGGCCGCGTGGGCCTTCATGACCCTCAGCCTGGTGGTGGAGACCATCGCCCGGCTCCGCAGGGTCGAGGCGCCCAAGCTGCCGGGGCTGGGTCGCCCGCAGGCCGCGGCCCACGGACTGATCGGACTCGCTGCCCTGCTGTTCATCGCAGCGCCGATCGCTGCGCAGGCCGCCAACGCCGGCCCCGCCGCCGCGTCCGCGCCGGCGGCGGTGGGCCATGTCCAGGCCGGGACCGTCGACCAGACGCCCGCCCAGCACGGCGTGAAGGTCGAGGCGAAGCAGGAACGCGCGACGGTCGATCACTCGGTCAAGCCGGGGGAGAGCCTGTGGTCGATCGCTGAGGACCACTTCGGTGACGGCGCGCGCTACAAGGAGATCGCCGAGCTCAACCGCAACCTCCTCGGCTCCCGGCCCAGCTTCCTCGAGCCCGGCTGGGTGCTCAAGCTGCCAGCCCCGGCCGGCGGGGCGCCGGCGCACACCTACACCGTGCAACCCAACGACACACTCAGCGACATCGCCCACGACGAGCTCGGCGACGCCGACCGGTGGCCGGAGATCTACAAGGCCTCCACCGGCATCACCCAGCCCGGCGGCGCCCACCTCGCCGACCCCGACGTGATCGACGTCGGCTGGAAGCTCAACATCCCCGGAGCCCAGACACCCGCCGGTCACGACGACCGGCAGCACCAGCCGCAGCCTCGCGAGGACAAGCCCGAGACCCCCGCCGAGCCCAGGACCGAGCAGCAGCCGATCGACCCGCCGGCCGAGGAGACTCCGCCGGTCCCGGAGACCGAGGCCCCGCAGACCGCCGCGCCCGAGGTCCCGCAGGCCGAGGAGCCGACGGCGCCGGCCGCCGACGTCGACCAGGTCGACGAAGCCGACGACTCGATCCTCGAGGCGCCCTGGGTCCTCGCCGGTCTCACCGGCGGGGGCGTGCTGCTGTCCGGGGCACTGCTGATGGCGCTGCGGTCCCGTCGGCGCTCCGCCTTCCGGAACCGGCCGCCGGGTCGAGCGGTCGCCGCCCCGCCGCCCGAGCTGGCGCCGGTGGAGATGACGCTGAACGCGACCGGTGCTGCCGCGGCCGCCACCGTGGAGTTCGCCGACGAGGCCCTGCGGCGCCTCGCGGCCGCGGTCGGAGCCCAGGGCACCACGATGCCCCCGCTGGCGGCCGTCGAGCTCGCGAAGGGCAAGCTGACGCTGCACCTGAGCGCCCCGGCCGACGTCCCGGCTCCCTGGGTGGGCAGCCCCGACCAGACCCACTGGCACGTCAGCACGGACATCGCGGTGGAGGACCTCGGCCCCGACACCGGCAATGTCGAGCCGCCCTACCCGCTGCTGGCCACCATCGGCATGAGCGACACCGGCGAGACCTGGTTGCTGAACTGCGAGGAGCTCTCCACGCTGACCATCAGCGGCGACCCCACCTACGGCCGCGACTTCGCCCGCCACCTCGCCGCGCAGCTGGCCGTCAACCCGTGGTCGCGCCGCGTCCAGGTCGACTGCATCGGCGTGGCCGAGGAGACCGTCGCCATGGACGAGCGGATCACCTACTACCCGACCGGCGCGGCCGGGACGCCCGCGACCTCGGAGATCCTCGCCGCCGCGGTGACCACCGTCGACCGGGCGAAGCGACACGACACCGACGTGTCCACGGCCCGCACCGGCAGCGTCGACGACGACACCTGGCCCGCCAGGATGCTGCTCCTCGACGCCGCGGCCGGAGACCCCGACGACCTCGAGCAGCTGCTGCAGCTGGTCAACGACCACGTCGGACAGTCCGCGACGTCCATCGTCGTTGCCGGCGAACGCCCGAACACGCCCGGCGCGGTGCTGCACATGACCAACACCGGTCGCGTCGTCCTCGAGCACGCCGGCCTCAACCTCATCGCCGTCGGTCTCACCAGCGACGAGGCCAGCGGCTGCGCCCTGGTCTACGCCCAGAGCGAGACCCCTGAGTACGTCGACACGCCCGCGGACGAGACCGCCACCGACGGCTGGGAGGCCTACACCGACTCCTCCGGAGCCCTGCGCCGCCAGTACACCCTGCCCCGCAACACCTCCGAGGACGCCGTCGACGAGCCGCTGTCCTCCCTGCTCGAGGGCGAGGACGAGGAGTACATCCGCGAGAGCGCGATCGTGCAGGAGGACCTCGAAGCCCTGGCGCCGAAGGTCCCCGCCCACGTCCGCGCCGAGGTCGAGGAGAAGGACCCCACCCTCGACCAGGACATCGCCGACTGGTTCTCGCCCAACTGCCACCGCCCGCGCCTCACCCTGCTCGGCCCGGTTACCGCACGCACCCACGGCAAAGCACTCGCCAAGCGCAAGCCCTACTTCACCGAGCTCCTGGCGTTCCTCGCCCTGCACCGCAAGCACGGCGCCACCCGCGAGCAGATCCGCGAGGCCTTCTCAATCTCCGACGGCAAGGTGCGCGACTACACCAACATCGTCCGCGACTGGCTCGGTCCTAACCCCCGCACCGGCGAGGACCACCTGCCCTACGCGGACAAGGCGCCGGCTGCCAAGCTCACCGGGGTCAACGTCTACCAGGTCGACGACGGCCTGCTCGTTGACCTGGACCTGTTCATCCGCCTCCGCAAGCGCGGGCAGAGTCGAGGCGGCGCCGAGGGTGTCGCCGACCTCTGCGCTGCGCTCGAGCTCGTCGGGGAGGCCCAGCCGTTCAGCCAGCTGCGCGAGGAAGGGTGGGCATGGCTCGCCAACGAGCCTGACCGCATCGACCTCATGGCGGGCGGGTGGATCGCCGACGTCGCCCTCATCGTCGTCACCGAGGCGCTCGCGGCCGGCGACCTGGTCAAGGCCCGCTCCGCCGCCTACGTCGCCAGCCGCGCCGACCCCGACGGCGAGAGCACCCGACTGTGCCTCGCCCACGTCATGAAGGCCGAGGGCGACCAGCTCGAGGCCGACCGGATCCTGCGCGAAGAGATCTGCAACCGGTCCGACGACGGCGACGCACCCATGGAATTGTCGGAGCGCACAAAGACCATCATCCGTACACACGGCTGGCTCGCGAGCTGACTCGGGAAGGGAGCACCAGCACATGACAACGTTCGACCAGGAACTCACCGGCCGATACGTCGCGGCCGGCGGCGACCGCCCCGACCTCGACGCCCGCCGCCTCGCGCGGGCTGTGTTCGTGCGCGACACCATCCGCACGCTCTACAACGCCGACAAGAAGTTCGGGATCGACCCCGCCGACAATGGCTCGCTGGCCGAGCTCGTCGACGCAGCCGAAGAACACCTCGAGCACATCGCCGACGACGTCGGCCAGCGGTCAGTCATGGCGTCGCCCACCACAGGAGGAGACACCCCATGAGGAAACACCACTCCGCACTCGGGGGAGTGGCCCTCGCCCTCGCCCTGACTCTCACGGGCTGCGGCGGCGACGACACCGAGCCCACGGTCCAGGAGACCCCGACCCAGTCACCCTCGCCGACACCCACCAGCACGCCGACTCCGAAGACACCGGAGGAGAAGGCGGCGGCCCAGTTGACGAAGTACCTCAAGGCGCGCGACGACTTCTATCGTGCCGTCACGATCGACTTCAAGCGCCTCAACCCGGTGGCAACAGGGGACGAGTTCCTCCAGATCCAAGAGGCTGTTGTCACCCTCAAGAGGTACGACATCAAGGTCACGGGGGAGTACGTGCACACTCTCGCCGAGCCGCGTCGCCGGTCGGACTCGACGATCCTCATCACCGACTGTGAGGACCGAACGAACGTGGAGCGCAAGAAAGACGGCAAGCAGATCAAGCAGACCGATCCGAACGGCGATCCGCTGCGTAACCCTGTCCCGGTTGAGTACACGGTCGTTCGTGACAAGGGCGCGTGGAAGGTGTCCAACTCCGATATCAAGTGGGATCAGTCATGCTGAGGCGCATTCTCGCGCTCGTGCTGGCGGTTCCTGCGGCGCTCGTTGTGGTCGTCCTTACGGCCACGAGCGCGAGTGCCGATTGCCAGGAGGTCTACAACCCGGAGACGGGCGAATTCGAGATCGACTGCTCGGATGGGGGTGGCAACGGCGGTGGCGGTGGCGGCACCGGCGGCGGCTCCTCGACGTGCAACTACAACGGGAGAGAGATTCCGTGCACCGGCCCTGGCGGGTCGGTGTGGAGCAGCCTGCATGAGTGCTGGATCGGTCCTTCTGCTGAGGAGATGGGCGAGGATCTAGTGCCGCCGGATGGCCAGACGAAGGAAGACGGCGCCTGGCACGTCTGCTACTTCCCGCCGCCCGGATCGTCCTGGGAGTACACGTGGGTGCAGACCGGCGAAGAAGTCAGAATCGATCCCGTGGTGCTCGCTCAGCGCGCGATCGCCTCGATGGACCTGGACCCGATCCAGATCGGCATCGTCCCGGAGTCCGGTCCGAACCGGGTTGGACTGGTGGGGCTGCCGGTGTGGATGTGGGTCGACAGCCCGACGGACGACACGTTCGGCCCGATCACTGCATCGGCCAGCGAGGGGTCGGTGTCGGTCAGTGCCACCGCCAGCGTCTCCAGCATCGTCTGGGACATGGGCGAAGGGACCACGGTGACCTGCACAGGCAAGGGCACCCCGTACGCCGACCACTACGGCAAGAAGGACTCGCCGACGTGTGGGCACCGCTACGAGAAGATGTCGACGGACCAGCCCGACGGGGCCTATCAGGTCACCGCCACGAGCCACTGGGTCGTCGAGTGGACCGGCGGCGGGCAGTCCGGAACCATCGAGTTCGACCTGACCACCGACGCGCTTCCGATCCGAATCGGTGAGGCCCAGGTGCTGACCCAGTGAGCGGTCGGTAGCCACTCAGCGACCACAGGAGACAGGTCCCCGTCCTCGGAGCAGGACGGGGACCTGTTCTCGTTCTAACGGCCTCGGGTCGAGCCCGGCCGGGCGCGAGCATCCGGCCTGCGCGGGCCACCTGTTGCGAAGGGGAAAGCCCCAGGCGTCTCGGGTCACCTGGGGCTTCGGCGCCTAGTAGAGCACGGCCGATCGAGCAGCGCAGGAGAACCAGGGAACCCACTCCGGCCGGGCCGGGGGAGCTGCGCCGGCGCCGGCCCGGAGCCGCGTCGACTGCCGTCCGGGGCTGCTCGACCGCGCATAAGAAGAAGAAAAAGAAGTGTTGAGATGCAGGAAAGGTTGGCGGACCACACGCGGGAGAGATTGGCGGAACCGTCCACATCGAGGATCTCCTTCAAAGTAGCCGCTTGCCTCTCCGATGAGGTGGAGTCCCCTCGGGCAGGATGTGCACGTGTCGCCTGATGCCGAGGATCTGACGGGTTGCGAGCTGTCACGCCGGTTCTACGACGCGGTGGTCGCCCCGCTACTGCTCAGCCACTGGCCCGGCCTGCCGCATGCTGCAGCGCGTATTGGCGCGGGGTCGGAGGTTCTCGGGCTCGATGACGAGATGTCGCGCGACCACGACTGGGGACTGCGCCTCAACGTGCTAGTGGCGCAGGATCTGTGCCGCCCCGTTCAAGCTCTCCTAGACGAGCAACTCCCCGAGACCTACGCCGGACTCCCGGTCGCGTTCGCCTACACCGGCTCCAGCGAGGTGCGCCATCGCGTGGAGGTGGACACGCCATCAGACTTCGCCAGGTCCCGCCTCGGGATCGACCCGCGGCCGGCCCCCACGACGTCCGACTGGCTCAGCTTTACCGGGCAGGCTGTCCTCGAGGTCACCGCCGGGCCCGTGTTCACCGACACCGATGGGGCTCTCACCGAGATCCGAGCAGCGCTCGAGTGGTATCCGGACGACCTGTGGCGCTACATCGTTGCGTGCGACTGGATGCGGCTCGACCAAGAGATGCCGCTGATGAGCCGGGCGGGCGATCGCGGCGACGACCTGGGATCGCGAGTGATCGCTGCCCGGCTGGTCGACGTGGCCATGCATCTGGGCTTCATGCTCGAGCGCCAGTGGCCGCCGTACGCCAAGTGGCGGGGCACGGCGTTCCTGCGGCTACCTCGTGCTTCCGCTGCGCACGGCGAACTGGCGGCGGTGCTCCAGGCCACGACCTGGCAGCAGCGACAAATGAACTTGGCCCGAGCCCTCGATGTGCTCGCGTCTGTCCAGGGCGCGGCTGGCCTGCCCAGCCCGGAACCAGCAACCATCGGCTTCTGGGAGCGCCCCTACCTACACACGAATCAGGAACTCGTCGACGACGTGCTCGATGGGATCTCCGATGAGTCGGTGCGAACGCTCCCGATCGGCCTCGGGTCGATCGAACAACGAACAAGCAACGTCGACCTGCTTGTGGACTCCCACCGCCGGCGGTCCCACATCCACTGAGCGTGGTCAACCGAAGTGGACACCTCACGGTTCGCCGGAGCACTACGGTCGAGCCATGCTGACCGCTGGCGTCGACCTCACCGCGGACCAGAAGAAGACCGGCATCGCCTTCTTCGCCAGCCGACATGCAGGAGGATGAGTCATGAGCACCAACGACCAGAACGCCAAGGACACGAGTGCGGACTCGTTGGACGGCCTCGATGAGATAGCCGAGGAACTTGGCTTCCCCGAGCGCGCGTCAGGCTGGCCCGACGTGGGCTCGCGGGAGAATTTACCGAGTCCACCGAGGCACACCCGGCAGGGTGCAGGCCCCAATCAGGGCGCGCGCGAGGGCTAATGCCCCACGGGTCGGCCGTGGACCGGGCGGTCCGGTTCGCCGGCCGGAGGTGTGGCTCACACGGTGGAGGCAGAGGGCTTGTTGTCCGCTCGAGCGTCGACGACGACCACTGACTCCGCCGCGGGGCCATGGTCGATACCGAGTTGGCGGAGTACCCGAGACGTCTTGGCGACGTCGGCGGCGGTGTAGCAGATGACTACCTTCACCGAGTTCTTGGTCTGATTCGCCTTCTCGTAGATCGCGACCTGGTTCTTGAGATTGCGGGTCAGGCTGCTGCTCTTGGCGAGTTTGAACTCGATCAGGGACTTGTCGTGTGCGCCGGCGCTGAGCTTGAAGTCGACCGGCCCGCGGCCGTTGTTCGGCTCCCGGTTCACGTCGAACCGGCTTGGCTGGAGCAGCAGCCCGAAGAACGCCTGGACCTCGGCCTCGCTCGCGAACGGCTTGCCGTCGCCGCGGTTGATGACCTTGTAGCCGTCCATGTCCTCGACGTACCGCTTGAACGTCGCGACGGCCTGCCGGGCCTCGTCGTACGAGGTCCACGGCTTCCGGAACAGGTCGGTCTTTTCCGCCAGGTCCTTGGCTGCGGCCTTGACCTGGGTCACCAGCACTCGCTGGGTGTCCTCGGTCTTGGAAAGGCTGGCCGCCTTGGCCTGCTCGCGGGTGTCTTCCTTGAGTTTGATGTAGTAGTCGATCAGCTCCGGGAAGTGCCTGATCGTGCGGGCCTTTGCCGCAGCGACCTCCTTCGCCGACGGGTTCCGGCTCAACTGCTTCTTGAAGTAGTTGTTGACCAGGGCGCGCTGCTGGTTGTCATCGATGGCCGTGGGCAGTCGGTCGAAGCTGTGGAGCATGTCGTCCTTGTTGATCCAGGTGTCGTCCTTGGTCAGCAGGTCGATGGGGGTCAAGAGGACGTATTGGCCGTCGAGCTCGGGGAGGCTGTAGGGGCGTGCGGCCCACGTCTCGGTGTTGTAGTTGAAGACGGCGCGGCCGACGTTGAACTTCTGGCGCTGCTCGGGCCGGAGGTGCTCGAGGGCGAACTCCTCGGTGTACCTGAGCAGGAAGTGCTTGATGAGGTTCGTCGTGAAGTCGCTGATGCTGTCCTTGCCGACCCGGTCACGGATGAGCGCTAGCTTCTCGAGGTGACTGGATTCGGTGACTGTCTCCTCGCCGAAGTTCTCCAGCAGGCTGCCGAGCGCGCTGTGCAGTGACCGGGCAAACGCGGGGCCGAGCCCGTGGCCGCGGTTGCCGTCGGCGGTGAACCCGAGCCAGTTCTGCTCGACCTCCTTGAACCGATACCAGTTGTCGATGAGCTTAGGGTCAAGGTCCTCGGTGGCCTTGGACTTCAGGAACCGCAGATACTCGATGATCTGGTCGTGGAGCGCCCGGTACTCCTCGTTCTCGCTGTTGAACAGCAGGAACGGGTCGATGAACAAGGGCATGTCGGTGACGACGGAGATGTCGAAGGCGCCGTACTTCTCGAGCGTCTGGGGGTCGACCTCGAACCGGTCCGAGAAGTAGATCCCGGCCGGGTCCGGCTCCCAGTCGGTGGGGCCTGCATCGGGTGCGGTCTCGGCGCTCATTGATTTCCCCTGCCTGCTGTGCCTCGACCGTACTTGCTCCCACCGCCGGCTTCAGTAGCTTCGAGTCGCACTGGCAGCCGAACTTCTGTCATGGAAGACGTAGTCATTCAGCCTGCGGCACAGAGCGAGCTGGCCCCAGCGACGAGCACAACGGGCTGTTCGTCCTGGAGCAGCCGCACCTCCGCTCGCCGAACTCAAAGTCGACTCGACCAGTAGATCTTGAGCATTCTTTCGTTTGCTCGAGATTCGCTGCATCTGGCGCGAAGATTCGCGGCGCGCAGTACAAATTGCCCAACGATCACGGCGGCGCTGTGCAACTTCGCGCTCCATGGTGCGCCTCGGAGATGGCGTCGGGTTGCTCGACAAAAGTGGCGAGATGCAGCGAAGATTGCGCTGCTGTCCGCGCTGAACATGGTGCGGATGCGCCTTCGGGTGATCAGCGTGCAATGTTCCGTGTTCCGAGAGCCGTCTGTCGCGGCGCTCGGGGCAGCGTCTCCTGAGGCAGCACAGCGGCGGCGGGCGGTGGCACGCTAGGCGTCATGGAGGAGACCGATCTGGCCGAGCTCGCGGTACTGCTGCGCGAGCGCAACCTCGTCGACGAACGCATCGGCCGACTGATCAACCGACCGATGACCGCTGGGCACGCTGGGGAGTGGATCGCGTCGCGCATCTTCGACATCGAGCTCGAGCCGAGCGCGGTCGCCAAGGCCATCGACGGACGGTTCCGTTCGGGACCGCTGACGGGGAAGAGCGTGAACATCAAGTGGTACCTCAAGCGTGAGGGCATCCTGGACATGACCGAGGCGCCAGAGCTCGACTATTACCTGGTCCTGACCGGCCCGAAGGCGACCGCGAAGGACGTGCGGACCGTTAGAGCGTGGAGGATCGATGCGGTCTACCTGTTCGACTCCAAGCGACTACTGACCGAGCAGCACACTCGTGGCGCCAAGGTCGGAGTCGCATCCGGTGTCCGCGAGGCGCAATGGCTGGCGGCGGAGATCTACCCGGCCGCAACGAATGCCGCGCTAGCCCTGACCGAGGATCAGAGACACCAGCTGGCTCTGTTCGGCGGGTGATACCCGCGGCGCCCGCAGGTGATCCCGAGACGCAAGGAAGGTTGGCGGGACCCGCCGCGGAGAACCTTGGCAAAGCTGGCTGTGGAGCACTGAGCCGTCACAGTTGGGGACGCCCCGGGCGCATCGATACCCAGGTGTCACCGCGGCTCGTAGCCGGTTTGGCGTGGCTCAGGCCTGAGTTGCGTGAGCAGCCCGGGCTGCCCGCTCGATCTTCATCCAGAGAGCCTCGCGGACTGCGGTGTCGATCTGCTCACCCTGGCCGGCTGCCACACCGGTCTGGCCGTCGAGTTGTTCGCGCAGAATGTCGGCGTGTCCGGCGTGCCGGGTCGTGTCGTTGAGCACGTGGACCATGACGCTGAAGAGCTTCACGTCAGGACGCGGCCACCACGGCACATCGCCGGGGGCATCGAGGGGAAGTGATCTGATCGTCGCGTCCGCGTGCTCCCATGCGCGCCCACAGAAGCCGATGATCTGCTCGCGGCTCTCGCGCTCGGTCACCCACAGGTCGCTGCCGTCGGAGTCCTGCCATCGCGGCAGCGGTTCCGGGAACGGTCGGTCGAAGACCTCGCCGAGGTATCTGGCTTCCCAGGTCGCCATGTGTTTGACCAAGCCGAGGAGGTTGGTCCCGGTCGCAGTCAGGGGCCGACGTACGTCGTACTCAGGGAGCCCCTCAAGTTTCCAGACGAGCGCCTCGCGTGCCCACTGCAACTCGTCGCGCAGATAGTCCTTGGCGAAGTCATCGATCATGGGGCAAGAGACTGCCATGGAAGATGTCAGCGAACTGCTCCCTGGCGGAGGTCAGGTCGAGGTTGCCGCCGTGAAGCCGGGCGAGCAGCTCCTCGACCGGGAGCCGCCACAGGTATCCGTGACGTGAGAAGTACCATCCGACCTCGCGGATCTGGTGCCGGTCGGTGGTGTCGGCCAGCAAATAGCCCAGAATCTGCCACACCGTGATCTTGTTCAGCACGGGAGTCCTCACGGTCTTCAGCTCGAGCAGAGTGCCATCGATGATGACGTCCGCGTCCGCGCCGCCGAGGTCGTTGCTGCGGTCGAAGATGGGGTCGGAGACCACATGCTGGTGGAGGGACCGCACGGTCATCGTGCTGGCGGCGCTGATGGCGACGCCGCAGGCACCGAGCTGGAGGCGGCCGAACTTGGCTCACACAACCGAGCCTCTACGATTTGGTGGTGTCCTGCTTCCACTCGTCGAGCCAGTCCATCATGGCCTGGTGGAAGGCTGCTCCACGGTTGCTGACGTAGGTCCGGTCTTCCCGCAACTCGTGCGCAACGAGGTCTCCGATCGTCGAGGCCGGCACCAGCACACGACCGGCAGGCTGTTGGCCACGCACCGCGTTCTCCGCAGCTCCGAGGTGATGGGCTCGGCTTCGCGCGGAGGTGACCGCGAGGTTCCCGTCCACTCCCGAGGGAACGAGCAGCATGACCTTGATTCCCTCTGGAGCGAGCGCCTCGCGCAGGACGCTGAAGTACCCGGTCAATGCGTGCTTTGTAGTGGCATACAGCGCTGAAAGCGGATCAGGGGCCGGGAGCTGTAACCCAGAGCCCGACCCGGTGAGCACGATCGCGCTGGGCGCTCCCTGACGCAGCAGTGGCAGGAATACTTGGACTGCTCGTACATGCGACATCACATTCAGGTCCCACGCCCAGCGCCACTGTTCGTCGCCGATTTCGTCGATGGGAACCATGTCGAGCACCCCTACAGTCAGCACCAAGAGGTGGAGAGATTCACCGGCATAGGCACGGGCTGCGAGGGCCTCCAATGACGCGCAATCAGTAGCGTCAACGAAGGCAGCTGTCGCTGTGCCACCCGCCGGCAAATTCACGCAGGTCTCCGTGGCGGCGTCCAGGTCTACGTCGGCGGCCATAACGTGCATTCCGCTCACCACAAGCGACCTGGCAATCCCGCGTCCAATGCCGCTGCCTGCCCCTATGACCAGTGCGTTGCGCCCTTCCAGTTCCATGTGCGCGAGCCTAGGAGGTGCGAGCTCGATGCGTCGGGAACTGCGGGACCCAGGGAGCGGGTCAAAGCCGAGTGAGGTCGACGCTGCCGGGCAAGACCTGCGGCTCTTGCCCGTATCGGGCTCGGTGGGGAGTCCGCGAAGGTCAACTCATCCGAGAGTGGACTTCATCGAAGAACTCGGTGAGCATCGCCTCCGCGCCCGGCTGCCCAAGTTCGTACCCGCCGAATCGGAAGACCTGGTATCCGGCGAGCTTGAGCCGTCGGTCCTCAGCGACCATCTCGGAGTAGAGACGCGGGGTCGCGGTCTCACCGACGGCGTAGTGCTGCTTGCCGTCGACTTCAATGACGACGCGTTTGCGGTCGCTGAACAACATGAGGAAGTCCATCCGTTGGCGCGCGAGGGGCGCCCCGCTCACCGATGCCCGGCGGGTTCTCTGGTCGAGCGGGTCGTAGTGGAGATAGACCTGCGGCACAAGCGCGATGACGTCCGGGTTGTCCTTGAACCGCGCGTAGTAGGTCCGGAACAGCAGAAGTTCCGGCGGGCTCGCGAGTGACGCGACCAGCCGCTGGTACAAATGGCGGGCGATGCCCGGATCGTCAAGGTCGGACGGACAGGACGGGTGGGCCGCCCACCAAGCCACGAGATCGCTGAACTTCAACCCGCCGTCGGGCAACGGCTGGTCGTAGATGAGACAGGTGTCGCCGTTCGCCACGACCTCGATGTCGTTGCTGACGGCATCCCTGAGAACGAGGTCGGGCTTCGGGCCGGTGCTGGCGAAGATCAGGTTCTTTGTCCTGCCCTGTACGCCGTCCCCTTGCTCGTATGCGTGCACCAGTGAAGCCAGCTGCTCCTGGTGAAGTTGGTAGATGTCGGCGTACGTGCTCAGCCGTCGCGCGAGCGATGCCAGTTGCGCCACCGACCAGTCCTCGATGTAGCCCGTGATCAGGTCGCGCTTGTTCTCGGCCTGGTCGGGCCTAGCGTCACGGCGGCGCCATTCCAATCGGAGCTCCTCGGGGAGGACCGACTCCAAAGCGGCCCGGGTGTACCGCTTGATCAGCGCATCGCAGATGGCGGCGGTGAGCGTGCGCTTGGACGCGACGGGCGGTAGAGGGTTCACCGCAGTTGGGCGGAACCATCCGTCGAAGTACTCGGCCACGGGACTCAGTTTGGCGGTTCGACGCGCCAGACGTGGTTCATCCACCGAGTCAGCCGTGTTGAGCGTGCAGTTTCTCCCGTCGCGGGGTTTGGGCTTGCGGGACGCCTTACGAGTCGTCCCGAGACCCGCTGCATAGCCCAGAATGACGCACGCTGTTTGGACCTACTTCGTGAAGATCGGCTGGTGGTCGACGTCGTCGGCCCAGTAGTTGAAGCGGTCACCCAGTACGCTGAGGAACGCTCGCGGGTCCAGGAGGTTGAGGCGTACTTCGAGTCCCCATCGACGGGCGGTCGCTGTCGCGGCGTTCCCGAGGTGGAACCACATCGCATCCTCGGTGAACAGCTCTAGCGGCGTCTCCGGGTCGTCCGCCTGCTCCTCCTTCCGCATGAGCGAGTGGAATCGCTTGACGTCGGCCTCGGTGATCGACGTGGACATGTTCAAGCCCCGATGCACCGCGCGGGCATTGACGACGACGTTCGCAACAGCGGTGAGCAGGTGCCAGTCCTTCCAGCCCTCGGCGCGTAGCGACGCAACGAGGTCCATGAACGCCGGGTCCGCAGCAAGGCGCGGGAGCGTCATCCGGACAGGCGGTAGCAGCACCTCGTATCGTCCACCGATTGCATCGAGCGAGTCGGCCGGGTCGTAGGCCTGGGCGTGTTCCGGAAGCTCCCAGTGCAGCCCAGCGGAAGGCGGCGGCGACCGCGGCCGGTCGGGTGCGATGCGACCTCCCTCGACTTCGCGAATCTCGTCGTAGAACGAGTCCTTGTGAATGTCGACGAGTTCGTCGTATGGACGCACGCAGGTCAGCATGTGCGGAAGTCCCCGCTCGAAGGTTCGCTCCATCAAGGCGACGAAGGCTGGCTGCCCGAGGAGCGACTGGGTGACGATCGCCTGCAACGCTGCGGTGGCGACCTCCAGCTGGTCCGCCTCGACCGCCAAGCCTCCTGAACGGGTAAGGACCACCCGATGCCCGACTGCGCCAGGGCCACGCTCCGACTCGGCAACGAACACTGAACCGGGCTCGACGGGCTGGTCTGAGACCTCGACCTCGATGCGGACATGCCCCGGCACAAGAAGGAGGTCTTCACCGGCAAGGTCGGCCAGGGTGATCTGTGCGGCGGCCACGAACCTCTCGGCCGCCAGGACGTGGGGTCGGTCGTTTGGCGTGCTGACAACCCAGACGTTGCCGAGCGCTGCCCAGCTGTACTCGCGCACGGGCCCGGCGTCGGAGAAGGGTCGTCCGAGGCCGCCCCGGTCCGCGGAGTCGGCAACCTCGTTCTCTCCCAGCGGGTCGACCTGAGCGACCGAAGCCAGCATTGGAGCGACGAGCTTGTCGAGCTGAGTGGACTGGACTACGGGCTCGACAGCCGGCAGCAGCCCGGGACGAAGCGAAGACGCGGTCCGCAAGATGAAGCATTGGTCGATCAGCATGTTCATGAAGTACGGATAGCGCTCGAAGCTCCACGGGTCACCAGCCAGTTCTGCCTGTGCCCAGATCCCGACTCTGAACGTTCTGGTCGCGGTCAGCCACTGGCCGGCCTTGTGCTCGTAGGTCGCAGTCAGGATGAGGCCTCGGGCTACGAGGACAGCGAGGTCGGGGTCACCGCTCGTCTTCGCGACTGATGCTGCGCTCATTGCGTACTGTTTCGCGGCCAGCGGGAGTCCGAGGTTGTAGTAGACGTCGGATGCGAGCAGCATCATGATCGCGGCACCTTCAGCAGCGTCGCCGTTGAGCCAGTTCATCTTGGCGGCGTGGATCTCGCGAAGCGCGTCCAGGGGGCGCCCTGCCTGGAGCAGAGCGACTGCCCGGTCCTGTGCCCGGTCGCCGGCCGCTGCCTTTCCGGACCGCTCGACTGTCGCGTCGTCCAGGGCTTGCCGCACGTTGCGGTAGTCGGGATGGTCGATCAGCGCGGGTGCAGTGAGGTCAAACATCGTTGTGAGCTGGTCTAGCGGTGCCATCGGCGCTGCTGGCAGGGCGCTGACGAGGTCGACCAGGTGTGCCATGCCCAAGTCGAGGTCGCGCAGGTCAGCGTCGTTCGGCGCACCAGGAAGAGGGCGACCTTCCTTCTTGGCAGCGCTTAGTTCTTGGTAGACGTCGGACATCGCCGGACCTGCGGCAGGGTGGAGGCCCGCAAGGTCCTCCGTCGTGAAGCCTTGGGGGCCGTGGGCGAGGAGGACGGCAGCTGCGAGGAGACTCACCTTGGCGTTCGCCCCGGGCGCTGCTAGTAGCTTCTCTTCGAGCACCTGCTCCAGATCGTCGGCCCATCGTGCCGCTTCTTCCGCTGTGATAGTGGTTTCGCGACGAGGCTGGGTTGCCTGAACGAGGCGGAGCAGGGTGATGGCGTCGACGAGTACGCCGGTGTCGGGCGGGTCGGAAGCGAGCCGCCCGAAGTAGTCTCGGAGGATCCCGTCGACGGGCTTCAGCGTGTTGAGCCCGAACCCGGTAGCGATGACGATTTCGTACTCGATGCGGTTCAGAACGCCGAGGTCGTCGTGCGCAGAATTTCTCAGCGCTCGCGCAAAAGCCAGCCAGTCAGGCAAGTCCGCACGCGCTTCGAGGTTCAGGCTGGAGAACCGAAGCCCTTCTCTCAGGTCGACGACCTCACCCATCGAGCCTGAGCAGACCGATTGCGAGCGCCACCGTTCACGTTCTTCGACGTACCAGTCGGGAAGTTCGTCCTGAGTCTCATCACGTTCGGGCGCGAGGGAGGAGGGGAGGTGGAGGTAGTCGACGGCGAGGTAGAACAGGTCAGCGCTGGCGATCTCGGTCGCGATAGCTTGCGCGTCCCAGATCTCCAGCGCCACGGAGTGTCGGTCGCGTGCATGCTCCTGAAGGTCGTGCCTCTTTGCCGTTTCAAGGGGGGCCACGGTGAAATAGATGACTCGATCGACTGGCTCACCCTTGCCGCAGATCTTCGACAGGTCTGACCGAATCTTAGACGCCACGTCGGCGCGTTGAGCGGTCACCGCAAGAACGACCGCGTCCTGAGTCGCGAGGGCAGTGAAGAGCGACGTATCCGGCAGTTCCTTCGCCAAGACGCTCCAGAAACTCTCAGCGTCACGTCCTCCGTCGCCCCCGGCGGAAACCGGGCCCGTCGCGGGGATGACGTTGCTGACAATGCGCCGGCGGGTCAATCCGAGACAGAGCTGCTCGAACGGGTGATGTGCGTTGGTTTCCCCGAGGGCCTCGAGGTGGAAGCGGATCTGCGTGGCGAGCTGGGTTGGCGAGTCCAACGGCGTGTGCCTCCGGTTTCGTGGGGCTTTCATCCTGCCGTTGACTCCCGACGGTTTGGGCGGGCACGCCGAAGACTGGCGCTGGTCTGCGTCATGTTCGTTGGCGGCCGACCCAGGCTAGGTGCTGGTCTGCGACCAGCTTTCCTTGCCGTTGGCGGCCGCGCAGGATGCCGACCCGGTTGCGTCCTTCGACAAGCTGAAGGCCGTGCTCAGCCGGCGTCAGGAGGGCACGGTCGAGAATGATCGGCCAGCGCTTCCAGGTGCCGTGGACATCCCAAGCAAGCCCCACTCCCAGATGCTCACCTTGGTTGCGCACGGCCATCCAGTGATCGGGGTCGGCAGCGAAGTACTCGATGGCGTCCGCGTCCGATGGCCCCGTTGGCATCGCCATGAACGTGTCGACCGACAACGCTTCGACCTGCCAGCCGACCCGTGAAAGCTCGACGTTCTCGTAGTCCCGCAGGAAGGAGCCATTACCTGCGTGGTCGTAGATCCACTGCTCAAGAACGTCAGCCGGCCAGCGCAGGTCGATGACCATGTCCTGTCGTCGGAACTCGGCGAACCCGTAACCGTTCTCGCGGCACTGTTGCGCGAGGTCAGCGAAATCTGCAAGGCGCATACGACCAATCCTCCTCGGACTTCTCCTCCTCGGACTTCCGGCGACTCTGTCGCTTCCCATGCGTTGCACCTGCCACGAGGCCTGCGTCATACCGCGAGTGACGTGTCAAGGTGCGGCCGGTATCGCCGTCCCGCATCTGTGCCGCAGGCGGATCCCCTTCCGGGATCACCAAACACTGACCTGGTTGACGTAACGCGAGTTGTTCAACAACACGTAGGCAATTTCCAACTTCGCTGCATCTCGACAAGAAGGCCGCGCAAGGGTCGGCCGGGAACTTTTTCATTTTTCGGGGGGACGGGGGCGTCCCCCCTCTCTGACCTGCGCAAACGCAACGACCGTATCCCCGTCGAGCAGGCGTCCCCCCTCGAAATCAGGGGTTTGGGGGGACGGATGCGGGGACGCCCGCTCGCGACCTTTCTGCCGTGCACAGCCACGGACGAAAGGAGCGTGTGCGATGAGTGTGGGCGACCAGCTCGGCCTCGACGACAACAGCGAACTGCTCGACCAGGCCCGTCAGAAGTGGCCGGCCTGGGTGGCCGCCGATCCGCGCCTCGGCGTGGTCGACAACTTCGACGACCTCCGCTCCTGGCTACCGACGGTGGACCACGAAACCTCCGACCAGGTCCTCCTGGCGCTGGCCATGCTGGCGGCCCCCGACGGCGGCGACGACATCGCCGCTGCGGCCGCTCTGGCCAAGTGCCTGCTGCCCGGCGCCTGCCGGCTCGCGGGCTGGCTGAGCACCCTCCCACCACGCGAGGTCTTCCGCGACAGCCAGCCGGTCATGGCCGGCACCTGGTCAGCGGTCGAGCGGGTCGACGAGCTCGTGGCCTCGCAGCTGTGGATCGAGGTCCGCACGTTCAAGTGGCGCCGGACCCGCAAGGTCGCGGCCAACATCTTGATCAACACCCGCGTCGGTGTCCTCCGCGAGGTCGGCGACTTCTTCTACGTCTCCCGCGCCGACCGCACCTGGGCCAACACCACCCTCTTCGAGTCCTTCTCGGCCGGCGACCTGACGAGCGCCGACGGCGGTGCCGGCTACTCGGCCGAGATGCCGACCGAGCGGGTCGCCGGCGCGCTGTTCCACCGCCCCGAGATCCTCGCCGACGCCGGACCCGAGCAGGAGGAGCCGTCGGCCACCGAGGAGCTCCTGGAGCTGCTCGGGTGGGCCTGCGACCACAAGGTCATCAGCCCCGCGGACCGGTACCTGCTGCTGTGCCTGGTCGAGGAGGCCGACCGGGTCAAGACCCGAAGGCTGGCGCGCGGGTACGGCGGCCTGCTCAGCAACGAGGTGTCCAGCCGGGTCGCGCCCCGCATCGGGGTCTCTGAGGCAACCGTCCGTCGCCACGGCTCTCGCAGCATGCGCGCCCTCGCCGCGGCCGCCCCGAGGAAGTTCGGCCATGACGAATAAGCCCGGAAGTGATCGCCCGCGCCACCCCGCGACACATAGGCGACTGGAGGTGGTGAAGCCCATGACGAACACCCAAGACGGCGAGACCCGTACGCCGGAGCAGATCGCCGAGCTGTTCGCGATCGCCGGCCGCGAGATCGAGGCGATCGAGCAGCTGACCGGCTGCGTCGACCAGCTGCACGAAGTCCAGGCCGCGAAGGCGCAGCTGGCGACCCTGACCCCGGCCGAGGTCCGCGCCGCACTCGAGTTCCGCCGCGGCACCCTCGGGGAGGCCCAGTGATCACCCAGACCCCGAGCCGCCCGGTCGGTGTCGACGAGCTCAAGCGAGCCTGGCACGCACTGAACGCCGGCGAGTTCCGCGCCGGCCCCCGCGGCCGCGGCACCGCCGCCGAGGACAACTGGTCACCGACCGGCGGTGAGCACACCATCGCCGTGGTCGGGTCAGCAGGTTCGGTCGGCGCGAGCACCGTCGCCCTGGCCACCGGCCTCGCCGCCGGCGTGCCGGTCCGAGTCATCGAGTGCTGCTCGGTGACCGCCTCCGGACTCGCCGCGGCGAGTACCGCCGAGCTCGGCCTGCACCCGACCGACTGGCGTCAGGGAAAGCGTGACGACGTCCTGCTCGAGCGCGCCAGCGAGGTCCTCGCCGGCGTCGACGAGGTCCCGCTGCCCACCGAGGCACAGAACGAGACCCAACTGACCATCCTCGACATCGGCTGGGAGGCCGGCCAGCTGCTGGCCACCGACTGCTGGCTGGCCGAAGCCGTCCGCGCCGCCGACCAGATCGTCCTGGTCACCACCGCCACCGTCCCCGGGATGCGTCGCGCCGGAGTTGCCATGGACCTGCTGGCCGGCTATTGGCAGCCCGAGCAGATCGCCCTCGCGGTCCGCGGGCCCCGCCGCAAGAAGTGGCCGCGCGGCCTCGAGCACGCCGGCGGCCCCGCCGTTCGCCGCGCCCTGGACGCGGACCGGTGCGTGGAGATCCCCGAGGACCGGGAGCTCGCGGTCAACGGCCTGGACTCCCGACCTGTCCCGGCCCCCCTGATCTCGGCAGCACGTCAGCTGCTCGAGCCCGCACACCTGCCCACCGACGCCAGCGAAAGCGCCTGACCCGCCCGGGGTCAGCAACCCAGAAAGGAAGTCCACCCATGGACGTCATGACCGCAACCGCAACCACCGTGATGGCTGTCTGCCCGAAGGCGCCCCCGGGTGCTGTCGGCCCCACCGACGAGATCACCAGCTACGTGCTGTGGGGCGTCGTCGTCCTGTTCGGTCTCGGCATCATCATCGCCATCGGCGTGATCATCGCCGGCAGGGTGTTCTCCCTGCCGCACGCCTCCAAGGTCGGCGTGATCTCGGTGGTGGTCGTGTTCGCCTGCGCGATCGCCTACCTGGTGCTGCCCGGCATGCTCAACGGGATCCTCGGCAAGGGCTGCATCTGATGCGGCGCGCAGCCACGAAGAAGGCAGAAGGCACCAGCGAGTGGAGCCGGCGCCGGCTGCTCGGCATCCTGGCCGCCGCCGTCGCCGTGGCTGCGCTCCTGCTCGGCGGCCTCGCGTACGCGGTCTACCTGGCGGTCGCCGGCATCGGTGACGAGGCCAGTGCGAACACCGGCGTGGCCACCGGCGAGACCGAGCGCTCGACGGTGGCCCGCGGTGCCGCGCATCGCGATGAGATCGCGGCCGAGCTGATGCTGACCGTGCCCGAGAGTGCGGCCTTCCCTGCCGAGACCACCAGCGCCGAGGCGCCCGGAATCAAGATCCCGACCGGGACCGGAGTCAACGGACCCGCGTTCGTGATGACCGGGTTCCCGCACACCCCGGCGGGCGCGATCGGCCAGCTCGCCCAGATCGACCTCGCGGTGCTGCAGTCGATGAGCCTGAGCACCGCCGAGGAGGTGTACAACACCTGGGCCCTGCCCGGTGGGGTCCGCGCCGAGGACTGGTGGATCACCGCCAGCGTCCGCGCGTTCCTCTCCAGCACCGGCATGGGCGAGGTCAAGGACCCCAGCGCCTCGGTGTCCCTGGAGCCGGCCGCCGCGCTGGTCAAGGGAACCGACGGCCCCGACTGGGCGACGGTGTGTGTGCTGATGAAGGTCAGCGCCACCTACAGGTCCGAAGGCCAGATCGCCTTCGCACACTGCGAGCGCATGCAGTGGGTCGGCGGCCGCTGGATGGTCGCCCCCGGCACCCCGCCCGCGCCCGCACCCGCGACCTGGCCAGGCACCCAGCTGGCACACGAGGCCGGCTGGCGCACCTGGTCCACCGACCACACCACCGAACCCGCCCACCCCGGCGACACGGAAGGGGAGCACTGAGATGAGCAACCGGATCAACGACTCGATGGGGGAGTCCCGCACCATCCTGCTGCGCGTGGGGGTCCTGGTGGCGATCGCCGCCCTCGTGGCCACCGCCGTCTGGCTCGGAGCGCGCGGCCGGACCGATGACTACAGCGGAACCGACAAGACCTCCGGGGACTCCTCGAGCCAGACCGGGCAGCAGGGGCAGAACGTCTCGGTCGACCAGGTCGCCCCGGACACCGTACCCGCGGACGGCGTCGTGATCCCGACCGGCGCCGACCAGGCCGACGGCTACCCGACCCGGTTCCCCCAGACCGACCTGGGCGCGGTCGCGCTGCAGGTCGAGGTCGCCAAGGCACAGGTCGGGTTCGACTACGACCAGGCCGCCGCCGTGGCCGGCCTGTACGCCAACCCCGAGGACAAGACCGTCTTCGAACAGCGCGCCCGCGACGCCGTCGCGCTGCGCCGCCAGCAGGCCGGTGCCCCGAAAGAGGGGGACGTCCCCCCACCCGCGTCGTACGCCGTGACGCCGATCGCCTACACCCTCGAGGAGCTCGACACCGGCTACTACGCGGTGAACCTGCTCAGCTACGTCACCCTCACCACCGCCAACGGCAAGGTCAGCGACGGCCTCTACTCCGGCACCCAACTCATGCGGTGGCTCGAGGTCGACGGCGTGGGCGACTGGCGCCTGGTCCAGGGCAGCACCGAGGACATCGAACACCTGGTCTCCACCGGACAGCCCAATGCGGTCGCGCCGGGCACCCCGGAGTACAAGCAGGCCGGCTGGATCCCGATCAACGGAGCACCCCAGTGAGCACCGCCGATCTCTTCCACCGGGTGACTCGGCTGGGCATCGGCGCCCTGGCGGTCCTGGTCCTCACCACGCTTCTCGGAGCCGCCCCGACCGTCCAGCCGCCTGCCGCGGCCGCGGCCGAGCCGTCGGCCAGCACGGCAGCCAGCTCAGCGCACGTCGCCACGGTCGAGACCACCAGCCAGCTGCCGGCCCGCCCCCTCAAGACGGGCTGCCTTGGTCCGGACGCGCTGTGCGACCTCGGCGGCGACGCCCTCGACTGTGCCAAGGACCCGATCGAGTGCGGCAAGGACGCGGCCGGTGGCGTCAAAGACGGGATCGAGGACCAGGTCGAGGGCGTCCAGGAGTGCCTCGAAAACCCCAGCCTCACCGGATGCGTCAAGGGTGTCGGGGGAGTGGTGCCGGGAGTCGGCGGGTGTGGGCTGCTCGATGCGCTGTGCAGCGGACCCGGCATCCTGCCGGGTGTTCCGGGTATCCCCGGCGTACCCGGCATTCCCGGTCTCCCCACTCCCGCCGACCTCTTCGGCGGCGGGGTCCCCGGCCTGGGTGACATCCCGAACCCGTTCGAGGCTATCGGCGACGTGATCGCCAAGGCTGCGGCCGATGCCTGGACCGCGGCCATGCTCGCGGTCTGGAGCTCTGGCCTTTTCGTGCTGCGGATCGTGCTCACGTTCTCGGAGCTGTTCTTGACCCCCGACCTGAGCGCCGAGGGACCCGGGAAGGACGTCTACGCGTTCACGCTGTGGCTCGCGCTCGCCCTGGTGGTCATCTTGGCGATGATCCAGCTCGGTGCTGCGGCCTTCAAGCGCGAGGGCAAGGGCCTCGCGCGGGCGTTTATCGGCGCCGGTCAGTTCGTCTTGGTCTGCGCCTGCTGGTTCGGCTACTGCGTCATGATCGTCGCGGCCTGCGGGGCGATCGCCAAGGCGCTGATGAAGTCGCTGCTCAAGGTGCAGACCTGGCCCGACTGGGACCCGCTCGGCGGTCTCGGCGTCGACGACATGACCGACGCCGGCGTGGCCACCGCGCTGGCCTTCCTCGGCATCTTCTTGTGGCTGGCCGCGATCGGGCACGTCCTGGTCTACCTGGCCCGCGCGGCCTCCCTGCTGGTGCTCACCGCCACCGGCCCGCTCGCAGCCGCTGGCCTGGTCTCCGACTTCACCCGTTCCTGGTTCTGGAAGTCGCTGCGCTGGTTCCACGCCGCGGCGTTCACCCCGGTGCTGATGGTGATGGTGCTCGGGATCGGCGTGCAGTTCGCCAACGGCGTCGCTGCCCACCTCGCTGACGGCACCGCCAAGGCGTTCGGCACGGCTCTGCCGGCGGTCATGACGATCCTGATCAGCGTCGTCGCGCCGCTGGCGCTGTTCAAGCTCCTGGCGTTCGTGGACCCCGGCACCCCCAGTGGCGCCTCGTTCCGGCAGGGCATGGCCATCCAGGGCGGCCTCCAGGGGCTGCTGAGCGGCGGCGGTGCCGGCGGCGGATCGTCGGCCGCGTCGACCACCGACGGCAACGGTCGCTCGTCGGGTGAGCAGAGCGCCGAGGCCTCGACGGGCGACCGGTTCAACAAGTCCACCCAGGGTGTCCTCGGCAGCTTCGGCGGTGTGGGCCAGGCGTTCGCTGCCGGGCTCGGGATGGTCAGCAGCGCCGGAGCGAAGGCCACGTCCTTGATGTCGGACGAGTCCAACCAGGCCGGCGTTGGGCAGAGCACCTACGGACCCGACTTCAGCAATATGGGCGGGCGCCAGTCCGGTGGCCGGTCTGGCGACCAGAGCAGCGGTACGCACCCCGGCTCGCAGAACAGCGGGGACGACGACTCGCCGTTGCCGACCCCGCCTACCCCACCTGCTCCGCCCACCCCGCCGACGCTGCCCAACGGCGGCGGACCCGGCGGTGGCTCGGGGGGCGGCTCTGGCGGGCAGGGCGGCGGTGGTGCCGGGGCAGCGCCCAAGACCCCGGCCGCAGGCGGCGGCGGGGGAGCGGCCGGCGGTGCCGGCGGAGCCGGTGCAGCTGGCGGCGCGATCCCCCCGGTGGCGGTGTAGCCGATGCGCCGCCCCACCTGCCCCCAGCCCCCGATCGACATGCAATGACCCGGAAGGAAACCGACGATGACCATCTACGCCGACTACCAGCGCGACCGCATCGGCTGGTTCTTCGGCCTCTCCGGAGGCCAGCTGATGTTCCTGGCGCTGGCCAGCCTGCCGGCGTTCTGGGCGATCAGCCGCGGAGCGTGGTTCTCCGCGTTCCTGTTCGCCCTGGTCTGGCTGTTCCTGCTGGCCATCACCGTCATCCCGGTCCGGGGCCGCTCGGCCACCGGCTGGGTGTTCGCCTCGACGATGTACGCCGTCGGTGGGCTGCTCGGCTGGACCTCGTTCCGTGCCAAGGCCACCGAGGGCCGCGCCGAGGACCTCGACACCCCCGACCTTCCCGGGGTGCTGCAGGGCATCAAGATCCACGACGGCCCGCCGCACGGCTCGCAGCTCCAGCGGGTCGGAGTGATCCACGATGACGCCACGAAGACCTGGGCAGTCACCGCCTCGATCGTCCACCCCGGCATCGGCATGAAGGACTCCGAGGAGCGCAGCCGTTACGGCGAGGCGCTGGCCGGGCTGCTCGACGTCGCCGGCCGCACCGAGAAGATCGACGAGATCCTGTTCATGGTTCGCACCGTCCCCGAGGACGGCGCCGAGCGCGATCTGTGGGTCAACAAGCACCGCCGCGACAACGCCCCCCAACTGTCCGAGGTCGTCAACATCGACCTCGCGGTCGGCCTCACCCAGGCGTCGGTGCGCACCGAGCAGTTCGTGACGATCGTCGTCCCGGAGACCCGGATCGCCCGGTCGGCCAAGGAGTCCGGCGGTGGCTTCGAGGGCCGCTGCCGCGAGCTCTACCTGCTCATGTCCGAGATCGAGGCCCAGCTGCGTGGCCCGATGGGGATGACGTCGGTCCGCTGGCTCACCTCGCCGGAGCTCGCCCTGGCGTCCCGGACCGGATTCGCCCCGGGCGATCGCGCCGGCATCGTCGAGGCGCTCGCCATGCGGGAGAAGGACGGAGGCGTGAACGCCGACGTGCCCTGGGCGCTGGCGGGGCCCTCGGGCGCCGACGCGACGGTGCGGCACTACAGCCACGACGCGTGGAACTCGATCAGCGCCACCATCAAGCTCCCGACCCGCGGCGTGGCGATGGGCGCCCTGGCGCCGATCCTCACCCCGAGCGAGTCCGGTGAGCGACGCTCGTTCGTCGTCGCCTTCCCGATCGTGTCCCAGTCCAAAGCTGACCGGCAGTCCGGCAACGCCGAGTGGGCCGCAGACCTGGCTGAGGGAATGAACGAGAAGTTCGGCCGCAAGACCCGTGCCAAGCAGCGCGACGAGGCCCACAAGGCCCGCGGCCTGGACGCCAAGCTGGCCCACGGCAACGCGCTGGTCCGGCCTTACGCGGTCTGCACGGTCACGGTTCCCAAGACGCTGCGGATCACCGAGTTCGGCCGCCGCCTGGACGCCTCGATCCGACGCGCCGGGTTTGCGCCGCTGCGGCTCGACCTGGCTCAGGACGTCGGTTTCGCCGCCTCGACCATCCCCGTCGGGATGAGCCTGACCAGGAGTGGAGACGCCTGATGCCCACCACGACCCGCCGGAACCGCGGCGGCGCCGATCGAGGCAGGGACATGGCGGCCTTGTTGTCCGACTTCGGCCACGACCTGCCCACGATCCCCCCGCTCGCCCCGGAGGCCAAGGAGCCCCGGATCTTCAAGTACGCACCGCGCCGAGGTGCAGCTCGTCGCGGCCGCGGCTGGTCCCCCGCCACGGCCCCGGCGCAGGCCTGGCGGATGACCAGCGACCAGGCTCCGGTGTTCTGGCCGTTCGTGTCCGCGCCGGCCCTGCCCCCGACCGGGGCGCAGATGGGTGTCGACCAGCTCGCCGGCGGATCGTTCTACTGCGACCCGTTCGGCTGGGTGCTGCGCGACGACGTGCCGGCGACCAACCCGAACATCTTCCAGTTCGCCAAGCCGGGTACCGGCAAGTCCGGCACCACCAAGGCGTTCTGCACCCGGATGATGCCCTTCGGCTACCGGACCCTGGTCCTGGGCGACCCGAAGGACGAGTACGAGTCGCTGTGCCGCGCGCTCGGTGTCGAGCCCTTCGTCATCGCCCCTGGCTACTGGGCCCGGATCAACCCGCTGGCCATGGGCCCCCTCGGCCATGGCTGGGAGAAGCTCTCGGCCGAGGAGGCCCGACGGCGCGCGACGATCATCTTCAAGCGGTGGCTGGTCCTGGTCCGCGGCCTGGTCGGCAGCATGAAGATCGACGACGAGCGCCGAGTGCCGTTCGGCCCCGACGAGTCCGATGTGGTGCGCAACGCCTTGGCGATCCTCACCGGCTACGCCGCCGGCAACTCGATCCTCGAGGAGACGACCATCCCGCGGCTGTGGGACCTGCTGCGCAACCCCACCGAGGAGCTCGTCCGGGCGTGCGAGTACGCGAACACCCGCCAGTTCCTCGACGAGACCCGGCTGCTGCGCAACGCGCTCGGCGAGCTGGTCACCGGCACCCTGGCCGGCCTCTTCGACGACTTCACCAACATCGAGGTCGACTGGCGCGCCCCGATCCAGTCGTTCAGCCTCTCCCGGCTCGACGGCCTCGGCGACGAGGCGGTTGGCATCGCGCTGCTGTGCATGAACTCCTGGGGCCGCGGACTGCGCGAGATCGCCGAGCCCGGCGACCTGCGCATCGTCGTGCGCGACGAGGTCTGGAAGCAGATGCGCCTCGGCGTCTCCGCGGTGATGAGCTTCGACGCCGACCTGCGGCTCTCGCGCGGCATGGCCGGCAAGGGCGCCGACATCCAGTTCGCCAACCTCCACAAGCCCTCCGACCTGCTCTCGGTCGGCGATGCCGATTCCCAGGCCGCGATGATCGCCAAGGACCTCCTCGAGCTGGCCGACATCAAGATCCTCGGCGGCCAGAAGCCCCGCGTCGCGCGGGAACTCGACTCGATGCTCGGCTTCGGTCCGATCGCGCAGGACCTCGTCTCGGGCTGGGCGATGCAGGACAAGGGCCGCGCGCTGTGGTGCGTCGGAGACGCGACCTACAAGGTCCAGACGGTGCTCCACCCGCTGGAGAAGAAGCTCTACTACACCAACGAGGCCATCGAGGCCGCTCTTTAGAAGTTCGCGCGTATTTTGACGGTTCTGCGACGAACCTGAGCATACGCAACGTCCTCGAGCCTGTGCGGACACTCAGGTTCAGAGACGCCGCAACGGGAAGCGTGTGCCGGATCGGGAGCCGTCACCGAGAAGGTCACCGGACAGGTGATCCGGGACCCTTGAGCGGCGGCGAGCGCGCCGGCCAGGCGGCCTCGGAACCCCGTACCAGCCCAGCCGAGCCCTTCCCACTCCATCAGGTCGCGCAAGGCACCGGAGGCACAGTGCTCGGCCTGACGGTGCGGATAGTCGAGGACCACTTCGGCCATGACCTCACCCTGCCTTCATGCGGCTCCATCACTCGCGGAAGCAACGGGAGCGCAGTCCCCATACATTTATGCACGCATGTAACCCGCGGAGGTGCACCTGCGTTCAGATGCGAGGAGGACCGCTCGGCTGCAGAGCGTGGCGTCCTCCCGGATGCCACCATCACGTGCTTGGTCGAGCTCGGCTGCGCCGGCACCGCTGGCGCGGCGGTTGCGCAGAAGGCCGGGCTGTCGCGGGCGCCCAGCCGCACCATTGCGGGGACCCGCGACCAGTTGGTGGTCGCCGGGTCGAGCATCTGGCGCAGAAACGGCTGCGGCAGGTGCACGAGCAGGCGACTGAGCTGGCGCGCTCTGCGGAACCGCGCGCGGAGGCGAATGCGAGCTGCGCATTGGGCACTTTTGCTCATTGGGTAGGGACGGGCATACTGGGGGCGTGGATCGTGGGTTGCGGGATCTCAAGCGCGAGGCGACTGCGGAGGCGCTGGCCAAGGCGGCGTTCGATCTGACCCGTGAGCGCGGCTTGTCGGGGTTTGTCACTGCGGACGTGGTGGAGCGGGCGGGGTACTCGCGCCGTACCTTCGCGAACCACTTCTCCTGCAAGGAGGAGGCAGTTGCTTCGGTCGCGTTCGGTGGTGTCGAGGACGCGAGTGCGATCCTGACCGGCCTTCCCGCTGATCTGTCCCTGCTCGATGCCCTGCTGGCCGTGATGAGGACGCAGTTCACCGCAGACGCGTTGGTGAGGATGCGCGAGCTGATGGCGATGGCGCGGCAGTACCCGACCCTGGAGCCCTACGTACTGGGCGTTCAGCAACGCATGCGCCATACCGCCCAGGACCTCTTGGCCTCGGTGGCGGGAGACCGGTACCCCACCGTCTACGTGCCCCTGCTGTTCGGTGCCGTGTACGGCGCCGTGATGGCCGCCCTCGAGGGGACCCTCGATGTGCACCTCGGCGGTGAGAGCGACCTCAGCTCTACGTCGATGGACTACAGCTCATTCCTCGATATCACATTCGACTACCTGCGCCACGGCTTCTAGACGCCGCCCCACTTGCCCTCAAGGAGCACCAGGCCCATGTCCACTTTCTTGTACCGGCTCGGACGAACTGCGTTCGGCAAACCGTGGCTGTTCATTGCGGGCTGGCTCGCCGCCCTCGCAGTGGTAGTCGGCGCGGTCGCTATCAATGGGGTGAGCGTCAGCTCGGAGATGAAGATTGAGGGCACCGAGGCCCAGACCGTGCTCGACCGCGTAGCCGACGAGCTCCCCGCCGCCTCGGGGGGCCAGGCCAGTGTGGTCTTCACTGCCCCGGACGGTGAGCGGCTCGACACTCCGGACCGACTTGCGGTGATCAGCGGCACCGTCGGCGACGTCTATGACCTGGAGAAGGTCGTCAACCCCCTGGACGCCGCTCTGGGTACCGGGGAGCAGGGCGGACCGGGCACTCCTCAGGAAGATGCGCCGGCCGATCCCCCAGCCGGGTCGGACCAGGGGCAGGCGCCTTCCTACCAGCCGCTGGTGGTGGACGGGACCCCGGTGCCCGGCGTGCTGGTGTCCACGGACGGGCAGGTCGCGTTGTTCCAGTTCCAGTTCACAGTCGCCTCGACCTCGTTGACAGCTGACGACGTCACCTCGGTGGTCGAGGTGGTGGAGCGTGCCGAGGAGGGAACGGGGATCACCGTGCTCCCGAGCGACTCGCTCAAGGCCATCGAGATCCCGGTCGGAATCGGCGAGGTCGTCGGTCTCGCCGTCGCCGCCCTGGTGCTGGTGCTCACCCTGGGCTCGCTGATCGCGGCCGGCCTGCCTCTGATCACCGCACTGGTCGGCGTCGGCATCGGCGTGGGCGGCGCGTACGCGCTCTCGACGGCCGTCGAGATGAACTCCGCCACCCCCGTGCTCGGTCTCATGGTCGGCCTCGCCGTCGGCATCGACTATGCGCTGTTCGTGGTCAACCGGCAGCGACGGCTGATCCTCGACCAAGGCCTGACCGCGCGGGAGGCGGCCGGCAGAGCGGTCGGCACCGCGGGTAGCGCGGTCTTCTTCGCCGGACTGACCGTCCTCATCGCGCTGAGCGCGCTGACCGTCATCGGTATCGCGATGCTGTCCACGATGGCCCTGGTCGCGGCGTCCACGGTGGCCCTGGCCGTGCTCATCGCCCTGACCCTGCTGCCCGCACTGCTGGGTCTGGTCGGGGAGCGGATCTGCTCCGACAAGGCCCGATCCCGACGCCGCGCAAGGGTGGAGGCGGAGTCGCACAGCGTCGCCGACCACTGGGTCAAGGGTGTGATCAGGTTCCGGTGGCCCGTCATCGCGGGCGTGGTCGCGATCCTGGGCGTGATGGCGATCCCGGCGGCCAGTATGAACCTGGGTATCCCAACCGGCGAGACCGCGAACCAGGACACCGCCGCCCGGCAGAGCTACGAGGCGGTCTCCCAGGGCTTCGGCGAGGGATTCAACGGCCCCCTCCTAGTCACCGCAGAGCCCACCGGCACCGCAGGCCGCGTCACACCCGAGCTGACCGCGAAACTCCTCGGGGAGTTCCAGGACCGAGACGACATCGTGCTAGCCGCCCCCGTTGGCGTCAACGAGGCCGGCGACCTGGCCGTGTTCAGCGTCATCCCCACCTCCGGCCCCAGCGACGAGGCCACCAGCGACCTCGTGAAGTCGCTGCGCGAGCCCGACAACGCGATCGCCCAGGACAACCAGGTGCAACTCGGCGTCACCGGGTTCACCGCCATCGGCATCGACATGTCCGACAAGCTCGCCGACGTCCTACCGCTCTACCTCGGCATCATCATCGTGCTCTCCGTCCTGATCCTGATGCTTGTCTTCCGCTCGGTCGTCGTCCCACTCAAGGCCACCGCCGGCTTCCTGCTCAGCATCCTGGCCACCTTCGGTGCCACCACCGCCGTCTTCCAGTGGGGCTGGCTCAGTGGCCTCTTCGGGTTCGACACCGGCGGCCCGCTGATGAGCTTCATGCCGATCATCGTGACCGGCATCCTCTACGGGCTCGCCATGGACTACGAGGTCTTCCTGGTCTCCTCGATGCGGGAGGCACACATCCACGGCCAGCCGGCCCGCCAGAGCGTCGTGCGCGGGTTCGACCAGGCCAGCCGCGTCGTGGTCGCGGCCGCGATCATCATGGTCGCGGTGTTCTCCGGCTTCATCTTCAGCCACGACATCATGATCAAGCAGATCGGCTTCGCTCTCGCCGCCGGTATCCTCATCGACGCCTTCATCGTCCGGCTGACGCTCGTCCCGGCCCTGATGGCCGTCTTCGACGAGCGAGCATGGTGGCTGCCCCGCTGGCTCGACCGCGTGCTGCCCGACCTCGACATCGAGGGCGACAAGCTGCTGACCATGCTCAACCAGCAGGCCGAAGCAACCGACCGACAAAACATCGAGGTCCGCAACTGAGCGAACCGAAGCATCCAGAGCCGGACTTCTGGGGAACGCCCAGGACCCCCCGCCGGCAATCGGACCAGCGCTCCCGTATTCCATCCAATTCGCTGGGCAGGAAACGTCGCTGCCTCGGCCATTCGGCGGCTATCACGGCCGGACTGACCTGAGACCCTTCCGCGAGCGTGGCGGAGGTGTAGCGGTCGTCGTCGTCGAGCATCGCCGAACCCCTTAACCGACAGACGTCGGGTCCCGGCTTCGTTCAGGATGGCCCGCCCTCGGATGCGAGGAACTCGACGCACCCAAAGTTACATACATTCGTGCCTGCATGTAAGGTGTGACTGTGTCAGTGCAGGCAAGGCGGCAGGAGGAACGCTCCGCAGCCACCCGTCACGTGCTGTTGGAGGCCACCGTGGCGTGCCTGGTCGACCTGGGCTACACCGGTACCACGAGTGCCGCCGTGGCCGCGAAGGCCGGTCTGTCACGAGGCGCACAGCTGCATCACTTCGGGACCCGAGACCAGTTGGTGGTCGCGGCGGTCGAGTATCTGGCACAGAAGCGCTTGCGGCGAGTACGCGAGGCGTTGGCCGACCTGTCCCCGGCCACGCCTCAAGGGGCGAAGCGTTCTCGGAGTCGGATCGAGCCGCAGGAGGCTGCGCTCGGGCTGTTGGCAGAGGCTCTTTCGGGTCCGCTGTACGCCGCCACCCTGGAACTGTGGGTGGCCGCCCGCTCACACCCCGATCTGCGAGCCCAGTTGATCCCAGCCGAGGAGCGCGTCAACGACGAGCTTGCGCAGATCTGTCGCACCTACGTCACCGACGACCCGGTCACGATCCGGCTCACCCTCGACCTCCTGCTCGGCAGGGGGGTCAGCGGCCTGCTCACCTCCCACCCAGGCCACCGCCAAGAACAGGTCCTCGCCGCCTGGGCCCAACTCCTGAGAGGCCGTCCACCCCATGACTGACCTGCCATCGATGCTTGCCACCTTGGCTGAGAAGTTCCGCCCGCACGCGGAAGGAGTCGACCTGCCGCCCCACCACGAGCGGTGCCTGGGCTGCGGACCCGACAACCCGCACGGCCACCACCTCCAGGTTCGCCGCCATGGGACGGCGTCGTGGCCGAGCACACCTTCGACAACCGGCACATCGGCGCACCCGGCATCACCCACGGCGGCGCAGTCGCCACCGTCATCGACGACCTCTACGAATTCCTGCTCTACCTGGTCGGAACCCCCGCGGTCACCCGCCAGCTGACGGTCGACTACCGAGCGCCAGTACTGATCGGCGTCCCCTACCGGATGGAGGCACGCGTGACGAATCAAGAGGGCCGCAAACTGTTCCTCGCCGCCAGCCTGACCGACCGCGACGGATCCCTGGTCGGAACATCAACGGCCGTGTTCCTCACCGTCGGCGTCGACCACTTCACCCGGGGCACGCAGTGACCGCAGCATCGGGCGGGTGAACAACGCACCACACCGTCGCCCGAAGCGAACAGCGGGACCCGCTGCCCGTCAACGCAAGGATGGTTCCTCATGCTTCACAACGCTCTCCCGCTCTGGGCGGTACGCGCGCTCGCGGCCCTCGTCGCGCTGGTCCTCCTCGTCCTGACCCTCGGACTCGCCCTGCTCATCCCCCACATCCCGGCCCTCGCCAAGGCCGCCACCCACATGCCCGAAACCCTCGAGGTCGTCGACCGGGCCCCCGACACCCTCGACCAAGTCCAGCGGATCGACCGCAACGTCAAGAAGGTCACCCCGCCGGTCGTCAGAGCGACGAAAGACCTGTCGCTTGTCGCGCCGCACATCGAGACCCTCGCCGGCCAGGTCGACCGACTTCTGCACGACCTCGAGACGCTGCAACGCACCTCCAAACCCCTCGGCGAGGCCGCACCCAAACTCGCGCGACTGTCCGGCCAGCTCGGCGACCTCCAGACCTCCCTGCGCCGGCTCGACGGTCGCCTCGCCGGCCTCGACCAAAGCCTCGTCGAACCATTGGACAAGATGGAACGGCCGCTGCGCAGGCTCGCCTCCACCACCGGACCACTGCCCGGAAGTCTGGACCGGCTCAACCGAAGCACCGCCGTCCTCGAAGAACTCCCCGGCTACTTCGAGAACCTTCAACGGACCCTGCGGAGAGTGGAGCGGCACGTGCGTAACCTCGACGAGAAGACCGGCCCCAACATCCGCTGACCGAATGGGACCTCAACACCACGATCCGTAGTCTCCGGACACGCCCAGGCGGTTCACAGTGACGCGCTCGATGCAGGTGAACCGTCAGCCGGCCCCGCACCGGGGCATGCTGGACTGCGAGGAGCACGGAAACCGCGGCCATCGGACCCCCCGCGCGTGCGGGGCTCGCTCCCTTCCTCCACGCCTCGTAACCCATCGCGCAATCGGCCGCCGCCATACTCATCTGAGAGACGGCATGATTGTCGTAAGTGAGTAGCGCAGCAACACGGTGCCGGCCTTGTCACCTCCAGCACGGCCGGTGATCTGGGCAGCGGACTGGATGCCGATGGCCAGACGCTGCGGCCTGCGCCGCTCCAGGCATCCACGGAGGGTCACAGACGTAGGGGACGGATCGGGGCGAAGACCACCGAGGGGTCGGCGAGCCACTCCTCCGTGGCCATCACATCGACGTAGAGCTCGATCTCGTGCCCATCGGGGTCGGCGATGTAGAGCGAGTGGGTGACCGTGTGGTCGCTGGCCCCCTGGATCTGCACCCCGTGCTCGGTCAGGTGACGCACGACCTCGCGCAGGTCGTCGTCGTCGTCGCCGACCTTGAGGCCGAAGTGGTACAGGCCCACACGGTGCCCCGGGGGCATCGGCGCCGCGGCCGGGCCCACCTCGATGAGCAGCAGCTCGTGGTGGGTGCGTCCGGAGGAGAACGCCGCCGCGGGGACCGGCAGGGGGACCTCCCCGCGGATCTCGTTCCACCCGAGCACGTCTCGGTAGAACCGCCGTGAGCGCTCCAGGTCGCGGACGTAGAGCACCAGGTGGCCGAGCTCGTGGATGCGCATGATGGATGACTCCGATCTTTGTTCGACTGGTCCGGACCCGAGTGGCCCGGATGCCGAGCACGTCGGCGCTCTGTCAGTACGGCTGGTCAGGCCGGGGGGTTGGTGGCGTACTCGAAGGCGGCGGTCACGATCTGGGAGACCAGCTCTGCCTCCTCCTCGTCGCGGGGTGCGTAGATCATCACCGCGCCCGAGGTGATCAGGCCGCGGCGGGCGATCGGGTGTTGCTCTGCCCAGCCTGTCTCGATTACGCGGGAGGCGACGTCGGGCGGCAGCACCAGGTGCAGTGAGTGGTCCGGGGCGGGGTGCAGGTGAGCGAACTCGGTGCCGATCATGAAGGCCTCGGGCGGGCCCTGCGCGGCGTCTTCCGGCAGGGTCAGGGCGCGCGCTCCCGGGACCGAGATCATGCTGGGGCGCCAGACCACGTCCGGCAGCTGGGCGAGCCGCTCCTCCAGGAGGCGGCGCGGCCGATCGTCGTCCGGTTGTTGATCGAGCTGAGTGTGCGGATTGCTCGGGGTAGTGCGCGGCCTGGCGCCGCCGCGGGCGGGCAGGTCGACCAGCAAGCCGGTCACAGCGTGAACACCGGGCCGAGCACGAGCAGGCCGAGCTCGTCGCCCGCGGAGGCGAAGAACGCGAACAGGGCGAGCGCGGCACCCGCGAGGGACAGGTCCTTGAGGAACTGGGTCTGCTCGTTGGCCTTGCTCGCCGGGTCGGTCTCGCGCCAGAAGCCGTGCATCAGCACCGCCGTCGGCACCAGGAAGGCGACCAGCAGCAGGGCACCGAGGTCGGGCCAGACCCCGACGGCCACCATGAGGCCGCCCAGGATGCTCACCGCACCAGAGAAGGGCACCATCAACCCGGCGGCCGGCACACCCTTGCTCGCCACGTAGCCGGTCATCATCTCCCGCTGGCTGAAGTGGCCCATCCCGGCGCCCAGGAACAGTAGCGCGAAAAGGATCCGGCCGATGAGGACCAGAGCGTCCATGAGAGCTCCTCGTGTGCGAAGTAGACACTTACTCTTTGTAAGTGACTCTAGGAGTATCATTCCGGGAACGGCGTTGGCAAGAGTCAAGGTCCGGCGACTCGTCGGCCGCGGAGGTTGTCTGCATGGACGAGACACAGGGCTACTGTCCGGTTTTCCACCGCGCGGTCGAGCTGATCGGGCGGCGCTGGAACGGCCCGATCATCCGCGCACTCCTCGACGGAGCCGACCGCTTCGGCGAGATCCGCTCAAGAATCCCCGGGCTCACCGATCGGCTCCTCGCCCAGCGGCTCCGCGAGCTCGAGCGCGAGGGCGTGGTGGAACGCGCCTCCTCCGCCACCACCGTGCACTACACGCTGACGACCAAGGGCCACTCCCTGGCGCCGGTGATCGAGTCCATAGCCCAATGGGCTGCGGCGTGGGAACCTCCAGGATCGACCAGCTCGGCGCAGGGCCGCAGCGCCGCGGACTCGCGACGCCGGTAAGCAGACCGACCACGAACGCTGTCGCGTCGAGCTCCGCGAGAAGTGGATCCGCTTGCGGGACTCCTCCTCCACCACTCGAGCCACCGGCTCTGGAATCTCCTTGATGTTTCGGGGGGACGCCGCCTGACCTGCATAAACGCGGTGTAGGGCGCCACGTCCCCCCGCCCTTCGACGGTTCGGGGGGACGGATGGGGGGACGCTGAGCCGCCACGCTGCGGCCCGTGACCAGATTCGTCAGCGCCAGATTGTCCGAATCATGCGCGCCGCGGTTGCTTATCCGTGGCGTGAGGATGCTGCGACAACTCTCGACCGGCGCCGCGCGGTACGTGAAAGCACGGTCATGGCTGGGTGCCAGGCTGGTCTTCGTTCCTCAGGTCGGGGTGCTCGACGGTCTTGAGGTAACGGGTGGCGCCTTCGACGCTGAGCCCGAAGAGGTCGTAGATGCGGCGTACGTCGCCGCCGGTGGCATGGATCTCGTGCAGGATGCGGTCCTCGCGCAGCGCCCGCGGGCGGACGCGGCTGTCCTTCCAGGGAAAGGACGGACCGCCGGGGACGAGACGCGGCGCGGTGCGACGGTTGATGAGCAGGTATGGGTTCGCGGTGGCTGGCCAGGTTCGGTTGCGGTGGTCAAGCCAGGCACTCAGCCTGGCCCGAACGGGTGCGGCGAGCGGGATGTCGCGGCCGCCGAGGTGGAGGCGACCGTCGACGATGTCGGTCAGCTGCAGCTCCCCGACCTGCTTGCCGGTCAGTCCGTGGAAGGCCACCAGAGCCACGGCGAGCGCGACGGCCGGGTTCGGCGAGTCCAGCTCAGCCCGGATCACTGCGGGGTCCAGCGGCAGCGGAAGGTTCGTGGCGACACGGGTGAGGTCGATGCCCCTCATGGGGTTGGTGAAGACGAGCCGGCGGCCCTTGAGGATCTTGAACAACGACATCAGCCCGTTCTCGGCGAAGTGGCGGTGGCTGGTGCCGGCAGACAGGGCCGCGAGGGCGACCAGGATGTCGTCAGTGCTGATCTCGGCGAACGACTGACGCCCGGCTTCGACCCACGCCTGCACGACGGGCACGAGGCCCTGGATGTGGAGCTCGACGGTCTCGGGTTCGCGAGGCAGCTGGCGTGGCGCTTGTCGGGATCCGCCGAGCATGACCTGGAGCCACAGTTGGAGGTGTTCCCGCATGGTGTCCGGGAGGGCGCCGGATTCGATGAACTTGGCGTTGAAGTACCGCTCGACCCGGGTCGGGACGTCCTCGATCAGCAGGTCGGCTTCGGCGAGGACGTCGAGAGTGGAGGTGATGGTGCCGTCGTAGCGGCGCAAGCACACGACGTCACTGGCGCGGACCTTCGCGGTGGGAGTAGGTCGCAGGATCTGCAGCAGCCGCAGGGACTGGATCACGGCATTGCGCTGCCTGACGCTCCAGCCATAGCGGCGGGCGTGGTCGGCGACGATGGCCGCGCAGTACCGGGTCAGTTCGCTGTCCTCCACCAGGAGGCGTTGGCGCAGCACCTCGGGGTCGGGGTCCATCTCAAACAGGGCCAGCTGCTCAAGCGCGTGATCGTTGAACCTGGTGCCTGGCTGGTAGGGCAGCTGGTTCTTGTTCTTCTTCGACCAACGGCCAGCCCAGCTGACGTAGTCAGGCACCGGTGTCACGCGTCGCTTGAAGACCATGTTGGCGAAGAACAGCTGCTGGCTGTCCTTGTTCCCCGCGGCGACATCGGGTGCCCGCCCGGGTTTCTGTTCGAGGCGGGCATTCTCGAGGCAGAGGCGACAGGCTTGTCGGTCGCTGACGTGGCTGGCGCGGCCGCAGTGGGCGCAGGTGCCCTTCGGGTAGTGGCTCTGCCACCAGCGGCAGGACCAGCAGGTCCAGTTGTGGCGGGGGTAGACGCCCCAGGCCAGGCAGCCCTTGCAGGATCCGATGTGCTCGGGGCTGCGGGGATGACACCGGCTGCACAGCCCCTGACTGAAGTAGTCGGTCCGGGCGCGGCAGCGGTTGCACGGTGGAGCGGCGAACGGGCCGCCGGGCAGGCATTGATAGCAGAAGTCGACTCTGGGGCTGGTCCACGCGACGCGGTTGCTCTGGCAGGCGTTGCACTTGGGCGGCAGCCGCAACGCCGCGTTGGGGCCGGGCGCGGGCATGCGGTGCTCGTCGTGTCCGTGGGCGATGGGGGTGCGGGCTACAGCGGCGGGGTCGAGCGGAGCTTGCCGAGCCGCGGGGTGACCGCCGGTGGCGTGCCGCCGTTGCCGTTCGGATCGCCATCCCCGTTTCCGCCGTTGGCGGCGTCGGTGTTGCGGGGACGGCGCGCAGCGACCTTGTCCGGCTCGGGTGTCATCAGGTCGTTCGGGGTGCATTCGAGCACGGCGCACAGGACGTCGAGCTCTTCGAGGCGCATCGTCGGCGGGGTCCCGGCCCACCACGACGACATCTTCCCGGCGGAGATCTCGAGCCCGGCATCTGCCAGCATCCGCCGAAGTTCTGCGGACTTCCAGATCCCTCGTTCGGCGGCCCGCAGCCGCAAGCTCCACTGCATCTGGATCCTCTCCTTCGATTCGGTTGGGTCAGTCGGTACGGAGGCCCAGGCGGGCCTCGACGCGGTCGCTCGCGCTGTTCCACGCGCGCTCGATGTGATCGCTGCGGACGTGGAGGTAGCCCGAGGTCGTGGCCAGCCACTGGTGGCCAAGGAGCTCCTGGAGCGCCTTGATGTCCATCCCGGCCGCGTACAGCGACGATGCGCAGTAGTGCCGCAGCACGTGTGGCGTCATTCGCCCCGACCACGCCGGCAACCACTCGTCGACCTGGATCCCCAGGGCGCGGCGCAGCGCGTTCGCACCGACACGTCCACAGCGGTCCAAGTCCCTGTCGAACCGCTCAGAGGGCAGCAGTGGCGCGTCCGGGTCGGCCCAATCCTCGCCGTACTGCGGACGGACCTCGGCCAGCCACCAGTCGATCAACTGGTTCGCGCCGTTGATTCCGGGCACCAGCCGCGGCTTCGGTCCGCGGCCGCCCGAGCCCTTGCCGTGGCGGACGTGGAGCTTGCCGAACTCACCCAGATCGGGGCGCCAGTCGCGGATGTCGAGCATGACGGTCTCGTTGATACGCAGCCCGAGTCGGCGCCACAGCGAGGCGGCGAAGTAGTCGCGGGCCGCGGGAAGGTACTTGCGTGCCTGGGTGACCGACCCGCGCCAGGCGGTGAACAGCGAGTCGATCTCCTCATCCGACGGCGGAACCCGGACCTTGCCCAGCGATGCCCCGGACTGGCGATTGAACTCATCGATCGGCTGCTCGACCAAGACACCGGTCGTGCGGCGGATCGCGCCCTCGTAGCGGGCGATCACGAACTCGTAGAAGCCCGCCAGCGCGCCGGCCTTGCCGGCCCGGGTCGACACGCTGAGCCCCATCCGCCGCTGCTGGGCCAAGAACGCGTCCGCGTCCGCACAGGTGGCCTCCCACAGCGGAGTCGACAGCGAGCGAGCGAACTCGATGACGATTGCTCGCGTCCCGCCGATGTGGCGGTCAGTCAGACCTGCCGCCGACATCGCCAGCGCGTACTGGTCCACCAGCTCCTGCTCGAAGTCCTGGGCCGCCTGCGCACCTATAAGTGCCGGATCAACAGCGCTGCCGCCCGGCAACGCCACCAAACCCATCAGTCACCGACTTCAAGGGAAGCGATCATGCATCGATGCTACAGCCAAACCGTCGTTCGAGGTGACGCTTTGTCAATTCAGGCCCGTTGGAGAGCTGAACCGACGCCACCTGCACAAACGCAGATCGGAGCGCATGGACGCCTGATCGAACCTGAGTTCCTAGAGATTGCCGGCTGAGGCGCTCGGGACTGACCTGTTGTGAAGAAGCTACTCCTCGCCGGACTGCCGGTCCTGATCATCTTCATGGCCCTGCCGTTCGTCGTGACCCTGATGGTGGTTATGACCACGACCGCGGCCGCCGAGTGCCGCGCCCAGACCAGCGAGACCGCACCCACCGAGCTCGGTGACCTCGGTGTCATCGACGGCCCCGTGGGCGGCCCGGTCAAGGGCAAGATCACCATGGCGCAGGCCAACATCCCGCGCCGCTCCGGGCTCGCCGGCTTCCGGGCGTCCATGCCCCGGGTGCTGTCGACGAACCCCGACTTCGTGAGCCTCAACGAGGCCAGCGGCTGGAGCCTGGCGCAGATCGAGGCCGCCGCCCCCGGCTACGGAGCGTTCCGGGTCACCGACCACACCGGCGACAACAACTCGATGGGGAACGTCGTGCTCTGGAAGCGCGACATCTGGTCCAAGGCCAACGGAGGCCGGGTCACCCTCGCCGTCGACGACAACACCTACTACAAGGGCCGCCCGGTCACCTGGGACCGGTTCGCCACCTGGGTGATCCTCGAGCGCGCCGACGGCGCCGTGGTGTCGGTGATCTCGACCCACCACATGACGAACCCGCACAAGTACCCCCGCCAGCACGGGAACCCGCCGCTGACCCGGCCCCAGCAGTACGGCGCCGGCATGGACATCCTGCTGCAGCTGCGCAACTCCCTGGCCACCCACGGCCCGGTGCTCATCGGCGGGGACATGAACACCCACGCCTCCTACACCGACCTCCCGTGGGCGGCGGCCGCCAAGATGAAGGCCGCCGGCTACGGCTGGCACAACCACTCGGTCGACTTCATCTTCTTCCCCCAGCACCAGGGCGTGCGGCTCGAGGGCGGCTGGGACGGGGCCATGGTCTCCGACCACCACTGGATCGCCGCCCGCATCGCCATGAACGGCGCCGGCCCCGAGAGCGCCCCCACGACCGCGGCCACCAGCGAAGGTGTGGTGAACGCCGCCGACACCACAAGGACGTCGGCCGAGCCCCCGTCCGGCGACGTGCTCGCCCAGCTGATGCGACTGCGGTTCGCCTCCAGCTACCCGACCCTGACCACCGAGCAGGCCCGCAACGCGATCACCATCGCCCAGGTCGCACGCGACCTCCAGGTTCCCCGCTCCGGCCTGCAGATCGCGATCGCCACCGCGATCCAGGAGTCCAAGCTGGTCAACCTCAGCGGCGGCGACCGAGACTCCGGCGGCCTGTTCAAGCAGCGTCCCTCGACCGGCTGGGGGAGCCGTGCAGAGGTCACCAACCCCGTCCTCGCTGCCCGCGCCTTCTTCGGCCAGGCCCAGCACACCGGCAACCCCGGGCTGCTCGACATCCCTGGCTGGCAGGACATGGCGCTGACCCAGGCCGCCCAGGCCGTGCAGCGCTCTGGCTTCCCCGACGCCTACGCGCAGTGGGAGGACGTCGCCGGCGACATCACCGATCTGCTCGGCGGCGACCTGCCCGACCTCCCCGACGACGGCTCCACCACGAACGTCGCCAACTGCCAGGGCGAGACCGTCAACCCGATCACCGTCGGCACCCTCAACATCCTGGGCGCCGGCCACACCGACGCTCAGCCGGGCGGAGGCAACGAGAGGCCCGGCTACGACACCTGGGACAAGCGACTGCCCGGGGCCATGCGCACGATCGAGAACGCCGGCGTCACGATCGCCGGCCTCCAGGAGGTGCACGGCCCGCAGGCCACCGCGCTGGAGAACCAATACGCGGCCAAGTGGGGCATGTACCCGGCCAGCGGCAAGTCACAGAACCGGGTCATCTGGGACCGCAACGAGTGGAAGCAGACCGACGGCCGCCTCGTCGACATCCCCTACTTCGGCGGCAAGGAGGTCGGCATGCCCCTGGTGCAGCTGACCTCGACCACCACCGGTCAGGTGATCTGGGTCTGGAGCATCCACAACCCCGCCAACACTCGAGGGAACGCCGCCGGGCACCGCAAGGAGGCGCTGCGACGCCAGCTGGCCACCATGACCGAGCTCTCCGGCACCGGCACCCCGGCGGTGATCCTGGGCGACTTCAACGACGGCAAGGACGGCAACAACTCCTCACACTGCGCGTTGACCCCTGAGCTGAGCAACGCCTTCGGCGGATCGGCTGAGCCCTGCAAGAAGCCCAAGAAGGACGCGCCGATCGACCACATCTACGGCGCCAACCTCACCTGGGCCAGCGCCGAGGTAGACAACAGCACCCAGGCCAGCAAGCTCGCTGACCACCCACTCGTGGTCGCCACCACCGCCGGCAGCAGCGCGGGCTGTGCGGTCGCCCAGGCGACCAACTACAACCTCGGCCCGGTCAAGCCGCAGCTGACGCAGCTGGTGAACATCCTCGGCCCGATGTTCGACATCAAGACCGTCGGCGGCTACCGCGAGAGCGCCACCGACCCCCACGGTCACCCGGCCGGTCTGGCGGCCGACTTCATGGTCCCGCTGACTCCCGCCGGCAAGGCCCAGGGGGACGCGCTCGTGGCGTACGCCCAGGCGCACGCGAAGGAACTCGCCATCGACTACATCATCTGGTACCAGCGCATCTGGTCGGTCGCGCGGGCCGACGAGGGCTGGCGACGGATGGAGGACCGGGGGTCGGCTTCCGCGAACCACCTCGACCACCCGCACATCAACGTGCTCCCCAACGCCCAGGCCTCCCCGGTTGGTCTCGAGGGCGCGTCCTGTGACGAGGTGGTCTACCCGGTTCCCGCGCAGTACATCGGAACGGACCGGAAGAACTGGCACGATACCGGCCCCTACTGGTCCAACTGGCACACCGGAACCGACTTCTCCGCCCCTTGCGGCACGACCGTTTACGCCGCCCACGCCGGCACTATCGAGATCGACACCAGCCAGGCCTGGGCCGGCCCGCAGCTGGTCAAGGTCACCACCGGCGCGGGGTCCCTGACCACCTGGTACGCGCACATGCAGAACGTCACCGTCAGCCGCGGTCAGACTGTCGCCGCCGGCGAGCCGATCGGCCAGGTCGGCAAGGAAGGCAACGGAAGTGGCTGCCACCTCCACTTCGAGGTCCACCTCGAGAACGGCTCCATCTACGGACCCGACAACGTCGACCCCTCGACCTGGCTGGCTGAAAACGCCTCGAAGTCGAGTCGGTCTGTGTGATCGCTGCCGGGCCCTCCCGACACATAGGTGACCAGCCAGAACTTCGACCACGAGGTGGAATTCAATGCAGCGAGAGCGACGACGCGACCCCTACCCCTGGACCTGGGAGATCCCTGTAGCCGTGGCCCTGGCGACCCTGTTCGTCATCGTCATCGGCATCCAGCTCGGCCGCTCCGTCGCGAACCTGCTCGCCGGCGCCGGCTGGACCTGGCCCGACGCCAACGCCGGCGCGTTCCCCTCACCGATCGGCACCGCCTTCTGGACCAGCCTTCCCGGCGCGCTCGGCGGGCACGCCGATGCCGGCCTGCCCACACCGACACCGGACGGCCTGGCTGGCCGGGGCCTGGTGTGGGTCAGCCTCGCGATGACCGAGGTAGCGCTGCTGACCGCCACCATCTGGGTCGGCGTCTGGGCCTACCAGCGCTGGGGCCCGGGACGCATGCGCGGCATGGCCACCGCCGCAGAGGCCGAGAAGATCCTCGGTGTCACTCGGCTGCGCAAGGTCGCCGGCATCGTCCGGCCCGACCTCTACGGCAAGCACGCCGCCGCCACGGCGGCACCCGTTCAGCGCACCGCCGGTGACCTCACCGAACAGACCGGGCCGCAGCTCGGCCACGGGCTCAGCCCGTGGCTCCTGAACGGCCGCCGGACGAAGGAGGAGCGATGAAGCTGAGGTTCAATCCGTGGGACGTGGGCTGGCGCATCGGGGACGCGCACGAGCCGCGTGGCGGCGAGCTGTGGGTGCCGTGGGACCGCACCGCCGGCGTGATCGGCCCGCAGGGCTCCGGCAAGACCCTCGACTTGCTCACCCCGGCGCTGCTCAGTGCCCCGGGCGCTGCCCTGGTCACCCTGACGAAGGTCGAGGACCTGCTGCTCAGTCTCACCGAACGCTCCCGCGACGACCGGCCGTGCGTGGTCCTCGATCCGTTCGGGCTGGCCGAGGGCGTCGTCGACGAGCTGATCTGGGACCCGATCGCCGGGTGCGTCGATCCCAAGGTCGCCGAGCGGCGAGCCAAGGCCTTCACGGCCGGCACCGTCAAGGGTGCGATCACCGGCGGCACCGGGGACGATGCGGCCCGGTTCTATGCCGCGGAGTCGGCGAAGGTGCTGCAGGGCTACTTCCACGCCGCGGCCCTGACCGGGAAGACCCTCGAGGACGTCTTGCAGTGGGTCGCGAACCCGACCGCGGCCACCCAGCCGATGGAGATCCTGCGACGCCACCCGCACGCCGAGCCGTTCTGGCACGGCCTGCTGCACGGGGCGCTCAACGGCGACGACCGCACCGCCGGCAACACGATCACCACGGTGCAGCAGGCGGTGTCCCTGTTCTTCCAGGCCGACATCCGCCGCCGCTGCGTGCCCAGCCACGGGCACCCGGCGACCGCCCTGGCCGACGTGATCCGTCGACGCGGCACCATCTACCTCCTGGGCCGCGAAGACCCCTACGCCTCGGCCAGCCCGCTGATGACCGCGGTGGCCGAGCACGTGCTGGACACCGGGCTGCTGCTGGCCAACTCCTCACCGTGGGGAGGCCGGCTGTGCCCGCCCCTGGTCTCGGTGCTCGACGAGCTGCCCTCGACCGCACCGCTGCCGACCCTGCGCACCCGGATGGCCAACGAGCGCGCCCTGGGCCTGTCGTTCATCTGGGCCGCCCAGACCCGTCCCCAGCTGACCAGCATCTTCGGCGAGCACGAGGCCCGGGCGCTGCTCGGCCTCACCAACACCCTGGTGATGTTCGGCGGCTCCAAGGACGTCGCGTTCAACCAGGAGATCTCCGACCTACTCGGCCAGGTCCGGATCGGGCGACGCACTCACCGCGGCAATGGAGGCGGCTACCAGGGCGACGACATCGCGATCCTGCGGCCCGAGGAGGTCCGCCAGCTCCCCGAACGGCGGGCCCTGGTGATCGCCGAGAACGGCAAGCCGATCATCGCCAAGCTCCACCGCTGCGTGGAGGGCAAGGCCGGCGAGCGGCTGCTGGCCGACCAGCGGGCGCTGCGCGCGCGGCTCACCAACGACCGCCGCATGGTCATCACCCCCCAGGCCCGGGCGACCGCCGCCCTCGTCGAGGCGCGCCGCCTCGGCTTCGTCGATGACGAGACCGAACCGACAAGGAGTGAGCTGTGACGACCGAACAGGCCCGACGGGTCGCGCCCAGCCCGATGGTGTTCCCGTTCCCCGTGCCCGGGGAGCAGGTCCGGCTGGCTTACCGCGAGCTCCACATAGCCATCAACGGCACCGAGGAGCAGAAGAAGGCTCTGGGCAACCACACCCTGCTGCTGCCGCGGCCCTGGGAGCCGGCCACGTGCCTGGACCCCGAGCTGCGGCACGGGCTGTGGGAGTGGCTCGAGGACGTCGTGGTCTGGCTCAACCGCGAGTACACCTGGGACGTCTCCGGGCTCATCCCCAGCTGCTGGCCCCTGCACCCGCACCTGGTCCACGAGATCGCGGTGCTGGCCGACCAGCGCCGCCGAGCCGGGCTGGCGATGACCAGCGACGCGCTCGAGGAGTGGCACCGCTACTGCCTGCCCGCCTTCACCGACCGCATGCGGAACAGGCTGCGGGCGCACTGCGACGACGAGCACAAGAGCTGGCCGGCCAAGCCGCGGCACAACGAGCACCTGGGCGAGGCCAGCACCCAGCGGCGTGAGATCGCCTTCGCCCACGACGTCGACGCGCTGCCCGTCAACCGACGGGCCTATGAGCAGCCCGAGCCGGTCGGTCGACCGCGCCTGGTCGAGGTCGACCTGGACACCGGCGAGATCAAGGACGACCCGCTCGGTGCGCAGCCGCGCACCCGAACTGAGAAGGGACCCCGGGAATGACAGAGGCAACGATGCAGACGAAGGAGCGTTCCGAGGCCATCGGCCGCGCGCAGCGCGCTCTCAAGGCCCTCGGCGAGCACCCGCGCTCGAGCAAGAAGGAGCTCGGCCACGCGCGCGAGCACCTCAACGCCTGCTACTCCCACGGCTCCGGCGAATACGTGTGGAACGCCGTGGCGCAGGTCGAGGCAATGGCTGAGCGTCGTTACGGCGTCCCCAGCACGGAGGAGCACCGCCAGCTGGTGGAGCCGAGCGAGGACCTCGAGGAGCCGGCGACAGCCGCCGCGGCCGCGCGGCCGAGGACCGGGCGCCGGTGTCGACGACGCCGGCACGCGAGGTGGGACTTGCTCCCACCGCGTCGAGATGACGCCGAAGCCTGCGCCCAGTGCGCGAACCGGCCTCAGAACGCCGCTGAGAGACCAGGAACCCGGCCTGACGGGCTCGGTGGTGCCAGTGCGTTGTGTCAGAGCGATTCTGAGCGATCCCGCCGCAGCGGCCGTCAAGGCCTAGAGCCATGCCCGACCCCGGGGCCTACGCCCTCCTGATCGTCGTGGCGATCGCCTACCTGGGCGGCGCCGTCCTGGTGGTCGCGGTGTTGGCCAAGGTCCTGGTCGCCTGGTCGGAGGGCTGGCGCACCCGCCGCGCCGCCGAGCCGGTCGACCAGGCGCTGGAGCAGCGGGCCGCCGCTGCGATGGCGGCCGTCGCGGAGCGCGCGAACGTCGCAGCACCTGCCACCGACGTCGTCGCGATCCTCGGTGCGCCCACCGGCGCCTCGGAGCGCGTTGTGGGTGACGGTGGGCTGGCGGTGACGCGCTTCCGGGCGGGACACCCGGCCATCGTGGTGTTCGCCCGGGCCGCACTCACCGGGCTCAACTGCGCCGCGGTGCAGAGCCTGGCTGCCCACGAGCTCGCCCACGTCATCCGACGTGATCGGACCTCGGCCGCGGCGCGCTACGCGTGGCTGCTCGGCTACCTGGTGCTCGTGCTCGCCGGCGCCGGCCTCACGGTCACGGCGCTCGCGGCTGCGCCGCAGCTGGCCGGCCCGGCGGTGCTGGCCACGATGAGTGCCGCCGTGGCGTTCCTGGGCTTGCGTGTCGCCTTCGACCGGCGGGAGGAGATCGCCGCCGATCTGTTCGCCGTCGACCTGACTCGTGACCTGGACGCGGCCGCCGAGCTGATGCGGTTCTACGAGGACAACGTCGCCCGCCCGCTGCCTGATGGTGGTCTCGGCCGAGCGTGGGCGCGGCTCGAGCGACGCTGGTTCGCCACCCACCCTGAGCCGCAGGCACGGCTCGCCGCCATGCGCCGCCACCTGGTCGACCAGGCGGCCGACTAGCCCTCGACGGCGCCGGGACCACCGGCCACGGCCAGAGACCGCGGCTCGGGCCTGTAGGACAGCACTCCCTCACGCGCGAGCGTCCGGTTGATCCGCTCCCGCAAGGCCGGCGCCCAGCCCAGCGCGTCACCGAGCTCGGTCCACGTCGGGCCGGAGCCGGTGCGTTCCCACACGTCGGCGACATACGCCTTGGCCCGCTCGGCGTCACGATCGGCTGCGGCCCGCGCGGTGGCGACAGCCTCCGCGCGCGCTTGCTGCTGCCCTCGCCACGCCGCCTCGAAAGACTCCAGCGCGGGGGCGGCCCAGCCCGGAGACTGCGCGGTCAGATGCACCGCCAGCCGGTGCCGCGGCAGCCCGGGGGCGCCCTGCGGCGCCCACCAGGTCGACGAACGTGGCGACCAGCTCGTCCGGCGGGGTACCTACGTAGCCGCGGCCCTGATCTGCGAGGCCGTCGTCACCGGCGGCGGCAAGGAACTGCCGCACCTGAGCGCGCGTCGCACGCCGGGGTCGCTTCGTGGCAGACATGGCACCTTGATCGGCCGGGGGAGTGGGCGCCCAAGGCTACTGACCGAGGCCGGACAGTCCGGCCAGTCAGCGTCGCGGAGTGACGCGCCGCGGCGGCCGCGGGCGGTTGACGTCCTGCCGGTCGCGCGCTGCTCCCTGCGACGTGGTCGGCGCCGGGGTGCCCTCGCCGGTGTCGATCGGGATCTCCAGACGAGAGACGATCCGGTAACGCAGGTCGCGTGCGGGGCTGTCGCCCAGCGGCTTCTCGGCGACGATCGCGCGGGTCGCGGCGCCGACGTCGTGACCGTGCTCGTGGGCCTGCTGCAGCATCGCTGCGGTGGCCGGCCAGTCGCCCTGCTCGAGCAGGCGCGGGTCGAGCTCGCGGGCCAGCGGCTCCCACCGCTCGGTGGGCGTCTTGTCGGCCGCGGCCGCGAGTCGGCCTCGGACCTCGCTGCTCTTGTGCAGCTCGGCCAGGGCCGCCTTCCGCGGGTCGGCGTCCCACGTCTTGACCGCGTCGCGCAGGTCCCGGCTGGCCTGCAGCTGGGAGAGCTGCAGCCGTGTCCGCGCCTGGTTGACGCCCGGCTCCCAGGCCCGGCTGGGACGGGCCGAGATGACGCGCATGGCGGCCACCCGTGCCTGCTCGGCGCCGAGGTTGTCGAGCCGTTCGGTGAGGAGCTGGTCGCCCAGGGACCGGAAGGCGGGCTGGCCGCTGGCCACCGCGGCGGTGAGCGCGGCCGGGCCGCGCTGAGCGAGCAGGTCGGCGGGGTCGAGTCCGTCGGGGAACCGGGCGTAGCCGGGGTCCAGGCCGTGCGGGGTGAGCATCCAGAAGTCGCGCTCGGCGGCGACCTGGCCGGCGAGGTCGGCGTCGGTGGCCACGATCGGGTCGCGGCCGACGGTGGCCAACTGGGCGGCCTGCTCATCGGTCAGGGACGTGCCGAGCGGGGCCACACCGAGGTAGAGGCCGGCGCTGGCGATCGAGACGGCGACCGCGTCCATCGGGCCCTCGACGATCACAGGGACGGCGCCCTCGGCGAGCAGTTCGTCGACGACGCCGAACAGCTGCGCGCCCTTGTGGAACAGCGGGGTGTCGGCGGTGTTGAGGTACTTCGGTCCGGCCTTGTCGTCGTCGCCGAGGTCGGGGCGGCGGCGGCCGACGAACCCGAGGACCTCGCCCTGGTGGATCACCGGGAACATCACGCGGTCGCGGAACCGGTCGATAAGGCGGCCGGTGCTTGCCTCCACAGCGACTCCGGTGGCGAGCATCTCGTCGTCGCTGACGCCGCGGCCGCGGAGGTGGTCGACCAGGTTGGTCCAGCCGGCCGGAGCCTGACCGGGGCGGAACCGCTCGTCGCCGGCGAGGTCGACGCCGAACCGGCCGGTGAGGTAGTCGCGGCCCCACGAGTCGGTGAACCGGGACTCGAAGAAGGTCTGCGTGAGCTCGTTGATCTCGACCATGCGCTCACGCGTGACGGGGGAGGAGTGCCACTCGTCGGCGCGCTGGTACATGAGCCGGATGTCGGCGTCGGTGGGCTCCAGCCGGGTGCCGCCGAGGTCGCGGATGTAGGCGGAAAGCGTGAGGTCGCTCTCGATGTACTGGTCCTCGTCGACGTCGACCAGGTCCTCCTCGAGCGCGTCGACCTGGTGCTCGTCGACCACGTCGACGGAGGGCTCGAGGTCCAGGCCAGGGTCCTCAGCACTCGGCCAGTCGGCCCAAGCGGAGTCGTCGGGAAGGTCGACGAACATCGCCGGGTCGGGCTCGATGCCGTCCCACAGGTCCGCCGGCGGCTCCTCGAAGTGGTACTCGTGCGCGTGCTCGTCGGGGGCGGTCTCCAGGGCGATCGAGGTCCGCCACACCAGTGCCTGGCACTCGTCGACGCCCTCCCAGCCGTCGCTCGGCAGCGCCCGGCCGGCGCCCAGCAGGGCCTCGACCTGCCATCCACGCTGCAGGCCGTGGTCGACGTTTGAGACCAGCGCCGGCCACCAGGTGCTGGCCTGAATGCTCGCGGCCCGCTCCGGACCGAACAGGTCCGCCAGCTGCGGAGCCCAATCGGTGGTGACGCTTTCTCCGTGGGAGCCGTCGCCGATCTGGGCGGCGACCGCCGGCGTGAGGTGCCGGGCCATGCGCCACCACAGCGCAGCCGCGGTGAGCTCGTCGGGCAGCGGGCCGGCCGGGTGATCGGGCGCGGCGGCGGTGCGCAGCAGCTCGTGAGCGGCCACGCCGGCACGCGACATCGCGGCCAGCCGCTCGGCCAGGAGCGGGGTGAACTCGTCGTCGCGGACCTGCGGGGCCAGGGCGTAGAGCAGCTGACGCCATTCCTTGAGCGCCGGCGTGTGGTCTCCGGTGACGGCCCGGTTGAGGCGCCGCTGCCACGTCGCAGACGCCTTCTGCAGCTGCGGTGCGCCGGTCGGTCGCCGGTCGTCGGCGGGGACCTGCATGGCTGCGCGCCAGACCTCCACATCAGCAACTACTTCGGCCACCGTGGCGCCTGTGCCTGATGCGGGGCGGATGCCGTTCTGCGCCCACACCGGCAGCGAGGCCTGCTCGGCGGCGCGGGTGTGCACCTGCTCGGCGAGCTGCTCGACCAGGTGCGCGCGCTGGGAGAGGTAGGCACCCCAGTGCGGGTCCTCGGCCAGGCGCGCAGGGATCCCGGGCATCCACGGCAGCGGGCCGGCGCCCGCGTTGCGCAGCCCGGAGGAGTCGAGGCGCCAGTCCAGGACCGCGGCCCGGTCGCGCGCGCTCTCCAGCTCCCGGTCCCCGGCGGCGGCCCGGAGCGCTTCGACGGGGTTCTCGCCGGCCGCGCCGAGCAGCAGCAGGTGGGCGCGCAGGGTGGGCCAGGCGGCCTCATCGGACAGCCCGGGCGCCAGTGTCTCGACGGCGGTGTCCAGCGCGTCGACCATGTTGACAGTGGTGCCGTCGCCGCCGGTGGTGGTCTCGTGGCGCAGCAGGTCCTCGGCGGCGACGTAGAGGCTGTCGAGGTAGCGCTGGGAGACCTCGCCGAGCCGGGTAGCCGGGTCGGCCTGCTCGCGGATCAGGCTGGTCGCGGACCGCTGGGCGTCGTCGCGGGCCAGCATCGACTCGAGGATGTCGGTGGGGGTGAGCGGCCGGACCAGGGTCGGGTGGATCACCGAGTGCGGGTCGCCGTCACCGACGACCTCGAGGTAGACGTGGTTGGCGTGCGCTCCGCGGGTCATCATCGTGTAGAGCTGCTGGCGCGACTCGGTGCCGGTGGTCAGGCCGTGCATCGTGTCGGCGGTGACGCCCTGGGCGGTGTGCACGGTGCACGCGTAGCCGAGCTCGGTGGCCTTGGCGACGTAGTCGCTCGGCAGTCGCACGGTGCGGCCGTGCTGGGTGTGCTGGACGGTCAGGTCGCCGCCGTCGTGGATCTCCAGGACGGTCCAGCGGTCGCCGTTCTTCACCCAATCTGTGGCCGAGGTGCGCAGCCGGCGGTCGTTCTCGCGGGTGATGATCAGCTCGCCGATCGACGCCTCGTTGCCGTCGGCGAGCCGCCGCACCGGGCCACTGCTGGCGACGTCGGTCGGGTCGATCCCGTCGAGGCGGTGGGCGCGGGCCTGCTGGTTCAGCTCGCTGACCAGGTCGCGGGTCGGGGCGAGCATGATCGAGTCCAACCCTGCGGCGCGGTCGGCCTGCCAGGCGGCGAAGACCTCCTCGGTCATGGTCGCCAGGTCGCCGACGTGGACCCGGTCGCGATCGAGGTAGAACCCGAGCGCCTCGCTCTTGCCCTCGCGCAGGGCCAGCGACGCTGCGCCCTCGGCGGGGTCCTTGAACCGGACGAGCTCGGTCAGCTGCAGCGCCCCGTGGGTGGCTCGGATGTCGCGCAGCACGCCGCCGGCGCCGATCGCGGAGAGCTGCTGGTCGTCACCGATCAGCCGGACGCTGCCGCCGCGCTCAAGGATGTAGGACACCGCGGCGTCCAGAGAAAGGGTGTCGGCCATGCCCGCCTCGTCGATCACGACGAGCGTTGAGGAGTCGATGCCTGCGACCCAGTCCGGCATCGCGGCACCGGTCTGACGGGCCTGCTCGAGGGAGTGCGTGAGCTTGGCCAGGGTGTCGGTCCGGGTGTCGATCTGGGAGCGCAGGGCGTCCGCGGCCGCCGCCGAGGGAGCGAGGCCGATGATGGTGCCGCCGCCGTCGGTCCACGCGCTGGACAGGGCTCGCATCGCGGTGGTCTTGCCCGATCCGGCGGGGGCGATCGCCAGCTGGAGCCGGGCGCCGGAGGTGGCCATCTCCCGCACCAGCGTGGCCTGTCCGGCGTTGAGGGTGATGCCGTTGGCGGTCGACTCCAGCAGTGCCAGGTCGACCGAGGATGCCTCGACGGCGTACCCGTCGTGGCGGCCGGCGGCGGCGACCAGGCGCTGTTCGGCGGCCAGCACCTTGCTCGAGGTGAACAGGTCGGCCCCGGCCCGGGTGTAGACCGAGGACCCGTCTGCGCGACGCAGCTCGACCGGCTCGCTGATGGTGTCCCAGGTGCGGGCCATGCTCACCGAGCGGCCGTCGAGGACCTCGCTGACCAGCAGGTCGACCACCTGGGAGACCTGGTTGGTGGGCACGTTGGCGGCCCGGACCTGCCGCTGGGCCTCCGCGTAGACGTGCCAGTACTGCCACGTGCTCCGGCCACCCTCCATCGTCGCCACGATGCGGTCAGTCGTCTGGGTGAACCATGCTGCATTCACTACTGGGTCGGCCAGGGAGCGGGCCGCGCCCTTCGGGTTGAGTGCACCGTGCACCATCTGCGTGATCCGCTGCGGGGTGCCCAGCACCTCGACCGACTCGCGGTTCCAGGTCTCGCGCTGCTCGGCCAGCGAGCGGGGCTCGTGCTTGGCCTCGCGGGTCTCCAGCGTCGCCTGTTGGGACAGCTGGATGGTCTCTACGGGCGTCGGGGGCCGGCCGTGGGTGGCCTGGAACGCCGCGGCGAGGACCTTGCGGCGGTCCTCGACGTTGATCCGGCGCTTGGAGAACCGGCGGTTCAGGTCGGGGTCGACGCCGACGATTTCACGCACCGGCCGCTTGCGGGCGTCCTCGTTCGGGCGCTCCTCGAACCGCACGCCGAGTGCGTCGACCAGGTGCCGCTCGAGCGCGGTGTTGTAGGTCTCCGAGGCCGAGACGACCGCCTTGTGCAGGGGCCTGCCGTCGATGGCCAGCCACTTCCCGTCGAGGGTCTGGACCTTGTTGGCCACGGCGACGTGCGTATGCAGATCCGGGTCTCCGGCGCGGGAGTCGCGGTGGGTGAACGCCGTGGCGACCAGGCCGCGGACGTCGACCTGGCGGACGCCGTTGGTGCCCTGGCGGCTGAACAGCGCCTTGGTCTCGATGAAGTTCAGTGCGTCCTTGACCGCGGCCTGGTGGGCGCGCTCAATGACCGCGGCGGTCTTCGGGTCGGAGATCGCCCACAGGGTCGAGACGCTCTTGACGGGGGAGAAGGTGAGGTCGTAGCCGGCGACGGCGTTGGTCTTGGGGCGAGAGTGCTTGGCGATCGTGGCGGCGAGCTCGCGGGCGTCGACGGGGTCGCGACCGTGCTCGGCGCGGAAGAAGTCGCGGCCGACCGCGGTGCGGATCCGGGCACGCTCCGCAGCGGGAACCGGGTAGTCCCCGGGATGGCCAGCAGCCTGGTTCCAGTCGGCGAACCGCTTGGCGACCTCGATCCGGAACGGGCTGATGTCGTTGTCGTAGACCTTGTAGGGCGTGCCGAGCCGGACCGCGGTCTTGTAGTCCGAATCGGTCGGCCGCCCGGCCTCCTCGCGGCCGATCCGCAGGTCCAGCTCCTTGGTCCGCTGGGTGGCCAGCGGGTGGTGCCCGGAGCCGAACAGGCTCTGCATGTGGTCGGCGGTGACGACGTCGCCGGCATCGAGTCCCTCGATGCCCTCCATGCCCGAGCCGACCCACACGCCGGGGGTCTCGCCCTTCTCGGTGTAGTAGCTCGCCAGCCCGGTGTGGCCCTTGTCGGTGGCGTCCATCGCTGCGACCTGGCGGGTCAGGTAGTCGTACCCCGACCCCGCCGTCAGCTTGTGGAGGCTCATCGTCACGGTCACCTACGTGCGCACGCGCGCGGCAGGCGATCACTTTCGGCCGGATTTCTACTCTGTTCTTTCTATTCTGCGAACCGAGAATGCAAGAGGTGTGTGGAGGTTGGGGTGCGACTGAGTTCGAGGGGGGACGTTGGGGCGCTCGGGAGGGCTCAGAGGTGTCGGTCTGAGGGTGCTGGTCGGGTGAGGTTGGTGAGGGCGTTGGGAAGGTTCTTCGGCGGTGGTGATCGCTCGGGGTCCGGGCTGTGTCCTAGGTGACTGTCAGAGTCCATGTTCGACACGAGTGAGGGATGACCGGATGAGTCAGCAGACGATGCGCCAGAAGGCGCGACGTGACGCACGGAGTGTCACGTCGAAACGGAGGGCCGCGCTCTTGGAGCGCGCCAAGCGGCTGGAAGACTTGGCGGTGCAGGTGATGACTGCGGTCGGAGAGCGGGACGCGGCGGTGGCCGAGGCAGAGAAGCGGGCCGGGGCCGCGCTGCGCGAGATGACGACGGTCGAGGGCGTGACACTGCGCGAGGCCGTCGAGTGGTGCGGCGACCAGATCGGCGTACGAGAGGCGACGCGGCTGCGGCGGCTGGCCGAGAACGACCAGGACGCCGAGAAGGGCGACGAGGACGGCGCTACGGCGCTGGCCGCGACGGCTGCGCCCGCGGAGAGTGGGGGAGCGGGTGCCGGTACGGCGGCTAGATGACGCCGGCCTCGCGGCGGTGGCGGCGGCGATCGCAGGCCCGAGGGTGCTCGCGCGCTACCGGGCCAAGGTCGCCACGGTGCCGGGGAGTGAGTGCCTGTGGTGGACCGGAGCGGTTGCAGGCCGGTCCGAGCGTGAGCGCACGGACGGCGGCGGCCATGGCCGGTTCTGGTACGCGCCGGGGCGAGTGATCATCGCGCACCGGTTCGCGTTCGCGGTGATGAACGGGGTGGACGCGCTCGCCCAGGCGCGGCTGCTCGGGCACCGCTGTCACAACCCGCTGTGCCAGCGGATCGCACCGGATCACGTGGTGGCCTCGAGCGCGGCGCAGAACCGGCGCGAGTGGGCCGTCCAGCGGCGGCTGCCCTACAGCCCGCTGGCTGACCGGCGCGGGCCGCGTCGGCGGGCTCGAGAACTGCGCGACCTCGCGCGTGAGGACCCGCAGCTAGTGGCCGACGACCTCGCGCGACTCCAAGAGCTGCTGGGCGAGCAACTGACGCTGTGGTGACCGGCGACGCGTCACCACAAAGCCGCCTCGATCCCGGCGCCAGCCGGTGCGTGCTGGGCGCAGTCAGTGGCGATCAGGTGGCGGCCGTCGCTGATCGACCAGCACAGCGAGTACAGACAGGCGTAGTGCTCGCACTCGATCCGAACCAACGGGGGTCGGCCGGGGCCGACGACGCCGGAGAGAAAGTTGATAGGGCGCAGGAGCCGCCCGCAACGGACACAGCCCTGCGGGCGGCGCGCCTGCCGGATGGTGGCCAAGGGATCACCCGGCCTCGGCGGCGAGGTCGAGCCGAGCGGACGCGGCGGTGGCCACGGCGGTGATCCGCGCGGCTAGCTGCACGCAACTCGGCGGGCGTGCCCTCGATCGCGATCACGTCGTCCTGGGCGAGAGTCAGGACCGGGCGGCGGTGCTCGCCAGCGCCTACCCAGTCCTCTCCGGGGGTGAAGACCTGGACGCTGGTCTCAGCGGCGGCCAGCCACTCGATGTGTGCGCTCATCGGGTCACTCGACGGGGAAGGTCGTGTCGGTGTTCGGCGTCTGCTTGGTCATGGCTCCTCCTTCGGTTGGGCCGGTGGCGGGCCGGACTCGGGGTCTCAGCCCGCCACCGGAGGAACTGCGTTGGTTGGCGGTCAGGCCAGGGCGAGCGTGGTCCAGGCGCGGCGCTTGATCCGGTCCGGGTCGTCACTGGTGAGCACGCGCGTGGCGCGGGCGGTGTGCTCGTCGCCCTTGGCGCGAACCGGGGCGTAGTGGTCGACGTACTCGGCCACGGCCTGGTAGCCCGCCCACGCGGTGTCACGGATTCCGCCCTGGGTCTCGGCATCGGCGAACAGCCAGTGCAGCCGGGAGCGGCGGCGGCGCTCAGTCTCGCGGACCCGCTTGGTGGCGTTGGCCTCGGCCTTGCCGAACGTGGCGTCGATCAGCGCGTCGAACGCGGCGTCGGTCATGGCCTGCTGGATCAGCCGCTCGGCCTCGACCTGGAACGCGTCGACGTAGGTGAAGGTCAGCCCGAGCGCGTCGCGGGCGGCCTGGACGGCGGCCTTGGCGTTGCGGGTGTGGCGGATCGAGAACGACGACTCGCAGTTGCTCAGGGCCGCGCTCTGGGTGTTCGCGCAGACGACGCGGACCGGGGTGACGAGGATGCGGAACGCGCTGGTGCCGTCGTGGCTGTTGAGCGCGGCGATGTTCAGGTCGACGCGGTCGGTGCCGCCGACCGTCAGTGAGTCCGGCAGCTGCATCGTGATGAACACCTGCCGCCCGCCGCGCAGCGACCCGGCGGTGTCGAAGATCGCGCCGGACTCGTCGGCCAGCAGGTTCAGGAACTCGGCGTGGTCCTCGTTCTGCAGCGGCGTGTAGCCGCCGCCGACGACGCCGAGCGCCTCGGGTGCTCCGGTGAACGGGTTGGTGCGCACCGTGGCGAAACCGGGGACCTCGATGGGGGTGACGCCGCCGTCGCTGACCTCGGCGGTGGTGAGCGGCAACTTGCGGACGTCCCAGCCGCCCAGATGGCCGAGCCTCATGGCCTCCTCGGCGGTGAACGCGCGGTCGCGGACGGTGGTGCCGAGCCGGTGCCAGGCGTCCTTGCGGGCGAAGAGGGCCGCTGCCTGCGTGCCGTGGGTCTCGATCTCGTGTGCCATGTCGGTGGTCCTCCTGTGTCGGAATCAAACGAACTGCGTTCATTCTATTCTTTCTATTCCACTGAGGGCGGTTCTCCACAGGAAGAACCGCCCTCAAGGGGGGAGGGTGGTCAGGCCGCGTCGGTGGTCGCGTCGGTCTCGACGGCCTCGGCCTCGTCGTCGGTGGCGCTGTCGTCGCTCGGCTCCTCGCCCATCAGCAGCCGCTCGACGTCGCTGGGCTGGTAGCCCCACTCCATGAGCGCGGCAAGCACGCGGGCGTCCCACTGGCTCGGGTTGCGCCACGTGTGTTTGCCGATCGAGTCCTCCCACGCCGCGACGACGGCGGCGAGGGTGGTCATGATCGCGCCCTTGGGGCTGGTGGCCCGCGTCGCGATCCTGTGGCACTCCTCGTAGCCCGCGCCGTAGTAGCCGCTAGGAACGTCGATGCCGAGCAGGCCGAACAGCCTCGGGTGCCGGTGGTCCATGGCCTTGCTCAGCGTGTGGTGGCCGGTGACGACGGCCTCGCAGATCAGGGCCTCGGCACCCTTCGGCGCAGTCTTGCGGGCCACGAACGTACTCAGCCACTCCCGGCGCACGGTCTCGGCGCTGGCCCAGACCTTGTTGTTCGCGATGACCCGGCGGCGCTCCTGGCGGCGGGCCTCAGCCTCGGCCTCGTCGGCGGAGTCGGTCCCCGGGTCGTGAGCCTCGGCGTCGTCGCCCTGGTCGTCGTCGGTGCGACCGACCCGGCTCCGGTGGACGAGTCCGCTGGCCTCGATGTCGGTGACCACCCACAACAGCCGGTAGACCTTCACCGGCTCGGCGTACTCGTCGTCGTCGCCGTCATCCTCGCCCTCGGTGGCCTCCGGCTCGGGGTACTCCCAGTCCTCGGTGACGATCACCGCGACGCCGGAAAGGTTCGGCCACTCCTCGATCGGCACCGGCTCGCCCTCGGGGGTGCGCATGTCCTCCAGCACCAGCGACCCGTCCGCCTCGTCGGCCTCCTGCGCGGACAACACTGGCAGTCCCTCGGCCCGCAGCCGCTCGACCTCGGCGGCGTACGCCTCGCGCTCGGCGGCTTCGTCGCGCAGCTTCTGGGCGACATGCTCGATCGAGTCGCCCCAGCGGGTGGTCCGTGCACGCTCCAGGCGCTCGGCGGCGTCGGGGTCGTGCTCGAACTCGGCGAAGATCGCGGCCTCTTGGAGAGTCAGGTCGCCAGACTCCAGCCGGTTGCGGGTCTGGTCGGCCTTGGAGACCGCCAGGGCGGCGTTCACGGTCGGGCGGTCGATGGAGGTCCGCTTGGCGATCTGCGCGGCGCTCACACCGATCAGGGCCAACTGCTCGACGCCCGCAACGATCTCGGTCTCGCGCATCCCGGCGCGGTGGATGTTCTCGACCATCTGGTCCCCGATGCGGTCGGCGTCGTCGGGCAAGGGGACGACGCGGGCTGGGATGAGCCCGGTTGGGGTGCCGACCTCGGCGGCGGTGACGGTGCGGCGCTGGCCGCGCAGCAGGACGTACTGCCCGTCCTCGTTGCGGTAGACAGTCACGGCCTCCAGCACGCCGCGCTCCTTGATCGACTTGCGGAACTCTTTGTGGTCGGCGCGCAGGTCGGTGCGGACGTTGCTGCCGATGATGATGTCGGCGGGGTCCAGGTGCAGGAACTCCTCGGCCTCGGTGGCCTCGCCAGCGGGGGTGTCGATGGGGGTCTGGATGGTGTCGGTCATGCGGCTGTCCTCCGTGAGTAGAATAGAAAGAACTGACAGGGCTAAGCCTGCCAGTGGGAGCCGACGCCTACCCGCCCTCGGGCCGGACCTGTGGAGAGGTGGGCGCGTCTCCGATGGTGGGGATAACCCGCCCGCGTAGGCGCGGCCTCGGCTGCGGCGTCGCGGCGCGGCTGCGCCCCTCGGAGCTTGAAAGCGGAAGGAAACGCGGGACGGTGAGAACAGTTGCGCAGGGCCCCGGCCGGGAATGCAGCGGCGTTGGTGTTAGCCGTAGCAGCCGGGCGCCGGCGGACGAGACCAGGGGAGTGACGAGGTGACGAGCCAGACCACGATCCCGGTCGGGATCTACTGGAAGCCCGGGGTGTGGGACCTCGCCCGATCGGCGTACATCGCGGACCTGGACACCGACCCAGACTCACCAGGTGCCTTCGTCGGGTGGCTCGCTCAGGCGCTCGAGCTGCATGCCCGCCGAGCGCCTCAGCAGCGCGCCGACCTTGCTGCGGTCGCCGAACGCCACCGCGCGCAGGTGAGCACGCGGAAGAGCTTCAGCAAGAAGCACGACCTGCCCGCCTCGACGATCGAGGCGGTCGAGGACGCGATCGTCACCGACCGCCAGGAGCTCGGGCGCGCCATCGGTCGCTCGGCTTTCGCCCTGGAGGCGGTCATCGCGGCCGCCCACGAAGCACGCCGACGCCTGGGCCGCGAACTGCCCCCGCCTCCGCAGAAGCTCAGCAACCGACCGCCGCGGCGCCGGCCGGCACACTTCAGCTGACCTCGGGTCGGCTCGGGTCGCTCGAGCTCGGCCGGTCGGTCGGTCGGGCCAATCTTGTCGAAAGCGGTCCGTTGTGTCGGCGGCCGCGGCTCGCGCCCCGATCCGGTACCCGAGAGCCGGATCGGGGCCTTCTGCTGCCCGGGGTCCTCGGGCCACGTGCGCCGGCACTGATCGCCCCGGGCCTCTGGTCCACCTAGGTGACTGCGGAACGGTACGCGTCCTGCCTGAGCCTAGGACGAGCGCATGTCGACACCACCCAACCGCGGGCACCGCGGCGCAGCTGCCAGGGCCGCATTGCTCACCGTCCTCGGGATTCTGGCGTCGGCGCTGTTGCTGGCGCCGGCCGCACCGGCGGCCGCGGCCGAACCCGTCGAGGACATGGGCTGCCGCATGGTCATCTGGACCGCGGACAGCGTCTTCGACACCTCCTACGACCACTCCGGGATGCGACACACGTTCCGCGGCTGCATGGTCAAGCGGGGCTGGTCGACCAAGGCCTACCGTGCGCTCAAGAACCGGCAGGGGCGACTCAACAGCCACCTCAGCAGCTCGGAGTGCAGGGTCGGGGACTACCACCTGTCCGGCGTCAAGCGCACGACCTACATGGGCATCCGCGTCGTGGTCTTCAAGTACCGCTTCGACTACCTAGTGCCCTGCTGAGAGCGGCCGACCCCGACCGCCGCCGAAGTGATTTCCGCCGAGGTGATCGCTGCCGGGGACCGTTCCGACCTAGGTGACTGCGGGACCGATCCGCAACGTCTCGCAGTCACCTAGGAGGAAGCAATGTCAACCACCGTCACCTTCGCCGGCAACCTCGTCGAGGACCCGGAGTTGCTCTACACCCGCGAGGGCAAGCCGTTCGTGAGCTGCCGGGTCCTGGTGAACCGCCGGGTCCAGAACGACGAGGGGGAGTGGGTCAACGACGAGCCCATGCCGCACAACGTCAAGGTCTACGGATCCGCCGCCACCCACGTCCACGACAGCTGCGGCTCCGGGGACCCGATCTTCGTGCATGGCCTCGAGCGCACCGAGAGCTGGCCGGCCAAGGAGACCGGCGAGAAGCGCACCAAGAACGTCGTGGTCGTCGACAACCGCTTCGGCGAGGTCGGCATCTCGCTCAGGTACGTCTCCGCCCGGATCGAGCGTGCCGAGCGCGCCGCGTCGCAGGCCGGCTGAGGGCGGGGTCGGGCCCGATGGACCTCGTCGTTCAGTCCCCGGACGAACTGCTCGCCGCAGTGCCCCACGTCCTCGGGTTCAAGCCCGAGGAGTCGATCATCCTGGTCCCCTTCGGGCCAGGTCTCCCGATCAGCCGCGTCGACCTGCCCAAGACGGCGCGGGACCGGGAGGAGGTCTGGGACGCGATCGGAGGCGTCTACGGACGGCACGCCCAACCCGGCGCGCGAGTCGACATCGTGTGCATCACCGAGGACCGCCGCAACGCCGAGCTGGCCAGCCAGCACCTGTCCACCCACCTGGACACCGTCGGCATCACCACGCACCTGAGATTGTGGGCCGACGGCGAGCGCTGGCGCGAGTTCAACACCGGCGCCACCGGCCTGCAGACCCAGGCGGCCGCCGAGCGGATCGCCGCGAAGACCGTTCTGACCGGCGCTGTCCAGCCCGCCGCTAATCGGGCCTCCCTGGCAGCGTCCCTGGTCGGAGACCGTGAGCTGCTCGCCCAGGTCCTCCCTGAGGCGCGGGCCGCGGCAGTCACGCGCAGCCCCAGCGGCGAGCGCGAGTGGGCCCTGGACCGACTCGAGCAGTTCCACGCAGACGGCAACCGCGTCTCCGACGTCGACGGCGCTCGGATGCTCGTGGCCCTGGAGACCGTCAGCACCCGAGACGCGCTCTGGGAGGACATGAGCACCCAGAACACTGCCTCCCACGTCACCCTGTGGACTGACCTCACGCGGCGTGCGCCGGACGATGTGCGCGCGGCGCCGGCCTCGATGCTCGGCTTCGCCAGCTGGCTGCGCGGCGACGGGGCACGTGCCTGGTGCGCACTCGACGAGGTGCCGGCCGACCGGCCCTACTCCATGGCCGCCATCGTCGCTTCGGCGCTGCAGAACGGCCTGCATCCCCGGGAGTGGGAGCGCCACCAGGCGCAGATGCGCGAGGTCGTCACCGAGCTCGACGAGTCGTTCGTTCCGAAGCCACCCGGCCACCACAGCCAGCGGGACGCCCCACGGGCTCAACCTGCCACCGACCGGCCCGCTCCCGGCCGCTGAGGAGGACCCGACGATGGACGAGCACGACGACACCCCCGAGCCGCAGCAGCAGAGTGTCACCGAGCGCCAGTTGCGCCGCCTGGTCGTGCCGGCACCTGCCGCGTGCGACCCCAGCAAGCGCATCGACGTCATGCATGAACTCGACCTCGACCTGCTGCGGGGAGGTCTCGCGTGATCGGCACGCAGTACGAGCTGGAGGCCGACCGGCTGGCCCGGGTGCGGCTCGGCTGCACCATCGAGCCCGGCGACCTTCACGTGACCGGGCTGGTCAGCGAGGTCGGCGCCGGCAAGGTCCTCGACTACATCGGGGCGGCGGCCGACGGCGAGAGCCACTGGGCCTTCTCGATCGGCCAAGAGCTCACCCACGTCGACCCCAGCCGGGTCCTCGATCAGCGCCGCCGACCGTTGCACCCGATTCCTGGTCCACAGCGACGCCGAGTGGCCCGAGCAGCTCGGTGCGCTCCGCGACGCCGGCGCATCACACCAGACTTAACCGGCTCATCCCAATCGGGGGTGTAGAAGTTGGGGTCTGAAGCCGCCGGTCTCGAGCAGGCTTCGGGCGATGTAGTTGGTCAGGTTGCGGAACCCGAGTGCGGAGCCGCGCAGGTGTTCGAGCCGTCCGTTGAGCGCCTCGGTCGGCCCGTTGCTGGTGCCGGGTCGTTCGAAGTAGGCGAGCACGTCAGCGGCTCGCTTCTTCAGGGTCCGGCCCAGGGTGGTGAGCTCGGTGAGCACCTTGGGGACGCCGGCGCTGAGGTCGGTGATCAGCTTCTCCGTGAGCTCGCGGCCACGTTGCCGGTCCTCGTGGCGATAGGCGGCGATCATGCGCTGGTAGACACCCCAGGTCGCCTCGACCTCGACGTGAGCGTCATCAACGAACAGCGCGCGTAGCCTGTCGCTCTGCTTGTCGGTGAGCAGGTCCGCGCCGGTGTGCAGCGTGGGCCGCGACTTGTAGAGCGGGTCGTCCCTGAACCCACGGTGCCCGTGGATCGCGAGTTGGACCCGGCGCCGGCACCTGTCGAGGGCGTCACCGGCCAAGCGCACGACGTGGAAGGGATCCATCACCGTGACCGCGTCCGGGATCTCCTCTGCAGCGGCGGTCTTGAACCCGGTGAAGCCGTCCATCGCGACCACCTCGACCGCGTCACGGAAGGCGTCGTCGCGGTCGGCGAGCCAGGTCTTGAACGCCGCCTTCGACCGGCCCTCGACCATGTCCAGCAGCCTTGCTGGGCCGGCGCCATCGCGGACCGGGGTGAGGTCGATGATCACGGTGACGTACTTGTCGCCACGCCTGGTGTGGCGCCAGACGTGCTCATCGACGCCAATGACCTTCACGCCCTCGAACCGCGTGGGGTCGTTGATCAGCAGCCGCTTGCCTTCGGCCAGGACCGCGTTGTTGGCGGTGTCCCACGCGACCCCGAGTCCCTCGGCGACACGGGCGACGGTGAGGTGTGCGACCACGATCCCTTCCAGCGCCCACCGCAGCCCGGTGCGCGAGAGCTTCGCGCGTGGCTCCGCCGCGGCGCTGGTGTCTTGGCGCCACACGTGTCCGCAGTCGGCACAGCGGTAGCGGCGCACTACAACTTCCAGCACGGTCGGTCGCCAGCCCAGCGGCTCGTGGGCCAACCGCCGGATCACGGTGTCACGAGCAGCGCCTTCGCTGCCGCACCGTCGGCACCACTGATCTGGTTCCACCACGCGGCACGCGAGGACCGCACGATCCGGTTCAAGTCGTTGCCCGGTCACGCTCAGACCGAGGCCGTCGAGTCGAGCGAAGGCGGTCAGGTCAGGGCGGCCGAAGCCGGCCGGCGGGGTAGCGTCGAACACGTCGAGGTCTTTCGGATGGATGGCGTAGGAACCTCCGTCGTCGGGAGACCTCGACGTCTATCTGCGGACCGACGCGCCCGGCCGACCTACACCGTCATCTGGGAAGACCCTTGCCGGCTCTTCACAATTGAGGGTGTAGCCGAGGTCTGAAACCGCCGGACTCGAGCAGCGATCTAGCGATGTAGTTGGTGAGGTTGCGGAACCCGAGCGCTGAGCCGCGGAGGTGTTCGAGCCTGCCGTTGATCGCTTCGGTCGGGCCGTTGGATGTGCCGGGCCGGTCGAAGTAGGCGAGCACGTCGTCGGCTCGCTTCTTCAGGGTCCGCCCTAGCGTGACGAGCTCGCTCAGTGCGGCCGGGACGCCGTGGCTGATCGACTCGATCAGCTTGCACATCAGCTCGCGGCCCTTGGCGCGGTCAGGTTGACGGTAGGCCGCGACCATCCGCTGATAGATCCACCAGGTCACCTCGACTTCAGCGTGATCATCGGTCGCGAACAGGGTCTCCAGGCGCGCCTTCTGCTTGTCGGTGAGCAGGCCTGCGCCGGTGTGTAGGGTCCGGCGCGCGCGGTAGAGGGGGTCGTCCTTACGGCCGCGGTTTCCGTGGATGGCTAGTTGGACCCGACGTCGGCAGCGGTCCAGCGCGTCGCCGGCCAGCCGCACGACGTGGAACGGGTCCATCACCGCGACCGCGTCGGGGAGTTCCTCGGTAGTGGCGGTCTTGAAGCCGGTGAACCCGTCCATCGCGACCACCTCTACGGCGTCGCGCCAAGACTGCTCACGTCCGGCGAGCCAGGTCTTGAACGCCTGCTTGGACCGGCCCTCGACCATTTCGAGCAGCCGTGCTGGGCCGGTGCCGTCACGGATGCCAGTGAGGTCGATGATCACGGTGACGTATTTGTCGCCACGCCTGGTGTGCCTCCACACGTGCTCGTCCACGCCGATCGCGGTGACGCCCTCGAGTCGGGCAGGGTCGTCGATCAGCACGCGCGTGCCTTCGGCGAGGACCGCGTCATTCGCGGTGTTCCACGCGACCCCGAGACCCTCGGCAACCCGGGCCACCGTCAGGTGCTGGCGCACGATGGCTTCCAGCGCCCACCGCAGCCCACGACGCGACAGCTTCGCTCGCGGCTCGGCCGCTCTGGTCGCGTCCTGGCGCCACACATGTCGACAACCGGTGCAACGGTAGCGACAGACCGTGACCAGCAACGTCGTCGGCCGCCAGCCCAACGGCTCGTGTGCAAGTTCTCGGGTCACGGTGTCGCGCGGCACGCCCTCGCAGCCGCAACGACGACACCACTGATCCGGTTCGAGGATCCGGCAGGCGAGGACAGCACGATGGGCGTCAAGGCGTTGGCCGGTGACCTCAAGGCCGAGCTCATCGAGCCGGCAAAACTTGGTCAGATCAGGGCAAGCGAAGGTAGCGTCAGACAAGTCGAGGTCTTCCAGATGGCGAGCGTCAGAACTTCCATCATCGGGAGGCCTCGACGTCTACCTGGCCACCGCCCCTACCTCAGCCGCTACACCGTCATCTGTGATGAGCCACGTTGCCCTCATGAACCAGCACCGAAGTGCGCAGCGGCCGGCATCCGTTCAGGGGCGGGAAATAGAGCCGACCCTTTGCGGGGCCCGCTCAACCGGTGAGCAACGCCTTGAACTGCCGAGCACGGTTCGCGGCCGAGGCATGCGGGCCGTGCTGTGCTCTACGAGGTTGCGTCGTCGCGCTTCGAGCTCGAGACGGTGGCCGACTCGAACTGCTGGTTCATCGAAGGCACTGGCCAGCCCGGCTGCGACGGCCATGGCGGCCCAGTCGTTGCATGCGGTCGCGCGGACGGCGTGAGCAACTTCTTCGGTGGGCGGGTGGTCCGCAAGGTCGTCGATGACCTTCCGCACGCCCCAGTAAATCCAGGTGGCGTGCCGCCATGCCTCGATAACGGCCTCTTCACGGTCCTCGGGTTCGTCGGCGAGTCCCCGTTCCAGCGATGCCACCAGGCGGGTGTGCCATCGAAGCAGAAGAGCGTTCGCGAGGTCTTCGATGCCGTCGAGGAATACGTCGGTGCCTTCGATGTCGGTGGGGATCTGCCCGTCCTTCCGGACAAGGATCTCCTCGATCACCTCGTGGAGGACGCCGGCGCGGCTCGGCTTCGGTCCTTCCTTCATAGCTGCTCCTTCCCTGAATATGAGGCGGTGAGCCTGGCCTAATGCACCGGCAGCGAGGAGTAGCCGCGGATCGGGCCGGAGCGCAGTCGGACCGCTGAGTCGAGGTCGACGTCCCAGTCGTGATGGCGGGCTAAGAGCGCCTGCAGAGCGACGCGTGCTTCGAGGCGGGCCAGGGATGCGCCGAGGCAGAAGTGGATGCCGCGTCCGAACGCGACCTGTCGTTCGGGGCGACGGTTGATGTCGAAATGGTCGGCGTCGGAAACGCGTGGTCGTCTCGGTTGGCCGAGCCGAAGAGCAGCAGCACGGTGTCGTCGGCCCTCATGCGTTGACTGTGCAGATCAACTTGTCGGGTCAGGGTGCGCGCAAGGCCTTGGACCGGGGAGTCGTAGCGGAGCAGCTCCTCGACCGCGGTTGGCACGAGATCTGTGTTGTCTGCCAGCTGGGCAGCCTCGACAAGGCGGGCGCGTTCCCCGATCCGATACAGCTCGACCTGGGTTGCCAGCTCGCGTGTGATGTAGACGGTGCGAGGAGGCTCGCCCTTGCCGGTGATGACGAACTCGATCACGCCACCGGGCGGGAAGGCATGCGGTGAGAGGAGCTGAACGTCGAGGAGGGCGGCACCTTCAGCTCGGCGCATCCCGGTGCTCACGAGGGTGAGGCCGTAGCAGTAGTCGCGGTCCGGGTAGGTCGGCGCCACCGGAAGAGATGGGTCACCTCGTAGTCCGTGCTCGAGGAACGCCCGCAACTGGCGCTCAGTGAGGAACTTGACGTTGCGGTGGTGGGCGACGCGGGATCGCAGGGTGTCGCGCCGGTTGCGGCCCTATAGCGGGCGCGGGTCGCGCTCGATCCAGCCGACGTCCGCGGCGTAGCTGAAAAAGCCGGCGATCGATGACTCTTCGGTGTTCCAGGAGTTGTGCTTCACGGTGGCCCGGCGGTGCTCGCTGTAGGCGCGGAAATCGTCGCGGGTGGTCTGGGCGAGGCATGTGGAGGGCTCGCCGTGCAGCGTCACCCACTCGTCGACGGCCATGCCCTGGCGGTGTGCCGCCTGCTGGGCTCGTCGGGCCCGCACGAACTGGAGGCACCGGGCAAGGTGGTAGGAATGCATCTTCGCGATGCTGGCGAGCTTGATGCGGCCGTCGCGATGGGCTGCGAGCAGGTACTCGTTGAGGCGCCGAGTGCCGGCCATCGAGCCATCGTCCTCGAGATAGACCGGCAGACCATCGGGCACGCCCCGAGAGTCGAGAGGTCTCGAGCACGTCGCCGGCGACCAACCGATGCGCAACATCCAGGAACTGAATGGCGCGGCGATCGACCCGGGCCCTGAGCACCGCTTCCCCACCTCCACCGCGTCAGCTGATGGACCGAGATCTCGGTGGGGAAGAAAGGATGAGACCTCCCTGTCCCAGATGACACTAGGCAGGGAGGTCTCATTCAGCAGGAGCGACACACCGTCGTATGAGACGTTGTGAATCCCGTATGTGCGGCTGACCGGACTCGACCAGGCGACGGTACGTCGACTGCGTCAGCTCGAGACCGACACCAACGACGACGTCGGCACCACTGCCGAGGGACCAGGCGACCAGACCGACCCCTTCCTCGCCGCCGCTCCTCGGCGCGACCACAACCGGACGTCACCAGGCGTGCCCGGCAACTTCACCGCGCCGCTTGTTCTTCTTGACTCGCCGCGCGAAACTAGGGCAGCGTCCAGGACGCTGTGGTCAAGCGCTCTGCCTCTCTCGCTGTCCCGCGAGGGTGAGGGCGATGTCGTAGATCATGTCCTCCTGGCCACCGACGAGACGCCGACGGCCGCACTCCATCAGCAGTTCGCGCACGTCCACGCCGTATCGCTGCGAGGCGACCTCGGCGTGGCGAAGGAAGGACGAGTACACGCCGGCGTACCCGAGCGTGAGGGTCTCGCGGTCGACCCGGACGGGGCGGTCCTGCAGCGGGCGGACGATGTCGTCGGCGGCGTCCTGCAGCTTGAAGAGGTCGCAGCCGTGCTTGAAGTCCATGATCTCGGCGACGGCGACGAACGGCTCGATGGGGCAGTTGCCGGCCCCGGCGCCGTGGCCGGCCAGGGAGGCGTCGACGCGGTAGGCGCCGTTCTCGACGGCGACGACGCTGTTGGCGACCGAGAGCGAGAGGTTCTCGTGGGCGTGGATCCCGATCTCGGTACTGGGGTCGAGGACGTCGCGGTAGGCCTTCACTCGGGCGGCGACGTCGTTCATGGTGAGCCGCCCGCCGGAGTCGGTGACGTAGACGCAGTGCGCGCCGTAGGACTCCATGAGCTTGGCCTGTCGGGCCAGCTCCTCGGGCGGGGCCATGTGGGAGAGCATCAGGAAGCCGGAGACGTCCATGCCGAGCTCGCGGGCGGCGGCGATGTGCTGGGCGGCGACGTCGGCCTCGGTGCAGTGCGTCGCGACGCGGACCGACCGCACCCCGAGCTCGTAGGCCCGCTTCAGCTCGTGGATGGTGCCGACGCCGGGCAGCAGCAGGGTGGTGAGCCGGGCGTTCTTCAGCACCGACGCGGCGGCTTCGATCCACTCCCAGTCCGTGTGGCTGCCGGGACCGTAGTTGAGCGACGAGCCCGCGAGCCCGTCACCGTGGGCGACCTCGATGGCGTCGACACCGGCCTCGTCGAGGGCGACGACGATGCGCTGCACGTCCTCGGGGGTGATCCGATGCCGCACGGCGTGCATGCCGTCGCGGAGGGTGACGTCCTGGACGAAGATCGGGGTGCTCACGCCGTGGCCTTTCGGGCTGCGATCCGCTCGGCCACCTGCAGAGCAGCGGAGGTCATGATGTCGAGGTTGCCGGCGTACGCCGGGAGGTAGTGGGCGGCGCCCTCGACCTCGAGGAACACCGACACCTGGTGCGTCGGGCGTGCGGTGCCTTCGGCGATCAGGGTCTCCACGGGCTGGTCGCCCGGGATCTCGTTGATCTGGACCTGCTGCTTGAGGCGGTAGCCGGGCACGTAGGCCGCCACGTCGGCGACCATCTTCTCCACCGACCTGGCGATCTCCTCGTGGACCACGGGGTCGGGGGCGTGGACCAGCGCGAAGACGGTGTCGCGCATGATCAGGGGCGGCTCGGCGGGGTTGAGGATGATGATCGCCTTGCCCCGCTCGGCTCCGCCGACCTGGATGATCGCGGCCGCGGTGGTCTCGGTGAACTCGTCGATGTTGGCCCGGGTGCCGGGGCCGGCCGACTTGCTCGCGATGGAGGCGACGATCTCGGCGTAGGCGACGGGTACGACGCGGGCGACCGCAGCGACGATGGGGATGGTGGCCTGGCCGCCGCAGGTGACCATGTTGACGTTGGGGGCGTCGAGGTGGTCCTCGAGGTTGACGGCAGGCACGACATAGGGCCCGATGGCAGCGGGCGTGAGGTCGATCATCCTCTTGCCGAGCGGCTCGAGCTTGGCCGAGTTGGCCTCGTGCGCCTTGGCCGAGGTGGCGTCGAAGATGATGTCGATCTCGTGGAAGTCGGGCAGCGCCATCAGCCCGTCCACTCCCTTGTGGGTGGTCTGCACGCCCATCCGGCCGGCCCGGGCCAGCCCGTCCGACCCCGGGTCGATACCGACCATCGCCCCCATCTCGAGGTGCCGGGCGTTGCGGAGCACCTTAATCATCAGGTCGGTGCCGATGTTGCCTGAGCCGATGATGGCGACCTTAGCCTTGCTCATGCTTTCTCCTGGGTGAACGTGCACGACACGGTGCCGAGGCCCGTGATGGATGCGGCGACCGTGGCTCCGGGGGTGACCGGCCGCATCGGGCCCAGCGCGCCGGAGAGGATGACCTGGCCCGCGCGGAGCGGCTCGCCCAGGTCGCGGGCCCGACGGGCCAGCCACTGGACGGCCAGCAGCGGGTCGCCCAGGCACGCGGCGCCGGTGCCGACGGAGACCTCCTGGCCCGTGACCGTCATCGACATCGCGACCTCCCGGGGCTCGACCTGCTCAAGGGAGTGGTGCCCGGTTCCGAGCACGTAGGCGCCCGCGGAGGCGTTGTCGGCGACGGTGTCGGTGTAGGTGATGTCCCAGCCGGCGACCCGGCTGTCGCAGATCTCGAGCGCCGCCACCGCGTAGGCGACGGCGTCGCGGACCTGGTCGACGTCGAGCGCGCCGTCGGCCAAGTCGTGCCTGAGGACGAAGGCGACCTCCGCCTCCACCCGCGGCTGCAGGAACCGGCCGATCGGCACGACATCGCCGTCGGTGTACGCCATGTCGTCGAGGAGCACCCCGAAGTCGGGTTGGTCGACGCCGAGCTGCTCCTGCACCGCCGGCGAGGTCAGTCCGATCTTGCGGCCCACGATGGTCAGCCCCGCGTCGACACGGGCGCCGATGCCTCGTCCCTGCACGGCATACGCGGAGGCGACGTCGTCGCGGCCGATCAGGTCGCGCACCGGATCGCATGGCGTGCCAGTGCTGGCCGCCGCTGCGAGCCGCCTGGCTGCTTCGTCGATGGCCGTCGGGGTGACGGCGCGCGTGGAGTGGCTCATCTCCATATGGTTGGGGCAGCGCATCCGCAGGACCAAGGCCCGAGTTCCGGTCACAAGAACTCGGCCCTCCTTGCGGCAACAGAGCCGGGGAACCCGCCGAAGGTCGCGACGCGTAGTGCCCGTAAGCTCAGCGCAGTGTGGATCTGCGGGCGAGGGTTGCGGCGATCCCGGCTGCGGCTGCGTGGACGGCGCTGGCATGGCGCGCGGGTTGGAAACGCCCGACGGGTCCGGTGACGCTGATGCCGGCTAAGGCCTGGTCGTTCTCGTCGAGGATGGGTGCGGCGACGCAGATGATGCCCACGGCCGATTCCTCGTACTCGAAGGCGACACCCGTGGCCATCACCTCGTCGAGCTGTCCTCGGAGCACGGTCCGGTTGACGACAGTCCGTGGAGAGCACCGCTGGAGGCGCGTCCCCAGCACCGCCTCTCTTACCTCCGGCGGGGACCACGCGAGGAGGGCCTTGCCGATGGCAGTCGCGTGCATGGGCATTCGTCCCCCGAGCCGGGAGGGCGCTGCGGCTTGGCGATGGCCTCCCATCTTCGCGACGTAGACGACCTCGTGGCCCTCCCGCACCCCGAGGTGGACCGTCTCGTGGGTGCGTTCGTAGAGCTCCTCGAGGAAGGGTGTGGCCACTTCCAGCAGGTTTCGTTCGACAGAGGCGCGCATGCCCAGCTCGAAGACCAGCCGGGAGAGGCGGTACCTACCCTCGACGCGTTCGAGGAGGCGCGCACCGACTAGGTCGCCCAACAGGCGGTGCAACGTCGCCTTCGCCAGGCCCGTGCGGAGCTGCAGGTCGGCGAAGCCGAGCACCGTGTCCTCCACGGTGAAGGCCAGCAGTACCTTCATCATCTTTCCGAGTACGGTCTCCGGACCGGGTGCTAGTGTCTCCTGCACTGCTAGGCCGGTTCGTCGAGGGTGTCCGCGAACAGCGCAACGGTGCTCATGATGTGTGACTCCACGGCGACCCGTGTGATGTCGCCGTTCCTGGACTTGATGGCGGTGCGGATGATGTCGTGATCGTGGTTGGCGGTCATGGCGCGAATTGGAGAGCGGCCCAGGGCGCGGGGGGCGCGACGACCGAGTCGATGCCGGCGCGGTGCAGAAGATGCGAGAGCATCAGGCCTGCGGGCCCGCCGGCGACGATGCTGACCTGGGTCCGGGTGAGTGCCATCAGGTGTCCGTCCTGTCGGTGAGGGGGACCTCGACGAGCTCCTGGAGATCGGAGAAGGCAATGCCGAAGAGTTCGCGCACGGCCACGCCCTGCGGCTCGAGGAGGAACACCCCGTGGTCAGTGTAGACACGGCTCACGCAGCCGACGCCGGTCAGCGGCATAGTGCACTCGGGCACCAGCTTGGACCTTCCGTCCCGGGTGAGCAGGCTCATCATCACGAACGTGTGCTTGGCGCCGATGGCGAGGTCCATCGCTCCGCCCACGGCCGGGATGGCGTCGGGCTTGCCGGTGTGCCAGTTGGCTAGGTCGCCGGTGGTGGAGACCTGGAAGGCTCCGAGCACGCAGTAGTCGAGGTGGCCGCCGCGCATCATCGCGAACGAGTCGGCGTGGTGGAGGTACGACGCACCAGGCAGTTCGGTGACCGGGACCTTGCCGGCGTTGATGAGGTCAAGGTCGACCTCGTCGCCGTGCGCCTCGGGACCCATGCCGAGCATGCCGTTCTCGGTGTGCAGGATGACGCCGGCTGTGGGGTCGAGGTGGTTGGAGACCTTGGTGGGCTGGCCGATGCCGAGGTTCACGAACGAACCCGGTGGGATGTCTTGAGCGACGATCGCGGCGAGCTGGTCGGAGCCCATAAGTTCCTCAGTGTTGCTCACTGACCCTCCTCGGGATCGTCGGGCGCTCGGACGGCACCTCGATCACGCGGTCGACGTAGATGGACGGGGTCACCACATGTTCGGGGTCGATGCCGCCGAGAGAGCGGATCTCGTGCACCTGTACGACCGTGGTCTTCGCGGCGGCGGCCATTATTGGCCCGAAGTTGCGGGCGGTCTTGCGGTAGACGAGGTTGCCGAGCCGGTCGGCGGCGTAGGCCTTGATTAGTGCGACGTCTGCGTGGATCGGGTATTCCAGCACGTAGTGGCGGCCGTCGATCTCGCGGACCTCCTTGCCCTCGGCCAGCGGCGTGTTGTAGCCGGTGGGTGTGAAGAAGGCGCCGATGCCGGCACCTGCAGCGCGGATCCGTTCGGCGAGGTTGCCCTGCGCGACGAGCTCGAGTTCGATCTTCCCGGTGCGGTACTTCTCGTCGAAGTGGTGGGAGTCGGACTGCCGGGGGAAGGAGCAGATGATCTTGCCGACCCGACCCTCGCGGATGAGCGCAGCGAGGCCGCGGTCGCCGTTGCCGGCGTTGTTGTTGACCACGGTGAGGTCCTTGGCCCCGGACTCGATCAGTGCCTCGATCAGCTCCACCGGCTGACCGGCGGTGCCGAAGCCGCTGATCATCACGGTGGCTCCGGCGGCGATGTCGGCGACCGCCTCCTTGGCGGTCTCGACGAACTGGGTCTCGCTCACGCGACGGCTCCCCGGGTGCTCTCTAGGACGACGGCCAGGCCCTGGCCCACGCCGATGCAGATCGCGGCTACGCCCCAGCGTTCGCCGGTGGACTCGAGCGAGCGGGCCAGGGTGCCGAGGATCCGGGTGCCGGACGCGCCGAGGGGGTGGCCGATCGAGATGGCGCCGCCGTGCCGATTGATGATGTGGGGGTCGATGTCCCAGGCACGGATGCAAACCAGCGACTGGGCGGCGAAGGCCTCGTTGAGCTCGACTGCTGCGACGTCGTGCCAGGTGATGCCGGCGCGGCGCAGGGCGATGTTCGCCGCTTCTACCGGCGCAAAGCCGAAGAACTGTGGCTCGTTAGCGAACGCACCCCAGGCTGCGATTCGCGCCAGCGGCTCGGTGCCGATCTGCCGGGCGGCGTTGGCGCTGCCGAGGAGTGCGGCGGACGCCCCGTCGTTGAGGGGTGAGGCGTTGCCTGCGGTGACCGTCCCATCTTTGCGGAAGACCGGCTTCAATCCGGCGAGCTTGTCCAGCGTGGAGTCGGGGCGGATCGACTCGTCACGCGGGAGGTCCACGCCGGGGACGGCCACGACCAGCTGGTCGTAGAAGCCGCTGTCCCACGCCTTCGCCGCAGCCTGGTGCGAGCGGAGCGCGAACTCGTCCTGGTCCTCGCGGGCCACGCCCTCGCGCTCTCGGAGCTGTTCGGTGGCCTCACCGAGTGAGACCGTCCACTCCGTCGGCATCGCCGCGTTGACCAGCCGCCACCCCAGCGCGGTCGAGACCAGCTCCGCGTTGCCCGCCGGGTAGGGCCGCTCGGGCTTGGGCAGCACCCACGGGGCGCGGGACATCGACTCGACACCACCGACCAGCACCACGTCGGACTCCCCGAGCGTGAGCTGGCGGGCGCCGGCGATGGTGGCGTCCAGGCTGGAGCCGCACAGCCGGTTCACCGTCGAGGCGGGAACCGAGGGGGGCAGCCCGGCGAGCAGACCGGCCATCCGGGCGACGTTGCGGTTGTCCTCGCCGGCCCCGTTGGCGTTGCCGAACACGACCTCGTCGACCTGGCCCCCCTCGAGACCGGTCCGCTCCACGAGCGTGCGGATCACCAGGGCTGCCAAGTCGTCGGGGCGCACCGCCGCAAGCGCCCCGCCGTACCTGCCGAAGGGGGTGCGGACAGCGTCGTACACGAACGCGTCATTCATCAGGGGTCTCCAGGGAGTCGAGCGTCCCTTGTGCGACGGCGAAGGCGTGGTTGGCGGCAGGCACGCCGCAGTAGATGCCTGCTTGGATGATGACCTCGGCGATCTGCTCAGGAGTCAGCCCGTTGGTGCGCGCGGCGCGCACGTGCATGGCGAACTCCTCCCAGTGGCCGAGCGCGATCATCGCGGTGAGCACCGCGACGCTGCGGGTACGCCGGTCGAGGCCGGGGCGGGTCCAGACGCTGCCCCACGCGTAGCGGGTGATCAGCTCCTGGAAGTCGGTGGTGAACGGTGTCTTGTGTGCCTCGGCGCGGTCGACGTGCGCGTCTCCGAGCACCTCGCGGCGCACCCGCATGCCGTCGTCGTAGGTGTCGCTCATCGTTTCCCTCCGGTCGCAAAGTCGTTCAGGGCCCGGGCGACCGCGTCGGGGTCCTCGGCCGGCGGCAGGTGGCCACAGCCGGTGAACACGTTCATCGAGCTGTTCGGCGCACGGTCCGCGGTGATCTCCCGGGCGGTGTGCGGGGAGATCACGACGTCCTGGTCGCCTGGGGCGACGAGCAGCGGCACCGTGGCGTCGGCGAGCCGGTCCCGCACGTCGAAGTCGGCGAGCGCCTCGCAGGCCAGGGCGTAGGAGTCCTTGTCCGCGTCGGCCAGCGAGAGGAGCAGCCGGGTGCCGGTGGCCGGGTCGCGCATCAGGAAGCCGGGCGCGAACCAGCGCTCGGAGGAGCCGGAGACCATCACGGAGGTGCCGGCCTTGCGCACCAGGGCGGCCCGTTCATGCCAAGCAGAGGGCTCGCCGATCTTCGCCGCACTCGCGATGCAAGCGACTGCGGTGAACACGCCGGGATCAAGGGCAAGTTCCAGCGCGACGGCGCCTCCCAGCGAAACGCCGGCGTACGCCGCGGGTCGGTCGCCAGCGACGTCGGCGGCGAGGCGGCGCACCGCCGCGGCCAGCTCGCCGACCGTGAACGGCCCGGTCGCCGGCTTGCTGCGGCCGTGCCCAGGCAGGTCCCAGCCGACGACCTCGAAGTCATAGACGAGGCGGCGTGCTGTCGCCTCCCACAGTGCCTCGACCGAGGTGCCAAGAGATGGGCCGACGACCAGCAGCCGAGGTGACTCAGGTCCTCCGGCGAGGCGAGTCGCGGTCAGGTCCGGCTCAGCCATGCGCAGCCCTTCCCTCGGGCACGCGGGCGAGCACGGTGTCGATGAAGGCGTCGGTCGAGCCGAGGTAGTCGGCGGGCTTCCCCCCGCCACCCCGCTCGGACAGAAGTTCGTCGGCGGCGGCAGCCACACGGTCTCCCATCCGTTTCCCGTCGACCTCCAGCCCGGCGGTCAGCTCCGCGGCCTGAGACGCCGCGGTCACGCCCGCCTCCAGCAGCCGGACCAGCGCAGGCCACTCGGAGTGCCAGGCACCGTCCGGTCGCTCGTCGACCGCCTGGGCCGCGGCGAGATGGAGCTGGGCACCGAGCAGCGGTGCCTGCAGTGCGACGCTGCGGATCAGCACGCTGAGCACCGGGTTGCGCTTGTGCGGCATGGTCGAGGAGCCGCCACGACCTGCGACCGTGCCCTCGCGCAGCTCGCCGATCTCGGGCCGGGACAGCGTGGAGACGTCGGCGGCCACCACCCCGAGGGCGTCGCAGGTGCTCACCACGGCCGAGCCGATGCGGGTGATCACGGAACGGTTGGTATGCCACGGCACACCTGGCCAGTCCAAGGCCAGCTCGTCGGCGAAGGCCCGCGCTGCGGCGAGTGGCTCGTTGGTGAGCTCGCCGACCATGGCCAGGGTTCCCGCCGCACCACCGCACTGCACCGGCAGCGTCCCGAGAACGTCGTCGACCTGCGCCACAGCATCGAGGACACCGGCGAGCCACTGGGCGGCTTTCAGCCCGAACGTGATCGGCACTGCGTGCTGGGTGAGCGTGCGCCCGACCATGAGCGTCGAACGGTGCCGACCGGCGAGCGCCGCGAGCGCGCGCGAGGTGGCGGCGAGGTCGTCACCCATCCGCACCAGCGCGTCGCGGGCCAACAGCACCAGCGCGGTGTCCACAACGTCTTGGCTGGTCAGCCCGCGGTGCACGACCTGCGCGGCGTCCTGGCCCACGGCCTCCTGGAAAAGTCTCACCAGCGGGACGACGGCGTTGCCGGCGGACTCAGACTCCGCGGCCAGCGCCGCCATGTCGACCTCCCAGTCCTGCGTGACCTTCGCCACCTGCCCGGCGAGGTCGCCGTCGACGGCACCGACCCGAGCCAGCGCACGCAGCCAGGCAACCTCCACCTGGAGCATCGCCCCGACCAACGCGGCGTCTTCTAGGGCCCCGGCGCTGCGATGGGAGCCGGGGGTCAGCAGGGAGTAGCCCGTCATGCGTGCCCCGGAAAGGCCAGGAAGAGAGTCTCCCGGTCACCCTGCAGGTGGACGTCGAAGCGCAGACTCCCGTCGTCCTCGCGGACCACCATCAGCGTTTCGCGCTGCTCGGCGGAGAGCCCAGCCAGGAAGGGATCGGACCCGACCGCTTCACCGGGCAGGTAGGCCCGCGTGAAGAGCCGGTTGAGCAGACCACGTGCGAAGACCACGACCGCGAAGAAGGGCGCGCCTCCGTCGACGGCGCCGGGCTCGAGCGTCGTGAAGGAGTAGCGTCCAGCCGGGTCGGTGGCGCAGCGGCCCCATCCGGTGAAATCGCGGTCCCGGCGCCACGAACCCTCGAGCTGCGGGATGGTCCCGCCCGGGTCGGCCTGCCGGATCTCCAGCATCGCGTCGGGCAGAGGTGACCCGTTGCCGTCGTACACGGTGCCGCGGAGGCGGACCGCTCCCAGCGTGGCGGCCGGCACCAGTTCGTGGCCCCCCTCGTAGGGCAGCGCGTAGTGGAAGAAGGGGCCGATGGTCTGGCCCGGGGTAGCGGGCAACTGCTCAGGCATCGTGGTGACCCTCTCGCTCCAGCGGGGTGGCGTGGCTGCCGGTGAGCACGATGTCCCAGCGGTAGCCGGTCGCCAACTCGTGTGAGGTGACGTTGTGGTCGTAGGCCGCCACCAGTCGGTCGCGCGCCGCCTGGTCGGTGATCGACTGGTAGATCGGGTCGAGTGCGAAAAGCGGGTCCCCGGGGAAGTACATCTGGGTGATCATCCGTTGGGTGAACTCGGTGCCGAAAAGCGAGAAGTGGATGTGCGCGGGGCGCCAGGCGTTGTGATGGTTGCGCCACGGATAGGGACCTGGCTTGATCGTGGTGAAGTGGTAGGAGCCGTCGGCATCGGTGAGGCAGCGGCCGGTGCCCGTGAAGTGCGGGTCGAGTGGCGCGGGATGCTGGTCACGCTTGTGGACGTAACGACCGGCGGCGTTGGCCTGCCAGATCTCCACGAGCTGGTGGCGCACCGGCCGACCGTCGCTGTCGGTGATGCGCCCCGTGACGACCATCCGCTCGCCGATCGGGTCGCCGCCGCCCTGGATCGTGAGGTCCGCCTCGAGTGGGTCGACGTCGGAATGGCCGAATACCGGTGCCATCAGCTCGATGCCCTCGGGGTCGGCGTGGTGGAGGCCTTTGGTGGGGTGCCGCAGCAGTGAACTGCGGTACGGCGGGAAGTCGATCATGGGCTGGGTCTCGCCGGCCGGGGCATCCGCGTGGATCTTCCCGATCTCCTCGCTGATGACCGACTGGGGCGCCAGGTCGGGACTCTGCGGTGTGCTCACGGTCCTCAAGGTAGACGTGCCCCACCTCTCCCAGCGACACTGAACTTTCGCTGAGCGAAAGACATGGATCAAATGGCAGGCAACACCTCCACACCCGGCGCCACCGTGGTCTCCCGGGCGCTCGCGCTGCTGTCCGCCTTTGACACCGCCCACCGGCATCTAACCTTGAGCGACATGGCCCGACGGGCCGATCTACCCACCCCCACGGCGTACCGGCTGGCCGGCGAGCTGGTGCGCGGGGGGATGCTCGTGCGCCGGCCGTCCGGGGAGTACGTCATCGGCCGTCGGCTCTGGGACCTCGGCCTGCTAGCCCCGCTGCAGTCTGGCCTCCGTGAGATCGCCTCGCCGTTCCTCAACGACCTGCACGCCGCCACGCTGGCGACGGTGCATCTCGCCGTCCGGGACCGCACGCAGGCGCTATACGTCGACCGGCTCTCCGGCCGCGCATCCGTGCCGGTGGTCAGCACGGCCGGATCGCGGTTGCCGCTGCACGCCACCGGTGTCGGCAAAGTGCTGCTGGCCCATGCACCCGAGCGGATGCAAGAACAGGTGCTGGGTGACCTGTCGCGGATGACGCCTTACACCATCACACAGCGCTCCTTGCTGTGCGGGCAACTGGCGCGGGTCCGCCGCGACGGCTACGCGATCACCGAGGAGGAGATGACCCTCGGTGCCTGCTCAGTCGCGGTGCCCGTACACCGCAGCGCAGCCGGCGGCGAAGTGGTCGCGGCCATCGGCGTCGTCGTACCCACACTCAAGCGGCACCGCCCCCGCCTGGTCGCGGCCCTCCAGGTGGCCGCTCAGGGTATCGGCCGGTCGTTGGAGGAGTTGAGGTAATCAGTCCGGCATGAACCCAGAACTCCTGACATGATTGCGTATCGATCCTGCGACCCGCGCCTACATCGAGCGACGGCTGGCCGAAGGCAAGACCAGCAAGGAGATCGGCCGCTGCCTCATTGGACGAGTATGGCCCGGCAGGCCAGGTTGGTCTGTTCGTCGGGAACGGCGAGGGACGGCCTCGATGTCTCGCCACTCGATGGCCTGTTTGAGCTGGTCGCCCTCGTCGTTGCCGGGTCCCCTGATCGGCGCGAGAGAGCAGCCCCGGTGAGGGCCGAACAATGAGGATCCGACGGTCGGCCCGGCTCCAGCGGCGATGTCCGGCCGGGAGGTCAACAGATGTTCTGTGGATCGGACTGGGGCTCGACCGTGCACGCGGTGTGCCTCATCGATGACCAGGGCGCGGTTATCAAGAGATGGCTGGTTCAGCACACCGAGGACCAACTCATGAAGTTGTTCTGCGAACTTGCCGAGCTCGTCGAGGGAGGCGACGTGGCGCAAGTGCCGGTCGCGATCGAACGCGGAGAAGGCTTGGTCGTCGGCTTGATCGCAGGCGCTGGTCACCCGGTCTGGATGGTCGAGCCTGCCGCTTTCAAGGCCGCCCGTCCACGGTGGGGCTTGGCCGGTGCGAAGTCAGATCTCGGTGACGCGTTCATGCTCGCCGACTACGCCAGAACCGACGGCCATCGGCTGCGCCGGGTCGAGCCCGTTGAGCAGGCGACTCGTGAACTCGCCGCGTTGGTGCGGGCACGAACGGCACTGGTCGAGGCGCGCACCGCGGCGTCCAACCAGCTGTGGGCTGTCCTGGCCGAGCACTGGCCCGGCGCCGCTGTGGTCTTCCAGAAGCTGACCTCTCAGATCGCGCTCGCGTTCTTGAGCGACTATCCGACACCTCAGGCCGCAGCACTGCTTGGCGAGCGCCGGATGGGTCAGTTCTGCCGTCGACACAGCTACCGCGGCGGCAAGTCCCCGGCAGAGCTCCTCAGCCGGCTCCGGGCGGCTCCTGCCAGCGCGAGCCCGCTCGCACCGAGGATCCTCGAATCAGTCGTCCATGGCTCGGTCGCTCAGATTGGGCTGCTCAACACCGAGATCACCCGTCTGGAACGCGACCTCGCCAGCGCGCTCGCGGCTCGCCCCAAGACGACCTTGCTCCAGACGCTTCCCCGTGCTGCCACGGTCAGCCTGGCAGCACTGATTGCGGAGATCGGGGCTCTGCTTGAGCGTTGCGACAACCCCGAACAGGTCGCCGCCATGTGTGGTGCCGCCCCCGTCACCCGCGCCTCGGGCAAGTCCCGCACCGTCGGGTTCCGCTACACCGCCAACAAGCCTGCACGCGTCGCGATCACCAGCTTCGCCGACAACTCCCGACACTCCTCGTCCTGGGCGGCCGACGCCTACCAACGAGCACGTGCGCGCGGCGCCCGACATCCTCACGCCGTCCGGATCCTCGCCCGCGGATGGATCCGAGTCATCTGGGCATGCTGGACCACCGACAGCGTCTACGACCCCTCGCGACACCGCGGCGAACAGCTCCTTGCCGCAGCGACTTGACCAAGAGAGCTCAAGCGCTACATCAGCCGGCAGATCTTCCGAACGCTCGCCGCAGCTTACCCTGGCCGCGAGGCCATGCCGTCAGCGGCTTGACGCGACAATGAAGCATCCTGGGTTCTCCATCGTTTGGAAACGAGGATGGATTCAGGCCGAAGGACACCACCGCGGGGAAGCCCGCGACGCGCCGCTACAGCCCGGATGGGAAGGCGGCCCGGATGAGAAGGCCGCTGCAGTGCGGATGGTCAGGACGCTGCGTGCCGAGCTGGGCGCTGAGCACCGCACGATCCAGCGCGTCGCAACCCAGCTCGGGTGCGGCACACCGAATCGGTCCGGTCCTGGGTGCGTCAGGCCGACATCGACGGGGGCTACTTGCCGGGGGTCAGCACAGCGATGCGGCGAAGATGAAGGCGCTTAAGCAGGAGAACCGTGAGCTCAAGGCCCGGCCACGTTGTCGCCGAGCTATCGGCCGACGAGCGGGTGTGCTTGCCCCGCCAGCCCATGCGTGGTCTACTGAGCAGAACGCGCCTCTGGTCAACAGAGGGGCAGGAAACGGCGATTGACTATGGGCCGCCCGAGGAGACTGATTCAGATGACCGACCAGACCGGCATGCTCGCCGATGTGCGGCGCGGGATGATCCCCGCGCACGTCTACAATGACCGCGAGATCTTCGAGCTCGAGAAGGAGCGGGTCTTCGCCCGTGCCTGGGTGTTCGTCGGTCACGAGTCGGAGATCGCCCAGCCCGGCGACTACGTGGTGCGCCGGGTGCTGCAGGACTCTTTCATCGTCACCCGGGACGAGGAGGGCGAGATCCGGGCGCACTTCAACATGTGCCTGCACCGCGGGATGCAGGTGTGCCGGGCGGAGATGGGCAACGCCTCGCACTTCCGCTGCCCGTACCACGGCTGGTCCTACCGCAATGACGGGCGGATCGTCGGCCTCCCATTCCACCAAGACGCTTACGGCGGCGAGGCGGGGTTCAAGCGCAATGGGCAGCGCCTACTGTCGGCGCCTAACCTGGCGACCTACAACGGGTTGATCTTCGTGTCGCTGGACCCGGACGCGCCACCCCTGGAGGAGTTCCTCGGCGACTTCCGCTTCTACCTGGACTACTACACCAAGCAGAGCGGCAGCGGCATCGAGCTGCGCGGCCCGCAGCGCTGGCGGGTCAAGGCCAACTGGAAGATCGGAGCGGAGAACTTCGCCGGCGACATGTACCACACGCCGCAGACCCACACCTCGGTGGTGGAGATCGGGCTGTTCCGGGAGCCCAAGGCCGAGAAGCGCAAGGACGGGGCCACCTACTGGGCGGGCGCCGGGGGCGGGACGACCTACAAGCTCCCCGAGGGCGACCTCGACGAGCGGCTGCGCTACGTCGGGTATCCGCAGGAAATGGTGGACCGGATGAAGCAGCATCTGTCGTCCGATCAGCTCAAGGTTATCGGCGACGACGGCTTCATGATCAGCGCGGCGTCTATCTACCCGAACCTCTCCCTCGTGCACAACTGGCCGCGGGTGGCCGACTCCGAGAACGTGCTGCCCTTCATCTCCATCCGGCAATGGCAGCCGATCAGCGAGGATGAGACCGAGGTGCTGTCGTGGTTCGCCGTCGACGCCGAGGCGCCGGAGGAGTTCAAGGCGTTGTCCTACAAGGCGTACTTGATGTGCTTCGGCTCGACAGGCATGTTCGAGCAGGATGACGTGGAGAACTGGGTCTCTCTGACCAACACCGCAGCTGGCTCCATGGCCCGCCGACTGCGGTTGAACAGCCGGATGGGCATCCTTGAGGACGACACTGAGGTGATCCCGCAGCTCACCGTCGAGCAGTTTCACGGTCCGGGGTCGGCGCACACCGGCTACAGCGAGTACAACCAGCGAGCACTGCTCAGCCGCTGGGCCGACGACCTGGAAACGCCGATGTCCATCGCGGCCACGGTCGAGGTGGGTGGACCGCGGGAGGGCGCCCCAGATGCCTCCGCAAAAATCTCGGCCGCGGCCGGCGATGTCGCCGCCGCGTCGCACGGGACGGCCGCGCAGGCATGACCGACACTCATTCCGCGAGTTCTGTGCTCGGCAGGAACGCCTCCCGTGTTCAGCGGACCGGGCGGTCGCTGCCCTTCGGGGACCAGCGGCACTTGATGGCCCACCAGTGGCTGGTCGACGAGGCGTGGATGCTCGACGCCCAGTCCTACTCCGACTGGCTGGACCTTCTCACCGACGACATTCACTACCTGATGCCGGTGCGGGTCACAACCGCGCTGGGCGCCGGCTACGACACCTCTCCGGGGATGGCCCACTTCGACGAGGACAAGTACTCCCTGTCCCGGCGGGTCGCCCGGTTCCTCACCGAGCACGCATGGACCGAGGACCCGCCGTCCCGCCTGCGCCACCACCTCAGTAACGTGCGCGCCTTCGCCGCCGATCTGGACGGGCATCTGGTGGAGGACCACCTGGTGGTCGAGTCGGCGACCCTGCTTTTCCGCAGTCGTGGCGACGTCCGCGAGGGCTCGTTCGTCTCCGCCGGGCGCGAGGACGTCCTACGCCGCACTCCCGAGGGGTGGAAATTGGCCCGTCGCACGATCCTCGTGGACGACTCGGTCATGCGGATGCAGAACCTGGCGATATTCCTGTGACGCTGCACTGGGAGGGCGAGGAGGCTGATGCCCGGGCTGCGCGGCGCGCCGCAGCCGAGCGCGACGCGTTGCTCGCGGGCGTCCGCGGCGACGCCACCACCATCGCGAACGAGTTCGCCGAGGTGCGGGTGGTCCGCGTCGATACCCGCAACGGTTCCCGGCTCCTGGTCGAGTCACCGAAGTCCGGGCAGTGGGTAGCGCTGGACCCCCTAGAGCTCGAGGCTCTGACTTGGCAGAGCACCGCCACCTTCTCGGCGATGATCGGCAACCCCTTCGGCTCGCTGGTCACCGACGGAACCGCCGGCATCGAAGACGGCGCGGTCCCTGAGGGCGGCAACGAGCCGCCGCAGCACCCGCCCGGGGGTGGCAGCCAGTGACCGCCGGCTGGCTCGAGGGGCGGCGAGCGCTGGTCGTGGGCGCGGGCTCGGGCATCGGCCGGGCGGTTGTGGACGTCTTCCTCGCCGAGGGAGCGCGAGTCGCGGTCCTGGAGCGCGATCCGGACAAGAGCGCGGCGATCGGGGCGGCCCTGCCCGAAGTCCCGGTCACCGTCGGCGACGCGGTCACCCGTCAGGCCAACGACGCCGCGGTCACCGCGGCGGTCGAGGCCTTCGGGGGGCTGGACGTTCTGGTCAACTGCGTGGGGGTGTTCGACTTCTACCGCAGTCTTCTCGACCTCGACGCCGACGTGCTAGACGTCGCCTTCGACGAGATGTTCCGCACCAATGTGCTTTCCCACTTGCAGTCCGTGAAAGCGGCACTGCCCCATCTGCAGGCGTCGGGGCGCGGAGTGGTGCTCCTTACAGAGTCGACGTCCTCCTATTTCCCGGGTCGAGGCGGCGTTCTGTACCTGTCCTCGAAGTTCGCCGTCCGCGGGATCGTCACGGCGCTCGCCCACGACCTGGCGCCGGAGGTGCGGGTCAACGGGGTCGCACCGGGCGGCACGCTGGGCACCGACCTGCGTGGGTTGCCTAGCCTGGGAACTGCGGGGCGCAGCCTGGGCGACATCCCGGGCCGCGCCGAGGAACTGGCGTCCCGGGTACCGCTGCAGGTCGCGCTGACGGCTGTGGACCACGCGTGGAGCTACGTGTTCCTAGCCTCCGACCGGTCCCGTGGCATCACCGGCGGGGTGGTCCACCCCGACGGCGGGATCGGCGTCTCCGCTTCCCCCAGGAAACGTTCCTGACCCACCCCCCATCGAACAAAAGGAGAGCTCATGCCCCGGTTGTTGGCCGACGTCAAGGCCTGTCAGGGATACGGCAACTGCATCACCGGCGCACCCGACGCCTACGACATCGACGACGACGGCAAGGTTGTGCTCCTGACCGAGGAGATCAGCGACGCCGACCGGCCGCGGGTCGAGGAAGCCGCGCGCAGTTGTCCGGCCAACGCGCTGAGCATCGAGGGCTGATGACGGATCCCCGGACCGTAGTCGTCGTCGGAGCGTCGGTCGCCGGCGTGCGGACGGCCCAGTCTCTGCGTACCGAGGGCTTCGGCGGTCGCATCGTCCTCGTGGGCGACGAGCCGGACCTGCCCTATGACAAGCCGCCGCTGTCCAAGCAATTCTTGACCGGCTGTTGGTCCGTTGAACGGATCGCGCTGCTGACCGCCGAGGCGGCGGCAGCAGCCGGGATCGAGCTGTGCCTGGGGGTCGCGGCGCAGCGTCTGGACGTCGCCGACCGGCAGGTGGTGCTCATTGATGGGAGCACGATCGACTACGACGCTGCGGTGCTCGCCACCGGTGCTGCCGCGCGCCCCGCCCCGTGGTCGGCCACATCGGGGGTGCATGTGCTGCGTTCCATGGCCGACGCACGCGCGCTGCGTGACGACCTGGAGGTCGACCGGCCAGTTGTGATCATCGGCGGGGGCTTTATCGGCGCGGAGGTGGCAGCCACCGCGCACGCCCTGGGCAGAGAAGTCACCGTCGTCGATCCCCTTTCCGCTCCGATCGGACGCGTCGTCGGCCGAGAGGTCGGAGAGTTGTTCGTCGACCTGCACACCCGGCACGGCGTGACCACGAAGTTCGGGGTGGGTGTCGAGTCGGTCGAGGGCGAAGCCGGTGACCTAACGGTGCAGTTGACCGACGGTTCGCAGTTGGCGGCGGGGACCGTCGTGGTCGGGATCGGCGCCGTTCCCAACGACGGCTGGCTGGCGGGCTCGGGCCTCCTCGTGGACGACGGCGTCGTCTGCGACGAGCACTGCCGGGCGGTCGACGCCGCCGACGTGTACGCCGTCGGTGACGTGCTGCGGTGGTTCCACCCGGGACACGGAGAGCATGTGCGAGTCGAGCACTGGACCAACGCGGTTGAGTCCGCTGCCGTGGTGGCACACAACATCGCCCACCCCGAGGAGCTGCGGTCCCACTGCCCGGTCGAGTACGTGTGGAGCGACCAGTACGACTGGAAGATTCAGATCGTCGGCCGGCCGGTTGGGGCGACCCGGCACACGCTGGTGGGGGACCTGACTAGTGCCCATCCCCGCGGAGCGGCGGTCTACACCGATGACAGCGGGGACCTGCGGGGAGCGGTCGCGGTTAACTGGCCCAAGGCGTTGCTGGTCTGCCGGAGGGCGGTGGGTGCGGGCGCGTCGTTCGACGACGTCGTCGCCCAGCTCGATCGGCTGTCGGCCGCGGGGGCGGCGCCGGCATGAGCGGTGGGTACGCCGCTGAGCGGCAGCTCGTCGCGGATGCATGTCGGGTCGCCGCAGCTCGTGGGCTGTCCGACGGGTTCCTGGGCCACGTCAGCCTGCGGATCGACGAGGAACGCTTGTTGATCCGCTGCCGCGGCCCTCAGGAGCGGGGCTTGGCCTGGACGACGGCCGCCGACGTCCACCTCGTTGACCAGGGCGGCGCCCCTGGAGCTCCGGGCGAGCTCGATGGATGGTCTCCACCGAACGAATTGCCGCTGCATGTGGAGGTGCTGCGTTCCCGGCCGGAGGCCGCCTCAGTCGTCCACGTGCACCCGCGGGCGGTAGTCGCAGCAGACCTGGCTGGCCTCGCGATCCGCCCCATCGTCGGTGCGTTCGACATCCCGGGCGCCAAGCTGGCCGCCGGCGGGGTGCCCGTCTACCCGCGTGGCGTGCTCGTTCGGAGCCGTGGCCTGGCCTTGGAGATGGTGGCGGCCATGGGTAAGCGGCCGGTCGTCGTGCTCCGCGGGCACGGCTTGACTAGCAGCGGTGGATCGGTCCAGGAAGCGGTCCTGCGGGCGATCAGCGTGGACTCTCTGGCCCGGCTGTCCCTCCAGATCGCCGCGGCGGGAGGGGCGCAAGCGGATCTGCCGGCCGAGGACTTGGCGGCGCTGCCCGACCTCGGACCGGGCTTCAACGAGGGCGTGGCGTGGCGGCATGAAGTCGCCAGGATGGGGTGACCGCCGGGGCGCAGGTCCTCGGCGTCGGTCCCTGCGCAGCAGACACCCCGTAGCCTCAGACCCATGAGAGCGATGTCGAACCTGCCGCCGACACCGGAATTTGGCTCGGCGCCGCAGTACCCGATCGAGTCGGTGGACAACGCACTCCGGGTGGTGCTGCTGCTGGGGGAGCACCCCAGCCTGCGGCTGACGGACGTCAGCAAGTACCTGGGGGTGGCATCATCCACTGCCCACCGGCTGCTTGCCATGCTCCAGTACCGCGGCTACGTCCGGCAGGATGCCGCGACGCGCAGTTACGTCCCGGGGCCGACCCTGGACTCGCTGGCCTTCGGTCTGCTGCGCCGACTCGACGCCCGAGACCGGGCACGCCCGGTGCTCGAGCGGCTCAACAACGATCTGGGGGAGACGGTGCACCTGGGCCGGCTCGAGGGGAACGAGGTCCACTTTATCGATTCCATCGAGAGTGATCGGGCCCTGCGAGTGGCCAACCGGCTCGGGCGCAGCATGCCCGCCCATTGCACTTCCACCGGCAAGGCGCTGCTGGCCATGCTGACTGACGATGAGCTACATCTGCTTTATCCCGACGAGCGGCTCATCCAGCTCACCCCGCATTCGCTAGGCACCCGGACCGAGCTTCTCGACGCGGTGCGCACGATCCGTTCCCGGGGGTTCGCGACGAGCAAGGAGGAGAGCGAGGAGGGTGTCGCCTCCCTCGCCGTCGCACTGGCCTCGACCCGCTCTCCGCGGTTGGCGGTCAACGCCTCGCTGCCGCTCAGTCGCATGAGCTCGGCGACCGAGCAGGACATCCTCACTCGGCTGGTAGCTGCGGCGGAGGAGATCGACCACCTCCTGCTCTGATCGGCGTGGTCAGTCCGAGGTCGGCTGGGCCTCAGGCGGGACTGGGCTGCCCGCCGTCCCGGTCCAGCCGGTTGCCGGTCCCCTGGACGTGGCGCACAAAGGACCGCACCGCCGGGGCGATGCCTCCTTCGCGTGACCAGTAGATCCACAGCGGGGCGCTCATCGGGGTGTGCTCGTCGACCAGCGCTGGCCATCTCGCCGAGTCGTCGGCACTGAGGTTGTCGTCGGCGATGACGGCCACGCCCAGCCCGGCCCGGGCGAGCGCAACGAGTGTGGTGGCGTTGACGCTCTCCGACGTGATGTCGAGCCCGAAGCCCCCTGCCCGCAGCGCCGGCTCCAGCAGGCGCCGGGTGAGGCTATCGGCGGACCCGGTGAGCACCGGCTGGCCACGCAATTCAGCGACCGAGACGTGGCTCCGGCCCCGCCAAGCGTGGTCGTCGGAGGTCACCACCGCCAGCCGCACGTCGCCGAGCTGGTGGCCCGCAAGACGCTGGTCGGCCTGCCCGAGGCCCGTCACGAGATCGACGTCCCCGTTAAGCACCTGTTCGATCGCGGGCAGGCCCGAGTACTCGTGGACGGCGACGTGGATAGCGGGATGCGCCGACCGGAAGGTGCCGATCAGGGGCGCGAGGAACCGTGGCACGTGCGGATATGCGCAGGCCACCGTGACGACGCCCGCTCGACCGCGAGCGAGTTCGTGGGCAAACTGGGAGACCGACTCCGCTCGATTCAGCAGGTAGTCGGCGCGGGGCAGCAATTGATTCCCGGCACCGGTGAGCTGTACTCCGCGGCCGGACCTCTCGAAGAGGGCGATGCCCAGCTCCGCCTCCAGCGCCTTGACCGAACGCCACAGCGAGGGCTGCGGCACGTCGAGGGTGGCGGCGGCGCGGAGGAACGACCCCTCGCGGGCCACCGCAACGAGATACCTGAGTTGACGCAGCTCCACGCACGGCTCCTAGTTACACCAGTGAATAGCTCGATCCCAGAATAGACCGTAGACAGCGCGTGATGAGGGTCATACGCTCCTATGTGTACTGCAAGGCAGAAAGTCGTCCTACCTTGAGGAGAATTGGATGTCGGAGTCTGGTGGAGGAACCGTGGCCACTGCGCGGCAGCGTCAGCTGGTCGAGCGGGCACTCGGTGAGTGGCAGGGCGAGGTGGCGGGTCGAGTCATCGTTGTCACCGGTGGAGCCCGCGGCATCGGCCGTTCCCTCTGCGAGGGACTGTTGCGCGCCGGCGCCAAGGTCGTTGCAGCGGACCTGACGTGGGACGACGCTGACGACTTCCGCAAGCAGCTGGAGTCGGACGGCAGCGGCATGGCCGTCGACATGGACATCACCGACGACGACGCCCTCGACGCCGCCCGAGACGCTGTAATCGACAGGTTCGGGACCGTCGACGTCCTAGTGAACAACGCGTCTCTGGTCTCCGAAACCCTCTTCCCGCCCACAGGCCACCGGAACACCCTTGACACGACCGACCGCGACTGGGAGGTGATGTTCGGCGTCAACGTGTTCGGCACGCTGAAGGCCATCCGCCGGTTCATCGAGCCGATGCGGGCCCAGCAGCGGGGCAGCATCGTCAACGTCGTCAGCAGTGGCGTCCTGGCCGTCGCCGCCGGCGGCGGCTACCACGGGCTGCGCCCGTGGACGGTCGAGATGCCTTACCAGGCCACCAAGGCCGCCGTGATGGCGCTGACCTTCTACCTCGCCGAGGAGGTGCGCGGCGACGGGGTCGCGGTTAACGCGATCATGCCGGGGCACACCCGAGCGTCGTGGTTCGACGCCACCGCCCGGGCCTTCAACGAGCAGGGCATCGCCTACTTCATGCGCCCGGCGATTCCCGAGCACCTGCTGCCGATCTCGCTCTTCCTCGCAGCCCAGGACAGCGCGGGGGCGTCCGGGCGCCTCTACTACGTGCCGGAGTGGAACTACGACCACGGCTACGGGGACTACGCCGCGTGGCAGGACCATGAGCTGCCTCCGGACATGGAGGAGATCTACAGCCGGCTGGAAGCCGCGACCCCGTCATACGAGCGGGCCGGCGTGGCCCACCTCCCCTTCGACGCGCAGGGCGCCCTGTACGCCGCGGGCATGGCTAACCTCGGGGCCCAGAACAGTTGGACCAGCAATGACAGCGCTCAGTGATACCGCAGACGCCCAGACGATCCGCTTACAGGTGGGCCGTTCGGGTCCGCCCTCCCATCTCACCTCACGCAACCCGTCAGACCCCGAGAGGACCCGATCATGACCAGCATCAGCGAACGCCCCGTTGACGTGGCCGCCGCAGGACTGCACGACCTGGTGAAGCCCGACGAGGGCGCCGTCAGCCGAACGGTCTTCGTCGACGAGGAAATCTACCGCAAGGAATTGGACCGGGTATTCACCAAGACGTGGTTGTTCATCGGCCACGAGTCCCAGTTGAGTGAGCCGGGCGACTACCTGACGAACTTCATGGGCGAGGACCCTGTGATCGCCACTCGCGGTGCGGACGGAGTGATCCGGGTGATGCTCAACTCCTGCGCCCACCGGGGCATGGCCGTGTGTAGCACCGACGCCGGGTCCTCGAAGTTCTTCCGCTGCCCCTACCACGGCTGGACCTACAGCAACAATGGCGATCTGATCGGTGTACCTCGCGCAGATACCGTCTACAATGGCGAACTGGACAAGTCGCGGCTAGGTCTGAAGACCGTTCCGCGGGTGGAGAACTACAAGGGATTCATCTTCGCCAATTGGGACAAGGACGCCATCCCGCTGGTGGACTACCTCGGCGCTGACCAGCTCTGGTATCTGGACCTAGCCTTCGAGGCGCCGCTCGGCGGGCTCGAGGTGATCGGCCCCACGATGAAGTTCCGGATCAAGGCCAACTGGAAGCTGGCGGCGGAGAACTTCGCCGGCGACGACTACCACGTGCTCTACACTCACGGGTCGGCCTTCCAGATCGGCTTCCTCCCCGACTACGACATGCTCGCCGACTACATCGCACACTTCGACCACGGCCACGGGATGGGCGACATCAGCAAGCCCGGCCGGGCCTATCAGAACGACGTCGGGATGGCTCAGTTCCTCGGGCCGGAGGCGATCGAGTACCTCACCGCCGTGCACGAGCGGCTCAAGGCCCGGGTCTCCCCGCTGCAGGCGGAGATGCACGGGCTCGGTGAGGGCAATATCTTCCCGAACCTGTCATGGATCAAGTTCGGCGTCTTCCACGTCTTCGGGCTCTTCCAATGGCACCCGAGGGGACCGGGTGAGATCGAGGTCTGGCAGACGGCGCTCTTCGACCGCGACGCGCCGCAGTCGGTCAAGGACTTCGCCCGCACCCAGATGTCCCAGGAGAACGCCGCGGCCGGGATCTTCGGCCAGGACGATGGCGAGAACTTCGAGCAAATCACCGAGTCCGCCCGCGGGGTGGTCTCTCAGACCCGGGATTTCAACTACGCGATGGGCCTGGGGCACGAGGGCGAGATCCACGAGGAGGGATACCCCGGCCATTTGGGGCCCCACTATTCGGAGCAGAACCACCGCAACTTCTATCGCTACTGGCTCGAACTCATGACCACCCCGGGAGAGCAGAAATGACCACTTCCCTCACCGATCTGCGCCGCGACGTCGAGGACTTCCTCTACAGCGAGGCCAAGATGCTCGACGAGCAACGCTACGACGAGTGGCTCGACCTGTTCACCGAGGATGTCCATTACTGGATGCCGATCACGGAGACCCGTGAGGTGCGGCAGCACCGGGACCACGTCCCCGGCGAGTGGTCGCTCATGGAGGAGGACGCCCGCTTCCTCGCCAAGCGGATGGAGCGCTTGGCCGGTGGCCTTGCCCACTCGGAGCAGCCGCGGTCGCGGACCCGTCGGTTCATCAGCAACGTCCTGGTCACCCCCGGGCCGGACGGCGACCTGGTAGCGGAGTGCAACTTCATCGTCTTCCAGTCCCGGCGGGCCAACTCCGAGCAGTTCTTCGTCGGCTCCCGTCGCGACCGGATCGTGACCTCCGGTGAGAACTGGAAGATCGCCGAACGGACCGTGCTCCTCGACCACCGGGTGCTGCCCCGTGCCATCTCCATCTTCTTCTGAGGCCCAGGCGGCTGACCTCGACGGCAGTCGGGACGTCGGGGCTGATGGCGCACCAGAGCCGAGTTCTTGGCTGCGCACCGGCTCTGCCGACGGCGAGCTCGTAGTCAGCAACGAGTTCGCCCGGGTGCGGGTACGCGCCGACCGAGACGGCAACGACCTTCGCCTGGCCATCCGTAGCCTGCGCACCGGCCGCGAGGTCTTCCTTGACGCGCTGCAGCTGGAGAGCCTCACCTGGCTCGACGAGAGGGCCTACACGACATTGCTCACCGAGCCGTTCGGACCGGAGTGACCGACCATCCCGCACCGGCCGCACGGCCGAACAGAGAGGAGCCTTAACGTGACGAGCACTGAAGGGGGAACGGCCCAGCCCCAGGGGAACTCGTTCTGGGTGGACCTGCTGGGAACCGAGGTCCGGTACCGCCAGGCGAGCTCTTACCGCACCCGCAGCATCGAGGCAGGCGCCGGTGAGCCGGTAGTCCTGCTGCACGGCGTGAGCGGGCACGCCGAGACCTGGGTGCGCAACGTCGCCGTCCTCGGCCGGGACTTCCGCGTGCATGCCATTGACATGCTGGGTCACGGCTTCACCGACAAGCCGCAGATCGAGTACTCGATCCGCGCGCTCGCCGAGCACGTGCTCGGCTTCCTCGACGAGATCGGCGCCTCGCGAGCCCACCTGGTCGGGCAGTCTCTCGGTGGCTGGGTCGCGGCGTTTCTCGCCGTCCACCACCCCGAGCGGGTCGCCTCGCTCGTCAGCGTCACCGGGGCGGGGCTGCAGGTGGACGCCGACGGTGCCACGCTGACCGAGAACGTCGGCCGACAGGTCGCGGAGGCCACCACCAAGGCTCTGGACACCCCGACCCGGGAGAAGGTCCGGACTCGGCTGGAATGGCTGGTGCATGACCCGTCCGTGGTCACCGACGAACTGGTGGAGACCCGGTACCGGATCTACGCCAGCCCGGACTTCGCCGCCACCGCCGGTGACATGGTCGCCGCATTCACCTCCCGGCCCCGGCCGGAGGAACTGCTGACCGCCGAGCGGCTCGCGACGATCAACTGCCCGACGCTCGTGCTGTGGACCCGGCAGAACCCGACCATGCCGTGGCCGGTGGGGGAGGCGGCCAGCCGGATCATTCCCGATGCAACGTTCCGTCTGATGGAGGACGCCGGTCACTGGCCGCAGTTCGAGAAGCCGGCGGAGTTCCACGCTGTCGTCGGCGGTTTCCTGCGTTCGGTCACCGCGGGGCGCCGAGGTGGGCGCACCGACGGCGACGGCGACGGCGGCCCCACGGATCCGGCCACCAACCGGCAACGGGCGGCCCGCTGATGGGCAGCCTGGTAGGTGCGTACGCGACGTCCCACACGGCGATGATGATCCGAAAGTTCCAACCGGACAACGACGTGCACGCCGCAGTCCATCAGGCCTTCGCTCAGGTGCGTGCGGAGGTTGACCGGCTGTCCCCTGACGTGCTCGTCGTCGTCAGCAGCGAGCACCTAAAATCCTTCAGCTACGACAGCTTTCCGCAGATATGCGTCGGAATCGGAGAGATAGCCACCGGTTGGGGCGATGGAGGAGTGGCCAGCGCCGAGGTCCCACTTGCTGGCGCCTTCGCTGCCCAACTGCTCTCCGAGGGGGTGGCCACCGGGTTCGACCTCGCGTTCTCCGCCAACCCGAAGCTCGACCATGCGTTCATGGCACCATTGACCCTCATCCGACCAGAGATGGACATCCCGGTGGTCCCGGTGTTCCAGAACGCCAACACCGAGCCTCTGCCACCCCTGTGGCGCAGCGCCCAACTGGGGAAACTGCTGCGCGACGTCATCACGCGACGGCCCGCAGCCGAAACAGTGGTCGTGCTCGGGACCGGCGGGCTCTCCCACTGGGTCGGCACGCCGGAGATGGGCCAGATCAACTCCGCCTTCGACGAGCGGTTCCTGCAGCACGTGCGCGCAGGGGACCTCGGCGCGATCCTCGCCATGAAGACCGCCGACGTCCTCGCTGAGGCCGGCAATGGTGCCCCGGAGATCCGCAACTGGGTCACCGCGATGGCCGCCGCGTCCAGTCAGGAGGGCTGGGGAGTGTCGGAGCCTGAGCGGAGGCCCAGATCGGGGGGGGAGCCGACGGCCCGTGGGCCGAGAGGGGTCGTCCTGGCCTACGAGTCCGTCCCGGACTGGGCGACCGGGATCGCGCTGGCTCGGTTGGCCCCCGAGGAGGAACCGTGAACTTACCCCTGGACCAGGTCATCCGCCGGGTCATCCGGGATCCGGAGTTTCGTTCCATTGCGGAAGAGTCGGGCCAGCTCGCGGCCGACCTCGCAGGCGTACGGCTGGCCGATCTTGCGGCCGTCCTGGAGGGCGACCTGGTCACCCTCCATCAAAGGGGCGCCCACCCACTGCTGATCATGCAGCTGGCCGGTGCGCTCAGGATCGATCCGATGCGGCGCTTCGCCGCCGAACAGACTGCCCATGACCTAACCACGGAGGCGACGATGAACATCACGGTAGACCTCCAGCGGTGTGAGGGCTTCGCCTCGTGCGTCGTGACCGCGCCCGAGCTCTTCGACCTCGATGACGAGCGCAGCGTCGCCGTCGTTCTGGAGCCTGTTGCCGGTGGCCCCCGCACCCACGCCTTAGCGCTCGAGGCCGCCGCAAGCTGCCCGGTGCGGGCCATCACCGTCCTCGACCCCCCGGTGGAGGAGCCATCGCTGCACGAGGCGCGGCCGGTGACCGACGGAGTATCCCCGGACGCGGTGGCAACCGCGGTCGAGGACGACTCCATGAGGCGGAGGTGACCGGTACGCCCTGTGCCCCGGTTCATGACGTGCTACCGCCGATGTTGGCGGCCGGCTACGCCGTTCAGCAGGTTCTCTCCGCTCGCGCTCTCGGTTGGCGGGGTGGCAGCCGCAATGGCCGATCGCTGAGCGGGTCAACGACCACGTTGTCAGACCGGGCGACTCGCGATCCGGGGCTCGATGCCAGCATCCCGGGCTGCCACGCGTACAGCATTTGGTCGCCGCGGCGGGCGTATCGTTGACGCCCAAGAGGATACCGGCCTGCCAACCCCGGCTATCCATGCGCCCTCTCCACTTCCTGGATAGTCAGACCGCCAGCCGCCGAGCGAACTCGCCAGAGTTCGTCTCGATTACCCAAAGCCCGTATCCGTGCCCGACGTAGTTACGGATCCACTCCATCATCCTGATGGGCGCGTGCGAGCGCCGCCCGATCTCCAGAGGGTGGTAATGCCAGGGAGGGCGGAGTCGTTCATCTCGCGGAAGCGGAGCATCGGTGTGGGCCAACCCAAGCAACCTTTGCATCGTCAACGCCGACGCCCGCCCGGATCGGCGATCCTCTACCAGCTGCGCCGAACCACAGCGTCAGTGGACTGTGCATGTCCTGGAGGATCGTCCCCGCGGTTGCGCGAGACCCTCTGGCGGCAGCCGCCCAGCGCCGGACCCGGTCCGCGACCCACCCTCGTGGCCTTCCTGCCACACCTCGGGCACTGGCCCAGTCGGCTAGAGCGGGCCAGTCCAGAGTTTCCATCCAAGCCCTCAGCGTCGGGGGAATCACGACCTCAGCTCCGCTAAGGAGTCGGGGATAGTGCAGACCACGCGACGACACACGCGATGACACACGCGATGACACACGCGATGACACACGCGACCCTACGTTCAGGTGGCAGTCAGAAAATGTGTAACCCACATGGTGAATATCCGCGCCGCAATATTTCCAAAGCGTGGTGGCCCTTCCGAATCGCATTCGCCGGAGATGTCGGAAACGAACGTAGCGAATGAGTCGTCGCCTAACTGCAACCCTCTGCTTTGGAGTTGCCCTCAACCCGCTCAACTCGACCATGATCGCGACCGCGCTCTCGCCCATCGGCCGCGATTTCGGAGTTGGTACGGCGGATATTGCGTGGCTGGTGTCCGTCATGTACCTGGCCAGCGCCATCGCTCAGCCGGTCGCCGGGCGCCTGGCCGACGAGTTCGGTGGGCGACGCGTCTTCGTGGCGGGCTGCGCTCTGGTAGCTGTTGCAGGCCTGGTGGGTGCACTCGGGATGTCTCTCGCTTTGCTAGTGGTGTCGCGCATGATGATCGGCCTTGGCACCGCCTTAATATATCCGGCCGCCGTGTCGATGGTCCGAGAGCGGGCCGAGCCCCTGGGCATGCCGAGCCCGACAGGTCCACTGCGTGCCCTCAACGGGGCTACTCTGATCGCATTGATGGTGGGTCCTCCGCTCGGGGGGGTGTTGGTGGACCTATTCGGATGGCAGGCGGTGTTCGCTGCGAATCTGCCCCTGGGTGCTGCGAGTCTTGCGGCTGGCCTGCTCTGCCTGCCGACCACTCAGCCCGTGGCCCGTCACAACCCTTTATGGCGGGTGATTGACCTCCCGGGCGTGCTGATGTTCGGGGCAACGATCACGATCTTCCAGATTCTGGTGGCTACACTCTCGACGTTTGCGTACCTGCTCGGCCCGGCCCTTGCCGGCGTGGTTTTGATCTTCGTGCGCATGGAACTCAAGACAGAGCATCCGTTCCTCGACTTCCGGATGCTGGCCACCAACCCGGCCTTGGTGCGTACCTACCTGCGCATAATCCTGACCTTCATTTTAATCTACGGGGTGATATTTGGGGTGACCCCTTGGCTCCAAGACGGACGAGGCCTCACTGCCAGCGCGGCCGGGCTACTCTTCTTGGTGATGTCGGGAGTCGCAGCCGTGACGTCCTTCATGGGTACGTGGGGATCCCGGCCATACTGGGCGCTACTGATTCCGGCCCTTGCCCTCTTGGCAGGAAGCCTGGCGATGGTTGTGCTAGACAGCGCAACCTCGATCCTCCATATAGGTTGCATGATGGCACTCTTTGGTATCGCGAACGGAATGGCCCAAGTCGCCAACCAGATCATCGTGTATCAGGTATCGCCCCCCACCCAAGTGGGTGCAAGCGCTGGCATGTCCCGCACTGCACAGTACCTCGGCGCCATGATCGCGACTGGAGTGATCACTGTCGCTTTTTCCGAGGGCGGGCACCAGCCAGGCATTGAACAACTTGCTCTGATCTTGATCTCGGTCTCGGCGATACTCGTCATTGTGACGACCGTCGACCCGAGCCTCCGGCGCCAAACAGACTCGTGACCCTGCACTCAAGTGCCGGTAACTTGAAACTGAGAGATGTGACTCGGGGTTAAGTCCAGGGTCGTGGTGGATAAAAGGGGCGCTTTGACACCTCCCGGCGAGTCCGGAGACTCTGGTGGACCCGGGTTCTACGTGGTCGAGATTCGTTGGAGTCTCATGCCACGGTGATGATGCGATTGGGTTCGAATTCTATCGGCGTGAGCCACCCGAGCTGGCTGTGACGGCGCTTCCGGTTGTGCCAGATCTCGAGGTACTCGAACATCAGTTGGCCAGTTCCAGCCGGGTGTTCCACTTCTTCCGGTCGAGCAACTCAACCCTGCATCCGCCACCAGAATGCCTCGTGTCACTGCAGGACGCCGTCGCGGATTGGCTCTGCCGGCCGCAGTCGGCCACCGCGGCCCGTCGTGAGGCGCTCACGGCCCGCGTGGAGGGGTTCTTCGCCGCCTCGGACGGGACCTACGGGTACCGCCGGATCCACGCCGACCTGGCCGAGGAGGGCACCGAGTGCTCACCGGAGCTGGTGCGTCAGATCATGCGCACCCAGGGGCTGATCGCGTGCCAGCCCCGCCCGCTTAGGGTCACCACCGACGCGGACGCCGAGGCGGCAGCGACGAAAGCCTGACCTGGTGGAGCGTGACTTCACCGCGGACCGTCCCGGGGTCAAGTTCGTCGGGGACATCACCTACATCCACACCTGGGCGGGATTCATCTACCTGGCCACCGTCATCGACTGCTACTCCAAGAAGGTCGTGGGCTGGTCGATCGCGGACCACTGCGCACCGAGCTGGTCGAGACGGCGCTGAAGAACGCCGCGGCCACGAGCGTGATCGAGCCCTTGGCGGTCTTCCACTCCGATCGCGGCAGCGTCGGCGGATTCAACTGGTCGTCGCAACACCTCGATGACGGAGGTGTGTGGTGGCGAGTTCGAGGAAGCCGTGGCCGGAGCGGCCGGCGGGTGCGCGGCGGCAGTGGGCAGCGGACAGGGCGTTGCGTCCAGCGATGCGCTCACCGGGACGGCCCGAGCCGTCGCGCGCCGTGCAGCGGGATTTCTGGCGTCTGATCGCGAGCGGAATCACGACGCTCGAGGCCGCGGGGGAGGTCGGAGTGTCGTGGCCTGTCGCGAGCCGTTGGTCTCGACACGCTGGCGGCATGACGCCGCTGAGTCTGGACGAGCCCACGGGCAGGTATCTGTCGTTCGCCGAGCGCGAGGAGATCCTGACTTTTGCCACTTTGGCGGGGTCGGCCGGACGGTAGTCGGCTGACCTGCGGTTTTGTGGTCCGGACGGGCTGAATCTGTGCACTAGCCGGGCTCGTATTCTGGGTCTGTGGCCTACGTGCGGACCGTGAAGACGTCCTCCGGTGCAACCGCGGTCCAGATCGTTCACTCCTCGACTCGTGGGTCACGCAAGATCGAACACCTCGGCTCCGCGCACAACGACCACGAGCTCGACGCGCTGAAGATCGCCGCAGCCAGACGTCTTGCTGGTGATCAAGACGAGCTCGACCTCGGGATCGAGTTGCCTGCCGAGGTAGCCGACACGACGCCAGAGCCGTTGCCGATCCTGTCTTCGCGGATGGGGCACTTGTGGGAGGCACTCTCGCGCGCCTACGACGCTCTCGGGTTCGATCAGGCAGCCGGTGGTGATGAGGTCTTCCGGCAGCTCGTGCTGGCCAGGATCATCGAGCCAACCAGCAAGCTCGACAGCCTGCGGGTGCTCGAGGAGGCCGGGATCGTGCCGGCTTCGTATCGCACGATGAACCGTCGTCTCCCGGTCTACGCCACGGATACCTGGCGCCGTGACCTTGCTGGTGCGTGCGCGAAGCGCGCGGCGCTCGGCCCGGCCAGCCTGGTCCTCTACGACGTCACGACCCTGTACCTCGAGACCCACGACGGTGACGGGTTCCGCGAGCCGGGGTTCTCCAAAGAACGCCGCCTCGAGCCCCAGATCACCGTCGGGCTGCTCACCGACGCCACCGGGTTCCCGCTGATGATCGAAGCCTTCGAGGGCAACAAGGCAGAGACCAAGACGATGCTGCCGACGATCATCTCGTTCATGGCCGCCCACCACCTCAGCGACGTCACCGTCGTGGCCGACGCCGGGATGGTGTCCGAGGCGAACCGTGAAGCACTCGAGGACGCAGGGCTGTCCTACATCATCGGGGCGCGGATCCCCGAGGAGCCGTACCAGGTCAAGAAGTGGCGCAAGGACCACCCCGACACCGACATCGCCGATGGCCAGGTCTTCACCCAGCCCTGGCCCGCGACCCCAGAGAAGAAAGCGCTCGGGCGGCGCGACAAGGTCACCTACTACCGCTACAAAGCAGACTCCGCGCGGCGCAGCCTGCACGGGATCGACACCCAGGTCGCCAAGGCTGAGCGTGCGGTGGCCGGCAAGGAACCCGTGAAGCGGAACCGGTTCGTGAAACTCACCGGCGGCGACAAGTCGGTCAACCGCGATCTGGAGGCCAAGGCACGCGCTGTGGCCGGGCTGAAGGCCTACATCACCAACATGGTCGATCCGTCACCTGAGTTCGTCATCGGCGCCTACCACCAGCTGTGGCACGTGGAGAAGTCGTTTCGGATGTCCAAGCACGACCTACGCGCGAGGCCGATCTACCACCGCAAACGCGACTCCATCGACGCCCACCTGTCCGTCGTGTTCGCAGCGTTGGCGATCACCCGGCTCATCGAGGAACGCACCGGCTGGTCGATCAAGAAGTTCGTCCGCACCACCCGGCGCTACCGGACCGTTCAAATCCGCGCCAGCAACCAGGTCATCACCGCCGCCGACCCGATCCCCGCCGACCTCCGCGACGCCCTCGCACTCATCAACTGACCGACCCACGTGCGCACTAGCGTGGCAAAAGTCAGGTCGTTCGCCGAGCGCGAGGAGATCGCGCTGCTCAAGGCCAAGGACAAGGGCGTGCGTGAGATCGCCCGCGAGATCGGCCGCGACCCGCACGGTGTCACGCGAATTGCGGCGCAACGCGGCAACCCGAAGCGGCAAGAAGGTCTACCGGGCCGTGGTGGCGCAGTGGAAGGCACAGCAGGCAGCGAAGCGACCGAAGACCGCAAAGCTTGTCAACAACGACCGGTTGCTTGAGTACGTGCAGGACCGGCTCACAGGCAACGTCCGCCGTCCCGACGGGACGATCGTGCCTGGCCCGACGCCGCCGCCGTGGAAGGGGCTGAACAAACCTCATCGGCAGGACCGACGGTGGTCGACGGCGTGGAGCCCGGAGCAGATCGCACAGCGTCTGAAGGTCGAATTCCTCGATGATGAGTCCATGCGCATCAGCGACGAGGCGATCTACCAGTCGCTGTTCATCGAGGGCCGTGGTGCACTCAAACGCGAGCTGGCTAGCTGCCTGCGCACCGGCCGCGCGCTTCGGGAGCCACGGGCCCGGTCAAGGAACAAGGCACAAGATCACGTGACCGCTGACGTCGGCCTGAGCGAGCGTCCCGCTGAGGCCGATGACCGTGCCGTACCCGGCCACTGAGAAGGCGATCTGATCATCGGGACGGGGCGGTCAGCGATCGGCACGCTCGTCGAGCGCTGCAGCCGTTCAACGCTCCTGGTCCACCTGCCGCGGCTGGAGGGCTGGGGCGAAGTGCCGCCCGTCAAGAACGGGCCGTCGCTCGGTGGCTAGGGGGCCGTCGCGATGAATGCCGCGCTGACGACGTCGATGACGACGCTGCCTGAGCAGTTGCGCAAGACCCTGACGTGGGATCGCGGCAAGGAGCTCTCGGGCCACGCGCTGTTCACATTGGAAATCGGCACCCAAGGTGTTCTTCGCCGACTCGCACTCGCCGTGGCAGCGGCCGACCAACGAGAACACTGCCTGTTGCGTCAGTACTTCCCCAAAGGCACCGACCTGTCCCGCTGGTCTGCCGAGGACCTCGAGGCCGTCGCTCACGCGCTCAACAACCGGCCCCGCAAGGTCCTCGGGTGGAAGACACCTGCCGAGGTCTTCGAGGAGCAACTACGCTCCCTTCAACAAGCCGGTGTTGCATCGACCGATTGAACTCGCCCAGTTCGGGTCCTGGGCCTTTGCCGGCGTCTGCCCCGCTACGGGCAGCCGTCGTGGCGTCAGCACCTGGCGGCCGCGTGCGCGGCACGCGCAGCGTTGGGGCTAGCTACTTTGACCTGAAAAGTCGGGCGGCGTGGCGGGCTGATCGGTTGCCCCCGACGCGAAATGATGGCCTCAACCCCTTGGCTAGAAGGGATCGAGGCCATCGTGTTCGTAACCGTAGGCGATCAGCCGTCACTGTTCGAGTCGGTACTCCCGCCGGAGTTGCTGCGGCTGCCCGAGGAACTTCTCCGGATCGATGACTTGCTCGATGATCCGGCGTCCTTCGAGCCGTTCATGCCGTTCTTCGACCCTCGACTGGGTCGCCCTTCGACGCCGATGGAGACCTACCTCCGGCTGATGTTCCTCAAGTCCCGCTAGCGGCTGGGATATGAGAGCTTGTGCCGGGAGGTGTCGGACTCGATCACCTGGCGACGGTTCTGCCGGATCCCACTCGAGGGACGGGTCCCGCATCCGACCACGCTCATGAAGCTGACCACCCGCTGCGGCTCTGCCGCGGTGGCGGGGTTGAACGAAGCCCTGCTGGCCAAGGCCGCCGAAGCGAAGCTGCTGCGCACCAACCGGGTGCGGGTGGACACCACGGTGGTGCCCAGAAACGTGTCCTACCCGACAGACTCAGGTCTGTTGGCGAAGGCGATCGGGCGGATCGCGGCGACCACCCGGCGTATCCAGGCCGCCGGTGGCGCGGTCCGGACGAAGGTCAGGAACCGGTCCCGGGCCGCTGGACGGCGCGCTCACCAGATCGGGTCCAAGCTGCGTAGCCGCAGCGCCGCCGGTCGGGACGAGGCGTTGGCCGCGGTCCGCCGGACCACCGGAGAGCTCGCCGACCTTGCCGAGACCGCGGTGCGCGACGCCGAACGGCTGGCGACCAACGCCAGGCGGGCACTGCGTCGAGCCCGCGCCAAGGCCGACGCCGACCGCGCGAACGGCAAGTCCAACCCGGCGGCAGGACGCCGACGTGGACGACTGGCTCGAGCCGTCGACCACCTAACCGACCTGCTCGCGGCGACCCGCCAGATCGCGACACAGACCCGGCAGCGGCTATCCGGGCTGACCCCGGACGGCGCTACCCGGCGGGTCAGCCTGCACGATCCAGACGCCCGGCCGATCGCCAAGGGCCGGCTCGGCAAACCGGTCGAGTTCGGCCACAAGGCCCAGGTCGCCGACAATGAGGACGGAGTGGTGCTCGACTACACCGTTGAGCCCGGCAATCCCGCCGAGGCGCCCCAGCTCGAGCCCGCCATCGAGCGGATCAAGGATCCGACCGGCCGAGCGCCTCGGACCGTAACCGCTGACCGCGGATACGGCGAGAAGCGGGTCGATGACGCTTTGCACGACCTCGGTGTCAGCAATGTGGTGATCCCACGCAAGGGCAAAACCGGAGTCACTAGGCAAGCCGAGGAACACCGAAGAGCCTTCCGCCACCACATCAAGTGGCGCACCGGAATCGAAGGCAGGATCAGCACCCTCAAACGCGGCTACGGATGGGACCGAGCACGCCTCGATACCACCGAAGGCGCCCGGATCTGGACCGGCCACGGGGTCCTGGCACACAACCTGGTCAAGATCAGCGCCCTGACCCCGTGACAGGCAACGGCCGGCGGAGCTTGTGCCCATCGGCGTCGAAGCAGACCGCAGGGCGGTCAACCTCGCTCATCCACGCGAAGCGTTTTTCAGGTCGAAGTAGCTAGCTAACAATGGAAACGCTGTTAACACCGTTCTTCGGACAGACCCGCCGTGCACGCCTGCCTACATGGCAGTGTGGCCGCCATCGACGGCCAGAACCTGTCCGGTTATCCACGAGGACTCATCCGAGGCAAGGAACAGGGCGGCGGCGGCGATGTCATCGGGGGTTCCAGGTCGCTTAAGAGGTTGAACTCCAAGCATCATCTCAATGAAGGGGTCATTGGACAGGTCTGCCGTTTGCTTGGTGAATGGCACGAATCCCGGCGCGATCGCGTTGCAGCGGATTCCGTTCGCACCATAGTCGACGGCGATTGAGCGGGTGAGTCCAATGACTCCCGCTTTGGTGGCGGCATGCGGTCCATGTGTCGGGATGCCAACTATTCCAGAGGTGGACGCAGTATTGATGATAACTCCGGACCCGCGCCGTTTCATTTCGCGTAGGGCATACTTGCAACCGTAGTAGACCTGCGTAAGTTCGAACAGGACCGTGAAGTCCCAGTCTTCGGTTGGCAGGTCAGCGATGGGTGCCATTCGGACAAGGCCAGCATTGTTGTACATAACATCGATCTGATGATGGGCTTCGACGGTGTGCTGAATAAGTGCTGCGACCTCATCTTCAGACGTGACGTCAACCCTAAAAAATGAGGCATTCCCGCCCTCTGTGACGATTGTCTGGGCGACGAGGCGCCCCCCCTCCTCGTCGAAATCAGCGATGATGACGTTGGCGCCCTCGCGAGCGAAGAGCAATGCCGCCGCCCTTCCTTGACCCGATGCTGCACCTGTAATGACGGCAACCTTGTCCGCGAGCCTATTCATCTCTATTTCCCTTACTTTGGCTAGTCCCTGTAGACAATCGGCGCTTGCCGATCGGCCTCGGCCAGAAAATCAGTCAGTAACGGCCCTGACTCTCGCGGAGAACTGGGGTGAGAAGAAGAACCTACCTACGATCCATCGCAGGCCACAATCGACAAATTTGAATAACGTGTATTCAATCTCTTGAGGCGCAGAATCTCCGCGACCCTCTCGACAGCGACGACGAGCGCCACCTTTTTCGGACGACTCGCCCAGCCCGGCTCGGCTCGGCTCGGCTCAGCTCGGCTCGGCTAGTGCGTACCTTCAGTTGATCTAAGCCAGTGCGTCGGGCGCAGGTCGGCCGGCAGGGGGTCCGCGGCGGTGATGGTGTGCTGACCGACGTGGAGCGCGATCGTGCGGTAGCGGCGGGCGGTGCGCACGAACTTCTTGATGGACCAGCCGGTGCTTTCCCCGACGAGCCGGGTGACCGCGAGGGCGGCGAACACGACGTTGAGATGGGCCTGGATCCACTCCGCCTGTGGCGGTAGATCGGGCGGGCTCGTGGGTCGTGCTTGGACATCCGGAACGACTTTCTCGACGTGCCAGAGCTGGTGGTAGGCGCCGATCACGAACTCGGGTGTCGGGTCGGCCATGTTGGTGATTTAGGCCTTCAACCCCGCGATCGCACGGGTCTTGGCCTCCAGGTCGCGGTTGATGGTCTACTCGCCGCCGGTGAGTTGGACGAACCGGTTCCGCTTTACTGGCTCCTTGCCGGCGACCGCGCGTTGGGCCTTCGCGATCTGGGTGTCGATGCCGTGGAGCGACCGCCGGGCGGAGTCGGCCTTGTAGCGGTAGTAGTTGACCTTGTCTCGGCGCCCGGCCGCCTTCCTCGCCCCGGTCGCTGGCCAGGGGGCGGCGAAGATGTTCCCGTCGGGGATCGGCCCGCCGGGATGGTCTCGGCGCCACTTCTTCACGTGGTGAGGCTCTTCGGGGATGCGGGCGCCGATGATCTAGGACAGGGCGGCGTCCTCGATCACCTCCCTGTTGGCCTCGGAGACCATCCCGGCATCCGCGACGATCGTGACGTCGCCCAACTGGTGGGGAGCGATGAACGAGGTGATGACCGGCAGCATCGTCTTGGTCTCGGCCTTGTCGCCCTCGAACGCCTCCAGCATCAGCGGGAACCCGGTCGCATCGGTCAACAACCCGACGGTGATCTGCGGTTCGAGCGTCGTTCCTTGGAGAAGCCGGGCTCACGGAACCCGTCACCCTCGTGGATCTCGAAATACAAGGTGGTGACGTCGTAGAGCACCAAGGACGCTAGTTAGAGGTCCTCCGGGGCCGGCATCCGGTCAGCGAAGGTGATAGCGAAGGCCTGATTGCGATCGAGACCAAGATGAATCGCCGAGCTCAAGGCGATGGTCCAGGCCCGACGGTCGCACCTGATGGACATCCACGGCATCGATCCTGTGGTAGCCGCGCGGATCCTTGCCGACGTCGGTGACGTGGCCAGGTTCGCCGACCGCAACCGGTTCGCCTCCTGGACCGGCACCGCACCGCTGGACGCCTCCTCAGCCTGGATCCGTAAGTTCTTGGGTGGCCCGGGGGGGCTGGGTGTGGCTGAGCCTTGATCGCCCTTGATGGCTCCGATGGATTGGCCGCCCAGCTCCTCCTGGGACGCCTTCACTGCTGATTGAGATGCGCGTCCTGGTCGCCGTTTACGGATCTGTCGGCGGGGTGTTCCTTCGGGCCACGACAATGCCTTGTGCGCTCGAAGGAGGAGTAAATAAAGGAACAGGTCCCGCTCGGGTGGGCGGGCATCGACGTCGGCAAGGGCCACCACTGGATCTGCTTGATCGACGAGGCAGATACCACGGTCTGGTCGACGAAGGTGATCAACGACGAGGCCGCAATCCTCGACGCGGTCGGCGGTGTTCTTGCCCGCGCGGGGGAGGTGGTCTGGGGAGTCGATGTCACCGGGACCATGTCGGGGCTCCTGCTTGCTCTGTTGGCGGCGCACGGTCAGCGGGTCAGATACGTCCCCGGCCGCACCGTGAACCAGATGGCCAGCGCCTACCGAGGTGAAGCCAAGACCGACGCCCGCGACGGCTATGTCATCGCCGAGACGCTGCGGCACCGCGGCGACCTTGCCGAGGTGGAGCTCGCCACCTCGTTGGTGACCGAGCTGCGGCTGCTGGTGACCCGTCGCACCGGCCTGGTCGGTGACCGGGTCCGCCTGGTCAACCGGCTGCGCGACGTGCTCAGCGGCTACTTCCCTGCGCTGGAGCGGTCATTCGACTACGCCCATAGCCGCGGCGCATTGACCCTGCTGACCGGCTACCAGACGCCGCAGGCGATCCGCCGTGCCGGTCAGTCGCGGCTGCGGACGTGGCTGGTCAAGCGGAAGGTCCCCAGCGCCGACCAGATCGCAACAGATGCCCTGGCCGCGGCCAAGGCCCAGCACACCGTCGTGCCCGGGCAGGACGTCGCGGCCACCATCGTGGCCGACCTCGCTACCCAGCTCCTGGCGATCGGGTCGCGGATCTCCGAGCTCGACACCCGGATCAGCACCACCTTCCGTGCGCACCCCCAGGCCGAGATCATCGAGTCCCTACCCGGCATGGGTCCCACCCTGGGCGCCGAGCTGATCGCCGCAGCCGGAGACCTGGCCGGCTACGCGAACGCCGGCCGACTCGCCTCGGCCGCGGGGCTTGTGCCCGTCCCACGGAACTCCGGACGCCGCACCGGGAACCTGCACCGGCCGATGCGCTACTCCCGCAAGCTGCGACGGGTGTTCTACCTCTCCGCCTCAGCCGCCATGATGCGCGAAGGTCCCAACCGCGACTACCTCCCTCAAGAAGCGCGGAGAGGGCCTCGGGCACGTCCAAGCGCTCATCGCTCTGGCCCGGCGACGCGTCGACGTCCTGTGGGCCCTGCTCCGCGAGAACCGGCCCTTCGAACTGACCCCACCGTTGCGAGAACCGATGCCCCGAACGGCTTGACAAGATCATTGACAATCCACCGCTCGGATGCCGCGGTAGCGGCGGGTCTGATGCAAGAGGGTGCTCCTGACCTTCAGGATCACGGTTACCACGCCAATGATCAGTCAGAGTCAAGGGAGCACCCTCTTGGTGTCGAAGTCTTGAACCGCCCCGGCAAGTCCGGAGACTCCGTTCCTTGGGAAGGATGGAGTCATGTCAGGGAGTACGTCGAAGAGGTACCCGGCCGAGCTGCGCGAGCGGGCGGTCCGGATGGTCGGAGAGATCCGGGCCGATCACGAGTCGGAGTGGGCGGCGATGAGCAAGGTCGCGGAGCTGCTCGGGGTCGGGACGCCGGAGACGGTGCGCAAGTGGTGCCGGCAGGCCGAGGTCGATGCCGGCCAGCGGCCCGGGATGACGTCCGAGGAGTCGGCTGAGTTGAAGCGGCTGAAGCGGGAGAACGCCGAGCTCAAGCGCGCCAACGCGATTCTCCGCTCGGCATCGGTTTTCTTCGCGGCCGAACTCGACCGGCCACAGCGCTGATCGTGCCCTACATCGACGAGCACGTCGGTGTCCGCGACGGCGACGGTCTGCGATGGGGTGTCGAGTCGATCTGCGAGCAGCTCACCGAGCTGGGCGCCAAGATCGCCCCCGCGACCTACTACGAACACCGCTCCCGCAAGGCGACCTCCCGCGAAGTGCGCGACGAGGAGTTGAAGCCGAGGATCGCCGCGGTCCACGCGTCGAACTACGGCGTCTACGGTGCCCGGAAGGTGTGGCTCACCCTGAACCGTGAACGCGCTGCCGAGGAGCCGCCCATCGCGCGCTGCACCGTGGAGCGGCTGATGGGCGAGCTCGGCCTGGCTGGCGCGGTGCGGGGCAAGGTCAAGCGGACCACGATCAGCGACCCGAGGGCGCCCAAGCCGCTGGACCTGGTGGGCCGCAACTTCGCGCCACTGGCGCCAGATCGCCTGTGGGTCGCGGACTTCACGTATGTCTCGACGTGGTCGGGCTGGTGCTACACCGCGTTCGTCATCGACGCCTACGCCCGCCGGATCCTGGGCTGGTCGGTGGCCACGACGATGACCAGCCAGCTCGTCGTCGACGCGGTCGAGCAGGCGATCTGGACCCGGCAGCGTGAAGGCAAGGATTTGGCCGGCCTGATCGCGCACCACGACCACGGAGTTCAGTACCTGTCCGTGGCCTACTCCGAGCACTTGGACGCTGCTGGGATCAAGCCCTCGACCGGAGCGGTGGGCTCGTCATACGACAACGCGTTGGCCGAGTCGGTGATCGGCCTCTACAAGACCGAGCTGATCAAGCCACGACGGCCGTGGAAGGGCCTCGACGACCTCGAGATCGCGACCGCCGAGTGGGTCGACTGGTTCAACCACCGCCGACCCTTCGAGTACTGCGACGACCTCACGCCAGCCGAAGCCGAGGCCGCTCACTACGCTCACCACCAGACCCCAGCAGTCGCTGGAGTCTCAAACTAGAAAGTCTCCGGACACGCCGGGGCGGTTCAGTCTTGCATGCTCGATCGTGTTGAGGTCCGAGCTGATGACGAGAATGAAGCGCCCCAGGTTTGATGCCGCATCCTTTTGAGTTGGAAGGATGCGAACCATGCCGAAGAAGATCGATCCGAAGGTCAGGGAGCGGTGCGTGCGGCAGGTGCTGGAGCACTTGCCGGAGTATCCCTCGCTGACTGCGGCCGCTGAGGTCGTTGCCAGTCGCGAGGGACTGGGCAAGGAGACGGTGCGTCGCTTAGCGGTCCAGGCCCAGATCGACGGCGGCCAACGCCAGGGCGCCACCAGCGAGGAGCTCGCCGAGATCAAGGACCTGAAGACCAAGGTCCGCCGGCTGGAGGAGGACAACGAGATCCTGCGCCGGGCCTTTCTTCGACGAGGGCATCCGGCCCTCGATCGGGTCGGTCGCGGACTCCCTCTTAACGCGCTGATGGAGTGTGTGATCGGCCTCGACAAGACCGAGTGCATCGGCACCACGGTCTTCCACACCGGGCCCTACCGAACCATCGGCGACGTCGAGTACGCCACCGCCGGCTGGGTCGACTGGTACAACAACAGGCGCTTGCACAGCACTCTTGGGATGATGCCCCCAGTGGAGTACGAGCAAGCCCACTACGCGGCCCTCAACCGAGAGCCGCAACCCGTATAGGAGCGGCGGAGAACCTGGGGCGTTTCAGTTCGACACGTCCTGCGCGATCAGCCGCACGAACTTGTCCTGCTTCTCCGTCAGAGCCCCGCCCTGATGACTCGTTCTCGACCGCCCCATCGCAACCTCCCAGTACCTCGGGTGTTGCGACGTCCACTGGAATCCGCCCAGTGGATAGCTCGATCCCCATAATAGACCGTAGACAGCGCGTGATGAGGGTCATATGCTCCCATGTGTACTGCAAGGCAGAAAGTCGTCCTACCTTGAGGAGAATTGGATGTCGGAGTCTGGTGGAGGAACCGTGGCCACTGCGCGGCAGCGTCAGCTGGTCGAGCGGGCACTCGGTGAGTGGCAGGGCGAGGTGGCGGGTCGAGTCATCGTTGTCACCGGTGGAGCCCGCGGCATCGGCCGTTCCCTCTGCGAGGGACTGTTGCGCGCCGGCGCCAAGGTCGTTGCAGCGGACCTCACGTGGGACGACGCTGACGACTTCCGCAAGCAGCTGGAGTCGGACGGCAGCGGCATGGCCGTCGACATGGACATCACCGACGACGACGCCCTCGACGCCGCCCGAGACGCTGTAATCGACAGGTTCGGGACCGTCGACGTCCTAGTGAACAACGCGTCTCTGGTCTCCGAAACCCTCTTCCCGCCCACAGGCCACCGGAACACCCTTGACACGACCGACCGCGACTGGGAGGTGATGTTCGGCGTCAACGTGTTCGGCACGCTGAAGGCCATCCGCCGGTTCATCGAGCCGATGCGGGCCCAGCAGCGGGGCAGCATCGTCAACGTCGTCAGCAGTGGCGTCCTGGCCGTCGCCGCCGGCGGCGGCTACCACGGGCTGCGCCCGTGGACGGTCGAGATGCCTTACCAGGCCACCAAGGCCGCCGTGATGGCGCTGACCTTCTACCTCGCCGAGGAGGTGCGCGGCGACGGGGTCGCGGTTAACGCGATCATGCCGGGGCACACCCGAGCGTCGTGGTTCGACGCCACCGCCCGGGCCTTCAACGAGCAGGGCATCGCCTACTTCATGCGCCCGGCGATTCCCGAGCACCTGCTGCCGATCTCGCTCTTCCTCGCAGCCCAGGACAGCGCGGGGGCGTCCGGGCGCCTCTACTACGTGCCGGAGTGGAACTACGACCACGGCTACGGGGACTACGCCGCGTGGCAGGACCATGAGCTGCCTCCGGACATGGAGGAGATCTACAGCCGGCTGGAAGCCGCGACCCCGTCATACGAGCGGGCCGGCGTGGCCCACCTCCCCTTCGACGCGCAGGGCGCCCTGTACGCCGCGGGCATGGCTAACCTCGGGGCCCAGAACAGTTGGACCAGCAATGACAGCGCTCAGTGATACCGCAGACGCCCAGACGGCCCGCTTACCCTCGATCCCCTGTGGGCAGGATCGGGATGAGTTGATCGTCGCCGTCGCTGGGTGAGGATGTCGGGGCGCAACGATCCGCCGGACCTCTCGTGTCCGAATGTTCCACGGTGTTCCTCGTCGCGCCGCTCTCGCTGCTGGGTGGGCAGGCCGTGAGGACTGGCGGCGGGTCGCTGACCCGGTCGAACAGTGCGTCCAGGCGGTCTGCCAGGGCCAGGCGTGTGGGAGGTGAATGGTGATCTGGCGTGCGAGGTCGCGACCCGTGCCGGCACGGTGATCTGAGGTTCCCCCCGGATCGTAGAGGCATCAACCCCAATATAGGGGTAGCGATGTCTGAGAAGCGGAAGAAATACGACCGGGAGTTCCGTGATGGGGCGCTCAGCGCAAGTCGTCCGGCTCACTCAGCTGGGACTCGTGCCCGATGAACAACCACGTGAACCCACACACGAAGGACGAGGTGAAGCCATCCGCAAGGCCCGCCAGGCCGGCCTGGAGCAAGCCCGACTACGCAGGCTTGCCGCGCACCGCCACGACCGGCAGCCTCAACCCACCCAGGACCCCGACGATGTTGGCTAATAGATCGCCAAAGTGCGTCACGAAGTCAGAAACACGTCACTCATGGCATTCCGCGCACCAGATAAGGAGTTGGCCAATGGCAACACCCCTCGGCCCGAACATCGCGGATCGAAGCTGGCATATCGTCTTAAACCAAGAGCGCCTCTCGACCGAAGCCCAGTACGACGTGGAGGACCCCAGCTCCGGGAGACGGCTTGCCTCCGTGCCGGACTGTTCACCGAGTGAGGTTGACCAAGCCGTCCAGGCGGCTAGCGCTGCGCAGGTTGAGTGGGGACGCCTGACCCCCCGCGACCGCGCGGCAAAGCTACGGGAGCTGGTAGTAGTTCTTCGGAGCCACCGGGAAGAGCTTGCCCTCCTTGATGCCGTCGACGGTGGTTTCCCGCTAGCGATGATGCGCGTGGACGTGGACGCTGGTCTGGAGTTGATGGAGATCTTTGCCGACTTGGCCCTGAGTTTGGGCGGTCGAACGATCCCGGTCAGTGAGAATCTCCACTACACCGCGCAACAGCCGTATGGGGTGGTCGCCCGCATCGGCGCCTTCAACCATCCATTCTTCTTCGCTGCTGGGAAAATAGCCGCCCCTCTGATCGCCGGAAACGCCGTTATTCTCAAGGCTCCGGATCAAACACCGTTGTCCTCACTGCGCCTCGCCGAGCTCGCCTCCGCTGTGCTGCCAGCCAACCTACTCGTTACCGTCAGTGGTCGGGGGGCCGTGACCGGCAGGGCGCTCGTGCGCCACCCGTTGGTACACCGTATCGGCTTCATCGGGTCTCCCGAGACGGGTCGAGCGATTCAGCGCGACGCAGCTGATGTGGGCGTTAAGAACATCAGCTTAGAACTTGGGGGAAAGAACGCTCAAATCGTTTTCGCCGACGCTGATCTCGAGGCCGCCGCCTCAGCTGCTGTTCAGGGGATGAACTTCACCTGGACAGCAGGACAGAGTTGTGGATCGACGAGCCGGCTGCTGCTCCACGAGTCCATTGCCGAGAAAGTCACCACTGATGTGGCTCAGCGGGTGAAGAGCATTCGCGTGGGGCACCCTCTCGATGAAGGCACCCAAATGGGGCCTTTGATCTCCGAAGCACAGTACTTGAAGACGCTGGGCGCGATTGAGTCCGGTGAGGCCGGTGGCGCACGGGTTGTGGCTGGCGGAGGTCGTCCGGACACGGTAGACGGTGAAGGTTGGTACGTCGCCCCCACAGTGCTTTCGGATGTTGATCCGACTAGCTCCGTGGGCCAAGACGAGATCTTCGGTCCGGTGCTATCGATCATGACCTTCCGCGACGAAGACGACGCAGTGCGGATAGCCAACGGTGTGGAGTACGGGCTTACGTCGTCCATATGGACGAATGACGTCAAGACCGCACATCGGGTGGCGGGCGCGGTCGACGCGGGATACATCCTCGTCAACTGCCCGAGCAGGCATTTTTGGGGCTTACCGTTTGGCGGAATCAAGTCCTCCGGCGTTGGCCGCGAGGAATCGGTGGAGGAACTTATTTCTTATACACAAACCAAGACGACGACGGTGGCGCTATGATGAATGAGCAATCTCACGGCGCCGAGCCTGCTGAGGTTGTGGACGACCGCTGGGCCAGCGACACCATCGCAGATTTTCTGCGTCAGGTCGGGTTGCCATACATCGCTCTCAATCCGGGTGCCAGCTTCCGAGGGCTTCATGACAGCCTGGTGAACCACTTGGGCGACAGCGACCCGTCTATGTTGATGTGCCTTCACGAGGAGCACGCGGTGGCTCTTGCACACGGGTACGCAAAGGTGACGGAAGAACCTCTCGCCGTGGCCCTGCACAGCAACGTGGGCCTGATGCACGCGAGCATGGCGCTCTTCAATGCTTGGGCGGATCGTGTCCCGATGCTCGTGATCGGAGCGGCAGGGCCAATGGACGCTGCGAAGCGGCGACCATGGATCGATTGGATCCACACGACCGCCGACCAGGCAGCGCTTGTACGGTCCTTCATCAAGTGGGATGACCAGCCACTGTCCCTGGAAGCCACCGTGGAGTCGCTGGCTCGGGCGTGGGATATCACACGCACGCCTCCGCACGCGCCGACCTACGTTGTTCTCGACAGCGACGTCCAGGAGCAGCGGCTGACGTCGTCAGTCTCTTTGCCAACCGTGAGCACAGGCAAGTTCCGCGATCTGCCAATCCCCTCCCAAGACTCCTTGCACAGAGCCTCCGAGGTCCTCGGGGGCGCCGAGCAGCCAGTTGTCCTCATGGGGCGGGTCGGACGCGGCGAAAAAGCGTGGGATGACCGTGTTCGGCTTGTTGAAGCGTTGGGCGCGAAGGTCATCACGGATCTCAAAGTCGGGGCAGCTTTTCCGTCTAGTCATCCTGCGCACGTGGCAGGACCCGGTTTCTTCCTTGGTAGCGAGGCTCAGCGTGTGCTGAGCCAGTCGGACGCTGTCTTGGCACTCGACTGGGTCGACCTGGCTGGGACGCTGGCGCAGGCCCCGACCAAATCAGCTAGGACGATCGTGTCCGCAACCCAGGACACGCAGTTGCACAACGGATGGAGCAAAGACCACCAAGCCCGACCGGACGTAGCCATCACTCTTCCCACGACTCCGGATATTGCGGTCGAACAATTGTTGGAAGTTGTCCACATCCGCCCAAACTCGACCCGGCAGGCCGACGACTTCGTCAGCCTCCCCCAAGCTTACGACGACGACACAAGATTAAACTTGGGCGGGCTGGCTCGGGTGTTGCGCTCCCAAACCGCAAAGTTGGACGTGTGCCTCGTCCGGCTGCCCCTCGGATGGGATGGCGATGACTGGGACTTCAACCACCCACTCGACTTCCTCGGCTACGACGGCGGCGGCGGGATCGGTTCCGGGCCGGGCATGCTGGTCGGGGCGGCTCTCGCGCTTCGAGGGAAGGATCGTTTGCCGATTGCGGTGCTTGGCGACGGAGACTACTTGATGGGCGCGCAGGCACTTTGGACGGCCGCCCGCTACGACATCCCTCTCTTGGCCGTTGTGGCCAACAACAGGTCTTACTTCAACGACGAAGTGCACCAGGAACGAGTGGCACACGCGCGTGGACGCGACGCTTCGCTGCGCTGGATAGGGCAGCGCATAGATGACCCCGCACCAGACCTCGCAGCGCTCGCACGGGCGATGGGCCTGGAAGGAATCGGTCCCGTCACTGAACTCGACGCCCTCCCAAGCGCAGTCAACCAAGCGCTCGAGCTCCTCCTGGCCGGTAGGCCCACCGTCCTGGACGTTGTAGTGGAGGCTGGCTACAGCACGGCGATGACCACGGGGCTGGTGCGCAGCGCCCCAGTCGAGTAGGCGTGGAGGGAGCATTCGAGGGCTTCGCCACGACATCGTCGGTGAACGGGCCCAGGTAGCGCTGCGTGGTGGCCAGGCTGGCATGGCCCAGGACCCACTGCACGTCGCGTCGGTGAGGGGCACCCGCGGGTCGCGGGCCATCCGATACGCCGCTGTGTGCCGCAGATCATGAATGGACCAGTTCGAGCCCAGCGCGTTCGCTCGTACGAACATGGCCTGGGCGGCGTGGTAGGCCAACGCCCCGGAACGGCCGGCGAAGTGTCCACCACAGCGGATCGTCCCGGCCGGCCGGCACCAGGCCCTGCATCTGTGCCTCGTAGACCGAAGCCAGACGAAGGCGTCGGGCGATGTCCGCGTACTGCCTCACGTGTCGTTCTCCGTACGACCTGACGTGTAGGTCGGTCTCGGCGAGTTGAGTCCCTCCTCGCCCTGAGCTGGGGTCACCCTTCGGTTCGTCCACCGCCCTGGACGTAACCGAAGGGTGACCCTGTTCATGATCCTTGATTCGGAGTCCTGGATGAACTGTCAAGGGCCAGCAGGAACTGCCCGGTGACGGTCACGAGATCTTGACCTGATCCCCGTGTAGTGGTCCAGAGGTTGTGAGAGTTTGATCCCCGATGATGGGGGCAGGAGGATTCACGATCATGGCGAAGCGGCGTAGGCACACCCCGAGCAGGTGATTCGCAAGCTCCGTGAGGGCGAGCGGCTGATCGGCGAGGGCAGCGATCTGGCGGCGGTGTGCAAGCATCTGGAGGTCTCCGAGCAGACCTGGCACCGCTGGCGCAATCAGTACGGCGGGATGAAGGCCGAGGACGCGAAACGCCTCAAGGAGTTGGAGAAGCAGAACGCCCGGCTCAAGAAGCTGGTCGCCGAGCAGGCCCTGCAAACAGTCCGGGGTGCCGACACGGCCTCACGTCAGACTTACACTCAGGCTCTCTTGCACCAAAGAGGCTCTTCACAATTGAGGGTGTAGCCGAGGTCTGAAACCGCCGGACTCGAGCAGCGATCTAGCGATGTAGTTGGTGAGGTTGCGGAACCCGAGCGCTGAGCCGCGGAGGTGTTCGAGCCTGCCGTTGATCGCTTCGGTCGGGCCGTTGGATGTGCCGGGCCGGTCGAAGTAGGCGAGCACGTCGTCGGCTCGCTTCTTCAGGGTCCGCCCTAGCGTGACGAGCTCGCTCAGTGCGGCCGGGACGCCGTGGCTGATCGACTCGATCAGCTTGCACATCAGCTCGCGGCCCTTGGCGCGGTCAGGTTGACGGTAGGCCGCGACCATCCGCTGATAGATCCACCAGGTCACCTCGACTTCAGCGTGATCATCGGTCGCGAACAGGGTCTCCAGGCGCGCCTTCTGCTTGTCGGTGAGCAGGCCTGCGCCGGTGTGTAGGGTCCGGCGCGCGCGGTAGAGGGGGTCGTCCTTACGGCCGCGGTTTCCGTGGATGGCTAGTTGGACCCGACGTCGGCAGCGGTCCAGCGCGTCGCCGGCCAGCCGCACGACGTGGAACGGGTCCATCACCGCGACCGCGTCGGGGAGTTCCTCGGTAGTGGCGGTCTTGAAGCCGGTGAACCCGTCCATCGCGACCACCTCTACGGCGTCGCGCCAAGACTGCTCACGTCCGGCGAGCCAGGTCTTGAACGCCTGCTTGGACCGGCCCTCGACCATTTCGAGCAGCCGTGCTGGGCCGGTGCCGTCACGGATGCCAGTGAGGTCGATGATCACGGTGACGTATTTGTCGCCACGCCTGGTGTGCCTCCACACGTGCTCGTCCACGCCGATCGCGGTGACGCCCTCGAGTCGAGCAGGGTCGTCGATCAGCACGCGCGTGCCTTCGGCGAGGACCGCGTCATTCGCGGTGTTCCACGCGACCCCGAGACCCTCGGCAACCCGGGCCACCGTCAGGTGCTGGCGCACGATGGCTTCCAGCGCCCACCGCAGCCCACGACGCGACAGCTTCGCTCGCGGCTCGGCCGCTCTGGTCGCGTCCTGGCGCCACACATGTCGACAACCGGTGCAACGGTAGCGACAGACCGTGACCAGCAACGTCGTCGGCCGCCAGCCCAACGGCTCGTGTGCAAGTTCTCGGGTCACGGTGTCGCGCGGCACGCCCTCGCAGCCGCAACGACGACACCACTGATCCGGTTCGAGGATCCGGCAGGCGAGGACAGCACGATGGGCGTCAAGGCGTTGGCCGGTGACCTCAAGGCCGAGCTCATCGAGCCGGCAAAACTTGGTCAGATCAGGGCAAGCGAAGGTAGCGTCAGACAAGTCGAGGTCTTCCAGATGGCGAGCGTCAGAACTTCCATCATCGGGAGGCCTCGACGTCTACCTGGCCACCGCCCCTACCTCAGCCGCTACACCGTCATCTGTGATGAGCCACCAAAGAGGGCCGACGTCACCACGAGCGATGATCCCAGCCCCATTTTCATCCGCCGGGGTGGCGGAGCCAACCGCCGCGAGTGACTCACACCGTTCTTCGGACAGTCCCAGATGTCACCTATCCGTGCAGCAGACCCATTTCCCATGGGTCTGACAGTTGTTTGATTCACCGATTCACCGATTCACCGCGAATCTCTATCGCGAACTCAAGAAACACCTCACCTTCACGCGCAGTCCCCGTGGCGGTGGTGTGCGTGAGGCCTGACCCAAGTCAGGCGCGGTCGAGCTCGCGCAGCGCGGGAGAACGCCAGCCTTCCAGGCTGCTCGAAAGAGAGCTACGTGGAAGGGCTACGAGGGTGATCTATGAGGGCGAGCTACGCGCGGTGCACTTCGTGCTGGCGGGGCGCGGCTCAAGGGTTCGCTTCACGTGCATCACGAACTCGGTGGCAGGTGCGCTCAAAGCCCGCTCCGCTGACCAGCAGAGCCATACGGGGGTACCCATCGCAGTTCCGTCGTCGCACAGTGTCGGCCACGCGCATTCCAGGGTGTCAGCCAGGTGGTTCTCAGCGACAACAGCGACTCCGAGACCGGCGTGTGCGAGCGCTATCAGCGACGGCATGTCCGACGACTGATAGGCAACGTCGAGGTGGATGTTCTTCGACTGCAGCACTGGCTCGAGGACGCTTCGGGTGAGACTGGAGGCGTGGCCAAGTGCGACCATCGTCTCGGCTAACTCGGTCACGTCCACGGTTGCTCGGCGCCGCCACGGGTGATCGTCGGGGGTGACCACGATGATGTGCGCGCCGCCGAGCTGGATGCCTGCAAGTCGGGGGTCGGCGTTCGGCAGAGAGGTGATGAAGTCACTCTCTCCATCGATCACTCGGCCGATCGGCGGAAAGCCAGAATGCCCACGGATCTCGAGCTTTACCTCGGGCCGAGTGGCGTGGAACCCGCCGAGCAGGGGGGCGAGGAACGTCTCCAGATGCGGATGCGCGCACTCGATACTGACGATTCCCGTTCGGCCCTGCTTCAGCTCGGAGGCAACGAACTTCAACCTGTTAGCGTTGCCCAGGATCTGCTCTGTCAACGGTAGGAGCACCATGCCCGAACTCGTTGGCTTCACCCGCCGGCCGGATCGCTCGAAGAGCGAGACGCCGAGCTCACGCTCCAGGGCCTTGACCTGCCGCCATACTGTGGGCTGGGCTGTGGCGAGCTGTTTCGAAGCGCCCAGGAACGACCCAGCCTCGACCACCGCTCGGAAGTACTCGAGTTGCCGCAGTTCCACAGATGCCCCAGGGAATAAGAACGAAGGAAACAATGCAGGTTATAACAAGTCGAACGCCTGCGTCTACGGACTCGAGGTGACCAGGCCCACTACGCTTCGCCACGATCACGCCTGAACCTGAACTCGCCGCCGTATCCCTCTGGGGCTGCTGCGGTGATTTCGGACAGCGGATTGATGGGTTTTTCTACGCTGCCGTTGCCAGCTGGGTGTAACCGTAGTGGACATCGTTCGGCGGGTCTGTCCGACTAACGGTGTAAGCAGCGATTCCATTGTTAGCCTGACCTTTCACGCGACGGCTGGTGAAGGTGAATCGCCCCGGGTCTGATGGAGGCTCTCAATCCAGTGAAGGATGAGAGTCATGGCAGCACCGAGGAAGTACAGCGTCGAGCTCCAGGAGCGTGCGACGAGGATGGCGATCGACGCCAGGCGTGACCCGGAGTCGTCGAGGGGTGCGATCAAGCGGGTCGCGGACCAGCTGGGGGTTCACCCCGAGGCGTTGCGGAACTGGGTTCGTCAGGCCGAGGTCGACGGCGGCCTCCGCCCGGGCACCACGACCGACGACGCGACCCGGCTCGCCGAGCTCGAGCGGGAGGTCCGCGAGCTGCGTCGAGCCAACGAGATCCTGAAGACCTCCGCTGCTTTTTTCGCGGCCGCGGAGCTCGACCGCAAGATCAAGTAAGGGTGCCGACGGCGGTGCTGGTCGACTACATCGACCAGCACCGCGACCGGTTCGGGGTCGAGCCGATCTGTGAGGTCCTGCGTGATGCAGACGTCCAGATCGCCCCGAGCACCTACTTCGCCGCGAAGAGCAGGCCACCCTCGGCCAGGACGGTTCGGGACGCCGAGCTAGTGCCGGCGATCCGCAAGGTCCACACCGACAACATCGGTGTCTACGGCGCCCGGAAGGTCTGGGCCGAGCTCAACCGCAAGCACGTCGAGGTGGCCCGTTGCACCGTCGAGCGGCTGATGAAGGCCGAAGGACTGGCCGGGATCAGGCGGGAGAAGACCCGCAAGACCACCCACAGCGAGGGCGCTGAGACACCACGACCCGCCGATCTGGTCGAGCGGCAGTTCGTCGCCGCAGCACCGAACCAGCTGTGGGTGGCCGATCTGACGTACGTCCGCACGCACTCGGGCTGGGTCTACGCCGCGTTCATCCTGGACGTCTTCTCCCGCATGGTGGTCGGCTGGCAGGTGTCCACCAGCCTGCGCACCGACCTCGCCTTGGACGCCCTGGACATGGGCCTGTGGGCACGCCAGCGGGCCGGACAGGACGTCGCCGGGCTGACACATCACTCGGACCGCGGAGTTCACCCAACATCGAGCCATCCGCTACACCGAGCGACTCGCCGAGGCCGAAGCCGTCGCGTCCGTCGGGTCGAAGGGCGACTCATACGACAACGCGATGGCCGAGGCATTCAACTCGCTGTTCAAGGCCGAGTGCATCCGCAACCCCGTCATGCGCCCCCAGGGTGGCTGGAAGTCCGTCGGCGACGTAGAGATCGCCGTCGCCGAATACATCGACTGGTTCAACCACCGCAGGCTCCACGGCGAGATCGGACTGATACCCCCCGCGGAGTTCGAATCCAGCCACTGGGCCGCCACCGAGATCCAGCAATACCCTGAAACCCCGATCCTCACCAAGGTCGGATCCAACTAACCGAGCCTCTACGAAAACCGGGGCGATTCAAGCAGCAGAGCACGCGGGTTGGAGTCGGCCGGGGCCGGTCGACCGATGCCGGTCGCCCACTCGTGCTCGGTGCGGTCCAGCAACGAGGTGCCCCCAGCCTCTCGCAGGAAGCTGACGACCTGCATCACCACCGCTGGTGGGCACCTGCTGCCCCGGTCGTCGCGACGACACTGCAAGGCGTAGGCGACCTCGAGCTTGAGCTGAGATGGCAGGTCGCTCCTGGTGCGGGCGCCTTGACCGGGAGCGGGTCCGCTAACCAGGCCGCCCGGTCCGGGCGACCGGCGCGTTCCCAGCGTTGGGCGTGCAGCACACACATGCCGCGTCGCGACGAGCCGTAGCCGCAGTCGATGACCGAGCAGACCATGTTCGGACGCCCGCGCCGCCACCGCGAATCGGTGGAGGTGATGAAGCCCTCCAGGTCCGGACGCCCCGCCTGTGCCCAGCGCTGACGGTGGCCCTGACACATCTGCTGTCCGCGGGCCGACCGTTCACAGCCGCCGACCCGGCAGGCGCCGCCGCCGAAGATCGGGTCGTCGGCGGCGAAGACCAGTACCTCGTCGCGGAACTCGGTCCGGACGGTGGCCATCAGGTTCTCCAGCAGCCCGGCGGTTCCTGCCCGGGTCGTCGGGGTCGGGCTCTGCGGGTTCACAGTCGAACCTCGGTCCCGGGGAACCAGCCTGCTCGTTCCAGCACCCGTCGGGCGTCCTCGCAGGTGAGGTGTCCGTAGATGTCGGCGGTCGTGGTCACCGAGGCGTGGCCCAACAACTTGGAGACCACCTCCAGCGGCACCCGGTCGCGCAGCATCCGGGTGGCCGCGGTGTGGCGGAACCAGTGCGGGTCGAAGTCGATGCCGGTGCGTCGACGCAGCCGCAGCACCAGGTCGTAGACAGCCGCGTAGGACAACGCGTGCCCGATCGGTTCGCCCCACAGGTTGACGAACACGTGGTCGCTGTCCAGATCCCCGTACTCGGCATGGAGGTAGTCGGCGTAGAGCCGCAGCAGGTCCCCACCGACCGGGATCGTGCGGCCCCGGCCGGTCTTGACCCGGGCCCCGTTGTCGTTGACCCGGGCGATGATGGACACCTCCCGCTCGGCCGCGGCCAGGTCCTCATGGCGCAGGCCAAGGGCCTCCCCGATGCGCATGCCGGTGTCATAGAGCACCGCGAACAACAACCGGTCCCGCAGCCGGGTGCACGCATCCAAAATCGTCTGCACCTCGGACGCGGTCAGCACCCGAGGGATCCGCTGCGGCGTCTTCAACACGATCGCTCGCCGCTTGCGCGGACCGCTCTTGCTGATGTGGTGCAGAAACGGCTTCCACGCCGACCTGCCCGGCGCCAACCACGTCACCAGCAGCTCGCCCAGATCCACCCCGTGGCGTGCCTGGTGGGCATAGAACGAGCTGACTGCCGACAGCTTCCGGTTGACCGTGGCCGCATCAACATGGGGCTCCAGCGAGGGCAGCACCGACACCTGGCCCGAGCGGCCGGCTGGCGGAAGCCGCAACCAGGCCACGAACTCACCGACGTCCTCCAGACGAACCTCGCGCCAGTCGATGCCGTGATGGGCCAAGAAGACGAAGTAGTCCTTCAAGTCGTGGGCGTAGGTCTTCACCGTGTTCGGCGACCGCTCGATGTCGCTCAGATACGACAGATAGCTCTCGATCGCCGCGACCGGCGCGTCGTCGGCACCGAGCACCGTCCACGACTCAACCCTCGACCCCGGCGGGGCCACCTTCTGCACGAACATCGAACCTCCGACCAGTCTCTGTCATGGACAGACCGGAGATAACCACGTCCACCACGGAAAACACAGCCGAGAACGGTCCCGTGCTGGACATCAAGTACACCTGCCGAAGAGCTGGAGATAACGATCGCGTTCGTCGAGCAGAGGACCTTGCGGATCTCGGCGTCGTATAGTCGAGGAACGGGATGAACTGCTCCCAGGCTGTGCGCCACAGGCCGCTGATCGCGGGGTAGGGCTTGCCCCACTTGTCGTCGAACTCCTCGAACGCCCGCCAGCCCGCCTCGCGGGTTGGGGCGACATAGATCGGTTCAGATCGGTCGAGATCTGTCCCCAGTAGCGCTTCGAGGCGTAGCGGAAGGTGTTGCGGATCAGGTGGATCACGCAGGTCTGCACGATCGCTTGGCCGAACACCGCGCCGACGGAGTCGGGCAGTCCTTTGAGGCCGTCGCAGATGACGAAGAAGATGTCTTCGACGCCGCGGTTCTTCAGCTCGGTCAGGACCTGGAGCCAGAACTTCGCCGATTCCCCGCCACCGTTACCGGCCCAGATCCCAGGATGTCCTTATGGCCGGCCAGGTCGACCCCGATCGCGGCGTAGATCGGACGGTTCCCGACCTGGCCGTCGCGGATCTTGACGTAGATCGCATCGATGAAGACCGCGGCGTAGACCTTCTCCAGCGGCCGCGAGGTCCATTCGGCCATCTCGGCCACGACTTTGTCGGTGATCCTCGAGATCGTGTCCCTGGCCGAGTAGCCGAGCTCGAGGTCGAGACGACCAAGCTCACGACCGAGCGCGAGATCCTCCAACTGGCGCCGCGCAGGATCTCGACGTCCTCGCGCAGCCGACGGTTCTCTTCTTTCAGCGCCTGATCTCAGCCAACTCCTCAGTGCTCGCGCCGGCACGCTGGCCGCCGTCGATCCGGGACTGAATCACCCAGCTGCGCACGGACTCCTTCCCGACCCCGAGCTGCTTGGCCACGACCGCCGCAGCGGCCGTGAGCGAGGAGTACTCGCCCTGGTGGTCATTGACCGAGGATGTCCCGAGTTCCGTGGAACTTCGGTGGCGGCCCGATGAGCATCAGGCTACGTTCACGATCTCATCGTGACGGCCGGCACCGACAGTCTGCTCGGCGACATGCCGCTGCAGGGCAACTCGCAGTGCTGCTAGCTAGGTGCAGGTGGCCGTTGACGCGGCGGAACTGCTTGCCGGCCTCGACCAGGCCAGCGGCGCACCAGCGCACGGCCATGTTGCCGCTCTGCCAGTTCTTCACATTGGTCGAGTGGTTGCGACAAAGCGTGATCATCGACTCGATGCTGCGTCATGCCGTGTCGCTCACGCTCCACCTGAAACACGGAGATCCACTTATACGCTCGAAGGATAGATGCACAGCACAACTCGTCTATGGACGAATCCCAACTCGCGACCTAGTGTCGTTCATCACAACGCGCACGCACCAGGTTCCGGCCTGCGCCGGACCGCGTGACTTCGAAAGGAGCGAGCATTATGGTCACCCAAAAGAAGGTCTCAGCCCCGTCGTCCAGTGCGCCGGCTCAGGTGGACATGGCGGCCGTGCGCGAGGCAGTCGACTGGGTGAACGGACGCGTCAACGCGTCCATTCACTTTGATCCGGAGATCTACCGCGCAGAGGCGGACCGGGTCTTCAACCGAGCCTGGCTGGTTGTTGGGCACGAAGACATGGTGCGTAAGCCGGGCGACTACATCACCAACTACATGGGCGAGGTAGGGGTCATCGTGGCCCGGGACCGAGCCGGCGAGATCGGCGTGATGGTCAACAAGTGCGCCCACCGCGGTAACCAAGTCTGTCTCTTCGACCGCGGCAACGTGAAGGGCTTCACGTGCTCCTACCACGGCTGGAGCTACGGCCTAGACGGCGAGCTCACTGGTGCGCCGATGGAGCAGCACTTCTACCGCGACGAACTCGACAAGCCGGCCTGGGGACTGGAGCGCGCCCGAGTGGCGAACTTCCATGGCCTCATCTTCGCCACGTTTGACCAGTCCGCGCCCTCACTCGAGGAGTGGCTGGGCGAGGACACGTGCTGGTGGGTTGAGAACTACCTCCTGGCCACTCCGCTCGGCGGTCTGGAGTCAATGCCTGGCTGGCACCGATACCACTCGCCCGGCAACTGGAAGCTGGTGAGCGAGAACTTCATCGGAGACAACTACCACGTCTTCTCAGCGACCCACGTCGCGTGGCTGTCGCTTATTCAGCATAACCTGGAGCAGGGGAGCAAGCACCCAATGCTCACCTACCCCGCCTCCTCAACCGAGACGCCCATGTGGGAGGTGAGCGCCGGCGGCGAAGGCATCAGCGCGCCCATGGGTCTTGGAATGGTCACCATCGACGACGAAGGCGGGTACGCACGCGATCTTGCCGAGGCCAAAGGACTCGGGCCCGAGGCAGTGGAGTGGGTGGAGTACCGGCGCCAGAAGTATGCAGAACTCACGAAGGACATGGGCGGAAGTCCGTACGGGTTCATGAACGGCGGGATCTTCCCCAACTTCGGATTCATGGGCTACTTCTCGCCCATGGTGGGCCGACACTTCCAGACGTTCCATCCGCGCGGACCGCGGGGTCACGAGTGTTGGCAGTGGACGATGGTTGAGCGTGACGCCCCCCAGGTCATCAAGGACCTTGCTGCCCAGCGGGTCTTCCAGGGCCAGCACATGGCGGGTGTCATCGCTCCCGATGACGTCGAGAACTTCGAGCGCATGGTCGAGGCTGCGGGGCCGGAACGAAACTGGGCCCGCCCGCTGCACTACGGACTGCAGCTCGGGCGAGAGAACGAGGGGCCGGACGGCATCCCCGGCATCGTCGGGCCCAACCCCAGCGAGGTCGACCAGCGGCGCTTTTACAAGTTCTGGCTGGAGATGATGGAAAGGAAGCAGGCATGACCACGCGCGACAGCTGGCAACTCCAGCGGGAGGTTGAGGACTTCCTCTTCCGCGAGGCCCACGTCCTTGACGAGCGAAGGCTCGACGACTGGCTGACCCTCTTCACCGACGACGTCGAGTACCTCATGCCGTTGCGCGAGTACCTCGAAGGTGACGTCGAACCCGCGGGCCATCCGATCATGCGCGACGACAAGGAAATGCTCACGATTCGGGTCCGCAAGGACGACACCGGCTACTCACACGTAGAACTTCCGGCATCGATGACCTGTCATCTCATCAGCAACGTCGTTGTGGACGAGGTCGACGTCCCTGACGAGGTCGACGTCAGGAGTGCCTTCGCCGTCCGGCAAGCGCGAAAGCTTCGAGACGAGGCTTGGTGGACAGGGCGTCGTCACGACCGACTGCGCCGCGTCGACGGGACCTGGAAGATCGCGCGCCGCGTCATCTACCTAGACGCCACGATCCTGCCTCGCGGCATCGCCATCTTTTTCTGAGATCTGCCGAAGCACAGCCGGCCTCTACACATGAAAGCGACATCAATGAGCGACACGCTGTCCGAACTGACAGAGGAAAACACCGTTAAGGAGATTCAGGCTGGCCCTTACCGCGTCAGTTACCACGATGCCGGCGAAGGCCCCGTCGTCATCATGCTGCACGGTGGAGGGCCTGGGGCGAGTGGATGGGCGAACTTCAATGCGAACTTCGCGTCGTTCGCTGCCAAGCACAGGACTGTGCTCGTCGACATGCTCAGCTTCGGGCGGTCGGAGTCAGTGGTGTTCGACGCAGAGCCGGCGACAACGGTCCGTGCCCGTGCCGTACGCGACCTGATGGATGCCCTGGGGATCGAGCGCGCAAGCTTCCTCGGCAACTCGATGGGCGGGTCGGTTGCCATGGCATTCGCGGTCGACTATCCCGACCGCGTCGACCGTCTGGTTCTGATGGGCGCTTCCGGCATGACCCGCACGGTGCTGTTCACACAGCCCACCGAGGGACACCGGAGGCTCCGCGAGGCCTCGGCCGCACCTACCCTCGAGACGATGCAGGCGCTCGCCGACGTCATGCTGTTCGATCCCAGCGTTCTGTCCCAGGACGTCCTCAAATCGCGGGTCGAGGCCGCCAACGACCTGGCCCGCCGGGATGCGGCTGCTCGGTCAACGGCGCCTTGGCGCGAACAGGCGGATGAGTTCAAGCGGATCCAGGCTCGCACCCTGATCGTCTGGGGACGGGAGGATCGGGTCAACCCTCTGGAGATTGGCCTTCTCCTGCTGCGCGAGATCCCTGACTCGAGACTGCACGTCTTCCGCGACTGCGGCCACTGGGCGCAGCTTGAGCATCCGGAGGAGTTCAATCGCATCGCGTTGGACTTCCTCGCCGCGCCGTGATCACGCAGACGGGGCGTTCGAGTTTCCGGTGCGTTGCCGCGCCCACGTGAGGAGGTGAGGTGTCAGTTATGGAGTTGTCGACTCCGATCCACGTCTGCGACGCGGGCGATGTGCCGCGGGGGGAAGGGATAAGGATCGCGCGAGACGATCTGCCGGAGCCGATCGCCGTATTCAACGACGACGGGCAGTTCTTCGCGCTAAGCGACACGTGCAGCCACGGACAGTCGTCGCTCGCTGACGGCGAAATCGTCAATAGTCAGATCGAGTGCGCTCTTCACTGGGCCCGCTTCGACCTCAAGACCGGTGACGTCTGCGCGCTTCCCGCGCTCCTGCCAGTGACCTCTTACCCCGTGACCGTGGACGGCGATCGCGTCCTGTTATCCATCTCTACGGAAGGAGACGAGTGATGCTCGTCCTTGGCCTTGCTACCTCTCATGCTCCTGCTGTGCTTCTCCCGGTGGAGGCCTGGCCAGCAGCGCACAAGTTGATGATCGCGGACGTCGCTCAGTCGTCAGACGTCGAGGCGGAGACACCTGAGTTCCTGGCGCACGCCAAGGAGCGAATCGATTCCAGTGCCGCCGCCCTCCGCAGTGCGCTCGAAGCCGCTCGTCCCGACGTTGTGATCATCGTCGGCGATGACCAGAACGAGGTCTTCGGCCCGTCGGTGAACCCGAACCTCGCCGTCTACTGCGGTGACAAGGTGACCGGGAACACCCTTCCTCGATTCCGGGACCAGGGCTTCGACGAGACCGTGACCTTGGGGTGCCACCCCGAGGTGGCCCACGCCTTGGCAGCGGGCCTCGTCGAGCGGGGGTTCGACCCAGCTGTCATGACAGAGCTGCGCCCGCTGAGCAAGCCCGAGGGGATCGGGCACGCCTTCACCCGTCCTGCGCAGATGCTTCAGATCGCCGAGAGCGGCGTCCCCGTGGTCCCGGTCTTCCTGAACTCCTACCATGAGCCGCTGCCCTCTGCGCAGCGATGCTTCGCGCTCGGGCAGGCGATCCGCGAGATCGCAGACAGCCGGCCCGAACGCATTGCAGTGCTCGGCTCTGGAGGGCTCTCGCACGACCCGGACGGCCCCCGTGCGGGCTGGATCGACGAGCCCCTCGACCGTTGGGTCCTCGATCGGATCAGCCGGGGTCGCGGGGAGGAGCTCACCAACCTCTTCACCTTCAAGACTGACACCCTCAACGGCGGAAGCGGCGAGATCCGTTCATGGGTCGTGGTGGCCGGCGCCATGCCGGGGGTACCGGCCGACGTCATCGACTACATTCCCCTGCGCCACGGCATCACGGGCCTCGGGTTCGCCACCTGGAATCCGAGGGCATAGGTCGCGAGGAGAGTCATGCCCACCCCCGCAGCAAGCAGCCAGACCACCAAATCGAGTCGCAACGGCGCGGACCTCGTCGTCGAGTGTCTATCGGCGGAAGGGATCCGTTTCGTCGCCGGCGTGCCAGGAGAACCCCGACGATGGAGCTGCTCGATAGTTTGGCCCGTCAAGACGACATCCGATTCATCGTCACACGACGAGCAGGTGGCTGGCTTCCTCGCTGACAGGGTGTCACGCCCCGGGAAGCAGCTCGGCGTTTGCGTTGTCTCGCGCGGCCCTGGCGCAACGAACGCGGCGATCGCGGTCGAGAACGCCACCATGTCGATTCCGATGCTGTTGCTGGTTGGCCAGGTGGCTTGGGGGGATCGCCGATCGGCACGCCTTCGAGGAGATGGACCTGGCGTCATTCCGGCCCTTCTCGAAGTGGGTTGTGGAGATCCGGCACGCGGATCGCATCCCCGAACCTCTCCAGCGCGCGGTCAGGACGGCTGCCTCCGGGAAACCAGGCCCCGTCGTCGTGTCGCTGCCACTCGACGTCCTGCAAACGCCCGTCTCCGACGACGTCAACCCATTAACTACTCGCTGCCGCAGCACTACGGAGTCGTGGCCCGGATCATCCCCTTCAACCACCCGCTGACGTTCGTGGCGGGAAGGGTCGCGGCCCCCGCTTGATGCCGGCAATACCGTGATCATGAAGCCCAGCGAGCACACAAGCCTGTCCGCGCTGCGTTGGGCCGAGTTGATCGAGGATGTCGTCCGGATGGCCTCATCCAGACTATCACCGGCCGGGGTGGCACAACCGGAGACGCGCTGGTAAGCATCCCGACATTCGACGCCTGGCGCCGAGGTGTATAAGAATTGGGTGCGGGAAACGCCGGCTCCTCGCGTCAGGTTGGTGGCTGAGCTGCGGCTACGACGAGATGTGCGCCGGGGCTGTCGCGGGCTCAAGAAGTACCTCGCCTAGCAGGAAGTTTACGCAGTGGGCCGCCGGGGTCAGCGTGCTCGGTGAGGACCACGATCTGGCTTGCCGGCAACTGGCCTCGAAGGAGGCGACCGGTTCGCGGGCCTGGATCTCCAAGAAACCCCCCGAGGAGCGATCCTGATCAACGGTGCCGCTACCTGGATGGAGCGCCGGATCGCCGAGGGAGTTCCCGCGGTCGCCACCACATCGTGCTGTTCGAGATTCTGGTTCTGGCCGCCGTACCCGAGATCACGCCGCTCGTCTTCCACGGATCCCGCTTCCGCAAACTGGTCGTGGCGCCCGAACGGGAGGCGGGGTAATCGCCGGGCCAAGCCGGTTGAGCCCGGACACAAGGCGCCCGCGCTCCGCGAGCACGGCAGCGCGGGGCAGGTCGCCCGTGAACCGGGCGCACGCGCCGGCGTACGCGCCGGCCGGACCGGGGGGCCGTCCGGGGTCGCCTCGAACCGGGAGTCGATCGGCCGGGAGTTTGTTCTTGGTCAGCGCGGGCGGTACACGTCCGCGCGGTGGTCGACGTTGACGACCAGCACGATGAGCTGGTCGTCGTCGATACGATAGATGATCCGGTATGGGCCACGCCGGGCCGACCAGTAGCCCTCAAGCTCACGCTCGAGCGCCTTGCCGACGCGCTTAGGGTTCCGCGCGAGCTCGCCGTAAAGGAACTCCACGATCGCAGGTACGATGCGCGGCGGCACCCTGCGCAGGTCGCGTCGCGCCGGCGAGGCGAGGCGGACCTCGTAGGCCTGGCTCACCCGTCGTCAGGCGGTGGGGCGGCGCGGAACGTTGAACTCGGAGCGGATCTCGTCCTCGCGGATCGTCTTGCCTTCAGCGTACTCACGCTCGGCCTCGGCGATGTCGTCGAGGGTCTTTGGGCGCGAGAGCCAGAACAGGGTTTCCTGGAGCGACTCCCACTCGTCGGCGCCGACGAGCACCGCGGCGGGCGAGCCGTTCTTGGTGATCGTGACCTGCTCACGGGTCAACGAGACGGCCTCGACGAACTCGTTGAGCTTGTCCTTGACCTTTGAGATCGGTAGCGTCTGCATGCCGACCATTCTAGGCCGTTATTGTAGCCCAATCAAGGCCAGGGAAAAGGCCGATAACTAACCTCCCGTCGCCCGGCGGCGTGTCCAAGGACAGCCGGCTTGCTGTCGCGCTGAGGTGCGTGGGGCATGGCTCGAATGAGATTCGAGCCATGCCACGTTTACTCCCCGAAAACCTCGACGCAAGCCGCCTGACGAGGTCTGACGGCATCAAAAGGAGTGAGCGGCGTCACGACTGTCGCGGTGCGTTTGTGCAGGTCAGAGCACTACGCGTCAAAAGGCAGCAAGCAGGGGCGCAAGCAATCACCACCACACTATGAGTCCAGAGGTCGCAGGTTCAAATCCTGCCCCCGCTACAAGTGTGATGTCTCAGGACATCCGCAAGGCCCGAACCCACGGAAGTGGGTTCGGGTCTTGGTCATTTCCGGGGTTGGTAGTCCTTGGTGGTGTCGATGGTGAGCTCGCGGAGGAGTTCTCCGGTGGCGGCGTTGATGATGCGGACGTCGAGGTCGTGGACGAGCAGGATGACGTGGGTTCGGGCGTGGGTTCGTCCGACGCCGATGTGGTGCAGCCGGCCGTTGACGCGCAGGGTGACGGTGCCGACGCTGTCGATGCGGTCGAACCGGACTCGGTCGTGGGTGTCAGTGTCGCGGTCGGCGCCTGGAGTGGCTTTCGGGCGGGTCGTGTAGGCGATGGCCGGTGTGGCTCGATGTGGCAGGGACCGGTGCGGGCGGTGCCGGTTGTACGTGGTGGCGAACTCCTCGAGCAGGGCCTGTAGTTGCTCGAGGTTGGTCGGCTGCTCGGACTGGGCGCGTAGCCAGTTCTTCATCGTCTGTTGGAAGCGTTCGACCTTCCCGCAGGTGGTGGGGTGGTTCGGGCGGGAGTTCTTCTGCACGATCCCGAGGCGTCGTAGCTCGTGCTCGAGCATGCTGCGTCCGCCGCGGCCGCCGGCGAAACGGACGGTGTAGACCATGCCGTTGTCGGTCAGGGTGGATGCGGGGTAGCCGTGCTGACCTGCGGCTTTCGTGAAGGTGTCGAGCACGATCTTGGCCGTGATCCGCCGGTGTGCACTCACGTGCACGGCGTAGCGGGAGTGGTCGTCGAGCCAGGTGATGATCTCGACGTCTGCGCCGGGGCTGCGGTCTGGGTTGGTCAGTCGGTAGTGGGTGAAGTCTGACTGCCAGGTCTCGTTGGGCATCTCGGCCTGGAAGCGGATGTAGGACGACTTCGGGCGTTTGGCCGGCTCAGGGGACACCGCGCCGGCGCGAGTCAGGATCCGGTTGATCGTGGCCCGGGACACGGTCACTGCGTGGTGGTGCTGCAGGTGCCAGCCGATGGTGTCGGCTCCGGCGTCGAGGCCGGACTCGACCAGGTGCTTGCGCAGCGCGAGGACGAGGTCGACGACTGCTTCGGGGGTGGCGTTGGGCGAGGTCACCGGACGCCGTGACTTCGGTTCGTAGGCGGTGTCGCCCTCGGTTCGTCGGCGGGCCATCAGCTTGCTGACCCAGCCCTCACTCACTCCGTAGCGGCGGGCGGCCTCAGCCTGGGTGATGCCCTCGGTCTCGATCGCGGTGATGACCAGCCTTGCCTTCGACACAGGCCAGCATCGAGTTTCCTATGTCGTGAGACATGGGTTTCCGATGTCCTGAGCCAGCACACTGCCCCCGCTACAAGTCCGCGAGGCCCTCACAGTCTGACTGTGAGGGCCTCTCGCATGTGCGCAGCGGGGCCGTCCACTGCACCTGGCGACTTGCTGAGGAAGCTCAGGGCACCGTCGGTCTCCAGCACGGGCGTGGAGCATGGCGCTGATCGTGTCGGTCATGAGGTGGTCCTCTCTGTGGGGGTGATGAGGTTCGGTGCCTCACCCACGAGGACCCATGCGTCGATGCCGCCATCGTCGCCTCGGCGTCACTTCTGGGCCCACACGGCAATTCTGGTCGGGCGCGGGGGCCCACGGTGTCGCAGACTGGGGCTCATGAACGCGTCCGGTCGTGACCGCCTGCGCGAGCTCCTCGACGCCGTCCTGGACGGGGAGGACGCCACGCTCGCCGACATGGCGTCCCGCGCGCACTCCTCGCCGCACCACTTCAACCGGCTCCTGCGGCGCGACGCGGGGGAGCCCCCGGTCGCGATGCGGCGCCGGGTGGTGCTCGAGCGCGCAGCCTGGCGCCTCTCCGGTGGCACGAGCGTCACCGAGGCCGCCTTCGAGGCCGGCTACGAGTCGGTGGAGGGATTCGCCCGCGCCTACTCCCGCGCCTTCGGGCACCCGCCGAGCACCCCGGCGGCCGGCCACTGGCTGCCGTCGCCGAACGGCATCCACTTCCACCCGCCCATGTCGTTGTGGGTGCAGTCCACGGAGCACGCCATGAACCCGATCACCGAGCACCTCGTCCGCCACGACCTCGACGACACCCGCCACCTGGTCGACCTCGCCCGGGGGCTCGCGCCCGACGACTACGCGGCGACACGGCTCCCGGGCCTGCAGGTGCTCGGTTTCGACGGCAGCGACGAGACGCTGGCCGAGCTGCTCGAGCACCTCGTCGCGACCAAGGAGATCTGGCTGGCTGCGATCGAGGGCGCGGACCTCCCGCAGGGCGGTGACACGAGTGCCGCCGGCCTGCTCGCGCGCCATGACGCCGTGGCGCCGCGCTGGCTGGCGACGGTGCGCGACCTCGACAGCAGGGGAGCGTGGGACGACCGGCTCGTCGACGCCCTCTGTGACCCGCCGGAGAGCTTCGTGATGGCCAGCGTCTTCGCCCACGTGGTGACGTACGCCGCCGCGCGACGCCAGCTGGCCCGCCACCTGCTGCGCGACCTCGGCGTCGCGGTCGACGACGGCGACCCGATCACCTGGCTGCGTCGGCAGCGCGGCGAGGAGTGACGCCGGCGCTCATCGGCCGGTCGTTCCCGCCCTGTCCTCGACGTCGAGCACGTGCCGGCGCACCTGGCGGGCGACCACCTGCGGGTGGGTGCGCGGTGCCCAGTGCCCGACGGGCAGGCTCACCCGTCGGATGTCGTTGCACCACTCGTCGCTCGCGGCGAGGGCACCGTGCCGGATGGCGAGGTCGCGGGTGAGCTCCAGCTGCAGCACCGGGACGGACGTACGTCGTTCCCGCGGCCGGCGCGCCGCCGCGCCGAGGTTGCCGCGGTAGTAGCGCAGGCCCGACACGGCGTCGTGGTCGCCCACGATCTTGAGCACGGGCGGGGCCAGTGGCGAGACCAGGAGCGGGACGTAGGAGGACGACACCACCTGGCTCGCGACCCCCGCGACCCGGCCGGGGGTCGGGCGCTGGAGCATCCCGCGCATCCAGACGGCCACGTGGTCGAGGTTGGGCCCGCTGATCGAGGTGAAGGACGCGATCCGGTGCTCGGCCCCGGGCTCGCACACGGCTTCCCACGCCTGGACCGATCCCCAGTCGTGCCCCACCACGTGGACCGGCCGGTCGGAGGAGGCGTCGTCGAGCACGGCCATGAGGTCGGCAGCGAGGTGGGGGAGCGCGAAGGCCGGGTCCGGCGCCCGGGTGGGCGAGAGTCCCTGCCCGCGCGTGTCGTAGGCGATGATGCGCAGCTCGTGGGACAGGTGCCGCGCGAGGCGCGTCCAGAGCAGGTGGGTGTCGGGGTACCCGTGGACCAGCACGACCGGTGGCGCGGTCGGATCGCCCACCTCGTGCACGGCGAGCTCGACGCCGTCGCCGACGACGGTGCGCTGGCGCCACTGGGCGGCGGGAGGGGGCATGTGGGCTGCGACGTCCATGCCGCGAGGTACCCACCGTCGGGCGCCTGCGCACTCAGCCGCGCAGCACCTTCTCCATCGGACGGCCCTGGGCCAGCTCGTCGACGAGCTTGTCGAGGTAGCGGATGCGGCGCATCAGGGGGTCCTCGACCTCCTGGACCTTCACCCCGCACACGGACCCGGTGATCTGGTCGACGTGCGGGTTGAGGTGCGCCTGGTCGAAGAAGTCCTCGAAGGTGGTGCCCTGCTCGAGGTGCGTCGCCAGTGTCGCGGCGTCGAAGCCGGTGAGCCACTCGATCACCTGGTCGACCTCCGCCCGCGTGCGCCCCTTGCGCTCGGCCTTCGCCACGTAGTGGGGGTAGACCGAGGCGACGCTCGTGGCGAAGATGCGGTGCATGCCCCGAGGATAGGGCCCCGCGCCGACGCCCGGTCAGCCCTTGTCGGTGTCCGCGGCCCGGCGCAGCACCTCGGACTCGCTCTTGACCGACTTCACGGTGGCGGGGTCCATCAACGGCTCGATGCCGGGCTGGTGGAGGTCGGTCTCGGTGGTGTCGGGGTTGGTCCCGTCGCCGGCGGCCGGGATGCCGGAGGGGGTGCGCAGGACGTCCTCCACCTCCGCCTCGGTCAGTCCGAGCGCGGGCGCCATCACGGCTGCCTTCTTCGACGGGGCCTTCTTCCGGGCCGGCGTCTTCTTCCGGGCAGGTGCCCTGCGAACCGGTGCCTTCTTGACGGCCTCGGCGACGGGCGCCTCCGCTGCTGGGGATGCGCTCATCGGGTCCGTGACCTCTGCCGAGGTGACGCGGGTGCCAAGGATCGGATCGTCCTGCTGAGCAGCGGCACGCTCACCCGACCAGGGACCGTTCGGCACGGGGGCAGGACCGGAAGCACGCTCGATCGCGCGGCCCACCAGGTGGGCGGTCGCGCGAGCTCCGGTCGTGGCCACGCCCACCGATGCTCCGACGACGGCGGCGGCGACATGGGCGGGGAGCGTGACGGCTCCCGAGACCAGACGGATGGGGTTCACGATGGGATCCTCTCGTCGAGCGGCAATCAGGACGCCTCCCCGTACCCCGTCGCCGGGATCGCAGACTGTGGCGCGCACCACGACGCGTGTGCGACGGCGGGTCAGGGGGTACGGAGGTGGCCCACCACGCCGGCCGACTCGGCGTCGAGAGGAGCAACCATGACTGACAACGCCCGCCTCCGAAACACCTCTGTCGCGACACGGACCCCGGTGCAGGCTGCAGCCGCCGGTGTCGGCGTCGTGTTCCTCCTCGTGGGGGTCCTCGGGTTCATCCCCGGCATCACCACGAACTACGACAGCCTCCAGGCGGCCGGACACGAGTCGAACGCCGAGCTCCTGGGCATCTTCCAGGTGTCGGTGCTCCACAACGTGGTGCACCTGCTCTTCGGCGTGGCCGGGCTCGCGCTGGCGCGCACCGCGTCGGGTGCCCGCCTCTTCCTCGTGGGCGGCGGCGCGATCTACCTCGTGCTGTGGCTCTACGGGCTGGTCGTCGACAAGTCGTCGCAGGCCAACTTCGTGCCTCTCAACACCGCCGACGACTGGCTGCACTTCGTCCTCGGCCTCGGCATGGTCGCCCTCGGCGTGGTGCTGGCGAAGCGCTCCCGGGCCGTGGGCTCGAGCCGCTGACCACCGGGTCCCGCTGATCGGCACGCACGCACGAGCCGGCCCGTCCCTGTCAGGGACGGGCCGGCTCGAGGAGAAGTAGCGCCGGACGGCTCAGGACTGCGTCTGCGAGCGCACCTCGTCCACTCCCGACTGTCCTTCCGACTTCAATGTGGCGGCGCTGTCGGAGGCAGTGTCCTTGACCTCCTGGGCGGCCTGGGCCGCCGTCTCCTTCACCTCGGAGGCGACGTCCTGGGCCACCGACCTCGCCTGGTCCACGACCGGCTGGCCGTGCTCCTTGGCGGCGTCGACGACGTGGCCTGCGGCCACGGCCTCCTTCTCGGAGGCCGGGATCAGCGCCGAGACGATCATCCCGGCACCGAAGGCGACCAGCCCGGCGGCCAGCGGGGCGCCCTGCACCTTGTCCTGCGCAGCACCCACGGTGTCGTGGGCCGTTCCGCGGACGGAGTCGACGGCTCCGACTGCCGAGTCCTTGGCGGACCCGGCCGTGCCGGATGTCGAGGAGCTCACGCCGTGGGCGGTGCCCATGACCTTGTCGCGCACGCCCCGCATCCGGCCGCGCGCTGCCTGCTTGCGCCGCTCGACGATGGCCGAGGGGCTCACGCGGTCCTGCAGGGCGTCGACGTCGGTCGTCATCGACTGACGCGTCTGCTCGATCTCGGCCCTCAGTTCTTCTGTGCTCTGGCCCATGCTGCGTCCTCCTTGAGTGTCTGCTGCGTCTCCGGCAGCTGCGGGTGTGCGTTCTTGAGCTCCTTGCGGCCTCGGGCCGCGAGGACGGCGCCGACGATCGCCCACAGGATCGTGACGATCAGGAACGCCAGCTCGACCGGCATCCAGTTGTCGAGCAGGTAGGCGAGGGCGAAGGATCCGAGGATCAACGCGAGCAGGCCGGCGATGCCGGCACCGCCGAGCATCCCGGCACCCTTCCCGGCCTTGGTCGCCTCTTCCTTCATCTCGGTGCGCGCGAGGTCGAGCTCCTGCTTGACCAACGTGGTGAGGTCGTTGCTCAGGTCGCCGACGATCTCGCCCAGGCTGCGGCTGTCACCGGTCCCCGTTCCTGTCGTCCCGGTGCTCGTCCCGGCGACGTGCGAGCCGCTCACCGGTTCGGTCCCCATCGCGCCCGTCACAGCGGGTCCTGGGTGCGCTGGCCGTAGGAGTCCGAGGTGGTCGGGTCCAGGCTGGACGGGGTGTTGAGCGTCGGCGCGGTCGTCGCCGGGCCGGCGTGGTCGCCCGTGCGCGGGGCCGGCTGGACCGGCGTGTCCATCGGACCCGTCCCGACACCTGTGCCGTAGGTCTGGCCGTACGTCGCGTCCGTCCCGATGCCCGTCCCGGTGTTCGTCCCGGTGCCGCCGGACTCGGCGAGGGATGCTGCCGCCGCACCATCGGCGGTCGCCCGGAACATCCGACCGGCAACCACTCCGGCCGCAAGCGCTCCCACCAGGAAGGTGCCGGGCCGACGCCGCGCGAAGTCGCGGGCGTCGTCGAGGAGCTGCGCGGGCTCGCGGTTCTCCAGGTGGCTGCCGAGCGCGCGGACGCGGTCGGAGACCTCCTGGGCGAGGTCCGTCGCCATGCCCTGAGAGGGGCCCTGCCCCTGCGCCATCTGCTGCAGGTCGTCACCGAGGGTGCGGAGGGTCTCCGACAGCTTGTCGCGGCCGGTGGTCGCCTGGTCGCTCAGTTGGGTGGTGACCTGCTGCCTCGCCTCGCCCACGACGTTGCGAGCCTGCTCGGTCGCGGTGCCCGCGACGTTGAGCGCCTCGTCCTTCGCGGTGCCGGCCACCTGCCTGCCCTGGTCGGCCGCGGTGGACGCCGTCTCCTTGGCCTTGTCGGTGGTGCCACTGCTTCCGGTGGAGCCCACGGCGTCGGCGCCGGAGCTGTAGCCGGTCGCGTCGTAGCCGCCGAGACCGGGGGTGGTGCCGGTGGTGCCGGTCGTGCTCAAGGGGTCATTTCCGTAGGTCGTCATGCGTCCTCCTCGGAGTGGGTGGGGGTGGTGCCTGCGTCCGGATCGGGATCGGGGTCGCTGGCCGGTTCGGAGTCCGGGTGCAGCTGGTCCTGATCGGGTTCCTGCCCGTCCGGCGACGGCGGATCTGCGTCCTGGTCGTGGTCGGTCTGGTGGGTCATGCACGTTCGGTACCCACCGGATCGAGTCCCACCCCACCCGTTCGGGCGGCATTTCCCAGGTGCATGCGATCCGCGCTCGCGGGGCACTGGGAGCGATGGCCTTCCTGCAGCACTCCCCGCTCCGACGCTCCTACGCCGACCTCACGGACGTCGAGGTGGAGGAGATCGGCCGCACCCTGGACGCCCTCCGCGAGGAGGTGCTGGCCGACCGCGGCGCCCGCGACGCGGCGTACGTCCGTCGCGTCATCGCCGTTCAGCGGTGCCTCGAGGTCGGCGGTCGCGTGGTCCTCCTCGGCAGCCGCAGCCGCACCGCGTGGTGGCTCGGCACCACCTCCTTGGCGCTCGCCAAGGTGCTCGACAACATGGAGATCGGCCACAACGTGCTCCACGGCCAGTGGGACTGGATGCGCGACCCGCGGATCCACTCCTCGACGTGGGAGTGGGACCACGCGTCGGCCCCTTCGCAGTGGCAGCGCGCGCACAACGACCGCCACCACGCCAACACCAACGTGCTCGGCATGGACAACGACCTCGGCTACGGCATCCTGCGCGTCGACGAGGCCCAGGAGTGGGAGCCGCGTCATCTCGCGCAGCCGCTGCTGAACCTCGTGAACGCGTGCATCTTCGAGTACGGCATCGCGATGTACGACCTCGACCTGGGCGAGTCGCTGCGCTCGGGCGCCGGCTTCACGGCGGAGCAGAAGGAGGAGATGCGCACGACCGGGCGTCGGGTCGCGCGCAGCGCGTTCCGCGACTACGTGCTGCACCCGCTGCTGTCAGCGCCCACCGGGTCGGCACGCACCACCCTGACCGCCAACCTGGTGGCCAACTTGGCGCGCAACGTGTGGAGCCACTCGGTGATCATGTGCGGCCACTTCCCCGAGGGCGTGGAGACGTTCGAGGTCGAGGAGGTCGAGGAGCACGAGACGAGGGGGCGGTGGTACCTCCGCCAGATGCTCGGCTCCGCCGACATCTCCGGCCCGCCGCTGCTCCACGTGCTGTGCGGCAACCTGTCGCACCAGATCGAGCACCACCTCTTCCCGGACCTGCCGAGCAACCGCTACGGCGAGATCGCCGGGCCCGTGCGCGAGCTCTTCGAGCGTCACGGCCTGGCCTACAACTCCGCCCCGCTGTGGCGACAGGTCGCCAGCGCCTGGCACAAGGTCCTGCGGCTGTCACTGCCGCCACGGGGCACAGCGGGCGCCCGGCCGGTCACCGCCTGACGGGCGCGACCGCGAGGGCTGCGCGGCGGCGGGCGTCGAGGGCCGAGGAGCGGCGCGAGAGGCGTACGTCGAGCAGGTTGGCGGCCTCGGTGGTGCGCCCCGCCATCGCCAGCGCGTGCACGAGCGTGTCCTCCACGACCTCGCGCTGTGCCCGACTGCCGCCGATCGGCTCCATCGAGCGGACCACGCCCGTCAGCGTCGCCGCGGCGGCGTCCCACCGCTCGTCGACGACCTGCGCCAGGCCGTGGCACAGCGGCGTGACGACATCGCGGAGGACGCGGTCCTCGCTCGCGGACGCGTGCGCCGCCAGCCCGGCGAGGCCCGCGGCGTCGCGGGTCCCGGCGAGCAGCACGGCGGCGTGCATGGCCGCGAACGGCGTCGTGGGCGCGACCAGCCACTCCTCGGGCGCCGCGTCGCGCACGTCGGCGACGGGCAGGTCGTCGGTCCACGCGCCGGTCACCCGGCCGCGCCACAGCAGCGCCCCGCTGTCGACCACGACCCGGCTGCCGCTCACCGCCGGCGGCGCGAGCTCGCGGGCGTAGCGACGGCGTACGGCCTCGACGTCGTCCTGCATCAGCTCGTGCAGCGCCGCGTGCCACGAGAAGTGCGAGCGGTGGTTGGCCTCCGGGCCGCGGGTGCGGATCCACTCGTCGAGCCAGGCCAGGCCGGCGGAGTGCTGCCCGGTCTCGTAGAACACGTGCGCCCGGGCGTGGACGGCGTGCCCCGACGCCGGCTCGACCGACAGCGCGTAGGACGCGAGGTCCTCGGCCTCGGCCCAGCGCTCCTGGTCCTGCCGGACGAACGCGAGCTGGCCGGCGTACCACCAGTCGTCGCCGTAGGAGCGGCCCAGCGACTCGACCAGCTCGGCGGTCTGCGCGCCGCTGGTGAGGCCGCCGAAGGCGACGGTCGGCACCGCGACGCTGACGGCGAGCGCATCGCGGGGGAAGAGGCGTACGTGTCGCAGCAGGGCCGCGGCGCCGGTGGGCTCGTCGGAGCGCAACCGGGTGGTCACGGCGTCGAGGAAGGAGCTCTCGCGGTCGTCGAGGTGGCGCTCGGCAGCGGCGCGGTGCGCGGCCCGCAGCGAGGCGCGCCAGTGCGTGTTCGTGCCCCACTCGTGCCCGAGGAGCGCCAGTGCGGCGTGCGCCTGCACGAAGCCGGGGTCGGCCTCAACTGCCTGTCGCAGACCCTCCTCGGCGCCGTCCTGGAGGCGCAGCAGGCGGCCGAGCGCGGCGTTGTAGCGACGGGCGGCACGCCGGTCGGTGGAGAGGGTGAGGCCGTAGGGGTCGACCGGGCGTCGGCGCGACTCGCCGTGCAGCGCGCGGGTGACCGAGCGTGCGACGTCGTAGGCCTGCTCGCGGATCTCCGGCATCGCCGTGGACTCCCAGAGGTTGCCTCGCCGCAGCGAGCCGACCGCGAGGAACGGCCGCGTGACCGGCAGGGTGCCCAGGACGCGCCCGTCGTCCGCGGTGTCGATGCCGAGCCCGGCCGGACCGGGGCGCACCAGGCCGGTGCGGGCCAAGCGCGTGAGGAGCGGGTCGGCGATGGAGCCGACCGGACCGGTGCAGTTGACCACGGCCGCCACGGCCAGCTCGGTGCCGTCGTCGAGGGTGACGTGGAGCGCGTCGTCCCCGGCGCGTACGCCGGCGATGGTGCCGCGATGCCTGACCAGGCGACCGGACTCCGCGACCGCGCCGAGGCGACGCGCGGTGACCGGTGCCATCCGGTGGCGGTGCACGTCCCACCTGCGGGCGTCCTCGGCCAGGAAGCGCCGCTTGTCGGCCTCCGACAACCCGCGCCACAGCTGCGCGGTCACCGGCCGGAGGCCGTCGATCGCGGCCCGCCAGTCGCCGGTCGCCGTCACCGTCTGGGCGACGTGGTCGCCGAGGGTCGCGCGCAGCGCGTCGAGTCCCTCGGTGCGCGTCACCCCGGGCGGAGGCGGCACCGGGGGAGTCGTCGGAAGCACGTGCGGTTCCGGCACGGCGTCGGTGCGGGAGACCACGTGGAGCGTGCGGCCTGGCCGGTCGGCGCTGATGGCGAGGTCGACCATGGTCAGCCCCGCACCCAGCAGGAGCACGTCGCCGACCTCGGGGATCCCCTGTGTCCACGGGTCGGCGACGAGTCGGGGGTCGGCTGCGAGCTCCGCGGGTGCCCATCCCGTGCCGGGCCGGCTGCCCGTGGCGAGCACGACGGCCCGGGCCTCGAGGCGCTCGCCGTCGGACAGCTCGACGACGAAGCCGGTCCCGGAGCCGGCGACGTCGACGACGTCGGCGTGACGGCGTAGGAGCCGGGCGTTGCCGGGGAACTCCGACGCCGTGGCGAGCAGTCCCTCGACGTAGCGGCCGAAGACGGCGCGGGGGGCGAAGTCGTGGGGCTGGAAGCCCGGGTCGTGGTGGGTGCGCAGCCAGCGCAGGAAGTGCTCGGGGTCACGCGGGAAGGCGCTCATCCCCGAGGCGGGCACGTTGAGGAGGTGGCGCTCGTCGGTGGTGGAGTAGGCCTGTCCGCGCCCCGTCGTCGGCGCCGGGTCGACCAGCTCCACGCTGAAGCGCGACGACAGGGCGGTCACGAGGTGCGTCGCGACGAGCGTGCCTCCGGCCCCTGCGCCGACCACCACGACCCGACGGTGGCCCTCGTTCGTCCCCATCCCGACCTCCAGTGGAATTAATACAGTGACTTACTGGACAAAGGTAGCAACGGCGGAGGTGTGAAGCGAGCCGGCGGCTCGGCGTGTTCAGGGGTGCCGGTGCGAGCTGCTCATCGGCGCGGACGACGTCGACGTACCGGTCTTCGCCACCACCCGGCTGCACGCGCTCGCCGCGGTCGACCTCGCGCTCGGCTGAGGCCCGCTCAGCCGGCCTGCGCGACGACCTCGTGCAGCCAGTCGTCGAGGCGCTCGAGCTGCTCGGGTCTCCCGAACATCGGCGGCCTCCCGGGAGGCGGCAGGAAGCCGACGACGTCCATCACGAGCCAGTAGGCGTCGCCGCGCGCTCCCGCCGCGTCGGCGTACGCCTCGAGGAAGGCGAGCGCCCGCTCGACGTCGTACGCCACGGCGAGGTTCGAGGCGGCGTGCGCCGCGTCCAGCCAGGCGGGACCGGTCGAGGTCTCGACCCAGTCGACCACCCCGCTGATCGCGCCGTCCGACCACAGCAGGTTGTGGTGACCGAAGTCCCGGTGGAGGAACGTCGGCTCGTACGACGGCGCCGGACCGTCCAGCACGTCGAAGGCGCGCCGCCACGACTCGGGGTGGCGCGACCACTCCGGCACCACCCACTTCGCCTGCCATGCCCAGGACTGGAAGGCGCGGAAGGGCTGGGGTGGCCGCACGGCGTGGATCGTCGTGAGCACGTCCGCCATCGCCTCGAGGGTGCCGTCGTCGACGGCGGTCGGGCGCGCTCCGCGGAGCCGTGACATCACGTGTGTGGCCACGCCGGCGGCCGCGCCGACGGTGTCGAGGCCGAGCGTGACCGGGGCGGGCACGTCCGTGTCGGCGAGCACCAGCTGGGCGTCCCGCTCGCGCGCGGTGAGGTCCGCGCCGTGCGTCCGCCAGGGCTCGTTGGTCATCAGTCGCAGCACGGACTCGCTGTCGTCGGCGTGGCGCAAGGCGAGCATCGTCGAGGTCAGCCCGCCCTCGAGGGGCTCGGACGAGACGACCGGAGACCCGACCTCGGACGAGGCCCAGTCCAGGGCGGCGGTGAGGTCGACGGGTCGCTCCGGCATGGCCCGACGTTATCGAGCGTCTCAGCCCTGCGTCGGCCAGAGGGAGTGGTAGGCGTTGATCGCGGGCTGCCCGCCGAGGTGGGCGTGGAGCACGTGCGAGTCGGCCGGGATGTCGCAGGACTCGGCGCAGGTGGCGACCGAGCTCGATCGGCTCCGCGGTGTGGCGCGCGGCGAGTCCGCGGGTCAAGCGGTAGTCCACCGGGAAGTAGTTGTGCAGCGGGGGGCGAAATCAACCTGCTAGCGCAACACCGTCTGGATCTGTTGGTTTCGACAGTAGGGCGGTGAGGGCTTCGGTGGGGGTGTCCCAGTCCAGACGTTTGCGTGGTCGGTCGTTGAGCTCGTTCGCGACGTAGGCCAAGTAGTCGGGGTGGTATCCGGACAGATCGGTGCCCTTGGGGAAGTACTGGCGCAGGAGCCCGTTGGTGTTCTCGTTCAGGCCGCGCTGCCAGGGTGAAGCGGGGTCGCAGAAGTAGATCTTCACGTCGGTGGCCAAGGTGATCTGGGCGTGGTTGGCCATCTCGATGCCCTGGTCCCAGGTGACGCTGCCCCGAAGCCGATCGGGGAGCTGGGCGAGGGTCTGGATCATCGCTTCTTGGACCTCGATTGCACCGTGGCGTTCGGGCAGGTGCAACAGCATCAGGAAGCCCGTGGTCCGCTCGACCAGGGTGCCGATCGCGGACTTGTTCTCCTTGCCGGTGATCAGGTCGCCCTCCCAGTGTCCGGGCACGGCCCGGTCCTCGACCTCGGCGGGACGCTCGCTGATGTTGACCATGTCCTTGATCCGGCCGCGGCGTGCCTCGCCACTGCGGCGGGGTCTGCGGATGGCGCGCCCGGTGCGTAGACACACCGCCAACTCACGCTTGAGAGCGCCGCGGCCCTGGACGTAGATCGACTGGTAGATCGTCTCGTGTGACACCCACATCTCCGGCTGGTCGGGGAACTTCTTACGCAGCCGCCGGGCGATCTGCTCGGGACTGTGCTTGCGGGCCAGTCTGGACTGCACCTCCCGACGCAGTCGCTCGTTGAGCGTCAGCTTCGCCGGGCGGCCCTTGCCGCGAGCCCGACGCTCCGCACCGACCTGTGCCAGGTGCGGGGAGTAGTTCCACGGCGTGGAGCGTCGTCTGCCATCGCGGGCCGGGCGGCCGTAGTTTTGGTTGCACAGGTTCTTCGCGATCTCGCGGCTGATCGTCGAGGGCGACCGGCTCAAGGATCGCGCGATCTCGCGGATCGACTCCTCACGCTCCATCGCGGCATGGATCCACTCACGCTCGAGCATCGACAAGCGTCGGTACGTGGCCGGCCTGCGGCTGGGTAACTGCTTCACACCGCCAGCCTCACGAAACCACCGGCGTGCCGTCGTGACCGGCACACCGACACGTGAGGCAGCCTCTCCACCGAGCAGCCCGCCGCGATGCACTCCCACAACCCTCGACGTGCCGCCATCAAGTAAGCCATCACAACCTCCTCATGAGAGGTGTTGCGTTAGCCCCTTGAACTCGAGGGGTCCTGGGCGACCGTTTGGCGGTGGACTACCGGGGCGGGACGACCACTTCCCGGTGAACTACCCCGGCCGAGGTCGACGTCAGGAACAACTGCGGAAGTTGAGCGTTGAACCAGTCATGAAGAAGATCGGGTTCCTGAACTTCGGCCACTGGACCGACTCGCCGCAGTCGGCCGTGCGCTCGGCCTCCGACACGCTGCTGCAGTCGATCGACCTCGCGGTGGCGGCCGAGGAGCTGGGTGCGGACGGCGCCTACTTCCGCGTGCACCACTTCGCGCGGCAGCTCGCCTCGCCGTTCCCCCTGCTCGCCGCGGTCGGCGCGCGCACCAGCCGCATCGAGATCGGCACGGGCGTGATCGACATGCGCTACGAGAACCCGCTCTACATGGCCGAGGACGCCGGCTCCGCCGACCTCATCTCCGGTGGCCGCCTCCAGCTCGGCATCAGCCGCGGATCACCGGAGCAGGTCATCGAGGGGTGGCGCTACTTCGGCTACGCCCCCGCCGAGGGCGAGGACCAGGCCGACATGGCGCGCCGCCACACCGAGGTGCTGCTCCAGGTGCTGGAGGGGGAGGGGTTCGCCCAGCCCAACCCGCGCCCGATGTTCCCCAACCCGCCCGGGCTGCTGCGCATCGAGCCGCACTCGCCGGGCCTGCGGGAGCGCATCTGGTGGGGTGCTGCCTCCGACGCCACCGCGCGCTGGGCGGCGGAGAAGGGCATGCACCTGATGAGCTCGACGCTCAAGGCGGACGAGACCGGCGAGCCCTTCCACGTGCAGCAGCGCAAGCAGATCGAGGTCTACCGCGAGGCGTGGAAGGCGGCCGGCCACGAGGGCGAGCCGCGCGTGTCGGTGAGCCGCTCCGTCATGCCGATCACCACCGACCTCGACCGGATGTACTTCGGCCGCGAGGGCGCCAGCACCGACCAGTTCGGCCAGATCGAGGCCAACCTCCGCGCGGTCTTCGGCAAGACGTACGCCGCCGAGCCGGAGATCCTGGTCAAGGAGCTCGCCGACGACGAGGCGATCGCCGCGGCCGACACCCTGCTGCTGACGGTGCCCAACCAGCTCGGCGTCGACTACAACGCCCACGTGCTCGAGACCGTGCTGACCCAGGTCGCCCCGGACCTCGGCTGGCGCTGAGCTGACTCAGGACGGGGCGGCCGCCCGCAGCTTCTCCAGCAGCGGGCCGGCCGCCTCGTCGAGGAAGCGGTCCTGCCCCTCGTCACCCACCTGCACGAGGGCGACGTCGGTGAAGCCCGCTCCCCAGTAGGCCGACACGGCCTCGACGATCGCGTCGAGGTCGGGCCCGCAGGGGATCGAGTCGGCCACGTCCTCGGGCCGCACGAAGGTGGTCGCGGCGGAGAACCCGGCCGGTGTCGGGAGGTCGGCGTTGACCGACCAGCCGCCGGCGAACCAGCGGAACTGCTCGTGCGCCCGGGCGATCGCCGCGTCCCGGTCGGGGTCCCAGCAGATCGGGATCTGTCCGATCGCGCGGGCGTCGGTGCCGATGCGCGGGGCGCCCTCGGCGTCGTTCCACGACTCGACGATCTCGGCCTTCGGCTCCACCGCGACGAGGTGGTCGGCCAGCGGGGCGAATCGCGCGATGGCGCGGTCCCCGGCGACGGCGACACCGATGGCGACGCCGTGCTCGGGCACGTCCCAGATGCGCGCGGAGTCGACCTGGAAGAAGTCGCCCCGGTGGTCGGTGAGCTCGCCGGTGTGCAGCGCGCGGATCACCTCGATCGCCTCGGCGAGCATGTCCTGACGCTCGGCGATCGCGGGCCATCCCTCGCCGACGACGTGCTCGTTGAGGTTCTCGCCGCTGCCCAGGCCGAGGGTGAAGCGCCCCTCGGCCAGGAGCTGCAGGGTCGCGGCCTTCTGCGCCACGACGGCGGGGTGGTAGCGCAGGGTCGGGCACGTCACGTACGTCATCAGGCCGACGTCGCTGGTCGCCTGCGCCACCGCGCCGAGGACCGTCCAGGCGTACGGCGCGTGCCCCTGCTCGGTGAGCCACGGGGAGTAGTGGTCGCTCATCACCTCGAAGTCGAAGCCGACCCGCTCGGCGGCGACGGCGTACGACACCAGCTCGCGCGGACCGCTCTGCTCGGTCATCAACGTGTACCCGAAACGCGTCATGTGTCGACGTTAGCCACCTCGCCGCGACCGCCCACCACCCGCTCAGGTGAGCCCGCGTCAGGTGGGCGGTGCTTGTCTGTAGCCATGGACAACACCGACGGACAGGACCCGAAGACCGACCAGGACGGCAACGAGGGCCAGGTCTCGGAGACGGCCTCCGAGTTCGGGGAGCCGATCAGCTCCGGCGACTCCGTGGCCGGCCAGCCGGGGCAGGAGTCCGGCGAGGTCGACGAGGGTGCGCAGGGACCGAACGCGATCCCGGACGACCCGACGGGGGAGCACCCGCACAAGCCGTGAGCATGCGGTAGGAACGTGCCATGAGCAGACCCGTGGTCGTGGTGGTCGGAGCCGGTCCCGGCGTGAGCGGGTCGGTGGCTCGACGCTTCGCCGAGGAGGGCTACGACGTCGCTCTCCTCGGCCAGGACCAGGAGGTCATCGACGCGCTCGTGCCCGATCTCGAGGCCCGCGGCGCGACGGTGGGCCACGCGGTCGCCGACGTCACCGACGAGCAGGCCGCACGCGACGCCGTACGCCGCTTCGGTGAGCACACGGGTCGCATCGACGTGCTGCACTTCAACCCCAGCGCCTGGCGCGAGGCGGACCCGCTGGCGCTCACGGTCGCCGAGCTGCTGGAGGACGTGGCGCTCGGTGTCGGGGCGCTGCTCACCGTCGTGCAGGCGGCGCGGCCGTACCTGTCGGCGGGCGCTCGCATCAGCGTCACCGGGAGCATGGCGGCCGACGAGCCCTGGTCGGGGGCGGCGTCGCTGGGTGTGCAGAAGGCTGGCGTGCGCAACCTCGTGCACAGCCTCGACCAGGCGCTGGCGCCGGACGGGATCCGTGCCGTCTCGGTGACCGTGCGCGGCGCCCTGTCCCGCGAGGGCGCCTTCACCCCCGACCGTGTCGCCGACGCGATCTGGTCGGCCGTCGCGCGCGACGAGGACGGGTGGACCAGCGAGGTTCCCTACGGTGGCTAGTCTCGATGACGTGCAGTCCAGCCACCCGACCCGTCGTCCCACCAGTCGTCTCGCCGCGCTCGCGTCGGTGGCGGTCCTGCTCGTCGGCGCTGCGGCGTGCGGCGCGGACGACCCCGCGCAGCCTGCCGACTCGGCCTCGACGTCGGCGGCCGAGAGCGCGGCACCGATCCCGGCTGCGGACGCGCTCGCCCTCGTGGCCGACGGGGCCGAGGTGATCGACGTACGCACCCCCGAGGAGTTCGACGCCGGGCACATCGACGGCGCGGTCAACATCGACTACCAGGCCGATGACTTCGCCGACCGGGTCGAGGAGCTGTCGCGCAAGGCGTCGTACGTCGTCTACTGCGCGTCGGGGCGACGCGCGACCGGCGCGGTCGAGCAGATGCGCGACCTCGGCTTCACCGACGTCGTCAACGGCGGGGGCTACACCGACCTCGCCAGCTGAGCCGGCTGGCGGGCGTCAGCGCTTGCGACCCCAGAGCAGGTAGGCGATCGGGCCGACGGGCTGCACCGACAGGGCCGGCGCCCACAGCAGCTTGGGGCCGCGCACGAGCGCGGCGGGGCGCTGCTTGAGGTCCCTCGCGCACCAGGCGGTGACGGCGACCTCGACGACCCCCGCCACGACGACGAGCTTCCTCTGCGCGGGCGTCATGTCGCCCCAGGACTTCTTCTGTGCCATGACCGAACCGTACTCGGGGCCGCTCGGCTCACGCGGCACGCCGGCGGGGGTGGGGCGGTGCGTGAGACACCTTTCGAGCCCGCAGGACCTGCGTCGCACCGCTCCTCGCAGGGATCGGAGCTCAGGCCTCCTTGGCGACCAGCGTCAGCACGTCGTACGTCGCGACCGGCTCGTCGTCGCCGTTGACCACGAGCGCGTCCCAGCGGACCTCGCCGTAGTCGGCCGAGGAGCGCGGGGTGATCTGCTTGACCGTCAGCGTGACCCGGATCGCGTCGCCGGCCTTGACCGGGGTGAGGAACCGCAGGTTGTCCACGCCGAAGTTGGCCAGCACCGGACCGGGCGCCGGGTCGACGAACAGGCCGGCCGCCATCGACACGATGAGGTAGCCGTGCGCGACGATCCCGCCGAAGAGCGGGTTCTGCGCCGCGGCCTCGGGGTCGGTGTGGGCGTAGAACGTGTCGCCGGTGAAGTCGGAGAAGTGGTCGATGTCCTCGAGCGAGATCACCCGCGGCTCGGACACGATCGTGTCGCCGATCGCGAGCGTGGCCAGCGAGTGGCGGAAGGGGTGCTCGGGAGTGACATTGCGCTGCGAGCCCCGCGTCCAGCGCCCGGTGATCGCCGTGAGCATGTCGGGGGATGCCTGGATGGCCGAGCGCTGCATGTGGTGCAGCACGCCGCGTACGCCGCCCAGCTCCTCGCCGCCGCCGGCGCGGCCGGGGCCGCCGTGCACCAGCATCGGCAGGGGCGAGCCGTGGCCGGTCGACTCGGCCGCGTCGTCACGGTCGAGGACCAGGATGCGGCCGTGCCACGGGGCCAGGCCGAGGACGAGGGAGCGGGCGACGGCCGGGTCGTGGGTCACGACCGAGCCGACGAGCGAGCCCTTGCCGCGCGCGGCCAGGGTGATCGCCTCGTCGAGCGAGTCGTACGTCATCACGGTCGACACGGGGCCGAAGGGCTCCACGTCGTGCGGCTCGACGGCGCCGGCGCGGGCCCGCAGCAGCACCGGCGACATGAAGGCGCCGCGTTCGGCGTCGCCGGCGACCTCGCCCTCGTCGAGCACCACGTCGCACGACGAGCGCAGCGCCTCGACGGCCTTGCGGACCTCCTGGCGCTGACCGAGCGAGGCCAGCGGGCCCATCCGGACGGACTCGTCGTCGGGGTGCCCGACCGTGGTGGAGGTTAGCCTCGACCGGATCGCCTCGGTCACGTCGTCGGCGACCGCGGCCGGCACGATGACACGTCGGATGGCCGTGCACTTCTGCCCAGCCTTGGCGGTCATCTCGGTGACGACACTCTTGACGAACAGGTCCCACTCGGGGTCCCCGGGGGCGACGTCGGGGCCGAGCACGGAGCAGTTGAGCGAGTCGGCCTCGACCTGGAGCTGCACGCCCCCGTGCAGCACGGACGGGTGCTGGCGCAGGATGCCGGCGGTGTGCGCCGAGCCGGTGAAGGCCACCGAGTCCTGCACGCCGAGGTGGTCGAGGAGGTCGCCGGCCGAGCCCGACAAAAGCTGGAGCGACCCCTCGGGCAGGATGCCCGACTCGATGATCCGGCGCACGACCAGCTCGGTGAGGTACGCCGTCTGGCTGGCCGGCTTGACGAGCGAGGGGAGCCCGGCGACGAAGGCCGGGGCGAGCTTCTCGAGCATGCCCCACACGGGGAAGTTGAAGGCATTGATCTGCACCGCCACGCCCGGGCGCGAGGTGTAGACGTGCTGGCCCATGAAGATGCCGGTGCGGCCGAGCTGCTCGAGGTCGCCGTCGCACACGACGACGTCGTTGGGCAGCTCGCGGCGGCTCTTGGAGGAGTAGCTGAAGACCGTGCCGAAACCGCCGTCGATGTCGATCATCGAGTCGCGCCGCGTCGCGCCGGTGCGCAACGACAGCTCGTAGAGCTCGTCCTTGAGCCCGGTCAGGTGGGTGGCGAGCTCCTTCAGGAGCAGGGCGCGCTCGTGGAAGGTCAGCGCGCGGATGGCTGGGCCGCCCACGGTGCGGGCGTGGTGGGCCATCGCGCCGAGGTCGAGGCCGGCGCTGGAGATGCGCGCGACCTCCTCGCCCGTGGAGGCGTCCAGCAGTGGGTCGCCCTCAGCGGTGGAGGTGAACCAGCGTCCTGCGGCGTAGCTCTCGAGCAAACGGGTCACGACGACTCCATCGGGTCCGGGGGAGGGGCGGGGCACGCGGGCGCTCCCCGGGTGCTTGCACGCACGGGGCGCGTCGTGCAAAAGTAATACAGACCGTTCGGTCAGTAAAGCCCATCCGGAGGAGGAGCGGTGACCACGAGCGACACGGCGACCGACGCCCAGCTGTCCGCGCTGGAGACGCGCTTCGAGGACACGATCGCGCGCAGCGAGCGCATCGAGCCCCGCGACTGGATGCCGGAGGGCTATCGCAAGACCCTCGTGCGCCAGATCGCCCAGCACGCGCACAGCGAGATCATCGGCATGCAGCCGGAGGGCAACTGGATCACCCGCGCCCCGAGCCTGCGCCGCAAGGCGATCCTGCTGGCCAAGGTGCAGGACGAGGCCGGCCACGGGCTCTACCTCTACTCCGCCGCGGAGACCCTCGGTGTCTCGCGCGGCGAGCTCACCGAGATGCTCATCGAGGGCCGCCAGAAGTACTCCTCGATCTTCAACTACCCGACGCTGTCCTATGCCGACGTCGGCACGATCGGCTGGCTGGTCGACGGTGCGGCGATCTGCAACCAGGTGCCGCTGTGCCGCACGTCGTACGGCCCCTACGGCCGCGCCATGATCCGGGTGTGCAAGGAGGAGTCCTTCCACCAGCGCCAGGGCTACGAGCTGCTGATGACGATGATGCAGGGCACCGACGAGCAGCGCGCGATGGTGCAGGAGTCGGTCGACCGGTTCTGGTGGCCCGCGCTGATGATGTTCGGCCCGCCCGACGAGGACTCGCCCAACACTGCGCAGTCGATGGCGTGGGGGATCAAGCGCAACACCAACGACGACCTCCGCCAGCGCTTCGTCGACATGTCCGTGCCGCAGGCCGAGGCCCTCGGCGTCACCTTCCCCGACCCCGACCTGACGTGGAACGCCGAGCGCGGGCACCACGACTTCGGCGAGCCCGACTGGGACGAGTTCATGCAGGTCGTGAAGGGCAACGGTCCCTGCAACGCCCAGCGCATCGCCCATCGCCGCGCAGCCCACGAGGACGGCGCCTGGGTCCGGGAGGCGGCCCTGGCCTTCGCCGACCGGCAGCGAGAGGCGGCGCGCGCATGAGCGGGCAGGACTTCACCGCCGAGGGCGGCCACGGCGCGGTCCCGCTCGAGGGCGTCCCCGCGGCGAAGCCGGGGCACGGCTCGGAGCGCGAGTGGCCCCTCTACGAGGTCTTCGTGCGCGGCAAGCGCGGGCTCAACCACGTCCACGTCGGCTCGCTGCACGCCGCCGACGACGAGATGGCGCTGCGCCACGCCCGCGACGTCTATACCCGCCGCAACGAGGGCGTCAGCGTCTGGGTCGTGCAGGCGCGCCACGTCGCCGCGTCCAGCCCGGACGAGAAGGACGCGATGTTCGCCCCGAGTGGCGACAAGGTCTACCGCCATCCCACCTTCTACTCCATCCCCGACGACGTCCCCCACATGTGAGGAACCCGATGTCGCACCTCACCCCCGACCCCAACGAGTCCGCCGGCAGCGCCTACGACGGCCTGATCGAGCACCACGAGGTCGCCGGAGACTCCTCCCAGTGGGCCTTCGGCACGGACTTCGAGGACCCGCTGGCCGGGGTCGACACCACGGTCCCCACCGACGTCGACCCCGCGGCCCTCGCCGCGTACTGCCTCATGCTCGGCGACGACGCGCTCGTGATGTCGCACCGGCTCTCGGAGTGGTGCAGCTGCGCCCCCGACCTCGAGGAGGACATCGCGCTGGCCAACACCGCGCTCGACCTCCTGGGCCAGGCCCGGCTCCTGCTGGCGCGGGCCGCGGCCGCCGACCCCGCCGTCGTGCCGGCGCTGCCGGAAGGCTCCCCGGTCCCGGCCGAGGACGCGCTGGCGTTCTTCCGCGACGTCGGCGACTTCCGCAACGTCCGGCTCGCGGAGGTCCCCAACGGCGACTTCGCGCACACCGTCGTGCGGCTGCTGCTCTTCTCGAGCGTGCGGCTCGCGCTCCTCGAACAGCTCGCCTCCAGCCGTGACCCGGTCCTGTCCGCCATCGCGGTCAAGGGCGTCAAGGAGCTGGCCTACCACCGCGACTACGCCGGTCGCTGGTTCCTCACCCTCGCCCAGGGCACGGAGGAGTCGCGCCGCCGCCTCGAGGCGGCACTGCGCGAGCTGTGGCCGCTCTACCCCGAGCTCCTCACCACCCACGCCGTCGAGCAGGCCGTGTCCGAGGCCGGCGTCGGCGTCGCTCCGGACTCCGTGGCGAGCGCGGTCGAGGTGGTCCTCGAGCAGGTGCTCGCCGTGAGCGAGGTCGACCGCCCCCGGGGCCAGCCGCTGGCCGGCGTACGCGGTCGCACCGGGCGCGACGGCCTGCACTCCGAGGCGCTGTCGCGGATGCTCGCCGAGATGCAGGTCGTGGCCCGCGCCCACCCCACGGGCCGGTGGTGAGGGTGCGCGCGCGTGAGGTCGCCGCGTCGGTCACCGATCCCGAGATGCCGATGCTGACGCTCGAGGACCTCGGTGTCCTGCGCGGGGTGCGCGAGGAGGCGGACGGTGTCGTCGTCACGATCACGCCCACCTACTCCGGCTGCCCGGCGATGGCCACGATGCGCGACGACCTGGTCCACCGCCTCGCCGACGCCGGCTACTCCGCCACGGTGGAGGTCGCACTGTCCCCGGCGTGGTCCAGCGACTGGATCACCGAGCGCGGCCGACGGGCGCTGCGCGACCACGGCCTCTCCGTTCCCGGACCCGCACCGCACCGCGCGGGACCGGTCCCGCTGACGCTCCTGCCCGTGCGCCGCGACCTCACCTGCCCGGGCTGCTCCTCGACCGAGGTGGAGCTGACCTCGGAGTTCGGCGCCACCGCCTGCAAGGCCCTCTACCGCTGCACCGCGTGCGCGGAGCCCTTCGAGCACGTCAAGGAGATCTGATGACCGTCGTCGACGCCCCACGGCGCACGCGCTCGGCCGCCTTCCACACGCTCACCGTCGCGCGCGTGGAGCCGCTGACCGACGACTCTGCCGCGATCACCTTCGACGTCCCTGCTGACCTGGCAGGGGAGTACGACTTCGCGCCCGGGCAGTCGCTGACCCTGCGCCGCACGATCGAGGGGCGCGAGGAGCGCCGCACCTACTCGATCTGCGCCCCCGCGGGCGCGGCGCCGCGCATCGGCGTGCGCGAGATCCCGGACGGTCTGTTCTCCCGCTGGCTGGTCCGTGAGGTCCGCCCGGGGGACGAGGTCGACGTGCAGGTCCCCAGCGGCAGCTTCACCGTCGATCCCGCCACCGGCGGGCGGCACCTGTGCCTCGCCGCGGGCTCCGGGATCACCCCGATGCTGTCGATCGCGGGGTCCCTGCTCGCGGGCGGGGACGCCGAGGTGGCGCTGGTCTACGGCAACCGCAAGAGCTCCTCGGTGATGTTCTCCGAGGAGCTCGGCGACCTCAAGAACGCCCACGGCGCGCGCCTCCAGCTTGTGCACGTGCTGTCGCGGGAGCCGCGCGACGTCGAGCTCTTCTCCGGCCGGCTCGACGCCGACCGGATCCGGCGCATCCTGACCTCGCTGCTGCCGGTCGACCGGTTCGACCACGTGTGGCTGTGCGGGCCGTACGCCATGGTCGAGCAGGCGCGCGAGGTGCTGCGCGAGCTCGGCGTCGCCGACGAACGCGTGCACGCCGAGCTGTTCTACGTCGACGCGCCGCCGCCCGAGCTGCACCGACCCGTCGCAGTGCGCGAGGGCGCGACCACCGACGTGACGGTGGTGCTCGACGGCCTCTCGGCCACCGCGGCGCTGCCGCAGGACCAGAGCATCCTCGACAGCGCCCAGGCCACGCGCTCGGACCTGCCCTTCGCCTGCAAGGGCGGCGTGTGCGGCACCTGCCGGGCGAAGGTGGTCGAGGGCGAGGTCGACATGCGCCGCAACTACGCCCTCGAGCCCGCTGAGGTGGAGGCCGGGTTCGTCCTGACCTGCCAGAGCTTCCCGCTCGGCGACGCCGTCACCGTCGACTTCGACGCCTAGGCCGACGTGCACGACGCGGCGATGGGGATGTGGGCCGACGACGCGGCGAGCGCGATGCTCGGCATGCAGGCGGTCGAGGTCGCACCCGGTCGCGCGCGCGTGTCGATGCTCGTGCGTCCCGACATGGTCAACGGCCACGACCTGTGCCACGGCGGGGTGATCGCCAGCCTGGCCGACTCCGCCTTCGCGCTGGCCTGCAACTCCCACGGGCCGGTGACGGTGGCGGCGGGGTTCTCGATCGACTTCCTCCAGCCGGGCCGGCTCGGCCAGGTCCTCCACGCCGACGCGCGCGAGGTCTCGCGGCGCGGCCGGTCGGGGATCTACGACGTCACGGTGCGTGCCGACGACCCGGAGACCGGTGAGGTCATCGCGGAGTTCCGTGGGCGGAGCCGGACCCTCCCCGAGCGGGGGAGCGCGGGCCGTGGGTGAGCCCGTCGAAGGCCAGGGCCACGACCGCGTCGGTGAGGGGTGCCGCCTCCACCCCCGGTCGCACCCACTCGACCAGCGAGTTCACCATCCCGAAGAGCAGCCGGCTGATCACGAGCGGGTCGAGGTCGTCGCGGAGCACGCCCTCGTCGACCGCGGCGCGGACCATGTCGGCCAGCCGCTCGTCGATGCCGCGCCGCCGCGCGAGCGCCGCCTTCTCGACCGGGGTGTTGCCGTGCACGCGCAGCAACAGGGTCACCGCGGGCAGGTGGTCGACCAGCACGGTCACGCTGCTGCGTACGGCGGCGCGCAGGCGCTGCTCGGCGTCGAGGCCGTCGGTGGCCGAGACCGCGTCGAGCGCCGCGGTCAGCGCGTCGAGCGCCTCGTCGACGGCGCTCTGGAGCAGGTGCTCCTTGCTCGGGACGTGGTGGTAGATCGCCGACTTCGTCAGCCCCAGCTCCCTGGCCACGTCGCCGACGCTCGTGGCGTCGTAGCCCTGCCGGTTGAAGAGGTCGACGGCCACCCGGACCACCGCCTGCTGGTCGTGCCCGGGGCGTCCCCGGCGCGACGCGCCCTCCGACCTCTGTGCCATGCCGGACACCTTCCCACGACCGACAGCCCCGACACGCCCGCGACCCGGAGGACCTCACCGTGCTCGACCTGACACCCCGGCCCGGCGACCTCGACCCGATCGAGACCGCTCCCCTGGAGGACCTGCGCGCCCTGCAGCTCGAGCGGTTGCAGTGGTCGGTGCGCCACGCCTACGACCACGTCGCGCACTACCGCCGGGCCTTCGACGAGGCAGGGGTGGGCCCGGACGACATCGGGTCGCTGGCCGACCTGGCCCGGCTGCCGTTCACGACCAAGGCGACGCTGCGCGACAACTATCCGTTCGGCATGTTCGCGGTGCCGCGCGAGGACGTCGTACGCCTCCACGCCTCCAGCGGCACGACCGGCAAGCCCACGGTGGTCGGCTACACCCGCGACGACCTCGACATGTGGGCCGACGTCGTCGCCCGGTCGATCCGCGCGGCGGGCGGGCGGCGCGGGATGGTGCTGCACAACGCGTACGGCTACGGGCTCTTCACCGGCGGCCTCGGTGCCCACGGCGGGGCCGAGCGCCTCGGCTGCACGGTCGTCCCGGTCTCCGGCGGGATGACGCAGCGCCAGGTGCAGCTGATCCTCGACTTCGAGCCCGACGTGATCATGGTGACGCCGTCCTACATGCTCTCGATCATCGACGAGATGGAGGCGCAGGGTGTCGACCCGCGCTCGACCTCGCTCAAGGTCGGGATCTTCGGTGCCGAGCCGTGGACCAACGACATGCGTCGCGAGATGGAGGAGCGCACCGACATGCACGCCGTCGACATCTACGGCCTGTCCGAAGTGATCGGTCCCGGCGTGGCGAGCGAGTGCGTGGAGACCAAGGACGGCCTGCACGTGTGGGAGGACCACTTCTACCCCGAGATCATCGACCCGGTGACGGGCGAGGTGCTGCCCGACGGGGAGGAGGGTGAGCTGGTCTTCACCACCCTCACCAAGCAGGCGCTGCCCGTCATCCGCTACCGCACCCGCGACCTCACCCGGCTGCTGCCGGGCACCGCCCGCACCATGCGACGGATGGAGAAGATCACCGGTCGCACCGACGACATGATCATCCTGCGCGGGGTGAACCTCTTCCCGACGCAGATCGAGGAGATCGTCCTCGGGCTGCCGGCGCTGTCGCCGCACTTCCAGTGCCACCTCGACCGCAGCGGCAACCTCGACACCCTCACCGTCCGGGTCGAGCGCCGCGAGCACACCACGCCGGACGAGGTGGCCGCGGCCGAGGCCGAGCTCGCCCGCAGGATCAAGGCGTCGATCGGCGTCAGCGTGGCCGTGGACGTCGTAGACGTGGCCTCGATCGAGCGCTCGGTGGGGAAGATGCGGCGCATCGTCGACCACCGCCCGGCGCGCTGATCCCCAGGACATTTACCGACAACCACCGAGCGGGGGCTACAGTGGTCGCAGCGTTCCAGACGCCGTGCCGCTGTGATCACCCCAGATCCGCCGGCCACCGCGCACCTGACGCCCGCTCCACACCTCCACGCCGTGGCGTGCGGGCAGAGCCGCACCCGGGCTCGCCCTTGCTGCGACGCGTACCCAAGTCCGGGAGGACCCCTTGGCCCAGCGCCAGCGCTCACGCGGCGGTCGTCGCACCCCTGCGCATGCCCGCCACAAGGACAACGAGGGCATCGTGCCCGTGCTGGCCCGCGCCGTGCGCGAGCTCGAGTCCGCCGTCCAGCGCGGCCCGCTCGCCCCGGGGCAGCGGGTGCGGTTCCAGGTGGTGGCGCTGCTGGTGCGCGAGCACCGCGGCGACGTACGCGCCTCGTCGGAGCTGACCGACGCCCAGAAGGCCGACGAGCTCAAGCGCCTCGACGGCATCGCGACGATCCTGGCCAAGACCGCCACCCGCGACCCCTCGCTCTTCGCCCTGCTCTCGGAGGACGCGGTCGTCACCGACAGCGCCCGGGACCTGCGGCTGGAGATGCTGCGCAAGGCCGGCGTCGAGGTCGTCGTCGAGGAGCCGAAGCCCGACGACGAGGCCGGTCCGGGCCTCGGCGAGCGCCGGGTGGTCCCGCAGTCGGTCGTGCAGCACCAGCTGGCCAACCCGTTCCTGGTGCCCGACTTCGGCATCGGCCGTGAGCGCCGCCGCGTGCACGGCCGGCTGGCGACCTGGGAGCTGCTCGGCCCGCTGTTCCGCTCCTTCGAGCTCGGTGGCGCCTCCTCGTGCATGGACCTGCCCGAAGCCACCTCCCTCAACGCCCCCGGCAAGCTCGAGCTGATGCCCCACCAGGCGCGGCTCATCGCCTCGGCCGCCGAGGGCCACCGCACGTTCCTGCTCGCCGACGAGCCCGGCCTCGGCAAGACCGCGCAGGCGCTCCTCGCCGCGCAGGCCGCCGACGCCTTCCCGCTGCTCGTGGTGTGCCCCAACGTGGTGAAGACCAACTGGGCGCGCGAGACCGAGCGCTGGACCCCGCGCCGTCGTGCCACCGTGATCCACGGCGACGGCGACCAGGTCGACGCCTTCGCCGACGTCATCATCGTCAACTACGAGATCCTCGACCGCCACGTCGGCTGGCTCGGCGACTTCGGCTTCCGCGGGATGGTCGTCGACGAGGCCCACTTCATCAAGAACAAGACCTCGCAGCGCTCGCGCCACGTGCTCGAGCTGTCCGAGCGGCTGCGCACCCGCACCGCGCGCCCGCTGCTGATGGCGCTCACCGGCACGCCGCTGATCAACGACATCGAGGACTTCCGCGCGATCTGGCAGTTCCTGGGCTGGATCGACGACACGATGCCGATGGCCCGGCTGATGGAGGCGCTCGAGGAGACCGACCTGACGCCGGCCGACCCGCCGTTCTACCCCGCGGCGCGCAAGGCCGTCATCGACCAGGGCATCGTGCGCCGTCGCAAGGTCGACGTCGCCTCGGACATCCCGGCCCGCCGGATCGCCGACATCCCCGTCGAGCTCGACGACGAGGACACCCGCTCGATCCGCGGCGCGGAGCAGGAGCTCGCCCGCAGGCTCGTCCAGCGCTACAAGGCGGCGCTCGAGACCCGGCGTACGGGATCCGTCGTCGACGGCATCGACCACGAGCTCGTACGCCGCGTCGCGACGTGGGAGCGCGAGGAGATGGACTCCGGCACCGGCGGGGAGAACGTCTTCTCGATGTTCCGCCGCATCGGCCGCGCCAAGGCCGGCCTGTCCGCCGACTACGCCGCCCAGCTGGCGCGCAACGTCGGCAAGGTCGTCTTCTTCGCCCGTCACGTCGACGTGATGGACATCGCCGAGGAGACCTTCACCCGCCGCGGCCTCAAGCACGTGTCGATCCGCGGCGACCAGACGCCGAAGGCGCGCGAGAAGGCGATCACGTCCTTCGTCAACGACCCCGAGGTCGCGGTCGTCGTCTGCTCGCTCGCCGCGGCCGGCGTCGGCGTGAACCTCCAGGTCGCCTCCAACGTCGTGCTCGCCGAGCTGTCGTGGACCGACGCCGAGCAGACCCAGGCCATCGACCGCGTGCACCGCATCGGCCAGAGCGACCCGGTCACTGCGTGGCGGATCATCGCCGCGCAGACCATCGACACCCGGATCGCGGAGCTCATCGACTCCAAGGCCGGGCTCGCGGCGCGGGCGCTCGACGGCTCCGACGAGGAGGTCTCGTCCTCGGCCAACATCCAGACCGAGGCCCTGGTCGCGCTGCTCACCGACGCGCTGGAGCGCGAGCTCGGCTGAGTCCCACCCCTGCGGACCTGCTGGGGACCCTCGGCCCTTGTCCCGCCGGTCCTCGGCCGGTAGGCAGGAGGCATGAGCGAAGACCGCGAGACCTACCTCGACATGTCCGTCGACGACGAGGACCAGCTGCAGTCCGGTGACACGCTGGACGACACCGACGTGGAGGACGTGCTCGACCGCGGCTACTCGCCGCCGGACCGGGCCCCGAAGGGCTACGAGGACTACCCGACCGAGGCCGAGCGCCTCCAGGGCGAGTCCCTCGATGAGAAGCTCGCCGAGGAGGAGCCCGAGCCCGACCCGTACGCCGAGGCGGAGGCCGAGGCCGCCACCGACCGCGAGGACGAGAACGCCCTCGACGAGCAGCTCGGCCTCGACGAGGCCGACGCGCGCAGCGGACGCCTCGTCCAGCCCGACGAGGGTCTCGGCGAGGACGTCGACAAGCAGGAGGTCGCCCTCGACGTGGGGATCGACGGCGCCGGCGCCTCGGCCGAGGAGGCCGCCATGCACATCACCCGCGAGCCGGAGCCGCCGACGGGCTGAGGGGTGGCCCCTCCCCGCGTCGCGATCCCCGGGTACCCGGGGATCCTGGAGCCTCACCCCCGAAGCTTCGGGGGTGAGGCTCCAGTTTGAAGGGGGAAGCCCTACTCGGGGATGCCCGGCCCCACGACTTCCAGCCCGGCGACCCGCGTGCCACGGGCGACCTGAGAGCGACCTCGACGAGGGCGAGGTCGCCGACGGGTCCACGATGGCAGGGCAGCTCATCGAGGCAGTGCGCTGCTACGCAGCGCTCGATGCCGAGCTCTACCCCGAGGCCGCCCGGTCCTCGCCCGAGTTCGCGAAGCACAAGGCGATCACGCTGGGCCAGTGCATGCCGGTCGGCCAAGAAGCGGGCGAGTCTCCGGTAACCGGCATCTGATGCGGTTGCTGTTGTATTCGAACAGGCGTACGATGACGTGAGCACGTCGGTCCGGAACGGATCCTTCGTCTGAGGTGACGGGGATCCTGGGATCGGGACAGTCATCCATAGAACCCGTCGTGGTGCTGGCGGGATGGCCTTGCGGCTCTCGGGTGACGACCTGGCAACGGTGCCACCAGTCATGCCTCTCCGCTCCGCCCGATCCAGGGCGGTGATCCGTGAGTGCGTGCGAGGAGGTGGCCGAGTGCATCCGATCGTCGAGTGTGCCGAGGGCCTCGGTGCTGCGCTCAAGGGCGTGGCGTTGGTGGAGCCGGCCTTCATGTCGGTGGGGGAGAAGCAGTCGGCGCTGGTGAGGCTGACCGAGGTCCGTTCGCAGCTGGATGCGCTGCTCGCGCGGGTGCTCGGTGCGGCGGATGACGTGGCCGATGCGCATGGCTCGCGTGATGCGGCGGCGTGGCTGGCAGTGCAGACCCGCACGACGCGGCGCGAGGCGCGTCGCGACCTGGCGCTGGGACGGGCGCTCAATGACCACCCGTGGGTCGCGACGGCGTTGGCGTCGGGCGCGTTGCGCTCGGAGCAGGCGCGCGTGGTGGTGGAGGCGGTCGACGCGATCCCTTCCCATGTCGACGCTGAGGTCCGTGGGGACGCCGAGGAGGCGTTGCTGAGGCTCGCGGGGCAGCACGATGCCCGTGAACTGAAGCAGATCGGCAAGCGGATCCTCGACGTGGTTGCCCCCGAGGTGGGGGAGTCCCACGAGGAGGCGGTGCTGCGGGCCGAGGAGGACCGCGCCGCGGCCGGGGTGCTGACCATGGTCGATGACGGGGAGGGGCGCTGCCACGGCCGGTTCGTCGTTCCGTCTCATGTGGGCGCGATGTTGAAGCGTCACCTGCTGGCGCTGGCGAACCCGGCCCGCCGCACCGAGGAGGAGCTGCGCGACGAGTCCGGGGAGTGGAAGCCGCTGCGGCGTCGTCTCGGGGAGGCGCTTGTCGAGTACGTCGAGCGCTACCCGGTGGATGCGACCCCGCAGACCGCGGGGGTGAACGCCACGGTGGTGGTGACGATGACGCTCGAGCAGCTGCTGGGCGAGACCGCCACGGCGTTGATCGATGATGGCTCGCGGATGTCCGCGGGCCAGGCACGACGGCTGGCGTGCGAGGCGGGGATCGTCCCGGTGGTGCTGGGCTCGACGTCGGTGCCGCTGGACATGGGGCGCGCGGCGCGGCTGTTCACCAAGGCCCAGCGCATCGCGCTCGGGCTGCGTGACGGTGGCTGCACCGCCAGGGGCTGCGAGACCAGCGCCTCCGGGTGTCACGCCCACCACGACGACCCCTGGTCCAGGGGCGGGCTGAGCGACCTCGCCAATGGCCGGCTCCTGTGCCCGCGACATCACCGCCTGGCCCACGACTCCCGCTACGCGATGACCATCCACGCCGACAACAAGGTCACCTACGCCAGGCGGACGTAGGCCGACTGCACGGTCGCGCCGATCACGACGTCGGGTTCTGCGCGGGGTCGGTGAGCGTGTCCAGGTCGAGGACCCGGACGTTGCCGGGATCGCGGCGCGCGGCCAGGGACCAGATGGTCGTGTCATGGTCGGCTCCCGGCAACCGCACTTCGGCTTCGCCCGAGACGTGGAAGTGCCCGTGGACAAGCAGCCTCGGCCGAACGCCCAACACGGCCCGGGTGACCCTCTGGATGCCGTCGTCGGCGTACGCCAGCACGTCGTCGGGCCAGCCCATCGGGTTGGTCGCCATGATGTCGGCGACGGGTGCGGTGCAGTAGGGCTGGTCCGGGCTGTCGTGGGTGAGCATGACCTCCGCGTGACCGCCCACGATCGTCGCCTGCACGTGCTCCTCCCGGAGCACTTCCGTCGGCCACCAGTCGACGCCCTCGGTCAGCAGACCGCGGTTCACTGACGGCGCACTGCCGAGCGCGACGAACGTACGGCCACCCAGCTCCCAGCGGAACCCCCTGGGGAGCATCGTGACGTGGTCACGCACCGCGATCGGGAGCAAGGTGCCGTCCTCGTCCTGCCACTGCGCGTCGGCCCACAGTGCGTCGAGCCGGTCCCAGTTCTCGTGGTTGCCGGTGATGCACAGCAGCTCGATCCCGTACTCGGCGCACAGCGACTCGATGGTGTCGAGGTATCCCTCGGGGTCGGGGCCGTACCCGAACCGAAGGTCACCCAGCTGGCAGGCCACGTCGATGTCGCCGCGCTCACCGAGCAGCCTCAGGCAGTCGACAGCTGCTTCGACCTCGCCCTCGAGGTCACCGATCAGACCGATCCTCATGGAGCCGATGCTCTCAGAGCAACGTGGTGCTTGTTGTCACATCGACCCGCTCGAGCCAGGTCCTTGAAGTGAGCACGGGAGCTCAGCATCCCGGAGGTGTGACGGCCAGCGTCGTGACATGCCCGGGAGGCGTCGACGTCCGCTTCCGCGCGCGGGGGCCGTACGACTCCGGCGGTCTCGACCTCGTGGTCGAGGTGCGCTCGACGTGGTTCGCCAGCGGGGCCGAGCGCGCCGTGCGTCCACCTGCTGCCTCGCGGACTCCTCACGAGTCCGAGCCGAGCACGTCACGTGCCCGGCTCGGACCCGAGACTTCAGCGCTCGGCCGCCAGCTGCCCGCGGACCGCGCCGCCCGGGTACTCGACGTTGTGCACGTTCACGTAGTAGCTGCGCGGGTCGGCCAGGATCTCCGCGACGGTCTGGTCCCCGACGAACTTGCCCGCCTCGCCCTCGGTCAGGCAGTCGGCCGCGTTGCCGTCGGCAGGTGCGGCCAGGTTGACCACCACCGGACCGTTCGTGCCGGCGGCTCCCTCATGGATGTGTGCCGCCACGGGGGTGCCGACCTTGTCGACCGTCAGCACGTAGCAGAGCGTGGTCGGGTCGCCGTCGACTCCGAAGACGTAGGCCTCGCCCCTGCCGTTGGGGTCCCCGGCCAGCCGGTTGCTGGTGCCGACCTCGGCGCGGCCGGTCAGGTCCGCCTCGAGCACGTCGTTGGTGTGGCCGGCGACGGCCATGCCCATCGGAATCACGGCTGCCGTGACGGCCGTCGCTGCAACCGCGCCCGCGATCGCGAAGCGCTTCTTCCTGGTGTCGAACATGTGGGTCTCCTGGATGGTCGGTCGGCCCCCGTCGACAGGGTTCGTGGCCAAGGTCACACCGGATTGGCCCGACCTCGGGCACGTGCCCGACCCTCCCCCTGCCTAGCTCATCTTCCGCAGCACGCCCAGCGGCACCCGCTTGATGGCGAACCCGAGCGGCACCCAGGGCCAGGCCGGCACGACGGCGGACTTCTTCTCCTTCTCGATCGCCTCGACCATGGCGCGCACGCCCTTCTCGGTCGAGGCCATCAGCGGAGTCTTGGCCGAGGTGCCGGACATCTCCGAGACGATGTAGCCCGGGTAGAGCACCGTCACCTTGATCGGGGTGCCGTGCATGTCGGCGCGGAAGCCCTCGGCGAGGTGCGCGACCGCGGCCTTGGTGGCGGCGTACGTCGTGATGTTGCGCGGCATGCCGCGCAGGGCGGAGAAGCTCGAGACCATCACCAGGTGGCCGGAGTTCTGCGCCCGGAAGATCTGCGCCGCAGCCTCGGTCTGGGCCAGCGCGCCGATGAAGTTGGTCTCCGCGGTCTCGCGGTTGGCGTCGAAGCGCCCGGTGCCCAGCGGCTGGCCCTTGCCGAGGCCGGCGTTGACGACGACCTTGTCGATGCCGCCGAGCTCCTCGCGGAACTCCTCGAAGACGCGGAAGACGGAGTCGTGGTCGGTGACGTCGAGCGCCTTGATGCCCACGCGCGACTGCGGGTGTGCGGTGGTGATCTCGACGGCGAGCGCGTCGAGCCGGTCCGTACGCCGTGCGCACAGCGCGAGGTCGTGGCCGAGCGCGGCGAGCTGGCGGGCCATCTCGGCGCCCAGGCCGCTGCTGGCGCCGGTGATGAGGATGGTCGACATGGCGGGTCTCCTGATGAGTTCAGCGGTAGGTGAGCAGGTCGGGGGAGCCGTCGGCGAAGAGGTGGTCGTGGGCGTTGAAGGACACGAGCGTGGTGCCGCTCGCGCCGCACACGACGGTGGAGACGCCGGTGTTGACCGACACCGGGTTGAGCCGTAGCCACAGGTCGGTGCGGGCGCGGTCGTCGTCGGCCAGCAGGGACGCGGCCGCCCACGCGACGGGGCCGCCGCTGGTCAGCACGACCGCGGTGCCGCTGCGGGGCAGCGCGGCGACGAGCCGGTCGAGGGCGGCCTCCACGCGCGAGGTGAAGGCACTGAACGACTCGTCGTAGGCGTCGTCGTGGGCGCCGGAGGTCCAGCGCAGCGTGGCCTCGGTGAACCAGCGCTGGAAGGCGGCCTTCTCCGACTCGCCCTCCACCGTCGTGGGTTGGTCGTGCACCGCGAGCACCTGGACGTGGTCGAACTCGTTCCACCCCGCGTCGACGTCCACGCCGGTGCCCCAGCCCGCACCCTCGAGGACGTCGGCGGCGGTCTGGGCGTGCCGCTTCATCTCCCCGGCCACCACGACGTCGGCGGCCACGCCGCGTGCTGCCAGCGCGGCACCGAGCACGCGCGACTGCTCGTGCCCGGTCGGCGACAGGTTGTCGTAGTCGTCGGCGCCGAAGGATGCCTGCCCGTGCCGCACCAGGAGAATGCGGCTCACCGGGCGATCAGCCCGTCGAGCCGGCGCCCGATGATCTGCACGGCCGGTCCGAAGAGGGCGTACATCTCGTTGGTCGTCTGGCCGTGGAAGTAGCGGTAGTAGATCTGCTGGGCGATCACCGCCATCCGGAAGAGCCCGAACACCTCGTAGAAGCGCCACTGCTCGGGGCTGACCGACCGCCCGGTGCGCTCGGCGTACGCCGCCACGAACTCGTCGCGGGTCAGCATGCCGGGCAGGTGCGTGGGCACACGCCGCATCATCTGGAACTCCTCGGTGTCGTCGGCCTGGACCCAGTAGGCCATCGAGCCCGCGAGGTCCATCAGCGGGTCGCCGAGGGTCGCCATCTCCCAGTCCAGCACCCCCACGACGCGCGTGACGTCGTCGGCGCCGAGCACGAGGTTGTCGAGCTTGAAGTCGTTGTGGATCACGCACGTGGCCACGTCGTCGGGCTGGTGCGCGTCGAGCCAGGCCATGACCTGCTCGAGGTCCGGCACGTCCTCGGTGCGGGCGTTGCGGTAGCGCGTCGACCAGCCCTCGACCTGGCGGCGGACATAGCCAGCGCCCTTGCCGAGGTCGGACAGCCCGGCGGCCTCGGGGTCGATCCCGTGGAGCTCGGCGAGCACGTCGACGGCGTCGAGGCAGAGCGCCCGTGCCTGCTCCGGCGACAGCGGCACGTCGGCCGGCCACTCGCCGCGCGGGATGACACCGGCGATGCGGTCCATGGCGTAGAAGTCGCCGCCGACCACGTCGGGGTCGTCGCAGAAGGCGACCATCGGGGCGACGTAGTCGAAGACCGGCGCCAGCGCCGACTGGATGACGTACTCGCGGTGCATGTCGTGCGCCCCCCTGGCCTTCGTGCCCTTCGGCGCGCGGCGGACGATGAGGTCGCGGCCCGAGGGGTAGCGCAGCAGGTAGGTCAGGTTGGAGGCCCCGCCGGTGAACTGCTGGACCGACGGCTCGCCGTCGAGGCCCTCCGGCGTCGCGGCGTGCTCGCGCAGCCACGCAGCCACGCGGGGCACGTCGAAGGCGTCCTCCTCGCGCACCTCGCGGGCGCCCGGCACCGCGCTCACGAGTCCGCCGCCTGGAGCTTCGCCGCCTGGTCGCGCATGACGGCGTCGTAGGCAGGGCGGTCGGCCCACTTGAGGAAGTAGGCCTGGCGCGCGGCCTCGTCCGGCACGATCACGTCCTCGCCCGCGTCCATCCCGGCCAGCACGGCCGCGGCGATCTCGTCGGCGGTGACCCGCGAGCGCTCCACCAGCCCGCCGACCACGCGGCCCACGAGCTCGTCGGAGCCCTGCATGGAGTCCATGAGGTTGGTGCGGAAGTAGGACGGGCACACCACGCTGGCGCGGATGCCGTACGCCGCCAGCTCGTGGCCGCAGGTCTCGGTGAAGGCGACCACCGCGGCCTTGGTGGCGTTGTAGGAGCCCATCCTGGCCGGGTGCACCAGGCCTGCGAGCGAGGCGACGTTGACCAGGTGGCCCGATCGCTGCTCCTTGAGCATCGGGGTGAACGTGCGGGTGCCGCGCACCAGGCCGAAGAGGTTGATGTCGGTGATCCACTGCCACTCCTCGAGCGTGCAGCGGTCGACCCGCCCGCCGCCGGCGACCCCGGCGTTGTTGACGAGCACGTCCAGACCGCCCCAGCGCGCGCGTACGGCGTCGAGGGCGGCGGCCCAGTCGTCGTCCGAGGTGATGTCGAGGACGAGGTCGATGCCGTCCACCGACACGCGATCGGTCGCCAGCACCTCGTCACCCTGGGCGCGGAAGGCAGTGACGAGCGCCGCGCCGAGACCGGACGCCGCGCCGGTGACCAGCACCCGCCTCACGAGGTGTGCTTCCCGAGCTCGATCTTGGCGATGACGTTGCGGTGCACCTCGTCGGGCCCGTCGGCCAGGCGCAGGGTCCGCGCGCCGACCCACGCCGCGGCGAGCGGGAAGTCGTCGGACATGCCCGCGCCACCGTGCAGCTGGATGGCCATGTCGATGACGTCGAGCGCCATGTTGGGCACCTCGACCTTGATCTCGCTGACCGCGGAGTAGGCCTCGCGGCTCATGCCCTGGTCGAGCAGCCACGCGGCGTGCATGACCAGCAGGCGGGACCGGTTGATCGCGATGCGGGCGTCGGCGATGCGCTCGCGGTTGCCACCGAGGTTGGCGATCGGCTTGCCGAAGGCGGTGCGCGACACCGCGCGGGCGCAGGCCAGCTCGAGGGCGCGCTCGGCGAGGCCGATGGCGCGCATGCAGTGGTGCACCCGGCCGGGACCGAGACGGCCCTGGGCGATCTCGAAGGCGCGCCCGGGGCCGAGCAGGACGTTGGCCAGCGGCACCCGCACGTCGTCGAAGGAGACCTCGCCGTGCCCGAGCGGCTCGTCGTAGTAACCCATCGTGGTGAGCATCCGCTCGACCTTCACGCCGGTGGCGTCGCGGGGGACCAGCACCATCGTGTGCCGCGAGTGGCGGTCGGCGTCGGGGTCGGAGAGCCCCATGAAGACGAAGACCTTGCAGTCGGGGTTGCCGACGCCGGTGGACCACCACTTGCGGCCGTTGATGACGACCTCGTCGCCCTCGACCGTCGCGGTGGCGGCCATGTTGGTGGCGTCGGAGGACGCCACCTCGGGCTCTGTCATGCAGAAGGCGCTGCGGATCTCCGCGCGCAGGAGCGGCTCGAGCCACTGCTCGCGCTGGGCGTCGGTGCCGTACTTGAGCAGGACCTCCATGTTGCCGGTGTCGGGGGCGTTGGAGTTGAAGACGATGGGCGCAAGGAACGAGCGGCCCATCACCTCCGCGACCGCGGCGTAGTCGACGTTGGAGAGGCCCTCGCCGCCGTCGGTGCCGAAGTCGGCTGCGTAGCGACCGGCGTGCGCGGCCGGCAGGAAGAGGTTCCACAGGCCCTGGGCGCGGGCCTTGGCCTGGAGCTCGGCGATGACCGGGTCGGGCGTCCAGCTGTCGCCGCCCGACTCGCGCAGCCGGGTGATGCGCCGGTGCGCCTCGGCCTCGATCGGCTCGATCTCGTCACTGACGAAGGCGTGCACCCGGGCCCGCAGGTCCGCGGCGCGGGGGGAGAGGGAGAAGTCCATGACGTTGACCTTCGCACACTGTTGAGCAATGCTCAACAGCGTGTCCGAAGGTTCCGCAGCGCCTGCCGCCCCACCCGTACGCCGACGGCTGAGCGCGCCCGACCGGCGCCGCCAGCTCGTGGGCATCGGGCTGGCCAAGATCGTCGAGACGCCCATCCAGGACCTCTCGATGGACGACATCGCGCACGAGGCGGGCATCTCGCGCGGCCTGCTCTTCCACTACTTCCCGACCAAGACCGACTTCTACCTCGCCTGCATCTCCGCGGCCGGCCGGCGCATCCTGCGCAACACCGCCCCCGACGAGTCGCTGCCGGGACCCGGGCAGGTGGAGCAGGTGACGCGTCTGATGGTCGAGCAGATCGAGCGGCGCCGCGACTTCTACCTCGCGCTCGTCCACGGGCACGGCGTGGCCGACCCGCGGGTGAGCGAGGTGATGGACTCCGTGCGCGAAGGCAGCACCGACCGGGTGGTGCAGGCGCTGGACATCGAGGAGCGCCAGCGCGACGTCGTACGCGCGTGGTGGGCGTACACCGAGGACCGGGCGCTCACCTGGTCGGCAGTGCCGACCGGCGAACGCCCGGTCCCGGTGTCCGAGCTGGTCGCGGAGTGCGTCGCAGCACTCCACGCCCTGCTGTCGATCAGGGTGTGAGGCTCAGCGCTTGGTGACGCGACCCGTCACGGCGAAGCGGGCCCGGTCGTCGAGCGGACGACCACCGCAGGCCAGCAGCGTGCGCTGGTTGCAGCGGTAGCGCGTGGAGGCGTTGACGAGGGTCACCGACACCGCGGCCACCGACCGGTTGCTGAAGGCGACCCTGGTGTGGCCGTCGCCGCCGCGGTTGAGGCGGACGAGCTTGACCTTGCGCTTGCCGTTGGCGAGGTAGGCCACGACCACGGCGGCGGGGGAGGTGCGCTTCGCCGGCCCGGCGACCCGCACGGCGAGCTTCCACTTCTTCGCCCCGAGACCCTTGCCGGGGACGTAGACGTAGGACGCCGACGACAGGTGGTTGATCCGGGTGGCGAAGCGCTTCGCGCGCTTGTTGCGGCGGAGCGCCTTCGCACCGCGCACCTTGGGGGCGGGGTACTCCGCGCCCTCGGGGTAGTTCAGCGCGGGGATCAGGTTGCCGGCCGCGAACGTGGCGTAGACCTTGGTCAGCCCGCCCTTGCCGCGCAGGATGCGCTGCAGGGCCGGGATGGAGCTCTTGCCGCCGTCGGACTTCAGAGAGCCCGCCTGCTTCCACGCCTTCTTGACCAGGCCGGTGCCGTAGCGGTTGGTGAGGTACTCCCAGAACACCCAGTTGCCGTACTGGTGGGTCGAGGTGCGGCTGAAGGTGTCGAGCGGCACGTAGGGCGCGTAGATCTGGCTGGTCGGGAAGTACTGGCGGTTGTCGTTGACCTGCGAGGCGATCCGCTCCTCCATCCAGGTCGCCGTCGACTCCATCATCCACGGGTCCTCGGCGTAGTCGTAGGCGAACTGGACGGCGTGGAAGAACTCGTGGCCGGCGGTGACCGCCAGGTTGTCGGCGGGGGTGCCGGACGGGAACTGCGCCGCGGCGTAGTCGTTGTCGAGCACGCAGTAGCCCGAGGCGGTGCGCTTCTTGACCCGGCGTTCGGGGGCGCAGAAGCCGTAGAGGCCGGTGCCGAGGTCCTTGAGGTAGACGTCGAAGAGCGCGTTGCCGCCCTCGGCACGGTCACCCAGCGGAGCGCGGTAGCCGAGGGAGTCGACGATCGTCGACCACACGGAGTCCATGGTCGCGAGGTTCTGTGCGGCCCAGTCGACCGACGGGGGGGCGTCGGCGCCGGTCGGCACGTAGTGCAGGCACATGCGGGTGTTGCACAGCGGCGCCGCCTCGGGGACGGTGTAGCCGAAGCCCTGGTTGTCGCCGGCACCGTCGGTGGGCCGCGCGAGCAGCGCGTTGGCGCCGCGCAGGTCCTTGCCCCGCAGCTGCGAGCGCTTCACGAACAGGTCGCGCAGGGCGATGGTGGCCGACGGGTCGCGTCGCGTCGCGTCGCCCGACAGCACCCGCCGCGCGGTCGCGAGGGTCTCGGGAGCCGTGGCGTCCGAGACCTCCGGCACCGCGCCGGGCGCGAGGCCGAGGCCGTTCTCCAGCGCCTTGTCGGCAGCCTTCTCGAGCGCCTTGGTCTGCTGCTGGACACCGGTCGTGGCCTTGCCGGCCGGTCGGTCCTTGTCGGCGGCGACGGCGGGGGCGGACAGCGCCGCGCCACCCACCAGTGCCATGGCCACAGCGGTCGTGACGATTCTGCGCATGTTTCCCCTCGTGTTGGTCATCTCGTGGGCGAGCCTAACCGCCGCACCGCCTCAGAGGTCGGCGATGTGCTCGATGATCGCGGTGGTGGAGATGGCGGGCGTGCGCTCGAGGTAGACGACCTCGCAGGCGTCGGAGAGCTCGTCGAACTTCCCCGCCCAGTCGTCTCCCATCACGAGCACGTCCGCGCCGTGCTCCACGATGTAGTCGCGCTTCTGCTCGAGGCTCTCCTCGACGAACACCTCGTCGACCACCTTGAGCGCCCCGACGATCGCGAGCCGCTCGCGCTCGCTGAAGATCGGCGCGCGGCCCTTCTTGCGCTCGTTGAGCGCATCGGCGGAGACGCCGACGACCAGACGGTCGCCGAGCGCCGCGGCCCGCTCCAGCACCCGCAGGTGCCCGACATGGAACACGTCGAACGTTCCGAAGGTGATCACGGTGCGAGGCATGCGCGGCATTCTGGCACGGTCGGGGAGGATGGCCAGCATGCCCGACCAGGCCACCGCCGCACCCCCTGCCCCGCAGCCCCGCGTCTCCCTCATCACCCCCGATCCGGGCGCCGACGAGGCTCGCCGACGCGGCTTGCGCCAGATGCGCACGGTCGCGGTCGGGCTGCTCGTCCTCGCCGCCTGCGTGTACGTCGCCACGCTGGGCCGCGACGGGTTCTGGGGCTTCGTCAACGCGGGCGCCGAGGCGTCGATGGTCGGCGCGATCGCCGACTGGTTCGCGGTGACGGCGCTCTTCAAGCACCCGCTCGGACTGCCGATCCCCCACACCGCGCTGGTGCCCAAGCGCAAGGACGAGCTGGGCAAGGGCCTCGAGGAGTTCGTGGGGGAGAACTTCCTGCAGGAGGACATCATCCGCGAGCGCGTCGCCGCCGCGACCATCTCCGCCCGGGTCGGTGAGTGGCTCGGCGAGGAGGCCCACGCCCGCCGCGTGGTCGACGAGGTCGCCGAGGTCGCGGTCATCGCGTTGGGGAAGGTGCGCGACGACCACGTCGCCGAACTGGTGACGCAGGCGCTGGTGCCGCGCTTCCGCGAGGAGCCGATCTCGCCCCTGCTGGGCACGACGCTGATGGAGGTGCTGCGTGACGACCTCCACCACGGGCTGGTCGACCTCGCCGTCGACGAGCTGCACAGCTGGCTGGTCGACAACCCCGAGACGTTCACCCGCGTGCTCGAGGAGCGCGCGCCGTGGTGGGCCCCGCCCAAGCTCAACGACGCAGTCACCTCACGGCTGCACGTGCAGGCCCTCGCGTGGCTCGAGGACATCCGCGACGACCCGCACCACCGGGCCCGCGAGGCGCTGGACTCGATGCTCGGCCAGCTGGCCCACGACCTGCTCAACGACGCAGAGACCCAGCGCCGCACCGAGGGCCTCAAGGAGCGCCTGCTCGACCACCCGCAGGTCGTCACGACCGCGATCTCGCTCTGGAAGGCGATGCGCTCGGCGCTGCTCGGCTCGATCCAGGACCCGCAGGGTGCGGTGCGGCAGCGCCTCCTCGACGAGCTGAGCGCGTTCGCCGGACGGCTCCGCGACGACGCCGCGCTGCGTGAGCGTCTCGACCGGATGGCGGCGGACCTGACGGTCTTCGCCGTCGAGCGCTACGGCGCCGAGCTCACGACCGTGATCACCCACACCATCGAGCGGTGGGACGGCAAGGAGGCCGCGCGCCGCATCGAGCTGCACGTGGGCCGCGACCTGCAGTTCATCCGGATCAACGGCACGATCGTGGGTGGACTCGTCGGGGTGCTCATCCACGCCCTCAGCCTGGCCGTGCACTGAGCCGGACAGGTGGTCAGCGGCAGGGCTTGATCACCGGCAGGGCTTCATCACCGGCATGACCCGCGAGCGGCCCTGCCACGCACGGGCGTACGCGTCGTCGAAGTGGGCGAGGTACTGCCCGTGCAGCCACCGGTTGCCGACGATGCGCAGCATCACCTCGTCGTTGTAGAGCAGGCCGCCGCACGTGGTGTTGGACGTGCCGGTCACGACCAGGTGCGTGGCCCGGCCGCGGAACTTCGCGTGCACGGCGAGCATCTTGTCGTGCGTGAGCACCGTCCGCACGCGTGCGTCGGGGATGTCGCCCGCCGCGAGCGGCTGCTCCAGCCAGTTCTCCACGGTGTCGCGGGAGGTGACGATCCGGACCCGGCAGCCCGACCGCGACAGCCGCGCGAGCTGGTCGCGCACGTCGGCGCGCTGGATCACCGCGAACATCGCCGACACGTCCCGGGCCGCTCGCGTGCAGGAGAGGTCACGCAGCGTGGAGAGCAGCAGGTCGTCGCGGTTGGGGTAGACGGCCGCGGTCGTGTCGCCACTGCGCCACGCCTTCTTCCGGTCGCTCCAGCGCACCCCGTCGACCTTCAGGCTCTGGGCCTGGAGGCGGGCGAAGTAGTCGACGCCGAACTGGTGCAGGCCGGGGTCGTCGATCTTGAGGAAGGAGTTGTACTGCCGGTACTGCCGGTCCTCGAGGTTGGCCGAGGACGTGATGAACGACTGCACCCCGGCGATGTCGGTGACGTAGAACTTCAGGTGCTGGACGTTCTGGCTGTCCGGGAAGGGGCCCTTGGCACGCCAGGGCAGACAGGCACCGCGACAGATCGTCACGTTGGTCCGCGCAGGGTCCTGCTGCTCGAGCGTGGTGATCAGGCGACGGCCCTGCTTGTTGAGCCGCAGGTCGTCGTCGCCGACCAGGCGCACGGTGGCGCCCCGTCGCTGGGCGGCCAGGATCGCGTCGGTGGGGGGCTTGATGTCCCAGCGGAACATTGCGATCCGGATCGTGTCGCCGGGGCCGGCGGTGTCGAAGAGCCGGGCGGGGCGGGCCAGCACGGTCGGGTCGTTGCGCTGCGTGGGCGGGGAGGTGAAGCACACCTCGATGCCGTCGCGTGCCTCGCACCCGCTCTTCCCGGCGCGCGCCGCCTCGCGTGCCTGGGAGGGCGCACCGAGCGTGAGGAGGGGAGCCAGCAGGCCCAGGACCAGGACGGTGAGCAGGGTTCGTGTCCGCACGGTGGCCACCCTAGGTCTACTGGTTGACTGGGCCCATGGCTGATGGCGACCGACCCGTACCGATCGACGTCCCGATCCGCGACGAGTCGATCCGGCTCGGGCAGTTCCTCAAGCTCGCCAACCTCGTCGAGACCGGCGCGGAGGCCAAGCCGGTGATCGCCGACGGTGCCGTCCGGGTGAACGACGAGGTGGAGACGCGCAGGGGCCGCCAGCTGGTCCCGGGTGACGTGGTCACGCTGGGACCGCTGGCGGCCCGGGTCGCCACCGGGGACGTCGAGATCGACGTTCCCTGGTGACTCGTGTGGTGAGTCCGTGGCGACCGGGATGAGGTGGAGCCCCCCGGCTACTTCACCTCACGACGGAGGACGCGGGAGGTGCCGACCGCCAGCGGCAGCAGCACCCACACCGCGCTCGAGGTGGCGAGCTGCGCCCAGTCCTGACCGGCCATCTCGCCAGCGAAGAGCGGCTGGGTCACCAGGTCGAGGTTGAGCCAGCGTGCGGCGTCCTCCAGCGACGAGACGGCCATCGAGGCGATCGACCACACGGTCGGCAGGACGAGCACGGACACGATTGCGACCGGCGTGTTGAGGAACAGCAGGCCGAAGGCCACGCCCTGCAGGGTGAAGATCAGCAGGGCGAGCGTCAGGCCGCCGCCGGTCGCGGCGGTGAGGTCCCACTCACCGGTGCCACCGACGATGTTCGCCACGGCTGACGCCGCGACCGCGGCTGCCAGGACGACCGCCGCGAGGGTGAGGGCGGCCAGCGCCTTGGCCAGCACCACCCGTCCCCGGCGGGGCTCCAGCACGAACGTGACCAGCCCGGTGCGCTGCGACCACTCGGCCGTGGCGGCCATGATGCCGATCACCGGCAGCAGCAGCGCCAGCGGCAGCGTCGAGAGCTCCAGGAGGCCGTGGAAGGACGCGTCCTCAGCGGGACCCCAGATCACGAAGCCCGCCAGGATCAGCACGCAGACGGCGGCCATCACGATGACCATCCAGCGACCGGCGCGGGTGTCGACCATCTTGCGCAGCTCGGCCCGGAACGTCCGGGCGAACGGCACGCCCGGACGGCCCTCGAGTGCGGTGGCGGTGGGTGCGTCGCCGGCGCCTCCACCGACGGCGGGGGCAGCAGATCGGGTGGTGTCGGTGCTCATGCTGCGTCTCCTTCGCGGGACGTGGCGGCCGTGAGGCCGAGGAACATCTCTTCGAGGCCCTCGGAGCCGCCGGAGTGGAGCTCGAGGAGCACGACGGACTCGCGGGCGGCGATCTCGCCCACCACGCGGGCCTCGGCGTCGACCACCAGGCCGGAGCCGGTGCGGGAGACCGGTACGTCGGCGGCCTCCAGCAGCCGGGCCAGGCGGGCGTCGTCGGTGGACTGGACGGTCGTGCCGCCCCGGGCGAGCAGCTCCTCCTTCGAGCCCATCGCGACGATCCGGCCGCGTCCGATCATGACGAGATCGTCAGCCACGATCTGCACCTCGTGGAGCAGGTGGCTCGACAGCAGCACCGTGCCGCCTCCGTCGGCGAAGCGGCGCAGCAGGCCGCGCATCCAGTGGATGCCCTGCGGATCGAGGCCGTTGGCCGGCTCGTCGAGGATGAGGACCTGCGGCTTGCCGAGGAGAGCGGCGGCGATGCCCAGGCGCTGGCGCATGCCGAGGGAGTAGTTGCGCACCCGGCGCCCAGCCTCCTCGTCGGTCAACCCGACGAGCGCGAGCACCTCCTCGACGCGTGCCTTCGACACACCGACGGACACCGCCGCGACGAGCAGCACCTCGCGGCCCGTACGGCCGGGGTGCTGGGCGGAGGCGTCGAGCATCACGCCGACCTGGCGGCCGGGGTTGTGGAGGTCGCGGTAGGTCTCGCCCATGATGGTCGCCCGGCCCGAGGTGGCGGGCGTGAGCCCGGTCATCATCCGCATCGCGGTCGACTTGCCGGCGCCGTTGGGGCCGAGGAAGCCGACGACGCTCCCGGGTCGCACCTCGAAGGAGATGTCGTCGACGGCGGTGAAGCCGCCGTAGCGCTTGGTGAGGTTCTCGACTGTGATCATGGCTCCACCCTCGGCCGTGACCGGTGCCCGCGGCATCGGGCTCAGGGGTCGACGGGGTCCGACCCCGGTATCGACCTCGGTCCCGGTGCGACACCTTGGTCGGACGCGCCGTGCTCCCGCGGTGTCCTAGCCTCGGGCCATGGAGAGGGGAACCGGCCGGTTCGCGGCGACCTGGCGCTACGCCCTCGCCCTGTTCATCAGCCTCAGCGTCTGGGTGATCCCCCTGGTCGGCGCGAGCGAGCGCGCCCCGCAGGCTGCGGTGACGTGGTTCCTCGTCGGCGACCCGGTCCTGGGGCTGCTCTCCTTCGTGCTCATCCGCTGGCGCCACCGCCGGCCCGCGCTGGTGGCCGGCGTGCTGCTGGTCTTCTCGTGCGTCTCCGCCTCGAGCGCCGGTCCCGGGTCGTGGATCCTCGGCTCGCTCGCCTCGCACCGGCGGTGGCGCCTGGTCGCGGCGGTGGGACCGCTCAACGTCCTGGCCGGGGTCGTGCAGGAGCGGATCGGGATCACCCAGGACACGCTCCCGCTGTGGGCCTCGGTCGCGTTCGGCGCCCTCGTCGTCGGGATCCTCGTCGCGACCGGCTACGCGATGGGCTCGCAGCGCCAGCTGGTCGACTCCTACCGCGAGCGCGCGCTGACCGCGGAGCGGGAGCAGCGGGCCCGCGTCGCCCAGGCGCAGGCGGCCGAGCGCACCAAGATCGCCCGCGAGATGCACGACGTGCTGGCCCACCGCATCTCCCTGGTGGCGATGCACGCCGGTGCCCTCGGCTTCCGCACCGACCTCACCGCCGAGGAGCAGGCGAGCGCGGCCCGGTCGATCGAGGACAACGCGCACCGGGCCCTGACCGACCTCCGGGCGGTCCTCGGGGTGCTCCGCGACCCGCTCCAGCCGGTCGACGCCGCGCCGGAACGGCCCCAGCCCGGGCTCGACGACCTCGCTGCCCTGGTGGCGGAGGAGGAGGCCGGCGGGATGCGCGTACGCCTGTCCCGCCGCATCGCGGGCGAGGTCCCGACCGGCTCCGGTCGCACGGCCTACCGGATCGTGCAGGAGGCGCTGACCAACGCCCGCAAGCACGCGCCCGGGACCGCGGTGACCGTGGACGTGGCGGGGACCCCCGAGGACGGACTGGTCATCGGGGTGCGCAACGCCGCACCGGTCGGCCCGGTGGTGGCGCCGTCGCTGCCGGCCTCGGGGCTGGGACTGCTGGGCCTGCAGGAGCGGGCGACGCTGGCCGGTGGCCGGATCAGCCACGGCACCGACACCACCGGGGGCTACGCGGTGCGGGCGTGGATACCGTGGGACTCGTGAGGTCAGCCAGCGACGACGGTCCGGTCCGGCTCGCGGTGGTCGACGACGACCCGATGGTGCGCGCCGCGCTCGGCATGATGCTCGGCGGCGACTCGGGCCTCGTCGTGGTCGCGGAGGCGGGCGACGGCGAGGAGGCCCTGCGGGTGGTGCCGGCGTCGGGCGCCGACGTGGTGCTGATGGACATCCGCATGCCGGTGCGCGACGGGCTCAGCGCGACCGCCGAGCTCCTGGTGCACCACCCCGAGCTGAAGATCATCGTGCTGACGACCTTCGACACCGACGACATGGTGCTCCGCGCACTGCGGGCCGGGGCCGCGGGCTTCCTCCTCAAGGACACGCCGCCGGCGCGCCTCGTCGAGGCCGTCCGCACCGTGGCGGCAGGTCACCCGATGCTCTCCCCGAGCGTCACCGCGCAGCTGATCGCGGCCGTCACGCGCACCGACCCGGTCGCGGAGGTGCACGAGCGCACCCGCTCGGCGCAGGCGGCCCTGGCCACGCTCACCGATCGCGAGCGCGACGTGGCCGACGCGGTCGCGCGCGGGCTGAGCAACGCCGACATCGCCGCCGAGCTCTACATGGGCGTGCCGACGGTCAAGACGCACGTCGGGCGGCTCTTCGCCAAGCTGGGCGTCGAGAACCGGGTGCAGGTCGCGATCCTGGTCCACGACGCCCAGGGGTGAGAGCCGCCCGGCGCGGGTGCGTACGGGGGTGGGGTCAGCGGACCTCGAGCAGGTCCACCACGAAGATCAGCGTCTCCCCGGGCTTGATCGCGCCGCCTGCGCCGCGGTCGCCGTAGCCGAGGTGCGGCGGGATGACGAGGCGACGACGGCCGCCGACCTTCATGCCCTGCACGCCGGTGTCCCAGCCCGAGATGACCTGGCCGATGCCGAGGCGGAACTGCAGCGGGGTGCCGCGGTTGTAGGAGGCGTCGAACTCCTCGCCCGTGGAGTGAGCGACGCCGACGTAGTGGACCGAGACGGTCGAGCCGGACGTGGCCTCGGGGCCCTCGCCCTCGACGAGGTCGGTGACCTCGAGGTCGGCGGGCACCTCGCCCATGTGCGGGTCGACGTCGGGCTTCTGGCTCACAATGGTTCCAATCAGTCGGGTGTCAGGTCTGGTGGACGTAGTGGTCGAGCTGGTCGCGCTCGAACTCGAGCTCGCCGATGCGGCTCTTGACCACGTCACCGATGGAGATGATGCCGGTCAGCCGTCCGTCGGCCACCACCGGGACGTGCCGGATGCGGTGCTCGGTCATCGTCTGCATGAGGTCGGTGAGGCCGTCGGTGCCGGTGCAGGTGCGCACGTCCTCGGTCATGATCATGCTGACCGGGGCGTCCAGGACAGCGTCGTCGGCGTGCAGGCGGCGTACGACGTCGCGCTCGCTCACGATGCCGGAGACGCGCTCGCCGTCGTCGCTCACCACGAGGGCGCCGACGTTGTGCTCGGCGAGCAGCGCCACGAGCTCGCGCACGGTGGCGTCGGGGCTGATGGTCACCACGGCCTGCTGCGACTTGGCGTGGATGACGTCGTTGATCTTCATCGGGGCACCTCTCGTCCGGTCGTGCACGGTGACGGTGACCTCACCGTAGCCAAGCGCGGGCCCGGGCGACAGGTGTCGCGTCAGTCGAGGACGGGCGGGGCCTGCCGGGCGCGCAGGTTGCTGACCGAGCCGGGGCCGCGGCGTGGGACGTCGGGGTCGGAGCCGTCGTCGTCGAGCGAGCCCAGGAAGGACAGCGCAGCGTCGTGGAGGTGGCCGTTGGAGGCGAGCGCGTTGCCGCCCCACGGGCCGTCGGTGCCGTCGAGCGAGGTGAACCGGCCGCCGGCCTCGCGCACGATGACGTCGAGCGCCGCCATGTCGTAGAGCTCGAGCTCGGGCTCGGCCGCGATGTCCACGGCGCCCTCGGCGAGGAGCATGTAGGACCAGAAGTCGCCGTAGGCACGCGTACGCCAGCAGCGCCGCGACAGCGACACGAAGTCGTCGAGCCGGTCGCGCTCGTCCCAGCCCCCCAGCGAGGAGTAGCTCAGCGAGGCGTCCTCGAGGCGACGTACGTCGGAGACTTCGCACCTCGTCGCCTTGAGCAGGGAACGGCCCGTCCAGGCACCGTTGCCGACCGAGGCCCACCACCGGCGCTGCAGCTGCGGTGCGGACACGACCCCCAGGACGACCTCGTCGTCGACCGCGAGCGCGATGAGCGTGGCCCAGACGGGGACGCCGCGCACGAAGTTCTTGGTGCCGTCGATCGGGTCGACGATCCAGCGGCGCTGGCTGTGGCCGGTGGTGCCCTGCTCCTCGCCGACGACCGCGTCGCGCGAGCGCACCCGCGACAGGGTGCGGCGGATGCCCTCCTCGACGGCCTTGTCGGCGTCGGTGACCGGCGTGAGGTCGGGCTTGCTCATGACGTGCAGGTCGAGGGCCTTGAAGCGTGCCTGGGTGATGGAGTCCGCGTCGTCGGCGAGGACGTGCGCCAGGCGCAGGTCGTCGGTGTGGTCGTTCGGGCCGGTGATGGGCATGCTCACAGGCTATTCCCAGCATCGGGTCCTACCCTGCACGCATGGAACTCAACGGTGTGCCGCTGCACCCGCTCGTCGTGCACGCGGTCGTCGTCCTGGGCCCGCTGGCGGCGCTGGCCGGCCTCGCCTACGCGTTCGTGCCGAGGTGGCGCTGGCTGCTGCGGTGGCCCCTCCTCGTGCTCGCCGCGGTCACGGCCGGCGCCGCGGTCCTGGCGGTGGCCGCGGGCGAGGACCTGCTGGCCTCGCGGCCGCAGCTCGCCCCGATCGTGGAGGAGCACGAAGAGGCCGGTGAGCTGCTGCGCACCGTGTCGCTGGCCTACGTCGTGGTGTCCGGCCTCGCCGCATGGGCGCTCGGTGGTGTCTCGGCGCTGGCGTCGGGCCGCGGGGCGCGCGAGACGCGCTTCGGCGTCCCGGTCATGGCGCTGCTCGCGGTCGGTGCGGTCGCACTGCTCGTCACCGTCTACCTCGCCGGTGACTCCGGCGCGCGGGCCGTCTGGGGCTGAGCCGCAGGACTACCAGTCGCTGGAGGCCTCGCGCGCGGCGAGCAGCCGCCGGAACGACTCGACCCGGTCGGCGTCGGCCTCGCCCGCGGTGATCGCCTCGTCGAGCCCGCACTCGGGCTCGCCGGTGCCGTGGGAACAGCCGCGTGGGCAGGTCTCGGTCATCTCGTCGAGGTCGGGGAAGGCCTCGATGAGGTTCTCCGGCTGCACGTGCGCGAGGCCGAAGGAGCGGATGCCGGGGGTGTCGATGATCCAGCCCTCGGCGTCGGGGAGCTCGAGCAGGTAGGCGCTGGTGGAGGTGTGCCGGCCGCGGCCGGTCACCGCGTTGACGATCCCGACCTCGCGGTGCGCGTCGGGGATGAGTGCGTTGACGAGGGTGGACTTGCCGACTCCGCTGTGGCCCACGAAGACGCTGGTGCGCCCGCGCAGCCGGTCGAGGAGCTCGGTGAGGTCGCCGGCCCCCTCGCCCTTGAGCTGGGTGACCACCCAGGGCACCCCGAGGGAGCGGTAGGTCGACAGCAGCGTCTCGGGGTCGGCCAGGTCGGCCTTGGTGAGGCACAGCAGCGGCGCCATCCCGGCGTCGTACGCCGCGACCAGGGCCCGGTCGATGAGGCGGGGACGCGGTTCGGGGTCGGCCAGCGCGGTGACCACGACGAGCTGGTCGGCGTTGGAGACGATCACCCGCTCGACGGGGTCGTCGTCGTCGGCGGTGCGTCGCAGGGTCGTGGTGCGCGGGACGACCTCCACGATCCGTGCCAGCGAGCCGTCGACGCCGCTGGTGTCGCCGACGACCCGCACGTGGTCGCCGACCACGACGCCCTTGCGCCCCAGGGGGCGCGACTTCATCGCCATCACGCGGCGTCCGTCGAGCAGGAGCGTGAAGCGACCGCGGTCGACGGTGACGACGCGGGCGTCGACCGCGTCGTCGTAGCTCGGCCGGTCCTTGGTGCGCGGGCGGGTGCGGCGCCGGGGCCGCTCGTAGTGCTCGTGGTCGTGCTCGCCGTAGCGGCCGGTCGTCACGCGGTCCCGCCCAGCACGGCGCTGCTCCACGCGGTCGCGAAGTCGGGGAACGTCTTGGACGTGGTGGCTATGTCCTCGACCAGCACGCCGTCGACGGCCAGGCCGAGGATGACCCCGGCGTGGGCCATGCGGTGGTCGGCGTAGGTGTGGAACGTCCCACCGTGCAGCGCGGAGGGCCGGATCGACAGGCCGTCCTCGCGCTCGGTGACGTCGGCGCCGAGCCGCCCGAGCTCGGTGGCGAGCGCCGTGATCCGGTCGGTCTCGTGGCCGCGGATGTGCGCCACCCCGCGCAGGTGGGAGGGGGAGTCGGCCAGGGCGCAGAGCGCGGCGATCGCGGGCGTGAGCTCGCCGACGTCGTGCAGGTCGAGGTCGACTCCTGCGAGGCGCGCCGGCCCCTGCACGGTGAGGTCCCCGTCGACCAGGCTGACCTCGCAGCCCATCAACGTGAGGATCTCGCGCAGCTCGTCGCCGGGCTGGGTGGTGGTGGCCGGCCAGTCGGTGACCGTCACGCGGCCGCCCGTGGCGGCGCCGAGCGCGAGGAACGGCGCGGCGTTGGACAGGTCGGGCTCGATGGCGTGGTCGACGGCCTTCACGGTGCCGGGGGCGACCGCCCACCGGTTGGCGTCGCCGTCGTCGACCTCCACGCCGTGCTGGCGCAGCATCTGGACGGTCATCTCGATGTGGGGGAGCGAGGGCACCGGCTTGCCGACATGGCGTACGTCGACGCCGTGCTCGTAGCGGGAGCCGGCGAGCAGCAGCGCCGAGACGAACTGCGACGACGCGCTGGCGTCGATGGTCACGGTGCCGCCGGCCACCGTCCCGCTGCCGCGCACGGCGAAAGGGAGGGCGCCGCGGCCGTCGTCGTCGACGTGGACCCCGAGCGCGGCCAGCGCCGACAGCATCTGGCCGACGGGCCGCAGGTGCATGTGGGGATCGCCGTCGAAGCCCACGGTCCCGCGTGCGAGACCGGCCACCGGCGGGACGAACCGCATGACGGTGCCCGCGAGCCCGCAGTCGACGTCGGCGTCGCGGTCCCACGCCTGCGGGGTCACCGCCCAGTCGCCGGCGCCCGGCCCGTCGGTGTCCTCGATGCCGGTGCCGAGGGAGCTGAGTGCAGCAGCCATCAGCAGGGTGTCGCGCGAGCGCAGCGGACGGCGTACGACGCTCGGGCCGTCCGCGGTCGCGGCGAGGACCAGTGCGCGGTTGGTCAGCGACTTGCTGCCCGGCAACGACACGACCCGGTCCACGGGGTCGAGGGGACGGGGTGCCGGCCAGAGCTCACTCACCCGCGCACCCTATCGATCAGGTGAGCTGGGCCTTGGCGAGCTTCGCCTCGCGGCGGGCGTCCTTGGCCACCTGCTTGGCCTCGCGGCGCACGTCGGCGGCGGCGCGACGCGCGCGCCAGGCCAGCCCGGGACGGCCGTCGGTGTCGACACCGGCGAGGAGCAGGCCGCCGAGGATCGAGGTGTTCTTCATGAACTGCAGCCGCTGGGCGGCCTTGGCCTGCGGGTCGGACTCCTCCCAGAAGGGGTGTCCGGCAAGGGTCGTGGGCACCAGCGACGCGGCGAGCACGGTGGCGCTCAGCCGGGGTGCGCGTCCGGTCGCGAGGGCGGCGGCGGCGAGGATCTGCGCGCCGGCGTTGATCCGGACCAGTGTCTGCGGGTCGGTGGGGATCGGCGCCCCGGGCGCTGCCTGCTGGACCTTCGGCACGACCCGGTCGGTGATCTTCTTCGCCTTGACGGCGTGCGCCTCGGTGTTGCGGATGGCGTTGATGCCGCCGGCGACGAAGATCGTGGCGAGCATCGGACGGGCGAGCAACCGGGTGATCGTCATGGCCCTTGTCTACACGATGCTCCGAACGTGCGCCCCGCCCGCAGGGATGCGTCCGGTGGGTGCTGTCCTCAGTCGAGGACGGCGCGCCACGTGTTGTTGGACGGGTCGGGGTCGGGCTGTGCCGTGGACAGCGAGGCCGCGACCTGCGCGCCCTGGGGTGCGACCACCTCGAAGGACACCGGGGCGAGGTTCGCGCCGGAGATCTGGCAGGTGGCACGTGCGCGGGTCGTGGTGCACCGGCCGTCGTTGGTGCGCACCACCTCGGCGCCCGCCGCCTCCACGGTGAGGACGGCGCTGGTGCCGGCCGCGAGGGCGGCGACCCGCAGCACGACGGCGTACGTCGGTCGCGTCCCGGACGCGGAGCCGTTCAGCGTGGCGTCGGCTGGTGGCGGCGGCGTCGCGGTCGGGGTGGGCGTCGGGCTGGGCGTCGGGTTGCTCGTCGGCTGGCCGGTGGGGCTGGCCGTGGGGTTCGAGGTCGGGCTCGACGTGGGGGTGGACGTGGGGGTGGACGTGGGGGTGGACGTCGGACTGGACGTCGGGTTGGACGTCGGGTTGGACGTCGGGCTGGCGCTCGGGCTTGACGTGGGCGTCGGCTCCGAGGTCGGCGACGACGTGGGCGAGGTGGTGGGGGTGGTCGTGGGGTCGCCGGTCGGGTCGGTCGTCGGGTCCGTGAGCGGGTCCGTGGTCGGGTCGACCGGGGTGGTCGTGCCGGGCACCACCACCTCCTCGCCGGGCGCGATGACCACGGCGTCGGGACCCGTGGCCGAGCGGCGCGGCGAGTCGCCACCGGAGGCAGGCGCGGACGGGTCGGCCGCGGACGGGTCGGTCGTGGACGAGGTGGACGTCGGCGCGCGCAGCGCCGCGGGCTCGCCGGGCGCGCGGTCCGGACCGCCGATGCCGAGCGCGATGCTGCCGGCGACGACCACGGTGCTGGCGGCGACCCCCGCCACGGCTGCGGCGCCGGCGTTGCCGACGACGAGGTCGCGGATCCGCCCGGCCAGCAGGCCGATCCCGACGGGCATCGCGCCCGTCGCGGCGGCACCGCCGAGATAGGCGGTGGCCACGCCGCCCAGCAGCAGGGGGGCCAGGAGGCCGCCGAGGTTGCTGTTGACCTCGGTGAGCTCGAGGTAGATCGCCATGCAGGAGCGGCACTCCCCGAGGTGCCCCTCCACCCGGGCGGCGTCACGGCGCGAGATGGCGTCGCGGACGTAGGCCCCGAGCTGGCCGTGCGTCCAGCGGCACTGGTCCTGCTCGAGCTCGCCGACGTGCTGGGTGAGGAAGGCCTGGCGGAGCCCCTCGCGGGCCCGGTAGGCCAGCGCCGACACCGAGTTGGCGCTCATGCCGAGCAGTGGCGCGATGTCGGCGGGCTTGTCGCCCTCGACCTCGGTGTGCCACAGCACCAGCTGCCACCGCTCGGGCAGCGAGGCGAACGCGCGGGCGGCGGCGGCGCTCTCGAATCCCTCGACGGCGGTGTCGCGGAACGGCACCCCCGGGTCGAAGGCCTCCATGTCGTCGGTGGTGTGCACCTTCGCGCCGGCACGGAACCGGTCGACCTGCAGGCGGCGCACGGAGGTGAGGAGGTAGGCGCGGAAGGCGACGTCGGGGCCGCCACCGCGCTGCAGCACGCCGAGCACCTTGACGAAGGCCTCGGAGACGAGGTCCTCGGCGTCCCCGGCCGCGACGAGCTGGCGGGCCAGGCGCCGGGCGGCGTCGACGTGCCGTTCGAAGAGGGTGCCGTAAGCGTCGATGTCCCCGCCGCGGACCGCCGAGATCAGCTCGGCGTCACCCGGCGCTTCGACGCTGGTGGCAATGCTCATGTGGATCGACGCTTCCCGCAGCACTCCTGACCCGGCTGTCAGGCTCCTTGAACTGTAGACCTCCGCGGCGTGGCCCGGGGTCGCGATGGCCGAATCGTGATTTCCGCCCGGAGTCCGCGTCATGGATCCGTGGGGACGACGTCACACCAGTGAGCAAGACCGGATCCGGGAGGGAGCTGCCGTGAAGAACTTCGCCACACGTGGGCGACGGCTCGCGGCATCCGGTCCTGGGGTGAGCGGTTCGCAGTCTCTTGATGTGCGGTCGGGGTTGCCGCACCGATTCGAGGCCGTGGGGGAGGCGCTCACCTCAGGATCGGACGTCCTGCTCGCCTGCAGCGTCGCGGGCCAGGACCTGGCCCGCGACGGCGCGTCGGTGGAGGAGACGCTCGAAGGCCTGCGTGGCACGTGGCACCGGCTCACGGGCACCGATCCGGCGTACGACGTCGTGGCGGCGCTGCTCACCGCGTGGAGCGAGACCACCCTGGGGTACCTCCACCAGCTGTCCTGCGAGGACCCGATGACGGGCCTCTCCAGCCAGGCCCACCTGCGCAGCCGGATCTCCGAGCTCTACCGGCTCGCCGGGCGTGAGGTGGACGAGGCCGCGAGCGTCGTCGGCGCCCACGCGCTCGTCGTCTGCGCGCTGCCGTTCGGCGACGACCCGTCGGAGGAGCCGGGCGACCACTTCACCCGTGCCATGCGCCTCGCGCGCGCCGGCGAGCTCGCACGCACCGCCTTCGTCCGCGACGAGACCGTGGCGCGCCTGGGCATGCACCGCGTCGCGATCCTCACCCGCCGCGACGAGCGCCTCGGGCGACGGGTGCGGGTGCTGCGCACCCTGCTCGACGGCGTGCAGGCCGAGTCGGGCGGCGCCTCGGTCCGCGCGTGGATCGAGGGCCTGCCCGCCACGGACGCCGGCGCGGGGATGCTGCTCGACGAGCTGGCCCGCGGCTGAGCGGACGCCGTCACGGGGCTCCCCTAGGGTGGGTCCCGTGTGTGGTCGCTACGCCTCGTCCCGCAGCTCCGAGGACCTCGTCGAGGAGTTCGAGGTCGTCGAGAGCCGGATCGCCGCGCCCCTGGCTCCCGACTACAACGTGGCCCCCACCAAGGAGGTCTACGCCGTCGTCGAGCGTCCGCCGTCGCGGGAGTCCGGCGAGCCCGCCCAGCGCCAGCTGCGGGTGCTCACCTGGGGGCTGGTGCCGTCCTGGGCCAAGGACCCCTCGATCGGCAACCGGATGATCAACGCGCGGATGGAGACCGTGGCGGAGAAGCCGGCCTACCGCAAGGCCTTCGCCAGCCGGCGGGCGCTGCTTCCGGCCGACGGCTACTTCGAGTGGTACGCCACCTCGCAGACCAACGCCCGGGGCAAGCCGGTCAAGCAGCCCTTCTTCATCCGGCCGCGCGACGGCGGGGTCCTGGCGATGGCGGGGCTCTACGAGATCTGGCGCGACCCCACCCGCGCCGAGGACGACCCGGACCGCTTCCGCTGGACCTGCACCGTGCTGACCACGGAGGCCGAGGACTCCCTCGGGCACATCCACGACCGGATGCCGCTGATGGTCGAGCGCGAGCGCTGGCACGAGTGGCTCGACCCGACCACACCCGGCGACGCGTCCCTCCTGGTGCCGGCCGCGCCGGGCCGGCTCGAGGCGTACGCCGTGCCCACCCTCGTCAGCAACGTGCGCAACAACGGCCCCGAGCTCGTCGAGCCCCTGCCTGCCGAGGAGACCCTGCAGTGAAGAAGGCCACCGTCCGATCCGTCGCGACCCCCCACGGCGCGGGCCGGCTGCACACGCGTCGGGCCACCAGACCGATCGCCACGCTCCTGCTGAGCCACGGTGCCGGAGGCGGGATCGAGTCGCGCGACCTGTGGGCGCTGGCCGACGCGCTCCCCGCGCAGGGCGTCTCGGTCGTGCTGTTCGAGCAGCCGTGGCGCGTCGCGGGCCGCAAGGTCGCGACCGCACCGCCGACCCTCGACGCGGCGCTGACGTGCGCTGCCGACGTGATGCGGGTGCGTACGCCGCTCGTGGTCGGCGGTCGTTCGGCGGGCGCACGCTCCGCCGCGCGCACGGCCCGGTCGCTGGGGGCCACCGGCTGCCTGGCCCTGTCCTTCCCGCTCCACCAGCCGGGTCGCACCGAGCCCACCCGGCTCCCCGAGCTCCGCGGCACCGGCCTGCCGACCCTGCTCATCCAGGGCGAGCGCGACCCGATGGGGCGTCCCGAGGAGTTTCCCGGCGACCTCGACCGGGTCGACATGGTCGTCGTCCCGGGCGCCGACCACGGGCTGAAGGTGCCCGCGCGAGGCGGGCTGAGCCAGGACGAGGCGATGGGGATCGTGGTCGAGTCCACGCTGGAATGGCTGGTGCGTGACGTCGTCGGGAATCCCCGGGTGGGGTGAGGTGTTGGCATCGATGTGCAGTCACTGACCCTGGAGAGACCCGCAGCGCTATCGTGGACCGTGATGACTGAATCACTCACGGACGACACGTCCGGCCCTGAGATCGCCGTCGAGGACGAGACCTCCGACGAGCGGTCCGCCCGCTTCGAGCGCGACGCCCTGCCGTTCCTCGACCAGCTCTACGGCGCCGCCATGCGGATGACCCGCAACCCGGCCGACGCCGAGGACCTGGTGCAGGAGACGTTCGCCAAGGCCTACAGCGCCTTCCACCAGTTCAAGCCCGGCACGAACCTCAAGGCCTGGCTGTACCGGATCCTCACCAACACCTACATCAACTCCTACCGCAAGAAGCAGCGCCAGCCGCAGCAGTCGATGTCCGAGGACGTCGAGGACTGGCAGCTCGCCCGCGCGGAGTCCCACTCCTCGACCGGTCTGCGGTCCGCGGAGATGGAGGCGCTGGAGCACCTGCCCGACTCGGAGGTCAAGGATGCGCTGCAGCGCCTGCCCGAGGAGTTCCGCCTCGCGGTCTACCTCGCCGACGTGGAGGGTTTCCCCTACAAGGAGATCGCCGAGATCATGGACACGCCCATCGGCACCGTGATGTCGCGCTTGCACCGTGGCCGGCGCCAGCTGCGCGACATGCTGGCCGACTACGTCCGTGCCAACGACCTCCTTCCCGCATCCACCGTCCCCGGCGCCGACATCGAGGGGGAGGCGAAGTGAGCACCCACGAGCACGGCAACGACGACTGCGTCGACTACATCGAGCGCATCGTCTACTTCATCGACAACGAGCTCGACCAGGCCGACTGCGCCGTCGTCGAGATGCACCTGCGCGAGTGCGGGCCCTGCCTCGAGCGCCACGACCTCCAGAAGGCCGTGAAGCAGCTCGTCGCACGTTCCTGCTCGGAGGCGGCGCCGGAGTCGCTGCGTGACCGCGTACGCCTCCAGCTGCGCGAGGTCAGCATCCAGATCACCGAGGGTGGGGCCTGACCCCGGGCTCGACCCGATTCGCCGCACCCCCGGGTTTTTGACACACTGACCCGAGCACCGATTCCAGGAGGACCACCATGGGCAAGACCGGACGCAAGCGCCGCGCGCGCAAGAAGAAGGGCGCGAACCACGGCAAGCGCCCCAACGCCTGACGCGCACCTGCACGTCATCTCGTAGAAGTCCCCGCCGCGGCGGGGACTTTTGCATGTCCGGCGCCGGTCCTACGACTGGTCGGGGACCATCGCGCCGAGCGCGGGCTGCGTCAGCGTCGTGAGCTCCGCGACCTGCGGCAGGTGCAGGTCCTGGTGGTGCTGCGCCACGAGCGCGCGCACCTCGTCGAGCGCGATCCGTCGCTCGTACTCCGCGAACTCGATGCGCTGGCCCAGTGTCGCCAGTGCTTCTCGCAACCGATCGTCCATGCTGGTTGGCCCCATTCCATCCGCGCGCCCCCGCGCGCCGTGCGCGAGCCTGCCAGACTAGCGGGCTCCTTGCGACGGATCCGGGCCAGGACACCCGAGCGGTCTAGTCAGGTCTGCCTTGACGACGTGTCTCGCAGGCGGGCGAGGAACCGCTCGGCGTCGACCACCACGCGGGTGATCTCCCCGGCGGCGAGCACCTTGCCGCTGGTCGCGTCGCGGGCGCTGACGGTGAAGCGGTGCAGCCGGCCGTCCTCGTAGGCGCTGGAGGCGCTGACCTCGACCTCGGCCCCGACGGGGCTGGCGGCGAGGTGCTCGACCTGGACCCGGGTGCCGACGCTCGTCGACCCCTGGGGCAGCAGCGGCTCCAGCCCGGCGCACGTGGCGGCCTCGAGCCACGCGAGGAGGCGCGGTGTCCCGAGCACCGGCAGCGAGCCGCTCCCGACGGCCGCAGCCGTGTCGTCGTCGCCCACGACGAAGGTGAGGGTGGCGGTCTCGGGACGGGACATGGCGGGCCTTCCGACGGATGATTGCTGCGGTGAGGCAACCTGTGTGCCACCCACACGTCTACCAGACATGGGCACGAGGACCGCAGGGCCGGGGGCAGGATCGGGGGGAGGGTCGGGGGTGGTGATGGAGCCGGCGGTGGACATCACGGAGCTCTACGCCGCGCACCGGCTCGCGCTGGTGCGGCTGGCGGTGCTGCTGGTCGACGACGTCGCCTCCGCCGAGGACGTGGTCCAGGACGCCTTCGCCGCTCTTGCACGTCGCCCCGACGCGGTGAGGGACCCGTCGAAGGCGCTGGCCTACCTGCGTGTCGCGGTGGTCAACACCGCACGCTCAGCGCTGCGGCGACGGCGTACGGCGCGGTCGTACTCCCCACCCCACGACCTGTCACCACCCACACCCGAGGACAGCGCGGTGCTGGCGGAGGAGCACCGGGAGGTCATCGTGGCGCTGCACACCCTCGCCCCTCGCCAGCGCGAGGTGCTGGTCCTGCGCTACTGGTCGGACCTGTCCGAGGCGGAGATCGCCCGGACGCTCGACATCAGCCGCGGCACCGTGAAGTCGACCGCGAGCCGCGCGCTCGTGGCGCTGGAGAAGGCCATGCACGACCCCGTCACGCCGAGCTCGGGAGAGGAGGAGCGATGAGCAGCACACCTGGTGCCCCCGACCTGGAGGCGCGCCTGCGGGCAGCCCTCGCCGCGCGGGCCGACCTGGTGCGGGGCGAGGACCTGGCCCCGCTCGCCACGGCCACCCCCCTGCCGAGGCGCTGGTCATCGCCGTGGGTCCTGCTCGCTGCGGCCGCGGTCGTCCTGCTCGTGCTGGGGGTGGTGCTCCAGGGTGTCGGCAGCCGTACGCGCTCCGACGAGGTCGCGCCGGAGCCGGACGCCCCGAAGCTCGAGCTGCCCGCCGACGTGGGTCGGGACTGGAAGGCCGACGACCTCTCCTCACCGGCGCGCCTCGACCTGGACGGCGACGGCACGAAGGAGCGGGTGGACTTCCTGGCCGAGCCGACCAAGGACTTCGACGGCCGGGTCCGCCTGCAGACGACGCTGAGCACGACGGGGGAGCAGGCCTACGGCATCGCCGAGCTCGGCACCACCATCGGCACGAACGCCCTCGACCCGATCGACGCCGACGATGACGGCGACCAGGAGCTGGTGCTCTACTTCGACGACATGGAGGCCGGTCCCGGCGGCGGTGGTCACCCGCTGGTCTTCGACCTCCGCGACGGCCTCCTGGTGCAGGCGGCCGTCGAGGACCCGGAGCGGCTGGTGCGGGGGTCCGTGCCCGTCGACGGGAGCGCGACCGAGCACTACCGGATGGTCCACCTGCAGGACTACTGGTTGGAGGACGGGGCGCTCTGGTCGAGCCGGTCGGTCAACGCCTACGCGGAGGGCAACATGACGCTCCTGCGTCCCGAGACGGTCGTGGTCGACGCCTGGCGGTGGGCCCTCGGCGACGACGGCGTGCTCAGGCACGTGGAGGAGGCGTGCCGGCGGCAGGGCCTCGAGGCGTCGCAGCCCTGCGGCGACGACACCGAGGACGAGCTCCCCTACGTCGTGCCCGTGGCGGAGGAGACCATCGGTCCCGGGGGCCGGGCCGTCTTCGACATCGGCTACCGCTACACCGTGACCGTCGAGGCGGGCGACCCGGCGACCCTGCTCGTGCGGGGAGAGGACGGCCGCACGGTCCGACACGACCTCGCCGTGGCGGATGCGCGCGTGTCGACCACCCAACCCACTTCCGTCATGTCGGACGGGGCGTCCTTCTACGTCACCTCCGCCTCCGACGCCTCCTACGCGCAGGTGCTGGTGCAGGACGGCGACCGGCTGCGCGCACTCGACACGACCGGCGACGTCGAGCTCACCAACGATCCGACCACGCGCACCTGGCTCACCACCAACGGCGCGCTCGTCACGGCCGTGGCCGCGGAGGAGGGCGCCTGGCGGACGTGGCAGTGGCAGATGGTCTCCGGCACCGAGATGGCGGCGCTGCCGTCGGGGACGGTGTGCTTCGACGACCCGGCCGAGCCCTCGACGGTGCGCCGCTGCTGAGTCAGAACCGCTTGGCGAAGGTGATGAGCTCCACCCCGGGCAGCGGCGACCAGTCGCGCGTGGGGTCGCGGGCGTAGCCCAGCCGTGCGTAGATCCGGTGCGCCGCTGTCATCTCGGCCAGCGAGGACAGCGCCATGCCGAGCGCGCCGTGCTCCCGTGCGCGCTCCTCGCAGTGGGCGGCGAGCGCCGTGCCGGCACCCGAGCCGCGGGCGTCGAGGGCGACGGCGAGCATCCGGAACTCACCCTCGTCGGGGAGGCTCACCTCGCGGTAGGACGACCCCGGAGGACAGCAGGTCACGCTGCCCAGCAGCCGGTCGCCGTCGACGGCGACCCACAGCTCGGCGGCCGTGGCCCGCGACGACGCGTCGCGCAACCGGGCCACGTAGGGGTCGGCCGGACCGCGGGTGTACGCCGCGTAGGCGCGCACGGTCAGCTCGCCGACGGCGTCGAGCTCGTCGGTCCGCGCCAGGCGCACCTCGACCACGACGGCCGGCTCAGATGCCGAAGGTGTTGCGGGGATAGGCCGCCTCGACGTCGGTGATCACGTTGACGAGGTAGGGGACACCGGCGGCGTACGCCCGGTCGAGCGCGGACCCGATCTGCTTCGGGTCGGTGACCGTCTCACCGGCGCCGCCGAGCGCCTTCACCACGTCGTCGTACGGCGTGCGTTGGCCGAGGTCGGCGATCACGTCGTAGCCGTAGAGCATCTGCATCGGGCCCTTCTCCAGGCCCCACGCGGAGTTGTTGCCCATCACCATGACCACCGGCAGGTCGTGGCGCACCAGCGTGTCGACGTCCATGAGGGAGAAGCCGGCGGCGCCGTCACCGAGCAGCAACGTCACCTGGGCCGAGGGACGGGCGATGCGGGCGGCGATCGCGGCACCCAGGCCCGCGCCGAGGCAGCCGTAGGGGCCGGGGTCGAGCCAGCCGCCGGGGCGCTTCGGCTCGACGTACTTGCCGGCGAAAGAGACGAAGTCGCCGCCGTCGCCGATGACGACGGAGTCGTCGGCCAGCCGCGGCACGAGCTCGCCGTAGATCCGCGCCGGGTGGATCGGGTCGGCCTCGGCGGTGAGCAGCTCGGCGTCGCGCGCCGCGGCGACCTTGACCTGGTCGGCGAGCTGGTCGGACCAGGCCTGCCAGTCGGGCTTGTCACCGCGCTCGATCGCGGCCTGGAGGCCGTCGAGGACCGTGGTGAGGTCGCCGGAGACGGACGCGGCGAGCTCGGCGTGGCCGGAGACCTGGCCGGGGGAGTCGGCGATGTGCACGACCTTCGCGAACTCGCCCTGGGGGTTCTTGTCCGGGCCGCCGAAGGCGCCGTAGCCGAGGCGGAAGTCCAGCGGCGTGCCGACGACCACGACGAGGTCGGCGCCGGACAGCGCGGCACCGCGGGCCTTGGTCACCAGGCAGCGGTGCCCGCCGGGGATCACTCCGCGGCCCATGCCGTTGGTCAGGGTCGGGATGCCGAGGTCCTCCACCAGCCGGAGCGCCGCGACCTCGGCGTGGTCGGCCCACACGTCGGTGCCGAGGATGAGGACCGGGCGCCGGGCCGCGGCCAGCAGCCGCGCGACCTTCCCCACCGCGTCGGGGTCGGGCTCGATGCGGGTGCCCTCGCCGGAGCCGGTCGACCCGGTCGCGGAGTTGAAGAACTCGTCCATCGGCACGTCGACGAAGACGGGACCGCGGTGGCTCGAGCGGGCCAGGGTGAAGGCCTCGTCCATGCCACCGGCCACGTCGGCCGCGGTCATCAGGGTGCGGGCGGCCTTTGCGACCGGCGCGATGATCGGCGGCTGGTCGAGCTCCTGGAGGGAGCCGCTGCCCCAGCGGTTCTGCGGTGCGCGACCGCCGACGACGACCATCGGGGAGCCGGCGAACTGGGCCTGCGCGATCGCGCTGATGCCGTTGGTGACGCCGGGGCCCGCGGTGAGGACGGCCAGGCCGGGCACGCGGGTGAGCTTGCCGGTGGCCTCGGCGGCGAACGCGGCGGTCTGCTCGTGGCGTACGTCCAGCAGGCGCATCGGCGGGCCCTGCCCCTCGGCCTGCGTCTTCACCGCCCCGTCGTACATCGGGAAGACGTGGGCACCCGAGAGGGTGAACATGGTCTCGACGCCGTGGGCGCGGGCGACGTGGACGGCCAGCTCGCCGCTGTGGCCGGAGATGTCGGTGGGCTCGCTCATGCCCCGCAGGCTAGTCGGTGCCGGGTGGAGGCTGGTCGGTGCTGGGTCGCAGGAACGGCGCGTTGGCCATCCGGAGCGCCTCGATCACCACGAGCAGCAGGTCTGGGCGCACCTGCGGCGCGTCGGGCGCCAGGGACAGGTGGACGAAGAGCGCACGCAGGAAGGACTGGGGGGCGTGGGTGCGGGCGAACGGGTTGTGGTCGACCGGGCCGCCGAACGCGTTGGCTGCGGCGCCGATGCGGTGCACCCAGGGCTCGAGGACGTCGGTGCCGAGCGTGTTGCGCCGCAGGACCCGCATCGCCGCGTGGGCCATCCGGTCGGGCTCGCCGGACTCGAGCGGCTGGTCGGCGGGCTGCTGGAGCAGGCGCTCGGCGAGGATGTCGAGCAGGACTGCGTGCTCGTCGCCCCCGAGATGCGGGGACTCGGCGAGGGCGCCGATCGTGTCCGCGCCGTGGGCGATCGCGTGGGCCCACCCCTTGCCCGGCACGAAACCGCGGGTGTCGACCTCGGCGAGGAACCAGACCGCGATCCGGTCGCCCCAGTCCATGATCTTCGCCGGAGGCATCAGGTGCTCGGCGTTGTCGCGCTCGAGGCACTCGGCGAGGATCAGCGCGCTGAAGCTGCGCCGGAAGACGGTGTCGGTGTCCTGCTCGCCGAGTCCGACGGACAGCCCGGCGACCATGCCGTCGCCGAGGCCGGCGAGCAGGTCGTCGTAGACGCCGCGGTCGATCCAGGTGGCGAGGGCGGGATAGGCGGTGCCGTCGCGCACCTCCGGCTGCGTCGAGCCGAGCATCGTGGTGAGCTCCGCGGTCAGGTCGCCGAGCGGGCGGTCCGAGGGAAGCTCGAAACCAGCCGCCTGCACCTGGTCCCAGTAGCCGATCGACATGCGGCCCATCCTGCCAGCAGTCACCGACGTCGCCCCAGCCGGTCCGCGGCTGGACCTAGGGTGGCCGGGTGCCCTCCCTCCACGAGCTCGTGCGCGCCCACACCGACCTGGTCGAGGACGACATCGCGTGGCTCCAGCTGCTCATGGCCGACTGGCAGATCCTCGCCGACCTGTCCTTCGCGGACCTCGTGCTGTGGCTCCCGGACCGGGAGGGCAAGGGCTACTGGGCCGGCGGCCAGATGCGGCCCACCACCGGGCCGACCGCGCTCGTCGACGACGTCCTCGGCACCTTCATCCCCACCGGCCGGCGCCGGATGCTCGACGAGGCGCTGGCCACCGGCCGCCTGGTGCGCGAAGGGGACCCCGAGTGGCGCGACGACGTGCCCGTGCGGGTGGAGGTCATCCCCGTGCGCCGCGCGGGGCGGGTGATCGCCCTGATCGCGCGCAACACCAACCTGCTCGGCGTGCGCACGCCCAGCCGGCTCGAGCTGAGCTACCTCCAGACCGCCTCCGACCTGACCCAGATGATCGCCGCCGGCCACTTCCCGCTGCCCGGCCAGCGCAGCGACCACGCCGACTCACCACGGGTGGGCGACGGGTTCGTCCGCCTCGACGCGACGGGACGCGTCGTCTACGCGAGTCCCAACGGGCTCTCGGCCTACCGCCGCCTCGGCCTCCAGGGCGATCTGACAGGGCTCGTGCTCACCGACCTGACCCGCGACCTGGTGCCCGCGCGCAAGCGCATCGACGAGGAGACGCTGAGCGCGGTGCTGGGCGGTCGCGACGGGCGCGCGACGGAGGTCGGCACCGACGAGGTCACCCTGATCGTGCGGAGCATCCCGCTGCGCCCGCAGGGGGACCGGAGCGGCGCGCTCCTGCTGGTCCGCGACGTCACCGAGCTGCGCAGTCGCGACCGGGAGCTCGTCACCAAGGACGTCACCATCCGCGAGATCCACCATCGCGTGAAGAACAACCTCCAGACGGTGGCCGCGCTGCTGCGCCTGCAGGCGAGGCGTACGCAGGCCGAGGACGCCAAGGCGGCCCTCGAGGAGGCCGTGCGCCGGGTCGGCTCGATCGCGATCGTGCACGAGACGCTCAGCCACGCCGTGGAGGAGACGGTCGACTTCGACGAGATCGCCGACCGGCTCGGGGCGATGGTGGTCGACGTCAGCGGCGTCGAGGTGCCGGTCCGCGTCGTGCGCGAGGGGTCCTTCGGCAAGCTCGCGTCGGAGGCCGCGACGCCCTTGGCCATGGTGCTGACCGAGCTGCTGCAGAACGCCGTCGAGCACGGCTATGCGGGGGACTCGGGGCGCACCGAGGGGCGCGTCGTGGTCACCGCGCGCCGCATCGTCGGTCGCCTGCACGTGGTGGTCGAGGACGACGGCCGGGGGCTGCCCGAGTCGTTCGACCTCGACGCCTCGACCCAGCTGGGCCTCTCGATCGTGCGCACGCTCGTGGAGTCCGAGCTCGGCGGGGTGCTCGAGATCGGTCCGGGGAGCCGAGGCACGCGGGTGCAGGCGGACCTGCCCGTCGAGTAGCCGTGGCGGCCGATAGACGCGACGCGCCCTGCGGTTCAGGCGGTGCGGATGCGGGCGCGGGCGTTGCGGCGCTTCAGCGCGCGACGCTCGTCCTCGCTGAGGCCACCCCACACTCCGTGGTCCTGCCCGGCCTCGAGGGCCCAGGCGAGGCACTGCTCGCGCACCTCACAGCGCCGGCACACCTGCTTCGCCTCCTCGATCTGGAGGATCGCGGGACCGGTGTTGCCGATCGGGAAGAACAGCTCAGGGTCCTCGTCGAGGCATGCAGAGCGACTGCGCCAATCCATGGGTAGGGAAATCCCTCTTTCTCGTCACAGGCAGGTGCTGTTCTCGGACAATCAGCTGGGCCCGGGCGCCACGCAGCGCAGCGACAAGACTCGCAAGATTTGAACGTTCACACAACCCCCAACGCTGGTCGTGTCCGTCACAACTAGTGTTGAGCCGTGCCCGTTACACCTTCTGACATTCCCCCTGGTCCAGACAGTAGCGCGCCGCCCCCGCTCGTGGTCGCCGCCTCGCTCGTCGCGGTGGAGGCGTTCGTGCTCCTCGCCCTCGGGGTCCTGGAGGTGGCGAACCTGCGAGTCATCCGGCTGACCATGGGCCTGACCACCTCGGCGTTCTTCCTCCTGGCGGCCGCCGGGCTCGCGTGGTGCGCCTGGTCGCTGTGGAAGGTACGCCGCTGGGCGCGCGGACCCGTCGTGATGGCCCAGCTGATCCAGCTGGGGCTCGCGTGGAACTTCCGGGACGTCGGGGGCCTCGTGCTGCCGCTGTCGCTGGCCCTCGTCGCACTGGTCGTCATCGTGGGCCTGCTCCACCCTGAGACGACCGAGGTCCTCGAGGAGGACGCCCGGGTCGACCCCTGAGCGGGGCCCGGGTCACTCCGCCTCGAGCGAGGTCCGCAGCTGGGTCAGCGTGCGGGTGAGCAGGCGCGAGACGTGCATCTGCGAGACGCCGATCTCCTCGGCGATCTGCGACTGCGTCATGTTCTTGAAGAAGCGCAGCAGCAGGATGCGCTTCTCGCGCTCGCCGAGCCCCTCGAGGAGCGGCTTGATCGACTCGCGGATCTCGACGTGCTCGATGTTGGCGTCCTCGACGCCGAGCGTGGCGAGCATCGCCGGCGGGCCGTCGTCGTTGTCGTCGGAGGCGTCGAGCGACAAGGTGGCGTAGGCGTGCGAGGACTCGATGCCCTCCATGATCTCCTCCACCGAGCAGCCGATGACCTCGGCCAGCTCGCGCGGGGTGGGGGAGCGGCCGAGCTTCTGGGTGAGCTCGCCGGTGGCCCCGCCGATCTGCATGCGGAGCTCCTGGAGGCGACGCGGCACCCGGATCGCCCAGCCCTTGTCGCGGAAGTGGCGCTTGATCTCGCCGATGACCGTCGGGGTGGCATAGGTGGAGAACTCCACGCCGCGGTCGGTCTCGAAGCGGTCCACGGCCTTGATCAGGCCGATGGTGCCGACCTGCACCAGGTCCTCGAAGGGCTCGCCGCGGTTGCGGAAGCGTCGCGCGCAGTGCTCGACGAGCGAGAGGTGCAGGTGCACCAGGTCGTCGCGGGCGCCGGCGCGCCGCGCGTCGCTGACCTCGGTGTCGCGCATCCGCGTGAAGAGCTCGGCGCTGCGCGCGCGTACGTGCTCGAGACCGGTGGGGACGACGTCGTCGTCCTCCCGGTCCAGGGCGGCCCCCGCCGCCATGTCGTCCCCCGTGCCCCCCGTGTCGGTGCTCATGTCAGAGCTCGGCACCCGTCATTCCCGCAGCGACGCTCGAGGTCACCGTGAAGCGGACGTGGAACCGTCCGCCCTCGGGGCCCGCGGACGCGTCCTGCGCCATCGTGTCCAGCACCTGCCAGGCGAAGCTCTCGGTGTCGAGCGGCGGCTCGTCGACCGCCTCGGTCTCGAGCGTGACGGTCAGCGCCCCCGCGCCGAAGTGGAAGCACGCCACCAGGTCCGTGCCCGGGTCGGCGGCCGGCATCGCGAGCGCGGTGGCCTCGCCGATGGCGATCCGCAGGTCCTCGATGTCGTCGATCGTGAAGTCCAGGCGGGCCGCGAGCCCCGCGGCCGTGGTGCGGACCACCGAGGCGTAGGCACCCTCGGCGGGGATGCGGAGCTCGACGTCGGCGCGAGAGCCCCCCGTGTGATCTGCCATCAGCGTCAAGTCCCGTCGTCGAGGCGGATGTGCTCGCCACACCCTAGCCCGGCTGGGGGTGGAACCAGGGGCAGACCTGGTCGCGCGTGCGCAGCGCCTGGCGGTGCGCCCTGTCCTGCAGGAGCGGGGCCTGCCGGTCGCCGCGGGGTGTCACCGGCCCGGTCGTACGTCCGGGTGCGGCGTCGAGCTCGACCACCACGCCGTACACCCCGAAGCCCTCGTCCTGCTCCGTCACGCGCCCGAGCCGACGCAGCATCCCCAGGGACGCGGGGTTGTCCTTGAAGACCTCCGTCACGATGCGGCGCACGCCGGGCGGGCGATGACGCATCAGCACCTCCAGCAGGACGGTCGCGACGCCCCGGCCCTGCCAGGCGTCCTTGACCGTGACCGCCAGGTCGGCGGCGTCCGGGGCGTCGGCGTAGCGCACGATCCTCGCCAGCGCGACGGGGTCGTAGGTGCCGGGCGCGGTCTCGGCGCACAGCACGAGGGCGACGTGGTCGAGGCCGTCGACGTCGTCGACGAGGTGCGCGAGCATCTCGTCGCTGAGGTGGTGCACCGGTGCCAGGAACCTGCTCCGCTGAGACTCCGGGGACAGCGTCTCGAACTCCGCGGCCAGCGTCGCGCGGTCGGTGCGCACGAGGGGTACGACGATCGCGTCGGTGCCGTCGCGCAGCCGGACCTCCTCGATCATCGCGGGGATCCTCTCGGGTGGACTGGTCCGAGGATGCACGACGCCGCCCCGGTCCGCGAGGACCGGGGCGGCGTGTGGGGGTGAAGAAGTGCGGAGCAGCAAGCTGCTCAGAAGAAGGCCTGAGCAGTCGCGGCTCCGCCGCACCTGCTCAGGCCTTCTTCGTCTCCCAGAAGATCTCCGCGATCTCGTCGATCTTGGCGAGCAGCTCGTCTGCCTTGGCCGCGTCGAGCTCACCCTTGGTGCCCGAGGCGCCGGCGAGCTTGGTCGCCTCGTTGACCAGCGTGTGCAGCTGGGGGTACTTCTCGAAGTGCGGGGGCTTGAAGTAGTCGGTCCACAGCACCCACAGGTGGTGCTTGACGAGCTCCGCGCGCTGCTCCTTGATGAGGATCGCGCGGGTGCGGAAGTCGGGGTCGTCGTTGTCGGCGACCTTGGCGATGATGCCCTTGATCGACTCGGCCTCGATCCGCGCCTGGGCGGGGTCGTAGACACCGCAGGGCAGGTCGCAGTGGGCCGAGACCTCGATGGTCGGGGCGAAGAAAGTGCGAAGCATGTGCAACCTCTCGAACGTCGGGGAATTGCTCTCCTGCGACACTACTCCGCGTGGAACGCGCGGGTCAGTGGGGTCTCGCCCGGGTGGGTGGGCGTTCGATGCGCCCCACGCTGCGCGACGGTGACCGGCTGCTCGTGAGGTACGGCGCGCAGGTGCGGCCGGGCTCCCTGGTGGTCGCGCGGTTCCCGGACGGGACGGTCGCGGTCAAGCGCGCCCTCGACCAACGGCGTACGGCGTCGGGCCGGCCGGGCTGGTGGCTGGTGAGCGACAACCCCGACGAAGGCGTGGACTCGCGGCACCGTGGACCGGTGGCGGAGGAGGCGGTGCTCGGCGTCGTACGCCTCCGGGTGTGGCCTTCCCCACGCGTGGGACGGGCCCTGCGCGCCCGCTGAGCTGTGCGAGTATCGCCGAATGGCCTCGCACCCGCACCCAGGCGATCCCGTGTTCGACCTGCACGTCGGCGGCAAGATGGAGACCGTCTCGACCGTCGCCCTCACCGGTCCCGACGAGCTCTCGCTCGCCTACACCCCGGGTGTGGCGCGGGTGTGCGAGGCGATCGCCGCCGACCCGTCGATGACCCAGCACTACACCTGGGTGCCCAACGTGGTCGCGATCGTGAGCGACGGCACCGCCGTGCTCGGCCTCGGTGACATCGGTCCCGCCGCCGCGATGCCCGTGATGGAGGGCAAGGCGGTGCTGTTCAAGCAGTTCGGCGGCGTCGACGCCGTGCCGATCTGCCTCGACACCACCGACGTGGACGAGATCATCGAGACCGTGGTCCGCCTGGCCCCGAGCTTCGGCGGCGTGAACCTCGAGGACATCTCGGCCCCGCGCTGCTTCGAGATCGAGGCCCGGCTCAAGGAGCGCCTCGATATCCCGGTCTTCCACGACGACCAGCACGGCACCGCGGTCGTCGCGCTCGCCGCGCTGACCAACGCGTTCCGGCTCACCGGTCGCGACCCCGGCACCGCCCGGGTCGTGATCCAGGGCGCCGGTGCGGCCGGAGTGGCGGTGGCGCGGATCCTGCTCGAGGCCGGCGTGCGCGACATCGCGGTCCTCGACCGGCAGGGCGTGCTCAACTCCGAGCGCCACGACCTCACCGCGGTCAAGGCCGCGCTGGCCCGCGACACCGCGGACGTCTTCGGCCGCCGCGGCACCCTGGCCGACGTGATGGACGGCGCCGACGTCTACATCGGCGTCTCCGGCGGGCAGGTGCCGGAGGAGATCGTCGCCTCCATGGCCCCCGAGGCGATCATCTTCGGCCTCGCCAACCCCACGCCCGAGGTGCACCCGGACCTCGCCCACAAGTACGCCCGCGTCGTGGCCACCGGTCGCTCGGACTTCCCGAACCAGATCAACAACGTCCTAGCCTTCCCCGGCATCTTCCGCGGGGCGTTCGACGTGCACGCCACCGCGATCACCGAGGGCATGAAGGTCGCCGCCGCGACCGCGCTCGCCGAGCTGGTCGGCGACGCGCTGAGCGAGGACCTGATCATCCCCTCGCCCTTCGACCCCCGGGTGCCGGGTGCGGTGCGCGAGGCCGTGGCTGCTGCTGCCCGCGCCGACGGGGTCGCCCGGCGCTGAGCGTCCTGGCGGGCCACGCCCGTACAAGTGTCCGGTCGCGGGCCGACCGGTGGTGCTGCAAGATCGGGGCATGGATGTCGAGGTGAGCGGGCACCAGCGGCTTCGGTTCGCCGACGGAGCCCCGGTGCGCGCGGCGTCGGCGGTCGTCCCTTTCGGGGGCGGCCACCTCGTGGTGTCCGACGACGGAACCCATGCCGCCTGGTTCCGCGGCGGTTCGGACGCGACGCGCGTACGGCTGCTGCCGCCGGTGGAGCGGCACGAGGAGTTCGACGAGAAGTCGGGCACCAAGCACCTCAAGCCCGACCTCGAGACCGCGTGCCAGGTGTTCCCCCCGGGCGGTGCGGCGGTCCTGGCGATGGGCTCCGGCTCCTCCCCACGCCGGATGCGGTGGTGCCTGCTCCGACTGGTGGGCGCGACACCCGACGTGGTGGTGGGCGACATGGAGCCGGTCTACGCGGCCGTCGCCGGTGCCCTGAGCATCGAGCTCGACCAGCTCAACCTCGAGGGAGCCTGCATCGTGGGGCGCAGCCTGCGGTGGTTCCACCGCGGCCTGCCCTCGGCCGGTCTGCCGTCCGCCAGCGTCGACCTCGACCTCGACGAGGTGCTGGCAGCCGCAAGCGGGGCGGTCAGAGCGGCCGACGTGGGGGTGAGGAACCCGGTGCACTACGACCTCGGCTCCGTGGACGCCGTCGGCCTGGCGATCACCGATGTCGTCGCCCTCCCGGACGGCGACCTGCTGGCCTGCGCGGCGGCCGAGGACAGTCCCAACCCGCGCGACGACGGCCCGGTGAGGGCGACGGCGCTCGCGCGCATGCGCATGGGTCGGGTCGTCGACGTCGTGCGCCTGCCCGACCGCGAGGACCGTGTCCTCAAGGTGGAGGGACTCATGGTGGTGGACGTCGACGACACGCGGGTGCGGCTGTTGGCCGTCACCGACGTGGACGATCCCGACGCCGCGTCGTGGGCGGCGACCCTCGACGTGCGCCTCTGACGCCGGAGCGCCTAGAAGCCGATCGAGGGCTCCGGCGCGACGAGCGTTCGCATGGCCCGGGCCAGCTCGGCGTACGCCCGGGGCCGGTGCTCGCGCACCAGCCCCGCGCGCAGCAGTCCGCCGATCGGGTGCCCGAGGAAGCCCGCGCCCAGCACGGCCACGTCAAGGGTCACGTCGGCGGGTGAGTCCGCCCGCGACGCGGAGCCTTCCCCGGCGGAGGCCGAGAGCCGCCAGCGGCCGGCGTTCCACGGCGCGTGTCGGTCCTCCACCTCGACCACCACGTCGCAGTCGGACTCGTAGAGGCGCAGCGACCACGCGGCGCCGAGGTCGACCAGGCGCACCCAGGTGCTGTCCCACGTCTCGAGCGAGCCGGTGCCGCGCGGTCCGCCGAGCCAGCCGAGCAGTGGGTCGTCGACGCCGATGCTCTCCAGCTTCGTGGTGCCCATCAGGTCGAGGTCCACGACGCGGCGCGCGAGGGCGAGCCGCGCGGCCGGGGTGCCGGTGAAGGCGCCGACGGTGACCGTCCCGGACGGGCGGGCGCGGTCCCACCTGTGCTCGCGCCGGAGACCGACGTAGCCCACGTCGACGCCGTCACGCCGTGCGAAGAGGACGCGGAGGCGCTCCTTGTCACGCAGCGCCTCCGGCGGCTCGAGGGTCATCAGGGAGAAGAAGTCGGGGGAGCCGACCACCAGGCCGGGCCACTCGGGAGCCAGTGCCAGCTGGCAGGCGCGCATCCGCTCGGCCATCCCCAGGTCCGCCATCGTGCGGAGCTCGGTGGTGAGGCCGGCCGCCTCGTCATCGAGGTGCGGCGCGGTGAGGGTGGTCCCGCGCCCGAGGCTCACCTGGAGCTGGAGCGCGGCCATGCCGTAGCCGTAACGGCCGTAGATCTCCGCCTCGCTCGCGTGCAGCGCCGAGATCGCGGTCCCGGCCTCGCGTGTGCGGGCCAGGTGGTCGGTCATCATCGCGGTCAGCACGCCGCGCCGGCGCGCATCGGGATGCACGCCGACCCACGTGAGGCCGGCGATCGGCACGACGGACCCGCCGGGCAGCGACAGGTCCATGGGGCGTACGCCGTAGATGCCCGTGTGCAGGTCGGCCGGGCCGTCCGGCAGGTCGACGACGAAGCGCTGGTCCTCGGGCAGGCCGAGGCGCAGGTGCTCGGCATCGGCGTCGGCGACCTCGCCGAACCAGACCAGCTGGTCGGTGGCGAGGTACTTCTCGGGGTCGGACGAGGGGCGTACGTCGATGCTCACCCGGACGACCCAACAGCCCGCAGGGAGGACCTGCAACCGGTTAACGCCGCCCACTCGCTAGGGTCGGGGAATGTTCGCCGTCTACGCCGAGTCCTTCTCCTTCGACGACCCGATGACCGGGCTGGTGGTGGGGGAGCGCCCCGCGCCCGAGGCCCCCGACGGGTGGGCCACGGTCACCGTCAAGGCCGCCAGCCTCAATCACCACGACCTCTGGTCGCTGCGTGGGGTGGGCCTGCGCGAGGAGGCGCTGCCGATGATCCTGGGCTGCGACGCCGCGGGCCTCGACGAGGACGGCAACGAGGTCGTCGTCCACGGTGTCATCGGCGACCCGGCCTGGACCGGCGACGAGGCCGACGACCCGGGCCGCTCGCTGCTCTCGGAGCGCCACCAGGGCACCTTCGCCGACCAGGTGGTCGTGCCGCGCCGCAACCTGGTGCCCAAGCCGGCCTCGCTGTCCTTCGAGGAGGCCGCCTGCCTGCCGACCGCCTGGCTCACCGCGTACCGGATGCTCTTCGTGCAGGGCGCGTGCCAGCCCGGCGAGACGATCCTCGTGCAGGGGGCCGGCGGCGGTGTCGCCACCGCTCTCATCGCCCTGGGTCGCGCCGCGGGCCTGACGGTGCTGGCGACCAGCCGCGACGAGGGCAAGCGCACGCGCGCCGTCGAGCTCGGTGCGCACGAGGTCTTCGAGTCCGGTGCCCGCCTGCCGGTCAAGGTCGACGCGGTGATGGAGACCGTCGGCAAGGCGACCTGGACTCACTCGATCCGCTCGCTGCGTCCCGGGGGCCGCATCGTCATCAGTGGCACGACGTCCGGGCCCGACGTCGGCGACGCCGGCCTGACACACATCTTCTTCAAGCAGCTCTCGGTCATCGGCTCCACGATGGGCACCCGGGCCGAGCTCGACCGGCTGGTCCGCTTCCTCGACGCCACCGGCACCCGTCCGCTCGTCGACCGCGCCATCCCGATGGAGCAGGCGCGCGACGGCTTCGCGGCGATGGCCGGGGGCGACGTCTTCGGCAAGGTCGTCTTCACCCGGTGAGGCACGTCCTCACCGGCGCCGGGTCCGGCATCGGGCTCGCCCTGGCGCACCGGCTGGCCGACCGTGGCGACGACCTGGTCCTCGTCGCGCGCAGCACCGCCCGCGCGGACGGGCTCGGCCGCACCTTCCCGCGCGCGCAGCTGCTCGTGGCGGACCTGGCCGACCCCGGCACGCTCAACGGCCTCGGGCGCCAGGTCGACGGCGAGGTGGACACGGTCCTGCACGTCGCGGGCGTGGTCGACCTGGGCCGGGTCGACCGGCTGCGCCTCGCGGAGTGGGAGGAGCAGCTCACGGTGAACCTCACCGCCCCCGCGGTGCTGACCCGTGAGCTCCTGCCGCACGTGCGTGCCAGCCACGGCACGATCGTCTTCGTGAACTCCTCGGCCGGGCTCAGCGCCAGCGCCGAGTGGTCGGCGTACGCCGCCTCGAAGTTCGGGCTGCGCGCCTTCGCGGACGCACTGCGCGCCGAGGAGGTCGAGCACGGCGTCCGGGTGAGCACGGTCTACCCCAGCCGCACCGCCACCCCGATGCAGGAGAAGGTGCACGAGCAGGAGGGCCGGACCTACGACGCCTCGCGCTGGATCAGCGTCGACACCGTCGTCGACACGATCGTGCACGTCATCGACCTGCCGGCCGACGCCACCATCCCGGACGTGACCGTCCGTCCGGTGGTGCCGCGGCCGGGCACCTGATCAGGCGGGCTCGAGCACGAAGGCGCGGATCCGCCGCTTCGACCCCACGCGGGCGCGGTAGCTGAGGTAGCCGGGGTAGAAGCGCCCGGCCAGCGCGAAGACCTCGTCGGCCTCGGCGGACGTCGCCGGGCGGGCCACCACCTCGCGCGAGACCCCGCGGTAGCTGACCGTCGCGCGAGGATCTGCCTCCAGGTTGAGCACCCACGCGGGCGTCGAGGCCTGGCCGAAGTTGGTGCCGAGCAGCGCCAGCGTGCCGGCGTACGGCGTCGCGATGAGGTGGCTGGTGCGCCGCTGCCCGGACTTGCGACCGGTCGTCGTCACCTCCAGCACCGCCAGCCCGGCGAGCAGCCCGGGAGCGCTGTGCCGCCCGCGGGAGAGCCGGACCACGAGGTCGTCGAGGCGGCGCAGGATGTGGGAGAACACCCACCCGCCGGCTCGGGTGCCGGCGCCCCACCGCACCACGCGGTGCAGCGGGTTGGCCGAGGAGTGGGAGTAGCCGAGGTCGGCGGCGAGTCCGCTGGGCATGTCAGGTCCTTCCGGTCGATCGCCAGCCCAGGGCGCCCACGAGCAGCATCCTCAGCTGGGTGCGGGCGTCGGCGAGGGTGCGCTCCTCGGAGTCCGGGTCCTCCACGAGCCGCTCGGCCATGGTGACCACGAAGGAGACGATGAGGTCGGCGAGCAGGCCGATGTCCTTGCTGGAGTAGTGCTCGGCGGCCCCGCTGCGGGCGATGTCGGTCGCCAGCTCGCGGGTGATGAGCTCGATCTCGTGGCGGATCGCCTCGCGGACCCGCGGCGGCCCGGCGGTCCGCTCACGGGCGATGAAGGCGTAGTGCGAACGGCTCTCCCGCACGTGCTGGGCCACGATGGGCAGCGAGCCGTCGATGAAGTCGCGGTACTCGGGCGCGTGGCGCCAGACGTCGAGCAGCATCAGCCGCAGCGACCGGAAGCTCTCGTCGACGAGGGCCAGCCCCAGCAGCTCGAGCGAGCCGAAGTGGCGGTAGAACGCGGTCGGCACGACTCCCACCTGCCTGGCCACCTGGCGCAACGAGATCGCGGCGAGGTTGGAGTCGGCGGCCAGGGCGAGCGCGGCGTCGAGGATGGCGCGCCGGGTGCGCTCCTTGCGCTCGGCGCGCGACTCGCCGTCGCCGGCCCCGGCGGTCGTCTCCATGGCGCGATCGTAGGGCACGACCTCGACCCGCCGAGGTGGACAGGTGTTCACTGACGTGCGGTGGATCACGGAGCGCGTGCGTTGACGCGACGCGGGCGACCCGTGATAGTTGAGTGAACAGACGTTCACTCAATGGGAGGCCAGCATGGCGCTCGTCTCGAGGATCACCCGCTCGCGCACCGCCGCAGCCCTCGCCTCGCCCCACGGGGTCGACCACTACCTCTCGCGCATCAACCCGATGTGGGCGGCGCACGAGGTGCGCGCCCGCGTGGTCGGCGTACGCCGCGAGACCGACACCCCCGGCGCACCCGTCGCGACCCTCACGCTGCAGCCCACCGCGACCTGGCGTGGCCACCGCGCCGGGCAGTACGTCCAGGTGGGGCTCGACCTGCCGGGCTCGGCGCGCCGGATGACGCGGTGCTTCTCGATCTCCTCTCCCGCGTCGGGAGCGGGGGAGGAGATCACGCTGACCATCCGCTCCCACGCGGACGGCCAGGTGAGCAAGTACCTCGTCGACGCCCAGCCCGGCCAGGTGCTGCACCTCTCGCAGGCGCAGGGCGACTTCACGCTGCCGGTCAGCCCGGCCACGCCCGGCATCGACCCGCTGCTCTTCATCACCGGCGGCTCGGGCATCACGCCGGCGATGTCGATGCTGCGCACGCTCCTGCGCGACGGCTACGACGGCCGCGCAGGACGTCCGGTGACGTTCCTGCACCACGCCCGCTCCGCGGCCGACCAGATCTACGCCGACGAGCTGGCCCGGATCGCCGCCGACGACAACGACGTCACGGTGCACCTGCGCCACGGCGACGCCGTGTTCAACGAGCTCGAGCTGCGCCGCCTGGTCCCGGGCCACCGCGACACCGACACCTGGGCGTGCGGGCCGGCCGGGATGATCGACCTGGTGCGCGCGGCGTACGCCGACAGCCCCCGGCTCCGCCTGGAGCTCTTCAAGCCGCCCTCGACCGGCACCGACACCGCGGAGGGCGACCTCGTGTTCTCCGGGAGCGGCGAGCAGGTGACCAACTCCGGCGCCTCCATCCTCGAGCAGGCCGAGGCCGCGGGCCTCAGCCCGGTCTTCGGCTGCCGGATGGGCATCTGCTTCTCCTGCACCACCCGCAAGGCCGAAGGCACCGTGCGCAACGTGCTCTCCGGCACGGAGTCGTCGGTGCCCGACGAGGACATCCAGATCTGTGTCTCCGCCCCCGTCGGCGACTGCGTCGTCGACCTGTGAAGGAAGGACCCACCATGAAGCCCCACCTGACCCCCCAGCAGCTCGAGGAGTTCGGCAACGAGATGGACGCGCTGCGCCAGCGCGTCCTGGCCGACCTCGGCGAGGACGACGCCGCCTACATCCGCGAGGTCGTCAGACGCCAGCAGCAGCTCGAGGTCCTCGGACGTGCGCTGTTCTACCTCCCGCCCGCCTGGCCGCTCGCGGTCGCGGCGCTCTCGGCCTCCAAGATCCTGGAGAACATGGAGATCGGCCACAACGTGATGCACGGCCAGTACGACTGGATGGGAGACCCCCACCTCAGCTCGCGCGTCTACGAGTGGGACAACGTGTGCCCCAGTGAGCAGTGGAAGTACTCCCACAACTACATCCACCACACCTTCACCAACATTCTCGGCAAGGACCGCGACATCGGCTACGGCATCCTGCGCATGGACGAGGACCAGGAGTGGCACCCCTACTACCTGGGCAACCCGGTCTACGCGCTGCTGCTGATGGTCTTCTTCGAGTGGGGCGTGGCGATGCACGACCTCGAGGTGGAGAACATCGTGAAGGGCACCCGCCGGCTCGAGGAGAACAAGGCCCTGCACGCCGGCATCATGCGCAAGGTCCGCCGCCAGGCCGTCAAGGACTACGTGCTCTTCCCGGCGCTCACCGGACCGCTGTTCCCGCTCACCCTCGCAGGCAACGCGGCCGCCAACCTGGTGCGCAACGTGTGGGCCTTCAACATCATCTTCTGCGGCCACTTCCCGGCGGGGGCCGAGACCTTCAGCACCGAGGAGTGCGAGGACGAGACCCGCGGGCACTGGTACTACCGCCAGGTCCTCGGCTCGGCCAACATCTCCGGCGGCCCGCTCTTCCACGTGATGTCGGGCAACCTGAGCCACCAGATCGAGCACCACCTGTTCCCCGACCTGCCGGCCCGGCGCTACCCCCAGATCGCTCCCGAGGTGCGTGAGATCTGCGAGCGCTACGGCATCGCCTACACGACCGGACCGCTGCGCAGGCAGCTGGCGAGCGTGGCGCGCAAGATCTGCCGCCTCGCGCTGCCGGCCCGCGCGTCGACGCAGCCGGACGAGCCGGTCGCCGTACGCCGTCCGCAGGCCGCCTGAGCCGAGCCGAACGCCCGAACGGCCCGCCCCCGGCGAGGGGCGGGCCGTCAGGTTCGTCAGTCCTCGGGGTCGTCGAGCCTGGCCAGCCAGGTCGCGAGTCGCTCGACCGGCACCTCGAACTCCGGGTTCGCGTCGACGAAGGCCTGCAGCTGCTCGGCGAGCCAGGCCAGGGTGACCTCCTCGTCACCCCGGCGCCGCTCGAGCTCCTCGATCCCGCGATCGGTGAAGTACACCGGTGGTTCTCCCTGCGTGCCTCAGTAGTCGTTGCCGCGGTCGCGCGGCGTCTCGAAGGCCGCGTCGAGGAGCGTCTTCTGCTCCTCCACGTGACGCTTGACCGTGCCCACCGAGGGCGAGGCCGACGCCGGGCGCGTGACCGGCTCGACCGGGAGGTCGAGCCCGGGCCACACGTTGAGCTGGTAGTGCGGCCACGGGCCCATGTTGCGCGGCTCGTCCTGCACCCAGCGGATCGCCTTGAGGTTCGGGTACTTCGCGATCTCGGCCTTGATCTCCTCGACCGGGTTCGGGTAGAGCCGCTCGATCCGGCCGATGGCGAACTGCGCGCCGTTGTCGCGCTTGTTCCGCTCGACCATGAGGTCCCAGGTGACACGGCCCGAGCACATGATCAGCGTCTCGACCTGCGCGGGGTCGGCCTGCCCGTTGTCGAACATGGCGTCGCCGATGAACGGCCGGAAGGTGGTGTCGCCGACGAAGTCCTCCGGCTTGGAGGCGGCCTCCTTGCGCTTGAGCATCGACTTCGGGGTGAAGACGATCAGCGGCCGGTGCTCCTCGCCGAGCGAGTGCCGACGCAGCAGGTGGAAGTACGACGCCGGGGTCGAGGGCTGCGCGATGACCATCGCGTCCTCGGCGCACATCGTCAGGAAGCGCTCGATGCGCGCCGACGAGTGGTCGGGACCCTGGCCCTCGTAGCCGTGGGGGAGCAGCAGCACGACGCCGGACTGCTGGCGCCACTTGGTCTCGCCGGCGGAGATGAACTCGTCGATGACGGTCTGCGCGCCGTTGACGAAGTCGCCGAACTGCGCCTCCCACAGCACCAGCGCCTCGGGACGGGCCACGGAGTAGCCGTACTCGAACCCGAGCGCGGCGTACTCCGAGAGCAGCGAGTCGTAGACGTAGAACTTCGCCTGGTCCTCGGTGAGGTTGGTCAGCGGCGTCCACTCATCGGCGTTGGTGCGGTCGATGATGGTGGCGAAACGCGACACGAACGTGCCGCGGCGCGAGTCCTGGCCGGCCAGGCGGACCGGACGACCGTCCATCAGCAGGGAGCCGAACGCCAGGATCTCGCCGGTGCCCCAGTCGATGGGACCCTCGGTGATCGCGGCGGAGCGGCGCTGGAGCTGCGGCATCACCTTGGGGTGGACGGTGAAGTCGTCCGGCGGCGTGACGTAGCTGTCCGCGATCCGCTTGAGCACCTCGGGGGTCACCGCGGTGGAGAACTCCCCGGTCGGCTTGTCCGGGTAGTCCGGGACGGTCGTCCACTCGGTCGGTGCCTCGGAGCTCGCCTCCCGCACCTCGGTGAAGACTCGCTCGAGCTGCTGCTGGTAGTCCTTGAGGACCTGCTCGGCCTCCTCGATCGTGATGTCGCCACGACCGATGAGGGACTCGGTGTAGAGCTTGCGCACCGAGCGCTTCTGCTCGATCAGGTCGTACATCAGCGGCTGGGTGTAGGACGGGTCGTCGCCCTCGTTGTGCCCGCGCCGGCGGTAGCACACGAGGTCGATCACGACGTCCTTGTTGAACGTCTGGCGGTAGTCGAACGCGAGCCGCGCCACGCGGATGCACGCCTCGGGGTCGTCACCGTTGACGTGGAAGATCGGCGCCTGCACCATCCGCGCCACGTCGGTGGCGTAGAGGGAGGAGCGCGACGACCCGGGTGCGGTGGTGAAGCCGACCTGGTTGTTGATCACCACGTGCACGGTGCCGCCGGTGCGGTAGCCGCGGAGCTGGGACAGGTTGAGCGTCTCGGCCACCACGCCCTGGCCGGCGAACGCGGCGTCGCCGTGCACCAGCAGGGGGAGGACCGGGAACTTCTCGCCCTGGTCGAGGATGTCCTGCTTGGCGCGGGCGATGCCCTCGAGGACCGGGTTGACCGCCTCGAGGTGCGAGGGGTTGGCGGCGACCGACACCTTGATCTTGTCGCCCGAGCCCGCGACGAACTCGCCCTCGGCGCCGAGGTGGTACTTCACGTCGCCGGAGCCCTGCACGGTGCGGGGGTCGATGTTGCCCTCGAACTCGCGGAAGATCTGGCTGTACTTCTTGCCCACGATGTTGGCGAGCATGTTCAGCCGGCCGCGGTGGGCCATGCCGATGGTGACCTCGTCGAGACCGGCCTCGGCGGCGGCCTCGCACACCTCGTCGACCAGCGGGATCGTGGTCTCGCCGCCCTCGAGGCTGAAGCGCTTCTGCCCGACGAACTTGGTCTGGAGGAACGTCTCGAAGGCCTCGGCCTGGTTGAGCTTGAGCAGGATGCGCAGCTGCTCCTCGCGGGGCGGCTTCACGTGCGGCTGCTCCACGCGCTCCTGGATCCACTTGCGCTGCTCGGGATCCATGATGTGCATGTACTCGATGCCGGTCGTGCGGCAGTAGGAGTCGCGCAGGATGCCGAGGATGTTGCGCAGCTTCATGAAGCGCCGGCCCTCGCCGCCGAACGAGCCGGTGGCGAACTCGCGGTCGAGGTCCCACAGCGTCAGGCCGTGCGACTCGATCTCGAGGTCGGGGTGGCTGCGCTGGCGGTACTCGAGCGGGTCGGTGTCGGCCATCAGGTGGCCGCGGACCCGGTAGGCATGGATCAGCTCGAGGATGCGCGCCTGCTTGACGATGTCGTCGTCGTGGCTGGCGACCACGTCGCGCGCCCAGCGGATCGGCTCGTAGGGGATGCGCAGCGAACGGAAGATCTCGTCGTAGAAGTCGTTCTCGCCGATGAGCAGGGCGTGCACGCGCTTGAGGAACTCACCCGACTGCGCGCCCTGGATGACGCGGTGGTCGTAGGTCGAGGTCAGCGTCATCGCCTTGCTGATGGCGTTGCGGTTGATCGCCTCCTCCGAGGCGCCCTGCCACTCGGGGGAGTACTCCATCGCGCCGACGCCGATGATCGCGCCCTGGCCCGCCATCAGGCGCGGCACGGAGTGCACGGTGCCGATGCCGCCGGGGTTGGTGAGGGAGATCGTGGTGCCCTGGAAGTCGGCCACGGTGAGCTTGTTGTCGCGCGCCTTGCGGACCACGTCCTCGTACGCCGTCCAGAACCCGGCGAAGTCCATGGACTCCGCACCCTTGATGCTCGGCACCAGCAGCTGCCGGGTGCCGTCGGGCTTCTTCATGTCGATCGCGAGCCCGAGGTTGATGTGGGCCGGGGTGATGAGGTTCGGCTTACCGTCGACGACCTCGTAGCCGACGTTCATCTCCGGCATCGAGCGCAGGGCCTTGACCAGCGCGTAGCCGATCAGGTGGGTGAAGGAGACCTTGCCGCCGCGGGCGCGGGCGAGGTGGTTGTTGATGACAGTGCGGTTGTCCCACAGCAGCTTGACCGGCACCGAGCGCACCGAGGTGGCAGTGGGCACCGACAGCGAGGCGTCCATGTTGGCCGCGGTGCGCGCGGGCGCGCCGCGCAGGACGGTGTAGGTGGGGGAGTCGCTGGTCGGGGACGGAGCTGCGGGCTTGGGGTCCTTGGCGACGGGCTTGCTCGTGCCCTTGGCCGGCTCCTCGGCGGCGGCCGCGGGGCGCGGCGTCGACTTCGCGGGCGACTTCTGCGCCTCCGCGGGCTTGTCAGCCGGCTTCTCGGCGGACGTCGTGGCGGGCTTCGCAGCAGCGGGGGCGGGCGCCTGGGCCGGGGCCTTCGCAGGGGCCGTCGCAGGGGCCTTGGCCGGGGCCTTCGACGGCGCGGGAGTCGCAGCCTTCGCCGGTGCGGCAGTCGTGGCGGACGAGGTCGCGGCCCCGTTGCCGAAGTACGCAGCCCACTCCGGACCCACGCTCGAGGGATCCTTGTCGTACTGCTCCTTCATCTCGTCCACGAGCCACTCGTTGGCTCCCAGGTCAGATGAAGGTGCAACCGATGACTGGTTGCCGGACTGCCCGTTCGGGGACTGCGCCACGCTTGTTTCGCCTCTTCCAGATCTCTTCGCGCATGGGTTTGACAACTGTGCCTGTCTAGGGCGCTGACAAGGCTAGTCGCACACGCTCGCAAATGCAGGGGCGGGCTCAGGGTTTGAGGCATGGTGTGGCCCACACCCCGTTCCACCCCCCGTTCCGCCCCCGCTGGAGTCGTACATGCCTAGCCCCTCGCAGGGCCGCAACCCGTGGGCCCGCCTCTGTGCGGCACTCGCGCTCGCCCTGCTCGTCCCCCTGTCCGCGACTGCCTGCCGGTCGACCTCGGAGCCCTCCGCCGCGCCCGAGCGGCTGAGCCGCAGCGACGCGCAGGCGAGCCTGGCCTCGCACCCGGTCGAGACCAAGACCCGGATCCGTCGCGTCCACGGCCGGCTTCCCGACCCGCGCCGCAAGACCGTACGCACCCAGGTCGGCGCGGTCGTCGACCGCTGGTGGGACGCGGCCTACCTCGGCGGCACCTACCCCCGCAGCAGCTTCCCGTCCGCCTTCCCGGGCTTCACCGACGGTGCCGAGCAGCGGGCGCGCGCCGACAAGGCGTTGCTCACCCACCAGACCCGCGCCCCGTACGTCGACGCAGTGACGCCCCGGCGCCGGACGGTCTCCCTCGACATCCTCGCCACGCAGGGACGGGCACGCAGCGTCACCGCCCACGTCCTGCTCCGCTTCGACAGCACCGGGGAGCGGGCAGGGACGACGACAGTGCGCGGACGCCTGTTCCTCACCCACGAGCGGGGCGCGTGGCGCATCTTCGGCTACGACCTGGCGAAGGGATCGACCCGATGACCTCACCGTCGACCGCGCTGCTCCGGACCCGACGAGCCGTCCGCGCGGCGGTCCTCGCCGGCGTGCTGGCCCTCACCGCGCTGGTGGTCCCGCAGTCCTCGGTGCAGTCCTCCGAGGTCAGCCTGGTGAAGATCCGCCACGCCCAGGGAGTGGCCACCGGGGGCGCGGACGTGGTCTGGATCCTCGCCGTCGGCTCCGACGCGCGTCCCGGCCAGGCGATGACCCGCGCCCGCGGCGACGCCCTGCAGATGGTCGGCATCAACACCCGCACGGGTGCCGCCACCGCGATCGGCGTACCCCGTGACTCGTGGGTCGCCATCCCCGGCCACGGCCGGGAGAAGATCAACTCCGCGCTCTACTTCGCCGGCCCCCGTGGCATGGCCGGTGCAATGGGCAACCTCATCGGCATCGAGCCCGACTACGTGATGGTGACGCGCTTCCCGTTCTTCGAGGACATGGTCGACGAGATCGGCGGCATCACCGTCACCAACCCACGCCGGTTCTCCGACCCCAACCTGAAGAAGGAGGGGTTCGCGAAGGGCCGCATCCGTCTCGACGGCTACCACGCGATGGCCTTCTCCCGCATCCGCTACGGCCTGGCGGGGGGCGACTTCGACCGCTCGGCGAACCAGCAGCGCACCCTGCGGGGCATCCATGCGCGCATCCGCGCGCAGGCCGACGTCCCCGGCTTCATCGAGCGTGGCGTGATGACGGTGCTGGAGCACACCGACACCAACGCCTCGCCGGCCGAGCTGTTCGAGCTCGCCCAGGCGGTCGCGCAGGTCGACCCGTCGAAGATCACCACGTGCGTCGTCCGCGGCCGGATCGGCTCCGTCGGCGCGGCCAGCGTCGTCTTCCCCGACGTCGCGCAGGCCCGGCGCCTGGGGCGCCAGGCCCGCAGCGACGCTCAGCTGCGGGGCTGCTGATCGGCAGGCTGCTGGTCAGTAGGGGTAGATCCGGCCCGCGGTGCGGGCCAGGTCGATGACCACGGCCTCGGAGTAGAGCTTGATCCGCAGGCCGATGACCTGCGAGCCGCGGAACCCGGTGTCGACGAGCTGGCGCTGGATCTCGCCCGCACCGTTGGGGAGCTCGACGACGCCTCCGGGCGCCGGGACCTCCACGGCCTGCCCGCCCACGGTGATGGACCCGATGGCGGTGGAGATCTTCGATCGCACCCGCTTGCCGGCCTTCTGGCGCATCGTCGCGCGCGAGCTCACGTCGCTGATGACCAGCTGGGCGGTGGGGATGGACACCGACCGGATCGCGGTGCGCGACCACCCCTTCGCGACCCGCTTCTTCCGGAACTGGTCGCCGTTGACCTGGTAGGTGACGCCCTCGAGCAGCACCGGGACCGGGAGGAGCTGGCTGGCGTGGGGGACCTGGTAGGTCTGCGTGCGGCCCTGCGAGCCCTGGCACGGCAGCGCCTTGTGCTGGACGTTGCCGAACTTCAGCGCCCCCTGGAGGGCCTGGTAGTCCATGGCCGTGCCGCCGGAGCGGAAGACGCCGACGGGGGCGGGGCCACCCATCCGCACGCGCGCGGTGCCGAGCTCGACGAGCTGACGGCGCTCGCCGGCGGTGACCTCGATGCGCAGGGCGGAGGCCTGCGACTGCGCGTTGTGGTCGTTGGCCCGGCCGTTCTCGTAGCCGAGGGCGATGCTGCCGAGACCGGGGATCTGGATCGGCTTCGTCACGTCGCTCAGCACCTGGAAGACCTCCTGGGCCGCCTGCTGGGTGCCGGTGAAGACCGTGTCGGTGACCTGCTGCAGCGGCGCGAGGAGCTCCTGGAGCTCGGGCGGCAGGCTCTCCACGACCGTGTTCTCGAGCAGGCTCAGCGAGATGCTCGCGAAGGTGAAGCTCTCGTCGTGGCCGTAGCCCTGCGGGGTGTGAAAGGCATTGGCCGTGGTGCGGAGCCCCGTGATGACCAGCTTCGGCGTGGTGAGCGGCCCGACGGTGCCGCCGATGCTGATGTCGCCGATGGTGTTCGTCCCGCGTACGCCGTGCGTGGCGCCGTCGACGTACGTCTCGGTGCGGCTGGTGCTGGCCGAGATGTTGATGAGCGGGTTGTCCGGCACCGACACGATGCTGTCGGCCTCGACGACCTTCCCGACCGCGCGCGTGCACAGCTGCTGGGCGTGGGCGTCCTTGAGGTTGAGCGCCTCGACGCTGTCGGTCACCAGCTTCACGCCGTAGACGTCGCCGCGGTAGCCGAAGCTGCTGAGCTGGTCGGCCCGGGCGGCCTTCGCGGTGCTCGCCCCGGTGACCCCCTCCGCGGCGGTCGCGGGTGCGGTGGTGCCCGTGCCCAGGACGAGCCCGACGCTGAGCCCGGCGCCGAGCGCCGCGGTCGCCCGGCGGCGGAAGCTGTGTCGTACGTGGTCCCTCATGGTCCCTCCCAAAGGATCGGGAGCCGACAACGCGACCGCATCCCCTGTGACCGGTCGGTAGCTCCCTCGCGCGATCAACGACGCAGGCGCGGATGGGTGACGGTGGTCACCGGAGGAAATGCAGAGCGGCAGCACCCTGCTGGGTGCTGCCGCCGATCGGCGCCTCCGGCAGGATTCGAACCTGCGGCACCTGGTACCGGAAACCAGTGCTCTATCCCCTGAGCTACGGAGGCCTGCGCCGGCTGGGCCAGCGCGCGGTGAAGACTACCGCCTCACCCGGCCGGGTCGTGCAACGACCCGACTCAGCGCAAGCCGAGCGAGCCTGAGGTGTGCGCCTCGAAGGGCAGGGCGGCGTGCTCGGCCACGCGGGCGTCGAGGGCGGCGGCCACGTCGTCGGGCCACGGGGCCGTGAGCCGGGTCTCCATGTCGATGTGGAGGAAGACCTCCTCCACCACGCACGCCACGCGCTGGTGGGTCTCGTCGAGCAGGTAGACCAGCGCGTGGCCGGCGCGCTCGGAGCGGCCGAGCAGCCGCACGCGGGCCGACATCGTGTCGCCGGTGCGGAGCTCGTGCAGGTAGGTCACGTGGTGCTCGGCGGTGAAGCAGGCGTGGCCGTGGGTGAGCGGCCACATCTGCGGGATCCCGACCTCGACCAGCGACTCGTCGAGCCCCTCGCTGGCGATGCCGATGTAGTGGCGCACGTTGAGGTGGCCGTTGATGTCCTCGAACGGCATCGGCACGGGCTGCTCGACGTAGGCCGGGAGGTCGAAGAGCTGGTCATAGGTCGGGTGCGTCGTCACAGGCAGGACCCTAGGGCCAAGACGGGCCCGGGCGAACCAGGGCGTGAAACCAGTTCGGGGCGGGGAGCGGTCCGCCGATAGGCTTGCCCGGTGAATCCTGAGCAGCTTTCCGAGACCATCGTCGACGTGCTGGGGGCCCTCGTGGCCGACGGCACGATCACGCTGCCCGACGGCGTGCCGACCCAGGTCACGGTGGAGCGACCCCGGCAGAAGGGCCACGGCGACTACGCCACCAACGTCGCGATGCAGCTGGCCAAGAAGGCTGGCACCAATCCTCGCGCCTTCGCCGAGCTCGTCGCCGAGCGCCTGGGTGCCGCGGACGGCATCAGCGAGGTCGAGGTCGCGGGCCCCGGATTCCTCAACGTGAGCGTCGAGGCGGGTGCCCAGGGCCGCGTCGCGGCCGACGTCGTCGCGGCGGGGGAGGCGTACGGCAGGTCGCAGGTGCTCGCCGGGCAGACGATCAACGTCGAGTTCATCTCCGCCAACCCCACCGGCCCCCTCCACCTGGGGCACACGCGCTGGGCCGTGCTCGGCGACGCGATCGCCCGGGTGCTGCAGGCAGCCGGCGCCGAGGTGGCGCGCGAGTTCTACATCAACGACCGCGGCAACCAGATGGACCTGTTCGGTGCCTCCCTGGAGGCAGCCGCACTCGGCCGCCCGATCCCGGCCGACGGCTACCAGGGCGCCTACGTCGCCGACCTGGCCGCCGCCATCGTCGCCGAGCAGCCCGGCATCATCGACCTGCCCGAGGACGAGCGCCTGCCTGCCTTCCGCGAGGCCGGCTACGCCCTGCAGCTCAAGGAGCAGCAGGACCAGCTCGACGGCTTCAACACCCACTTCGACGTGTGGTTCTCCGAGCGCGGGCTGCACGCGGCCGGCTCGGACGGCTCGGTGGCGGACACGCTCCAGGGCCTCAAGGACAACGGCCACCTCTTCGAGGCCGACGGTGCGCTCTGGATGCGCACCACGGACTTCGGCGACGACAAGGACCGGGTGCTGATCCGCTCCAACGGTGAGCTGACCTACTTCGCCTCCGACACCGCCTACTACCTCAACAAGCGCTCGCGCGGGTTCGACCACTGCATCTACCTGCTCGGTGCCGACCACCACGGCTACGTCGGTCGCCTCCGCGCGATGGCGGCCTGCGTGGGCGACGACCCCGCGCTGACCCTCGACGTGATGATCGGCCAGATGGTCAAGATCATGCGCGACGGCGAGGAGATGAAGCTCTCCAAGCGGGCCGGCACCATCGTCACGCTCAACGAGCTCATGGACGAGATCGGCGTCGACGCCCTGCGCTACTCGCTGGCCCGCTACCCCGCGGACAGCCCGCTGACGCTCGACGTCGCCGAGATCACCAAGGCCTCGGCCGACAACCCCGTCTACTACGTGCAGTACGCCCACGCCCGCACCTGCCGGATGATGGAGAACGCCGCCGACGTGGGCATGGCGTTGCCGGGTGAGGCCTTCGACCCCTCGCTGCTCGACCACGAGCTCGACGGCCGCCTCCTGCGTGCCCTGGCCGACTACCCGCGGGTGGTGGCGAGCGCCGCGGAGCTGCGCGAGCCGCACCGCGTCGCGCGCTACCTCGAGGACACCGCTGCGGTCTTCAACAAGTGGTACGACACCAAGGAGTGCCGCATGCTGCCGCAGGGCGACGAGCCGGTCACCGCCGCGAACCTGTCGCGCCTGGTCCTGGTCGCGGCGACCCGCACGGTCATCGCCAACGGCCTCGACCTGCTCGGCGTCACCGCGCCCGAGAGGATGTGATCGGTCGTGCCGACCGCCCACCCGTCCGGCTGGGCGCACGCCGACGGCGCCCTGCGCGGCCCCCACTGGCTGCGTGAGCCCGAGGACCCCAACGCTCTGGTCGCCCACCTCTGGTCGCGCACGGCCGCCAAGTCCGACGGCGTCCTGGCCGTCGGGGGAGTGCCGCTGCCCGAGCTGGTCCGCGAGCACGGCTCGCCGGCGTACGTCCTGGACGAGGACGACTTCCGCGCCCGGGCCCGCGCCTTCCGCGACGCCTTTGCCGGCTACGACGTGTTCTACGCCGGCAAGGCCTTCCTCTGCACCACCGTCGCGCGCTGGCTGGCCGAGGACGGGCTCAACCTCGACGTCTGCTCGGGCGGGGAGCTGACCGTCGCCGAGCGCGCCGGCTTCCCGATGGAGCGCGTCGGCTTCCACGGCAACAACAAGACCCTCGGGGAGCTCGAGCGCGCCGTCGCGCTCGGGGTGGGCCGGGTCATCGTCGACTCGTTCGGCGAGATCGAGCGGCTGGCCGAGCTCACGCGACCGCTGGTCGAGGAGGACCCCTCGGGCCCGTCACGAGACCCCGTAGGCGTGATGGTGCGCGTCACCGCGGGCGTGGAGGCCCACACCCACGAGTACATCGCCACCGCGCACGAGGACCAGAAGTTCGGCTTCTCCATCGCCAGCGGTGACGCCCTCGAGGCGGTGCGCCGCGTCCACGCCGCACCCGGGCTGCGGCTCCTGGGGCTGCACTCCCACATCGGCAGCCAGATCTTCGACACCTCCGGCTTCGAGGTCGCGGCCCGCCGCGTCCTGGCCCTGCACGCCCGGGTCCGCGACGAGGTCGGCGTGGAGATGCCCGAGATGGACCTCGGCGGCGGCTTCGGCATCGCCTACACCACCCAGGACGACCCCGCCGAGCCCGACGTGCTCGCCTCCGGCATGTCCGCGATCGTCGCGCACGAGTGCCGGGCGCTGGGCATCACCGAGCCGCGGCTGTCGATCGAGCCCGGCCGCGCCATCGTCGGACCGTCGATGTGCACCGTCTACGAGGTCGGCACGGTGAAGGAGGTCGCCCTCGACGGAGGAGCGCGCCGCTCCTACGTCTCCGTCGACGGTGGGATGAGCGACAACATCCGCACCGCCCTCTACGACGCCGACTACTCCGCCACCCTCGCCTCGCGCGCCTCGCAGGCGCCGGCGTCGCTGACCCGGGTGGTGGGCAAGCACTGCGAGGCGGGTGACATCGTGGTGAAGGACGAGTTCCTGCCCGGCGACGTACGCCCCGGCGACCTCGTCGCGGTGCCCGGGACGGGCGCCTACTGCAGATCCATGGCCTCCAACTACAACCACGCACTGCGTCCTCCGGTGATCGGAGTTCGGGACGGGAAGACTTTCACCGTGCTGCGACGAGAGACTGAGGCCGACCTGTTGGCGACCGATGTGGGTGTTTCTTCATGAGCGAGCGAACTCTCCGGGTGGCGGTGCTCGGCTGCGGGGCCGTCGGCTCGCAGGTGGTGCGGCTGCTGACCGAGCAGCACGACGACCTGGCCGCCCGGGTGGGCGCGCCGGTCGAGCTGGTCGGTGTGGCCGTACGCCGCCTCGACGCGCCCCGCGAGGTCGAGGTCCCCGAGGGCCTGCTGACCACCGACGCGACCGCGCTCGTGTCGCGGGACGACGTCGACCTCGTCGTCGAGGTCATCGGCGGCATCGAGCCTGCACGCTCGCTGATCCTCTCCGCGCTGGAGAACGGTGCCAGCGTCGTCACCGCCAACAAGGCGCTGCTGGCCGAGGACGGGCCCACGCTCTTCGAGGCCGCCGCCAAGGCCGAGCGCGACCTCTACTACGAGGCAGCCGTCGCCGGAGCGATCCCGATCCTTCGGCCGCTGCGCGAGTCGCTGGCCGGGGACAAGGTGACCCGCGTGCTGGGCATCGTCAACGGCACCACCAACTTCATCCTCGACAAGATGGACACCTCGGGCGCCGGCTTCTCCGAGGCGCTCGAGGAGGCCCAGCAGCTCGGCTACGCCGAAGCCGACCCCACCGCCGACGTCGAGGGCTTCGACGCCGCCGCCAAGGCCGCGATCCTGGCCAGCCTGGCCTTCCACTCCCGGGTCACCGCCTCCGACGTCTACCGCGAGGGCATCTCCGAGGTCACCGCCGCCGACGTCGCCAGTGCTCGCGACATGGGCTCGGTCGTCAAGCTGCTCGCGATCTGCGAGCTGCGGGGCGACCAGGTCGCCGCCCGCGTGCACCCCGCGATGATCCCGCGTTCGCACCCGCTCGCCAGCGTGCGCGAGGCCTACAACGCGGTCTTCGTCGAGTCCGAGGCCGCCGGCCAGCTCATGTTCTACGGGCCCGGCGCGGGCGGAGCGCCCACCGCCAGCGCTGTCCTCGGCGACCTCGTGACGGTCGCGCGCAACCGGCTCGCCGAGACCCGCGGCGCGGGGGAGTCGGCGTACGCCGACCGCGCCGTGCAGCCGATGGGCGAGACCCGCACCCGCTACCACGTCGCGATCGACGTCGACGACCGTGCGGGCGTGCTCGCGGCGGTCGCCAACGCCTTCGCCGACCACGACGTGTCGATCCAGACGGTGCGGCAGGAGGGGCGCGGCGCCGACGCCCAGCTCGTGGTCGTCTCGCACGCGGCGCCCGACGCCGCGCTGAGCGCCACCGTGGAGCAGCTGCGCTCGATGGACATCGTCCGCGAGGTCACCTCGGTGATGCGTGTCGAGGGCGGCGACGAATGAGGCACCAGTGGCGTGGCCTCATCGAGGAGTACCGCGACCTCATCGACCTGCTGCCGGAGGGCCTCGAGGCCGTCACCCTGCGTGAGGGCGGCACGCCGCTCGTGCACTCGGAGTGGCTCTCGTCGCTGACCGGCGCGCAGGTGTGGCTCAAGGTCGAGGGCGACAACCCCACCGGCTCCTTCAAGGACCGCGGCATGACCACGGCGATCTCGGTCGCCAAGCACGAGGGGGCGCAGGCGGTCGTCTGTGCCTCGACCGGCAACACGTCGGCGTCGATGGCCGCGTACGCCGCAAAGGCCGGCCTCAAGCCGCTGGTGCTCGTGCCCGAGGGCAAGATCGCGGCCGGGAAGATGGCCCAGGCGGTCGTGCACGGCGCGCAGATCATCATGGTGCGCGGCAACTTCGACCACTGCCTGCAGATGGCCAAGGGCCTGGCGTGGGACTACCCCGTGGCGCTGGTCAACTCGGTCAACCCGGTGCGCCTCCAGGGCCAGAAGACCGCGGCCTTCGAGATCTGCGACTTCCTCGGCGACGCGCCCGACTACCACCTCCTCCCGGTGGGCAACGCCGGCAACATCTCGGCCTACTGGATGGGCTACGAGCAGTACGCCGACCTCGGCCGCTCCAGCAAGCGACCGGTGATGCGGGGGTTCCAGGCCGAGGGTGCCTCGCCACTGGTGACCGGTGAGCCCTTCCCGGACCCGGAGACCAAGGCGACCGCGATCCGCATCGGCAACCCCGCCTCGTGGAAGCTCGCCGAGGCGGCCGCGCACGAGTCGGGCGGGCGGTTCGCCGCGGTCAGCGACGCGCAGATCCTCGCCGCGCAGGCCCAGCTCGCGCGCCACGACGGCGTCTTCGTGGAGCCCGCCTCTGCGGCCGGCGTCGCGGGACTCCTCGCCGAGCTCGCCGCGGGGGAGACCTACGCCGGCACGACGGTCGCGATCACGGTGACCGGCCACGGCCTCAAGGACACCGCTACCGCGCTCGAGTCCTACGGCGACGTCGTCGACACGGTCGTCGACGCCGACGTGGCCGCCGCGGCAGCCGCCGCCGGGCTGGCCTGAGCGTGGCGACGTTCGTCGACGGGGCGGTGCGCGTCAGCGTGCCCGCCACCTCGGCCAACCTCGGCCCCGGTTTCGACTCCCTCGGCCTCGCGGTGTCGCTGCGTGACGAGCTCGAGGCCGAGGTCGTGGGCGAGGGGCTGCTCGTCGAGGTCGAGGGCGCGGGCGCCGACGGCGTGCCCCGCGACGAGACGCACCTGGTGGTGCGCGCCATGCGGGCCGCCTTCGACCTGATGGGGGAGCAGCCGCCCGGCCTGCGCCTGTCGTGCCACAACCGGATCCCGCACGCCCGCGGGCTCGGCTCGTCCTCGGCCGCGATCGTGGCCGGCGTCGTCCTGGCCCGGGCGCTCGTCGCGGGTGGTCAGCTCCTCGCCTCGGACGAGGCGCTCCTGGACCTCGCCGCGGACCTCGAGGGCCACCCCGACAACGTGGCGCCGGCGTTCCTGGGGGGCTTCGTGATCTCGGGTCGCGAGCACGATCGCTGGTTCGCCGTCCGTGCGGGCGTCGACCCGCGGATCACCGCCGTGGCCTTCGTGCCGCCGACGGGCGTCGAGACCACGGTGGCCCGCGGTCTCCTTCCGGCGACCGTCCCCCACGCGGATGCCGCGGCGAACTCCGGTCGCGCGGCCCTGCTCGTCGCCGCCCTCACCGGCCAGCCCGAGCACCTGCTCGCCGCGACCCGCGACTGGCTGCACCAGGACCAGCGCGAGCCGGCGATGCCGCAGACGCTGGCACTCGTACGCCGCCTGCGCGCCGACGGCGTACCGGCCGTGGTCTCGGGCGCCGGACCCACCGTGCTGGCCTTCGGCACGACCGACACCTCCTCGCTCCGCGCCCGTTGCCCCGACGGCTGGGAGTGTCATGACCTGGTGATCGAGTCCCGGGGCGCAGCCCTGCTAACCTGACGGCGCGCCGTTCGGCGCACCAGCCCGTCCCGGTCGTTCCCGACCGCGTGACCGGGCGACCACCATCCGCCGCAGCTGGGCCGCTCGTCCGCTCGCTGCAGGCGACGCAACGTGCGAAGGATCCACGTGACCGAGACTCCCCCTGCTGCCACCCCTGCCGACTCGCAGGACGCGGCACCCGACGCCGCGACGAAGCCCGCCCGGAAGGCGTCGAAGTCCGGCGGCCTCGGCTCGATGCTGCTCGCCGACCTCAAGTCGATGGCCGGCGGAATGGGCATCGCCGGTGCCGGCTCGATGAAGAAGGCGCAGCTGGTCGAGGCCATCAAGGCAGCCCAGTCCCCGGCAGCCCAGTCCCCGGCCGCATCGGCCGAGAAGCAGGACCAGAAGCAGGCCTCGCAGCAGGCGCGGGCGTCGGCCCAGCCGGAGGCCGTCCAGTCCGAGGCCCCGGCCCGCACCGAGGAGCCGGCCCCGCAGACGACCGTGCGCACGCGCACGCGCAAGCAGCGCGCCGCGGAGCAGGCTGCCGAGGCCGCGGAGCAGAAGCAGCCCGAGCAGAAGCAGCCCGAGCAGAAGCAGCCCGAGCAGCCCGCGCAGAAGCAGAAACAGCAGGACAAGCAGGACCAGAAGACCGACAAGCAGAACGACAAGCAGCAGGGGCAGAAGCAGGGCTCCCAGAAGCAGGGCAACCAGCAGGGCCAGCGCAACCAGGAGCGCCTGCAGGACCAGCGCCAGGAGCAGCGGAACCAGGAGCAGCGCGGCCAGGACCAGCGCGAGCAGCGGGCGCAGGAGCAGCGGGCGCAGGACCGCAACCAGGACCGCCAGCAGGACCAGCGCCAGCAGGAGCAGGACGACGACGAGGACGGCGAGGGCGGCAGCCGTCGCAACCGCCGCCGTCGCGGCCGCGACCGTACGACGCCGCGCGCCGGTGGCAACCGCAGCGAGCCCGACACCACGATCCTCGAGGACGACGTCCTGGTGCCGGCCGCCGGCATCCTTGACGTGCTCGACAACTGCGCCTTCGTGCGCACCTCGGGCTACCTGCCCGGACCCGAGGACGTCTACCTGTCGCTGTCGATGGTGCGCAAGTACCACCTGCGCCGCGGTGACGCCGTGGTCGGCCAGGTCCGCCAGCCGCGTGAGGGGGAGCGTCGGGAGAAGTTCAACCCGATGGTCCGCATCGACAGCATCAACGGCACCGAGGCCGAGGGCGCCAAGGAGCGCCCGGAGTTCTCCGACGCCGTGCCGGTGCACCCGCACCAGCGGCTGCGCCTGGCCACCGACGACGCCAACCCCACCGGCAAGGTCATCGACATCGCCGCGCCGGTGGGCAAGGGCCAGCGCGGCCTCATCCTCACCCCGCCGCGCACGGGTGCGACGTCCCTGCTGCAGTCCATCGCGCAGGCCGTGACCACCAACAACCCCGAGTGCCACGTGATGGTGGTGCTCGTCGACGCGCGGCCCGAGGAGGTCACCGACTTCCAGCGCGCCGTCAAGGGCGAGGTCGTCGCCTCGACCTTCGACCGGCAGCCGGCCGACCACACCCTGGTCGCCGAGCTCGCCATCGAGCGGGCCAAGCGGCTCGTCGAGCTCGGCCACGACGTGGTCGTGCTGCTGGACTCCCTCACCCGCCTGGGCCGTGCCTACAACCTGGCCGCGCCGGCCAACGGCCGCGTGCTCGCGGGCATCGTCGACGCCTCCGCGGTGCACCCCACCAAGGAGTTCTTCGGCGCCGCGCGCAAGATCGAGGACGCCGGCTCGCTGACCGTGCTGGCGACGGTCGCGGTGGGCACCGGGTCGGCCACGGACGAGTTCTTCCTCGAGGAGATCGCGGGCACCGAGAACTGGGAGCTCGCGCTCAGCGCCGAGCGTGCGGCCCGGGGCATCGTCCCGGCCGTCGACGTCGTCGCGTCCGGGACGCGGCACGAGGAGAAGCTCCTCGCGCCCGCCGAGGGAGCCGTCGTCGGCGACATCCGCAAGCAGCTCGCGGCCGCCGACTCGTCACAGGCCGTCAGCAAGGTCATCGGCGCCCGCTGAGGCGTCCACCCACGCGGGAATGTCTGGATTGGCGCGGGCGTTCGGACCGGTGGCACACTTGTGCGTCGGTTCCGGTTCACGTCACATGCGATCCACGCAGGCGACCCGGAACACCTGAGAGGACACCATGAAGAAGGACACCCACCCCGACTACGTCGAGACCGCCGTCACCTGCACCTGCGGCGCGTCGTTCACCACCCGCAGCACCGCGACCTCCGGCAAGCTCCACGCCGATGTCTGCTCGCAGTGCCACCCGTTCTACACCGGCAAGCAGAAGATCCTCGACACCGGCGGCCGCGTCGCCCGCTTCGAGGCTCGCTACGCCAAGAAGGCCCCGGCCGAGAAGAAGTAGTCCACGCCAGGCGCCGGTCGCCCGCTCCGTGCGGGTGGCCGGCGCCTTGTCGTCTGTCCAGCCACTGGGGGAACCGAGAAGGAGTCCGATGTTCGAGGCCGTCGAAGGCATGCGCCAGGAGCACGCCGAGATCGAGCAGCGACTGGCCCTCCCGGAGACCCACGCCGACCAGCGGCTGGCCAAGGAGCTCAACCAGCGCTACGCCGAGCTGACCGCCGTCGTGACCACCTGGCAGGAGTGGCTCCAGCTCGGCGACGACGCCGAGGCCGCGCGGGAGCTGGGGACCGTCGACCCCGCCTTCGCCGCGGAGGCCGAGGAGCTGGCCGCGCGCCGCGAGGTCGCCTCGGAGCGGCTGCGCCGGCTGCTGGTGCCGCGCGACGCCGCCGACGGCAAGGACGCGCTGCTGGAGATCAAGTCCGGTGAGGGCGGCGAGGAGTCGGCGCTGTTCGCCGGCGACCTGCTGCGGATGTACTCCCGGTTCGCGGAGACCCGCGGCTGGAGCGTCGAGGTGCTCGACGCCACCGAGTCCGACCTCGGCGGCTACAAGTCGGTCACCGCCGCGGTGAAGGCGCGCGGCACGGTCGAGCCCGGCCAGGCGCCGTACGCCCTGCTCAAGTTCGAGGGCGGCGTGCACCGGGTCCAGCGGGTCCCGGTCACGGAGTCGCAAGGTCGCGTGCACACCTCGGCCGCCGGCGTGCTCGTGTCGCCCGAGGCGGAGCCGGTCGACGTGACCATCGACGACAACGACCTGCGCATCGACGTCTACCGCTCCAGCGGGCCCGGCGGGCAGAGCGTCAACACCACCGACTCCGCCGTCCGCATCACCCACGTCCCGACCGGCATCGTGGCGAGCTGCCAGAACGAGAAGAGCCAGCTGCAGAACAAGGAGTCCGCGATGCGGATCCTGCGCTCGCGGCTGCTCCAGGCGGCCCAGGACGCTGCCGACGCGGAAGCCAGTGACGCGCGCCGCTCGCAGGTGCGCACCGTGGACCGCTCGGAGCGGATCCGTACCTACAACTTCCCGGAGAACCGGATCTCCGACCACCGGACGGGCTACAAGTCCTACAACCTCGACCAGGTGCTCGACGGCGACCTCCAGCCGGTGCTCGACTCGTGCGTCGAGACCGACATGGCGGCCCGTCTCGCGGCGCTGGAGGCCTAGGTGGAGCCGAGGGTGCGCGCCGGCGCGGCGCGGCGTGCGGCGGCCGCGCGGCTCGCCGAGGCCGGTGTGGCCTCGCCCGAGCGCGACGCCGACCTGCTCCTCGCCCACGTCCTCGACGTCGGGCTGGGCCGGCTGCCCCTGGTCGACGACCTGACCGTGCCCCAGCGGGAGCAGTACGCCGCCCTGGTCGCACGCCGCGCCGCCCGCGAGCCGCTCCAGCACCTGACCGGCACGGCCGCGTTCCGCCACGTCGAGCTGGCCGTGGGCCCGGGGGTCTTCGTGCCGCGTCCCGAGACCGAGCTGCTGGCCGGCTGGGCGATCGAGCACGCGCTCGCCCTGCCGTCGCCGGTCGTCGTCGACCTGTGCACCGGCTCCGGTGCGATCGCGAAGGCCGTCGCAGACGAGGTCCCGGGTGCCGTGGTGCACGCCGTCGAGCTCGACGAGGGTGCCCTGGCCTGGGCCGAGCGCAACCTGGCCGGCACCGGCGTCGACCTGCGGCACGGAGACCTCGCCACCGCCTTCGACGACCTCGCCGGCACCGTCGACGTGGTCGTCTGCAACCCGCCCTACATCCCGCTCGAGGCGTGGGAGTCCGTGGCCGCCGAGGCGCGTGACCACGACCCGCACCTCGCGCTCTTCTCCGGCGACGACGGGCTCGACGCGATGCGCGTGCTGGAGCAGCGCGCGGCGCTGCTGCTGCGCGCCGGGGGAGTGGTCGGCGCGGAGCACGCGGACGTGCAGGGCGAGTCCGCCCCGGCCGTCTTCGCCGCCGCCGGGCGCTGGCAGGACGTGGCCGACCACCGTGACCTCGCGGGTCGGGCGCGCTACGTGACCGCGAGGCTGGCACGATGAGCGTCGTGGACAGGCTTGCGACCTCGACGGAGGAGGAGCGGGAGGCGGCGGTGACCGCTGCCGCCGGCGCCGTACGACGCGGTGAGCTGGTGGTGATCCCCACCGACACCGTCTACGGCATCGCCGCCGACGCGTTCTCGCACGACGCGGTGAAGGCGCTGCTCGAGGCCAAGGGCCGCGGGCGTGAGATGCCGCCGCCGGTGCTGGTCTCGGCGGCGACCACGCTCGACGCGCTCGCCGAGGGCGTGCCCATCTGGGCCCGCACCCTCGTCGAGCAGTTCTGGCCCGGACCGCTGACCCTCGTGTGCCGCCAGCAGCCCTCGCTCGTGTGGGACCTGGGGGAGACCCGCGGCACGGTCGCGGTGCGGATGCCCGACGACGAGGTGGCCCTGGCCGTGCTCGAGCGCACCGGTCCGCTCGCCGTCAGCTCCGCCAACCTCACCGGCCGCCCGGCGGCCACCGACGCCGACGCCGCCGAGGAGATGCTCGGCGACGCCGTCGCGGTCATCGTCGACGGCGGGACGTCCCCGGGCGGCGAGGCCTCCACCATCATCGACGTCACCGTCCCCGACGGCCGGGTCCTCCGGCTGGGCGCGCTCTCGCTCGAGGTGCTCAACGCCGCCATCGAGGAGCACGGCGTGGTGCTCGCCGACGAGGGCTGAGGAGCGCCTTGCGGGAATACCTCCTCGTCTTCCTGGTCGCCCTCGCGGTGACCTACCTCCTCACGGTCATCGCCCGTGAGATCGCCCTGCGCACCGGAGCCGTGGCCGCGGTGCGCGACCGCGACGTGCACGCCGAGCCGATCCCCTACCTCGGTGGCCTGGCGATGCTCGGGGGACTGGCCGCCGCCTATCTCGTCGCCCGCGAGCTGCCGTTCCTCGGCCTGCGCAGCGAGGGTTTCGTCTTCAAGGACGCCGGCGTCGTGCTCCTGGCGGGGGCACTGGTCTGCGCCGTCGGCGTCATCGACGACATCTTCGACCTCGACGCGCTGACCAAGCTCGGCGGCCAGGTGCTCGCCGCAGGCCTGCTGGTCGCGATGGGGGTCCGGTTCTACTACTTCCCCTCGCCCGACGGCACGCAGTTCGCCCTCGACGACGCCCAGAGCGCGCTGCTGACACTGGTCGTGGTCATCGGCACCATGAACGCGGTCAACTTCGTCGACGGCCTCGACGGTCTCGCGGCCGGCATCGTCGGCATCGGCGCCTCCGCCTTCTTCCTCTACTGCTACATGCTCTCGGACCAGAACAACCTCACCCTGGCCACCACCGGCGCACTGCTGAGCGCGGCGCTCGCCGGCGCCTGCGCCGGCTTCCTGCCGCACAACTTCCACCCCGCCCGGCTGTTCATGGGCGACTCGGGTTCGATGCTGATCGGACTGGTCCTGTCGGCGAGCGCGCTCACCCTCACTGGGCAGTTCTTCGGGATGCCCAACACCGAGGGCAACAGCCTCTTCGTGACCGTGCTCCCGGTGCTGCTGCCCATCTCGCTGCTGATGGTGCCGATCGTCGACCTCGTGCTCGCCGTCGTACGACGCACGCGGGCGGGTCGCTCGCCGATGAGTGCGGACAAGCAGCACCTGCACCACCGCCTCCTCGAGATCGGCCACTCGCAGCGCCGCGCGGTGCTGATCATGTGGTTGTGGGCCTTCACGCTGGCAGCCGGTGCGGTCATCGTGAGCCTCTTCGACGACCCCTGGGTCTGGTGGAGTCTCGGCTCGATGCTGGCCCTGACGATCGCCATGACCTTCGTGCTGCCCAAGCTGCACCGACCGCCGAAGACCGGGCTGGGGGACACGGGGCTGCCGGAGAACGCCGCAGTCGAGGGTCGCGACCCCGCCGACGACCGGCTCGAGCCGGCGGACCAGCCGGGGGAGGGCGTCCGCGGGCCCTGATGCGAGGGCCAGGAGGACTTTGTGATAGTTTTCACGAGCACTCAGACCGACCTCCACGGACAGGCCGCCGACATGACGACCGAGTCGAAGACCAGCACCCGCAGCGGGCTCTCCCCGCTGGCCGTGGCACTGGGGTCGGCCCTCGTCGCGGTCCTCGTCCTGGGCCTCCTCGCCGCCGTCCTCGACGGTCGACCGGCCGTCGTCGGTGCCCTCGTCGGAGGCGGAGTGACGCTGGCTGTCTTCGCTCTCGGCACGGGCACCGTGAGCCTGGTGGCCCGCCTGGTCCCCGCGGCGTCGCTGCTCGTGGCGCTGATGACCTACGTGCTCCAGCTGCTCGTCCTGGCCCTCGTCGTGGCCTCGATCGACCGCGCCGACGTCAGTGCCGGGACGCTCTCGCGCGGCTGGTTCGCGGCCGGCGTGATCGCGGTGACGCTGCTCTGGATGGCCGGCCAGCTGGTCGCCGCCACCCGCCAGCGGATCCCCGCCTTCGCCGACTCCGAGACCGGCCGGCTGGTCGATCACCCCGGGGGTGAGCGATGACCGAATCCGCTGCTAGTGTGCGGGGCGCGATGGCTCGACAGCTTCCCCCGACGGCCTCACCCGACGACTCTCCCAAGGGCGACCCCTGGCACGCCTTCGGCTACGTCGTCTCGGGTGTGGGTGTCTACGGTCTCGCTGGCTGGGCGCTTGACCAGTGGCTCGGAACGGCCTTCCTCGTCGCGATCGGCATCCTCATCGGTGCCGGCTTCGGGATCTACATGACATACGCACGGTTCAACAAGGCAGATCGGCAGGAGAACGGGTGACCATGAAGACCGGCATCACGATGGCAGCGGAGGGTGAAGGCTACGTCGCTCCGGGCCCCGCGAGCTTCGACTTCTCCGAGGTCCCGCTGTTCGAGCTCGGTGGACTCGCCGTGACCAAGCCCATGGTCCAGCTGATCCTCGGTGCCGTCATCGTCTTCGCCTTCTTCTACGCCGCGTTCCGCCGCGCCTCGATCGTGCCGGGCCGCCTGCAGTTCGCCGGCGAGGCCGCCTACGGCATGGTCCGCAACTCCATCGGACGCGACATCATCGGCAGCAAGGACTTCGCGAAGTTCGTGCCCTACCTGGTGGCGCTGTTCTTCTTCCTGCTGATCAACAACGCGTTCGCCTCGATCCCGGCGATCCAGTTCCCGACGTTCTCCCGCGCCTCCATGGCCTACGCGCTCGCCGGGCTGAGCTGGGTCATCTACAACGGCGTCGGCATCCACAAGCACGGCCTCATCGGCTACCTCAAGCTCCAGAGCGTCCCGTCGGGCGTCAGCCCGGTGATGTACCCGCTCCTGGTGCCCCTGGAGTTCTTCTCCAACATCCTCGTCCGGCCGGCCACGCTGGCGCTGCGTCTGTTCGCCAACATGTTCGCCGGCCACCTGCTGCTGATCCTGTTCTCGACCGGTGGCCTGTTCCTCATCGAGTACGGCGGCATCGGCTACGTCGCGGGTCCGCTCGCGTGGGTCCTCGCCATCGCGATCTCGTTCCTCGAGCTCCTGGTGCAGTTCCTCCAGGCCTACGTGTTCACCCTGCTGAACGCCATGTACATCTCGGGCGCGCTCGCCGACGAGCACTGAGTCGCACCGGGGCGTCCACTGCCCCGGGGCCGCCCGAGCAGCTTGACCCCATCTCTCAAGTAGAAACAACCGAAAGGAAACAGCCGTGGACGGCAACCTCAACATGATCGGCTACGGACTCGCGGCCATCGGCCCCGGCGTCGGCATCGGCCTGATCTTCGCGGCCTACATCTCCGGCGTGGCGCGCCAGCCGGAGGCCCAGGGCCGCCTGCAGTCGATCGCCATCCTCGGCTTCGCCCTGGCTGAGGCGCTCGCCATCATCGGCATCGCCCTCGCGTTCGTCCTCTGAACCAGTCCGACCCCAGTTAGGACCATCGCATGACGGACCACATCGTGGTGGCGGCCGCGGTCGAGAACCCGTTGGGCTTCGTGCCCGTCGAGTTCGCCCTGTCGCTCGTCACCTTCGGCATCCTGTTCTTCCTCATCTGGAAGTTCGTCGCGCCCCGCTTCGAGCAGACCTTCGCCGAGCGCACGCAGGCGATCGAGGGTGGCATCGCCGCGGCCGAGTCCAAGCAGGCCGAGGCCGACGCCAAGCTCGCCGAGCTCGAGAAGCAGCTCGGCGACGCGCGGCACGAGGCCGCGCGCATCCGTGAGGAGGCGCGTGAGCAGGGCGCCCGGATCGTCGCCGAGATGCGGGAGACGGCCCAGGCCGAGTCCTCGCGCATCGTCGAGCACGGCAAGGCGCAGATCGAGGCCGAGCGCCAGCAGGCGATCACCTCGCTCCGTGCCGAGGTGGGCGCGCTCGCGACCGGCCTGGCCGGACGCATCGTGGGCGAGAGCCTGGAGGACGAGGCTCGTCAGAGCCGCGTCGTCGAGCGGTTCCTCACCGACCTCGAGGCGCAGAACGGCACCACCACGGGGAGCGTCAACTGATGATGCGAGGTGCGTCCGCAGACGCCTACGCCGTGGCCGCCGAAGTGCTCCCGAGCACCGGCGACCTGGGCCGGGTGGGCCAGGACCTGTTCGGGACGGCGGACCTGCTCCGCGCCGAGCCGGGCCTGCGCCGCGTCGCCACCGACGTGTCGTTGCGCGGCGAGGCCAAGGCCGACCTGCTGCGCAGCGTGCTCGCCGACAAGGTCTCCCCGGAGGCCCTGACCGTGGTGACGACCGCCGTCGCACAGCGGTGGACCTCGGGTCGTGACCTGAGCGACACCCTCGAGCAGCTCGGCGTGGTCGCGACGGTGCGCTCCACCGGCGACCACGCCCACCGCCTCGAGGACGAGGTCTTCGCAGTGGGTCGTCTCGTGCAGGCCAACCCGGAGCTGCGCGACGCGCTCTCCGACCCGGCCCGCAGCCGCTCCGACAAGGCTGCGCTGGTCACCGAGCTGCTCGGCGACAAGGTCCTCCCCGCCACGGTGGCGCTCGTGCAGCAGTCGCTGTCCGGGAGCCACCGCACCGTGGCGGTCGCCCTCGCGGCCTACCAGAAGGTGGCGGCCGAGGTCCGCGGTGAGGGAGTGGCGACCGTACGCGTCGCCCGTCCGCTCGCCGACGCGGACCGCGACCGCCTGGCCGCCGCACTCGCGCGGTCCCACGGCCGCGAGGTTCACCTCAACGTCATCGTCGACCCCGAGGTCATCGGTGGCATCCGCGTCGAGATCGGTGACGACGTCATCGACGGGACGGTCTCCAGCCGCCTCGACGAAGCCGGTCGCCGGCTCGCCGGCTGACGCCCCCAGACATCCAAGACTCCAGCAGACCCAGAGAACAGGTGAATGAAATGACGGAGCTGTCCATCCGTCCGGACGAGATCCGGGACGCGCTTCAGCGCTTCGTGTCGGACTACGAGCCCGACACGGCGGCCAAGGAAGAGGTCGGCACGGTCGCGGAGGCCGCCGACGGCATCGCTCGCGTCAGCGGCCTGCCCTCGGTCATGGCCAACGAGCTGCTCGAGTTCGAGGACGGCACGCTCGGCATCGCGCTGAACCTCGACACCCGCGAGGTCGGTGTCGTGGTCCTGGGTGACTTCGACAAGATCGAGGAGGGCCAGGTCGTACGGCGTACGGGCGAGATCCTCTCGGTCCCCGTCGGCGACGGCTACCTCGGCCGCGTGGTCGACCCGCTCGGCACCGCGATCGACGGCCTCGGCGAGATCACCCCGCTCGAGGGCCGCCGCGCGCTCGAGCTGCAGGCGCCCGGCGTCATGGTGCGCAAGTCGGTGCACGAGCCGCTCGCGACGGGCATCAAGGCGATCGACGCCCTGACGCCCATCGGCCGCGGCCAGCGCCAGCTCATCATCGGTGACCGTTCGACCGGCAAGACCACCATCGCCATCGACACGATCATCAACCAGAAGGCCAACTGGGAGTCCGGCGACCCGGACAAGCAGGTGCGCTGCATCTACGTCGCGATCGGTCAGAAGGGCTCGACCATCGCCGCCGTGCGTGGCGCCCTCGAGGAGGCCGGCGCCCTGGAGTACACCACCATCGTGGCGTCCCCCGCCTCCGACTCCGCCGGCTTCAAGTACCTCGCCCCCTACACCGGCTCGGCCATCGGCCAGCACTGGATGTACGACGGCAAGCACGTCCTCATCGTGTTCGACGACCTGACCAAGCAGGCCGAGGCCTACCGCGCCGTGTCGCTGCTGCTGCGTCGCCCGCCGGGCCGCGAGGCCTACCCGGGTGACGTCTTCTACCTGCACAGCCGGCTGCTCGAGCGTTGCGCCAAGCTCTCCGACGAGATGGGCAAGGGCTCGATGACGGGCCTGCCGATCATCGAGACCAAGGCCAACGACGTCTCGGCGTTCATCCCGACCAACGTCATCTCGATCACCGACGGCCAGATCTTCCTGCAGTCGGACCTGTTCGCGGCCAACCAGCGCCCCGCCATCGACGTGGGCGTCTCGGTCTCGCGCGTGGGCGGCTCGGCGATGACGAAGGCCATGAAGGCCGTGACCGGCTCGCTCAAGGTCGACCTCGCGCAGTTCCGCGCGATGGAGGCGTTCGCGATGTTCGCCTCCGACCTCGACGCCGCCTCGCGCCAGCAGCTCGACCGCGGCCAGCGCCTGATGGCCCTGCTCAAGCAGCCGCAGTACTCGCCCTACCCGGTCGAGGAGATGACCGTCTCGCTGTGGACCGGCACCTCGGGTCGCCTGGACAAGGTGCCCACCGAGGACGTGCTCCGCTTCGAGAACGAGTTCCTCGACTACCTGCGCCGCAGCCACGAGGGCATCCTCGCGGGCATCCGGGAGACCTCGAAGTTCGAGGACTCCACCGAGGACCAGCTCGCGCAGGCCTACGACTCCTTCCTCGACCAGTTCGAGACCTCCGACGGCCAGAGCATCAAGGCCGGCAAGGAAGAGCACGTCGCCCTCGAGGACGAGGACGTCGAGCAGGAGCAGATCGTCAAGCAGAAGCGAGGCTGACGCAATGGCTCTCTCGGTACGCGAGTACCGCGCGCGGATCAAGTCGACGGAGTCGATGAAGAAGATCACGCGTGCCATGGAGCTCATCGCCGCGTCCCGCATCATCAAGGCGCAGCAGCGGGCCCAGGCCGCAGCGCCGTACGCCCGTGAGCTCACCCGCGCGGTGTCGGCCGTGGCGACGTTCTCCAACGTCGACCACGCCCTCACCCTCGAGCCGGAGAACCCGAAGAAGGCGGCGATCCTGATCGTCACCTCCGACCGCGGTCTCGCCGGCGCCTACTCCTCGAGCGTGCTCAAGGAGGCCGAGCGGCTCATCGAGAAGCTCAAGGGCGAGGGCAAGGACGTCGACCTCTACACCTCCGGTCGCAAGGCCGAGGCCTACTTCAAGTTCCGTCAGCGCCGGGTGGCGCAGTCGTGGACGGGCTTCTCCGACCAGCCGACGTACGACGTGGCGGCCGAGATCGGCGCCACCCTGATCGCCAGCTTCCTCGCAGAGGAGGGTGACGACATCGCGGACGTCGACGAGGTGCACGTGGTCTACACGCGGTTCCGCTCCATGCTCAGCCAGGAGCCGACCGCCGTACGCCTCCTGCCGCTCGAGGTCGTGGAGGGCACCGAGCCGCCCGAGGCGGGCGACCTGCTGCCGCTCTACGAGTTCGAGCCCTCGCCCAGCGACGTGCTCGACTCGTTGCTGCCGCGCTACGTCCAGAGCCGGATCTTCTTCGCCCTGCTGCAGGCGGCCGCCTCCGAGCTGGCCGCCCGTCAGAAGGCGATGAAGTCGGCCACGGACAACGCGGACGAGCTCATCAAGAAGTACAAGCGCATCGCCAACCAGGCTCGCCAGGCTGGCATCACACAGGAAATCAGCGAGATCGTCGGTGGCGTCAACGCGCTGGCCGACGCACAAGCCGGGAGTGAATGAGATATGACTGCCACCATCAACGAGTCCGCCGAGACCACCTCGGCAGGCGGCGTGGGCCGCATCGCCCGCGTCATCGGCCCGGTCGTGGACATCGAGTTCCCGTCCGACGCGATGCCCCCGATCTACAACGCGCTCACGCACGAGTTCGAGCTGAGCGGCGAGACCAAGTCGATCATCCTCGAGGTCGCCCAGCACATCGGTGACGGCATGGTCCGCGCCATCTCCATGAAGCCGACCGACGGCCTCGTGCGCGGCGGCCAGGTCGTCGACACGGGTGAGTCGATCACGGTCCCCGTGGGCGACGCGACGCTCGGCAAGGTGTTCAACACCACCGGCGACGTGCTCAACCTCGAGGAGGGCGAGACCTTCGAGCCCGCCGAGCGCTGGGGCATCCACCGCAAGGCGCCGGCCTTCGACCAGCTGGAGTCCAAGACCCAGATGTTCGAGACCGGCATCAAGGTCATCGACCTGCTCACCCCCTACGTGCAGGGCGGCAAGATCGGCCTGTTCGGTGGTGCCGGCGTCGGCAAGACCGTGCTCATCCAGGAGATGATCGCGCGAGTCGCGAAGGACCACGGCGGTGTGTCGGTGTTCGCCGGTGTCGGCGAGCGCACCCGTGAGGGCAACGACCTCATCGTCGAGATGGAGGAGGCCGGCGTCCTCGGCCAGACCGCCCTCGTCTTCGGCCAGATGGACGAGCCGCCGGGCACGCGTCTGCGCGTGGCCCTGTCGGCGCTGACGATGGCGGAGTACTTCCGCGACGTGCAGAAGCAGGACGTGCTGCTCTTCATCGACAACATCTTCCGCTTCACCCAGGCCGGCTCCGAGGTCTCCACGCTGCTCGGCCGCATGCCGTCCGCCGTGGGCTACCAGCCCAACCTGGCCGACGAGATGGGTCAGCTGCAGGAGCGCATCACCTCGACGCGTGGTCACTCGATCACGTCGCTGCAGGCGATCTACGTCCCCGCCGACGACTACACCGACCCGGCCCCGGCCACGACGTTCGCCCACCTGGACGCCACGACCGAGCTGTCGCGCGAGATCGCCTCGCTCGGCATCTACCCGGCCGTGGACCCGCTGACGTCGACCTCGCGCATCCTCGACCCGCAGTACATCGGCGAGGACCACTACCGCTGCGCGGTGCGGGTCAAGCAGATCCTTCAGCGCAACAAGGAGCTCCAGGACATCATCGCGATCCTCGGTGTCGACGAGCTCTCCGAGGAGGACCGGGTCATCGTGTCGCGGGCGCGCCGCATCCAGCGCTTCCTGTCGCAGAACACCTACGTCGCCAAGCAGTTCACCGGCATCGAGGGTTCGACCGTCCCGGTGGCCGACACCATCGAGGCGTTCAACAAGATCGCCGACGGCGAGTACGACCACGTGGCCGAGCAGGCCTTCTTCATGTGCGGCGGTCTGGACGACGTCGAGCAGAAGTGGGCCGAGATCCAGAAGAGCCTCTGATGGCGGACGCAGGCGACACCCTCCTGCAGGTCGAGCTGGTCGCTGCCGACCGGCTCGTGTGGTCGGGCCAGGCCACCATGGTCATCGCCCGCACCACGGAGGGCGACGTCGGCATCCTGCCGAACCACGCGCCGCTGCTGTCCTCGATCATCGAGGGCGTCGTGGACGTGCAGACCGTCGAGGGCGAGACCTGGGTCGCAGCCGTCGACGCCGGCTTCCTGTCGGTGGCCGACAACCGCGTCTCGATCCTGTCGGAGCGCGCCGAGATGTCGCACGAGATCGACCTGGAGAAGGCGCGTCAGGACCTCGAGCGGGCCAAGAGCTCGGGCGAGGACGACGACGCCGCGCAGGAGGCCGTACGCCGCGCCGAGGCACGGATCCGTGCCGCGGAGCGGGCCTCCTGACGGAGTCCTCCCGCACGACCGCTAGGGTGAGCGCACGAACCGCAGGGTTCGTGCGCTCACCTGTTTCGGGGGCGTTGGTGGGAGGTGTGGATGCCGGTCTGGGAGTGGGTGCTCGACCTCGTCGGGCTCGTCCTTCTCCTTGCGCTGCTCTACGGCATCTCACTGATCGTGCGGCGGCGCCTGCTCGCGCGCCACGGCGGCACCTTCGAGCTCAGCTACCGCGTGCGCACCGAGCGCCCCGGTCGGGGCTGGCTCCTCGGCATCGGGCGCTACTCCGGCCAGTCGCTGGAGTGGTTCCGGATCTTCTCGCTCTCGCCCCGCCCCAAGCGGGTCTGGGCCCGCGACCTCCTGGACTACTCCGGTCGGCGCTCGCCGGAGGGGCCCGAGGAGGTGTCGCTCTACGACGGGCACCTGGTGGCCTCGTGCCACTACGACGGAGAACCGCTGGAGATCGCCATGAGCGAGGCCTCGCTCACCGGCTTCCAGTCGTGGCTGGAGTCCGGGCCGCCCGGCACCGACTGGAACCGTCGCTGACCCGACCCCTCTTCCGGTCCGGGCTCAGGCAGGTCCGGTCGAGTCGCCGACCCGCAGCGCGACCGGGAGCAGCACGTCGGTGACGCTCACGCCCGCGATGCGACCCAGCACGGCCTCGGCCGTCGCGCGTCCCTTGTCGGCCAACGGCTGCACGACGGTGGTCAGCTCCAGGTCGAGCCACGGGGTGGCCACCCCGTCGAACCCCGCCACGCTCAGGTCCTCGGGCACCCGGAGGCCGCGACGGCGCGCCTCGAGGACCACGCCGGCGGCCTGCACGTCGCTCTGGCACACGATCGCGGTCACCGGACCGCGGTCGTCGAGGTGGTGGGCGACGAGGGACTGGGCGGCGGCGACGTCGCTCTCGCACGCCCCCAGGACCCGGGCGTCCGGGAAGACGTCGCGCAGCCCGGCCTCGCGCTCGCGCTGCGGGTGGGAGGCCGCCAGCGTCACCGTGGCGACGTCACGGTGGCCCAGCGCGTGCAGGTGCTCCGCGAGCGCGCCCGATCCGACGCGGTGCTCGATGTCGATGTAGGTCGAGCCGGGCCACTCGGGTCCCTCCACCACGACCAGCGGCACGTCGCGGGCCACCAGGTCGGCGTACGCCGCCCACGTCTCACGCCCGCAGATGTCGTAGATGACGGCGTCCAGGGGGAGTCGCGCGTGCTCGTCGTCGTCGCTCATCAGCAGCAGTCCGAGCCCGGCCGCGCCGAGGACCTCCGACACCGCGTCGAGCATCGCCAGGGCGGCGGGGTCGCGGAAGGCCGTGCTCAGCTGGCCGACGGCGATGCCGACGACGCCGCTGCGGCCCTGGCGCAGGTTGCGGGCGAGCGGGTTCGGGCCGGAGTAGCCGAGCTCGGCGGCGGCCGCGAGCACCCGCTCGCGTGTCGTGGCCGAGACCGGCTTGTTGCCCGAGAAGGCGAGGGAGGCGGTCGAGAGCGAGACCCCGGCGGAGGCGGCGACGTCGGCCAGGGTGGGGGCGCGGGTTGGACCGGACACGGGGGAGAGGCTAGCATCGAATCGATTCGATCGAAACGATTCGCCGTACGCCGCCAGCGTCCGCGCGCCGAGGAGCTCCTGTGCCCACCCTGACCGCTGCCCGCAATGCTGTCGGCCTGACGTTCTTCCTCAACGGGCTGGTCTTCGCCAGCTGGGTCTCCCGGATCCCCGAGGTGCGGTCGAGCTTCGGGCTGACCAACGGCCAGCTCGGGCTGGTGCTGCTCTCGATCGCCATGGGCTCCCTGCTGGCGCTGCCCACGACCGGCGCGGTCATCACCCGCTGGGGGACCGTCCAGGTCGTCCGGGTGGGTGCCGCGGCAGCGACCGTCGGCATGCTGGCCGCCGCGCTCGGGCTGGGCAACCTGCTGTGGGTGACCGTCGCCGGGCTCTTCGTGTACGGCCTGGGCATCGGCGTGTGGGACGTGGCGATGAACGTCGAGGGCGCCGAGGTCGAGCGCGGCCTGCGCCGCACGATCATGCCGCGCTTCCACGCCGGCTTCAGCGGCGGCACCGTGGTGGGCGCGCTCCTGGGCGTGCTGCTCATCGAGCTCGGCGTGCCGGCGGTGGCGCACCTCGTCGGCATCGTGCTCCTGTCCGTCGTCCTGGTGTGGCGCTCGTCGCCGGCCTTCCTGCCGGTGGTCGAGACGCCCGAGGAGCACCGGACCTCCGCGGCCCGTGCCTGGCTCGAGCCGCGCACGCTCCTCATCGGCGTGATGGTGCTGGCGCTCGCGATGACCGAGGGCACCGCCAACGACTGGCTCGCGGTCGCCCTGGTCGACGGGCACGACGTGTCGCACTCGGTGGGCGTCGGCGGCTTCGCCGTCTTCGTGCTGGCCATGACGGCCGGTCGCATTGCCGGCACCGGGCTCATCGACCGGTTCGGTCGGGTCGCGGTGCTGTGGAGCACGATGGCGCTGGCCGGTGCGGGGGTGCTGCTCATCGTGCTGGCCGAGCAGCCCGCCCTGGTGGTGACCGGCATCGTGCTCTGGGGCGTGGGTGCCTCGCTCGGCTTCCCGGTCGGCATGAGCGCCGCCGCCGACGACCCGCGCCACGCTGCCGCGCGCGTCAGCGTGGTGTCGACGATCGGCTACGCCGCGTTCCTCGCCGGCCCGCCCCTGCTGGGCTTCGTCGGCGACGAGGTCGGCACCCTCAAGGCGCTGCTGGTGGTGGCCGTCCTGCTGATGCCGGCGGCGCTGGTGGTCCCCGCGGCGCGCGAGGGTCGCGACGACCGCGAGACCAGCCCGGTCGGCTAGCTCGAGCGCTCCCCGCCCGGCACCCACAGCACGTCGCCGTTCTCGCGGTTGGCGTGGCGGGCGAGGATGAACAGCAGGTCCGAGAGCCGGTTGAGGTAGGTGATCGACAGCGGGTTCATCGTCTCCTCGTGCTCGTCCCACGCCGCCCAGCCGGCCCGCTCCGCGCGGCGTACGACGGTGCGCGCCACGTGCAGGTGCGCTGCCGCGGTCGTGCCGCCGTTGAGGATGAAGGAGCGCAGCGCCGGCAGCGACTCGTTGTAGTGGTCGCACCACTGCTCGAGGCGGTCGACGTAGTCCTGCTCGATGCGCAGGGGCGGGTACTCCGGGTCGGGCACCACGGGGGTGCAGAGGTCGGCGCCGACGTCGAAGAGGTCGTTCTGCACGTGGGTGAGCACCGCGACGACGTCCTCGTCGAGGCCCCCGTGCGCCAGCGCGACGCCGATGTGGGCGTTGCCCTCGTCGACGCAGGCGTACGCCTCGAGGCGCAGGTCGGTCTTCGAGGTCTCGCTCATGTCGCCGAGCCGGGTGCGTCCGGCGTCGCCGGTGCGGGTGTAGATGCGCGTCAGGTTGACCATGTCCGGGAGCCTACTGCCGCGCCCGCCAGGAGCGCGCCCGGCGGTGACTCGCCGAAAAAGGTGAAGCATGGACGCAACCGGGCGGGGTACAACTACGTCTGTAGGAGTGACACTGGTCACGCAGCGGCGTCGGGGGACGTCGAGAGGAGCACCCGATGGAGATCACCTGGGACGGGTCCACGCTGGTGCTGCACGGAGCCTTCGACGTCCGCAGCACCGGTGAGGTGCGCAACGCGATCTACGCCTGCCTCGAGTCCGGCGACTACGACGTCGTCGTCGACATGAGCGACGTGACCACGATCGACGCCACCGCGCTCCGGCTCCTCGCCGTGGCCACCCGTCACGCCTGGCTCTCCGGGCACCACCTGACGGTCCGCAACCCCGGACCGACCGTGCGGCGGATGGCCCACCTGACCCGGCTGGCGCATGCGATCGAGGTCGAGCGCGTCGCTGCCACGGCCTGAGGCCGGGGCGGTCTGAGGCATCCGTCACACGCCCAACCGGTGACTGACGGGTAACCGGAGTCCTAACCTGACGCCATGACCGAATCGGAGCGTCCGGCCAAAGACCGGCCCTGGGTGATGCGCACGTACGCCGGCCACTCCACCGCCGAGGCGTCCAACGCGCTCTACCGCACCAACCTGGCCAAGGGCCAGACCGGCCTCAGCGTGGCGTTCGACCTGCCCACGCAGACCGGCTACGACCCCGACAGCCCGCTGAGCCGCGGCGAGGTCGGCAAGGTCGGCGTACCGGTCCCGCACCTGGGCGAGATGCGCAAGCTCTTCGCCGGGATCCCGCTGACCGAGATGAACACCTCGATGACCATCAACGCGGTCGCGATGTGGATGCTCGCTCTCTACCAAGTGGTCGCCGAGGAGCAGGCTGGAGCCGTTCCGGGGGGCGACCTCTCGCCCGAGGAGGTCGCCGGGCAGCTCGCCGGCACGACCCAGAACGACATCATCAAGGAGTACCTCTCCCGCGGGACCTACGCGTTCCCGCCCGAGGCCTCGATGCGGCTCATCGCCGACATGATCGCCTACACGGTCCACCAGATCCCGAAGTGGAACCCGATCAACATCTGCAGCTACCACCTCCAGGAGGCCGGGGCGACGCCGACGCAGGAGCTCGCCTACGCGCTCAGCACGGCCATCGCCGTGCTCGACGAGGTGAAGGCCGCCGGACAGGTGTCGGAGGAGGACTTCGAGAAGGTCGTCGGCCGCATCTCGTTCTTCGTCAACGCCGGCGTCCGGTTCGTGGAGGAGACCTGCAAGATGCGGGCCTTCGCCCAGCTCTGGGACGAGATCACCCGCGACCGCTACGGCGTCCAGGACCCGAAGATGCGTCGCTTCCGCTACGGCGTGCAGGTCAACTCCCTCGGGCTCACCGAGGCGCAGCCGGAGAACAACGTCCAGCGCATCGTGCTGGAGATGCTCGGCGTGACGCTGTCCAAGAACGCCCGTGCCCGCGCGCTCCAGCTGCCCGCCTGGAACGAGGCGCTGGGACTGCCGCGCCCGTGGGACCAGCAATGGTCGCTGCGGCTGCAGCAGGTGCTCGCCTTCGAGTCCGACCTGCTCGAGTACGACGACATCTTCGACGGCTCGCACGTCATCGAGGCCAAGGTCGCCGAGCTGGTCGAGGGCGCGAGGGCCGAGATCGACCGGGTGCAGGAGATGGGTGGGGCGATCGCCGCCGTCGACTACATGAAGTCCGAGCTGGTGTCCTCCCACGCCGCGCGGCGTGCCCGCATCGAGTCCGGCGAGGAGATCATCGTCGGCGTCAACAAGTTCGAGTCGACCGAGCCGTCGCCGCTGACCGCGGACCTCGACGGCGCGATCATGGCGGCCGACCCCGAGGCGGAGCGGAGCGCGCTCGCGAGCGTCGAGGCGTGGAAGCAGCAGCGGGACGAGGCGGAGGTCACCGAGGCGCTGGAGGCGCTGGCCGAGGCCGCGAAGACCGACGCGAACCTGATGGCCCCGACGCTGGTCGCGGCGCGCGCCGGCGCCACCACGGGGGAGTGGGCCGCCACCCTCCGTGAGGTCTTCGGCGAGTACCGCGGCCCGACCGGGGTCTCCGGCGCCGTGGTGGCCGAGGCGGGGGCCGATCTGGTCGCGGTGCGCGAGCGGGTTCGGGCGACCGGCGAGGAGCTGGGTGGCCGGCTGCGCCTGCTCGTCGGCAAGCCGGGGCTCGACGGACACTCCAACGGCGCCGAGCAGGTCGCCGTACGCGCCCGCGACGCCGGGTTCGAGGTCATCTACCAGGGCATCCGGCTCACGCCGCAACAGATCGTGGCCGCGGCCGTGGCCGAGGACGTGCACTGCATCGGGCTGTCGATCCTGTCCGGCTCGCACATGGAGCTGGTGCCCGACGTCCTCGACGGGCTCGCCGAGGCCGGCCTGGGCGACCTGCCGGTCATCGTCGGCGGGATCATCCCCGACGCCGACGGCCGGCGGCTGCGCGAGCTCGGGGTCGCGGCGGTCTACACGCCGAAGGACTACGGGCTGACCGAGATCATGGGCGGCATCGTCGACGTGATCCGCGCGGCCAACGGCTTGGACTGAGGTTAGGCTGCCCTAAGGATTCTGCTATCGTCGCGGCGTGGGCAAGAAGAGCAAGGGTGGTACCAATAAGTCCGGCGCGTCGACCGGCAAGGTCGCCAAGCTGCCCAAGAAGAAGTGCTGCGTCTCCCGCACCAAGTGCGGTCGATGCCCCCTGAGGATGCTCAAGGACGGCACGCTGCCCGAGGGCTACACGGTCCACAAGCGCAAGCTCGTGAAGACCAAGAAGCTCCAGCAGGACAAGGACAAGAAGAAGACCCTCGCGGCCTGAGGGCCCCACCGACCAGGAGGCCGCCGTGCCCGCCCCCCGCTTCGTCGAGCAGCTGAACGCCCAGATCGGCAACGAGCTGTCCGCGCACAACCAGTACCTCGCGTGCGCGATCTACTACGACGCGCTGACCATGCCCCGCATGGCGGCCTTCTTCTACGACCAGGCGCTCGAGGAGCGCAGCCACGCGATGATGATGGTCCAGTACCTCCTCGACACCGACGCCGAGGTCACCATCCCGGCCGTCGCCGCCCCCACCTCGCTCTTCGCCGACCTCGTCGCGCCCGTCGAGCTGGCGCTGGCGCAGGAGCGGACGGTCACCGACCAGATCAACGGCCTGCTGCGCATCGCGCGGGAGGAGAGCGACTTCGCCTCCGAGCAGTTCATGCAGTGGTTCATCAAGGAGCAGGTCGAGGAGGTCGCGACCATGAGCGACCTGCTCGCAGTGGTGAGGCGCAACCACGACGACATCGAGGAGTACGTCGCCCGCGAGCACGGCGCAGAGGGTGAGGACGCGACCGCTCCGCGCCAGGCCGGCGCCTCGGGCTGACACACTGGCCCCATGGGGCGTGTGATCGTCGTCGGGGCCGGTGTCGTCGGGCTGACCTGCGCGGTGCGACTGCTGGAGGCCGGCCATCGTGTCGACATCGTGGCGCGCGACCTGCCGCTGGAGACGACGTCCGTGGTGGCCGCCGCGCTCTGGTACCCCTACCGCGCGCTGCCGCAGGACCGGGTCACCGCCTGGGCCGCGACGTCGTACGCGGTGTTCGCCGACCTGGCTCGCGACGAGCGCACGGGCGTGCGGATGCTCACCGGGACCGAGGTGCTGCGCACCCCGCAGCCCGACCCGTGGTGGCGCGCGGCCGTGCCGTCGCTGGACCGCGAGACCGCCTTGCCTCCCGGCTACACCGACGGCTGGACCTTCGTGAGCCCGGTCGTGGACATGCCGGTCCACCTCCGCTGGCTCAAGGCCCGCGTCGAGGAGCTCGGCGGCACGCTGACGCGGATGAACCTGTCCGCGCTGCCCGCCGACGGCACGCTCGTGGTCGACGCGACCGGATTGGGCGCACGGCACTTCGGTGCCGATCCTTCCGTGACGCCCGTGCGGGGGCAGGTGGTCGTCCTCGAGCAGGTCGGCCTCGAGCGGTGGACGCTCGACGCGGACGGACCGACCTACGTGGTCCCGCGTTCGCGCGAGATCGTCGTCGGCGGCACGGCAGAGGAGGGGGAGTGGAGCCGCACCCCGGACCCCGCGACGGCCGAGGCGGTCCTGCGCCGCGCGACCGCGCTCGTGCCGGAGCTGGAGGGCGCGCGGGTCCTGCGGCACAAGGTCGGGCTGCGTCCCGTCCGCCCCACGGTCCGGCTCGAGCGGGTCGGCGACGTGATCCACACCTACGGCCACGGGGGCGCGGGCGTGACGCTGTCGTGGGGCTGCGCCGCCGACGTGGTGGGGTTGGCCGGTGAGTGACCTCCAGTGCGCCGCCCGGGTGTTCGTGGCCCGGCACGGCGAGGCCGTCTACGAGAGCGAGCTGCTGAGCGATGCCGGGGGCTGGCTGAGCCCGCTGGGGCGCGAGCAGGCGCGGGCGCTCGCCGAGCGGCTGGCGCCCGAACGCATATCCCGCGTGTGGACCAGCGACATGGCCCGCGCCGTGCAGACCGGCGAGATCGTGGCGGCCGCGCTCGGTGCCCACGTCGTCGTACGCACGGGGCTGCGCGAGTTCGGCGTCGGCCACGCCGCCGGCACGACCGGTGACCCCGACCCCTTCGCGGAGACCTTCGCGGCCTGGCTCGACGGGGACCTCACCGCGCGGATCCCCGGTGGGGAGAGCGGCGAGGACGTGGTCCAGCGCTACACCGCGGTGCTGGAGGAGATCGCCGACGCGCACCGCGGGGAGTCGGTGCTGGTCGTCAGCCACGGGGGCGTGATGTGCATGGCCCTGTCCGCCCTGGCGCGCAACCTCGCGCTGAGCCACTCGCGCGACGTGCCGATGCCGAACTGCGGGGTCGTCGCCCTCGAGGGCGATGCGGACGGCTGGGTGGCCCGGTCGTGGGCCGACCAGCCCCTCAGCTGAGCGCCGCCACCAGCACGACCACGGCCACGAGTGCCATCACGACCAGCGCGACGCCCATCCGCGAGGCCATCCCCTTGATCCACAGCGACATCAGCGTCTCGGTGCCTCCGCGGCGGTCGAGGGGAGCCACGTCGACGACCGCACTGCGGTTGATCGGGCCGTAGACGTGGGGGTAGGTGTCGTCGCCGACCGCCTCGACGCGGACCTCCGCGCCGGTGAGACGCGCCGGGTCGATGGTCAGCAGGACCAGGTGCTCGCCGAGGCCGCGGTAGTAGCGGTCGAAGACGCCCTGCACCTGCTCGCGCCTCGAGGCGTGGATGAAGCCCTCCTCCTCCAGGGTGCGGCCCACGGTGGAGGTGGAGTAGGTGCCCGTCTCCAGGGTGCGGCGCCAGTCCGCGTCGGTGGCGATGTGGAAGATGCGGTCAGGCAGGATCTCGGGCACCGTGCGAGGGTAACGGCATGGCAGCCTCCCGGGACGCAGGTCGCATCTACGTCGTGACGGACATCGAGGTCGACGGGTTCGTCCCCGGCGCCCACTCGATGCTCGCCCTGGCCTCGGTCGCGGTGACCGCGTCCGGCGAGCAGGTGGGCGAGTTCGAGGCCGTGCTCGAGCGGCTCCCGGGCGCCCAGCCCCACCCCCACACCTGGGCGTGGTGGCTCTCGCAGCCGCCCGAGGTGCTGGCCGCTGCCACGGAGGGGGCACGCCCGGTGCCGGAGGTGATGGCCGACTTCGTGTCGTGGGTGCAGGGACTGGGCGAGGAGCGCGAGTTCGTCGCCTCGCCGCTCGGCTTCGACGGGACGTACGTCGACTCCTACCTGCGGCGGTTCACGGCGTACGGGCTGGCGCAGGGGCCCGACGAGACCGACCGCCTCTTCCACGGCGCCGGCCTGTGCCTCAAGAGCCTCGCCTGCGGGGTCACCGGCGGCGATCCCGCCACCTTCTCCGTGCACGACCTGCCCAGCGAGTGGTTCGGCGAGGTCGAGCACACCCACCGCGCGATCGACGACGCGCGGGGCTACGCCCACCTGCTCGTCGAGGTGCTGCGGCGAGGCCGCGCGACCGGCTAGAAGAGCCGGTGCTCCGCGTCGTCCATCCCGCGCAGCGCGTCGTAGTCGACCAGGGCGCAGGCGATGCCGCGGTCGGTCGCCAGCACGCGGGCCTGCGGCTTGATCTCCTGGGCGGCGAAGATGCCGCGCACCGCCCCCTTGCGGGTCAGCGCGGGGTCACGGTTGAGCAGGTCGAGGTAGCGGGTCAGCTGCTCGACGCCGTCGATGTCGCCGCGCCGCTTGATCTCCACCGCGACCGAGAGCCCGTCGGCGTCGCGGCACATCAGGTCGACGGGGCCGATGGCGGTCATGAACTCGCGGCGCACCAGAGTCAGCCCCGCAGCCAGGCTCGTCGGGTGCTCGGCGAGCAGCTCCTGGAGGTGCTTCTCGACGCCGTCCTTCTGCAGACCGGGGTCGATGCCGAGGTCGTGCGAGGTGTCGTGGAGGACCTCGTCGATGAGGATGCGCAGGGTGTCGTCGGACTTGGTGGCGCTCACCAGCCACTCGGGGCGGCCGTCCTCGGACACGCCCTCGCGGACCGTGCACGGCGGCGACATCCAGTTGAGCGGCTTGTAGGACCCGCCGTCGGAGTGGATCAACACCGACCCGTCCGACTTGAGCATCAGGACACGGGTGGCGAGGGGCAGGTGGGCCGAGAGCCGTCCTGCGTAGTCCACCTGGCAGCGCGCGACGACGATCCTCACGACGGGCGAATCTACAGTGGCCCCGTGACCGACCACGCAGTACGTCCCGCGCGGCAGCGCGACCTCGCGCACCTCGGCATCGAGGACGCCTCCCACGGGCCCGGGTTCGTCGTGGTGGCAGGCGACCCCGCCCTCGGCCACGCCCGCGTGGACCTCCTCGACGGGCACGCCCACCTCGCCCGCCTCGCGCCCGGCGTCGACCTCGACGGGAGCACCGCGCGTGCGCTGGTCGATGCGGCCTGCGAGCGGCTCGCCGTCAAGGGCCACGGCCAGCTGACGGCCCTGCCCTTCGCCGGCCCCGAGGCGACGGCGTACGCCGACCTCGGCTTCGCCGCGATCCCGCGCGACGAGCCGCTGCCGGGTCCGCTGTCCGCGATGCGCGAGGAGCCCGGCCACGTGCTCGTTCGCCGCGTGCTGCGCTCGCACCGCACCGCCGCGGACCTCGCCGACTTCCTCCCGGTCCTCGACGCCGCGCCGCGCGAGGTCGGCACCCTTCGCGCCGTCATCCGTCGGCCGGCGCCGGGGGAGCGCGAGGTGCTGGAGGTCGGCCACCTCGACCTCGCCGAGGGTCTGGTGGGGGACACGTGGGCCGAGCGCGGAAGCCGGCGTACGCCGGACGGGTCGGCGCACCCCGACATGCAGCTCAACCTGATGAACCACCGGCTCGTGGAGTTCCTGGCCCAGGACCCGGAGCGCGAGGCGCTGGCCGGCGACCAGATGTTCCTCGACCTCGACCTCTCGCACGACCACCTGCCGGCGTGGAGCGAGCTGCACATCGGTGGCCCCGACGGCGCCGTGATCGTGGTGACCGACCAGCCGCACAACGGCTGCGGGAAGTTCATCGCGCGTTTCGGCAAGGACGCGATGGGCTTCGTCAACGGCCCCGAGGGCAAGCCGCGGCGCCTGCGCGGGCTGTGCGCCAAGGTGGTGCGCCCCGGACCGGTCCGTCCGGGCGACCAGGTGGTCGTCGTACGCCCCTCGACCCCCGTGGGGGAAGCCTCCGGGGAGTGACGGTTCCCACACCCACCGGGGATCGCCCGCGTGGGAGCATGCGTCCATGAGCGACGAAACTACCCGCGAGTTCAGCACCGTCGGCGTGATCGGCCTCGGCACGATGGGCGCCGGTATCGCCGAGGTCTTCGCCCGCAACGGCTTCACCGTCATCGGCGTCGAGCAGAACGACGCGGGCGTCCAGCGCGGTCGCGAGCACCTCGAGCACTCGACCGGCCGTGCGGTGAAGCGCGAGAAGATGACGCCCGAGCAGCAGGCCCAGCTCCTCGGCCGGATCACCCTCACCACCGACATGGCCGACCTGGCCGTCGCCGACCTCGTCGTCGAGGCGGTCGTGGAGTCGCTCGAGGTCAAGAAGTCGATCTTCCGTGCGCTGGACGACATCGTGCGCCCGGACGCGGTGCTCGCCACCAACACCTCCTCGCTCAGCGTCACCGAGATCTCCACCGCCAACGCCAAGCCCGGCCGCGTGGTGGGCGTCCACTTCTTCAACCCCGCGCCGGTGCAGAACCTCGTCGAGATCATCCGGACGGTGGTCACCGAGCCCGACGTGCTCGCCGACGTCCAGGGCCTGCTGCGCAGCCTGGGCAAGAACCCGGTCGTGTGCGGCGACAAGGCCGGCTTCATCGCCAACACGCTCCTCTTCGGCTACCTCAACCACGCCGTCGCGATGTACGAGGGCAAGTACGCCTCGCGCGAGGACATCGACGCCGCCATGCGCTTCGGCTGCGGCTACCCGATGGGCCCGCTGGCGCTGCTCGACCTGATCGGGCTCGACACCGCCTACGAGATCCTCGACACGATGTACAAGCAGGGGCGCGACCGCCTCCACGCGCCCGCGCCGATCCTCAAGCAGTACGTCACCGCGGGCCTGCTCGGCCGCAAGTCGGGCCGCGGCTTCTACACCTACGAGGCGCCCGACTCGCCCGTCGTGGTCGCCGACGCCCAGACCCCGAGCGTGGACGACAAGCCGCAGCTGCGCCACAGCATCAAGCTCGTCGGCGTGGTCGGCACCGGCACGATGGCCTCGGGCATCGTCGAGGTCTTCGCCAAGGCGGGCTACGACGTGCTCTTCACCGGGCGCGGCCAGGACAAGGTCGACGGCGTGGTCGCGACCATCACCAAGAACTTCGACAAGCAGATCCAGCGCGGTCGCGCGACCGAGGAGCAGAAGTCCGAGGTGCTGGGCCGCGTGCGCGGTACCACGTCGCTCGACGACCTCAAGGACGTCGACATCGTGGTGGAGGCGATCGCGGAGGACCTCGCGATCAAGACCACGCTCTTCGAGAACCTCGACGAGATCTGCAAGCCTGGCGCGATCCTGGCCACCACGACGTCGTCGCTGCCGATCATCTCGATGGCCAAGGTGACCAAGCGTCCCCAGGACGTCATCGGCATGCACTTCTTCAACCCGGCCGCGATCATGAAGCTGGTCGAGGTCGTCTCGACCGTCGCCACCGACGAGGCCGTCACCGAGACCGTGCTCGCGCTGTGCGAGCGCGTCGGGAAGGTCGCCGTGAAGTGCGGCGACCGCTCCGGCTTCATCGTCAACGCGCTGCTGTTCCCCTACCTCAACGACGCGGTGAAGATGCTCGAGGCGCACTACGCCACCGCCGACGACATCGACACCGCGATGAAGCAGGGCTGTGCGCTCCCGATGGGTCCCTTCGAGCTCCTCGACGTGGTCGGCAACGACGTGTCGCTGGCGATCCAGAAGGAGCTCTACCTGGAGTTCCGCGAGCCCGGCTTCTCCCCGGCGCCGCTGCTCGAGCACCTGGTGACCGCGGGCTACCTGGGCCGCAAGACCGGCCGCGGGTTCCGGGACTACAGCGCCCGCTGAGCGCCGTACGGCCCTTGCGTCTGCCCCGCTGAGGCGCAGTCCTCAGTCCAGGCAGAAGACGTTGCCCTCGGGGTCGGTCATCACGATGTGTCCGGGGGTCATGGGCGGGGCGGGCTCGTGCCGCTCCACCCGCGAGGCGCCGAGCGCGACCAGCCGGTCGCACTCCGCCTCCAGCGCCGACATGCGCGCCTCGCCCTCGAGGCCGGGAGCGGCGCGCAGGTCGAGGTGCACCCGGTTCTTCGCGCTCGCGCCCTCGGGCACGCGCTGGAAGAACAGCCGCGGGCCCGCTCCGTCGGGGTCCTGTGCGGCGGATGCCGAGTTCCACTCCGACTCCGGAACCCCCACCTCGGCGAGGAAGGCGTGCCACGCCTCGAAGGGGTCCTGGCCCGGCGCGAGCGTGCGCCCGGGCGGGGCGGGGTTGACGTAGCCCATCGCGTCGGCCCAGAAGCGCGAGAGCGCCTCCGGGTCGTGGGCGTCGAAGGTCACCTGGATGGTCCGGCTCATCGGTCCATCGTGGCCCACGCCACCGACACTCGGCGAGCCCCGCCGACGGCTCAGCGGCTGTCGACGACGAGGGCGGCCAGGCGCGCGCGGGTGTTGATGTCGAGCTTGCGGTAGATGTGGGTCAGGTGCGCGTCGACCGTGCGCGGCGAGACGAAGAGCTCTTCGGCGATCTGCCGGCTGGTCAGCCCGTGCGCCACCCGGTCGGCGACCTGGCGCTCCGCGGCGGTCAGGGCGTCGAGGACGGACGGCGCGCCCGGGCCCGGCCGGGTGAACACGGCCGTCACCAGCGCGACGGCGTCGTCGGAGAGCTCGGCGCCGTCGATCCACTCGGCAGGCGCCCGGTGCGCCGGGACCACGTCGTAGTCGGCGGAGTAGCCCCAGCGCACCGCCAGGCGCGGCGTACGCAGGGCGAAGGCGGCCGCGGCCAGGAGCCGGGCCTCGGGGAGGTCGCGCGCCCGCGCCACGCCTGCGAGGCCGTCGAGCACGTCCGCGGCACGCAGCGGCAGCCGCATGGTGTGGCAGCTCTCGAGGGCCGTCAGGTAGGTCGTCGTGGCCTGGTCGAGGTCGCCGAGGCCGACCAGCGCCCGCCCGAGCAGCAGTCGCGCCTCGACGCCGTCGCGACCCAGGCGCGCGGAGTCGGCAAGCGCCACGACGTCGGCGGCGAGCCCGGCCGCCTGCTGGGTCTCGCCCGCGACGAGCAGGTCGCGCCCGTCCTGCGCGAGGACGGGGAGGCGTACGGCCCACGGCAGCGTGTCGCGCACGACGTCCCTGACCTGCCACGTGGGGTCGATGCCTCGCAGCAGCGTCTCGGCCAGCAGCCCGACCCGGTCCTCGGCGAGCTCACGGGCCTCCAGCACCACCGCTCGGGCCCCGGCCACCGCCTCGGCGATCCGGCCCTGCTCGAGAGCGATGCGGGCCAGGACGGTGCGCGCGGAGAGGTCGATCCAGCGCTCGTCACGGCTGATCCGCGCGGGCATCGCATCGCTGACGGCCTGGGCCGCCTCGGCGAAGCGGCCCTGGGAGGCGTAGACGTCGGCGAGGGTGCGGGTGGCCTGGCGGCTGATCGATCCCTCGGGGTCGAGGCTGATCGCCCGCTTCGCCTCCGCCTCGGCGCGGGCGGTGTCGCCGGCGTCGAGGTGCATCTCGGCGCGGATGGAGGCGGTCTTGGCGAGCTGCTCCTCGGGCCGCGGCGCTGCCGAGGCGTGCTCGTCGGCGCGGTCGAGCAGCCAGAGGCCCTCGTAGGTGCCACGCACCTCCGAGGCCGCGATGCCGGCGCGGCGCGCGACCTGGGCGCCGATCTCCGAGGGGCCGCCGCCGCTCGACAGCGCGCCCTCGAGGACCTCGAGCGCCTCCCGGGCGCGCATCGAGGTGTAGAGGGAGGAGAAGATCCGGTTCGCCACCGAGTATCCGTCGGCGCGGGTGGCGGGGTCTGCGCAGGCGGTGAGGACGGCGTGGCGCATGGCCGGAAGGTCGCGCAGCCACTCGGCGTCCGCGGCGCCGTAGTTGTCGTGGTCGGGGGCGTGGCTCTGCGCCCAGGCGAGCAGGCCGGAGCCGACGGCCGCGACGTCATCGGGACCGGCGAGCGCGCGGGCCCGTCCGCGGATGGGGGAGAGCATGTCGAAGTGACCCCGCTGGTCGACCTCCAGCAGGCTGCGGCGCACGAGGTTGCCCGCGAGCTCGGCGGCCTCGGCGGTGGACCGGTCGAGCACGTGCGCGAGCACGCCCAGGCCGACGGGGAAGTCGAGCAGGCCGATGCGGCGCAGCGCCGTGGCGCTCGACGGGTCGAGCAGGCCGTGCGCGGAGTCGACGGCCTGGTCGAGGCTGACGGTGGACATCGCGTTGCTGAGCCCGACCAGCGCCGACTGCACCGCCACCTGTTCGATGAGGAGTGGCAGTCCGCCGGTAGCGCTGAGCAGGCGGCGTACCTCGTGTGCCTGCGAGGCGAGGTCGACGAGCGGCCCGCCCGCGGCACGGATGCCGCGCAGGAACAGCTCGACGGCAGGGCCCTCGAGCGGCGCACGCTGGTGGGGCACGGGCAGCGGTGCCACGCGTACGACGGACTCGTGCCGCTCGCCGGCCGTGGTGCGCGCGGTCACGACGACGCGGACGTCGGTGGTGCCCTCGAGCATCGCCTCGATGACCGGACCCGCGCCGGTGCCGTCGAGGTCGAGGCCGTCGAGGACGAGCAGGCAGTCGCGCCCGTCGAGGGCGCGGCCGAGCGCACCGGCCAGGGTGTCCCCGGGAGCGGTCTCCGCGCCGAGGCTGCCCAGGGCGGCGAGGAGCACCTCGTCGAGGCCGTGCAGGGCGCGCGCGTCCACCCAGGCAACACCCCGGCCCTGTGCGGCGTGGCGGACGAGCAGCGTCTTGCCGCTGCCCGGAGGACCGACCACGGTCACCCAGCGCGACTCCTCGAGCGACCGGTCCAGCGCGCGCCGGACGTCCTCACGACCGAGACAGGGGGACAGCACGGACCGAATCTATCGCCCCGGACGACAGAGATAGGTAGGACTACGGATGCCGGCACCCGCAGGTTCGCGGGAGTCTTCTCGTGCGCCACGGGCGTGGGGACCGCACGAGGGGATGGTCCCGACGCCCACAGGCCACGTGTCGGAGCAGGTCGCACATCGTCGGGGGTCGATGGGCGGCCTGCTCTTGCAGGTTCTGCGTACTCTGGCTGCATGGAACTCGTGCTCGTGCTCGTCGTCCTCGGAGGTCTCACAGCGCTCGCCGTGGGAGCCGGCAGGTCGAGCAAGAAGCGTGAGCTGGCCCGCGCCGAGGCCGAGGTGGCACCGGTGAAGAGGCTCGCCGAGGAGGACGTCACCGCGCTCGGCGTGGAGCTCCAGGACCTCGACATCGACCTCGCCGGGGAGCAGCTGGACCCGGGCGCCAACGCCGACTACCAGCGCGCCCTCGACTCCTACGAGTCCGCGAAGACCGCGGCCGCCGCACTCACCCGTCCCGAGGACGTGCGCCACGTGACCGAGATCCTCGAGGACGGTCGCTACGCGATGGCGTGCGTGCGCGCTCGTGTCGCCGGCGAGCCCCTCCCGCAGCGCCGCCCGCCCTGCTTCTTCGACCCGCGCCACGGGCTGTCGGTGGCCGACGTGCCGTGGACCCCGCCCGGTGGCGCTGCGCGGGACGTGCCCGCCTGCGCCCTCGACGTCGAGCGCGTCCGGGCCGGCGCCGAGCCCGACATCCGCAAGGTCATGGTCGGCTCGCGCCGGGTGCCCTACTGGCAGGGCGGTCGCGCCTACCAGCCCTACGCCCAGGGCTACTTCGGCACCTTCGGCCCGATGGACTGGATGTTCATGGGCATGCTCTTCGGCGGCGGCTTCGACGGTCTCGGCGACGGTCTGGGTGCGATGGGCGAGGGGCTCGGCGACATGTTCGGCAGCATCGGCGACGGGATCGGCGGGATGTTCGACGGCTTCGACTTCTGAGCCGGGTCGACCCCCTCGCCCTCGCCGCACCAGCCGCACGTCAGGATGTCCTGGTGAGCCTGCACCGCACCGAGCTCGGCGAGACCGGGTCCCGCGTCGTCTTCTGCCACGGCCTCTTCGGCCAGGGGAGGAACTGGACCCAGGCTGCCAAGACGCTCAGCGCCGAGCACCGCGTCCTGCTGCTCGACATGCCCAACCACGGACGTTCCCCGTGGACCGAGACCTTCGACTACCTCGAGCTCGCCGAGCTGGTGGCCGCCGAGCTCGGTGACGAGCCGGTGGCGCTGGTGGGGCACTCGATGGGCGGCAAGATCGCGATGTGCCTCGCGCTGCGCCATCCCGAGCTGGTCGATCGGCTCGCGGTCGTCGACGTCGCGCCGGTGGCGTACCCGAGCGGACGCGAGTTCGTGGGCTACATCGAGACCATGCAGGGCCTCGACCTGGCCGCGCTGGGGTCCCGCTCCGAGGCCGAGGACGCCCTGCGGGAGGCCGTGCCGAACCCGGTGGTGCGCAGCTTCCTGCTCCAGAACCTGCGCCGCAGCGACGACGGATGGCACTGGCAACTCAACCTGGGCCTCCTCGGTGACTCGATGCCCGGGCTCACGGGCTGGCCCGCGGAGGCACTCGGCGAGGCGACGTACGACGGTCCGGTGCTGTGGGTCGGCGGGGCGGACTCCGACTACATCGCCGACGAGCACGCCGAGGAGATGGACCGCCGCTTCCCCCGCAACCGCCGGGTGCTGGTCAAGGGCGCCGGGCACTGGGTGCACTCCGAACAGCCCGAGGTCTTCCTCGAGGTGCTCAGGCGCTTCCTGGCCTGAGCGGCGCCGGCGTCAGGCCTTCTGGCGGGCGCGGTAGGCCGCGACGGCCTCGCGGTTGCCGCAGGTGGTCGAGCAGTAGCGGCGCGAGCGGTTGCGCGACAGGTCGAGCACCACGTCGTCGCAGTCGTCGGCGGCACAGCGGTCGAGGCGCGACATCTCGTCGGCCCGGATCACGTCGACCATCGCCATGGCCGTCTCCACGATGACGCGCTCGTCGAGCGGCCGGTCCGGCTCGACGGCGTGCAGGTGCCAGTCCCACTGGTCGTGGCGCTGGAGCTGGGGGAGCGCGCGGGCGCGGGCGAGCATGCCGTTGACGATCTGCGCAGCCTCGTCGCGCTCGGCGAGCAGCAGCTCGCGCAGGGCGGGGCGGAGCCGGCGCAGGGACGCGAGCTCCTCGGCGCCGGCCTCGTGGCGCCCGGTGTAGGACCAGGCCGTCAGGAAGGCGGAGAGGTCCTCGACCGAGCCGAGGGGGTCGCCCGGCTCGTCGGTCGAGTTCACCAGGGCGACCGCTGCCTGCAGGGCCGCGTCCGTGTCATCCGTGAAAAGCATGTTGACACATTACATCAGCGCGCTCTAGCGTCATGACTGTGACGGCTTTGACCCATGACACCACCACCTCTTCCCGGACGGCGGCCGGCCTGCTCCTCGCGCTCGGCTCCGCCGCGAGCTTCGGCATGTCGGGCGCGCTCGCCCGCGGCCTGCTCGACACCGGGTGGAGCGCCGGGGCCGCGGTCACCGTGCGCACGGTCCTGGCCGCCGTCGTCCTCCTGGTCCCCGGTCTGCTGGCCCTGCGTGGCCGCTGGCACCTGCTGCGCGACAACGCCGGCCTGATCACGCTCTACGGGATCACCGCCGTCGCCGGTGCGCAGCTGTGCTACTTCTACGCCGTCACCTACATGCAGGTCAGTGTCGCGCTCCTGCTGGAGTACACCGCCCCGGTCGCGGTCGTCATGTGGCTCTGGCTCCGCCACGGCCAGCGGCCCTCGCGGCTGACGGTGCTCGGTGCCGTCCTGGCCGCCTGCGGCCTCGTCCTGGTGCTCGACGTCCTCTCCGGGGCCGACCTCAGCGCGGTCGGCGTGCTGTGGGCGCTGGGCGCGATGGTGGGCGCGGCGTCGTACTTCATCATCTCCGCCGACGAGTCCAACGGGCTGCCCGGCATCAGCCTCGCCGCCGGTGGCCTGTTCGTCGCGAGCGTGGTCCTGTCGACGGCCGGCGCCAGCGGCCTGCTGCCGTTCCGGGCCTCGACCGCGGACGCTGCCTACGACGGCTTCACCGTGCCGTGGTGGGCGACCGTGATCGCCCTCGGCCTGGTGACCGCGGCCTTCGCCTACGTCACCGGCATCGAGGCGGGGCGCCGCCTCGGCAGCCGCTTGGCGTCCTTCGTCGCGCTCGGCGAGGTCCTCGCCGCCGTGCTCTGGGCTTGGCTGCTGCTCGGCGAGCTGCCGCGCGCCATCCAGCTCGCCGGCGGCCTGCTCGTGCTCGCCGGCGTCGTCGTGGTCAAGCTGGGGGAGGGCCGTACGTCCCTGGTGGTGGAGCCGCTCCCCGAGCCCGACGCGGGTCCCGACCCCGTGTCGGTCAGAGGGCGTCCTGCCGCTTGAGGAACACCTCGCGGTGCAGGAGCAGCAGGGCCGCGGCCACCGGCACCGCCAGCAGCGCGCCGATGATCCCCAGGAGCGAGCCGCCGACCAGCGCGGCGACGACGGTGACCGATCCCGGGATGTCGACCGACTTCTTCATGATCCGCGGGTAGATCAGGTAGGACTCCACCTGCTGGTAGGCGACGTAGTAGACCAGGGCCACCAGCGCGACCGTGGGTGAGACCGTGAGCGCGAGCAGCGTCATGAGCGCGCCGGACACGAAGGCACCGACGATAGGGATCAGCGAGAACAGCCCGACCACGAAGGCGAGGGCGAAGGCGTAGTCGCCGAGGCCCACGACGAACGAGAAGACCAACGTGCTGATCCCCGCGCACAGGGCAACGAGGAACGCGCCGGCGACGTAGGCGCCCGTCGAGCGGATGATCCGGTCGCCGAGCTCGCTGACCCGCGGCCGCTTCGAGGCCGGCGCCAGGGAGTAGGCGGCGTGCTTGATGCTGGGCAGCGAGGCCAGGAAGTAGATCATCAGCACCAGGACGATGAAGCTGTTGGCGACCGCGGACAGCACCCTCAGACCGACGCCGAGCGCGCCGCCGAAGACCTTCTGGCCGAAGTCGCCGTTCTGGATGTAGTCGCGCGCCTTGGCGATGACGTCGTACTGGTCGTCGAGCTTCTGCACCTGCGAGTTGGCCTGGAGGTCGTCGAGCCACCCCGGGGCGTTGCGGGTGATCGCGGCGATCTGCTCGCTGATCACCGGGGCGATGGCGACCACGAAGAGCGCGAGCACCCCGATCACCACGACCAGCACCGCCAGCACGGAGAGCCCACGCCGGATCCCGCGACGCATGAAGAGCTCCACGACCGGGTTGAGGCCGATCGCGAGGAACATCGACATCACCAGCAGGATCAGGATCGAGGAGATGCTCAGCAGCTGCTGGGACAAGAAGATGGCGACCAGCGCGCCGAAGGCACCGAAGAACCCGATCTTGAACGGCGAGTGGCGCAGCAGCAGCGGCGCCGCCGGGGCCTCGGCCGGGACGTAGGGCGCCGGCGCTGCCTCGTCGACCACCAGGTCGATGGCGTCGTCGATCTGGTCGGCGATGTCGGCGGCCGACTTCGCCGACTCCTCGGCGGCGTCGGCGGCCGCCTCGGCACGGTCGGCGTCGTCGCTGACCTTCTCGACGACCTCCTGGACCCCGGTGTCGGGGGACAGGTCGGTCGCAGTGGAGCCTGGCTGGGTCGCGGCGTCGCGCGGGGCGACGGCCTCCCGGAGCCGGTCGCGCCAGCTCAGGACTCGTCCTCGCCGAAGCCGGCCACGACGTCGCGCAGGGCGCCGAGCTGGGCGGTGATGGCGTCGCGTCGCTTGGCGACCCGGTCGACCTCGGCCTGGATGTTGGCCAGCTCGCGCTCGGCCTCCGCCACGCGGGTGGCACCGATCGAGTCGGCCTGGGTGCGGGCCGAGGCGACGACCTGCTCGGCCTCGCGCCGCGCGCGGGTGAGCAGCCCCTCGGCCTCGGCCTGCGCCTGCTGGCGGTGGGCGTTGGCCTGGGCCGTGGCCTCGCGGGCGCGCTGCTCGGCGGCGTTGGCCCGTGCCTCGGCCTCGGCGACGAGGCGCTGGGTCTCGGCCGTGGCGTTGCTGTGGTGCTCGGCGGCCTCGCGGGTCAGGCGCTCCTTCTCGACAGCGAGCGTGCGTCGGGCCTCCTGGACCTCGCGGTCTGCGGCGGCGCGGGCCTGCTCGGCCTCGCGGGTCGCGGTGACCCGCATCTCGTTGGTCTCCTGCTGCGCGGCGAGGCGGAGCTGGTCGGACTCGCGGCGCGCGGCGGCGAGCAGGTCCTCGGCCTCGGCCTTGGCCAGGCTGCGCTCGGTCTCGGCGTCGGCGGTCAGCCGCGCGCGCATCTCGTCGAGCTCCTTGAGCTGCACCATGCGCATGTCGTCGGCCTCGCGGGCGGCGTCGGCGCGGATGCTGGTGGCGTCGCGCTCGGCGGCCTTGCGGATCTCGTCGGCGTCGCGGTGCCCGGCACGGCGCACGTCGGCGGCCTCGTCCTCGGCCATCTTGAGCATCGAGGACGCGCGCCCGCCCAGTCCGGCGTACGTCGGGTTGGCGTTCTCCTGCAGCTCCTCGCGTGCGGCTGCGAGGTCGGCCTCGAGCTCGATGACGCGCTGCTCGCTGCTGGCCAGGCTGGTGGCCAGGCCGGACTTCTCGTTCTGGAGCTGGCCGACGCGCTGGTCGACGGCTGCCTTGTCATAGCCACCGCGGCGTACGACGGGCAGCGGGGCCGCCCCGGCCGCGCGCGGCGCGACGGGGGACGCCGGCGTCTGCGCCGCGGGCGTGATGACGGGCGAGCGGCGGGTCGCCTCGGCGTCCGGGGCCGCGGCGGGCGGTGTGGCGGCGGGCGGGGCGACGGGCGGGGCGACGGTGGCCCCGCTGCTGCGCTGGGGCTTCGCGACCTCCGGTTCGTCCTTCGCCGTGACCGGGAGGACCTGGGTCTCCTCGGCCGCGTCGTCGGCGGACTCCGGCTCGTCGAAGATGGACAGGCCCTTGTCGGAGCTCATGGTCGAGGCACCCTCTCTCGGTCGAACTGACTGCGTGGGTGCCAGTCTTGCCGATGGTCCGACAACATCACACCCCGGCTCGCGGGCGACTCCGAGGGAGTCGGGCGAACCGGGGTGTGAGCAGGGTCTCGTCGAGGGCGCGGGACTCCCTCAGACGCCGCGGAAGCGGTTGATCGCGCTCTCGTGCTGCGCACGCATCTCGTGGTCGAGGACGCCGAGGCCCTCCTCGGGCGAGAGGCACAGGACGCCGACCTTGCCCTGGTGGGAGTTGTGGTGCACGTCGAGCGAGGCCTGGCCGACCTCCTCGAGCGTGTAGGTCTTCGACAGCGTGGGGTGGATCTTGCCCTTGGCGATGAGGCGGTTGGCCTCCCACGACTCGCGGTAGTTGGCGAAGTGGCTGGAGATGATGCGCTTGAGGTTCATCCACAGGTAGCGGTTGTCGTACTCGTGCATGTAGCCCGAGGTCGACGCGCAGGTGGTGATGGTGCCGCCCTTGCGGGTGACGAAGACGGACGCGCCGAAGGTCTCACGACCGGGGTGCTCGAAGACGATGTCGATGTCCTCGCCGCCGGTGAGCTCGCGGATCCTCGCGCCGAAGCGCTTCCACTCCTTGGGGTCCTGCTGGGTGTTCTCGTCGTTCCAGAACTTGTAGCCCTCCTCGGAGCGGTTGATGATCAGCTCCGCGCCCATGCTGCGGGCGATGGCGGCCTTCTCCTCGTTGGAGACCACGCAGACCGGGGTGGCGCCGCCGTTGAGGGCGTACTGCGTGGCGAAGCCGCCGAGGCCGCCCGAGGCGCCCCAGATGAGGACGTTGTCGCCCTGCTTCATGTCGCCGCCGTTCTTGGAGACCAGCTGGCGGTACGCCGTGCAGTTCACCAGGCCGGGGGAGGCGGCCTCCTCCCACGTGAGGTGCTCGGGCTTGGGCATGAGCTGGTTGGCCTTGACCATCGCCACGTCGGCGAGGCCGCCGAAGTTGGTCTCGAAGCCCCAGATCCGCTGCTCGGTGTCGAGCATCGTGTCGTTGTGGCCGTCGGGGCCCTCGAGCTCGACCGAGAGGCAGTGCGCGACGACGCGGTCGCCCGGCTTCCACTTGGTGACGCCGGCGCCGACCTTGAGCACGACGCCGGAGAGGTCGGAGCCGACGACGTGGTAGGGCAGGTCGTGGCGCTTGGTCAGCTCGCTGTTGCGGCCGTAGCGCTCGAGGAAGCCGAAGGTGGAGACGGGCTCGAAGATCGAGGTCCACACGGTGTTGTAGTTGATGGCGCTGGCCATCACGGCCACGAACGCCTCGCCGGGGCCGAGCTCGGGCAGCGGCACCTCGTCGACGTGGATGGACTTGCGGGGGTCCTTGTCCTTCGAGGCCACCCCCTCGAACATGTCGACCTCGTCCTTCTTGACGAAGGCGGCGCGGTAGGACTCGGGCAGCTGCAGGGAGGCGAAGTCCTCCGAGGTGGCGTTGCCGGACTGGATGGCTTCGAGGATGTTGTGCACGGGTGTCTCCTGAAATCAGGGTGGGCGAGGCATCGGTGCCGTTGTCAGGTGCCGGTCAACGTACCGGCGAGTAACCTTGCGTGGTGGGAGGTGTGAGATTCCTCGCGCCGGGCTCGATCGCGGGGTCAGCGAGCGGGCTCGACGAGCTCCACGAGCACCCCGCCGGCGTCCTTGGGGTGGATGAAGTTCACCCGGCTGCCCGAGGTGCCGCGCCGCGGGGCGTCGTACAGCAGGCGCAGACCGCGCCCGCGGAGCACGTCGGCGACGTGCTCGACGTCCTCGACCCGGAACGCGAGCTGCTGGATGCCCTGTCCGTTGCGGTCGAGGAACTTGGCGATCGTCGACTCGGGAGTCAGCGGCGCCAGCAGCTGGATGCAGGAGCCGGAGTCGCCGACGCCGACCATCGCCTCGCGCACGCCCTGCTCCTCGTTGACCTCCTCGTGGAGCACGCGCATCCCGTAGGAGTCGCGGTAGAAGGCCATCGCCGCGTCGAGGTCGGGCACCGCGATGCCGACGTGGTCGATCGCGGTGAAGAGGTGCTGGAGGTCGTCTGGGAGGTCGGGCGCGCTCATGGGGGTCATCGTGCACTCCGGCGGCGTGGGGCGCGAGGGGGTGTGACGTGTGCCTCACCGCGGGCGGCTCCCACACCCTGCCGCACCGGCCGTCGTCATGGGTATCGTCGTTGGAGGTAGCACCCATCACCCCGCATGCCTGGAGGAGAAGCTCATGACCGGTTCCGTGATCGTTGCCGGGGCTCGCACCCCGATCGGCCGCCTGCTCGGCGGACTCAAGGACCAGTCGGCGGCCGACCTCGGCGGCGTGGCCATCAAGGGCGCGCTCGAGAGGGCCGGCGTCACCGGCGAGCAGGTCGACTACGTGATCATGGGCCAGGTCATCCAGGCCGGCGCCGGCCAGATCACCGCCCGCCAGGCGGCGGTCAAGGGCGGCATCCCGATGAGCGTCCCGTCCATCACCATCAACAAGGTCTGCCTCTCCGGCATCAACGCGATCGCGATGGCCGACCAGCTGATCCGTGCCGGTGAGCACGAGATCGTCGTCGCAGGTGGCATGGAGTCGATGACCCAGGCGCCCCACCTGCTGCCGAAGAGCCGCGAGGGCTTCAAGTACGGCGACACCGCGCTCGTCGACTCGATGGCCTACGACGCGCTCTACGACCAGTTCACCGACCAGGCGATGATCAGCCTCACCGACGGCTGCAACGCCGCCGGCGCCAACCTCACCCGCGAGGAGCAGGACGCCTTCGCCGCCCAGTCCCACCAGCGCGCGGCGCTGGCGTGGAAGAACGGCGTCTTCGACGACGAGGTCGTCCCGGTCACGATCTCCAGCCGCCGCGGCGACGTCACGGTCGCGGAGGACGAGGGCGTACGCGGTGACACCACCGTCGAGTCGCTCTCCGGCCTGCGCCCCGTCGCCAAGGGAGGCAGCATCACCGCGGGCTCCGCCTCGCAGATCTCCGACGGCGCCTGCGCGGTCGTGGTGATGAGCAAGGCCAAGGCCGAGGAGCTCGGCCTCACCTGGCTCGCCGAGATCGGCGCCTCCGGTCAGGTCGCCGGCCCCGACTCCTCGCTCCAGCTCCAGCCGGCCAACGCCATCGCCAAGGCGGCCGAGAAGGAGGGCATCGCCGTCTCCGACATCGACCTCTTCGAGCTCAACGAGGCCTTCGCCGCCGTCGGCATCGAGTCGGCGCGCCAGCTCGGCGTGGACCAGGACAAGGTCAACGTCAACGGCGGCGCCATCGCCCTCGGTCACCCGGTCGGGATGTCGGGTGCCCGGATCGTGCTCCACCTCGCGCTGGAGCTCCAGCGCCGTGGCGGCGGCACCGGTGCGGCGGCGCTCTGCGGCGGTGGCGGCCAGGGCGACGCGCTCATCATCCGCGTGCCTGCTCGGTGACCCGGGCCGCGAGGCGGCGGTCGTGACGCGGCGGGGCGCCCATGCGGTCCCCGACCTCGTCGCACGCGCGCGTGCGGGCGAGGCGGCGGCGGTCGCGCGCCTGATCACCCTCGTGGAGGACGCCTCACCGCACCTGCGTGAGGTCATGGCCGCCCTCAACCCGCACACCGGTCGCGCCCACGTGCTGGGCATCACCGGGGCACCGGGCGTCGGCAAGTCGACGTCGACCAACGCGCTGGTGGCGGGCATGCGCCGCGCCGGCAAGCGTGTCGGCGTGCTGGCGATCGACCCGTCGTCGCCCTTCTCCGGCGGTGCGCTGCTCGGCGACCGTGTGCGGATGGGCGACCACGCGCTCGACAAGGACGTCTACATCCGTTCGATGGGGGCCCGTGGCCACCTCGGCGGCCTCGCCTGGTCGACCCCGCAGGCGGTGCGGGTGCTCGACGCGGCCGGCTGCGACGTGGTCGTGGTCGAGACCGTCGGCGTCGGTCAGAGCGAGGTCGAGGTGGCCGGGCTCGCCGACACCACGCTCGTGCTGCTGGCGCCGGGGATGGGCGACGGGATCCAGGCCGCGAAGGCCGGCATCCTCGAGGTCGGTGACCTCTACGTCGTCAACAAGGCCGACCGCGAGGGCGCCGAGCGCACCCGTCGCGAGCTGCGCACGATGCTCTCCCTCGGCGAGCGGCACGAGGGCGCCTGGCGCCCGCCGGTGCTGATGACCGTGGCCAGCACAGGGGAAGGGATCGACGACCTGCTCGGGGAGCTCGAGCGCCACGTGACCTGGCTGGAGGAGTCCGGCGAGCTCACGCGGCGGCGTACGCTCCGGGCGCGGCGCGAGGTCGAGGCCATCGCGCTGGCCTCGCTGCGCGAGCGCTGGGGCGGGACCGACGGTGGCGACGACCTCGACGTGCTCGCCGCCCGGGTCGCGGCGGGGGAGACCGACCCCTACGCCGCGGCGGACCGTCTACTCGATCGCGGCGGCGACTGACAGCGCCTGGCGCAGGTCCTCGGCGGCACGGCGGGTCCAGGCCTCCAGGAGCGGCGGGCTGACACCCTCGGCGGTGACCGTGAGCAGGTGGTCGGCGTCCGTCCCCGGGACGGAGGCGATCACGGTGTGGCACCGGCCGGCGGTGAGCTCCACCGTCTCCACCTCGCCGACCGATCCGTCCGGGCGCGTGCGGGTGGCGAAGGCGGTGCCGGCCTGGCGGGAGACGCGCGGGACCTCGGGCTTCGGCAGGCCGTAGGCCGCCACCGGGGTCCCCCCGGCCGTGCAGAGCACGGCCGACGACGGGTCGTCCATCGCGCGGAGCACCTCGACGAGGGACAGCCACAGGGCCTCCACCTGGGCGTCGGTGCCAGCCTCACGGAAGCCGACCTGCTGGCGACGGTGCTGCGACGCGCGCCCCGCCCACGACGTACGGCGCCGGGTGGCGGGCGAGGAGATGAGTTCAGCAGTCACGTGAGCACGTCCTTCCGGATGACGGGAGAGCGACGGAGCCCGAGGCGGCCGCGAAACACTTGTGGATCTCTTGTTGCCGGTGAGTGCATGGACCGTAACCGCCCTGGCGCCGATTGCGGAGCATTTCGCTCGAATCGACGAGGACGCGTCGCCGCGCCCCGAACGCGAGCTCACGCCGGTCGGGTGGGACTCAGCTCATCGTCAACGTGTGCCCGGTGATCCGCGCCGCCGAGCTGCTGGCGAGGAACAGCACGGCGTCCGCGACCGCGCTGTCGGTCGCTGACCGGGGGTCACGCACGAGTGTGCCGCCTGCGACCCGGCTGCCGGCGGAGACGACCGGGCGGGGGGCGAACTGGCGGGGCAGGACCGGGCGGGGGGAGCGGGCGACGGAGTTGACCCGCACCCCGAGCCCGGCCCAGTTGTCCGCGGCGCGGGCCGTCGAGGCGACGAGCTCGGCGTGGGCCGTCTCGGGCGACTGCGAGAGCTCCAGCCAGGTGCGTACGGCGCCGGTGTTGACCACGCACCCACCGCCGAGCGCCGGGCTCTGGCCGAGCTTGAGCCGCAGCCGCGTGGTGAGGAAGGTGGGCCCCAGCAGGCCCGAGCGGGCCGCCTCGGCGATGAAGTCGTGCTCACCGGCCGGCAGGCCGTGGGGGAGGTTGCAGGTGGCTGCCAGCACGAGCACGTCGATGTGGTCGATGCTCGCCGCGAGGTGGTCGATGGAGTCCTGGCGGGCCAGGTTGACCGACTCGTAGTCGAACGCCGAGAGGTCGGAGTCGTAGAGCGAGCGCAGCATCATCGTGCCGGTCACCGTCACCGACGCGCCGCACGAGGCGAAGGACGACGCGATCGCGTGGCCCTCGCCGCGCGTGCCGCCCACGACCAGGACCTGGTAGCCGGCGAAGTCGTAGGACCCCGATGTCGTCATTGAGTGGCGTCCCTCCCGTCGAACTCCGGGGAGTTTCTACCACGCGGCACCGGTGCGGTGACAGGCGAGCCGGTGCACGTCTCGGCCACGCTCCGGAGCCGTCAGGCCCCTTCCTTCCCAGCCATCACTTCACCCTCACGGATGGGGTCGGCGAGGTCCAGCCGACCGCTCCGGACCGCCGCGAACGTCCAGAGCTTGTTGAACACGAACGACAGCGGCGTGACGAGCCCGATGACGATCAGCTGGGACCAGTAGAGCCGGTTGCGCAGCCCCGAGGAGTCGTCGAACACCTGGGTCGGCAGGCTCACGGGCGAGTGGGGATGCATCAGGAGGGTGAGGAGCGCCAGGCCCACCAGCTGGCCGCCGAAGCCGACCACCAGGAACGGCCAGTACTCCGACCACCAGCGCTGCGCCTTGCTGCTGCGGAAGGTCCAGGTGCGGTTGAGCTGGAAGTTCGACAGGTTCGCCACCAGGAAGGCGAGCGTGGAGTAGACGTGGTACCAGCGGATGTTGAAGCCGCTGGACCCGATGGCCACGACCGCGTCGTCGAAGTGCGGGCCCAGCCGGCGCAGCACCACGAGCGTCAGGAGGTTGACCAGCACGCCGGACGCACCGACCAGTCCGAAGCGCCCCAGCAGCCCGAAGTTGCGACCGTGGCGCGCCATCAGCGCGGCTCGCCGGGATCCCATGCGGCGAGGCTACCGACCCGTGCCCGCGCCCGTGGCGTCTCTCCCTAGGATTGTGTCCATGACGCAGCAGCCGTTCAGCCGCCCAGGTGCCATCGACCTCTCCGGGCTGGGCAAGCCCGCCCCGCAGCCAGCCGCTCCCGGCGGCGCCCCGACCGGTACGCCGACCGGCGCCGCGTCGTCGTACAGCGTGGTCGTGGACGAGCAGAACTTCCAGGGGATGCTCGAGCAGTCGATGACCGCCCCGGTGCTGCTGGCCTTCTACTCCCGCACCCGCATGCCCGAGAGCGGGCAGCTCGCCGACGACCTCGCGACCGTGGTGGGCGAGCACGAGGGCCGCTTCCTGCTCGGCCTCGTCGACATCGACGCGGCGCCGCAGATCGCCCAGGCGATGCAGATCCCCTCGATCCCGCTCGTGGTCGCCGTCGTCGACGGCCGCCCGATGCCGCTCCTGCAGGACCCGCTGCCGATCGAGGAGCTGCGCACCGCGCTGACCCAGGTCGCCCAGCAGCTCACCACCCAGGGCATCACGGGCCGACACCAGCCCCGCACCGGAGGTGCGCCCGCCGCCGAGGGCGAGGAGGAGGCCGTCGACCCCCGCTACGCCCCCGCCCAGGACGCGCTGGCTGCCGGTGACATCGACGCCGCGGTCGCGGAGTACCAGAAGCTCGTCGACGCCAACCCGGCCGACGTCGAGGCCGCGGGCGGACTGGCGATGGCCAAGGTCATGCAGCGCACGCAGGGTGTCGACCTGGCCCAGGCGCGCGCGGCGGCTGCCGAGGCGCCGGACGACGTGGACGCCCAGACGATGGTCGCCGACCTCGACATGCTCGGCGGGCACGTCGAGGACGCCTTCACCCGGCTGGTGAACCTGGTCGCCCGCACGAGCGACAAGGACCGCGAGCGGGCTCGCGACCACCTGCTCGGGCTGTTCGCCGCGGTCGGCAACGACGACCCGCGCGTGCTGGCGGGCCGTCGCAACCTGGCTTCAGCGCTCTTCTGAGTCCCGCTTGCCGAGCACCGATCGGCCGGCCTCGAGCCGGGCGACCGGCACCCGGAAGGGTGAGCACGAGACGTAGTTGAGCCCGACCCGGTCGAAGAAGTGGACCGACAGCGGGTCGCCTCCGTGCTCGCCGCAGACGCCGACCTTGAGGTCGGGACGTGTCTTGCGACCCTTCTTGGTCCCCATCTCGACCATGCCGCCGACGCCGAGCTGGTCGAGCGACTCGAACGGCGAGACGTCGAAGATGCCGTGCTCGAAGTAGCGGGAGAAGAACGCCGACTCCACGTCGTCGCGGGAGAAGCCCCAGGCCATCTGGGTCAGATCGTTGGTGCCGAAGGAGAAGAAGTCCGCGGACTTCGCGATCCGGTCGGCCAGGAAGGCCGCGCGCGGCAGCTCGATCATCGTGCCGATCGCGATGTTCAGCTTGATGCCCCGGTCCTCCTGCACCTCGGCGACGACCTGCTCGATGTCAGCGCGGACGATGTTCAGCTCACGCACGCTGGCCACCAGCGGCACCATGATCTCCGGCCGCGGTGCCCCGTGGACGGCCATCCGGTCCGCGGCGGCCTCAGCGATGGCGCGAGCCTGCATCCGGAAGAGCCCGGGGATCTGGATCCCGAGCCGGACGCCGCGCAGCCCGAGCATCGGGTTCTGCTCGTGCAGTCGTCGCACGTGGGTGAGCAGGATCGCGGCCCGCTCGTCGACCTCGCCGCGCTCCTCGGCCAGGGCGACCTCGACACTCAGGTCGGTGAGGTCGGGCAGGAACTCGTGCAGCGGCGGGTCGAGGAGCCGGATGGTGACGGGCAGGCCGTCCATCGCCTCGAGGATCTCTGTGAAGTCCTGGCGCTGCAACGGCAGGAGTGCGGCCAGAGCCTCCTCGACACCGGCCTCGTCCTCGGCCACGATCAGCTTCTCCACCAGCTCGCGCCGCTCGCCGAGGAACATGTGCTCGGTGCGGCACAGGCCGATGCCCTGGGCGCCGAAGCGACGGGCGCGGGCGGCGTCCTCGGGGGTGTCGGCGTTGGTGCGCACCCGCAGGCGGCGGGCGCCGTCGGCGTGCGCCATGATCCGCGCGACCGCGTGGGCGAGGTCGTCGTCGAGCTTCTCGCCCTCGAAGTGGCGTACGACGACGGAGTCGGCCACCGGGACGGCGCCGGCGAACACCTCGCCGGTGGTGCCGTCGATGGAGATCACGTCGCCCTCGCGGACGGTCTCGCCGTCTCGGACGCGGAACTCCTTGGCCCTGGTGTCGACGTCGAGGGACTCGGCGCCGCACACGCACGTGCGCCCCATGCCGCGCGCCACGACGGCGGCGTGCGAGGTCTTGCCGCCCCGGCTGGTGAGGATGCCGCGAGCGGCGACCATCCCGCGCAGGTCGTCGGGGTTGGTCTCCTTGCGCACCAGGATCACGTCCTCGCCGCGTGCCGCCCACTCCACGGCGGTGTCGGAGTCGAAGACGCACTTGCCGACTGCCGCGCCGGGGGAGGCGTTCATCCCCTTGGCGAGGAGGGTGCGCTCCGAGGTGGCGTCGAAGCGCGGGAACATCAGCTGGGCGAGCTGGTCGCCGGTCACCCGCAGGACAGCCTCGTCCATCTGGATCAGGCCCTCGTCGACCATGTGGACGGCGATGCGGAACGCCGCCTCGGGCGTGCGCTTGCCGACGCGGGTCTGGAGCATCCAGAGCTTGCCGCGCTCGACGGTGAACTCGATGTCGCACATGTCGCGGTAGTGCCGCTCCAGGCGCGTCATGATGTCGAGCAGGTCGCCGTGGGACTGCCGGTCGACCTCGGCCATGTCGGCCAGCGTCACCGTGTTGCGGATGCCGGCGACGACGTCCTCGCCCTGGGCGTTCTGCAGGTAGTCGCCGTAGACGCCCTGCTCGCCGCTGGCCGGGTCGCGGGTGAAGGCGACCCCGGAGCCGGAGTCCATGCCGAAGTTGCCGAAGACCATCGCCTGCACGTTGACCGCCGTGCCGAGGTCCTCGGGGATCCGCTCCTGGCGGCGGTAGAGCCGCGCGCGGTCGGTGTTCCAGGACTCGAAGACCGCCCTGACCGCGAGGTCCATCTGCTCCCGCGGGTCCTGGGGGAAGTCGCTGCCGGTCTCCTCCTTGATGATCGCCTTGAACCGCTCGACCAGTGCGCGCAGGTCGTCGGCGCCCAGGTCGAGGTCGGACTCGGTGCCGAGGGCGTGCTTGGCCTCGTCGAGGGCATCGGCGAAGAGCTCTCCGTCGACGTGCAGCACCGTCCCGCCGAACATCTGGAGCAGGCGGCGGTAGGAGTCGAGGGCGAAGCGCTCGTCGGAGCTGCGTGCGGCGAGGCCGCCGACCGACTCGTCGTTGAGGCCGACGTTGAGGACCGTCTCCATCATCCCGGGCATGGAGAACTTCGCACCCGAGCGCACCGACACGAGCAGCGGGTCGGTGGCGTCACCCAGACGCCTGCCCATCGCGGACTCGAGCCGCTCGAGGTGCTCGGTGACCTCCTCGGCGAGGCCGTCCGGCTCACCGCCCTCGCCCGACTCCTGGAGGGCCAGGTAGGCCCGACAGGTCTCGGTCGAGATCGTGAAGCCCGGTGGCACCGGGAGACCGAGGTTGGTCATCTCGGCGAGGTTGGCCCCCTTGCCGCCGAGAAGGTCCTTCTGGTCCTTGCTGCCCTCTGAGAATTCGTAGACCCAAGCCATGCAGGCATCCTGCCTCAGCGACCGGACTCCGTATACGGCCCCTGGCCACCGACCGCGGCCCGGACGCGTCGCGCGGTGAAGTCGGCGGCGAGCTCGTCGACCTCGTCGAGGGTGCAGAAGCGGACGTCGCGGATCTCTCGCTCCTGCATGACGACGTCGGCCAGGGCCGAGGGGGGCAGCGTGCCGCCGTCGAAGACGAGGCAGACGGCGTCGTCCCAGCCACCCCACGGCGGCAGCCAGTCCGTGAGCAGGAGGCCGCGCGGCTCGATCGTGAGTCCGAGCTCCTCCTCGACCTCGCGCTGCACGGCCACCTGCGGCGACTCGCCCACCTCCACGACACCGCCGGGCAGGTCCCAGTCGCGCTTGTAGGTCAGCTGGCACAGCAGCACGCGGTCGTCGGTGTCGCGCACCAGCATCTGCGAGATGGCGCGCTTGCGGGGGAGGAACGAGTTGAGGAGGGCCCGGAAGCTCTCCGGGTCGCTCAGCGGCGGATCGGTGGCCAGGCGCGCGAAGACGGCGTACGAGGTCGCGTCGGGGCGGTCGCCCATGCCCGGGCTGACGCGCTGCAGCCCCTCGAGGCGCAGGCCTGCGCGGGTCGCCACCCGCCTGCTGCGATCGTTGCGGGGGTCGATGCGGGCCTCGACCCGCTGCAGGCCCCACCCCCCCTGCTCGGGGTCGGCGAAGGCCCAGTCCACCAGGACCCGTACGGCCCGCGCAGCGTGGCCCCGGCCCCGGTGGCCGGCATACAGGGTCCAGCTCAGCCCGGCCCCCGCGCTGCCGTCCCGGGTCAGCTCCACGCTGCCGACCAGCCGGTCGTCGTGCTCGATGGCGAAGGACGCCTGCGCGCCGGCCCGGTAGCGCTCACGCCAGCGTGAGATCGCCGCCAGGTGCGACTGCTCGGTGACATCGGCGGGGTCCCACCCGAACCAGAGGGCCATCTCGTCGTCGTGACCGGCCACGGCCTCGGCGACGTCGTCGTCGCGCCACGGCCTCAGGGTGATGGTCCCGTCAGTGAGCGTGGGCTGTTCGGCAGGCACGGGGCCACCCTAGCCAGAGCCCGGTCGGGGCCGTGAGGTGCAGGTGGCGGCGCGCGCCGGGTCAGCGCACCACGTCGAAGCGGGCCATCATCCCGTGGTCCTCGTGGTCGAGCATGTGGCAGTGGATCATGAAGGGTCCGGTGTGGTCGGCGAACCGGGCCGCGACGTCGACGTACTCGCCGGGGTCCAGCCGCCAGGTGTCCTCCAGTCCGCGCTCCCACGCAGGCGGTCGTGCGCCGTTGCGCGAGACGGTGCGCCACTGCTGAGCATGGATGTGCACGTAGTGCGTCATGTCGCTGGTGTTGCGCAGCCGCCAGCGTTCGACGCTGCCCAGCCGGGTGCGGTGGTCGCTGCGGGCCGGGTCGAACGGCTTGCCGTTGATCGCCCAGAAGGTGCCGTGGCGCTCGTCGCCCCCGATGTCGAAGGTCCAGGTCTTGGAGACCTCGGCCGGAGCGGTGACCAGGTCGGGGGAGGGGAGCCGGGCCGGGAGACGCGACCGGTCGCGCGCGGGCTCGCCGACGCGGAACTGCATCACCGGTGCTGCCCGGGACCCGGTGCCGCGTTCGTCGGCGGCAGGGACTGACTGCAGGACGACGTCCTGACCGGACTCCCCGGAGAAGTCGACGATCACGTCGGCACGCTGGGCCGGCCCGAGGTTGACCTGCGTCCGGACGACCGGTGTCCGCAGGAAGCCGTTGCCCGTGCCGATCTGGACGAACGGGCGGCCGTCCGAGAGCGAGAGGTTGTAGGCCGAGAACGGCGCCGCGTTGAGGAGGCGCAACCGGTAGCGCGTCGCCGTCACCCAGTGGAACGGCGCGTAGCGACCGTTGACGAGCACGTGCGAGCCCACCGTGTGGTCGTCCGGGGGGCTGCCGGGGCCGGTGAACGCCATCGTGCCGTGGTGGCCCTGCATGGTCGGCCCCTGGGCGAAGGGGTCGGTCAGCTGGTTGCGCCGCGTGAAGGAGCGCTCGGAGATCATCAGCGGGAGGTCGCGGCGCCCCTTCGGGAGCCGGAGCCGACGCGAGGTGGCGTCCTCGACGATGAACATGCCCTGGAGTCCGCGCCAGTTGTTGCGCGTGGTCCGGTCCATGCGGTGGTCGTGGTAGAAGAAGAACGACGCCGGCTCCGGGTCACCACCGTAGGTCAACGGGTAGCGATAGGTCCGGGAGCGTCCTCGCCGGATGAGGTTGGTCGTCGGCTGGCCGTCCTCGCTGGCGGCGTGGTGGTCCCCGTGCAGGTGGGTCGTCAGCGCGCCCGCCTTCCTCGGGAGGCGGTGCACGAAGGTGACCCTGCTCTCGCGACCTGCGCGGCCCACGATGGTCGGGCCGGGATAGCTGCCGCCGTAGGTCCACATGGTCGTGCGGGGGCCGCGGGGCAGCATGCGCACCTTCGCCTGACGCATGACCAGGCGCACGTCGGCGCCGCGCACGACCCGCGGGACGACCAGCGGCTGCTCGAACGCCACCGGATCGGCTCCGACCTCGCCGCTCGAGTCCTCCACGACCAGGACACCACGCATGAAGGGATGGAAGCGGCAGTAGTAGTCGTAGCGACCGTTGGCCAGGGCTTCGACCCCGGTCACCGTCGCGGTGGTGCCGGCGGCGACCCGCACGTCGAACAGCGGCTCGCCCCGCACGTCCACTGCTGTGGACGTGACCGTGTGGTCGTAGGTGTCGAGGTTGACCACCGTCAGCGTGCCGCCGCCCCCGACCGTCACCGTCGCGGGCACGTACGTCGATCCGCGCGCCTCGATCACGAGCGTCGCCGAGCGCGGTGCAGCCGCCTGGGCGCCCGCCGGGGTGGAGAGCCCGGCGTCGCCGCCCGTGTCGAGTGCCGGCGCCAAGGCGGCCAGCACGAACGTCGTCACCAGCACTGCGATGGCGCGAGCTCTCCTCCTCATCGCAGGAATTATCCGCCGATCCGCGTCCCCCGCATCACGCCATTTGGTGATCTCGAACCACCCCAGAATTGCTGATGACTGCCCTGGTGGATGCGTCGCACCATGGGCGTCCCATCACGTCACTCGTTCGGGGGTAGCACCACATGTTCACTCACTTGCGCACAGGGGTGGCCCTGGTCTGCGGCGCAGCCATGGTCTCCGTGCCGGCACTGGTCACCTCGTCGGCATCCGCCATGACGACCGATCAGCAGGCCGGGCAGTCCCTCACCATCACCGTGGCCAAGGGGTCACTCAAGCTCCGGGGAGCAAACGGCCTTCGAGCCGGCCGCATCAAGCTCGCCGTGAAGGGCAAGCCCGCTCCTGTCAGCATCGTGTCCCTCGCCAGGGGCTACACCCTGCGGGAGCTGGCCAAGGACTACGCCGCGTCCAACAAGGGGGACATGAAGGCTTTGAAGCGAGCGATCGCCAACACCACCTGGCACGGTGGCCTGATGACCGGCGGCACCGGCACCATCGTGCTGCCCCGGGCGGGCACGTACATCGCCCTGGTCATGGCCAACAAGATCATGGCGCCCACGACCTTCCGCGTCGGCGCGGTGAAGGCGTCGAAGGCGCCATCGGTCGACGCCACGATCACGGCGCGCAACGGCTTGGCGTGGGGCGGCGCGAGCCACCTGCCCGCGAAGGGCACGTTGAAGTTCAAGAACGCCGACGACCAGCCCCACTTCGCGCTGCTCCAGCAGGTGCAGGAGGGCACGACGATGGAACAGGTCATGGAGGGTCTCCAGAGCGAGGAGGAGCCGGCGTGGCTGCTGCCGGGCTGGGCCCAGACCGACACGCTGAGCCCGGGTCGCCAGATGACGATGGACTACGAGCTGCCGGTGGGGCAGTACGTCCTGCTCTGCTTCTTCCCGGACCCGAAGATGAAGGGCATGCCGCACGCGATGATGGGCATGGTCAAGATGATCCACGTCATGTGACGACCCGCCCCGTGAGCGGTCCCGGACCCGGAGGACGCCAGCGCCCTCCGGGTCCGCCCCTGTCAGTCGTCCTTGCGGAACCAGACCGTCGCGAGCGGCGGGACCACGATGTCGGCGTACGCCGGCTGGCCGTGGTGCTCGCCGGCGACCGCGGTGATCGAGCCGAGGTTGCCCACCCCGGAGCCGGAGTAGGACTCGGCGTCGGTGTTGAGCACCTCGGTCCACCGCCCGGAGTCCGGGAGCCCGAGGCGGTAGCCCTCGTGCGGGGTGCCGGCGAAGTTGGCCACGCAGACCAGGTCGGGGTGGCCGGGGGAGCGGCGTACGAACGAGAACGTGTTGCGCCCCGCGTCGTTGGCGTCGATCCACGCGAAGCCTGCGGGGTCGTTGTCGCGGCCCCACAGCGCGCCGGAGGCGGCGTACGTGGCATTCATGTCGCGGACCATGGCGTGCACGCCGGCGTGCTCGGGGTGCTCGAGGAGCCACCAGTCGAGCTCGCGGCTCTCGGCCCACTCGGACTCCTGGCCGAACTCGCAGCCCATGAAGAGCAGCTGCTTGCCGGGGTGGGCCCACATGTAGGCGAGGTAGGCGCGCAGGTTGGCCAGCTGCTGCCAGCGGTCTCCCGGCATCTTGCGCAGCAGGGATCCCTTGCCGTGCACGACCTCGTCGTGGCTGATCGGCAGGACGTAGTTCTCCGCGTAGGCGTAGACCAGCGAGAAGGTCATCTGGCCGTGGTGGTGGCTGCGGTAGAGCGGGTCCTGGGAGACGTAGTTGAGCGAGTCGTGCATCCAGCCCATGTTCCACTTGAAGCCGAAGCCCAGGCCGCCGTCGCTGGTGGGGCCGGTGACGCCCGGCCACGCGGTGGACTCCTCGGCGATCGTGACGATGCCGGGGACGCGCTTGTAGACGGTGGCGTTCATCTCCTGGAGGAACTGCACGGCCTCGAGGTTCTCGCGGCCGCCGTGGACGTTGGGCGACCACTCGCCGTGCTCACGGGCGTAGTCGAGGTAGATCATCGAGGCGACGCCGTCCACGCGCAGGCCATCGGCGTGGTACTCCTCGAGCCAGTAGACCGCGTTGGCGTAGAGGAAGTTGCGGACCTCGTGGCGCCCGAAGTTGAAGATGTGCGAGCCCCACTCCTTGTGCCAGCCGCGCTGGGGGTTGGGGTCCTCGTAGAGCGGCGTGCCGTCGAAGCGGGCCAGGGCCCACTCGTCGGTGGCGAAGTGCCCGGGCACCCAGTCCAGGATGACACCGACGCCGGCCTGGTGCAGCCGGTCGATGAGCCGCTTGAGGCCGTCGGGGTCGCCGAAGCGGGCGTCGGGGGCGAAGTAGGACGTCACGTGGTAGCCCCACGAGCCGCCGAAGGGGTGCTGCATGACCGGCATGAACTCGACGTGGGTGAAGCCGAGGTCGGAGACGTAGGGCACGAGCGCGTCGGCCAGCTGGTCCCAGGTGTAGATCTCGCCGGAGTAGTGCTTGCGCCACGACGCGAGGTGCACCTCGTAGATCGACATCGCCTCGTCGACGGGCTGGCTGGTGCGCCGCGCCTCGAGCCACGCGTCGTCGTTCCACTCGTGCTGCGAGCGCCACACGACCGACGCCGAGCTCGGCGGCTTCTCGGCGTACTGGGCGAGCGGGTCGGCCCGGTCGCCCCACTGGCCGTCGGAGCCACGGAGGCGGTACTTGTACTGCGCACCCGAGCCGACACCCTCGACGTGGGCGTGCCACACGCCCGAGCCGTCGAGCTTCGTCATCGGATGGGCCGCGCCGTCCCAGCCGGCCCACTCGCCGGCCACCTGGACCTCGAGCGCGTTGGGGGCCCAGACGCGGAAGGACGTGCCGGTGTCGGTCGCCTGGGCGCCGAGCACCTTCCACAGCTCCTCGTGGCGGCCCTCGCCGATGAGGTGGAGGTCGAGCTCTCCGGGGGCGTAGGTGCGGGTGGTGCCGTTCGGGTCGGTCATGACGTCTCTCCCAACGCTGCCAGCGGGATGGACAGCCATCCCGGTCGGTTGCGGGCTTCGTACACGGCCTCGTAGACGGCCTTGTCCGCGAGGTAGGCCTCGAGCAGCGTGCCGGCGGACGCGTCGACCTCGACGCCGCGCTGCGCTGAGTAGGCGGCGAGGAAGGCCTCGCGGTTGCGCGCTGACCACTCCGCGGCCCGGTAGGTCCGCTGGTCCGCCTCGCCGGCGTCGTAGCCGCCCCCGGTGAGGGCCACCACGCGCGGTGCGTAGTCGAAGGAGCGGATCATCCCGGCCACGTCACGCCACACCGAGTCGGGCCTGAGCCGCTCGGCGAGCGGCTTGGCCGGCTCGCCCTCGAAGTCGACGATCTTCCAGCCGCGCGCGGTGCGCAGCGTCTGACCCAGGTGGAGGTCACCGTGGACCTGCTGGACCCCCACGCGGTCGAGGTCGCGCAGCCGGGCGTACGTCGCCCGCAGCCCCGCCTCGTGCTCGGCCAGGCCGGGCACCACCTCGAGGGCGGCCTCGAGCCGTCCCTCCATGGCGCTGGCCAGGGCGTCGACGGCGTCGGCGTCGCGGTCCTCCACGGGGAAGTGCGCTGCCAGGTCGGCGTGGACCTCGGCCAGTGCCACGCCCAGCCGGGCGGCCTCGCCCGCGAAGTCGCCGCCCACCTCGTCGGCGTGCAGGTCGGCCTCGGCGAAGAGGTTGCGGACGCTGGCCAGCGCCAGGTCCCAGCCGTCGCTGGCGGTGCGGAGGAACTGCTGCAGCATCGCGAGCTGGATGGTCGTGTTGGTCTCCTCGTCCACGAGGTCGAGCCAGCCGTAGAGCGAGGCGACGTGCGTCGACCCGGCCTCGGTGAGCACCTGGTGGATCGCCACGTCGGGGTTCACCCCGGGCGTGACCTTGCGGAAGACCTTCATCAGCGCGTCCTCGCCGAACGCGACCGAGGAGTTCGACTGCTCGCCCGAGAACAGCGTCGAGTGCGCCTCCAGGTCGAGGTCGTGGCCCGGCAGGCTGTGGAAGGCGAGCTGGCCGCGGTCGGCGCTGGACGGCGGCGCGGCGAAGGCACGCAGCCACAGCGCCATCGACTCCCGGTCGTGGAGCGCGTCGTAGACGAAGGCGTGGCCGAACGACGGGTCGTCCCACTCGCCGACCAGCGCGTGCGCCAGGCGCTCCTGCGGCTCGGAGTAGAACGCCAGCGGCAGCTGGTAGAGCTCGCTCTCCTCGCCCTGCTCGGAGCGGTAGGCCACCTCGGCGAGGTCGATCGTGACCCGCAGCCCGGGCGGTGCATCCGGCAGCTCACCGACACGGCGTACGCCGGCCAGCGACCACTCGCGCCCCTTGCCGCCGAACCAGCGGGCCTCGCCGATCCACGTCGTCAGGTCGTGCGTCCTGCTCTCGTCACTCACTGTTCCACCCCCGAGCCGGTCGGATCCGTCAGTCGCAGCCACAGGAAGCCGTAGCCGCCGAGCGTCAGCAGGTAGGGCAGCTCGCCGATGGCCGGGAACGGCACCCCGCCGAGCAGCTCGACGGGCACCATGCCCTCCCAGTGGCGCAGGTCGAGCTCGACCGGCTGCGGGAAGCGCGAGAGGTTGTTGACGCACAGGATGACGTCGCGCCCCTCGTCGGTCTCGTGCTCGCGGATGTAGGACAGCACGCTCGGGTTGGAGCCACCGAGGTCGACGAAGTCGCCGAGGCCGAAGGCCGGGTGGCGGCGCCGTGCGTGCACCAGGCGCCGGGTCCAGTGCAGCAACGAGGAGGTGTTCTCCAGCTGCGCCTCGACGTTGACCGACTGGTAGCCGTAGACCGGGTCCTGGATCGCCGGCAGGTGGAGCTTGCCGGGCGTGGCGTTGGAGAAGCCGGCGTTGCGGTCGGGCGTCCACTGCATCGGCGTACGCACGCCGTCGCGGTCGCCGAGCCAGATGTTGTCGCCCATGCCGATCTCGTCGCCGTAGTAGAGCACCGGCGAGCCGGGCAGCGACAGCAGGATCGCGGTGAAGAGCTCCATCCGGTTGACGTCGTTGTCGAGCAGCGGCGCGAGGCGGCGGCGGATGCCGATGTTGGCCTTCATCCGCGGGTCGTGGGCGTACTCCGACCACATGTAGTCGCGGTCCTCGTCGGTGACCATCTCCAGCGTCAGCTCGTCGTGGTTGCGCAGGAAGATGCCCCACTGGCACCCGTCGGGGATCGACGGCGTCTGCTCGAGGATCTCCGAGATCGGGAAGCGCGACTCGCGGCGCACGGCCATGAAGATGCGCGGCATCACCGGGAAGTGGAACGCCATGTGGCACTCGGTGCCGACCCAGCGGCCGTCCTCGGTCTCCTCGGGGCCGAAGTACTCCACGACGTCGGCGGGCCACTGGTTGGCCTCGCAGAGCAGCACCCGGCCGGGGTAGTGCTCGTCGACGAAGCGGCGGCACTTCTTGAGGAAGTCGTGCGTCTCGGGCAGGTTCTCGCCGTTGGTGCCGGGACGCTCGTAGAGGTAGGGCACGGCGTCGAGGCGGAAGCCGTCGAGGCCCATGTCGAGCCAGAACGCCATCGCGTCCAGCATCGCGTCGTGGACCTTGGGGTTGTCGAAGTTGAGGTCGGGCTGGTGATGGAAGAACCGGTGCCAGAAGTACTGCTGGCGCACCGGGTCCCACGTCCAGTTCGACGGCTCGGTGTCGACGAAGATGACCCGGGCGTCCTGGTAGAGCTCGTCGGTGTCGGACCAGACGTAGAAGTCGCCGTAGGGGCCCTCGGGGTCGCTGCGGCTGGCCTGGAACCACGGGTGCGCGTCGCTCGTGTGGTTCATGACGAAGTCGATGATCACGCGGATGCCGCGCTGGTGGCAGGCGTCGAGGAACTCGTGGAAGTCCTCGACCGTGCCGCACTCGGGGAGGATGTTGTTGTAGTCGGCCACGTCGTAGCCGCCGTCGCGCAGCGGCGAGGTGAAGAACGGCGGCACCCACAGGCAGTCGACGCCCAGCCACTCGAGGTAGTCGAGCTTCTCGATGAGGCCCTTGAAGTCACCGGTGCCGTCGCCGTTGGAGTCGCGGAACGAGCGGACGAGCACCTCGTAGAAGACGGCCGTGCGGAACCAGTCCGGCTCCGCGTTGAGCACCGCGGTGGCGGCCCCCGCGTCCGTCGGCATCTGGGCCGACGTGGGATGGGCTGGCGTGTGGTGCTCGGTCAACGGTGGCTCCTGACGCTGATGACGTGGGCGGGCTCGTGTCCGGGGTCGAGGCGGACGTAGTTGTGCCGGCTCCAGCCCCAGTCGGCACCGGTGATCTCGTCGTGGGCGTTGAACGACTCGTGCCACTCCAGGCCGAGCGCCGGCATGTCGAGGTGGACCATGGTCTCCCGCGTGCCGTGGGGGTCGAGGTTGATGACCACCAGCACCACGTCGTCGTGCCCGTCGGGCAGCGTGTGGCGCTTGGAGAAGACCAGGACCGAGTCGTCCTCGCTCTCGTGGATCGTGATGTTGCGCAGCAGCTGCAGCGCCGGGTGCTGGCGCCGGATCTCGTTGAGGCGGGTGAGGTAGGGCGCGAGGGTGGTGCCCTCGGCGTCGCGCTGCTCCCAGTCGCGGATGCGGATCTGGAACTTCTCCGAGTCGAGGTACTCCTCCGACCCGGGCTTCACCGCGACGTGCTCGAAGAGCTCGTAGCCGGCGTAGACGCCCCAGCTCGGGGAGCCGGTCGCGGCGAGGGCCGCACGGACCTTGAACGCCGCCGGGCCGCCGTACTGCAGGTAGGCGTGGAGGATGTCGGGGGTGTTGACGAAGAAGTTCGGGCGCATCAGGTGGTCGGACTCGCGCGAGACCTCGACGAGGTACTCCTCGATCTCCCGCTTGCCGGTGCGCCAGGTGAAGTAGGTGTAGCTCTGGTGGTAGCCCACGGCACCGAGACCGTGCATCATCGCCGGCTTCGTGAACGCCTCGGACAGGAAGATGACGTCGGGGTCCGTACGCCGTACCTCGGCGAGCAGCCACTCCCAGAAGGCCAGCGGCTTGGTGTGCGGGTTGTCGACGCGGAAGATCCGCACGCCGTGGGAGATCCACAGCTTCACGATCCGGAGCACCTCGCGGCAGATGCCGCTCGGGTCGTTGTCGAAGTTGATGGGGTAGATGTCCTGGTACTTCTTCGGCGGGTTCTCGGCATAGGCGATCGTGCCGTCGGCGCGCGTGGTGAAGAACTGCGGGTGCGTGGTGACCCACGGGTGGTCCGGTGCGGCCTGGAGGGCGAGGTCGAGGGCGACCTCGAGCCCGAGCTCGCCGGCCCGGGCGACGAAGGCGTCGAAGTCCTCGAACGTGCCGAGCTCGGGGTGGATCGCGTCGTGGCCACCGTCCTTGCTGCCGATCGCCCACGGCGAGCCGGGGTCGTCGGGGCCGGGCGTCAGCGTGTTGTTCGGGCCCTTGCGGTTGAGCTCGCCGATCGGGTGGATGGGCGGCAGGTAGAGGACGTCGAAACCCATCTCCGCGACGCGGTCGAGGCGCTTCGCCGCGGTGCGGAAGGTCCCGGAGACGACCTTGCCGGTCTTCGGGTCGCGGGTGGCGCCCTCGGAGCGGGGGAAGAACTCGTACCAGCTGCCGAACAGGGCGCGGACGCGGTCGGCGCGGAAGCGGAACGGGCCCGTCACCGAGGTCAGCTCGCGCAGCGGGTGGGCGAGCAGGACGGCGTCGAGCTCGGGGTCCTGCAGGGCAGCCAGGCGCGCGCCGACGGGACGGTCCTGGTCGCTCGCTGCGGCGATCGCACCCTTCACGAGGGCGGCGGACGCGTCGTCGAGCTCGTCGGTGCCGGAGCCGCCGGCGACGCGCTCGAGCAGGAGGCGCGCCTCGGTGAACATCAGCTCGACGTCGACACCGGCGGGGATCTTGATGCCGGCGTCGTGCTGCCAGGTGGCCACGGGGTCGGACCACGAATGGATCTCGAAGGTCCACTCGCCCTCGGTGTCGGGGGTGACGTGGGCGACGTAGCGGTTGGGGGCTGCCCCGTCGGGGACCATCCGCACCGGGACGCGACGTCCTCCTGCCGGGTCCGTGGCCACGACCTCGGCCGAGAGCTGGTCGTGCCCCTCGCGGAACACGGTCGCCCGGACCGGCATCGGTTCGCCGACCGTTGCCTTCGCCGACTGCCGACCGAGGTCGACGACGGGGGATACATCCATCACGGGTATGCGTCCAACCATGCCCCCACACTTGCGAACCCCGTGCCCGCACGCAAGCCGACCGCGGCCCGGGCCACCCCTTGGGACGGCCCCGGCCGCGGCCGGTCGTGAGCGGTGCGTCGCGTCAGCGGCTGCGCTGGACCGTGATGCGGCGCGGACGCGTCCTCGACGGCGTGAAGGCCGCCGGGTCCTGGGGGACGAACCGCACGCGCACGGTGTTGCGACCCGGGCGCAGGCGGGACTTGCGCACCTTGACCCGCGCCGTCCCCCCGGCGGTCCTGAGGACCTTGTACGTCCGCTTGTTGACCCGGACGACGAACGTGCCGGCCTCCTTCTCGACCGCGGAGCGCACCGTCAGGAACAGGACGGGTGCGGGCTTGCGCGGGCTCTGGAAGGCGCGCTTGACGATCATCCGGACACGTGTCGCCCTCGGGGCCGAGGTCTCCGTGCCGGTTCCCGTGCCGGTTCCCGTGCCGGTTCCCGTGCCGTTGCCGGTGCTCGGCACCGGCTCGCCGCCCACGGGAAGCTCGGTGCCGAACACCTGGAGCTCGCTGGCGTGCACGATGCTGTCGCGGTCCGAGCCGGACGTGCAGTCGGTGTCGTTGGTCGCGTCGGCGTCCTGGTCACCGGCGTACCCGTCGAACCCGGTGCACTGGTTCTCGAGGGCGACGAGGCGTACGGCGGCCGCGGAGGTGTCGGGCACGTCGAAGGACCGCAGTGTCAGGTCGGGTGCGACCGGACGGGGCCGCTGGGCCGGGAAGGCGTCGGCGGGCGAGGTGTAGAACCGCGTCCAGGTGGCGCTCGACGACGCGCAGTCGGCGGTGCAGGCCTCGAGAGCGAACTGGCGCAGCGCGGTGAAGCGCGATCCCGAGTCCGGGTCCTCGTCCACCTCTGCGAGCAGCGGCACGGGGTCCGCCTCGGCGGGGGCGGGGGTGAGCATCGCGCTCACGGCGACGCGACGCACGGTGTGCGTGTCGCCGGCGAGGTCGACAGTGACGGAGGGACTCGTCACGTCCACGCTCTCGGCGACCACGCCACCCCAGTTGGTGGACTCGGTGCCGTCGATGAGCTGTGCGGGGTTGCGCGAGCCGTCCGTGGTTCCGATCACGGTGGCACCCGCCGCTGCCGAGGCGAGGTTGACCCCGTTGTCGGGCACAGCGACCGTACGGCTGCCGCCGGTGTCGGGCACCTCGAGCGTGAAGCGCGTGAAGCCACGGTCGGGAGAGACGGCCACCATGCGGTACTGCCCGGCGGTGAACGCCACGGTGGAGGAGAGCTCGGTGTCCGCCACCGTGTCGGCGACGGGGGTCACGCGCGCCTCGAAGTCACCGACGTAGATCTTCGTGCCGGCAGGAGCGGTGAAGGTGACCTGCTGGTCGGCGGAGACGGGGGAGGCGAAGCTGGGCGTCACCTCGTGGGCGTCGGCGTCGGGCGTGGAGGCTCCCTCGCCCAGTCCCCGACGGGCGAAGGCGTCCCAGATCGCCTCCCGGTTCGCGCCTCCGAAGCGCATCTGGTCCGCCGCGACCAGCGCGTTGCGCGCGTCGATCATCGACGTCGCGCCCTGCTGCAGCAGGAAGGAGTCGAACATCAGCTGCACCCAGCGCCGGTTGCCCGGGCACGTGTCGGCCGGTCGGGGCGTCGTGCCGGGCGTGGCCTGGGCGCAGGCGAGCTGCAGGGCCTTGTCGGCGTACGGGAACTGGGCGTCGTACTTCTCGACGAGTGCCTGGCGCACCTCCCACATCGTGCCGTTCCAGATCTCGCCGTCGGAGTGGACCTCCGGGCCGGTGCTGTCGAAGCCGTAGTTGGAGAAGTTGAGCGGGTTGCGGTTGACGGCGTAGTCGCGGATGGCCGTCTGGAGGTTCCCGGTGGCGTAGGCGCCGATCGCCCAGATGTTGCCGCCGTTGTCGTAGCCGTGGCTGAACTGGTACTCGCCGGCGACGAGGTCCCCCCACGACTCGCCCATGGCACCGCCCTGCTCGGACGTCAGGCCCTCGTCGGGCCCGCCCACCATCCGGTTGGTGATGGCGTGGGTGTACTCGTGGCCGACGATCCCCATGTCGAGACCACCGTCGGTGCAGGGTGCGTAGAAGGCTCCGGCGATGGGCTGGAAGAGGTACTGGTTGGTGATGCCGGGGGTGCCGTCCTGCAAGGTGATCTGGTTGGCGTTGTCACGGCCGAGACCGCTCTGCAGTCCGCCGATCGCACCAGCCTGCGCGTTGCCGATCTCCGGGTCGCCGCCGATGCCGCCACGGTCGAAGTTGTCGACCTGCATGTTGTAGTTGGCCTCGGTGAAGCCCAGGTAGTAGCTGTAGTCGTGCATCCGGTTGTGCGCCGCGAACAGGTTGGTGACCGAGGCGTCGATGTCGTTGCCCCCGGGGCGCAGCTCGAGGGGGTCGCACCCGGAGTTGTTCCACGCGTCGGTGAACTCCGTCGTGTAGTCCCGCGTGGGTGAGTACGGCGCCTGGAAGAGGCCGCCGGGCGTCAGCGGGCTGGCCCATGCCTCGTGGGTGTTGGCGTTGTTGCCGATGGTGGTGAAGGTCGGCCGGCCCCCGAGGGTGTCCCAGGCGCCCACGGACGCGGGGTTGGCGAGCGCGCCCGGAGGCACCGTGCAGGTGTCGCCACCCAGCGTCCAGCAGCCGACGGCGGAGTTGCCCGGCACCTGCTCGGACGAGTCCAGGGTGGGGTTGGCGAGGAACCAGCGCCACTGGGCCGCGGGGAGGGCGTCCGGCGAGGGGGCGGCGGTGTCGCTGGTCCGCACGGTGACGGCGTACTGGCCCAGGAGGCTGGAGGTGTCGAACGGGCAGACCTGGACGGAGTAGGTGCCGGCCGGGATGTCGTCGGAGGCGTACGTCGCGACCTCGGGGTTGGTGGCGGTGTCGCCCGAGGTGAGCACCGTGTCGCCGCGCCAGATCTTGACGACGAAGTCGTCGGTGGGGGCGCCGACCGCGACAGCGATCATCTGCTTCGTGGCGGAGTCGCCCAGGGCGAACTCGTGCTTGATGCCGCACTCGGTCGAGCCGGGCGGGAAGGAGCCCGTGAAGCTCTCCTGCACCTCGGCGTGGTCCTGCTGGTTGCGCCGCACGAGCACATTGCCGTCGACGGCGTCGACGAAGAGCGTGTACGCCTTGGCCGCGGCCCCGGCCACCTGGACCACGTTGGCCTCGTACACCGGTCGGACCGTGCCGTCGGTCAGGGCGAGTGCCCGCAGCCGCACCTGCTGCTCCTGGGCGAAGCCGGGGACCTTGAGCCGGGTCCAGCCCCGCGAGGTGCTGGTGAGGACATCGGACGCGACGCCACCGGCCTCGCCGACGTCGGCGGCCGCCTTCAACCACGCCTGCACGGGTCCGAGGACCGGCTCGGCCGGTCGGGCGCCGGCCGGGGTGCGGGTGAGTGACGACGACACGAAGGCGACCTCGGCGTTCGCCACCCCCACCGTCACGAGTCCACCGGCCGCCGCGGGGAGGCCGTCGAAGCGCTGGCGGAAGAGCACCGCCACGCCGGCGCTGTCGGCCATCTCCTGCACGTTGACGAGCTGGAGTGCGTCGACCGATGCAGTGCTGATGCCCAGGACGGCGGCGTGGGTGCGCAGCCACGAGCGCGCGCCGTCGGCCGCCGTCCCGGTGACCGAGCCGAGGCTCCCGTCCGCCGGGAGGATCGAGGAGGGGGTGCCGAAGGAATTCCACCGGACGTCGGCGTCGAGGTTCCGGGCCGCCTCGACCTGGTCGGCCAGCGGATCGCTGGGCGCGCGGACGTCGAGGTCGGCGAGCGCGTCGACGGGATCCCCGAAGGTCCGCACGTCGAGCGGCGACGCGCCGAGGGTCGTCTCGGGCTCGGCGGTGGCCGGCGAGGCGATCGTGGTGAGGGTGGAGATCGCGAGGAGCGACGCGACCGCGAGGGATGTGCGGCCGGAACGGGAGCTGGTCATGCCGCAACAACGCCGGGTGTCACCGGCGAGTTACGCGGGGCTCGCCGCGCGGCTCTTGGATCGATCCAAGAAATGCCCTAGCGTGCTGGACCGTGCGAGCGTTCCGACGATTCACCGTCCGTCCTGTCCTTCCCGAGCCCCTCGGCGCCCTGTCCGTCCTCGCGGGCAACCTGCGCTGGTCGTGGCACCCCCCGACCCAGGACGTCTTCGCGTCCGTCGACCCACAGCTGTGGCGCGACGTGGCCGGTGACCCGGTCCGGTTCCTGGGGGCCGTGAGCCGCGAGCGTCTCGACGAGCTCGTCGACGACGGGGACTTCCGCGCCCGGCTCGACGCCGCCCACGCGGACCTCCAGCGCTACCTCTCCGAGGACCGCTGGTACGCCCGCAAGGCCGGCGAGGACGCCCCGCGCGCCATCGCCTACTTCTCGTCCGAGTACGGCATCGCCTCCGTGCTGCCGCAGTACTCCGGCGGTCTCGGCATCCTGGCCGGCGACCACCTGAAGGCGTCCTCGGACCTCGGCATCCCGCTGGTCGGTGTCGGCCTGTTCTACCGCCACGGCTACTTCAAGCAGGCGCTGGACCGTGACGGCTGGCAGCAGGAGAGCTACCCCGTCCTCGACCCCGACGAGCTGCCGCTGACCCAGCTGCGGGAGGCCGACGGCACGCGCGCGACGGTCTCGATCGCGCTGCCCGACGGCCCGGACCTCGTCGCCCGGATCCTGGTGGCGCAGGTCGGCCGCGTGCCCCTGCTGCTCCTCGACACCGACATCGAGGACAACAGCGCCCACTACCGCGACGTCACCGACCGCCTCTACGGCGGCAACTCCGAGCACCGCCTGCGCCAGGAGCTGCTGCTCGGTGTCGGAGGCGTCCGGGCGCTGCGCGTGTGGTCGCGCATCACCGGAGCCCCGGCCCCCGAGGTCTTCCACGCCAACGAGGGCCACGCCGGCTTCCTCGGGGTCGAGCGGATCCGCGAGCTCACCGTGGGTGACGACGGGCCGCACCTCGACTTCGACACCGCGCTCGAGGTTTCGCGCGCCGGCACGGTCTTCACGACCCACACGCCGGTGCCCGCGGGCATCGACCGGTTCCCCCGCGAGCTGGTCTCGCAGTACTTCGGCGGCAGCTCGCCGACGCCGGGCGTCCCGGTCGACCGCGTGCTCGCCCTGGGTGCCGAGGACTACGACGGCGGTGACGCCGGCGTCTTCAACATGGCCGTGATGGGCTTCCGCCTCGCCCAGCGCGCCAACGGCGTCTCGATGCTGCACGGCCACGTGTCGCGCGGGATGTTCAACGGCCTCTGGCCCGCGTTCGACGAGGCCGAGGTGCCGATCACGTCGATCACCAACGGCGTGCACGGTCCGACGTGGATCGCGCGCGAGGTCATCGAGCTCGCCGCCAGCCGCGGTGCCGACATCGACGGTGACGACACCGACGCGCTGTGGCCGATGGTCGACCAGTTCGGCGACCGCGAGATCTGGGACCTCAAGCGCACGCTGCGCACCCGCTTCATCGAGGACGCTCGCGACCGGATGCGCCGTTCGGCGGCCAAGCGTGGGTTCGCCCCTGCCGAGACGACGTGGATCGACACGGCCCTCGACCCCGACGTGCTGACCATCGGCTTCGCGCGCCGCGTCCCGACGTACAAGCGGCTCACGCTGATGCTGCGCGACCCGGCCCGCCTGAAGAAGCTGCTCCTCGACCCCGAGCGCCCGATCCAGCTGGTCATCGCCGGCAAGGCGCACCCGGCCGACGAGACCGGCAAGCGGCTCATCCAGGAGATGGTGCGCTTCGCCGACGACCCGGAGATCCGCCACCGCATCGCCTTCCTGCCCAACTACGACATCGCGATGGCGCAGCCGCTCTACCCCGGCTGCGACGTGTGGCTCAACAACCCGCTGCGCCCCTACGAGGCCTGCGGCACGTCGGGCATGAAGGCCGCGCTCAACGGGGGCCTCAACCTCTCGATCCTCGACGGCTGGTGGGACGAGTGGTACGACGGCAACAACGGCTGGGCGATCCCGTCGGCCGACGGCATCGACGACGCCGACCGTCGTGACGACCTCGAGGCGCACGCGCTCTACGACCTGCTCGAGACCGACGTCGTGCCGCGCTTCTACGAGACCAACCACGAGGGCGTCCCGCCGCGCTGGCTCGAGATGGTGCGCCACACGCTGAAGTCGCTCGGCCCCAAGGTGCTCGCCACCCGCCAGGTGCGCGACTACGTCCGCGAGCTCTACGCGCCCGCCGCGCACACTGCGCGCTCGCTCAACTCCGACTACGCCGGCGCCCACGAGCTGTCGGCCTGGAAGCAGACCGTCCGGGAGGCGTGGCACGGCGTGCGCGTCGAGCACGTCGACTCCGAGGGCGTGGGCGACCAGGCCGAGGTCGGTGCGACCCTCGCCGTACGCGCCTGGGTGGCGCTCGGCTCGCTGTCGGCCGACGACGTCGAGGTCCAGGTCGTGCACGGCAGGATCGGCTCCGACGACGAGCTCACCGCGACGACCGTGACCCCGATGCTGGTGGGGGAGTCCTACGACGGCAACCGCCACCGCTTCGACGCTGCGGTGTCGCTGGACCGGTCCGGTCCCTTCGGCTACACGGTGCGCGTCGTCCCGCGCAACGAGGCACTGGCCTCGGTGGCCGAGCTCGGCCTGGTGGCCGAGCCGGTCTGATGCCGGCGTGCCGTGGCGCTCAGGCCGAGCGCCACGGCTCCGGTGCGGCGGGGCCGCTCCCGAGGTCTAGGAGAGCAGTCCTCAGCCGCGTCAGGACATGATCGGGCGACTCGCCGGTGTCCTCGGCGACGTCGCCGTAGGTGCGTGCGCCGAACCAGGAGAGCTCCACCGCCCGAGCGTCGGGTCCCGACAGCGCGGCGAGACCGGGGGTGGGCGTCGGTGCGCCGAGCTCCTGTGCCCGTGGCCTCCGCGTCGACCTCCGGCTCCGGGCGGCGTGCTGGTGGGCCACGCCCACGATCCAGCTGCGGGCCGACCCCTGGGCCGGGTCGAAGAGCGACGCGGTCCGGATGACGGCGAGCAGGGCGTCGCGCGCCAGGGCCTCTGCCCGCTCCGGGTCGCCCGTCATGTGCAGCACCAGGCCGTAGACGACCTCGGCGACGTCGTCGTACACGGCCGCCGCAGCCTCGCGGTCGCCACGACCCGCCTCGATCAGCCGTTGTTCCAGGATCTCCACCACGATCGGCACTCCCTCCCCAGGGGTCCTCAACATCTTGCGTCCAATGATCTTGTGCACAAGGTAGCGCCTCCGGGGTGCATGATGTCCCCGTGACCGAGATCGACACCCCTCCGTTGTCGGACCAGCTGTGCTTCGACCTCTACGCCGCATCCCGGGCGGTCACGGCCGCCTACCGTCCCGCCCTCACCCAGCTGGGCCTGACGTACCCGCAGTACCTCGTGCTCATCGTGCTGTGGGAGCGCGACGAGCGGGCGGTCCGTGACATCGCGGAGGCGTTGCGGCTCGACCACGGGACACTCACGCCGCTCCTGCGGCGGATGGAGGTCGCAGGCTTCGTCGCACGGCACCGCCACCACGAGGACGAGCGCTTCGTGGTCGTGTCGCTCACCGCGAAGGGCGAGCGCCTCCGAAGCCACGCCGAGCGCATCCACTGCGACATGAAGGACGCGCTCGCGCTGAGCGTCGAGGAGTTCTCCGACCTGCAGATGACCCTGCGGACGCTCACGGAGCGGGTCGGCTCCTAGCTGTACTCGGCAGGGACGTTGGTGACGGCCTGGGTCTTGTGAACGAGGAGAACCTCCCGGCTTAGTGGAGATGTCTAAGTCATCCGCTCGCCCAGGAGGTCCTCGTGGCCCACGCTAACGCTCGTTTGAATCTGCATGGTCGTCGTCTGCTCATCGAGCGGGTCATCGACCACGGTCGTCCCGTCGCGCATGTCGCCAAAGAACTCGGCATCTCACGTCAGTGCGCCCACCGCTGGGTTGCCCGGTTCCGCGCTGAGGGCGAGGCCGGCCTGGTCGACCGGTCCTCACGCCCACACCACTGCCCCCACCGTGTTCCACGCGAGGTCGAGCAAGCAGTCCTGTTGCTGCGCCGCACCGAGCGCCGCGGACAGGACTGGATCGGACCCGAGCTCGGGATCCCCGCCCGCACTGTCGGGGCGATCCTGCAGCGCCACCACGTCCCACTCCTGCGCACCTGTGACCCGTTGACCGGCGAGGTGATCCGCGCGTCGAAGACCACAGCGGTGCGCTACGAACGCGACACCCCCGGCGACCTGGTCCACGTGGACGTGAAGAAGGTCGGCCGGATCCCTGATGGCGGCGGGTGGAAAGCCCACGGCCGCGGCGAGCGGCCCAGCTACAAGCGCAGGGTCGGCTACGACTACGTCCACGCCGCGGTCGACGACCACACCCGACTCGCCTACGCCGAGATCCTCACCAACGAAACCGGGGCGACCTGCGCTGGGTTCTTGGCACGCGCCGCCGGCTTCTTCGCCGAACACGGCATCACCATCCGTCAGGTCATTAGCGACAACGCCCTGAACTACACCCGATCACGCGACTTCGCAGACGTCATCGAGTCCCTCAACGCTCAACACATCACCATCAAGCCGCACTGCCCTTGGCAGAACGGCAAGGTCGAGAGGTTCAACCGGACCGTCCAGACCGAGTGGGCCTACCACCAGGTCTTCACCAGCAACGACGAACGCGCAGCAGCACTGGCGCCCTGGCTCGACTTCTACAACACTCGACGACGCCACTCAGCCATCGGAGGACTACCCCCGATCAGCCGACTGTCATGAACCTGCCTGCCGAGTACACCTAGCGCGTCGCGGTGCCTCGCGTTGCAGCCCTTGCCGCCGGCCGCCACCGTCGCGAGGATCGCTCCATGTCCTCGACCCCGCCGCCGGACCTCCTCGACCCTTTCCTCGCCGCCGCAGACACGGTCGGCACCAGGCCGGATGTCGACACCGGGCTGGCGCGCGAGCTGATGGCCGAGGCGGCCGAGGTGCTGCACAACAGCTTGGCCCTCGACCACCTCGACGCGCACGACCGCGCGCTCGCGGTCTCCGCCCTCGCCGCCGACCTCACCTCGCTCGACCCGGGTGCCGCCGTACGCGCACGTGCGGCCGGCGTCGACGACACGCTCCACGACCCCGAGGGCACGCGCGGGTCATACCTGGCCGCGGTGCAGGTCCTCGGCCTCTGACCCTGCCGTCGGACGGACCCAACCCGGTGGTAGCAGCGCGCCTGCGCGTGCCACGAACCGCGGGCCGAACGTTGGGTCCCTGCGACTGTCGGCGAGGATCGGTCAGTCGTCGCGTAGGGCGCGGTGCTGGTCGACGTTGCGTACGTCGTCCGGGTCGGGGGAGTGGCTCGTGTCGACGCTCGCGATGGTGTCCTCGACGCCAACGCTGGCGGGGAGGGTCGAGAAGCGCCGGTCGGGTGAGTCGTCAGGAGCTCCCATACGACGACTGTAGCCCTGGACGGGGCGGATCAGCCGAAGGTCAGCACGAGGCCGATCGCGGTCGGCACCACGCCGAGGAGCAGCCACGGCGAGAGGATGCGGCGGCCGTGGATCGCGAGACCCGTCGCGACGGCGATCGCTCCGAAGATCCCGGCGATGACGTTGAGCCCGATCTTCGAGCTGTCCGGTGCGTCGTCGAGCATGACCGCGGCGACCACCAGGCCGACCACCAGGTGCAGGATCGTCGTGACGGCCAGCGTCGACATGACCCACTTCTGGACCCGCGCGAGGTCTCGCGCGTCCTTCTCGGGGTCCGCCACGACGCGACGGGGGGCATTCATGTCGAGGAGATGACCCCGACCCTTCTCCTGGCGACGTGCGGGAACGCTGCTGGCCATGTGCCCATTGTCGCAGGTCATCGGCGGTCGTCGGGAGTCGGCGAGCCCACCTCAGCCGCCGAGCAGCGGCGCGAGGGCGTTCGTCAGCACGAACCCCGCCGCCACCACGACCGCGATCGCCATCGGCACCCTGGCCCGCCGGTCGCCGAGCCGGACGGCCTGCCTGCCGAAGTGCACGGCCAGGACCGCCGGCAGGACGAAGACGACCAGGGCGGGGACGGTGGCCGCGATCGCGACCGCCCACGTCGGCTGGGCGTCGCCGACCTCGTAACCCATGGCGGAGGCGAGGCCCTCGCCGACGAGGAAGGCCAGCGGGAAGGTGAGCACGAAGCCCAGCAGCGAGAGCCACGCGCGGCGGGTGAGCGCCGCAGCGGGGGCGCCGGTCACGTGCGGTGTGGCGGTCATGGTGGAACCCTCTCGGGTCGGTCAGCCCAGGGCGATCACGAGGGCGATGAAGGCGACGAGACCGACGAGGGCGACCCCGAGCCCCACGCGGGCGCGGTCGCGGCTCGCGGTGCGGCGGGCGAAGGAGTAGGCGATCGGAACGCCGGCAAGGCCGAGCGGCAGGCCGGCCAGAGCGATCGCCCTGACCCAGTTGGGCGGGTCGACGACGTCGGACAGGCTCAGCACGTAGGTCGCGGCGACCGACGCCGAGAAGAGCAGGCCCAGCACGAGGGTGACGCTGCCCGCCGTCGGCGTGGGGCGTCCGCCCGGGACCGGCCGGATGTGGTGGGTGGCGGTGGTGTTCATGGCCGACTTCCTTCCTCGTCTCCAGCCTGCGCCTCCCGGCGGCACGTCGGAAGTGCCGGTGGACCCCGGCCCCGTGGCCAGAGGTCCCCCGGTCGGCACCGACGCAGGTCCCGGGTCAGGTCTGGCGCATCACCAGCACCGAGCGTGCCTGCAGCAGCATCGAGGTGCCTGCCACGACCGGCGTGCCCACGGCGACCTCGGCATTGGTCGAGAGCACCACCTCGCCGTGGTGGACCCACTGATTGTCCGGGAGGACGAGCTTGACGTCGTCGGCCCCGGCGTTGAGCCAGATCATGAAGGACTTGTCCCGGATCTGCTCCCCGCGGGGACCGGGGTAGCGCAGTGGTGCGCCGTTGAGGAACATCCCGACCGTGCGGACCGAGTCGTCGTTCCAGTCGTCGGTCGCCATCTCGCGGCCGCTGGGGTGGACCCAGACGAGGTCCTTGATGCCGCCGCGGATGGTGGGCCGGCCCTCGAACCAGTGACGCTGGCGCAGGACAGGGTGCTCACGGCGCAGCCGCAGCGCGGTCTTGGTGATCTCGTAGAGGTCGAGCCACGCGTCGTCGGGACGCCAGTCGATCCACGACGTCTCGTTGTCCTGGCCGTACGCGTTGTTGTTGCCGCCCTGCGTGCGCCCGCGCTCGTCACCGGCGGTGAGCATCGGCACGCCGCTGGAGAAGCAGAGGGTGGCCATCAGGTTGGCCGCCTGGCGGCGCCGCATCGCGACGACACCGGTGTCGTCGGTCTCGCCCTCGACGCCGCAGTTCCACGACCGGTTGTTGTCGGTGCCGTCGCGGTTGTCCTCGCCGTTGGCCTCGTTGTGCTTGTCGTTGTAGGACACCAGGTCGCGCAGCGTGAAGCCGTCGTGCGCGGTCACGAAGTTCACCGACGCGTAGGGCGAGCGGCCGTCGTCGGCGTACAGGTCGCTCGAGCCGGCCAGGCGCGTCGCCACGGTGCGTACGCCGGCGGAGTGGCCGCGCCAAAAGTCCCGCACGGTGTCGCGGAACTGGTCGTTCCACTCGATCCACGGCGGGGGGAACCGGCCGACGCGGTAGCCGTCCATCGAGGCGTCCCACGGCTCGGCGATCAGCTTCACGTGGCGCAGGACCGGATCCTGTCCGATCGCGGTGATCAGGTGGCTGCCGAGGTCAACGACCTGGTTGGTGCGGGTCAGCGCGCTCATCAGGTCGAAGCGGAAGCCGTCGACGTGCATCTCGTTGACCCAGTAGCGCAGGGAGTCGAGGATCATCCGCAGGCTCTGGGTGTGGGTGGCGTCGACGGTGTTGCCGCAGCCGGTCACGTCCCAGTAGGTGTCGGGCATCGGGTCCGCGCCCGGCTCGGGCTGGGGCGCGACGACGCGCTGGTAGTAGCCGAGGTCGTCGAGCCCGCGGAAGCTCAGCGTCGGCCCGAGCGGCCCTGCCTCGGCGGTGTGGTTGTAGACGACGTCGAGGATGACCTCGAGGCCCGCCTCGTGGAAGGCCTTCACCATCTGCTTGAACTCGGTGACCTGCTGGCCGCGGTCGCCGGCGTGCGCATAGGCGTTGTGGGGGGCGAAGAAGCCGAGCGAGTTGTAGCCCCAGTAGTTCACCAGGTCGCGCTCGGCCAGGGCCGGCTCGGAGAAGAACTGGTGCACCGGCAGCAGCTCGACGGCCGTGACGCCGAGGTCGCGGAGGTAGTCGGTGACCGCCGGCGTGGCGAGCCCGGCGTAGGTCCCGCGCAGCTCCTCGGGCACCCGGTCGTGCAGCGCGGTCATGCCCTTGACGTGCATCTCGTAGATGACCGTGTCGCGCCAGCGCCGGCGCGGCGAGGTGTCGGCGCCCCACTGGAAGTCGTCGTAGACGACCACGCTGCGCGGCACGTACGCCGCGGAGTCGAGGTCGCTGATGGTGTCGGGATCGCCCGGCACGTAGCCGAAGATCGCGTCGTCGGCCACCAGGTCGCCCGAGACCGCCTTGGCGTAGGGGTCGAGCAGCAGCTTGGCGGCGTTGAACCGCAGGCCGGCGTCGGGGTCCCACGGGCCGTGGGCGCGGTAGCCGTAGCGCGTGCCGGGCGCGACACCGGGCACCGCGCCGTGCCACACGCCGAGGGAGTGCTCGGTGAGCAGGTGGCGCGTCTCGACGTCGTCGTCGTCGAAGACGCACACCCAGAGCCGCTCGGCGTTGGGCGAGTAGACCGCGAAGTTGGTCGCGTCGTGGGACCAGGTCGCCCCGAGGGGGTAGTTGCGACCCGGCCAGACCTCTCGCGTCTCGCCGTCGTGGTTCCAGACTGATGCTTGGTCGGGGGGCGGTGTCACGCGAGCCATTGTGGTGCTTCCCGGCGGGCACGGCAGAATGCGCCCACGCAGTGATGGACGCCGACACCGGCGCACCGACGAAGGGGAGCAACCATGGAGTTCGTCTCGATCGACGTGACCGACGGGGTCGCGGTCCTGCGGCTGGACCGGCCCAAGATGAACGCGATCAGCGTCCAGGTGCAGGCCGACCTCCGCGAGGCGGCCGCCGAGCTCACGGAGCGCGACGACGTACGCGCGGTGGTGCTGTGGGGCGGCGAGCGGGTCTTCGCGGCAGGCAACGACGTCAAGGAGATGGCCGACATGTCGTACGCCGACATGGTCAAGGTCTCGACGTCCGTCAGCAGCGCGACCACCGCGATCGCCCGCATCCCGAAGCCGGTCGTCGCCGCGGTCAACGGCTACGCCCTCGGCGGGGGCTGCGAGCTCGCGCTCTCGGCCGACGTGCGCTTCGCCGCCGAGGACGCCGTCTTCGGCCAGCCCGAGGTCCTGCTGGGCATCATCCCCGGTGCCGGCGGCACCCAGCGGCTGACCCGCCTGGTCGGCACGGCGAAGGCCAAGGACATCATCTTCACCGGACGCTTCGTCAAGGCCGACGAGGCGCTGCGCATCGGCATGGTCGACCGTGTGGTCCCTGCCGACAAGGTGCTCGAGGAGTCGGTCGCCTGGGCCGCGCAGTTCAGCGGGGCGGCCGCGCTCGCGATCCGCGCCGCGAAGGAGTGCATCGACCGGGGGAGCGAGGTCGACCTCGACACCGGCCTGGAGATCGAGCGGCAGCAGTTCGCCGGGGTGTTCGCCACCGAGGACCGTACCCACGGCATCACCTCGTTCGTTGAGAACGGACCGGGTAAGGCCACGTTCGTCGGCCGTTGACACCGTCACACCCCCCCGCTCGCCCCGGGCCGAACCACGGCCCCGACAAGGAGACATGCACTGTGGCAACGAAGATCCGGGCTGCGCTGGCCCAAGTCCTGTGGCTGGCCTGCGCGCTGTGCGCCCTGGTGCTCGCCGTCGGCGCGCTGCTGGTCGCGCTGGACGCCAACACCTCCAACGCGCTCGTCGACGCGGTCCTGCAGGCGGCCACGATCGTCGACCTCGACGTCTTCTCGCGCAAGGAGGGCATCAAGCAGTTCGGCGGGGAGGGTGCCGAGGTCAAGAACGCGCTCTTCAACTGGGGTCTCGGTGCCATCGCCTGGCTGGTCGTGGGTCGCATCCTCGACCGCATCGTGAAGCCCTGACCTCGACGTAGGTTTCCCGCATGTCGTTCATCTCCCGGTCGCTCACCGCAGCGTCGGCGGCCGCGCTGGCCCTTGCGGTCGTCCCGGCGGGTCCCGTGGCGGCGTCCGCGCCGCCGTCCAGCACGACCCTCACGCTCAGCACGACGGAGTCGGCCGCGGTGGCCCGCCTCGGCCGCCTGCGCGCCGGCGGCTACCGCGTGGAGGTGACCTACGTCGGGGACAGCCAGCACCGGCGTACGCGGGTGACCGGGCGGTTCCGCGTCCCGCGCGGGTGATCCCGGACAACGCACACGACCGTGATAGGGCCACTGTGAGCGACTCCACCCGAATCACCGTTCCGCGGTCGGGTGACCGGCTAGTAACCTCGCAGGCACATCCGATTTCACAGGAGGGGCCGCGAGGCCACACGCCATGAACATTGTTGTCTGTGTGAAGTACGTGCCGGACGCCACCGCCGACCGCAAGTTCGAGGACGACTACACCGTCGACCGCGTCGGCGTCGACGGTCTGCTGTCCGAGCTCGACGAGTACGCCGTCGAGCAGGCCCTGCAGTTCCGCGAGAAGCGCGAGGGTGAGGACATCGAGATCACCGCGCTGACCGTCGGCCCCGAGAAGGCCGTCGACGCGGTGCGCAAGGCGCTGCAGATGGGTGCCGACAAGGGCGTCCACGTCGTCGACGACGCGATCGCGGGCTCCGACTACATCGCCACCTCGCTGGTGCTGGCCAAGGCGATCGAGAAGATCGGCGCGGACCTCGTGGTCTGCGGCATGGCCTCCACGGACGCCTCCGGCTCCGTGGTGCCGGCGATGCTGGCCGAGCGCCTGGGCATGCCGCAGGTCACGCTCGCGTCGGTGATCGAGTCGCAGGGCGACCAGGTCCGCATCAAGCGCGACAACGAGGGCTCCACCGAGGTCATCGGCGCGACGCTGCCGATCGTGCTGTCGGTCACCGACCAGTCGGGCGAGGCGCGCTACCCCTCCTTCAAGGGCATCATGGCCGCGAAGAAGAAGCCGCTGGAGACCTTCTCGCTGTCCGACCTCGGCGTCGACGCCGGGCAGGTCGGCCTCTCGGTCGCGTGGTCGCAGGTCGAGGACACCACCGAGCGCCCGCCGCGCACCGCCGGCGAGATCGTCACCGACGAGGACGGCTCGGGCGCTGGCGCGCTGGTCGACTTCCTCGCGTCCAAGAAGTTCATCTGAGCAGGACAGGAGAGCCACCATGTCTGAAGTCCTGGTAGTCATCGACCACGCCGACGGCGAGGTCAAGAAGCCCACCTACGAGCTCCTCACGATCGCGCGCCGCCTCGGCGAGCCGTCCGCGGTGTTCTTCGGCTCGCCCGAGCACGGCGACGCCGTGGCCGAGAAGGTCAAGAAGTACGGCGCCGAGAAGGTCTACGTCGTCGACGACGCCCAGATCAAGGGCTACCTCGTCGCGCCGAAGGCCGAGGCGCTGCAGCAGCTGGCCGAGAAGGCGAGCCCCGCCGCGATCCTGCTTCCGTCGACGTTCGAGAACAAGGAGGTCGCCGGTCGCCTGGCGATCAAGCTGGGCTCGGGCCTGATCACCGACGCCGTCGACGTCGCCGAGGGTGGCGTGACCACGCAGAGCGTCTTCGCCGGCAACTACACCGTGCAGGCCAAGGTCACGCAGGGCACGCCGATCATCACGATCAAGCCGAACTCCGCCGCTCCCGAGGAGGCCGCGGGTGCGGGCGCCGTCGAGGCGTTCACCGCGACGGTGTCGGACGCGGCGAGGACCGCGCAGATCGTCGCCACCCAGCCGCGCCAGTCGACGGGTCGTCCCGAGCTGACCGAGGCCGCGATCGTGGTCTCCGGCGGTCGTGGCACCGGCGGCAACTTCGAGTCCGTCGAGGGCTTCGCCGACTCCCTCGGTGCAGCTGTGGGCGCCTCGCGCGCGGCCGTCGACTCCGGCTGGATGCCCCACGCGTTCCAGGTCGGCCAGACCGGCAAGACGGTCTCGCCGCAGCTCTACGTCGCCAACGGAATCTCCGGTGCGATCCAGCACCGTGCCGGCATGCAGACGTCGAAGACGATCGTCGCGGTCAACAAGGACCCCGAGGCTCCGATCTTCGAGCTCGTCGACTTCGGTGTCGTGGGTGACCTCCACACTGTCCTGCCCGCCGCGACCGACAAGGTCAAGGAGCGCAAGGGCTGACTCCCTCGCCCCACCGGACGCCCCCGACCTGCCTGGTCGGGGGCGTTCGTCGTTCCGTCAGCGGCGGCTGCGGCGTACGGTCCACTCGCCGTCGCGCTCGACCACGCGGACGGTGTAGCCCTTCCAGCGGCTGGAGATCGTGAACCGGTAGGGCAGGTCGTACGCCTCGGCGCGCGCGTCGCCGCAGGTCGCTGACGGGGTCGGCAGGTTGGTCCTCGTGCGGCCCTGCCAGCCGTTGGCGCTCGACCGCCTGAGGATGGTCGGCCACCCGCGGTCCCGAGGGGTGGCCGTGAGCAGCACGGCCGCGTCGGGGCCGTCGGGCACGACCACGTCGCACCGACCCCGTACGCCTCCCGGCAGCGTCACCACGCCCCGCTCGGCCGAGATCACGTGGGTCACGGTCCGTGCCGGGACAGCGACGTAGCGGCCGTCGGGGGAGAAGCCCCAGGTGTTCTGCCGCATCCGCAGCGCCCGCCAGCCGACGCCGTCGGCCGTGGTGAGCACGACGCGGCCGGTGCCGCACCGCAGCTCCACGGCCATGACCTGCAGGGGCGGGTCGATCCACTTGTCGCCCCAGCGGCACGTCCGGCCCGCGCCGACGTCGTACGCCAGTCGCCGCGGACCCCAGGTATGGCTCGCCGCGTCGTAGGACTGCACGTGGAGACGACGACCGCGCACGCCCGCTCCCAGCGCCACCAGTGGCAGCCCGGGCGCCGTGAAGAAGTCCGTGCTGAGTGGGCCACGGTCGTGGTCCATCAGGCCCGGGGCGTGGGCCGGAGCCACCTCGGAGACCGTCCAGGGGGAGGAGGCGTCCGTGCGGGAGATCGTCGAGCGACGGGCCGGGTCGTCGAGGTCGCCGAACCAGGCGGTGTCGGCGTCGACGTTCTCGAACCCGGCGTCCTGGCAGCCGTCCGCGAGCGGCAGCTCCTGTCGGGTCGTGGGCCCGTCGCCGGTGCGGGACAGGACGACGACCTGGCAGCGCCCGCCGGACGCCGCGCCGTAGAGGTAGGACACCCGGGCGGAGTCGGTGATGGTGGCCGTGGTCGTGTACTCGCGACCGCGGGTGTCGGCCGGTGACGGGCGAAGCCGGCCTCGGTGCGCGTCACGTAGCCGCCGGCCTCGGGCCACACCGCCCGGGTGCCGTCGGGGGAGATGCCGGGCTCTTCGTAGGCCTCGCCCTCCAGCTCGTACGCCGACCAGGTGAGCGTGTCGGCCGACCACAGGGCGCGGGACGCGGTCGGTGCCTGGTCCTCGGCGTAGCCGTTGAGGTCGCACTCCGCGGTGATGGCGACCGCACCGGCGGCCGTGCGCACGTCGAGGTCGCCGCAGAAGAGGTCCTCGTCCCGCAGCACGACCTGCGGCTCGCCCCACGTCCCGGTGGCGGCGTCGCGACGCGTGCTGCGCACCGTGCGGTGGTTGCGGCTGGTCCAGACGCGGAAGGTGTCACCACCGGCCAGCGTGACCTCGGCCCCGTCCCGGATGTCGCGTGGCAGCTCCGCGGCGGGTGCGGGCGGTGCGCTCCCCGCGGTCGCACCGGTCAGCACTGTCGCTGCCGTCGCGAGTGCGACGACCACCCCCATGATCCGAGACATGGACCCACCCTAGGCCCGACCGGCCTACGCTCTCGGGCATGAGCAGCGAGGAGGACGTGCGGGAGGTCGCCGCACGCGCACGGGCCGCCAGCCATGAGCTCGCCACCGCCACCCGCGCGGTGAAGGACGCCGCGCTGCACGCGATGGCCGACGCGCTGCACGACGCGGCGCCAGAGGTGCTCGCCGCCAACGCCGAGGACGTGGCGCGCGCCGAGGCGGCCGGCACCCCCGCCAACATCGTGGACCGGCTGCGCCTCGACGACGAGCGCCTCGCGGCGATGGCGCAGGGGCTGCGCGACGTCGCGGGCCTTCCCGACCCAGTCGGCGAGGTGCTGCGCGGCAGCACGCTGGCCAACGGCCTCGAGCTGCGGCAGGTGCGGGTGCCGTTCGGCGTGGTCGGGATGATCTACGAGGCCCGCCCCAACGTCACCGCCGACGCCGCCGGCATCTGCCTCAAGGCCGGCAACGCGGTGCTCCTGCGCGGCTCCTCGAGCGCCCGCTCGAGCAACGCCGCGATCGTCGCCGCGATGCGCGGCGCGCTGGCCGGCAGCGGCCTGCCGGAGGACGTCGTACAGCTCGTTCCCGGGGAGACGCACGACAGCGTCAAGGCGCTGATGCGCGCCCGGGGGCTCGTGGACGTGCTCGTCCCGCGCGGCGGCGCCGGCCTGATCCGCAGCGTCGTGGAGGAGTCGACGGTGCCGGTCATCGAGACCGGAGTGGGTAACTGCCACGTCTACGTCGACGCCTCGGCCGACCTCGAGCAGGCGCTCGCGATCGTGCTCAACGCCAAGACCCAGCGCACCAGCGTGTGCAACGCCGCCGAGTCCCTGCTGGTGCACGAGGACGTCGCCGACGAGTTCCTGCCGATCGTGGTGGAGGCGCTCCAGGCGGCCGGGGTGCTCGTGCACGGCGACCCCGCCTTCGCCGAGTACGACGACGTCGTGCCGGTGACCGACGAGGACCATGCGGCCGAGTTCCTCGGCCTCGAGATCTCCGCGGCCGTGGTGAGCGACGTGGAGGGTGCGATCGAGCACATCCGTCGCTTCTCGTCGGGGCACACCGAGGCCATCCTGGCGCGCGACCAGGCCACCATCCGCCGCTTCGTCGCTGCCGTCGACTCCGCCGCGGTCGTGGTCAACGCCTCGACCCGCTTCACCGACGGCGGCGAGTTCGGCTTCGGTGCGGAGATCGGCATCTCCACCCAGAAGCTGCACGCGCGGGGCCCGATGGGACTGCCGGAGATGACGTCCAGCAAGTACGTAGTGGTCGGGGACGGGCACGTGCGCTGAGCCGCCGCGGCGCGGACGATAGGATCACGCCATGCTGAACTCCCTGACTGTCCTCGCCTCCGAGGCCGAGCACGGCGACCCCGCCGTCAGCCCCTACATCATCGGCGCCGTCACGCTGGCCCTGCTGATGGTGCTCCTCCTGGCCGTGGTGTCCTTCGGCGGCGGGCGAGAGCACAGCTGAGGTCGGCGACCTCCGTGACGGTCCCGGCGCCCGGCCGACGCGTCGGCGTGATGGGCGGCACCTTCGACCCCATCCACCACGGCCACCTCGTCGCGGCCTCCGAGGTCCAGGCGTGGTTCGACCTCGACGAGGTCCTCTTCGTGCCCACGGGCGACCCGTGGCAGAAGAGCGACCGTGACGTCACCGAGGCCGAGCACCGCTACCTCATGACGGTGGTCGCGACGGCGGCCAACCCGCGCTTCAACGTCTCGCGCGTCGATATCGACCGTGACGGTCCGACGTACACGATCGACACGCTGCGCGACCTGAAGGCCGAGATGCCCGACGCGGAGCTGTTCTTCATCACCGGCGCGGACGCCCTGGCCGACATCTTCACCTGGCGCGACGCCGACGAGCTGTTCGAGCTCGCCAACTTCGTCGGGTGCACCCGCCCCGGCTACGACATGGAGCGGGAGACGCTCGACAAGATCCCCTCAGACAAGGTCACGATCGTCGAGATCCCCGCGCTGGCGATCTCCTCGACCGACTGCCGCGAGCGCACCCGCCGCGGCGAGCCCGTCTGGTACCTCGTGCCCGACGGCGTCGTGCAGTACATCTCCAAGCACGACCTCTACGCGCCCACCTCCCGCACCACCCACAGCAAGGACTCCGCATGACAGCCACCGACCACGCCCTCGAGCTCGTCGCCATCGCCGCCCAGGCCGCGCACGACAAGAAGGCCGACCAGGTGCTGGCCTTCGACGTGAGCGAGCAGCTCGCCATCACCGACGCGTTCGTCATCGCCAGCGCCGGCAACGAGCGCGCCGTCGGTGCCATCGTCGACGAGGTCGAGGAAAAGCTCCGCGAGGCGGGCATCAAGCCGATCCGCCGCGAGGGCCACAAGGAGGGCCGCTGGGTCCTGCTCGACTACGGCGAGATCGTCGTGCACGTCCAGCACGAGGAGGAGCGGATGTTCTACGCCCTCGAGCGCCTGTGGAGCGACTGCCCGGTGATCCCGCTGACCCTGACGTGAGGCGCCTGGTCCTCCTGCGCCACGGCCGCACGGAGTGGAACGACTCCGGACGAGCCCAGGGCCACGCGGACGTCCCGCTCGACGAGGTCGGTGCCGCCCAGGCCAAGGCCGTCGCCCCGGTCCTCGCCTCGCTGCGGCCCGTCGCGGTGTGGTCCTCCGACCTCGCCCGCGCGGCCGGGACGGCGGCCGCCGTGGCCGCCGAGTGCGGGCTCGAGCCGGTGCTCGACCCGCGGTTGCGCGAGTTCGACGTCGGCCCGAACCGGCAGGGCCTGACCGCGGAGCAGTACGCCTCCGCCCACCCCGAGGAGTACGCCGCGCTGCTGGCCGGCGACCTCGACGCGATCCCCGGACGCGAGACCCGCGACGACGTGCTGCAGCGTTTCCTGCCGGCGCTCGGGACGTACGCCGACTCGCTGGGCGAGGGGGAGACCGGACTGGTCGTCTCCCACGGAGCCGCCCTGCGCGTCGCCGTGCCGGCCTTCCTGGGCTGGGAGGGCGACCCGGGCGAGAGCCTCGGGGTGCTGGCCAACTGCGGGTGGGTGGTCCTCGAGCACTCGGCGTCCACCTGGACCGGCGGGGTCGAGCGGTGGCGGCTGACGGCCTGGAACCGCGTGGTCACCCCGTGAGCGAGCGCGCCCGCGAGGTCGACGTGACCTCGAGCCGGAGGCTCGCGCGGATCATGGACGACGCGGTGACCGTGCCCGGCACGCAGATCGGCGTCGGCCTCGACGCGGTCATCGGGCTGGTGCCCGGCATCGGCGACGCGCTCGGCAGCGCGCTGTCCAGCATCATCGTGCGCGACGCGGTGCGCGCCCGCGTGCCGATGGTGGTGCTCGCCCGGATGGGGCTCAACCTCGTCCTCGACGCCCTGCTCGGCCTGGTGCCGGGCGTCGGCGACCTGCTCGACGTCGCCCACCGCGCCAACCGCAAGAACCTCCGGCTGCTGCTCCGTGAGGTCGAGCGCGAGCCGCTGCGCGAGCCGCCGACGCCGGCGTACGTGGTCGGCGCGGTGGCCCTGATGGCGGTCCCGATCGTCGCCGGACTGGCCGTGACGGTGCTCGGGATCTGGCTCCTGTGGCGGCTGGTCACCTGACCGGGGACCCCGATTTCACCTCGGGGAGGCTGTCGGCTAATGTTCTCGTCGTTGTCCTCCCGGCTCCACGGGAGGACGATGTTGGGGCTGTGGCGCAGCTGGTAGCGCATCTGCATGGCATGCAGAGGGTCAGGGGTTCGAGTCCCCTCAGCTCCACCGACACGAAGAGGCCGGACCGCAGGGTCCGGCCTCTTCGCTCATTTCGGGTCTCGCCGAGTCGGCGTTCGGAATCGGGCAGTGGCACCATGGGCCCATGACCGCGACCGACCTCTCCACCAGCACCGTCTCCGAGCGCACGGCCGCTCACATCGCGACCACCGAGCGCTACGCCGCGCACAACTACCACCCCCTCCCGGTGGTGCTCGCGCAGGGCGAGGGCGCGTGGGTCGTCGACGTCGACGGGCGTCGCTACCTCGACTGCCTGGCGGGCTACAGCGCGCTGAACTTCGGTCACTCCAACGAGCGCCTGGTCGCGGTCGCGCGCGAGCAGCTGGGTCGCCTCACGCTGACCAGCCGGGCGTTCTTCAACGACCGGCTGAGCACCTTCGCCGAGTCGCTGGCGCGCCTGACCGGCAAGGACATGGTCCTGCCGATGAACTCCGGCGCCGAGGCCGTCGAGACCGCGATCAAGGTCAGCCGCAAATGGGGCTACGAGGTCAAGGGCGTGCCCGCGGGCCAGGCCTCGATCGTCACCATGGAGGGCAACTTCCACGGCCGCACCACCACGATCGTCAGCTTCTCCGACGACGAGGTCGCCACGTCCGGCTACGCCCCCTTCACCTCCGGCTTCCGCCGCGCGGCCTACGGCGACATCGCCTCGGTCGCCGCGGCCATCGACGGCACCACGGTCGCGGTGCTCTTCGAGCCCATCCAGGGCGAGGGCGGCGTCGTGATGCCGCCCGAGGGCTTCCTGCGCGACCTCCGCGCGCTCTGCACCGAGCGCAACGTGCTGATGGTGGCCGACGAGATCCAGTCCGGCCTCGCGCGCTCGGGCCGCACGTTCGCGTGCGACCACGAGGACGTCGTGCCCGACATCTACGTCATGGGCAAGGCGCTCGGCGGCGGCATCTACCCCGTCTCCGCGATCGCGGCCGACCACGAGGTCATGGACGTCATCACGCCCGGCTCGCACGGCTCGACCTTCGGCGGCAACCCGCTCGCCGCGGCCATCGGCACCGAGGTCGTCGCGATGCTCGAGGAGGGCACCTTCCAGGCCCGTGCCGCCGAGATCGGCACCCAGATCGAGGCCGGCTTCCGCCCGCTCGTCGGTCGCGGCCTCGTCGACGTGCGCGTCCGCGGCGCCTGGGCCGGCATCGACATCGACCCGGCGCTGATGACCGGTCGCCAGATGTCCGAGGCGCTGATGGCCCGCGGCATCCTGGCCAAGGACACCCACGGCTCGACCGTGCGCTTCGCCCCGCCGCTCGTGGCCAGCGACGACGACATCGCGCTGCTCGTCAACGCCGTCACCGAGATCCTCACCGCCGGCTGAGCTGCCCGGTGGGCGCTCGGTTCGACCACCTCGTCGTCGCCGTCGACGCCCTCGACGAGGCGGCCGCCCGCTGGCGTGCAGCCGGACTCGGGGCCGAGCGCGGGGGAGCGCACCCCGTCGGCACGGTGAACGTGCTCGTGCGCGGCCCGCAGGCGGCGTACGTCGAGCTGATCGCCGCTGGCTCCGAGGAGTCCAACCCGTGGCTGGACCGCGTGCGCCCGGCCCGCGGACCGATCTCGTGGGCGGTGGCGGTCGACGACGTCGACGCAGCCCGCGAGGCGCTCCACGTTGCGGGGTTCGAGCCCGGTCCGGTCCGCGACGGGTCGCGCACGACACCTGCCGGCGAGGTGGTGGCCTGGCGGATGTGCGACGTCGGTCCGGGGCCGTACGACGGCTCGCTGCCCTTCCTGATCCAGTGGACGTCGCCCATGGGTCCCGGGCCGGCCAACGGTCCCGTCCTCGAGCACGTCGCCCTGACACCACCGGACCCCGAGCGGGTGGCCGATCTCCTGCTGGCACTCGGCCTCGAGCCGAGCAGGCACTGGCCGCGGCGGGTCTTCGCCGATGCCGCGGACGTGCGGATCACCCTCCAGCCGTCCGGCGAGCCGGCTGGACGTAGCGCCTGGTCGATGTCCTGGGAGCAGGACGACGAGCCGGTCGCGACGCTCACCCTGCGGACCGCATCCGGTGGCCTCTCCCACCTCACCCTCGACGGTGTCGCGGTCCTCACCTGGCCCGATCGCCGGTGCCTGGCTGCCTCGGTCCTGCAACCCTCGGCCGGTGCGGCGTCGGCCGTCGACCGCGCGCAGTCCTGGGTCGAGGCCGTCGTCGCCGCGGGCCTCGGCACCGCGCGGGAGGTGGACGTCGTCTGGGCCGGCGACGGGTTCGCGATCGACGTCGTCAGGTCGGTGCGGCTCGACGGACCGGACGGGACGCAGCCCGTCACCGTCGTCACGGGGACGCACCCGCTCGATGGCCACGGCGTCGCCGTGGTCGGCGTCGGCGACCCCGTCGAGGTGCTGGAGCGACAGCCGACGATCGGGGAACCGTCCGTCGCCGAGCAGGTCTCCAGCATCGATGACGCGTTCGCGCACGCCCTCAGCGGAGGCGTGTACGCCGTCCGCGACGGCGACCGGTCGGTGGTGCGGCACTTCAACGGGCGGTCGGGCAGCGGGCGCTTCGCCGAGGGCGAGCAGGAGCGCTGGCTGGACGACGCAGCCGCGGGACGGCGTACGGACGGCGTGGTCCGCGGGGAGCCCTGGGTCTAGCCCAGCCGGTCCACGACCCGGTCGAGCCCGGCGGCGCGAGCGGCTTCCAGCGGCGTCATCCCCTCCAGCGGCGAGCGCAGGGTGGGCGAGGCGCCGCGGTCGAGCAGGAGCAGCGCCACGTCGGCGCGGCCCTCCTCGATCGCGGCCACCAGCGCCGTCGACTGCAGCTCGGGGTGCACGAAGTCGATGTCGACGCCGGCGTCGAGGTGGTGCTCGACGAGGTCGACGTCCCCCGCGCAGGCCGCGGCGAAGAACGCCTTGTAGTCCCCGTGGGACATCAGGCGATCGTCAGGCCGCCGTCGACCGGGATCATCTGACCGGTGACGTAGCCCGCGGCGTCCGACGCCAGCCACACGGCGGTCGCGGCGAGCTCGTGCGGGTCGCCCTTGCGGCCGGCGGGGACCCGCTGAAGCGCGAGGTCGAGGTAGCCGTCGGGGTAGGTCTCGGTCATCTCGGAGGTGAAGAAGCCCGGCGCGAGGGCGTTGACCCGGATGCCCTTGCGGCCCGTCCACTGCTGGGCGAGGTCGCGGGTGAGCCCGCCGAGGCCGGCCTTCGAGGCGGAGTACGCCGCCTGCGGCAGGCCGCCGGTGGTGATGCCGAGGATCGAGGAGATGTTGATGATGCTCGACCCGGGCTCCATCACCCGCCCGCACGCCTGAGCCATCCAGTAGCACCCGTTGAGGTTGACGTCGATGACCGAGCGGAACTGCTCCGGCGTCTCGCGGGTCGCCGGGACGGCGGTGCCGACGCCGGCGTTGTTGACGAGCACGTCGACCCGGCCGTACTTCGCCATCGCCTCGTCCACCAGGCGCTGGCACTGCTCGGGGTCGGCCACGTCGGTGGCGACCGTGTGCACGCGGCGACCGGTCGAGCGCACGGACTCGGCCACCCGCTCGAGCTTCTCGACGCGACGCGCACCGAGCACCACGTCGGCGCCGGCCTCGGCGAAGCAGTGGGCGAACGCGACCCCCAGCCCGCTCGAGGCGCCGGTGACGATGACGACCTTGCCGTCGAGGCGGAACATCTCCATGACTCCCATGGCGAGACCCTAGGACGTGGTGGTCGTCACCGCAGCCTCCGGGGTCACCGGTGCCCGGGTCAGCGTGCGCACCGAGCGGGAGCACAGCACCAGCGCGACGACCGCGACGTACGCCACCGCCGAGGCGACCAGCACCGGCCGGAAGCCGAAGGCCAGGGCGAGCGGGCCGTAGGCGAGCTGGCCGACCGGCATGGCGACGAACGAGCCGAGGGCGTCGTAGGAGTAGGCGCGCGAGAGCATGCCGTCCTCGATGTTCTCCTGCATCGCCAGGTTCCACCCCATGCCGAAGATCTCGGTCCCGGCGCCGGCGAGGAAGGCGGTGGTGACGAGGCCGACGAGGGTGGGGGACACGCCGAGCAGGAGCATCGGCGGCGCCATCATCGCCACGCCGAGCATGCCGAGCAGCAGCGGTCGCTCCAGGCGTACGCGCAGCAGGACGACCGTGGTGAGGAGCAGGCCCGCGGCCTCCGCCGACAGCACGACGCCCCAGGCCTGGCGGCCGATGGTGTCGTCGGCGACCGCCGGCCCCAGCGTGAACCAGGCGCCGGCGTGGATCGCGTTGAGCACGCCGAAGCCGACGACGACGATCCACAGCCACGGGGTCGCCCAGAAGAACGACCAACCCTCGCGCAGCTCGCGCAGCGTGTCGGGCGTCTCCGCCCGGGGCTGCCTGGCGGGCAGGCGTACGGGGACGAGCAGCAGCGCGGCGAGCAACCAGGTGGTCGCGTCGACGGCGAGGGCCCAGCCCGAGCCGACCGTCACGACCAGGAGCGCGCCGATCGTCGGCCCGAGCACCATCATGCCGTTGCGCGTCAGGGAGACCAGGGCGTTGGCCGGCTGGAGGTCTTCACGAGGCACCAGCTGGGGCAGCACGCTGGCCATCGCGGGGAACCCGACGCCGGACACGGCGCCGTGGACGACCGAGAGCACCACGAGCATCCAGATCTCGGCCTCTCCCGCCAGCACCAGCAGGGCGATGGCGCCCTGGCTGACCGCGGAGGCGAGGTTGGAGAACTGCAGCACCAGGGTGCGCGGGAACCGGTCGGCGATCACGCCCCCGTAGAGCAGTAGCGCGATCATCGGGATCGTGTGGGCGGCCAGCACCTGGCCGAGCGCGGCGGGGGAGTCGGTGATGTCGAGCACGGCGAATGCGAGCGCGATGCTGGCCATCATGTTGCCGAGGGTGTTCACGAACCGCGAGGCGAAGTACCACGCGAAGTCGCGGTTGCGCAGGGGCGCGAGCGCGGCCGTCCAGGTCATCGCTGCTCCCTCGCCGGGATCCACCGCACGGCCTCACCGTCGAGACCACCGGTCATGGTGAACGCGTTGGTGGTGGCGCTGACGTGGACGGTGTCCGGCGTACCCGCGGGTCGGGCCTCGGCGTGCAGCAGGTGCGACGCCTCGTGGAGCAGGTCGAGGGCGCGGTGCCAGACCTCCACGGGGACCCAGGCCTCCAGGTCGCTGGAAGAGGCGGCGCCCTTCGCCGCGTCGCGCAGCCGGCGCTCGACCTCGACGGCGTTGGCGCGTGCGTAGGCGACCCGGTCGTCGATGCCGCTGGTGCGGTCGGCGAGCTCGCGGGACGCGTCGTAGCGGTAGCGCTTGGCCGTCCCGCCGCGGATCTTCTCCTCGCTCTCGACCACCAGCTCGCCGATGTCGTGGAGCACCCGCAGGTGGTACGACGCGTTGGCGTGCGTCAGCTCGAGCTCACGGGCGACCTCCGCGGCGCTCATCGCCTGCGCGGTCAGCAGCGACATGATGCGCAGGCGCACCGGGTGCGCGGTCGCGCGCAGCCGGGCCACTGCCTGCCCGTCGCTTTCGGCCTCGGTCTCGTCCACCATGGCGTATCCCTCCAAGAGTTCTTGGGGAGTGAGTGTGCCCAAGGGGCGGGTGACTGTCAAACAGTTGTTGGGCGGTCGCTTCGCCCGGCCCACCCGCACCCCACCCTGAACACACCCTGACTCGACCCCGGGACGGGGTGAATCCGGGAGTCGGACGTGCTTGGCTTGTCCCAGAGGCAGGGCACCCCGCCCCGAGGAGTGAGTGAGATGTCAGACCAGTACCCGCAGTACCCCCAGCAGCCCCACGACCCGCAGGTCCCGGGCCAGCCGGACGGCTACGGCCAGCCCACCGGCTACGGCCAGCAGCCGCCGCAGCAGGCCTACCGCACGCCGCCGGCCACGATGTCGCCGCAGGACGAGCGCACGTGGGGGGCGATCAGCCACGCCGGAGCCGTCGTCGCGATGATCTGCTCGGCCGGCTTCCTGGGCTTCATCGCCTCGATCGCCGTCTACGTGATCCACAAGGACCGCGGACCGTTCGTGCGAGCGCACGCCGCCAACTCGATCAACATCCAGATCTCGATGTTCATCTGGCTCGTCGTCGCCACCGTCGTCTACGTGGTCCTCGGGGTCCTCACGCTGGGCATCGGCTTCCTGGTCCTGCTCCCGATCTTCCTGGTGCCGCTCGTAGTCGCCGGCGTCCTGCACGTGATCGGTGCGGTGAAGGCCTACAACGGCGAATGGTGGAACCCGCCGCTCACCCCGGCCTTCGTGAAGTGAGCACCGTCAGCTGAGCCGCCGCAGGACCTCGTCCTGCCATGCGAAGGCCGCCCGGGCCCGGACCGCGAGGTCCGGCCCGGGCAGCAGCGCCTCCACCTGCTCGGCCATGCCGGCAGGCAGGTCCGTCCGCAGGTAGCGCAGCCCGAAGTCGTGGCGCGCCGGGCAGTGCTCGATGCGCAGCAGCCGCACCAGCGGCTCCACGGCGAAGCGCAGGTGCAGCGAGGTGGCCTCGGCGAGGTCGCTTCGCGCGATCGCCCGCTCGACCAGCCAGGCGCCGGTCTGCCGGCGTGCCGCGGTCTGCGTGACCGCCTTCCTGCGCTGGGCGGCGAGCCCGGCCTCGTCGTCGTCCTCGAGCAGCAGCAGACCGTCCGGATCGTGGAGCACCAGCGGCACGCCGTGGCGCCGCGTGTCCGTGGTCAGCCGCTCGGGCAGGGCCTGGACCACGAGGTCGACCAGCCGCGTGGGACGGCTGAGGTCGCCCGCGTCGGGCTGCAGGTGCACGAAGCACTGCCGGCCGGTCGGCCAGGTCGTCTCCGGCAGCTCCCACACGTGGTCGACGTCGAGCTCGCTGCGCAGCAGCGTCAGCACGGCGGCGTACGTCGTCGCGGCGTCGCCGTCGCACCAGGCCTCGACGTCGAGGTCGGAGTGGGCGTCCCAGCCACCGGTGACCGCCGAGCCGTTGACCACGACCACCCGCAGCTCGGGCACCCGGCGGGGGAGCGGGGTGAGGAGGTCCAGCACGTCGTCGTACCTGCTCAGGTCAGCGGCCATGGGAGCGAGTATGATGCGGGTGTGCACCAGTACCTCCTTCTTCCTCAGCCGCGCTGATCACGTCCCACCAGGACGGATACGCGGCCACCCCTCCATGTGAGGGGTTTTTTCATGCCAACACCCCGCAGCACGCCACAAGAGGACACGCCATGACCAGCCAGGACACGGGAGACACCGCAGCTCCGCAGGAGACGGCCGAGCGCGCGACGTACGACATCGCGGCCACCGAGACGAAGTGGCAGCGGGTGTGGGAGGAGCTCGACCCCTTCCGGGCCGACGACGAGAGCCCGCGCGAGAAGCGCTACGCGCTGACGATGTTCCCCTACCCCAGTGGCGACCTGCACATGGGCCACGCCGAGGTGTTCGCGCTGCACGACGTGATGGCGCGCTACTGGTGGCAGCGCGGCTACGAGGTGCTGAACCCGATGGGCTTCGACTCCTTCGGGCTGCCCGCGGAGAACGCGGCGATCCGCAACGACGAGCACCCCGACACCTACACGCGCGCCAACATCGCCAAGTCGATCGAGTCGTGCAAGAAGTACGCCGCCTCCTTCGACTGGTCGCGCACCTTCAACACCTCCGACCCGGACTACTACCGGTGGACGCAGTGGCTGTTCCTGGAGTTCTTCAAGCGCGGCCTGGCCTACCGCAAGAACAGCGCCGTCAACTGGTGCCCGCAGGACCAGACCGTGCTGGCCAACGAGCAGGTCGTCGCGGGCGCCTGCGAGCGCTGCGGGGCGGAGGTGACCAAGAAGGAGCTGACCCAGTGGTACTTCAAGATCACCGACTACGCCCAGGAGCTGCTGGACGGTCTCGACGAGCTGGAGGGCACCTGGCCCGACCGGGTGGTCACCGCGCAGCGCAACTGGATCGGTCGCTCCGAGGGTGCCCACGTCACCTTCACCCTGTCGACCGGGCACGACATCGACGTCTACACCACCCGACCGGACACGCTGTACGGCGCGACGTTCATGGTGGTCGCGGCCGATGCCGCGCTGGCCGCGGAGATCGTGCACCCCGACCGCGCGCAGGCGCTGGAGGACTACCTGGTCGAGGTGCGCAAGGCCTCCGACATCGACCGGCTGGCCACCGACCGCCCGAAGACCGGCGTCGACCTGGGCATCACCGCCACCAACCCCGTCTCGGGTGAGGAGGTGCCGGTGTGGGCCAGCGACTACGTCCTGGCCGACTACGGCACCGGCGCGATCATGGCGGTGCCGGCACATGACCAGCGCGACCTCGACTTCGCGAGCGCCATGGGCCTGCCCGTGCGGCGCGTCATCGACACAGGTGAGGACAACCCGGAGGAGACCGGGGTCGCGACCTCGGGCGACGGTGCCTACGTCAACTCGGGCGAGCTGGACGGGCTGCACGACAAGGCGTCGGGCATCCGCACCATCATCGAGAAGCTCGAGGCCGACGGACGCGGGTCCGGGGCGGTCAACTTCCGCCTGCGCGACTGGCTGCTGAGCCGCCAGCGCTACTGGGGCGCGCCGATCCCGATCATCCACTGCCCGGTCGACGGCGAGGTCCCGGTCCCCGAGGACCAGCTGCCCGTCACGCTGCCGATGCTCAAGGGCGCCGACCTGAAGCCCAAGGGCACCTCGCCGTTGGGCGGGGCCACCGACTGGGTCAACGTCGCCTGCCCGACCTGCGGCGGCCCGGCCACCCGCGACACCGACACGATGGACACCTTCGTCGACTCGTCGTGGTACATGTTCCGCTACTGCTCGCCCCACGAGGACGACCGGCCGTTCGACCCCGACAAGGTCAACGCCTGGATGCCGGCCAACCTCTACGTCGGCGGAGTCGAGCACGCCGTGCTGCACCTGCTCTACGGCCGATTCTTCACCAAGGTCCTCAACGACATGGGCCTGGTCGGCTTTCGCGAGCCGTGGTCGGCCCAGCTCAACCAGGGCTTCGTGATCAACCAGGGCAAGAAGATGAGCAAGTCGCTGGGCAACGGCGTGAACCTGGGCGAGCAGCTGACCGCCTTCGGCGTCGACGCCGTACGCCTGACGCTGGTGTTCGCCGGACCGCCCGAGGACGACATCGACTGGGCCAACATGTCGCCCGACGGGTCGCTGCGCTTCCTGCAGCGCGCCTGGCGGCTGTCCGGCGACGTCACCTCGGCCCCCGGGACCGACGTCACGACCGGCGACCTGGCGCTGCGGCGTGCGACGGCGCGGACCGTGCACGACGCGGCCACGCTGGTCGAGGCCTACCGCTTCAACGTGATGGTCGCCAAGGTGATGGAGCTGGTCAACGCCACCCGCAAGGCCATCGACTCCGGCTGCGGCCCGGCCGACCCGGCCGTGCGCGAGGCGACCGAGGCGGTGGCGATCCTGCTCTCGCTGGTCGCGCCCTACACGGCCGAGGAGATGTGGGAGCGGCTGGGCCACGAGCCCACCGTCGTACGCGTCGGCTGGCCCGAGGTTGACGAGGCGCTGCTGGTCGAGGACGCCGTCACCGCGGTCGTGCAGGTCAAGGGCAAGGTCCGCGCCCGCCTGGAGGTCGCCCCGGACATCTCCGAGGCCGACCTCGAGGCCGCGGCGCTGGCCGACGCCGGCGTGCAGCGGGCGCTCGAGGGGGCGACGGTGCGCAAGGTCATCGTCCGCGCGCCGAAGCTCGTCAACATCGTCATCTGACACGACGACGAACGGCCCCGCGGCATGCGCCGCGGGGCCGTTCGTCGTTCTGTGGTTCAGTCCCTCAGGGGAGCGTCACGGACGGTCGAGGCCGAACGTGTAGCTGCCCGAGCCGGAGTAGGACTCCACGCGCCACGAGTAGTAGCCCGCGGTGCCGGTGTAGGTGATCTTCTCCTCGGAGGTGCTGGTCACGCCCTGCGCGACGACCACCCAGGTGGAGCCGTTCCACTTCTCGAGGTAGAGGTCGAAGTCGGTGCCCGCCGGGCCCGAGACGCAGCCGACGTGGGTGCCGGCGCCGGAGTTGTAGTAGTCGTTCGTGCCGGGGTGGTAGGACACGCCACCGGAGGTGAGCGAGCCGGACTCGGTCTCCGGCATGGTGCTGCACGTGGTCGGCGTCGGGGTCGGGGTCGGCGTGGTGCCGCCGGTGCCGATGTAGAGCAGGCGGTTCGGCGAGCCGGTGCCGGCGTTGGTGACCTTGTTGGGCGTCGAGGCCGAGATCAGCGCGTTGCCGACGGTGGCCGGCGAGGCCGACGGGTTGCCCTGGAGGTAGAGCGCGGCCGCCCCCGCGACGTGCGGGGTGGCCATCGACGTGCCGCTGATGGTGTTGGTCGCCGAGGTGCCGGTGTGCCACGCGGAGGTGATGTTGGACCCCGGGGCGAACATGTCGAGGCAGGAGCCGATGTTGCTGAAGCTCGAGCGCGCGTCGGTGTTGGTGGTGGAGCCGATGGTGAGGCCGGCCGCCACGCGGGAGGGCGAGCCGTTGCACGCGTTCGCGCCGGAGTCGTTGCCCGCGGCCAGCGCGTAGGTCACGCCGTCGGCGATCGAGTTGTTCACGGCGGTGTCGAGCGCGCTCGAGATCCCGCCGCCGAGGCTCATGTTGGCGACCGCGGGCGAGCCGGCGGTGTGGTTCTGCGTGACCCAGTCGACGCCGGCGATGACACCGGAGTTGGAGCCGCTGCCGGCGCAGTCGAGGACGCGGACGGCCACGAGGCGTACGCCCTTGGCCACGCCGTAGGTCGAGCCGCCGACGGTGCCGGCGACGTGCGTGCCGTGGCCGTTGCAGTCGGTGGTGCCGCGGCCGTCGTTGATCGCGGTGTAGCCGGAGACCGCACGGCCGCCGAACTGGGTGTGGGTGGTGAGGATGCCGGTGTCGATGACGTACGCCGTCACGCCCGCGCCGGTGGCGTTGTAGGTGTAGGAGTTGTTCAGCGGCAGGTCGCGCTGGTCGATGCGGTCCAGGCCCCAGGTCGCCGGCGACTGGGTCGCGGCGAGCTGCACCGGACGGTCGGCCTCGATGTAGGCGACGTTGGGGTTGTTGCGCAGCGCAGCCAGGGCCTTGTCGTTGAGCTTGGCGGCGAAGCCGTCGAGCACCGTGCTGTAGCTGTGGGTGACGGTGGCGCCGTCCGCGCGCACCTCGGCCTTGGCGGCGCGCAGGCTCTTGCCCGGGGCCTCCTTGTCGAGCACGACGATGTAGCGGTCGTCGGCCGACGTGCCGATCACCGGCGCCTTGCCGTCGTCGGCGACGGACGCCGCAGGAGCCTCCTGCGGCTTCTCCCCGGCTGCGTGGGTGGCGGCCTGGGAGGTGGTGGGCGTCAGCGCGAGGGTGGCGCCGGCCAGGGTGACCGCGAGGCCGGTGGCCAGGCGGGGGTGGACAGGGTTCATCAAAGGGTTCCTTCCCGAGAAAGATGGACGAGCAGACCCTGACCGGGCGAGCGGCCCCGCGACAAGGCTTGACCGTTCCTTAACACTTAACTCAGTCCCCGGCCGGACCCCGCCGGGCGCGGGTCAGGCGTCCGGCCAGCTCCAGCGGATGCCCGTCGTGCCCGGCGCCGTGTCGGAGTGCACCAGGTGCGCGCGGTGGTCGTCGTCGAGCGTGATCGACTGCTCGAGGCCGTCCGCGAAGGACACCACGCCGGCGGGCAGCGCGCGGGGGTCGAACTCGACCTCGAGGAGGTACTCGCGCATCGGCAGGCGCAGGCGCCGGGTGTACTCGCACTCCTGCGGGCCGGGCGAGGCGGACACGACGTCGTACGTCACGATCACCGTCTCGCCGCGTCGCAGTGGGCGGAAGAAGAGCAGCTCCGCGCCCACCACGCCGCCGCTGCGGTCGTGCTCGACGGCGCCGAGCGAGCAGCCGCGCACCGGCCGGATCCGGGGGAGCGCCACGTCGGTGTCGTCCTGCGCGTGCATCACCACCCGGCGGTCGGGGCCGTCGACGCGGGCGCGCATCGCCTGGCGCACCGTCAGGCTGACCTGGCGGCGGTCCGGGCCGATGCGGAGCACGTCGTGGACCGACACCCGCGCCAGGTGGGTGTCCCAGCTGGTGTCCAGGCGACCCAGCACCGCGGCGTGCGGCTGCTCGGGCCACAGCGTCTCGAGACCTCGTACGGCGTGGCGCGGGGCGCGCTCGCGGGTGTCGGGCAGAGACCGGGTCAGGTCGCCCGGGCACAGCCCGAGCACCGTCTCGAGGTGCGGGAGGGCAGCCAGCGAGGACTTGCGGCCGGGGACGCTGCGCCCGGACTGCCAGTAGCTGAGGGTGGCGGCGCTGACGCTGACCCCGCGCCCGGCGAGGTGGTCGGTGATCCGCTCGAGGCTCAGCCCGCGCGCGTCGATGGCCAGCCGGAGCGCATCGGCGAAGCTGTCGAGCCTGTCGGGCATCTGGACATCCAAGCGGAGGCCGCCAAGCCGCGGCAAGGCGGACGGGCCGCGCTGCCGGGTGGTGCCAGCCACTAGCCTTCGGGGTGTGTCCGGCACCGTCATCGTCACCGACTCGACCGCGAGCCTGCCCGCCGAGGTGGCGCTCGAGCGCGACATCCGGGTCGTGCCGCTGCAGGTCGTGATCGGTGCCCGGGTGCTCGACGAGGGACCCGACGGCGCGACGCCGGACGTGGTCGCGGAGGCGTTGCGCGACTTCGTGCCGGTCAGCACCTCGAGGCCCTCACCCGCGCTCCTCGCCGAGCTCTACCGCGACCTCGCGGCCGCCGGCGCGGACGAGATCGTCTCGGTGCACCTCTCGCGCGAGATGAGCGGCACCTTCGAGTCCGCCCAGCTCGCCGCCCTCGAGGTCGACGTGCCGGTGCACGTGGTGGACTCCGGGCAGGTCGGGATCGCCACCGGCTACGCCGCGCTCACCGCCGCCGACGTGCGCGACGCCGGCGGCAGCGGCGAGGCGGCGGCCGAGGCGGCGCGGGCGCGCGGTCGCGCCGCGACCTCGCTCTTCTACGTCGACACCCTGGAGTACCTGCGCCGCGGGGGCCGGATCGGGGCCGCGGCCGCGATCTTCGGCAGCGCCCTGTCGGTGAAACCCCTGCTCGAGATCGCGGACGGCAGGGTCGTGCCGCGCGAGCGGGTGCGTACGGCGTCGCGTGCCCTCGCCCGGCTCGCGGACCTCGCGGTGGAGGCGGCGGGTGACGCGGCGGTGGACGTCTGCGTCTCCCACCTCGCCAACGCCGACCGTGCCGAGGAGCTGGCCGCTGCGCTCACCGAGCGGTTGGCCGCCGGCCTGGAGGGGCGCGAGGTGATGTGCGGTGAGCTCGGCGCGGTGCTCGGCGCCCACGTCGGTCCCGGCATGGTCGCCGTCTGCGTCTCGCCGCGCCCGACCTCCTGACGGCTGTCCACAGATCGTCCCGCACCCCTGTCGGCAGGGGTGTCGGCCTTCCTAGCGTGGAGGCATGCGCCGAAACCAGTCGTCCGCCGAGCACGCCGAGGCGGTGTCGCGGCGGCTCGCCTCGCTCAGTGCCGAGCTCGCGGCGGTCCGTGGGGAGCCGCGCGCGGGGGAGCCTGCGTCCGGTGAGCCCTGGCCCCACACCCGGGTGCGCGACCGCAGTGGCGACGTCGGACCCGTGGTGGCGCCGGTCGCGGCGCCCGTGACGCTGGCGGTCCCGGGGCGCCACGCGTCGCGACGGGTGCGGATCGGCGGGCTGCAGCTCGGTCCGGTGCACCTCGCGGTGGTGGCCGTGGTCGCGGCGGTGGCGGTCGGGCTGGCCGCCTGGTGGGTCGTGCGGGACCAGGCCGAGGCGGTCCCGGTGCGGGTCGATACCACTGCGCCGGCGCCGCTGACGTCGCTGAGCCCCGACGCCGCTGGGGCCGACGCAGGTGCGGCCGCCGGTTCCGAGGCGACCGGGGACGGGGCGGGGGAGGCGGGGGAGGTGGTGGAGGTGGTGGTCGACGTGGCCGGCAAGGTCCGCCGGCCGGGCATCGCGGTGCTGCCGGTGGGGTCCAGGGTCGTCGATGCTCTGGAGGCGGCCGGGGGAGCCCGGCGCGGGGTCGACCTCACCGGGCTCAACCTCGCCCGCCCCCTCGTCGACGGCGAGCAGGTGCTGGTGGGAGTGGCGCCGGCGCCGGGGGTGGCCGGCACCCTGACGTCCCCCGCCCCGGCCGGCGGGTCGCTGGTCAACCTCAACTCCGCCGACCTCGCGGCGCTCGACACGCTGCCCGGGGTGGGGCCGGTGACGGCCGAGGCGATCGTGTCGTGGCGCGAGGACAACGGCGGGTTCACCTCGGTCGAGGAGCTGCTCGAGGTGGACGGCATCGGGGAGGCGACCCTCGAGGACCTCGCGCCGCTCGTCACCCTCTGACCCGTGCCCGACCTGCGCGCGGTCGCGCTCGGTGTCGGCGCGTGGGTGGGGGCGCTCCTCGTGCTGCTGCTGCCGGGGTGGGTCGCCCTGGGGGCCGTGGTGACGGTCGTCGCCGCCGCGGTGCTGCTCGTCGCTCGGCGCACCCTCGCGGCAGCCTGGCTGGGGCCGGTGGCCGCACTGGCGGCGGTCGCGGGCGTGGCCACCCTCCAGCTCACGCTGGTCGCGACCTCACCGCTCACCGCGCTCGCCGAGGAGTCGGCGGTCGTCGACGTGCGGCTCGAGCTCACCTCCGACGTACGTGTCGTGGCGGGACGCTACGGCGACCTCCAGGTGGTGCGGGCCACGGTGTCGCGGGTCGAGGGCCGGGGCAGTGCCTGGGCGCTGACTGCGCCGGTGGTGGTGATGGCGGGCGCGGACTGGCCGCGCCTGCCGCTCGGCACGACCCTGGAGACCACCGCCCGGCTGGTGCCCGGCGACGGCGAGGAGGCAGCGCTGGTGCGCCCGACGGGGGAGCCCCGCGTGGTCGCCGACCCCGACGTGTGGTGGGACGCCGCGGCAGCCGTACGCCGCTCCGTGCGCGCCGCGGTCGCCGGCCGGGACGCCGACGCGCGCGAGCTGGTGCCGGCCCTGGTGGTGGGTGACGACGGCGGCCTCGACCCGGACCTCGCCGACGACTTCCGCACCACCGGGCTCACGCACCTGCTGGCGGTGAGCGGCACCAACCTCACGCTCGTCGTCGGCGCCCTGCTCATCCTGGGCCGCTGGCTCGGTGTGCGCGGTCGATGGCTGCACGTGCTGGCCGCCGTCGGCATCGCCGGCTTCGTGCTGACCGCGCGCGCCGAGCCCAGCGTCGTACGCGCCGCGGCGATGGGGACGGTCGCGCTCGTCGGGATGGGCAGCAACGGCCGCTCACGCGGGACGCGCGGGCTCGGGGTGGCCGTGCTCGCCCTCCTCCTGCTCTGGCCGCGGCTGGCGGTGACGGCCGGCTTCGCGCTCTCCGTGCTCGCCACGGCCGGGATCCTGCTGCTCGCGCCGGTGTGGCGCGACGCCCTGCGCCGCTGGACACCGCGGTGGGTGGCCGAGGCCGTCTCGGTGCCGCTGGCCGCGCAGGTGGCGTGCACCCCCGTCGTCGCGGCGTTGTCCGGCCAGGTCAGCCTCGTCGCGGTCGGCGCCAACCTGCTGGCCGCCCCGGCCGTCGCCCCGGCCACTGTCCTCGGCCTCGGCGGCGGGCTGCTCGGGCTGGTCTGGGGGCCGCTGGGGGCCGTGGTCGGCGCGCCCGCTGCGTGGTCGGCGGGATGGATCATCACGGTCGCCCGCTGGGGCGCGGCGGTCCCGACCGCCGCGATCGACTGGGGCACCGGACCGGCAGCGCTCCTCGCCCTGACCCTCGCGTGCCTGGTGTCCGTGCCGGTGGCGCCGAGGCTGCTCGGCAACCCCGCGTCCACGCTGGCGTGCACCGGGCTGCTCGTCGTGGTGATGCTCGTCCGGCCCCCGACGCCGGGCTGGCCGCCCGAGGGGTGGGTGCTGGCCGCCTGCGACGTGGGACAGGGCGACGGCCTGGTGCTGCGGGCGGGGGAGCGCGCGGCCGTGGTGGTCGACGCGGGTCCTGACCCGGCCTTGATGGACGCGTGCCTCGACCGGCTCGAGGTCGAGGAGGTGCCGCTGCTGCTGCTCACCCACTTCCACGCCGACCACGTCGACGGGGTGGCGGGAGTCCTCGAGGGGCGCGAGGTCGGGGTGGTCGAGGGCACCGGGCTGCTCGACCCGGTCGCCGGGGTGGAGGCGGTGGAGACGGCGGCGGGGCGCGACCCGGACGTGGCGGCATACGGCGGCACGCGCAGGTTCGGCGAGGTCACCCTGCAGGCCGTCTGGCCGCCCCCGGGGGCCAGACGCACGGACCCCAGCGAGAGCGCCCCCAACAACGCCAGCGTCGTGGTCCTGGCCGAGGTCGGCGGCCTGCGGGTCCTGCTGACCGGCGACGTCGAGCCGTCGGCGCAGGCCGCGCTGGCGCGCGACGTGGCGGGCCTGGAGGTCGACGTCCTCAAGGTGCCCCACCACGGCAGCCGGCACCAGGACCTCGACTGGCTGACCTCGCTGCGGGCAAGGGTGGCGCTGGTGTCAGTGGGGGAGGACAACGACTACGGGCACCCGGCGACCGACGTCCTCGCCGCCCTGGACGCGGCGGGCGCGGAGGTGTGGCGCACGGACCTGGCGGGCGACGTCGTGGTGGTCGTGCGGCGGGGCGAGGTCGGTGTCGTCACCCGCGACTAGGCTGGCCCCACCATGGCTCGCACTCCCTCCGCCGCTCAGGTCCTCGGCCGCGTCGTCCTCGTGACGGGCAAGGAGGAATACCTCTCCGCGCGCACGGTCGGCTCGGTCCGCGAGGCCGTCCGGGCCCACGACGCAGAGGCCGAGCTCGCCGAGTCGGCGGCCTCCGAGCTCACCCTGGCCTCGCTGGGCGAGATGTCCGCGCCGTCGCTCTTCTCCTCGATCCGCTGCGTGGTCGTCCGCGGTCTGGAGGACCTGCCCGACGAGTCCGTCGACGGCCTCCTGTCCTACTGCGACGCCCCGGCCGACGACGTCGCGCTCGTGCTGGTGCACTCCGGCGGGCAGAAGGGCAGCGGCGTGCTCACCAAGCTGCGCAAGCTCGCAGCCGTGACCGAGGTGAAGTCCGAGGAGATCAAGGCCAGCGAGATGCCCGGCTTCGTGACCTCCGAGGTCGCCTCGCACGGCGCGAAGATCGCCTCGGACGCCGCGACCTTCCTCGTGCAGGCCATCGGCCACGACCTGCGCTCACTGGCGGCTGCTGCCGACCAGCTCACCAACGACTACCCCGGCGAGCAGCTCACGGTCGAGAAGGTCCAGCGCTACTTCGGCGGCCGCGCGGAGGCCAAGTCCTTCACCGTCGCCGACGCCGCCTTCTCCGGCAAGCGCGCGCTGGCGCTCGAGGAGCTGCGGTGGGCGCTCGACACCGGCACGGCCGGGGTGCTCGTGACGTCCGCGATGGCGGCCTCGGCCCGCGGCCTGGCTCGCTACCTCGGAGCCTCCCGCGGGGCGCGCGACGCCGACCTCGCCCGCGACCTCGGCGTGCCGCCGTGGAAGGTGCGGACCGTGCGCGAGCAGTCGCGCGCCTGGACGCCGGAGGGGATCGCCGCGGCCGTGCGCGCCGTCGCGGTCGCCGACGCCGACATCAAGGGCCAGGCCCACGACGCGTCCTACACGCTCGAGCGGCTGGTCCTCACCGTGGCCGGGCTGCGCGAGAGCCGCTGAGGGCCGCAACCGGCCCGAAATGCGAAGCACCCGCCACGGGGGCGGGTGCTTGCGGTGGGGGGACGACTCAGAGCGAGGCGGCCTTCTTGGCGATCGACGACTTGCGGTTGGCGGCCTGGTTGGAGTGGATGACACCCTTCGAGGCGGCCTTGTCGAGGGCCTTCATGGCGTCGCGGCTGGCAGCCACGGCGGCGTCCTTGTCGCCAGCCTCGGACAGCTCGCGGAACTTGCGCACAGCGGTCTTCAGGCGCGACTTCACGGCCTGGTTGCGCTGGCGCGCCTTCTCGTTCTGCTTGTTGCGCTTGATCTGGGACTTGATGTTCGCCACGTGTGGATCCTCGGATGCTCGAACTGGTCTGGAATGGAAGTCTGGTGCTGTCGGCTGCCTGGCAACCCCGGTCAGGGGCGGGCGCCGGACACGCAGGGAGAAACTCTACCGTCAGGCCTCGTGCGCGCCCAAATCCGTCGTGCGCCGCGGACCGCTCCAGCGGCCGGTGCGACGAGCGACGGCCTCCAGCATGCGCCGCGACTCCCGGATCCGGAAATCGTTGAGCGTCGGCAGGTTGACGTCGACGGCCACCCCGGAGCGTACGGCCAGGTGGGCCCCCATGCCCGCGAGGAACGCGGTGACGGCTTCGTCGCCTGCCTGGGCCAGGGCGGGGGAGGTGGCGAGCGAGGTGTCGAACCACGGCTCGTCCATCCGCTCGAGCCGGGCGAGCAGCGGGTCGGCCCACGCAGGACCGCGGGCCGCCATCCCCCAGTCGAGGAAGACGATGTCGCCGCCCGGGCGGCGCAGCATGTTGTCGATCCGGATGTCCCAGTGGGTGAGGTGCCGCATCGGTCGCGCCGCCTGCTCCCGCAGGACGTCCGCCCAGCCGTGCGGGTCGGTGCGCAGCCAGTCGGGCACCGGTGTCGCGGCCGGTGCGTCGGCCAGGGTCGCGAGCGTGTCCGCCCAGATCCGGAACCGCTCGCCGATGTCCGCCAGGTCCACCGACTGCGGGACCTTCCGCTCCTGCAGGACCTCGGAGAGCCGGTCGGTCCCGTCGAGGACCGCTCGCAGCTCCGCGTCGTCGGCGAAGTCGGGGTGGCGCCCCTCGACGTCCTCGATCAGCAGCGCCACCCAGGCGCCGTCGTCGTACGACGCTCGCAGGGGCGCCCACAGCGGGTGCTCGCCGAGGTGCTCGAGCACCGCGACCTCGCGGCGGAACAGCCCGGGGGTGTCGGGGTTGAGCTCGGACCCGACCGCCTTGACGAAGGCGCGGGTCCCATCGGCGCAGGTCAGCCGCGTCGCGCAGCCCGGCGACATGCCGCCGACCTGCTCTGCCGTGCCGACGACGGGGGAGCCCAGCTCCTGCTCGACCCATGCCCGCACAGCGGCGGGCACGGCGGCGTACGGCAGGCGTACGCCGACCGCGCGGGGTGCGCTCACGCCCAGCCCCGGCGCTCGGACAGCCAGTCCCAGCACACCGCGCCCTGCCAGCGCTGGTGGTCACGGATGTGGGGTGAGGTCGGCGGGACCGGCAGCTCGCACTGGGCGAAGAAGTAGCCGACGTAGAGGGCGAGGTTGATGTCGACGGTCTCCGCGTCCAGGTCGCGCAGGAGCCGTCGCTCGGCGATCACGGCTTCGACGTCGATGCCCTCGCCGCGCGGACCGATGAGCGCGGCGACCGAGTCGAACCACGCCGCGCCGCGCACGGGCCAGTTCCAGTCGCACAGGAGCGCGCGGCCGTCGGCGTCGATGAGGACGTTGTCGGAGCGCACGTCGGTGTGGACGAGCGTGTCACCGCCGACCACCTCGGCGTAGCGCCGTGCCAGTGCCTCAGCCTCGGCGAGGTGGGCCGGGTCCAGGTCGGTGCGGGTGCGGTGGATCGACTCCCAGCCGTCCAGCAGCGGGGCGAAGTCGGCCTCGGCCGTGTCGAGGGCGAGACCGGCGGGAGCCGGGGTCAGCACGTCGGCGACGACCTCGAGGGAGTCGAGGAGCGCGTCGAGGTCGCCCGCGCGCCAAGGCCGGTGCGGCGCCCGGGCGGCGACGTGCTCGATGCCGAGGACGACCCAGTCGTCGTCGAGGTGCCAGAGCAGGCGGGGCGCGGGGACGCCGGTCGGCAGCGCGGCGAGCTTGCGCGCCTCCTCGCGGTAGGAGTCGGCGAACATCCGCTGCGCCTTGACCGAGGCGGCCTTCACGAAGTGGCGCGAGCCGTCCTCGCAGACGAGCACGGAGGCGAAGCCCGGGGTGAAGCCGCTGGTCTGCGAGGTCGCGGTGACGACGGGTGAGCCGCACTTGCCCTCGATGTAGGCCCGGAGGTTGACCGGGAGGAAGGGCCACTCGAGACGCCGGGCGGTCCGGTCGTGCGGGACGGGGTAGGGCGTGACGGGTGCGGTGCGGGACTCGGGCCGGGACATGGCGGCATCCTTCCCCACCCGCGACGTGGGGGACGAGGGGATATCGGTCCAGACCGCGATTGACGCCTAACGGTGTTAGGAGAATGCTTCACCGGCATGGGACAGGTGGCCCAGCGGCGGGCTCGCACGACGGACGCGATCATCACCGCGGCGCGGGCCGTGATCACCGAGGAGGGCGCGGCCGGGCTGACGCTGGGGGAGGTGGCCAGGCGGGTCGGCATGCGCACGCCCTCGCTGTACGGCTACTTCACGAGTCGTGCGGACCTCTGTGACGAGCTGTTCCGGCGCGGCTGGGCCGACTTCGGCGCGGCGACCGCCCACCTGGTCCCGGTGGAGGGCACCGACCTCCACACGTTGCTCGCCGAGGCGATGGACGTCTCGGTCGGCTGGGCGCTCAGCCACCCCGCTGAGGCCCAGCTGATGTTCTGGCGCCCGGTGGCGGGATGGCGACCGTCTCCTGAGGCCTTCGCCCCCGCCGAGGCCGCCCTCGGCCAGGCGGCGAACGCCCTCGCGGGCGGCCAGCGGCTGGGTCTCCTCGACGTCGCCGTCGACGTGGAGGAGCTGGTCCAGGTCTGGGCCGCCCTCACCGCGGGAGTCATCTCCCAGCAGCTCTCCAACGAGCCCGGCGTCGCCATGGCGCAGGGCCGCACGTCGCGCCACCGCGCGGCCCTCGTCCGCATGTACGTCGAGCACTACTCATCCGACCGGAGCGCACCATGACCACCACCACCACACCTCGTGCAGCCGCGCTGCCCCAGACCGACCGCGACACCGCCCGCGACCTCGCCGCCGCGGAGTACGCCACCCTGCTGGCGATGGTCGACGCCTTCTCCGAACCCGACTGGGACCGTCCCACGGACTGCACGGCCTGGCGGGTGCGCGACATGGTCGCCCACGTCGCGGGCGCCGCCGAGGAGGCCTGCCGCCTGCCGGTGCTGCTCCGGCACCAGGTGGCCGCGCTGCGCGGCATGTGCCGCGGCGACGGGGTGCTCGTCGACCTGCTGTGCCAGGCCCAGATCGCCGACCGCGCGGGTCTGCCGGACCCGGACCTCGCCGCGGACCTGCGGCGCTGGGCAGCCGGGGCCCCGGACGGGCGGCGACGGCAGCCGGCGCTCCTGCGGCGTACGCGCATGCCGGCGTTCGCCGGGCTGCGGCCGGGATCGCGGATGGCCTACCTCCTCGACGTCATCTACCTCCGCGACACCTGGTTGCACCGGGTCGACCTGCACCGGGCCACCGGGGTCGACATGCCCGTCTCGTCCGCGGAGCCGGAGGTCGTGGCGCAGGTGGTGCGCGACCTGGACCTGGAGTGGACGGGGCCGGCGCTGGTCCTCGACCTCACCGGCCGCGGAGGGGGCCGGTGGTGCGTCGGGACGGGCGAGCCGGTCGCCGTCGTGACCGAGGACGCCGTCGCCCTCATGCGCCTCCTGTCGGGACGCTCGGACGAGTGTGTGCTCGCGACCGATGGAGATCCGTCCGTGGCCGACCGGCTGCGGGCGACCCGCGTGGTCTTCTGAAGAACCGGGGTGCGGTGGACGCGGGCGTCGGGGAAGGATGGCGCCCATGCCCGCGCTCGTCCTGCCCACCACCTCCGTCCGCACGTCCTTCCTGGAGGCGATGGACGAGTTCGTCGCCGAGGGCGTCGAGCTCAGCCAGACGGCGGCCTGGATCGACCACAACGCTCCGGGCTGGCACGACCCGCAGACCTTCGCTGCCTTCGTCGAGGCGGTCCGGGCCGACGCGCTGGAGGAGACCCCCCGTCCGGAGTGGCACGTGCCGTGCACGACCCTGTGGTGGGTCGACGGCGAGCACTACCTCGGCCGGCTCGCGATCCGCCACCGGCTCACCGACTTCCTGCTCGAGGTCGGCGGCCACATCGGCTACGACGTACGGCCCACGCGCCGGCGGGAGGGCCACGCCACCGCCATGCTCCGCGCGGCGCTGCCGTGGGCGCTCGAGCTGGGCATCGACCCGTCCCTGGTGACCTGCGACGACGACAACGTCGGCTCCATCCGGGTGATCGAGGCGGCCGGCGGCGAGCTGGAGGACGTCCGCGGGGACAAGCGGCGCTACTGGGTGCCCACTGCCTGACGATGGGGGGCGCACCGGGAGGCACGGCCCGCCGGGCGGAGAATGTCCTGGAAGTCGTGTCCGACCGAACCGAGGGGAACAAGGCCATGGCCGCGTCCAGGACGACCGGGCTGCTGGCCGCCGCCATCGCCCTTGCGCTCGCTGCCGGCCTGGGCGCCACCGTGCCGGCGCACTCGTCGAGCACGACGAAGAAGGACCCGAAGGACGACGTCTTCCTCGGGAGCCTGGGCGGCGGCATCGATCTGGCCGCCGTGCAGCTCGCGACGCTGAACCGCAAGAAGCGCATCCGGGTCACCTTCGGGCTGCACTCTCCCGTCCAGCAGGGCAGCCTGGAGAAGCCGGGCGGCATGTCGGTCCAGTTCATCAAGAACACCCGGGTCTGGCGCGTCGTCGAGGTCGTCCGGGAGGACGGCGGGTTGCGTGGCGAGGTCTGCAGTCACTCCAGGGGACCCGAGGTCACCGATCCCTACGACTGCAGCGCCCTGCCGGTCACCCGGGTCGATGCCAGGACCTATCGCGCCGTGGTCGAGCTCGACCAGGTCAGGAAGGGGGCCAAGGTGCTGAGGTGGACCGCCAGGACGATGGACCTCACCAGCGGCTCACCCGTCAGTGACTCGATGACGGCAGAGAACCGCGAGCCGTTCCGCTGGCGGCTCTGACTCAGTCCCTGGGCGGCACCTCATGGCGCGCTCCGGCCCTACCGCGGTCCGCTGCTCGTCTCCGACCCGACGCCCTGAGGCACCGGGGCTGCCCGGGCGCGGGTCGCGACGGCCACGCCGACGACCGCGACGACCAGGCCCACGAGCTGGAGGACCGAGAGGGTCTCGTCGAGGACCAGCCAGGCGAGCACTGCGGTGACCGGCGGGCTGAGGAAGAACAGGCTGGCGGCAGCGCCCGAGCCCCCGCGCAGCACCAGCAGCGACAGCAGCACCAGGCCGATGATCGAGTTGACGACGGCCAGGAAGACCACCGCCACGAGGGCCTGGCGGGCGTCGGTGACCGGCCACGCGCCCTCGGTGGTCCATCCCAGCACCAGCATCGGGGGAGCGGACACCGCGAACTGGACGGCGGCCGACCACAGCAGGTCGGGCTGGGCCCCGATCCAGCGCTGGCCGAGGGTGCCGAGGCTGAGGGTGAGCATGCTCAGGCAGCCGATCAGCACCGCGGCCGCGCCGCCCGCGTGGCTGAGGTCCCCGCCGAGCACCAGCAGCACGCCCAGCACCCCGACGACGAAGCCGACGACCTGCAGGGGCGACACGCGCTCCCCGAGCAGCCCGGCGGCGAGCAGCGCGGTGAGGACCGGGCTGAGGGCGTGGAAGAGCGAGGCGAGAGTGGCGCCGAGGCCGAGGTCGAAGGCGACGTACATCAGGCCGAACTGCACCGCGTTCATCACCAGCCCGACCGCCGCGACGCGGGCGAGGGTGGCGCGGTCCATCCGGGTCGGCCGGCGCAGCGCCAGGGACAGGGCTGCGGCCAGGACCGCCGCGAGCACGAAGCGCCAGCCCAGCACCGTGAAGGGTGCGGCGGCGTCGACCGCCGCCGGACCGGAGATGTAGCCCGAGGACCACACGAGCACGAACGCGGCGGCGGGCACCAGGGGCAGGTGCGCCGATCCGGTCCGAGAGGTCACCCCGGCACGCTAGCGTCCGGGCATGGGGGGGACACCGCGGCGACCGTCGCCGGGTTGCGCCGGCAGTGGGGCCTCGGTCTCGTCGCGCTCGTTGTCGGCATCCCTCTGGGGCTCCTCACCGGTGGCCTCGGGATCCTCCCCGTGCTGGTCCTCCTGCCGGTGGCGGCCGGCCGCACCCTGGCCCTCGCCCAGGTGGTGCCCGCGTCCTGGCTGGTGCTCGCCGTCGCAGTGCCGGCGTTGCCGGTGCTGACGGCGGTGGGCGCGATCCTGGGCATCTTCAACCTGTGGGCCGAGCCCGTCATCCTCTTCGTGCTCGCCATGGCGGCCGGGGTGGTCGCCGCCGTGGTGCTGGCAGCCCTGCTCGTCGCGTGGGGGATCGAGGTCGGGCGCGTGCGACGCTCGTCGGTTCGGCGCCCCCACGCCCGCGTGGAAGAATGACCCGACCCCGCCGTCGTACCCCTGAAAGCAGTCCGTGAGCCTCAAGAACGCGCCCAAGCCTGGCTCGACCGACCCGTCGATCATCCGCAACTTCTGCATCATCGCGCACATCGACCACGGCAAGTCGACGCTGGCCGACCGCATGCTGCAGCTCACCGGCGTGGTGGACGAGCGGGCGGCGCGCGCGCAGTACCTCGACCGCATGGACATCGAGCGCGAGCGCGGCATCACGATCAAGTCGCAGGCCGTGCGGATGCCGTGGACGGTTCCGGCCGACAACGACGAGGGCGCCGAGCCCGGCACCTACGTCCTCAACATGATCGACACCCCCGGCCACGTCGACTTCACCTACGAGGTGAGCCGCTCGCTCGAGGCGTGCGAGGCCGCGGTGCTGCTCGTCGACGCCGCGCAGGGCATCGAGGCCCAGACGCTGGCCAACCTCTACCTCGCGATGGGCGCCGACCTCCACATCATCCCGGTGCTCAACAAGATCGACCTGCCCGGCGCGATGGTCGACAAGTACGCCGCCGAGCTGGCCGGCCTCGTCGGCTGCGAGCCCGAGGACGTGCTGCGCGTCAGCGCCAAGACCGGTGTCGGCGTGGCAGGCCTCCTCAACGAGATCGTCAAGCAGACGCCACACCCCGTCGGCGACGCCGACGCCCCGCCGCGCGCGCTGATCTTCGACTCCGTCTACGACACCTACCGCGGCGTGGTCACCTACGTCCGCGTGGTCGACGGCAAGCTCACCCACCGCGACCGCATCAAGATGATGTCGACCAGCGCCGTGCACGAGATGCTCGAGGTCGGCGTGATCAGCCCCGAGCCCGTCAAGGCCGCCGACCTCGGTGTCGGCGAGGTGGGCTACCTCATCACCGGGGTGAAGGACGTACGCCAGTCGCGCGTCGGCGACACGGTCACCAGCCAGCACCACGGGGCCACCGAGGCGCTCGGCGGCTACAAGCACCCGAACCCGATGGTCTACTCCGGGCTCTACCCGATCGACGGCGACGACTACCCGACGCTGCGCGACGCGCTGGAGCGGCTGCAGCTCAACGATGCGGCCCTGACCTTCGAGCCCGAGACCTCCGGCGCCCTGGGCTTCGGCTTCCGCATCGGCTTCCTCGGCCTGCTCCACATGGAGATCACCCGCGACCGCCTCGAGCGCGAGTTCGACCTCGACCTCATCTCCACCGCGCCCAACGTGGTCTACGAGGTGGTGATGGAGGACGGCACCGACGTCACGGTGACCAACCCGAGCGAGTACCCGGAGGGCAAGATCTCCGAGGTCCGCGAGCCCGTGGTCAAGGCGACGATCCTCAGCCCGAGCGACTACATCGGCACGATCATGGAGCTCTGCCAGACCAAGCGCGGCAACCTGCAGGGGATGGACTACCTCTCCGAGGACCGCGTCGAGATGCGCTACACGCTGCCGATGGGCGAGATCGTCTTCGACTTCTTCGACCAGCTCAAGTCGCGCACCAAGGGCTACGCCTCCCTCGACTACGAGCGCTCCGGCGAGCAGGCCGCCGACCTGGTCAAGGTCGACATCCTGCTCCAGGGCGAGCCGGTCGACGCCTTCTCCGCGATCATCCACAAGGACGCGGCCTACAGCTACGGCGTGATGATGGCCGGCAAGCTCAAGGACCTCATCCCGCGCCAGCAGTTCGAGGTGCCGATCCAGGCCGCCATCGGCGCGCGCGTGATCGCCCGCGAGAACATCCGCGCGATCCGCAAGGACGTGCTCGCCAAGTGCTACGGCGGTGACATCAGCCGCAAGCGCAAGCTGCTCGAGAAGCAGAAGGCCGGCAAGAAGCGGATGAAGAACATCGGCACCGTCGAGGTCCCGCCGGAGGCTTTCATCGCCGCGCTGTCCACCACGCAGCCGACGGAGAAGACCGGCAAGAAGTAGTGGCCGTGCGTGAGCTGGCCCGCGCCGACGACGGGTCGTGGCTGATCTGCCTCGTCGACGTGGGTGCCGACGGGCCGCTGCCGTCGCGCCCGGGCGTACGTCGCCTGCTGACGGTGGTGGACGGTCCCGTCCTCGGCATCGAGGTCGAGGGCGCGACGCACGTGCTCGAGCCGCAGCGCCCCTTCGCGGTGCCCGGGCCTGCGGTGGTCGGCGGTGCGGCGGTCGGCGGTGCGGTGGTCGTGGCGTCGGTCCCCGAGGGACCGGTGCGCGTGCTCGACGTGGTCGTCGACGACTCGGTCGACTCGTTCGTCACCGTGCTGGAGCTGGGCCGGTCCTCGGTCCTGCCGCTGGCGGGAGACCAAGTGGCCCACGTGATCAAGGGGACGGAGTCCCCGGACGTCGTCGTCGGACCCGGCGAGGTCCGGGGCCGATGCACGGTCGCGGTCGTCACGCTCCAGCGCCCCTGACCCCTCCGGCTCCGACCCATCCGGCAGCGTCCGCGGCTCCGAAGGTGCCGTGATGAGACTCGGTGATCGGCTCAGGGTCGAGATGATGCGCGCCACGGCGCGGTGGACGGTGTCGTACGGCGAAGACCTGAGGTTCGCCGGCCGCGACCTGCCCGCACCGCAGCGGGTCCGCATCCAGACCCGGCACGGCAAGGTGCCGGTGCACCTCTATCGCCCGGCACCCGGTCCGCTCCCGGTCCACGTGCACCTGCACGGCGGGGCCTTCCTCATGCGCTACCAGGCGATGGACGACTGGTGGTGCCGCTACGTCGCCGCGGTCGCTGGGGTCGTGGTGGCCAACGTCGACTTCGAGGTCGCGCCCCGGGTGGCCTACCCCGTCGCCCAGCACCAGGCCCACGACGTCGCCGCAGCACTGGCCGCCGACGGCACGCCGGTCTCCGTCGGCGGCTTCAGCTCCGGTGGCGGCCTGGCCGCCTCGGTGGCCCTGCAGGCACGTGACGCAGGCTCCTTCACCCCGACGCTCCAGGTGCTGGGCATCCCCGCCCTCGACCTGTCCGCGGAGCCGCGCGACGGCGAACCCGGGATGATCTCGCCGGAGCTGCGCCGGCTGGTGCGCCGCGTCTACCTCCCCGACCCCGCGACGCGGCGCGAGCCGTACGCCTCGCCGCTGCTGGCCCGGGACCTGACCGGGCTGTCGCCGGCTGTCGTGCTCACCGCTGAGCACGACGTCCTCCGCGAGGAGGGCGACGCCTACGCCCACCGGCTCCGCGCCTCGGGGGTGCGCGTGGTCCACGACATCACGCCCCGTGTCGACCACTACTTCCTCACCGAGGACCCGGTCCGCGCGCGCACGACGATGGCGATGGTGGCGGCCGAGATCCGCGACGCGCTCCTGGGCTAGGGACGCCAGCCCGGGTCCCGGCCCAGCCGGGCCAGCAGGCGGTCGGACGCAGAGGCGTCGTCGGTCACCTCGACGGCCTCGGCGCAGATGCCCTGGGAGTGGAGAGCGTCACCCCAGCCGTCTGCGGTGGCGTGTAGCCGTGCCGCTTCCTCGTCGCTGACCGACCACTCCTGGCCGGTGGCCCGGGCGATGTCGGAGCCATGGACGACCAGGTCCCAGCCGTAGAAGTCCGCCATGGTCGCGGCGATCGTCGTGCGGCCGAAGTAGCCGTCGTACTCCAGCTCGGCGACGCCGTCACGGCCGAGGACGTCGGCGACGGCCGCGGCGTGCCCGCGCCACGCGGTGGCCGGGTCGCTCCGGTCGGGAGAAGGGCCGGGCCCGAGGTCCTGTCGCTCGAGGAAGTCACGCTCGGTGTCGATGACGTGGTCGACGACGTCGCGCACGGTCCACCCCTCGCACGGGGTGGGTGCGTCCCACGCGGGCCGGGCCCGGTCGACGATGGTGGCGAAGGCGTCGGCTCGCTGGATGAAGTGCAGTGCGGTGTCGGTCATGGGCCCACGTTCGCAGCGGTGGTGTCGGTGCCTCTTGTGATAATCCGACACATGCCGAACACGCGTGGGGCTCGGAGGGTCGATCCCGTCGACCGCGCCCACCTCACGGGACTGAGCCGCCCCTCGCCGCCCATCCATCGCTACGCCCCGAGCAGCCACCTCACGGACCTGGTGGACCGTTTCTGGATCCCGGTCTGGTCGCTGGCCGAGCCGTCCACCCAGAGCACCCTCCAGCACCCCGTGTGCCTCGTCGTCGTCAGCAACACCTATGCCCGCTTCTACGGCGTCGCACGAGGACGCTCCAGCGTCACGCTCGAGGGTGACGGCTGGGCGGTCGGCACCATGCTCACCCCTGGAGCGGGGCGCCTCCTGCTGGGTCGATCGGTCGCCACCGTGACCGACCGCTGGGTCGACCTCGACACCGTGCTGTCGTCGGACCACGCCGACCTCGTCGGCCGGGTCAGGGCTGCGATGGCGCCCGACCCGGACGATGCCGACGCACACGCCGACGCGATAGAGGTGACCGAGCAGTGGTTGGCGACGCACCTGCCGGTCGATGAGCAGGGCCTGCTGGTCAACGAGCTGGTCACCTGGTTGCGCGACCACCCGGACGCGACGCGGGTGTCGGACATGGCACGCGAGGTCGGGCTGACCGAGCGGAGCCTCCAGCGGCTGGTCGAGCAGCGACTCGGGCTGAGCCCCAAGTGGCTGGCCCAGCGCCGACGGCTGCACGACGCGGTCGAGGCGCTGAAGGCGGGCACGACCGGCCTGGCCGACATGGCTGCCACCCTCGGCTACACCGACCAGGCTCACTTCACCCACGACTTCCGGACGGTGACCGGGATGACGCCCGGGGAGTTCCTGCGCGACCAGCCCGGTGCCGTCACACCGCCTCGCGGGTGAGCGAGACGTCCGTGACCGTGATGCCGAGCGCCGTCTCGAGCGCGGCCACCGGCTCGTCGAGCTCGCCCTTCCGGGGCCGCCGGGTCCCGGCGAACCACACCACCTCCAGCGGGCGCCGCCTCGCCGATCCGGTCGCTCGCCACCAGCCGGTGATCCGGCCGTCGACGAGCAGGGGCGGCAGCACCAGACCGTTGGCGCCGCTCCACAAGCGCCTGAGGTGTGCGGGCTCGGCGAACCGCTCTCGTCCCGCCGGCTCGTAGGCGCACATCAGCGCGTCGAACTCCGGCAGCAGCCGTACGCCGTCCAGCGCGCGCGGCAGGGGCGGGGCGGGGAGGTCGAGGTAGGTGCGACCGTCCGGACCCTCGACCCGGCCCAGGCCCACCCGGGCGTCGAGGTCGGCGACGAGCTCGTCGACCACCCGCAGCCCCATCCCCGACCACCACGCGAGGTCGTGGCGCGAGGCGGGGCCGTGGCTGCACAGGTGGAGCTCGACCACGTCGCCGACCGACGCGTCCGTGCCGCCGGGGAGGGTGCGGTACTCCGGCGCGCCCTGGCCGGACCAGTCGCCGTTCAGCGGACGGCGCACGAGACCGCCGTGGCCGAAGGCGAGGTAGCGGCCGCCCTGACGGCCGGTGACCTCGTCGCGCCCCTCGTGCTCCAGGAGCCACCGGTGCAGGTGGTCGCGCAGCTCATCGGGGCTGCGCCACGTGGACGCGAAGTCCTCGGTGGACCGCCACAGGTCCTCGACCGTGGCGTGCCCCAGCCCCAGCATCCGTTGCCACGAGGTGCGCTGGCCGACGCGGGTGGCCGCCCCGAGGACGGCGTACGCCTCCGGGGTGGTCGTGTGCACGGTGCCGCGGATGGTGCTCCCGCGCACGACGGCACCGGACTCGTAGGCCTCGGTGACCTCGGTGCGGCTGGTGCCCGGGAACCGGGCGGCGAGCGCGAGGAAGGGGGAGCGGGCGGTCTGCGACTGGACGGGGCCGATCCGGGCCAGCTGCTCCGCGACGCCGGGAGCCGCGCCGGGTCCGGGGAACTGGCGCGCGAGGGTCGCGGAGGCCAGCTCCTCCCACGTGCCGGCCACGCTCAGTCGCGCATCGGTCCGCCGGGACGGCCGTAGCCGTCGGCCACGATCTCCGCCACCACCGACAGCGCGATCTCGCCCGGGGCCCTGCCGCCGAGGTCGTGCCCCGCCGGGACGTGCAGCGCGCCCACGTCGACGCCCTCCTCCACCAGCTCGTCGAGGAGGGACACGGCGCGGTGCCGGCTCGCCATCATCGCGACGTACGCCGCCGGCGAGGCCAGCGCGGCTCGCAGCACGCCAGGTGCGTCGGGGGCGTCGTGGTCGCAGAGGACCACGGCGTCACCTGGCTGCGGGTGCAGTCCGGGACCGCCGTCGTCGGCAGGCTCGACATGCACCTCGCGCCCCACGGCGGTCGCGATCGAGACGATCGCGCGGGAGATGGGGTTGTCGCTCAGGACCAGGATCCGGCCGTGCGCGGCGGTGTCGTCGGACCAGGGCTGCTGTCGCTCGCTCACCCGCCCACGATCGCACATCGACTGTGGCCCGGATCACGCCCGACGTACTAGCCTGCCCCGATCACCGCACGCCGCCCCTGACCCCCGCCGGCAGAAAGAGTGACCGCATGAGCGCATCCGTGATCGTGGGAATCGACGGGAGCGAGCCGAGCAGGCGCGCCGTCGATTTCGCCCTGAGCCTCGCCGAGTCGCAGGGGGTGGGCCTCGTCGTGGCCCACGTCATCCCCTGGTCCCCCTACTCCTTCAACACCCCCACCGAGAACGAGGAGCGCGGCGAGCGCAAGCAGCAGGAGCTGCGCGCCGCCACCACCCAGATCATCGAACCGGCCGTCGAGGTCGCGTCGGGTCGCGCGTGCGAGGTGACGCCGGTGGTGCGCCACGGTGACCCCGTCGACACCCTTGTCGAGCTCGCCGGTGATTTCTCCGCGACGGCGATCGTGGTCGGCCGCACCGGCGACAGCCGCGTGAAGCGCGCCCTGTTCGGCTCGATCCCCGGCCACCTCGTGCACGAGAGCACCATCCCCGTGACGGTGGTGCCGTGATGGAGGACGAACCCTTCTTCGACCGGATCCTCAACAAGATCACCGAGATCGTCTTCTACCCCGTCAACATCGGCGGGGTCGACATCCTGCCGATCGTCGTGTGGCTGATCGTGGCGGCGGTCTTCTTCACCGTCTACCTCGGCTTCCTCAACGTCCGCGGGTTCGCCCATGCGATCAACCTGGTGCGCGGCCGCTACTCCAGACCGGAGGACGCCGGCGAGGTCTCGCACTTCCAGGCGCTCGCCACGGCCGTCTCCGGCACGGTCGGGCTGGGCAACATCGCCGGTGTGGCCGTGGCCATCACCCTCGGCGGCCCCGGCGCGACCTTCTGGATGATCCTCGCGGGCTTCCTCGGCATGAGCACCAAGCTCGCCGAGTGCACCCTGGGCGTGAAGTACCGCAAGGAGCACGCGGACGGCACCGTCTCGGGCGGTCCGATGTACTACCTGCGCGACGGTCTCGCCGAGCTCGGGCTCAAGGGTCTCGGCAGGGTGCTGGCCGCCGCCTTCGCCGTCTTCTGCATCCTCGGCTCGCTCGGCGGCGGCAACATGTTCCAGGCCAACCAGGCGACGGCCCAGATCCTCGCCGTCACCGGCAACGAGGGCAACACCGGCCTCACGTGGGCGATCGGCATCGCGTTCGCCCTCGCGGTGGGCATGGTCATCCTCGGCGGCATCAAGTCGATCGCCCGGGTGACGGAGAAGATCGTGCCCTTCATGGCTGCCCTCTACCTGCTGGCGTGCCTGGTCGTGATCCTCGCGAACCTCGAGAAGGTCCCCGGTGCCTTCGGCGACATCGTCTCGGGCGCCTTCAGCCCCGAGGGCATCACCGGCGGTGTCGTCGGCGTGCTCATCGTCGGATTCCAGCGCGCGGCCTTCTCCAACGAGGCCGGCATCGGCTCCGCCTCGATCGCCCACTCGGCGGTCAAGACCAACGAGCCCTCGACCGAGGGCCACGTGGCGCTGCTCGAGCCGTTCATCGACACCATCGTGATCTGCACGATGACCGCGCTGATGATCGTCATCAGCGGGGTGTGGGAGGACGGCGAAGGGGCGGAGGGTGTCGCCCTGACGTCCTCGGCCTTCGAGACCGTCGTGCCGTGGTTCCCCAACGTGCTCGCCGTCGCGGTCATCCTCTTCGCGTTCTCGACGATGATCTCGTGGTCCTACTACGGCATGAAGGCCACCGGCTACCTCTTCGGGGACAACCAGACCGCCGAGAACGTCTACAAGGTGGTCTTCTGCATCTTCACCGTCCTGGGCTCCGTCACCGCGCTGGACGCGGTGCTGGGCTTCTCCGACGCCGCCATCTTCTTGATGTCGGTGCCCAACGTCATCGGCCTCTACATCCTGGCCCGGGTCCTCAGGAAGGAGCTCGCCCAGTACCGCGCCAAGCTCACCACCGGCGAGATCCAGCGGGTGAAGTAGCAGGGCACCTGCCTAGGCTCGCCGCATGCCTCTCCCCGTTCCCGCAGGACTGCTGTCCCAGCGGGAGCTGGGGGAGGACTGGGCGCGCTGGCTGGACCGCCTGCCACGCTCGGCCGAGGAGCTCGTGGCGGAGTGGCGGCTCACCCCGAGCGCCGCTCCGCTGCACGGCTACTGCTCGCTGGTCCTCCCGGTCACCGACGCCGACGGCACCGCGGCCGCCCTCAAGATCACCTTCGACGGCGACGACGAGTCGCGCCACGAGGCGCTGGCGCTGCAGCACTGGGGTGGACGAGGCGCCGTACGCCTCCTGCGCGCCGACCCGCGGCGGCGCGCCCTGCTGCTGGCGTGGCTGCCCGGCCCCGACCTCGCGGACACCTGGGACGTCGAGGCGTGCGAGGTGGTCGGCGACCTCTACGGCCGGCTCCACATCCCTGCGATGCCGCAGCTGGCGCGCCTGGAGTCGTACGTCGAGCGGTGGCTGCGCGACCTCGACGGGCTCGGGCGCGACGCGCCGGTCCCGCGGCGCTACGTCGAGCAGGCGCTGGCCCTCGGGCCGGCGCTGCTGGCGGACGCTCCGGCTCCGGTCGTCGTGCACGGCGACCTCCACTACTCCAACGTGATCGCCGACGCGACGGGGGAGTGGGCGGCCATCGACCCCAAGCCGATGGCAGGTGACCCGCACTACGAGCCGGCGCCCCTGCTCTGGAACCGGATGGAGGAGCTGAGCGGACCCGGCGCTGTCGGCTCGGTGCGCGACGGCCTGCGACGGCGCTTCCACGCGGTGGTCGACGCCGGCGGCCTCGACGAGGACCGCGCCCGGGACTGGGTGGTGGTGCGGATGGTGCTCAACGCGGGCTGGACGGTGCAGGACGCCCGACGTGCCGAGCGCCGGCTCAGTGGCGAGGAGCAGGAGTGGATCACCCGGTGCATCGCGGTCACCAAGGCTGTCCAGGACTGACCCTCCGGACCTGCCGGCGGGGGCGGAAGTCGCCATCGGTGGCCAAGGTCCGGACAAATGCGGGTGTTTGCTACCGCTCGGTAAACCCAGTGATCTAGGTTACAGCCAAGTCAGCCCAGCACGCCCCGCTGCGTGACGCTGCCGCGTCACGCAAAGACGAATGAGTAGGTAACAGATGCCGACCACGATCGACACGACCTTCCTCGACACGATGCCGCCCAACGTGGCCGTCCAGTTCTTCGACCGCGTCACCGCGACCCCCGACGCGGAGGCCTTCCGTTTCCCGCGCGGCGAGGCGTGGGAGTCGGTCACCTGGAAGCAGGCAGGAGACAAGGTCGAGGCTCTCGCCGCGGGCCTGATCGCGCTGGGTGTCCAGCCCGAGCAGCGCGTCGGCATCGCCTCCGGCACCCGCTACGAGTGGATCCTCGCCGACCTGGCCATCATGTGCGCCGCCGGTGCGACCACCACGGTCTACCCGACCACCAACGCCGAGGACACCGTCTACATCCTCGGCGACTCCGAGAGCCGTGTCGTCTTCGCCGAGGACGACGAGCAGCTCGCCAAGCTGGTCGCGCACCGTGCCGAGCTGCCCCACGTCAGCAAGGTCGTCACCTTCGAGGGCAAGGCCGACGGGGACTGGGTGATCTCGCTCGACGACCTCGCCGCGATGGGCGCCCAGAAGCTGGCCGAGCAGCCCGACATCGTGCGTACGACGTCCGCGGCGATCGCTCCCGACCAGCTCGCGACCCTGATCTACACCTCCGGCACGACCGGTCGGCCCAAGGGCGTGCGCCTGCGCCACTCGTCGTGGGTCTACGAGGGCGAGGCCATCCGCGCGCAGGGCATCCTCTCCGAGACGGACCTCGAGTTCCGCTGGCTGCCGATGGCGCACTCCTTCGGCAAGGTGCTGATGTCGACGCAGATGGCGTGCGGCTTCGCCGCCGCGATCGACGGCCGCGTCGACAAGATCGTCGACAACCTGGGCGTCGTGAAGCCGACGTTCATGGGTGCCGCGCCGCGCATCTTCGAGAAGGCCCATGGCCGCATCGTCACCATGCAGGCCGCCGAGGGCGGGGCGAAGGAGAAGCTCTTCAAGGCCGCCTTCGCCACCGGCCTCGAGGTCGAGCGCCTCAAGCGCGAGGGCAAGTCGGTCCCGATCGGGCTCAAGGTCAAGCACGGCCTGTTCGACAAGCTCGTCTTCAGCAAGGTCCGCGACCGCTTCGGTGGACGCGTCCGCTTCTTCATCTCCGGCGCAGCGGCGCTCAACCGCGACATCGCCGAGTGGTTCGGCGCGGCCGGCATCACCATCCTCGAGGGCTACGGCCTCACCGAGACCTCGGCCGGGTCGTTCGTGAACCACCCCGACCGCAACAAGTTCGGCACCGTCGGCCCGGTGTTCCCCGGCAGCGAGGTGAAGCTCGGCGACAACGACGAGGTCATGATCAAGGGCCCCGGCGTCATGGACGGCTACCACAACCTCCCCGAGGAGACCGCCCGCACGCTCACCAGCGACGGCTGGCTGCACACCGGTGACAAGGGCGCCCTCGACGCGGACGGCCACCTGGTCATCACCGGCCGGATCAAGGAGCTGTTCAAGACCTCCGGCGGCAAGTACATCGCCCCGCCGGCGATCGAGTCGAAGTTCAAGGCCGTGTGCCCCTACGCCAGCCAGTTCATGGTGTTCGGCGAGGACCGCAACTACTGCGTCGCGCTCGTGACCCTCGACCCCGACGCGATGGCGGGCTGGGCCGAGGCCAACGGCATGAGCGGTGCGTCCTACACCGAGATCGTCCAGTCGGAGGCCGTCCACGCGATGGTCGCCGGCTACGTCGACGAGCTCAACAGCCACCTCAACCGCTGGGAGACCATCAAGAAGTGGAAGCTCCTCGACCACGACCTCACGGTCGAGTCGGGCGAGCTCACCCCCTCGATGAAGGTCAAGCGCAACGTCGTCCAGGGCAACCACCAGGCGCTGATCGACGAGATGTACGCCTGACACGTCGTCCGCGAACGGGTGCCGGTGGGAGACCACTGGCACCCGTTCGGCGTCTGCGGCGTGGTTGGATACCGGCGTGCCCCCCGCGCAGCCCGACGGCGACGTCGCCCCCGAGGACGGCCTGCTGCCCGACGAGGCGTGGGCCGAGTTCGGCAGCAAGCCCTTCGGCCTCTACGTCCACGTCCCGTTCTGCAGCGTGCGCTGCGGCTACTGCGACTTCAACACCTACACCGCCCACGAGCTCGGCGACGAGGTCGGCGCCAGCCGCTCGTCGTACGCCGAGGCGGCGATCCGCGAGATCAGGTTCGCCCGCCAGGTGCTGGGTCACCGCGACGTCAAGATCGAGACGATCTTCTTCGGCGGTGGTACGCCGACGCTGCTGAAGCCCGCCGACCTCGGCGCGATCGTGGCGAGCGCGGCCGCGGAGTTCGGGCTGGCCGACGGTGTGGAGATCACCACCGAGGCCAACCCCGACAGCGTCGCCGCCTGGGACCTCGAGGAGCTGCGGACGGCGGGCTTCAACCGCGTCAGCTTCGGCATGCAGTCCGCCGTCGACCACGTCCTGCGGACCCTCGACCGCACGCACGACCCGATGCGGGTGCCGGCGGCCGTCGAGTGGGCGCGGCGGGCGGGCTTCGACGACATCAGCCTCGACCTGATCTACGGCACGCCGGGGGAGTCGCTCGGGGACTGGGAGACGTCCGTCGAGGCGGCCCTGGCGTGCGAGCCGGACCACGTCTCGGCCTACTCGCTCATCGTCGAGGACGGCACCGCGCTGGCCAGGCAGGTCAAGCGCGGAGAGCTGCCGATGCCTGACGAGGACGACCTCGCCGACAAGTACCAGCTCGCCGACGAGCGCTTCGGCGCCGCCGGGCTCGGATGGTACGAGGTGTCCAACTGGGCCACGTCGCCCCAGCACCGCTGCCGGCACAACATGCTCTACTGGACCGGCGGGCACTGGTGGGGCGTCGGCCCCGGTGCGCACTCCCACGTCGGCGGCACCCGCTGGTGGAACGTCAAGCACCCCACGGCGTACGCCGACCGGCTGGCGCGCGGTGTCTCACCGGCACTCGCGCGCGAGGTGCTCGGCTACCGCGACCAGCGCGTCGAGCGGGTGCTGCTCGAGATCCGCCTGGTGGACGGCCTGCCGGTGACGGCCCTCGAGGCCGCCGGGCGCGCCCAGGTCGCCCGCCTCGTCGCCGACGGCCTCGTCGAGCTCGCCACCGAGCGGCTCGTGCTCACCCCGCGCGGTCGGCTCCTCGCCGACGCCGTGGTCCGCGACCTCGTCGACTGAACCCCTCTCGCCGGTCCCTCCCTCGGAAGTCTCGCCATCGGTTGCGTTCCCCGGGTACCCGGGGAACCTGGAGCTTCCACCCCGAAGCGTCGGGGGTGAGGCTCCAGCTTCGATATGGAACCTCGCTCCGCTCAGGGCTGGGTCGTGAAGTCGATGAGCTCCTCGACCCGCCCGAGCAGCGCGGGCTCGAGGTCGGCGTACGACGTCACGCGGCCCAGGATGTGCTTCCACGCCCGCGCGATGTCGGCCTGGTTGCGGTGCGGCCAGCCGAGCTGCTGGCACGTGCCGGTCTTCCAGTCGATGCCCCGGGGCACGTCGGGCCAGCGCGGGATGCCGAGACGCTCGGGCTTGACCGCCTGCCAGACGTCGATGAACGGGTGGCCGACGACGAGGACGTGCTTGCCGACGGGCGACTTCGCGATGCCCTGCGCGATCCGGGCCTCCTTCGAGCCCGGGACGAGGTGGTCCACGAGCACGCCCACCCGTCGCTGCGGGCCCGGCCTGAAGTCACGCAGGTGGTCGGCCAGGTCGTCGACGCCGCCGAGGTACTCCACCACGACGCCCTCGATGCGGAGGTCGTCGCCCCACACCTTCTCGACGAGCTCGGCGTCGTGGCGCCCCTCGACGAAGATACGGCTGGCGCGCGCGACCCGGGCCTTGGCGCCGTGGACCGCGACGGATCCGGACGCAGTCCGTGTCGGGGCGGCGGGAGCGCCGCCGCGGACGGGACGCGTGAGGATCACCGGCCTGCCCTCGAGCAGGAAGCCGGGGCCGAGCGGGAACGTACGCCGCTTGCCGCGCCGGTCCTCCAGCGTCAGCGTGTCGATGTCGCGGTCGACCGCGACCACCTCCCCGCACCAGTCGGTGGTGACCTCCTCGACGACCATGCCGAGCTCGGTCGGGGTCTCGACCGCCCGGCCCTTGGCCGGGACACGCCAGTCGCCGGAGAGGACGTCGCTTCCGTATCGATCCTGGGTCACCGGGATACGTTAGGCGCCTCATGGGCGGAAAACGGGGGTGGCACGCCGTGGCAGCACGCGCGACGACGAACGCGACGGCACGGTCGAGGACCGGGCAGCGGCTCCGGCGGTGGATCGGCCTCGACTACGAGGAGGACGGCGTCTTCCGCCCGGTGCGGCTCTCGCTGGCCGTCGACCTGGGCATCTCGGTGGGCATCGTCGTCCTGGTGGTGGGCAGCTTCGCGGGCTTCATCGCATGGCTGGCGAGCACGCAGTGAGCGAGGTGCGCGCATGGGTCGGCGCTCGCGGCTGACGCAGCAGAGCGACATCGCGCGCTCGTTCGGCGGAAGGAGCGGGTTCGTGTCCGAGGAGCTCGACCGCGGCGGAGCCGAGCCCGAGCAGATGAGCCGCCTCGAGCGCTCGGCCGCGTGGCTGCTGTGGAGCGACTCCTCCAACCACTACGAGGAGTACGCCGACGACGACCGGGTCGGCGTCAACAGGCTGCTCCCGTCGGCCGAGCTCCTGGTCGCCGTCGGCATCGTGGCGTTCTTCGTCGGGGGCTTCGCAGGGTTCATCGCGCTGCTGGCGCTCACCCGCTGATCCCGTCCCGGTCAGCCCCCGGCGATCCCGGCGCCGTCTGCTCCGTCGCCGCTGTCCGTGTCCTGGGTGGCGTCCATCTCCAGCTCCTCGCGGCTCTTGGTCCCCTCCGCGTCCGGGTCCAGCGGCTCGGCGAGCGGGTTGTCCTCGCCCGGCTGGAGGTCCTCGGGCAGCTGGTCGTCGGAGATCCCGCCCAGCGTCGCGTCGTCGGGGGAGGCGGTCCCGCCCTCGTGGTCGGAGTCGGCGGGGCTGGTGCCGCTGCTGGCGTTCGGGCTCTCGGTGGAGGCGGCGGGGTCGGTCGGGGTCTGGCTCTGGTCGCTCATGCCACCAGTCCTACTGGCCGCGGAGCCGCGTGACCAGCCCCGTCGGGGTGGGGCTCACGCCAGGGGGAGCCGCTTCTGTCCGCGGGGCAGGTGGGCGTAGCCCAGGCGTACCGCGCTCACGAGCCGCTCGCGCTCCCACGGCCACTCGCCCACGTCGAGGGCCTGCGACTCGGGCACCCCTCGCGACGCGAGGTCGCGGATCGTCTCGGCGATGATCCCGAGCTCGATGCGTTGGTCCTGCACGAAGTCCTTGTCCACCACCTTGCCGTGGCCCGGCACCACGACGGTCGCGTCGGTCATCAGCCCGACGACGAGGTCGAGGGTCCCGGGCCACTCGAGCGGCCACGAGTCGTCGCCGATGAAGGGCGGGTCGGACTCCTCGACCAGGTCGCCGCCGACGATGACGTCGGCGTCCGGCACGCGGACCACGAGGTCCCCGGCGGTGTGACCGCGGCCGGGGTGAATGAGCTCGACGGCCCGGTCGCCGAGATCGAGGTGGACGGCGGACGAGAAGGTGCGATCGGGCAGGCGGAGCGTGGTGGCGAGGACCTCCTCGCGCCGCGGGTCGTCGACGCGCTGCTCGAGGTCCTCGAACGTGCGCCGCGCGGACTCCTCGACGTGGTCGCGGGCCCACTCGGTGGCGTGGATCGGCATCTCGCCGAACTCCTCGACCAGGGTCGCGTTGCCCAAGTGGTGGTCCCAGTGCTCGTGGGTGTTGACCAGCGCGGTGAGCGGGCCGGCGCCGAGTCGGCGTACGTCGTCGGCGACGACCCGCGCCTGTGCGGCGGAGCCGTGGGTGTCGACCATCACCAGCCCGTCCGAGCCCCCGACCAGCGTGATGTTGACGTGCATCCAGTCGTAGTGCGCCACCCACACGCGGGGCGCCACTTCCTCGAACCGCGGGGTGTCGTCGGGCATGTCGGCGACACTACGGGCTGCTAGTAGAGTTGGCACTCCGGTTTGACGAGTGCCAGCGAGGAGGGCGTACGTGGTCGACGATCGCAAGCTCGACGTGCTGCGCGCCATCGTGGAGGACTACGTCGCCACCGAGGAGCCGGTGGGCTCCAAGGCCCTCGTGGAGCGCCATGGCCTGGGCGTCTCCCCGGCCACGGTGCGCAACGACATGGCAGCGCTGGAGGACGAGGGCTACATCCACCAGCCCCACACCAGCGCGGGCCGGGTGCCCACCGACAAGGGCTACCGGCTCTTCGTCGACAAGCTCGCCACCCTCAAGCCGATGAGCGTGGCCGAGCGCCGCGCGATCTCCACGCTGCTCGACGGCGCGGTCGACCTCGACGACGTGGTGCAGAAGTCGGTGCGGCTGCTGAGCCAGCTGACCCGCCAGGTCGCCATCGTGCAGTACCCCACGCTCTCGCGCTCGACCGTGCGCCACGTCGAGCTCGTCGCGCTGACCCCGACCCGGTTGATGGTGATCCTCATCCTCAGCACCGGTCGGGTCGAGCAGCGCCTCGTCGAGCTCGACACCCCCGTCGTCGACACCGACCTCGCCGAGCTGCGCGTCGCGGTCAACCAGGTGTCCGCGGGCGTCCAGATCGCGGCTGCGGCCGCCGCGCTGGGCGAGCTGCCCGACGCCGTGCGCCCCGCGCAGGTCGACTCCGCACGTGCGGTCGTCGGCGTGCTGGTCGAGGCGATGTCCGACCACCGCAGCGACGAGCGGGTCGCGGTCAGCGGCACCGCCAACCTCGCCCGCTACGGCGACTTCGACACCGCCGTGCGTCCCCTGCTCGAGGCGCTGGAGGAGCACGTCGTGCTGCTGAAGCTGCTGGGGGAGTCGGGCGTCGACGCCCTCACCGTTCGCATCGGGCACGAAGGCCCCTACTCAGAGCTCGCCGCGACCAGCGTCGTGGCCACCGGCTACGGACCGCAGGAGTTCCACCTCGGCTCCCTCGGCGTGGTCGGACCCACCCGGATGGACTACCCCGGATCCATGGCAGCCGTGCGCGCGGTCGCGCGCTACGTCTCGCGGATCCTCGATGAAGGAAACCAGTGACCCAGGACCCCTACGAGATCCTCGGCGTCTCGCGTGACGCCAGCGCCGACGAGATCAAGAAGGCCTACCGCAGGCTGGCCCGCCAGCTGCACCCCGACGTCAACCCCGACCCGGAGACGCAGGAGCGGTTCAAGGACGTCTCGCGCGCCTACGAGGTGCTGAGCGACCCCGGCAAGCGGCAGGCCTACGACCGTGGTGGCGACGCCTTCAGCCAGGGCTTCGGTGCCGGCCAGGGCTTCAGCTTCACCGACATCATGGACGCGTTCTTCGGTGGCGGCGCTCCGGGCGGCGGCCAGACCCGCGGCCCGCGCTCACGTGCCCGCCGCGGCCAGGACGCCCTCATCCGCCTCGACGTCACGCTCGCCGAGGCCGCCTTCGGCGTCACCCGCGACCTCAAGGTCGACACCGCCCTGCGGTGCGAGGCCTGCGAGGGCGAGGGCACCGCACCCGGCACGAAGCCCGTGGCCTGCGAGACCTGCCACGGCCAGGGTGAGGTCGCGGTCGTGCAGCGCTCCTTCCTCGGCGAGATCCGAACCCTGCGTCCCTGCGCGGCGTGCCGCGGCTTCGGCTCGGTCATCCCCGACCCGTGCCGCGAGTGCTCCGGCGACGGCCGGGTCCGCTCGCGCCGCACGCTGACGGTGAAGATTCCCGCCGGCGTCGACCACGGCACCCGCGTCCAGCTCACCAGCCAGGGCGAGGTCGGCCCCGGCGGTGGTCCCGCCGGCGACCTCTACGTCGAGATCCACGTCGAGCCCCACAAGACCTTCACCCGCCACGGCCACGACCTCCACACCACGATCTCGCTGCCGATGACGGCCGCGGCGCTCGGCACGCAGCTCACGTTGCCGCTGCTCGAGGCCGACCTCGAGACGTCGGAGGAGTCGGAGACCGTGACGACCTACGACCTCGAGATCCGTCCCGGCACGCAGTCGGGCAGCGAGCAGGTCATCCGCGGTTTCGGCGTGCCGAGCCTGCGGGGTGGTCGCGGCGACCTCGTCGTCAGCATCTCCGTCGACACCCCGACCCGCCTCGACCCCCGCCAGGAGGAGCTGCTGCGCGAGCTCGCGGCGATCCGTGGCGAGGAGACCCCGGACGGCCAGGTCGAGGCGCCCCACAAGTCGATGTTCGGCCGGCTGCGCGAAGCCTTCCAGGGCTGAGCCGGTGTCGCTGCCGGTCCACCTCGTCGAGTCGCTGGCCGACGTGTCGGTCGGCTCCGTCGTCGAGGTGAGCGGTGACGAGGCTCACCACGCCGTCGCCGTACGCCGCCTGCGCGAGGGCGAGCACGTCGTGCTGACCGACGGCCTCGGGACCTCGGCCACCGGAGCCGTCACCTCCACCGGCAAGCGGGTCTTCGCGGTCTCCGTCGGGTCCGTCGACGTCGTCGCGCGACCCGAGCCGGCCGTCACCGTGGTGCAGGCGCTGCCCAAGGGGGAGCGCGGCGAGCTCGCGGTCGCGGTGCTCACCGAGGTCGGTGTCGACCGGGTCGTGCCGTGGGCGGCATCGCGTTCGGTCGCCGTCTGGAAGGGCGAGCGGGCCGCGAAGTCCCACGCGAAGTGGCAGGCGACCGCCCGCGAGGCTGCCAAGCAGTCCCGGCGCTCGTGGCTGCCCACGGTCACGCCGCTGGCCTCGACGGCCGACCTCGCCGCGCTGGTCGCGGAGGCAGACCTCGCGGTCGTGCTGCACGAGGACGCGACCGCGCCGCTCAGCGCCGTCGACGTACCCGCCTCCGGTCGGATCGTCGTCGTCGTCGGCCCCGAGGGCGGCATCGCGCCCGAGGAGCTCGACGCCCTGGTCGCCGCAGGAGCGGTGTCCGTACGACTGGGCGCGGAGGTGCTGCGCACCTCGACCGCCGGTGTCGTCGCGGTCGCGGCGCTGCTGAGCCGCACCAGCCGCTGGGGCTGATCCGGCCCTCCGGCGCGTCGGGCGACCACAACTCACGTATGGCTCGGGTCGCCCCGCGTGGACAGCGTCGAGGCTTCGACTTCTGGTCGTCCGGCGCGCCGGGGGCTCAGACGGTATGACGTGACCGCCTCGGCGTGAGGGGGTTGCGGGCCGGGGCCTCTCACATGCATGTACGTGGGTTGTCGGGCAGGAGTGGCCTGCTCGACCTATCCACAGGCATAGGAGGCCCCGGTGATTTCTGAGCGTACGAGCGTTGGGCTCGATGTGCACGCACGATCGGTGATGGCAGCCGGTCTTGACGCAATGACCGGTGAGGTGTTCAAGCAGAAGCTCGTCCCGGCCAGCGAGGTGGTCGTGGACTGGTTGCGGGGGCTGCCGGGCCCGGTGGCGGTGACCTATGAGGCCGGACCGACCGGATTCGGCCTCTACCGGGCGATCACCGCAGCCGGGATCCGCTGCGAAGTGGCTGCGCCATCGAAGCTGAACCGGCCGCCCGGGGATCGCGTCAAGACCGACGCCAAGGACGCCCTGCTCCTCGCGCAACTGCTCCAAGTCGGACAGATCGTTCCGGTCAGGGTTCCCACCATCACCGAGGAAGCCGCCCGCGACCTGGTCCGGGCTCGTGAAGATGTCCGCGGCGACCTGATGCGGGCCCGGCACCGAGTCTCGAAGTTGCTGCTGCGCCACGGCCACGTCTACTACGGCGGGAACGCCTGGACCGGCAAGCACCAGGCGTGGCTGCACGGCATCCGGTTCGACCAGCCCGGCACTCGCGCCGCCTACGAGGCCGACCTCGAAGCGGTCGAGTTCACCCTGGCCCGCCGCAACCGGCTCGACGCTGCGATCACCGCGATGGCTGCCGACAGCGAGTTCACCGACCTGACCCGACGCCTGTGCTGCCTACGGGGGATCTCCACCCTGACCGGGTTCGCACTCGCGGTCGAACTGGGCGACTGGACCAGGTTCACCGGCTCCAGCATCGGCGCCTACCTCGGTCTGGTGCCCTCCGAGCACTCCAGCGGCGACTCGCGCAGGCAGGGTGGAATCACCAAGACCGGCAACACCCACGCCCGCCGTCTGCTGATCGAGGCCGCATGGCACCACCAGCCCCGCTACACCGTCGGGCCCACCATGCAGGCCCGGTGGGAACAGGCCACCCCCGCCGCCAGAGTCCGCGGACACGCCGGCAACCAGCGGCTGCACCACCAATGGGCCAAGTACACGGCCCGGAAGAAGAAGCACACCGTGGCCAACACCGCGATCGCCCGCGAACTCGCCGGCTGGTGCTGGTCACTGGCCACCCTCGAGTAGCCACACCCCTGACTTGATCTGGAACCGGTCCCTGCGTGCAGCGCGAGGAGCCGACCCGCGATTCGACTGTGAGCCACGAGCCCGACTCGTGACGCTCGACCTCAGAGAAGCGGAGCGCTCCTGCCGAACGCCGTCCTGCGGTACCCAACCCGCGCATATCAGTCTCGACCGCGCGTCGCGAAGACACGCTGCGCAGACGACCAGATCCAGACCAAGCGAGGCGCCGTCAGGCCACCCAGGCCCGACGGCGCCTCACCCTGCCCTTGACAGGCGCGACCTACATATCAGTCGACGATGGTGATCCGCCGGTCGTCGACGTGGAAGCGTCCCTCGCTTGACGGATCATCGGTCCGCGAGACCACCAGGTAGTCACCCGGCGGCACGGTCGTGAGGTCGAACGTCACCCCGAACGGGAAGAGGCGGTCCTGGTAGGTCCCCGCGATCGCCGGCTGTTCGGCGACGACCTCCACGACGCCTGACAGGCGCTGGATGCGGGTGACGATGGTGCCCTCGAAGGAGTTGCCGACGCCCTTCACCGTGAACGGCTCGTCGTTGTCGACCTGCTGCCCCTCGGACGGATCGCTCAGGGAGACGTGGGCCAGGGTCGCCAGGTCAGACCCCACCGCCAGCTCCTCCGAGGTCGGGACACCGAGGACCTGATCAGTGATCTCTCCGTACAGCAGGAACCTCACGGGAAGTCGTTCGCCGACAGCTCCCTGCGCCGTCCGGACGAGCTGCTCGACTGCCAGTCCCGCCTCGGCGGACGTCAGCGCGCCACGATCGCGCAGACTTCCCTCGACGTCCCCTCCGAGATCTACCTCGATCCGGTCCTCGAAGGGCACCACGCGCGCCGTCGCATCCGTCATCGGCGGCCACGGCACCCGGTAGTCGGGGTCGAGAGGTGCCAAGGGTGGTCCGGCCGCCCCTGTGCGCCCCACGGCGGCCGAGACGGCGGTCGCCAGGGGATCGCCGCCCAGCCGTCGGAACTCGCGGAAGAGCCGCGGCCCGTCCGGGGTGTCACCCACGTAGTAGATCGCCATCGTCGAGGTCGCCGGCTCGGTCGCCGTCGGCGGGTCCGGTGTCGTCGGCTCGGTGATCGGCTGGCTCGGACCGGTCGACGTCGCCGGGTCCGGCGCGCTGACCTGCGGCGTACCACCGGTGCTCAGCGCCATGGCCGTCGCCACCGACGCCGCGACCAGCCCGGCGCCGCCGGCGGCCCACCAGCCACGACGGGGACGGCGTACGCCGGTCTCCGCGCGGATCGCGTCGAGCCGGTCGCCTGGCGCGACGTCGTCGGCCACCTCGTGCAGCAGGTCCGTGATGCGGTCGCTCATGAGCCGTCCTCCCACCAGTCGCCGAGCAGGTCGCGCAGGGCGGCGCTGCCTCGGTGTGCGTGTGCCTTGACCGAGCCCGGGGCGATCGCGAGGGCGTCGGCGATCTGGGCCTCGGACCAGTCGAGGTAGTGCCTCAGCACCAGCACCTCGCGCTGCCGGTCCGAGAGCTGCAGCAGCGCCGCGCGTACGGCGTCGCGGCGCGCGCCTGCGACCGAGGGGCCGTCGACGGTGACGTCACCGAGGGTGGTCCTGCGGGCGTGCCGGTCCACCACGACGCGGTGGCGCAGGGCCGAGCGGGAGCGGTTGACCACCGCCTGGCGCAGGTAGGCCAGCGCCTTGTCGGGGTCGCGCAGTCGCGACCACTTGCCGTGCATCGCGACGAACGCGTCCTGCACGACGTCCTCGGCAGCGCCCTGGTCGTGGACCAGGAGCACCGAGAGGCGCACGAGCTGGCGCCAGTGGGCGGCGTAGAGCTGCTCGACGGCCGTGTCGGCGTCGGCCGTCTCGAGCCGAGGGGGAGCGGCCACGAGCACCCTTCCTCGGCGTGTGGTCTGGATCGTCACGCTGTGGGACGCGCCGGGGCGCGATCCGGTTGACGTGGGTTCGAGTCGGTCGCTGCGCGATCTCCTCAACCAGCGATGCGGATCGTCTTGGTGTCGATGGCCGGGCCGTTGCCCTCCGTGCCGCCGCTCGGGTCGTCGGTCTCGCACTGCACGACGACCTCGCCGGTGACGCCGTCGAGCGGCAGGTCGACCTCGAAGGGGAAGAGCCGCTGCTCCATCCAGCCCTCCGACTGGTAGCCCTCGAGCGCGATCTCCTGCCCCTCCTGCAGCAGGCGGCACGGTCCGCTGGCCTCGAAGGAGTTGGCCACACCGGTCACCGTCAGCGTGTCGCCGGTGACCGTGTCGCCCTCGGCGGGGGAGGTGATGTTGACGAGGTTGAGCGTGCGCAGCGCGTTGCCGGCTTCGTACGGCACCGTCGTGGGGAGCCCGAAGAGCCGAGCACCGCCCGCGCGCTGGATCTGCACCGGCACCCGCTCCTGCTGGACGCCCTGGAGCGTGTAGACCAGCTGCTGGAGGGCGAGCCTCGCATCCCGCTTCGACATGCCGTCGGGGCGCTCGGTGAAGCCGTCCGACGGGACCTCCACGAGCAGCACGCCGTCGGTCGCCTGCACCGAGGCGATCTCGACCTGCGGCCAGAGGGTGCGGTAGTCGGGGTCGCCGGGCTCACCACCGCCGGCGATGATCCGCGCGGCCTCGGTCAGCGGGTCGCCCTCCACGCGCCGGAACTCACGGAACAGCGCCGTGCCGCCAGGCCCCTCACCGGCGAAGTAGAGCGGCACGACCGTGCCGTCGGGGGATGACGTGGGATCCGTCGTCGGTTCGTCCGTCGGCTCCGCGGTCGGCTCCTCCGTGGGATCGGGGGTGGCGGTGCCGGTCGGCTCGCTGGTCTCGTCGGAGACCGGCCGCTGCCCGTCACCGGTGCAGCCGGTCAGCACGAGCGCCGCGGCCAGCGGCACGACGCTGGCGCAGGCCCAGCGGCGTACGCGCGGGGCCGGGGTGGTGGGGAAGGTCATGTCGCTCACGGTAGTTGGAGGAGCGGTTCGATCATTCAGCTACACGCCGGGCTCGCCCGGCAACGCCGCTGGGGAACCGTCGGCTCCGGCACGGGCGGGTGCGACGGCTCGACCGTTCCCCACGAGATGCCTGCCTCGACGTCGCTCGAGGCCCACCGCCCTGGGAGAGGGGCGAACTGTGCACCACGAGGGCCGGCTTCGCCCTAGGGTGGGACGATGAGCACCGCTGCGCCCGACTGCGTCTTCTGCAAGATCGTCGCGGGCGACATCCCCGCAGACGTGCTCGCTCGCACCGAGCACGCGATCGCGATCAAGGACCTCAACCCCCAGGCGCCCTTCCACGTCCTCGTACTGCCGCTGGACCACCACGAGTACGCCGCCGCGTCGGCCGCCGCGGACCCCGCGAGCGTGGGCCACGCCGTGGCGCTGGCCGACGCGGTCGCCCGAGCCGCCGGCGTGGACGACTACCGCCTCGTCGCCAACACCGGCGCGGGCGCCGGGCAGACCGTGTTCCACACCCACTTCCACGTGCTCGGCCAGGCGCCGGGCATGTCCGAGTCCCTGATCTGAGACCCCGATGACCCGCACCCGCACCGCCCTCGGGGCGCTCCTCGCCTCGACGCTGCTCGCCCTGTCTGCGTGCGGCGGCGCGGACCCGGCGATGGACGCCAGCGCGGAGCGCAGCGCCACCCAGCCCGCCGAGGAGGCCACCCCGGCCGCCGCGGACGAGGCCGAGCAGGCAGCCGGTGGCCACGGCGGCGGCCACGACGCGGAGCCGGCGAGGTCGAAGCCGTTGCGCGCCGGCGAGACGCGTACGACGATCGCGATGCCGGGCAGCTACACCCCGTCGGCGCCCTACGGCACCGGCACCGACGACTACCGGTGCTTCCTGCTCGACCCCGAGCTCGAGCGCGACGCCTGGCTCACCGGCACCCAGGTGCTGCCCGGCAACCCCGACGTCGTGCACCACGTCATCCTCTTCAAGGTCGCGCCGGAGCAGGTCGCGGCGGCCGAGGCGAAGGACGCCGCCGACGAGGACGAGGGGTGGACCTGCTTCGGCGGCACCGGCCTCGACCGGTTCCAGAGCGTCGACGACGCTGCGTGGATCGGCGCGTGGGCGCCCGGCAGCGAGGAGTCGGTCGTCAAGCCCGGCTTCGGCACCCGCCTCGCCCGGGGCAGCCGCATCGTCATGCAGGTGCACTACAACCTCCTGGCCGGGCAGGAGCCCGACACCAGCGCCGCCCAGCTGCGGCTCACGCCCGGCACGCGGCCCTACGAGGCGCTCAGCACGATGCTGCTCCCCGCGCCGGTGGAGCTGCCGTGCCGCGAGGAGTACGCCCTGGGCGAGCTGTGCGGGCGCACCGCTGCGGTGGCCGACGTCCAGGAGCGCTTCGGGGCCGAGGGCAACACCGCCAACGCGCTGCACATCCTCTGCAACACGGTCCCGACGCCGGGTGAGGTGCAGTCCTGCGTGCGCACGGTGCAGGAGCCCATGACGATCCACGGTGTTGCCGGTCACATGCATCTCCTGGGCCGCGAGATCTCCGTCGAGGTGAACCCCGGTACCACCCGCGCGCAGACCATCCTCGACATCGACGTGTGGGACTTCGACGACCAGGGTGGGCGGCCGGTGTCGCCGATCCGCCTCGAGCCGGGCGACAGCGTCAAGGTCACGTGCACCCACGTCCAGTGGCTGCGCGACAAGCTCCCCGCCTTCGAGGGCCAGCCCGACCGCTACGTCGTGTGGGGGGAGGGCACCACCGACGAGATGTGCCTCGGGATGCTGCAGGTCACCCGGCCCTGAGCGGGTGCCACCCACCCCACCCCGAATGGAGTGGGCCCTCCGCGGCACCCTCGCTAGCATGGGAAGGCCCCGCCACCGACTCGGAAGGCCGCCCGACCCGGGCATCCATGACTGACAACACGCGCCGCTCGACCCGCCCCGACACCGACTCCCAGCAGGACCGACCGACCCACACGGTCGTCGTCCCGAACAGCATCGACATGGTCTCCGTGCTGGGACCGGGCGACGAGCACCTCCGGCTGATCGAGCGGGCCTTCGACGCCACCGTCCACGTCCGCGGCAACCGCATCACCCTGAGCGGCGACTCCGCCGAGGTCGCGACCGCCGAGCGGCTGCTCGACGAGGTCGTCACGCTCGTGCGCACCGGTCAGGGCGTGACCGGCGAGACGGTCGAACGGATCATCCAGATGCTGCGCACGGAGACCCAGGAGCGGCCGGCCGACGTGCTGAGCCTCAACATCCTGTCCAACCGCGGCCGCACGATCCGTCCCAAGACGCTCAACCAGAAGCGTTACGTCGAGTCGATCGACACCTCGACGATCACCTTCGGCATCGGCCCGGCCGGCACCGGCAAGACCTACCTCGCGATGGCCAAGGCCGTGCAGGCCCTGCAGGCCAAGGAGGTCAACCGGATCATCCTGAGCCGTCCGGCCGTCGAGGCGGGGGAGCGGCTCGGCTTCCTGCCCGGCACCCTGAGCGAGAAGATCGACCCCTACCTGCGTCCGCTCTACGACGCGCTGCACGACATGGTCGACCCCGAGACGATCCCCAAGCTGCTGGCCGCCGGGACCATCGAGGTCGCGCCGCTGGCGTTCCTGCGCGGCCGCTCGCTCAACGACTCCTTCATCATCCTCGACGAGGCGCAGAACACCACGCCCGAGCAGATGAAGATGTTCCTCACCCGTCTCGGCTTCGGCTCGCGGATCGTGGTCACCGGCGACACCAGCCAGGTCGACCTGCCCTCGGGGACCAAGTCGGGCCTGCGCGTCGTGGAGGGCATCCTCGACGGCGTCGACGACATCTCCTTCTGCCGCCTCACCGGCACCGACGTCGTACGCCACCGCCTGGTGGGTCGCATCGTCGAGGCCTACGAGGTCTTCGACGCCCAGGACCAGGCACCCGAGCAGCCCCGCCGCCCGCGCACCGCCCCGGCCCCGGCCGAGCGGGGCCCGCGATGAGCATCGAGGTCCTCAACGAGTCGGGCCTCGAGCTCGACGTACGCCGCCTCTCCCGCCTGGCACGCTTCGTCATGGAGCAGATGCGCGTCCACCCGCAGGCCGAGCTGTGCATCAAGGCCGTCGACGAGGACACCATCGCCGAGCTCAACGGCCAGTGGATGGAGAAGGACGGCCCGACCGACGTGCTGGCCTTCCCGATGGACGAGCTGCGCCCCGGCAAGGTCAACGAGGCGCCCGAGGAGGGCGTGCTCGGCGACCTGGTGCTGGCCCCGTCCGTCGCCGCGCGCCAGGGCGAGGAGGCCGGGCACGGCCGCGAGGCCGAGATCGACCTGCTCACCGTCCACGGCATCCTCCACCTGCTGGGCTACGACCACGCCGAGCCCGAGGAGCACGCCGTGATGTTCGGCCTCCAGGGCGAGCTCCTGGAGCAGTGGCGCTCCACCCCCGAGCCCGCCTGAGATGACCGCCGACATCTGGCAGCTCGGCTCGGCTGCCGTGCTGGTCCTGCTCGCCGGCCTCTTCTCCGCCGCCGACGCGGCGCTCAGCGGCTTCTCCCGTGCCCGCGCCGAGGAGCTCAAGGCCGACGGGCGCCCCGGCGCCACCCGCCTGGTGATGATCCTCGACGACCCCGCTCGCTACCTCAACACCGCACTCCTGCTGCGGCTGCTGTGCGAGATCAGCGCCATCGTGCTGGTCTCCGCGTGGGCGCGCGACGCCTTCCAGGACTCGCTGCTGCCCAGCGTCCTCACCACGATCGGCACGATGCTGGTCGTGTCCTTCGTCGTCATCGGCGTGGCGCCGCGGACGATCGGTCGCCAGCACGACGCGAAGGTCGCGCTCCTGTCGTCGGGGCCGCTCTCGGCGGTCACCACGATCCTCGGCCCGATCCCGGCCCTGCTGATCATGCTGGGCAACGCGATCACCCCCGGCCGCGGCTTCAGCGAGGGACCGTTCTCCACCGAGACCGAGCTGCGCGAGCTGGTCGACCTCGCCGAGGCGTCGGCCGTCATCGAGTCCGGCGAGCGGCGGATGATCCACTCGGTCTTCGAGCTCGGTGACACCATCACCCGCGAGGTGATGGTGCCGCGACCCGACGTCGTCTACATCGAGCGCCACAAGAACATCCGCCAGACGCTGTCGCTCTTCCTGCGCAGCGGCTACTCCCGCATCCCTGTGGTCGACGAGAACCTCGACGACATCGTGGGCATGGCCTACCTCAAGGACCTGGTCCAGCGCGACTTCGAGGCACCCGACGTCGAGTTCACCCAGCGCGTCGACGAGGTCATGCGACCGGTGCACTACGTCCCGGACTCCAAGCCCGTCGACTCGCTGCTCTCCGAGCTGCAGGCGCGCCGCCAGCACATCGCCGTCGTCGTCGACGAGTACGGCGGCACCGCCGGCCTGGTGACCATCGAGGACGTGCTCGAGGAGATCGTCGGTGAGATCACCGACGAGTACGACGTCGAGGAGGTCGAGGTGGAGCACCTCGAGGACGGCACCATCCGGGTCTCCTCGCGCTACCCCGTCGACGACCTCGACGAGCTGGTGGGCTTCACGGTCGAGGACGACGACGTCGACAGCGTCGGCGGCCTGATGGCCAAGCACCTCGGCAAGGTCCCGATCCCCGGCTCGGTCGTGGAGTGCGAGGGCCTGCGCCTGGAGGCCGAGCGCGCCACCGGTCGCCGCAACAAGATCGAGGCCGTGCTCGTCTCGGTGCTCGCCGCCGAGGGCTCCGAGGACGACGACGCACCGGGGCATGCGGCAGGCTCGGGCCGCTGATCGCTCACTAGGCTGTCGACCATGACCGACGCGCCGGAACCCGCCGACCTGAGCCCCGAGGACGCCAAGCTGGTGACGCTGGCCCGGGCCACCCGGGTGCGTGCCCGGGCCGAGGAGGGCGCCGCGGTCCGCGACCTCGACGGCCGGACGTACGCCGCCGCGAGCGTGCGCCTGGAGCACCTCGGCCTGTCCGCGCTCGAGGCCTGCGTGGCGATGGCAGTCGCCTCCGCGGCCGCCGGTCTCGAGGCCGCGGTCGTGCTCACCGACGCCGGCCCGGGCTCCGTTCCGGACCTGCGCGCGGTGGCCGACCTCGCCGGTCCGGGCGTCCCGGTCCTCGTCGGCGAGCCGGGCGGACGCATCCACACCCGCACGACCACGGGCACTTAGACCCTCGCTCGGCCGCTCGCCGCTCGCTAGCGTGGAGGGATGCGTACGCCGGTCGGACGTGAGCAGCACCAGCGGGGGGTCGCGAGGCTCCGGGCCTCCTACGCTGCGCTGGCGCAGGAAGCGCCGGTCCGGCTGGCCAAGCGCACCAGCAACCTGTTCCGGGCCCGTGACGGCACCTTTGCCGGCCTCGACGTCTCGGGGCTCGCGGGCGTCATCGAGGTCGACGGCGACGTCGCCGAGGTCCAGGGCATGTGCACCTACGAGCACCTGGTCGAGGTCACCCTGGCCCACGGCCGCATCCCGCTGGTCGTGCCGCAGCTGAGGACGATCACGCTCGGGGGCGCGGTGAGCGGCCTGGGCATCGAGTCGACCAGCTTCCGCCGCGGCCTGCCGCACGAGTCGGTGCTCGAGATGGACGTCCTGACCGGCTCCGGTGAGGTCGTCACCAGCAAGCCGGGCGACGCGCTCTTCGACGCCTTCCCCAACTCCTACGGCTCGCTCGGCTACGCCACCCGTCTGCGCATCGAGCTCGAACCGGTGCCGGCCCGCGTCGCCCTGCGCCACGTCCGCTTCCACGACGCCGCCTCGCTCGCCGCGGCGGTCACCCGCATCGTCGAGGACCGGGCGTGGGACGGGGAGCGCGTCGACGGCCTCGACGGGGTCGCGTTCAGCCCGACGGAGCTCTACCTCACCGTGGCGCGATGGACCGACGAGCCGGGGGAGACCTCCGACTACACCGGGCAGCGGGTGTTCTACCGCTCGCTCCAGCAGCGCACGACCGACCGGCTCACGATGCACGACTACCTGTGGCGCTGGGACACCGACTGGTTCTGGTGCTCACGCGCGTTCGGCGCCCAGCACCCGCTCGTACGCCGGGTGTGGCCGCGCCGCCTCCGTCGCTCCGACGTCTACTGGCGGCTCGTCGCGCTCGACCGACGCCTCGGCGTCGGCGACCGCCTCGACCGCCTGGCGCGGCGTCCGCAGGGCGAGCGCGTCGTGCAGGACGTCGAGGTGCCCGTGGCGCGGCTCGCGGAGTTCCTCGACTGGTTCGACGGTGAGGTCGGGATGCGCCCGGTCTGGCTGTGCCCGCTGCGGCTGCGACGCGACGACGCCGGCGAGCGGCCGTGGCCCGGCTACCCCCTCAGCGCGGGCGAGACCTACGTCAACGTCGGGTTCTGGGGTGTGGTCGACGTCGGCCCCGACGCGCCCCGGTCTCCGCGCAACCGTGCGATCGAGGCGAAGGTCTCCGAGCTCGGCGGCCACAAGAGCCTCTACTCGGAGGCCTTCTACGACCGCGACGAGTTCGACCGCCTCTACGGCGGCGCGCACCTCGCGCAGGTCAAGGCGCTCCACGATCCCGACGACCGGCTGACGTCCCTCTACGACAAGGTGGTGCACCGACGATGAGCTCCCTCTTCCACACCGACAGCCGTCCCGGTCCCGAGCGCCGCGTCTCCATCGGCGAGGCGATGGACCGGCTCGTGCGGGGCGGGCTGCCCCTGCGCTTCACGGCGTACGACGGCAGCAGCGCCGGGCCGTCCGACGCCGAGCTCGGGATGCACCTGCGCACCGAGCGGGGACTGGCCTTCCTGATGACCGCACCCGGCGACCTCGGCATGGCGCGGGCCTACGTCAGCGGCGACCTGGACCTGTCAGGGGTCCACGCCGGCGACCCGTACGACGCACTCGTGCTGCTCAAGGACCACACGAGGTTCCGGGTGCCGACGCCGTCCGAGGCCGTGCTGATCGCCTGCAGCCTGGGGGTGTCCCCCCTGCGTCCACCGGCTCCGCCGCCGCAGGAGCACCTGCCCCGGTGGCGGCGCGCGGTGGAGGGCCTGCGCCACTCGATGACGCGCGACGCCGAGGTGATCTCGCGCCACTACGACGTCTCCAACCGCTTCTACGAGCTCGTGCTCGGGCCCTCGATGGCCTACACCTGTGCGCTCTACGAGACCCCGGACGCCACCCTCGAGGAGGCGCAGGCGGCGAAGTTCGACCTGGTCTGCCGCAAGCTCGACCTGCAGCCCGGCCAGCGCCTGCTCGACGTGGGCTGCGGCTGGGGCACGATGGTGCGTCACGCGGCGCGCGAGCACGGCGTACGCGCCCTCGGCGTCACGCTGTCGCTGGAGCAGGCCCAGTGGGCCAAGGAGGCGATCGACCGCGAGGGCCTCGGTGACCTCGCCGAGGTGCGCCACCTCGACTACCGCGACGTCGTGGAGACCGGCTTCGACGCGGTGAGCTCGATCGGGCTGACCGAGCACGTCGGGGTGCGCAACTACCCCGCCTACTTCGCCCACCTGCGCGACCGGCTCCGTCCCGGCGGGCGGCTGCTCAACCACTGCATCACCCGCCCGCGCAACACGCGCCAGGAGACGGGCGCCTTCATCGACCGCTACGTCTTCCCCGACGGCGAGCTGATCGGGTCGGGCACGATCATCGCCGCCGCGCAGGACCAGGGCCTGGAGGTCCAGCACAGCGAGAACCTGCGCCCGCACTACGCCGCCACGCTGCGCGACTGGAACCGCAACCTCGTCGAGCACTGGGACGAGTGCGTGGCCGAGGTCGGGGAGGGCACGGCGCGGGTGTGGGGCCTCTACATCGCCGGTTCCCGGATCGGCTTCGAGCGCGACGAGGTGGAGCTCCACCAGGTGCTGGCGACCCGCAACCACGCCGACGGACGCTCCGACTTCCCGATGCGCCCGCACTGGTGAGCCCCCGATAACCTCCTCGGGTGAGCACCCGCGCAGCCCAGTTCCAGGCGACCGTGCGTCGCCGCGAACCGCTGTCGGACCACCTGGTCCGGCTGGTCCTCGACGGCCTCGACGGTCGCGACGGGTTCGCCAGCACGGGCGTGCCCGACGAGTGGGTCGGCCTCGTGGTGCCCGGGCAGTTCCAGAGCCGCTACTACACCGTCCGCGACTTCTCCGGCGGCGAGCTGACCCTCGACGTGGTGGTCCACGACGTCGGTCTGGTCACCGAGTGGGCGATGCGCGACTGCGTGGGCGACACCGTGACGATCACCGAGCCGAAGTCGTCCTTCGCCCCTCCGCCCGGCGCGACCTGGCTGATGCTGGTCGGCGACCTCACCGCGATGCCGGCCATGGCCCGCATCGTCGAGGCCACCGAGCACCCCGACCTGGCGACGTACGTCCTCGCCGAGGTGCCCGACGACCTGGCCGGCTACCTCCCCGAGGGCCCTGACGTCACCTGGCTCAGCCCGCCGTCCCCCGGCCAGAGCGCGCTGGCCGAGGTGGTCGAGGGCATCGACTGGCCGACCGGGGAGGGCTACTTCTGGATGGCGGGGGAGTCGGCGCAGATGCGCGCGATCCGCAAGCACCTGATGCGCGTGGTGGGACTGCCGACCAGCCACTACGACGTCATGGGCTACTGGCGCGCGACGGCCGGACGGCAGCCGCGGACGGTCGATCCGGGTCCCCTCTGGCGCGCGGGCAAGGCGGCAGGGAAGAGTGACGAGCAGATCTGGGCCGAGTACGACGCAGCGCGAGAGGCGAGCGATGGCTGACGAGCAGGACCGCACCGACCAGGACGTGGTGGAGGAGACCGTCGACGGGACGGACGACGAGCTCGACGAGGACGACGAGCTCGACGACGACTTCGACCTCTCCGGTGTCGCGCCCGCCGGGGCGTTCTACTCCGCACCCGAGGGCTACCGCAGCGGCTTCGCCTCCTTCGTCGGCCGGCCCAACGCAGGCAAGTCGACCCTGACCAACGCGCTGGTCGGGCAGAAGATCGTCATCACGTCCTCCAAGCCGCAGACCACGCGCAACGTCGTGCGCGGCATCGTGCACCGCGAGGACGCCCAGCTGATCCTCGTCGACACCCCTGGCCTCCACCGCCCCCGCACCCTGCTGGGGGAGCGGCTCAACGACCTGGTCCGCACGACGTGGGCCGAGGTCGACGTCGTCGCTGTCTGCTTCCCGGCCAACGAGAAGATCGGTCCCGGTGACCGCTTCCTGGTCACCGAGCTGGCCAAGGTGCGTCGCACCGTCCGCATCGCGGTGGCCACCAAGACCGACCTGGTGACCCCCGAGCAGCTCGGCCAGCACCTGCTCGACATCGCCGCCCTCGGGGCCGAGACCTCGACGGAGTGGGCCGAGATCGTGCCGGTGTCCGCGGTCTCCGGCGACCAGGTCCAGCTGCTCGCCGACCTGCTGGTCGGGCTCCTGCCCGAGGGCCCGCCGCTCTACCCCGACGGCGACCTCACCGACGCGCCGGAGGAGGCGCTGGCAGCCGACCTGATCCGCGAGGCCGCGCTGGAGGGCGTGCGCGACGAGCTCCCGCACTCGATCGCGGTGGTGGTCGAGGAGATGGGCCTGCGCGAGGGGCGCCCGGCCGACAAGCCGCTGCTCGACATCGTGGCCAACCTCTACGTCGAGCGCGACTCCCAGAAGGGCATCATGATCGGCCACAAGGGCTCGCGGCTGCGCTCGGTCGGCACGGCAGCGCGCAAGCAGATCGAGGCGCTGCTCGGCACCCCGGTCTACCTCGACCTCCAGGTCAAGATCGCCAAGGACTGGCAGCGAGACCCGCGCCAGCTGCGCAAGCTCGGCTTCTGACGGCCGGCCGGGGCCGGGACCTTCGGCACTGGGCGACGCGCTGCACCGGGTCTAGGTTCGGTGCACCGGTCGCCCGACACTGGAGGTCCGCCGTGAGGATCCTGCACCTGCTGTCCGCGACGTCGCTGCTGGCGGCGCTGCTCGTCCACGCGCCCGCCTCGGCCGGAGTCGCCGCGGTGCCTGCTGCGGGCGCCCGGCCCGCCGCCCTTCCCCAGTTGGTCGACGTACGCGCCGTTCACCGCGAACGTGTCGACCGCGTGGTCTTCCAGTTCGACGACGGCATCCCTGCTGGCGTCGACGTGCGCTACGTCGACCGGCTCCTCGGCGACGGGTCGGGCCTGCCGATCCGCATCGCCGGCCGCGCGATCCTCCAGGTCGGGCTGCACCTCACCCGGACCGACCGCGTCACGGATGCCCCGGCCCGGCGGGCCTTCGCCACGCCCAACGTCATGACCGTCGTGCGCTCGGGCATGTTCGAGGGATGGACGACGTACGGCGTCGGGCTGGCGCGGCGGGCCCCGGTGGCCGTCGTCCGGCAACCCGCTCGCGACCGCATCGTCGTGACCGTGGGCGCCGGCTTCCGCACGGTGCAGCGCCGGGTGTTCTTCCTCGACGAGGACCGCTTCGTCGCCAACCGGGAGCCGTTCTTGGTCCCCCGCCTGCGGCCCGTCCCGATCGGCTCACCGGCCACCGGCGTGATGGACCGGCTCTTCGCCGGCCCGCTCGACCGGGAGCGCGCCCGCGGCCTGCGCCTCGTGCGCTCGCGTGCCACCGGTTTCGCGGACCTCGCCATTGCCGGGGGCATCGCGCGCGTGCGGCTGCGGGGCGGGTGCAGCAGCGGCGGCTCGACCGTGACGATCGCCGGCGAGATCATGCCGACGCTGCGGCAGTTCGACACGGTGGACTGGGTCAAGGTCCTGGATCCCTCCGGGGCCACCGCCGACCCGACCGGGCCGGGGGACTCGATCCCGGACTGCCTCAACCCCTGACGGGCACCCAGCAGATGCCGTAGCGCTGGCCGGCGTCCCACTGCTCGCGGGTGGGGACTTCCTGCGACCAGGTGAAGTCGAGCGGGTCCGTCGCGGCCGAGCGGGCGTCCGCGCGGCACGTGGGGTCCATGCGCGCCGCGACCGCTGCCGGTCGCGGCAGCCGGCGACCGGGCAGGTCGACCGTCGACGTCGCCCGCCACGTGTGCCGCGCGCCGCACGACACCCGTCGGAAGGCCCGGGTGCCGGGCGCTGCGGTGGCGCACATCTCGAGCACCGGCGCGTCCCCCCAGCCCTTCGTCCGCCGCGGCAGCGGCAGCAGCTCCCGAGGCCCGGCGACCGCCACCACGTCGCAGCGGAACCAGTCGGCGCCGGCCTGGGCGCGGGCCGGGCTCGGGGTGAACCACACGGCCCTGACCATCGTGAGCCGCACGTCGCGCGGTGCCACCCCCAGGTGCCGCGGCAGCCGCGCCGTGCACGTCGTACGCGCCTGGCGCTGGGCGGCTTCCGAGTCCACGCTCCGCGTCCGACCCGCAGGAGTGGTCAGTCGCAGCCGGCCGACGGAGTAGGTCTGGGCGGTGTGCCGGCGCCCGCACGCCACGGGGGCGGTACGCCCCACCACCGCCACGGCCTGCCGGAAGGTCAGCGCATGGCACTCGCCGACCTCGGGTGTCGGGCCCGGATCGGGCGGAGGCTCCGAGGGAGCGGACGCGGCCGGCGCAGGGCTCGACGTGGAGCCGGCATCGTCCGCGGGCGCCGGGGACGTGCACCCGGACAGCGCCAGCACGGCGGCGGCCGCAACGAGGAGGCGCCTCACGACATCACCAGGGCCGCGAGCGTCCCGCCCAGCTCGTACGCCGACTCCCGGTCCGTCTCGCCGACCTCACCCAGCACCTCCAGCACCGGCGCCGCCTGGCGCCAGGGGAGCGCCCCGACGATCGACTGCACCGAGCGCACGGCGCCCGTCGTGTCGTAGCGGCCGTGGACGTAGAGGCCGTAGGGCCGGCGCCCGCCCTCGGACCCGGCGGCACCGCCGTCGTCGGCCAGCGCCCCACCGGCCTGGAGGAAGATCGTGTCGAAGAAGTGCTTGTATGATTTTGCAAGGGCTATCTGGAGGTGCTGAATGGATGCCGTCATCTACGCAAGGATCTCCCGCGACAGTGCTGGTGAGGCGCTCGGAGTGACGCGCCAGATACAGGACTGTACGCACAAGGCGGAAGCCCTGGGCTGGACCGTGGTCGACCGCTACGTCGACAACGACGTGTCCGCGTCCAAGAACAAAGTCCGACCCCAGTACGAGAAGATGCTGCAAGGCATCGAGACGGGGGACGTGAGCGCCATTGTGGTGTACGACCTCGACCGACTCACTCGTAAGCCGATGGAGCTGGAGTCCTTCATCCTCCTTGCTGAGAGGTACGCCGTCGAGCTGGCGAACGTCTCGGGTGACGTCGACCTGACGACGGCGAACGGGAAGATGGTGGCGCGCATCAAAGGTGCCGTGGCGCGGCAAGAAGCCGATCGAATCGCGGAGAGGACGGCCCGCCAAAAGGCGCAGGCGCTGGCAGACGGCAGACCGCTCGGCGGCCGGTACAGGCTGTTTGGGTTCAACCGCGATTGGTCAGTCAACGACGGTGAAGCCGCCATCGTCCGCGAGGTCTTCTCACGGGCGCGGTCCGGAGAATCGCACGGGTCCATCTCCCGGGATCTAAGAGAGCGCGAGGTGCGCACTGTCACGGGGGGCCGGTGGGTGCCTCTGCAGACTGCTCGGCTCCTGCGCACCCAGCGGTATGCGGGGCGGTCGGTCCACAACGGCAAGGTGGTCGGCAACTCCCAGGTGACGCCATTGGTGTCAGAGGTGGACTTCGAGGCGGTGCAGAGACCAACTCCGGGCCAAACACGGGGCCGTGCGCGCAAGTACTTGCTCAGTGGGTTTCTGGTTTGCGGAGCCTGCAAGGCGACGATGTCCGGAAGCAACGGGCGGTATCGCTGCGACCCTGCCACCGGCGGATGCGGGACGGTAGGCATCAAGGCCGATTGGGTCGATTGGCCCCTCTCGGAACGCGTGGCAAGCCTGCACCAGCAGGTCCGCGTCAGTGACCCCTTCGAGTCGCGGGACTACCAAGGTGAGTTGGACGAGGTCGATCGGCGCATCAGCGTGCTGCATGAACGACACCAAGCCGGAGATCTCGACCTGGAGGATCTCGTCATCTTGCTGAAGGAAGAACGGCAGAAGCGCAAGGTGACGGTTGCCTCGTTGGCCGAAGACACCTCTGACATCGACCAGTTGCTCCGGGGCCTCGAGGAGTTCGAGACAGCGGATGTTTCGGTTAAGCGGGAGATCGTCGCCAGGTACGTCAAGTACGTCGTCATCGAGCCCTCCGGCAAGGGCCGTCAACCCCATCAGAGCCGAGGGCGGATCAACGTGGTGTGGCGGAACAACTCGACGGAGAACCTGCTCACCGACACCCCGCGCCTCGATTATCGATGGGTTCTGTGACCCAGAAGCCATCCACTTGCGTCATCTAGGGGAGTAACTACCCGACAGCACCGACGGGAGTCGCTTTCGCGGAAACCGGCGGCCTTTGGTAGCCGATGAGTCCAGCGTAGTAACTACCCCCGTTAGTGCCCGGGGCCCATTTCACGCTTGGCTCAGGCAGGGTAGTAACTGTCATTCGCGCCATGTACTTACATACCCGCGGGTGGGTGCGGACACCGCCGAAAGCGTGGGGACAGTGGCCGTGCCAAAGGCAGTCGGATTCCGCGCTACGCTCGTTCACGGGCCACTGCGAAGCTGTGGGTGGACCACAACTTCAGATGCCGTGCACAACGGATACCGCACAGCGGGGACACGGTGGGAGGGCAGCGCCGACACATACTGCCCGGGGAGTGACAGGCCGCAACTGTCCGCCAAGAAAGAAGTGTCGGCGACGCCTGAAAACTGACCCCCTATCGACGGTCGAAAACTGACCCCCTCCGAGACCCTGACCTCACCAGCGGTGAGGCAGGAGGACGGGAGTGTTGTCAGTGGAGGACTGGGCAGAGATCCGCAGGTTGCACCGGGCCGAGGGGTTGCCGATCAAGATGATCGCCAGGACGTTGGGCGTCTCGCGCAACACCGTCCGTGCAGCGCTGGCGGCCGACGGGCCACCGAAGTACGTGCGGAAGCCGGTGGGGTCCGCGGTCGATGCGTTCGAGCCGCGGATCCGTGAGCAACTCCAGGCCGTGCCGACGATGCCGGCCACGGTGATCGCTGAGCGGATCGGTTGGGACCGTGGGATGACGGTGTTCAAGCAGCGGGTGGCCGAGCTGCGCCCGGCCTATCTGCCGCCCGATCCCGCGTCCCGCACCACTTATGAGGCAGGTGAGCTGGCGCAGTTCGACTTCTGGTTCCCCGACATCGAGCTCCCGGTCGGCTACGGCCAGACCCGGACTGCGAAGCGGCTGCCGGTGATGACATGCGTGACCGGCTACTCCCGCTGGTCCGGCGGCATCTTGATCCCCACACGCGAAGCCGAGGACCTGTACGCAGGCTGGTGGCACCTGCTGTCGACCCAACTGCAGGGTGTCCCCAAGACGCTGGTGTGGGACGGCGAAGGAGCAGTCGGCCGGTGGCGCGCACGACGACCCGAGCTCACCGGCCACTGCCAGGCGTTCCGCGGTGTCCTGGGTGCGAGTGTGTACATCTGCAAGCCCGCCGACCCCGAAGCCAAGGGGATGCTCGAGCGGCTGCACGACTACCTCGAGAGGTCCTTCCTGCCCGGACGGCGTTTCACATCGCCGGCGGACTTCAACGTCCAGCTGGCCGGGTTCTTCACCAAGGCCAACGCCCGGAAGATGCGGGTCCTGGGCTGCACGCCCGGTGACCGGGTCGACGCCGACCGGGCCGCGATGCTGCCCCTGCCACCGGTCCCGCCAGAAGTCGGCTGGCGCAAGACGCTGCGGCTTCCCCGCGACCACTACGTCCGCGTCGACTCGAACGACTACTCCGTCCACCCCGCTGTGGTCGGGCGCCGGATCGAGGTCCACGCCGACCTCGACCGGGTGTGGGTGACCTGTGAGGGCGCGGTCGTGGCCGACCACGCCCGGGTGTGGGCACGGCACCAGACCATCACCGAGTTCGAGCACACCGTTGCCGCCAAACACCTGCGCCACGGTCGCGCAGACCTGCTGCGGCCGGTCGCCGACGCCGTGACCGGTGAGGAGGTCGAGATCCGCTCACTCGGGTGCTACGACCTAGCACTCGGCCTCGTCGACGAGCCGGTCGACGAACTGGTCGTGGAGGAGGTGTCCTGATGGCCACCCGGACGAAGACGGCACCGAAGACCGGCCGCGATGTCACCAGCGAGCTGGAGTTCCTGACCCGGGCGTTGAAGGCACCCACCCTGCGCGAGTCGGTCGCCCGGCTGGCCGAACGTGCCCGCGAGGAGTCCTGGACCCACGAGGAGTTCCTGGCCGCCTGCCTGCAACGCGAGGTGTCAGCGCGGGAGTCCCACGGTGGCGAGGGCCGGATCCGCGCAGCCCGGTTCCCGGCCCGCAAGAGCCTCGAGGACTTCGACTACGACCACGCCCGTGGCCTGAAGCGAGAGACCATCGCGCACCTGGGCACCCTGGACTTCGTCGCCGGTAAGGAGAACGTCGTGCTCCTCGGCCCACCCGGCACCGGGAAGACCCACCTGGCCACCGGGCTGGCGATCCGGGCCTGCCAGGCCGGGCACCGGGTCCAGTTCGCCACCGCGTCCCAATGGGTCGATCGGCTCGCTGACGCCCACCACGCCGGCCGACTGCAAGACGAGCTGCGACGGCTGGTCCGCTATCCGGTGCTGGTCATCGACGAGGTCGGCTACATCCCGTTCGAGCCCGAGGCCGCCAACCTGTTCTTCCAGCTCGTCTCATCGCGCTACGAACGCGCCAGCCTCATCGTCACCAGCAACAAGAACTTCGCCCGCTGGGGCGAGGTCTTCGGCGACGACACCGTCGCCGCCGCGATGATCGACCGGCTCGTCCACCACGCCGAAGTCATCGCCTTGAAGGGCGACTCCTACCGGCTGAAGAACCGAGAACTCGGCCGCGTCCCCGCGGCCGCCAACGAAGAGAACTAGAGACCGAGGGGGTCAACTTTCAACCGTCGGAAAGGGGTCAGTTTTCGACCGTCGTTGACAAGAAGAGACAATGACGGCTGTCTCACGAGTCACCGAGCCACCAGGGCAACACGGAGCGCCTGCCCTGGTCTAGCACCGCTTTGTGACGCATGCCGCGCTAGGCCTAGAGCCCCAACTCGTCCCGACGTGAGATTGGCCCGTTTTACGGGCCAATCTGAACCCTCGGTGAGCACCGTCCTAACGGACCGCTGCGAATTCTTCATGCGGTCTTCCCGGATTCCGAAGTGGCGCGCGCAGCGCGGCATCGAGAGCGGCCGAAGGGCGCGGGAATCCGAGGGAAGTGAGGGCATACCGCGCCGTCGCCCAGGAGTCTGGTGTCGTGTTCTGGTCGCCCAGCCGTTGGCGAGGTCTGCCGGAGATGCCCGACACTCCGCCATTCGCCGGGTTTGCAGGCCTGATCCTTAAAGACGGCCGGATCCGTTGTATCCCAGATGGCCCGGGTTTCCCCGAGTTGCGCCGGAAACGGTGGGTACCTCGACAGGGACACGCCTCCGTGAAGGGCTCGCACTGACAATGGCCGGCCTCGGCGAGGGCAAACCGGTCCAGGCGCGCTCCATGGGGCTCCGTGGATTAGAACGCTGCGTCACAGTCCCCTGCACGGGAGACCGACGTAACCCGGATCGATTTTTGGCAGCCGCAGACACGGCGCTGAACTTCTGAAGTGAACCAAAACTCCGTCTTCGACCAATGCGTCATCTGGAGCGGCTCGTTGTCGATGCCCACCGAAGTTGCGTAAGCCTCCTCCGCGACCCGAGGAAGGGCGTACCGCGAGGCCAACCGCCCGCGTGTTCAACTTCCGGCACCCAATTGGTCGCGCCCCCCTGACCAGGCAGGCTCCTACGAGGGGCACGATCCGAGAGTCGTCCTTGCCAAGTACCCCTGTGCAGGCGCTCTTCGCGCGACTCTCATCCCTCAAGGGTGTGCTCGGTCGGCTAGCCTCGGGCGACCCACTGGGACCACGCGAAGGCCCCCGGCGCCCAGTCGACGGGTCCGTCGGCAACCCCCGCTACTGCAGATACGCGCACCGTGGTCGCCTCGAAGGAAGCACCGTTGAGGCACCGTCGCGAGATTGAGAAGCGAGTTGTGTTCCGGCTCCAGTTCGTTCGCGTCGTATACGGACACCGGATGCTGCCGCCGGGTTCCCCCCAGCTGCTCATCCATTCGAACCAGCGGCCATCGAACATGTTCATGCTCACTAGATAGTCCGGCGCACGGCGCCGTTGTGGCGTCACATCGATGTAGACGCCCACGGAACCGTCTTCTTGCAGCGCATCGTGCCGGACAGTGACCACGAAGCGGTCTTCGTTGCGCACGTGCACCCGGCGGACGTCCATGCCGTGCGCCACGTCATCTGCTGGGTCACCGAAAGACGCGGTCGCGGCGTGTGCGATCGGCCCCGGGAGGGACACCAGAGCGCAGCTCGCCACCAGAGACGCTATGAGGATGGCTGCGCGAGTCATCGAACGACTGTAGACCCGCTTTTGGATACCCGTACACATTCTCCTGCAACCCGCACCGCCGACCACCTGCGACGGGTCGGCACTCACACAGGCGTGACAGCACAGCACAGTCTCTTCTGACAGCGCGCCCATCGACGCGCTGCAACGGAGATGCCGGCCTCTGGATTAGTGGAGTGAAATCGATCGGTGTCGTACAATTGAGGCAGCTCAAGAGTGAGACCGACAAGCCCTGGCTAGGTCTCCGGCAACCTGCTTCCGCAGCAAGGTGCTCCAGGGATAAGAGACGGGCGACCACGACCGTGGCCGTCAAACTGCGGAGACCTCTCCACGGATAACGCCGAGGGGGACTCCAGTCCCCTGAGGAGTTTCTGTGACGATCGATATCTCGCGTCTCGACGACGTAGCGGAGTCCTTTGACCCGCGTCTGGCCTTCGGTGGGCCGAACCAGATCACCATTCATCTCTTCGACTGCCATGGCGGTGAAGGGCCGGCGCAGCACCTGGCGTCTTTGACGGTTCCTGACTACTCGCCGTGGGACAGCGCATGGATCCAGCCGGGGCCGTACGAGGTGGCCGCGCGCATGTGGAACTTCAAAGCGGCGATGTACGCGTTGCGCCCTGAGGAGAGCATTCTCCTGGCCTGCCTGACGATCGTGGGCCGCGCCGACCCGATGCCAGTGCATGTGGCCAAGTTTGACGCGTCGTTCGCGCCCATCTGGTCCGCCTTTGAACGCATCGAGGCTGAGCAGTGTGATCCGGCGTGCCCGGTAGATGTTGCGGAGTGGGCCGCACGCGACGGAGTGCAGCGATGACCGTCGCCCATGCAGGAGCACCTCGACACTGCTGCTTGGCACCCCATAAGGCGGACTATGGGGTCCCGCCACGGCCATGTGCCGGTACCGGGTCCCCCTCAGCGACGCGGGGAGTGTTCGGATGAGCGCCACCGAGATCGTCCGGTTCTACTGGGAACTCGACCCCGCCGACAAGGAAGCGGCTCGCGACGCCACGACAGAGGAAGAGGGCTACCTGGCCAACGACATCAACTGGGGCCGCGCCCTCGTCGCGTTCGCGCAGGAATACGAGTCGGTGCCCGACCTCACCGTGCCTGCTCCTGACCCGGATCTCGATTCAATCGACTACGGAGATGACGGGTCGTTGGCCTACTCTGATCCGATCTCGGCGATCCTGCAGGCAGCCGCCTACGTCGGCCTCGACCCCCGGGAGGTCTGCGACGAGGCGCTGTCCCACCGGGAGGCCATCTACCGGGACTCGGCTGATGTCGCCCGTCGCAGACGCGGCTCCGCAGTCACTCTTGCGGGCCGCTGACGCGGACAGTCCGCGCACGTCTGGCCTTGCCTGGCTGCTGGCCACGACGGGTCTTCGCATCAGCGAAGCCTGTGGTTCCAGGGTCAATGACGTCGGCCAGCGCGACACCGAGCCGTGGCTTGACGTCGTCTGTAAGGGCGGACTGATGCGCAGTGTCCCGTTGCATGAGGAGACGTGGCGGCGTCTCGAGCCGCTGACGCAGCGAGGCTCAGGACCGATTTTCGCCACCCGGACCGGGGCCGTGCTCGACCGGCGGGCAGCCTCACGGACGCTGGTACGGATCGCGGTCCAGGCTGGCATCCGCGACCGGCTCAGCCCGCATGTGCTGCGGCATACGTTCGTCACTCTCGCTCGCGCCACAGGTTGCCCGCTGGAGGATGTGCAGCAGGCTGCTGGACACGCGGACCCGGCCACCACCCGGTCCTACGACCGGACCCTGCTGACCCACGCCGCGCACCCGGCGCACCGCATCCTGCAAGCCCTGGATCATGGATCTCCCGGAAATGTGATCGGCGGTAGAGACGGCGACGCCAGAAACAGGGACACCGGCGACCGTGGCGTGACGTGAGCCCCGCTTACGACGGTCGGGTCGAACACGTCGACACGCACCTCGCGCAAGCCGAAGCAAGCGCGCAGCACGTTCCGGGCCAGTCACAACGCGATGTGGAGTTCCCGGCCTGGCTGCGTATCCAGCACTGGTCGCGCCTCGCCCACTCCCAGCAACACCATCTGCACTGGTGGTATCTACAGACCGACAGCGCCGCGGTCTGCACCTGCGGCCTCGTGCACCGGCTGCCGCCACCGCTCGTGCTGAACGTCACCGGTCACCGAGATCCTGAGACCTGGAGGTTGACTCGACTGCTGATCGTCCACGCCCTACCCGATGCCTCGTCAACCGCAGTCGGCAGGGCGCGGACGCACTCCGGTTGGCGGCTGCCGAGCTATCAAGTCGGCTGTCAAGCCTGCGATTGCCGCAGCGCAAGGATTTCTCTGCAGGACGCCGTAGACGTCCGCTCTGCCCACGCGTCAACCTGCACCGCGACCGGTGCCTTGTAGGACAAGGCCCAAGGGCCTCAGCTCCGCCGTTCCGACAACCTGCAACAAGGACCTCACATGACCCGCATCATCATCGAAGGCCTCCACAACCGTGCCTCCCTGCTGGCAGCCCTCAGCGCTGTCATGGAAACGCTCAACCACGACGACTCCTACCTTGAAGACGAGCATGTCTTCATCCCCAGCCAGCCCACGGCGCAAGCGTCTGAGCCCACCTCGGCCCAGACCCCACCCCCGAAGGCGCTGACCCCGTGCCCCAGGCGCGGCCAACACCATGTCCTCACCGACTGCTGGATGTGCTGGTCGGATGTCATGCGGGGGGCAGCGTTGGAGCCGGAAGTCCTCACCAACGAGGCCTGGACGAGGGATCTGAAGCACTAGCCCGACCTCGGCGCTCTTGTCTCCGGGGCTGTCCCCTACGCAGACAGGATTGCAGCCAGGGTTGCACCGAGGTCGTACGCGTGATCCAGGTGGTCTTGGGATACGTCGCCCAGAATCTCTTGCACCGGGGCGGCCTGACGCCAGCCGACGGCCGTGACGATCGATTGCACGGATCGAACCGCGCCTGTGGTGTCGTAGCGGCCATGCACCAGCAGACCGTAGGGGCGTCGAGCCGTCCGGCCCTCGCTCGCACCAGGCGACCCATCGCCGGACAACGCGCCGCCGATCTGCAGGAACGTGGTGTCGAAGAAATGTTTCAGAGCTCCACTCATGTATCCGAAGTTCGCGGGAGTCGTGAGGAGATAGCCGTCTGCATCAAGCACGTCGTCGGCAGTCGCCTCCAGTGCAGGTCTCGCTGTGATGCTCACGCCTTCGATGGCATCGTCGTGGGCACCGGCGATCACGGCATCGGTGAGGGATTGAACGGACCCAGTGGGGGAGTGGTGGACGATCAGCAGACTCGGCACCTCTCCACGATGGCAGCTGCTCAGCCTCGTAGCACCTCTCAAGGCCGCCGGACGCCGCGATCGAAGGTGAGCCGGTCACTGGACCGGCGCAGTCGGGTGTCGACACCCCCACCCTTAAGCCACTCGAGACAGAGACGGGAGGGCCCGGGTTTCGGAACTACCTGGAGCACGGGTCTTCGAGACAGTGGCGGACCCGTCGCATCGATCCCGATCGCCCCAGCCTCCGTGCGCCGCCGACGCGTCTACACGGGATCTGATCCATAGAGAAAGCCCCCGTGGAAAAAGGGCAGCGCTCATCCAAGGTAGAAGGGCCGAAGTTGAGTCCACGGGTGTGGTGTACGACGGGCCCGTCGTGAGCGTGGCGTCCTGACATAGCGACGGCCACCGCGTGATCCTTCAGAAGACCTGCGAAAGCACAACTGATGGAGAACCAAACGATGACCGTCGACCCCAACTCTATTGACCTGCCCGCGTTCATGGCCGAGCACCTCCAGCGCGCCGAACCCGACCTGCTCCGATCGATGCTGTCCACGTTCGTTCAGGCGTTGATGTCGGCCGAGGCCGACGCGATCTGCGGCGCCCCGTATGGCGAACGCAGCCCGGATCGGACCAACTCCCGCAACGGCTACCGGACCCGGGACTTCGACACCCGCACCGGGACGATGCAGGTCGCGATCCCCAAGCTGCGCGAGGGGTCCTACTTCCCCGACTGGCTCCTCGAGCGACGCCGTCGTGCGGAGCGAGCACTGACCACCGTGGTGGCGACCTGCTACCTCCTCGGGGTCTCTACCCGGCGGTTGGAGAAGCTCGTCGAAACGCTCGGCATCACCTGGCTGTCCAAGTCGCAGGTCAGCGTGATGGCCAAGGAGCTCGACGCGCACGTCGAGGACTTCCGGACCCGGCCACTCGATGCCGGGCCGTACACGTTCGTGGCCGCGGACGCGTTGACGATGAAGGTCCGCGAAGGCGGCCGGGTGGTCAACACCCACGTGCTGGTCGCCACCGGCATCAACGCCGACGGCCACCGCGAGATCCTCGGCGTGGACATCTGCTCAGCCGAGTCCGAGGCCGGCTGGCTGACCCTGTTCCGTGGCCTGAACGCCCGCGGCCTGACCGGGGTCAAGCTCGTCACCTCGGACGCCCACAGCGGTCTGGTCGCCGCGATGACCTCGACCCTGGACGGTGCCGCCTGGCAACGCTGCCGGACCCACTACGCCGCGAACCTGATGTCCGCGACGCCCAAGTCGTCGTGGGGCTGGGTCAAAGCGATGCTGCACTCGATCTACGACCAGCCCGACGCCAAGGCCGTGCACGCCCAGTTCGACCGCGTCATCGAGACCCTGTACGAGAAGCTCCCCGCGGTGGCTGAGCACCTCGAGGAAGCTCGCGCCGACATCCTGGCCTTCACCGCGTTCCCGAAGGAGATCTGGCGCCAGATCTGGTCCAACAACCCGAACGAACGGCTCAACCGCGAGATCCGCCGCCGTACCGACGTCGTCGGGATCTTCCCCGACCGCAACTCCGCCATCCGGCTCATCGGCGCCGTGCTGGCCGAGCAGCACGACGACTGGGCCGAAGGACGCCGCTACCTCGGACTCGACGTCCTGGCCCGCTCCCGCATCGCCCTGATCAACACCGACGACACCACCGACCAAAAGGAGGACCTGACACCCGCCGCACTCACTGCCTAGAGTGCTGCCACCGGGTCACGCGGTGGCCCCTTCATCCACCACGACCGTGGACTCGACCGTGGCGGCCTGGTGGCTCAGAGATCTCTCGAAGGAAGAACTGCTCAAACGCCTCACCGCGCACGAGCAAAGCTTCGCTCTCTTACTCCAAGCCGAGGAGCCCAAGGCCGAGTATCTGCCCCTACTCAACGGTCTTCCGGAACTGTCGGCGGCAGATGCAGAGGACGCCAGGCGGATCCACGGCGTTGACACCACCCTCGGTACCCGGCACTGGACGGGCAAGTCGATCAAGCGGATGTCCCATGAACGACTACTTCACCCAGGTGACACTTGACCAGTTCGAACCTGACGCAAGCGAGCACCGCTGCAGAGTCGCCAAGCCCACCACCGGGATCCCAATCCCCGTGCTGCTCGCTGTCCGGGCCGTACGTGAACAAGGATCCGCTGATTGGATTGACCTAGCTGACCGCACTGCCGCCGTGAGTCCGAAGTCCTGGCGACCGATGGTTCGGCTGCTTGCAGCCATCGAGAGAAGAGCCTCGCGTCAACCTGCTCGTCACCTTCTGAAGCGGATTCGCAAGGCGGAAAGTGGGTTGCTGATTGACGGCCAAGTGGTGGTGACCCTCGTAGCGGCGGAGTCCGCCATCCTTACCGTGAAGGCCGCGCCAGAAGCAGGGTCCTAGACGATCAATCGCCCCCCGTTCGAAGTTGACGAATCGGCCGTGCGGCGAACGGCGCCTACCCAGATGACCCACGTCGCTACCCGGATGCGCTCATGGCGTCAATCGCGGGGGAGCGCCCAGACGACAAGCGGCAGAATGACGCGAGGGGAAGTTGGATTCAGTCGTCACCCGTAGGCCATGACATGTCGGTCGCCAGAAATGCGCCTGACAACTCCGTGCTCCTCAGCACTTGCCGTCGCTTGATACTCGCGACCCACCTCAGTTCTGCTTTACGAGCAGGCCTAGGGGGTAAAGACCGCTTGTCGCCCAGCACGGAAACCTATCTGAGGACGGGACTGTCAAAATGGGCGGACCAGACGGCAGCACGCGGTTTCTGGCATCCGCAAATCCATTTGGCGGCTACCGCAGGACGCGGGTGCGGTAGCGGAGCTGCACTTTACTCATCCGAAGGTATTCACCACCCGTGACGCGTGCTCGGATCCGGAAGCGCGTCGGCGTGAGGCGCTCTCCGCTGAAGGTGATGGTGCCGGGGTTGTCGACGCTGGGCTTGCGGTCGATCTTCCACCTGAGGTTTCGGGCCCGGCGGGGAATCGAGAACTCGTAATGGACTTCGGCGTACCTCCCGCTGTCGCACCACATGTTGAGGTCGCCGCCCCGGTTCATCGCGTTGCATCCCAGCGTCGTCAGACGCCTTGTAGTTCGCGTGGCGGCGCGCTTGAGGGTCTCGTCTTCCGTCACTCGACCGGTGGCGATGTGGACCGGGCGTGACGCAGTCGCGGCGTGGCCCAGCCGGTTTCGTGCCGATACCCGCACCGTATAGAGGCCTGGGGGCACCAACTTTCTGTTGGCGTCGCGGCCGTCCCACCCGAATGAGTAGTTGCTGCTTGTCCGGTTGAGCAGCACGCGGCCCGACGAGTCGAGCACTTCGACCAGGTCACGAGGCACCAGGCTGCTGTCCATCATCCCGGACTTCCAGGAAAAGAAGACTTTGTCCTTATAGCCGTCGTCCTTAATCGGGTAGAACTTCGAGGGGCCGCCGTCCAGGTCGCTCACCCACGGTGGCATGGTTACGGAGAAGTCCACACGCACGTCGAAGCCGTAGCCACGGAGCGCCAGGAAAGCGGTCTGGTCGGCCAGCAGGGTGTCGGAGACGGGGACGGTGACGGTCGTGCCCGCGGTCGGTTTGTAGTCGATCTCAGTGAGGAAGAATCCGTAGCAGTCGCAGTATCCGTAGTAGAGGTTGTACTCGCCCGCCGGCGCCTCGCCCATGTCGATGGTCGCCGATGACAATGGCCCAAGGACCATCGAGCCGGGCGCTGGCGACACGAAAATGGGAGGGCCCACGGCTCCGGCCGACGTCGAGACCGCGGCGAGCAGCCCACCCGCCATGACCAGCACCAGGCTCAGCATGCGTACGAGGAAGGGGCCCAGCTTGGTCACGTCGCGATCTCCTGGTCTCCTGGCGCCCACCGACGGACGCAACTCGAGCGTATGGCGGTTCAGTATCTCCTGTCCGTCGAACCGCATGCGCGGCTGGAGATCGTCGGTCAAGGTGTCGACGCACGGCCATGCCGCGAGTGGGAGCGCGGCGCGCGTCAGCGATGAGTAGAAAGCCACAACTACGTCGACTCCCAGCGGCTCCGGAAAGCGACGTCGACGATGCTGCCGCCGAGGCGGCGCATAGACGCGCCGCGGCCGCCCGACTCCCAGCGACGTGGTATCAACACTCACAACCAAGACACTCAATTGGACTGGCGCAAGTCAAGTTGCGCTTTGTCGAACGATTGTGGAGGCACCACAGATGAGCAGCGGACAGTCACAGGAAGTCTGGCGAGACGATCCCATCGAGTGTCCGTGGCCATGAAAAAGTCCCCACTGGTGGCCAGGTAGCGGTCCCCACTGGTGGCCATGTCGGGTCCCCGGTGATGGCCAGGTCGAAGTCCCCGCTCCTCGTTCTTCGCGTGTTGTAACGGCTCGTGAGGGCCCTGCGTGGTGACGGTTGGCGATGTCTGGTCAGCCGTCGTCACCACGCAGGGGTCTTCATTGAAGAACGAGAGAGAACGAATGGACATCATTTCGGCCTACCGCGAGGTGGGCACTTACCGGGGAGCGGCCGAGTTGTGCGGCACGACCCACAAGACGGTGCGTCGGGTCATCGACGCCCACCAGGCCAGCAGTCGCGGCGAGCCGCCGGCGCCGCGGGTGGAGCGGGGTCGCAACTACGACTCGGTCGCCCACCTGGTCGCGGAGAAGGTCAACGACACCGTCGGCAAGATCAGCGCGAAGCGGCTGCTGCCGGCCGCGCGTGCGGCTGGGTATGAGGGGTCGGACCGGAACTTCCGGCGGCTGGTCGCGGACGCGAAGCGCGAGTGGCGCATCGGGCAGGCCCGTGCTGGCGGACGCCGACCGGCGGTGTGGACCCCGGGTGAGGTACTCGCCATCGACTGGGGCACCGAGATCGTGGCCGGCCGACGGGTGCACGTGTTCTGTGCGGTGCTGGCCTGGTCGCGCTACCGGTTCGTCCGGTTCGGCCCCGATGAGCAGCAAACCACCACCCTGGCGCTGCTGGCCGAGTGCTTCGAGGAGCTCGGCGGGGTGCCGAAGCTGGTGCTGGCCGACCGGATGGCCTGTCTGAAGGGCAACGTGGTCGCGAACGTGGTCGTCCCGGCACCGGACTACGTCCGGTTCGCCGCCCACTACCGGTTCCGGCCCGACTTCTGCCACGCGAGCGATCCGGAATCCAAGGGCATCGTGGAGAACCTCGTCGGCTACGCCAAGGACGACCTCCTCGTCCCCTTGAGGCTTGAGGACGACGCGACCGTGTGGGCAGGCGGCTATGCCGGACTGAACACCCGCGCGCGAGCCTGGTGCACGGAGGTCAACGGCCGCCGGCACAGCGAGATCCACGCGATCCCGGACGACCGGCTGGTCACCGAGCGTGACCTGCTCGGCGAGCTGCCGTCGCTACGGCTCGAGGTGGGTCCCGCCCCGATCACCAGGAAGGTGGACAAGCTCTCCTGCATCCGATTCGGGTCCGCGCGCTACTCGGTCCCGAACCGGCTGATCGGGCGGATCGTGACGGTGCTGGTCGACGAACGCGACCGGATCCTGCGCGTGATCGAGCCGATCACCGGCGAAGTCCACGCCGAGCACGGGCTGGTGGCGCCGGGTGAGACCAGCATCGACGACGCCCACTACGACCGGCCCCGACCGGCCACACCCGAGCGTCGGGCGCGGGGCCGGACCGTGGCCGAGAAGCAGTTCTTGGCCCTGGGTCCAGTGGCCGAGCAGTTCCTGGTCGGTGCCGCCGCGGCCGGGGTCACCAAGCTCAACACCGAGATAGCCACGGTGCTGGACCTGGGCGCCGCCCACGGCACCGACGCACTGCAAGCGGCGCTGGAACGTGCGGTGGCGTTCGGGAGGTGGCGTTCCGACGACGTCCGGTCGATCCTGGCCACCAACGGACACGCACCCCGACCCACCCCGGCCGGGCAGGCGCTGGTGATGACCCTGCCCACCGTCCCGACCCGAACGCTGGACGCCTACCGGATCAATCCCGACGCCCGACCAGCCGCAGGACCGCTCCTGGACGAAGCCGTGGACGGCGGTGACGTGTCGTGACCGCCACGACCCCGCCGCCGCTGGCCACCGACCTGAACGACGGACTGAAGCGGCTCAAGATGGCCGCGATGCGCCGCCTGGCACCCGAGCTGCTCCTCACCGCGAAGACCCAACGCTGGAACCCCGAGGAGTTCCTCCGCACCCTCATCGAGGCCGAGATCGCCTCACGTGATGAGTCCAACCGGCGTACCCGGATGCGACAAGCCGGCTTCCCGGTCACCAAACGACTCGAGGAGTTCGACGTCGCCGCATCCTCGATCCCACCGGCCACGTTCGACTACCTCGCCAGCCTGGAGTGGATCCGCGCCGCCGAGAACGTGTGCCTGATCGGGCCCGCCGGGACGGGGAAGTCACACACCCTGATCGCACTCGGGATCGCGGCAGTCGAAACAGGTCACCGGGTCCGTTACTTCACCGCCGCCGAACTCGTCGAGACCCTCTACCGCGGGCTGGCCGACAACTCCGTCGGGAAGGTCATCGAGAACCTGCTGCGCCACGACCTGCTCCTGGTCGACGAGCTCGGGTTCGCGCCGCTGGACGACACCGGCGCGCAGCTGCTGTTCCGGTTCGTCGCGGCTGCCTACGAACGCCGCTCGCTCGGGATCGCGTCCCACTGGCCCTTCGAGTCCTGGGGACGGTTCCTGCCCGAGCACACCACCGCGGTCAGCATGCTCGACCGGCTCCTGCACCACTGCCACACCGTCGTCACCGACGGCGACTCCTACCGAATGAAACAGGCCCGAGCGAACGGAGGAACCCGCCTCAAGAGCAACTGAGAACCCACGAGGGGTGGGGACTTTCAGTTGGCCACCAGTGGGGACCACGACTTGGCCATTGACAATCGAGTCGGCCGACCAAGACACGCTCGGGCGAAGGCACCTGGCCAGTCGCACCGCCGAACTTGTGATGGAAACGCACTCCTGGGAGTCGAGCGTGGTTCTCGCCCTAATCGGCTCCTGGGGCGGGGGAAAGTCGTCGGCACTGCAGATGACAATCAACGAGCTAGGTCAGCGCGGGCGGAACTGGAAAGTCGTCCGCTTCACGCCGTGGGCGGCCGCTGATACCGGAGGGGTTCTGTCAGAGTTCTACGCAGCGATTGCTAGTGCGCTGCCGGAGAAGAAGTTCGAGAAGTTCAGATCTGGGTTGGCGGATCTCGTAGAGGTCTCCGCACCCTCCGCGACCCTCGTTCCATACGGAGGGTCCAGCATTAAGGGGGGCGCGACGTGGTTCAGCAAGTGGCTCCGACGTCAGAAGCCGTGGGAGAAGGCATTCAAGGAAGCCAGCTACGAACTGCTGCAACAACAGACGCCGCTGCTCGTGGTTGCCGACGACATCGACCGACTTCAGGGCGAGGAACTACTGGGCTTTCTGAAGGTCATTCGGTTACTCGGTCGCTTCCCGGGGATCTCATACCTTCTAGCCTACGACGAACGCAGCCTCAATCGGACCCTGCTCCAGACCGCGACGGGGGTCGAGGACAGGGATGGTTCCCATGCCTTCCTCGAGAAATTTGTGCAGTACCCCATCTACCTCCCGGCCCTACTTCCTGGGCAAGTGTTGCGCCTGATCGACGATTCGCTGGAGGAGGCGCTAAGGGGTACGGCGCACACAATAAGCGCGCAAGATGGTCGCCTTGCGGTCATGGACCACGTCTGGAGCAACTACTTAGACACTCCACGGGCAATCAAACGTTTTGGCGCTCAGGTAAAACTGCTCCTTCCCCTACATACGCCGGACGAAGTTGACGTTACTGATTTGGTGCTGCTGACCTTGCTCAGGCTCCGGTTCCCGCGCGTTTACGAGGCCCTGCCCGCGCGCAAGTCACGTCTCACCGGTGGTGACGCAGCAACATTCGACTGGAAGGGCCTCGTCGATGAGTCCACACTCTCCGAGGCTGACCACCCAGCCGCCAGAGAGATCGTGGGTGCGCTGTTCCCCAACACGATGTTCACAGGCGGGTCGAGAGCGGAGCGGCCGAAGGTATCGCATCATCAATACTTCGACCGCTACTTCATTCACAACATCCCAGACGACGATGTACCTGACTACGAGGTGTGGCGAGCCCTGGAGGCAGCCTCAGCTGGCGACGCCGGTCCGCTCTCGCATCTACTCACGACTGAAGTAAGCGACAAAGTGGACACAGCAATAAGCAAGCTGTGGTCCTTCTCGATACAGGGCGACCCGGCCTCATCCGCGGATGTTCGCCTTCTCGCAGGAGTGATGTCGCAGATCGCGGACCTAGAGGGTCGCACTACCGGGCTCTCGGACCGACGACAGCGGGTGTCTAGATGGGCGGCCGATCTCTTGGAACGACTCCCTAGCGAGGTTTCAGCCACCAGCGTTAGCACTGCGCTCCGTGCGTGCCCTGAACTACCACTGGTTGCGGACATATTGTGGCTAGCAAGCGGTGATGAAGAGAAACTGCCCGAGGGTGTCAAAGAGTCCCGAACCGAACTTGGCGCTGACGTGTTGGAAGCACTCGTTGCTCACCTCATCAAGGGAGACGCTGCTCCTCTCGACCACTCAGGTCCGACGCTGTCACGCTATTTGGCCCACTTTGCGGCCGGTATCGCTGCTCCTCGTCTCAAGGCCGGGGTGGGGCGCGAGTTCAGTGCCGCAGACTATGCCTCGCGATTCGTATGGCTCAGCTACACCATTGGAAATAGACCCATCGCGGCTCTCGACAGCTTCGCCACCGAGTCCTTTCGACTGCTGACGGACTTTCATGACGTCTTCTTCGACCTCGAAATGATCGATGACGTGGATCAGCACGACGTTTCGTGGGAGAACAGGAAAGCCTTCGCTCAGGGCCGAGCGCGCAGGCTGCCCTGAGGCACTGTCACTGTCGAATTGGTCGACCTGGCGGGCCGATGACGAGCCGTCATATGAGTGGCGAGGTGCTTCGTCTTTGTGGGCGAAGTGGGTGTTGATGTGTCGGTCCACAGTGCGTGAAGCTTGGTAAGGCCGTGTCCTACGACCAGGACCTGCGGAGGCAGTACGCGATGGGTGCGATGACGGTGACTGGACGCCGAAGGCCGCAAGGCCCTACCTCATAGTGCGGGTTATGGGGGTGGCGGGTCGTTTCTCCCCGTTCATTACGTCCGCACCTGCTACCGCCGGCTTGCTGCGCGACGGCGACGAGGCGCGTCGAAGAGCGAAGCAACTCGGCGAGCGGGATGGGCGCTCAGCGATGCTTCGCCGGAGGGTCGTCGCCCGCAGTCGGGATACGCCGGAGCTGTGCCTCAGCATCCTCCAGCCGCAACCTGATCGGACGCCCGCTTCCCGCGCCACGCTTGCCGAGCCCGTAACCCGGCAGCTCGCCACTGGCGATGAACCGGCGGGCTGTCTTCTCCGAGACCGACAGCACCTGTGCAGCGGCCTGCAGGCTGATGTTCCTAGGTAGGTCCGGCGAAACCACGTGAAGCCTGCGGGGCTCGGACCCGCGATCCCTGCGTGGCAAAGGCAGTGCGCTATCAATCGCGCCAAGGCCCCTGAAGCAACCAGCGCCGGCTGGTACCAGCCCTCGCTTCCAGTAATGCGCGTACGGGGTGGTCGAGCATGGACCGGAGCTACCGACGCACGTTCTGACCGCTGTTGAGCTGGCCCACGCGTGGGTGAACGACCGCGTCGAATCGCTATGCGGCACCGGCTGCGGACGGGGCAGACCGGGGAGGGCGATCTCCGGTCGCTGATTCGGCGCTCGGACAATACTTGCGTCGGATTGCTCCGATGCAACGCCAAGCGTCGCGGGAAGCTGGCGAGAGTGCCACCATGATGAGGTGGCGAGCCTGAGCGACCGGATTCTCGACGCGATCCGGTATGCGCCACTCGACGATGACGTGCTCGCGAAACGTCTTGGCGTCCTGCAACGGCAGTCTGTAAACCAGGCTGCTCGCCGACTGGAAGCGCAAGGACTGTTGCGCCGGATACCCGGTCCCGACGGGAAGATCGTCAACGCGTTGGCCGAGGCGACTTCATCGAACGGTGGACCTACTGTCGCGATGGCGCAGCGGAGGTCGCAGAATGACGCGAGGGCCGGCCAGCGGGATCGGTTCCTCGGCGATCGGATCACTGAGGACGAAGTTAAGGAGGCCGCCCGGGCGTACCTGGTCGCCGATGGGTTCGAAGTGCAAGTCGCGTGGGGGCGCAACCCCGGCGTCGACATTCACGCCAGGCACCGTGATGGTCGGCTGATCCTCATCGAGGCCAAGGCGGAGGTGGGGACCGCCGGGGCGCAGCAGCACAACTACTTCGTCGGCGCGCTTGGCGAACTAGTGCAGAGAATGACGGAGCCGGAAGCCACATATGCGCTCGCACTTCCCGACAATCGCCAGTACCGCGGCCTGGTAGACCGACTCCCTGCTCTGGCCAAGCGACGGCTCCAACTTGCTGTGTTCTGGGTCGACCGTACCGCTGGAGGTTTGAGCGTCATGGTCGAGCGGGCGCCGGCGGACGGATGATCACGTGGCAACTAGACGCAGCAGTGCCGCCTGCCACATTCCCTCTTACCCGTGTGACCAGTGGACAAGAACTTCGATGTCCCAGCCGAGCATTTCATCGACGCTGCGAGACAGGGCGAGCGACACAACGCGGTCGTCTTTGGGAGCGAATGGCCGCATCGGGTTTGGCACGCCCAGCACCGCGCCGAGGGCGTCGATGGTCGGCTTCCATAGCTGAGCCCAATTGCGCCCGGAGCTCACGCGGTAGTGAATCTCCAGCGTGAGCGCGCCTGCCAAATGCTCTTGAGGGGCAGCTGCAACGCACGCAGCCGCGACCTCGTGCTTCCAGGCCGGCGATTGCGCTGATGAGGTCGTCCTCACTTTAATCTGCGGAACCCACGAGTCATCGGTGAGCTCTCTGATCCGTTCGATGGCAAGAGTTGAGCTGTTTCCGTGCACCTTCTGCCCAAAGACCGCGAAGAAGCGTTCCTGACCCAAACGCCGCACAACCGGCAACAAGTAGTTGTCGAGGTCACGGCCGCCCGTGGTCAGCGAGGTCGTGGATGGCAGTCCCACGGCGAGGCTCAATGCCAACGGAGCCGAGGGGTCGAGATCCCGCAACCGGCCTTGGACACTCGTCAAGAACGCGTTGAGTCGCGCCTGGGAACGGCTCCCTGCCCTGTCCCAACTCTCCAGGGCGGGTGCCAGCGGAAGTACTTGGCCGGTAGCGGGTCGGTGGTAGCGCACGAGGATTTAGGCAGTCTCGGCGAGATGGGTATTCATCTCTGGTTGAAGAGCGTCAAGCTGCTCCCTGATCGAGCGGCGATGGGCACGCTTCGTGCCGGTCCCGGCGACCGGCATGTTCAGGCGCCGAACCAGGTTGCGCGCCCGATGGCTCCACCCCTCCGCTTGCTTCTTCTCGGCGTCACCTGTGGCGGACTGCGCGATCTCCTCGGCGAGCGCAGCTGTCAGTTCCAGTCGCGCTCGAAGACGCTTCGCGGGCGATGCGTTTGCGAGATCAAGAAAGAACTCGCCAAGCCGCTCCCGGTTCTTGGACTCAAGCAGTAGGGGCCACAGTTTGGGCAATTGCTTCCCGACCTGCGGTCCCGCTTTCGTCAACATCGACAACGCTTGCCCCATGCCATGTGCACTCCTTGTCCGGTTGGTTGTTCCCCGCAGCGTAGGCGTCTTGCGGTGCCTGGTCCGGGTACGGGCACGGGGCATGTTCTCCTGGCTAGCGGAGGCGTCCATGCAGGTCCACGGGTGGCCACATAGCGACGACGTCGGTAGCTCCGTCTGGCCAGGAGTAGCAAGTCAGCTCCGTGGGCTCGGAGAGGTCAGCGGAAACAATGGCTCGAAGAAACGCGCGTGCGTAGGCGAGCGGCCCGACAAGCATGGTTTTTTCGTCGTCAGCGACGGCCAGATTCTCGCGGCCATGCCGTCTGGACAGGGTTCCCATGTCGACCGGCACGTCCTGTGTCGGCCCGCAGTGGCACCACTCGAAGCCATCAGCATACGCATAGGCTGCCGCTGCGATGCGATCGTTTTCGCGCCAGACACTCACTCCCCAGGGGAGCCTTCCGGTCCCGTTTGGGGAGTAGCGGTCGACGTACTCCTCGCTCGTCACGGTCTCATCGCAGAACACTGCGGGGTCGACGTGGATGAACCGATCTGGTCGTTTCAGTAGACGCGCCCACACGGCGTCCACGCTGTCGCCGAGACGGCGGTGCTCGGGACGCGAGAGCGACTGCTGGTATGCCTGGTTCTCGCGAGGCCGGACGTGCAGAACCCGAACGACGTCAGCACCTTCAGCATGCTCGCGTTCGAGACGGTGGGCCAGAAGTTGCTGTCGCATGAGCTGGTAGAACGGCTCGTCGAGCATGTGACCGAGGCTCATCAATGCGGACCGCAGGGGGGCGTCAGGAGAGTGAAAGTCCGCGCCGTAGCGGGCTTCGCGGGACTTGTCATACGACGGATTCGGCTTGCGGATGCTGAGGTAGCTCTCGGTGTACTTCCACTCGATCAGCGCCAACTCCGTGGTACCAGTGCTGGTGCGGTACAGGAACGCGGCATCGAGGCTCGTGCACTTTGCGCCGCGCACCCGCGGTGCACCTCGTCCTTCGTTGAAGTAGTCGGTCGGACCGATGTACTCGAAGGTCAAGTACCGATCGGGTTCGATCTGGAGGACTTCCGCAATGTCCAGCACGTTGCCGAACGCTCGCACAATCCGGTCCGGGCCACCCACCATCGGCATCAGCGCGTTGACACACTGCACCTGACTTGAAAGCAGGTTATTGCCTGGTCCGCCGTCTACGCCGCAGTGCCACGGGATGCCCAGCGTCTCGAACAAGTCGACCGCATTCTGGCCTTCAGGTAGCAGGTTCGCTGCTGCGTACTCCTCCGGCAAGCAGTGGTCGTACATGCCGACCGGGTCACCCCGGTGGTTCACCCACGGCGCAGGCTGTCGAGCCGCTGGCCACAACGTTGGCGTGCGGAGCTTCCATGCAACAGACAGGTCTCGTTGGTCCTTGGTGTACTCGTCAGTCCTCATCAGTCCCGAAGCTAGACCACGGCACCGACAGTGCATTCCGAGCGCCGCGGGCATGGCAACCGGTGCGACGACTCCGGTCGAACCTCCGCCACAAGCCGTCGAGTCGATCTATGTTCGACCTTGTGACCACACGAGAGACGGCTCAACAAGGGACTACAGCTGCTGCTCAACGTCGGATCTTCGCAGACACACTGGCTGACCTTCTTGCTGCACAAGCAGGGGTCGACATCTCCGCTCGGGTGCCCGTCAATCGCGCCAAATTGCCCCGTTTCGTTCGTTACCAAAACAAGGACTCGCTCACGCTCGTCGTTGGCGAACAAGAAGCGGGCAGCGTCGACACCGCGCTTGCCGTTGGTCTCGGCGAGCGGAACCAGCGGACACTGCGCCTCGTCCTCCCGCGAGGGTGGCACGAGCCGACGCTGCACCGGTGGGCCTGGCTTCGCGACGATCTCCCCCTCGAGGTGTGGAGTCACGACGGCGAGAAGTCGGCAGCCCCCGAACAACGACCAACTCGGCTAACCACGCAAACTCTCGTCGCCAGCGAAGAAGACCCCCTCCTCCACCTCGGCAATCGCACGCCGTGGGTGGAAGACCTGATGCTGTGGGCAGGAGAACAGTCAGACCTGGACGCTTCACATCGCCGCGATGTGCGAGCTTGGCAGTGCCGCGGTCAGCGGGTGCTACGTATCTCCCGGACCGGGACAGGACTGAGCGTCGTGGCTGGCATCGACTGGGGCGCGGCTGCCCCGCATCAGCCAGCCGTCTCGGTGCCGCTGGACGCCCCGATGAGTGCCGACGACGAAACCGCGGTGCGCAACGCAGTGCTCGAGGGCATGCAGCAACGGTTGAACGGAGTGGCTTACAAGGCTGACGAACACTGGTTGCAGGCAGTTCTGCGCCGCCACCCCCGGCGCCTCGGTTTGGAACAACCGGTACTGCGCGAGCTGCCCGCGTGGCGCCCCAGCGGCAGGGCAGGCACCAAGCAAAAGACAGCGCGCGGCAGAGGTTTCGTAGATCTCGTCGGCCTCGACGCCAACGGCTCGCTATTGCTCGTCGAGACAAAACTCGGCGCAGACCACATGCTCGTCCTGCAAGGCCTGGACTACAGAATCTGGGCCGAGGCCAACCGCACCCGCCTCACAAAACGGCTCGATTGCCGCACTGACGTACCGCTCGAAATCTCATACTGCGTCGGGGGCAAGAAAGGCGCAACGCCCACGTGGAGCCCTCACACCGCCGCCCAGCTCGACGCGCTAGCGCCTGATCTGCGCTGGCACATCCAAGAGGTTACGCAGTGGACAGGCGACGGACTCGACGCACAGCGCGGCACTCTGCGGGTTCCTCCAATGGCGACTTCAACCAGCGCAAAATAGTTTCGCGCTGCCACGTCGACCAAGGGACCCTCAGGAGGCAATCACCGTGGCATCGGCCCAAGATCCCACTCAAGAGCTTGGCACGTTCCGGGCCCTCGCACACGCACTGGGGCTCGACTCCTCGAGCCAGTACGTAGTCACCGACGTCGAAGGCTGGATCGTCGACCGGCTCGACACCGATCTGGGAAATGGCCTCTTCGTCGAATGGACCGGCGACGCCGACGAAGACTCATACGAAGAGCTCCACCTGTGGACGGACCTTGGTGTCACCATGCACATCCTGACGTTCCCGCTGCCCCAGGCCGCCTTCTTCGACTACCTCACCGAGCTCGACACACGGTCCAAACGCATGCAAGCCATCGCGGAACTTCCGCGAGCTGACGAGTGGGACCAAAGCGATGAGGGCCAAGAAGCGCTCATTGCAGAAGCACTCGCCACGTTGTTCAACGTCACGGAAGACGAGGTGATCACGAAGCTCGGAAGAAGCCTGACACCCGTGGGGTCCAACGCCATGGGTACGTTCAGCATGCCGGCTCGCTGCTTCTTGTGGCAGCGGCAGCTCATCGTCGGTCTGGACGATGAGTACGTCCATCTCTTCGCCACCACGTTCGACAGTGATGGACTGATCGGCACCGGTGATGAGCTGTCCGCGATGTCATGGGGTGACGACGGCGACCTGTCCCTGAACACATTCGTGTCCTGGCTCGTCCAGGTCGCCGAAGAGAACCCAGGTGCCGCGCGCTGAGACTGCAGGGCCGTACTGGCGGCAGTCATTCAGCGCCAGGTGCCCGGCTGGCGGCCGGGCAGTGCAACGCGTGGTTGGACCGGGGCTGCTACCTGCACCCGTCCATGACGTTGCTCGCGGCTTAGACAGACGGTTCAAGGAGAAAGCGGTGGATGTCGTCAGCCCTCTTGTGGGACCCAAAGATCATTGCCGAGTCTGCTACGTCCCAGGCGATGTCGTTGAAGCTCTCGTGCGCTCCCTTATTGGGATCCTCGATAGTTCCTTCCGCGTAGAGGATGACCATCCTGGCCAACCTTCCGTCCTGCTTCTTGCGTAGGACGCGGCCCATGCGCTGAATCATCTGGCGGCGACTGCTACTGGCAGTAACTACGATTGCCAGATCCGCATCAGGCACGTCAACGCCCTCATCAAGCACGCGAGGGGCAGTGATGACCGACTTTCCACCTTCGCGGAAACTGGTGAGAAGCCGTTCCCTCTCGTCGCTGGAAAGTTCGCTAGAGATGACCGCAGCTCCCTGCCCGACATTCGAGTAGAGCTCCGCGGCCGTGGTGGCCGCGCTGATTGTCTGGGTGAAGATCAGCGTGCCCCGGGCCGAGTCCGCGACCGGCCGCAGGTCCGCAAGGCGACGAGTCTTCGCTTCCGACTCGGCAAGAATCCTCGCTCGTCGTTGGAACGCGGACATGTAACGGATGGCAAGTTGCCTGGCCCCGCCAGGGTCAGTCGGCCACTTACCTGCCGCGGCTTTCGCGACGTCCTTCATGAAGTCTGCGTGTGGATCGGCGCGCAACCGGAAGCCTGCTACTAGGGTCGATCGGGACTTCTTCAACTTCGCTTCTGTGTTTTCGTACTCGGTCTTATCTTGGGGGGACAGCCGAGCGCCGACGAAAGCGAGCTTGAAGTGGGCCACTACGCCGTCACGGATGGCCCTCTCGTATGCAATGTCGTAGACAGGCTGCTCTCCGAAATACTGCGCCAGCCGACTGTCGCCATCATCTCCACGCTCGTAGGTAGCGGTCAGACCGAGGCGGGCCGAGAACTGCGGATGCAGTGCGTTGAACCAGGCGTCGGAGCCATAGCGGTGGCACTCATCGGCAACGATCAGCCCGCGTGTCGGAGGTCGCAGACCATCGGCGCTCTGAATGGTGGAAACGATCAGATCGCTTCCTGTGAAGTTGGCAAATCGTCCGTCACCAAGCAGTCCCACCCTCGTGTTGGCGGCCCGGAGTGCGTGTGTGTCCTCCAGGTTGCTGTGCCATTGATTTAGCAGCGTTCTGGTCGGCACCACCACCAGCACTTGTCCGCCTGCACGGAGTTCGCCGAAGGCAGCCTCAATGCCGAGGCGGGTCTTGCCAGTCCCGGTCACCGCCTGCACCACGCCCTGTCTGTCGGCAGCCTCCCAGGCCGTCAGTGCCTCTTGCTGCCACTGATAGAGGTTGGAGCCGGTCCGGGCAAATGGGCGCGGGGCGGCTGCGACAGTCTTGCGGGCTGCCTTCGTCGTGTTGGGAGCTTTGGTGGGAGATCCGCTGTCCAATTGCCCCAGCAGCGCCTGCACGGCTGTCGTCGGCGCCAATGTCCGGTCTAAGTCGTGCCAGTGCTGCTTGACGACTAGCTCGTAGATCCCCAGGTCGCGCGCTAGATCGGCGACCGCGCGATTCCACGTGGAGTTTCTCGCCACGCGCGTCCCCCTTGATGGCTGCGGTCAACGGTGCCCATGCCGACTCATTCGCAATTCTGACGTGAGCGGATCGGAAGAAACTGACTTTTCAATGGTGAGTTGGCGGGGGCGCGGGTAGCAGCAGTCGCCGCTTCTCGCCGAAGCAGTGTCGAACCCGGCGACGAAAACTTGTCGGAACCCAGCGGGAGGTTGCGAACGGAGTGCTTTAGGTCGGAACGCAACGGCACTCAACACGCGCCTTCTGTGACGAGCGTCAGATCGGCGTGCGCACTTTGTAATGGATGGTCACGGCGTCGATCCGGGCGACTTGCCCCCGAAGGACCTTCACTTTCACCTCGTAGCGGGTAGCGGACCGCAGCCGGCTGGTGATGCGAGGATTCTGAGTACAGCACACGGTCCGCCCTCGAACCGAGTACGTGACGGACGCGGCATTTACGGGCAAGGTGAACCGCCAGATGGCGACAGACCCTCGGCCGCGAGCGCAGTCCAAGGTCACGGAGCGGCCGCGCTCCTGGTAGATCGATAGACACCCGCGCTTTGGCGTCACTTTCGATGCTTGCGCGCCCGCGCGCCTTGAAGTCTTCCATCCGGACTCCCGGATACCGGTCGCGGCTGTCACCGTCTTCGTGGCGCTGCGGGATATGCCGTCATGGCCTGTTGCAGTCACAGTGAGTGTGTAGTCACCGGGAGTCACAACGGTGCCATCTTGTCGCAATCCGTCCCAGGTCCAACTGTGGTCTTGTCCGCCTGTGCCAGGGAGCATCCCAAGCGACGCCGTCTTCACGGCTCGCCCGAGGTCGTCGCGCACCTCGGTAGTCACCGTGGCATCCGCGGTCATCCACCACGCCAATGCGACAGTGTCCGCGTACCCATCGCGGATTATCGGAAAGATCTCCGACTGGGAAACATTGACCGCATCGAAGGTGACGCTGGGGCCCAGGACCGTCCACCGGGCAGACGTGTAGGCCCCTGTCTCGCCACCTCGCACCGTGGCCTCACACGTCGCAGGTCCGACGATATATTCGTCCGCTGAGATCGACCAGGACGGATCCCCGGCCACATGCTCGTGCAACGCGGCGACACCGCTGAAGTATGGACCGCCCTCGCACTCGAGGGAGTACCAGTAATCGTCGCTGGGAGCTGCGCTGAGGTCCACCGTCACAGACCCGTCCCATCGGTTGGGCAGCACTGTTCCCGGCGCCGGCGCGGTGATCACGGGGTCGGTGGTCGCTGCATGAGTGGGTGATGGCGTGAGCCCCGCCCCTACAACGGCCGCGACGAGAAGGGCTTTCCCCCAGATCCTTGATGATCTGGCCGTCTTCGCCGCCCGGAAGTTCTCGCTTGCAAGCATCTGCGCAATAAACATGGTTGTCCTTGTCGCCTGCCATGAGCATGGGACCGCTCTGAGCGGTTTTCTGCCAGGTTCATGGGACCACCTGGATTGCCAGTCATGGGACCACCCGGCGCGCCTGGCCGGTGGGTCCTCGGTTCGGCCGTTGGATCGCCGCGTCAGGTCAGTCGGCGCGGAGGTCGTCAGCGGTGGGATTCAGGGAGGTCAGCGTGGTTGAGGTGTTCGAGGTGCTGCGGGCGTGGCTCGCGGGGTTGGGGCTGCGGAAGGTCGCCGAGCGGGCCGGTGTGGACCGGAAGACCGCTCGCCGGTACGTGGCCGCGGCCGAGGCCGCCGGCCTGTCGCGCGACGCGGGTGTCGAGGCGCTCACCGATGAGCTGGTCGGTGTCGTGGTCGAGGCGGTGCGGCCGGCACGGCCGAACGGGCACGGCGCTTCGTGGGAGCTACTGCTGGCTCACGAGGAGCAGATCAGCGCCTGGGTCAAGGGCGGCGACGGCGCCGAGCCGTTGAGCATCGTGAAGATCGAGGAGTTGCTCGCCCGGCAGGGGTGCGTGGTGTCGTACCGGACGCTGCACCGGTTCGCGGTCGAGCGGTGCGGATTCCGACCGAAGAGGACCACGGTGCGGGTCGCCGACGGCGAGCCGGGCGTGGAGTGCCAGGTCGACTTCGCCCAGATGGGCTACCTGACCGACCCGGAGACCGGTCGCCGGCGGAAGGTGCACGCGCTGATCTTCACTGCCGTGGTCAGCAGGCACATGTTCGTGTGGTTGACCTACTCCCAGACGCTCGTCGCGGTGATCGCCGGCTGCGAGGCAGCCTGGCGGTTCTTCGGCGGCGCCTTCAAGGTGCTGATCCCGGACAACCTCAAGCCGGTCGTGACCGACGCCGACGCGGTGAACCCGACGCTGAACGTGGGCTGGTTGGACTACGCCCAGCACGTCGGGTTCGGGACCGACCCGGCCCGGATCCGCTCGCCGCAGGACAAGCCGCGGGTGGAGCGGGTGGTGCAGTACGTGCGCGGCAACTTCTGGGCCGGGGAGTCCTTCACCGACCTCGCCGATGCGCAGGCTCGCGTCGAGGCATGGTGTGCGCAGCGGGCCGGGATGCGGATCCACGGCACCACCCAGGCCCGACCGGCCGAGGCGTTCGCCGAGCTCGAAGCGAGCTGCCTGTTGCCGGCCCCGGAGCCCTATGACGTGCCGGTGTTCAAGCGGGTCAAGGTGCACCGCGACTTCCACGTCGAGGTCGCCAAGGCGCTCTACTCGGTGCCCGAGCCATACCTGGGCCGCCAGCTGGACGCTCGCGCCGACAGCGAGCTGGTCAAGCTCTACACCACCGGCCGGACCGGCCAGGTGGGACCGGGCCGGCTGGTCAAGACCCACCCACGGCAGCCGCCCGGCGGACGGTCCACGGACCGTGAGGACCTGCCCGAGGAGAAGACCGGCTACGCGCTGCGAGACCTCACCAAGCTGATCGGCGTGTGCGCCGGGCACGGGGAGAACATCGGGATCTATGCCGAGCGGCTGCTCGACGATCCGCTGCCCTGGACGAGGATGCGCAGCGTGTACCGGCTACAAGGTCTGGTCCGCCGCTACGGCCCAGAGCCGGTCGAGAACGCCTGCGCACGAGCGCTGGACCTCGACGTGGTCAGCGTGTCGAAGATCGCCTCGATGCTCGAGAAGGCCACCGAGCGCGAACAGCCGGTGCTGCCTGCCGCAGCCGGCTCCGGCCACAACGCCCAGGGCGGCCGGTTCGCTCGCGACCCCAAGGAGTACTCCGGTCGCGGCAGCGTCCGGCTCACCCTCATCCCCGGCGGCCGGGTCGCCGGGGATGGCACAGACCTGGAGCCCACCCGATGAGCACAACGACCAAGGTCGGGCCGGTCGATCCGGTCGGGACCGACCTGATGCGGACACTGAAGGCGCTCAAGCTCGGCGGTCTGAAGGACACCCTGCCCGAGCGGCTCGCGCTGGCCAAGCAACGCAAGATGGGCCATGCCGCGTTCCTCGAGCTGGTGCTGGCCGACGAGATCACTCGCCGGGAGTCCCGCTCGGCGATGCTGCGCGCCCGCACCGCCGGGCTGGACCCCACGATGCGGCTGGAAGCCTGGGACGAGCTCGACGACCTCTCCTACGACCGGACCCTGCTGTCGGACCTGACCAGCCTGCGGTTCACCGAGGCCGGCCACGGCGCCCTGATCCTCGGCCCGGTCGGCGTCGGGAAGACCCACCTCGCATCAGCGCTCGGCCACACCGCTATCCGACGCCGGCTCAGCGTCCACTTCGCCCGCGCCGACAAGCTGTTCACCCGGCTCCGCGCCGCCCGACTCGACAACACCCTCGAGGCCGAGATCCGCAAGCTCGCCCGCGTCGACGTGCTGATCATCGACGACTTCGCGCTACGACGGCTCGAGGCCACCGAGACCAACGACTTCTACGAGATCATCGTCGAACGCCACCGCCGCGCGAGCACCATCGTGACCTCGAACCGGGACCCCGCCGAGTGGCTGGCCATGATGAGCGACGCGCTGCTCGCCCAGTCCGCGATCGACCGACTCACCTCAGGCGCGCACACCCTGGTCATCGAAGGCCCCTCCTACCGGCAACGAGACCGACTCAACCAGCGCGCCGACATTGACCCAGGAAGCGAGGCCCTGTGATGCTCACCCACACCTTCGGGTGGTCCCATGCTCATGGCAACGAGGTGGTCCCATCACCGTGGCAAGCGACAGTCCTACCGATCGACGAGTTGCGCCTGCAGGGCGCCCCGCGCAGCGATGTCGACTTTAGCCTCGGGTGCCAGTTGCGTCAGCGAAAGGGGATAACTGGGCGTCGCAGGGTCCATTGACGCATGACAGCGAGACGAGCAGATCGGGTCTCGGTGCCACGGACGCAATGCTTACCCGCAGACCGACCCGTCAAGAGACACGTTGCGATAGCTCACGCTGTACCTGGCGGCCCAAGGCCAATGCTCGGCGGGAAGCCCGCACCCATAGACCGTTGTTCCTACTCCCGGTGGCACCAAGGCCGTCCGGGTAGATGCGGCCCGTCGCTCCGTCACGGTTCGGTAAGTTCGATGCATCACCGCACGTCCGTATGGCTGCCCGGGCCAATTGCAGTCCCTGCGGAACTAAACTTCCGATGTTCCAACCCCCGCACGCGAGGAGCGTCTAGTAGTGAGTGACACCAATACAGTTCTAGGCGCATTAGCGGCCACCGGATGGTTTGCCAAGCACGGGGAGGTAGCACTGACAACTGGACTGGCGCACGTTCTTCAGAAGGACCGCTCAGCTGCTGCTGCTTTGTTGAATCTGCTCGTTGCGCGCTCGGGCGTAGCCGTTCCCGACGGCCTCCTATGGCTGCCGGAAGGGGTTCAGGATGACCGGGGGCGGGTTGATGTCGTCGGCTCCCACATTGATAAAGAGGTGGCACTTCCCGTCGTTTTCATCGAGGCCAAGATCCACGCGGACCTTGGAGACGCACAGGTCCGTCGCTACGTGATGACACAACAGCGCCAATTAGCCGGAACAGCGTTTGGCGGCGTCGTCGTGGTCTTGGTGCCCGAGTCGCGGATGAGTGTCATGTCCGGCGAACTGACTCGCGATCTCGCGCCCGTGGGCGCCCGTCGGACAGACTCCGTGTGGGAGGTGCCTGGGGCAACCAAGGTGAAGGTGATACTCCTTGCTTGGGACGAGGCCATCGACGTGATGAAGCGGGCCGCATCGGATAGTGCCGACGACCTGAACCAGTTGCTCGGCGCAGCCCGCGCAATGCGGGGCAGTGATATCGCCGCGCTCACCGATGGGGAGCTGTCGGGCGGTTGGCGCACCCGACGGGCGGACATCTCCGACATGGTGGACCGGGTGACAACCCAGGCGACGCGCGCATTGGGATTCAAGCTGGCTCCTTGGCAAGGCAAGTCATCGGACGGGCTCGAGGGTGGCTTCCGCTATATCGGCCTCGAGGGGCTTCCGAACCTCGCTGTTGGAGTCCGACCCGACGTGGAAAGTCCCCCACTCTGGGTGAGATGGCATCGCAACACCAAGGCGTTCAACATGGTGGCCGATCGCCTGGGCAAAGACGCCCTAGATGTACTCGGCAGGCAGGTTCATGACAGTCGGCTGATCGGGGGTAGTCCTCCGATGGCTGAGTGGCGTCGTCGAGTGTTGTAGAAGTCGAGCCAGGGCGCCAGTGCTGCTGCGCGTTCGTCGTTGCTGGTGAAGACCTGGTGGTAGGCCCACTCGGTCTGGACGGTCCGGTTGAACCTCTCGACCTTGCCGTTCTGCCAAGGGCAGTGCGGCTTGATGGTGATGTGTTGAGCGTTGAGGGACTCGATGACGTCTGCGAAGTCGCGTGATCGGGTGTAGTTCAGGGCGTTGTCGCTAATGACCTGACGGATGGTGATGCCGTGTTCGGCGAAGAAGCCGGCGGCGCGTGCCAAGAACCCAGCGCAGGTCGCCCCGGTTTCGTTGGTGAGGATCTCGGCGTAGGCGAGTCGGGTGTGGTCGTCGACCGCGGCGTGGACGTAGTCGTAGCCGACCCTGCGCTTGTAGCTGGGCCGCTCGCCGCGGCCGTGGGCTTTCCACCCGCCGCCATCAGGGATCCGGCCGACCTTCTTCACGTCCACGTGGACCAGGTCGCCGGGGGTGTCGCGTTCGTAGCGCACCGCTGTGGTCTTCGACGCGCGGATCACCTCGCCGGTCAACGGGTCACAGGTGCGCAGGAGTGGGACGTGGTGGCGCTGCAGGATCGCCCCGACAGTGCGGGCGGGGATCCCGAGCTCGGGTCCGATCCAGTCCTGTCCGCGGCGCTCGGTGCGGCGCAGCAACAGGACTGCTTGCTCGACCTCGCGTGGAACACGGTGGGGGCAGTGGTGTGGGCGTGAGGACCGGTCGACCAGGCCGGCCTCGCCCTCAGCGCGGAACCGGGCAACCCAGCGGTGGGCGCACTGACGTGAGATGCCGAGTTCTTTGGCGACATGCGCGACGGGACGACCGTGGTCGATGACCCGCTCGATGAGCAGACGACGACCATGCAGATTCAAACGAGCGTTAGCGTGGGCCACGAGGACCTCCTGGGCGAGCGGATGACTTAGACATCTCCACTAAGCCGGGAGGTTCTCCTCGTTCACAAGACCCAGGCCGTCACCAACGTCCCTGCCGAGTACACCTAGAGCAAGCCGGTCATCTATGGGTGGCGCTTGAAGTGACAGCGGACTCAGGTTCCGCGACGAGGCAGATCCGGTCAATGGCCACCCAGGTCGAGCGGCTGTTTCGTGTTGCGGCGAACTTGCCCGACGTCGACGTGCGCGGATAGATGGGCGTCTCAACTGAGGTGGCTGTTAGCCAAGGGGGCCACCCCACCGAATCAATCAAGCACATTGGCCTTCAGATGAGCGTGGCCGATCAGCGAGTAACCGTCAGGGGCCAGCAGACGCCGCTCCGTGACAGCGAATTCGTCCCCGGACAGCAAGCACGCCTTACCCAGGTCAGCCCGTCTCGTCAGATGACCTTTCGGCCCCGGCTGGCTCCTCAGTGACGTCCTCCTGCACGTCAAGGCGCACAGCGTCGAGCCTGTCCTGCAGTTCCTGGACGCGAGCCGCGAGCTCCGCCAGGCTCAGCTGCGATGCCTGCGACTCCAGATCCTCGCGCGCGTCTGCAGTCAGAACGTAGCCAGCGGCGAGTGTCCACGCGTCGAGCTTGGCCAGCACGAGTTCGTGGTGAAGCAAGACGAAGCGTTCGATCAAGTTGTCGTCGCTGGGAGTGTCGTCAGTCATTTGTCCTCCTAGGAGCCTCACTCGAACGAGGTGAAATACACCTTGACTTTGCACAGAAGTGCTTGAGCGCCCCGCTCATGTAGCCGAAGTTCGCCGGGGTGCCGAGCACGTAGCCGTCGGCGGCGAGCACGTCGTCCGCGTCGGCCTCGAGCGCGGTCCGCACGACCACCTCGACGCCCTCGATGGCGTCGTCCGACGCCCCTGCCACGACCGCCTCGGTCAGCGCGGCGACCGACGGGGTCGGCGAGTGGTGGACCACCAGCAGTCGGGGCATGGCCAGAGCCTACGAGGGCGAGTAGCGTCACGTGGTGTGACCTTCGAGGTGGCAGGCGAGGCGTACGACCGGTTCATGGGTCGCTACTCCGGTCCGCTCGCCGCCGACCTCGCCTCCTGGCTCGCGCCGTCGACCGGGCAGCGCGCGATCGACGTCGGCTGTGGTCCCGGAGCCCTGACGGGGGTTCTGGTCGACCGTCTCGGCGCCGACGCGGTGGCGGCGGTCGATCCGTCGGGCCCGTTCGTCGAGGCGTGCCGCGCCCGGTTTCCCGGCGTCGACGTACGGCAGGGCACGGCCGACTCCCTGCCCTTCGACGACGACACCTTCGACGTGGCGGCGGCCTGCTTGGTCGTCCACTTCATGCCCGACCCGGTGGCCGGTCTCACCGAGATGGTCCGCGTGACCAGCGCTGGCGGGTGGGTCGCCGCGACGGTCTGGGACCTCGCCGGGTCGCGGGCGCCGATGTGGCCGGTGTGGGACGCGTTCGGGGTGATCCGTCCGGGTGGGCTCGCCGAGGAGCGGCTCCCGGCCGGCACGGGCGGTGAGCTGCAGCGGATGCTCGGGGCCGCCGGGGTCCGCGACGTGGAATCGGTGGAGATGCCGGTCACCGTCACGCACGGCACCTTCGAGGAGTGGTGGACGCCCTACCTCGAGGGCGTGGGACCGATCGGCGAGGAGCTCGCGGCCCTGAGTCCCCCTGATCGTCGGCGCGTCGAGGACGTGTGCCGCGACCGGTTGGGTCCCGGACCCTTCGACCTCACGGCGGTGGCGTACGCCGCCCGCGGCCGCGCCTGAGCAGCTCCCGGTCCGCGGATCGGACGGGCGGCTGTGCTCGCCCGCGCGGCGGCGTACGCTGAGGCAGTCATGATGTGCACCCTCCTCCTTGGTTGCCGCAGCGAGGCCTGAACCGGCCCCCTCGTTGCGGAGTGCGGCGCGCGCCGGTCGCCCGACACACCGACCGACCAACGAGGACACCATGACCAACCTGAGCAACACCGCCAACCAGCAGGGCACGAGCCCGATGCCGTTCGCGCGCTACACGCCGTTCGTGCCCGTCGACGTTCCCGACCGCACCTGGCCGACGAAGAAGGTCGAGAAGGCGCCGCGCTGGCTCTCCACCGACCTGCGTGACGGCAACCAGGCGCTGATCGACCCGATGACCCCGGCCCGCAAGCTCACCATGTTCGAGCTGCTGGTGAGGATGGGCTACAAGGAGATCGAGGTCGGCTTCCCGAGCGCCAGCCAGACCGACTTCGACTTCGTGCGCAAGCTCATCACCGAGGACCGGATCCCCGACGACGTGCAGATCTCGGTGCTGACCCAGGCCCGCGAGGACCTCATCGAGCGCACCGTCGACTCCCTCGTCGGCGCCCCCCGCGCCACGGTCCACCTCTACAACGCCACCGCGCCGCTCTTCCAGCGCGTCGTCTTCAACGTCACCCCGGACGAGTGCCGGAACATCGCCGTGCGCGGCACCGAGATGGTCATGAAGTATGCCGAGGAGCGGCTCGGCTCGATCGTCGGCAGCCAGGACTTCGGCTACCAGTACAGCCCGGAGATCTTCACCCAGTCCGACACCGACTTCGCGCTGAGCGTCTGCGAGGCGGTCTCCGACGTGTGGCAGCCCGAGGCCGGACGCGAGATCATCCTCAACCTGCCCGCCACGGTCGAGATGTCGACGCCCAACACCTACGCCGACCAGATCGAGTACTTCGGCCGAGGCCTGACCCGCCGCGAGCACTCCGCGATCAGCCTCCACCCGCACAACGACCGCGGCACGGCGGTCGCGGCCACCGAGCTGGGCCTGATGGCCGGCGCCGACCGCGTCGAGGGCTGCCTGTTCGGCCACGGCGAGCGCACCGGCAACGTCGACCTGGTCACCCTCGGCATGAACCTCTTCAGCCAGGGCATCGACCCGCAGGTCGACTTCGGCGACATCGACGAGGTCCGCCGCACCGTCGAGTACTGCACCAACCTGCCGGTCCACCCGCGCCACCCCTACGCCGGCGACCTCGTCTACACCGCCTTCTCCGGCTCGCACCAGGACGCGATCAAGAAGGGTCTGGAGGACCTGGACAAGAAGGCCGCTGCGCTCGGCGTACCCGTCGGCGAGCTCCCGTGGGAGGCGCCCTACCTGCCCATCGACCCCAAGGACGTCGGCCGCACCTACGAGGCGGTCATCCGGGTCAACAGCCAGTCCGGCAAGGGCGGTGTGGCCTACGTGCTGAAGTCCGAGCACAAGCTCGACCTGCCGCGACGCGCGCAGATCGAGTTCAGCCGCGTCGTGCAGCAGCGCACCGACGCCGAGGGCGGCGAGATCACCCCCGAGGAGATCTGGTCGGTCTTCCGTGCCGAGTACCTCGACCGCACCGCCCCGCTCGAGCTCGACTCGGTGCACACCTCCAGCGCCGCGGGGGAGAAGGACCAGCTCACCGTCGGGGTGTTCGTCGACGGGGAGCGCCAGGAGCTCTCCGGCGAGGGCAACGGCCCGATCGCGGCCTTCGTCGACGCCATCTCCGGGCTCGGCCACGACGTCCGCGTCCTCGACTACGCCGAGCACGCGCTGTCGGCCGGCGGCGACGCCATCGCAGCGGCCTACGTCGAGTGCGCCGTGGGCGAGAAGCTGCTGTGGGGCGTCGGCCTCGACGCCAACATCGTCACCGCCTCGCTCAAGGCCGTGATCAGCGCCGTCAACCGCGCGTGACCGGCTAGATTCCCTCCATGTTGGTGAGCGAGCGGATCGGACAGTTCTTCGTCGAGTCCGACGGCGGGCGCGACCGGCTGGAGTACACCGAGTACGGCTCGGGCGACGAGTGGGTGGTGCTGCTCCACGGCCTGCTCATGCCGCGGCGCATGCAGCAGCCGCTGGCGCGGGCGATGGCCGCCCAGGGCCTGCACGTGGTCACGCTCGACCTCCTCGGCCACGGCCGCTCCGACCAGCCGGCCGACCCGCTCGTCTACTCGATGACGTCCTTCGGTGAGCAGGTCGTCGCGCTGCTCGACCACCTCGGTGCCGACCAGGCCGTCATCGGCGGCACGTCGCTGGGCGCCAACGTCTCCCTCGAGGTCGCCGTGATCGCACCGGAGCGGGTCAAGGGCCTCATCGTCGAGATGCCCGTGCTCAACCACGCGCTCGTCGCCGGGATCCTCGCCTTCGTGCCGATCATGCTCGCCGCGCGCTACCTGCCCTTCACCGCCAACACCCTCCAGCGGGTCTCCCGCTCGGTGCCGCGCGGCATCGTCCCCTTCTGGGCCGGCATCGGCCTCGACACCGTCGACCACCGCGCCGACTCGATCGCGTCGGTGCTGCACGGCGTCATCTTCGGCCGCCTCGCGCCGTCGTCGAGCCAGCGCCGGCGCATCCACGCCCCGGTCTTCCTGGTGGGCCACCCGATCGATCCGATCCACCCGTTCGTCGACGCCGACATGCTCGCCGCCGAGCTGCCCAACGTCCGGCTCGAGCGGGCCTCCTCGATCCTGGAGTGGCGCTTCCGCCCGGACCGACTCACCGCGGATGCCGCCGACTTCGCCCTCGAGTGCTGGCGGGCCGCGGCGCCCGCCACCACCGCCCGGGCGCGGAAACGCTGAGCGCCAACCGTCTCCGGCGGGGTGCGTGGGGGAGGATGTAGCCGTGCCCCTCTACCGCGACGAGGCGGTCGTGCTCCGCACCCACAAGCTGGGCGAGGCCGACCGCATCATCACCCTGCTGACGCGACAGCGCGGCAAGGTGCGCGCGGTCGCCAAGGGAGTGCGGCGTACGACGTCGCGCTGGGGCTCGCGCCTCGAGCCGTTCGCCCACGTCGACCTGCAGCTGGCCGAGGGGCGCAGCCTCGACGTGATCACCCAGGCCGAGACGCTCGACCCGTTCAACGCCCGGCTCGGCATGGACTACGACCGCTACACCGCGGGCACGGTGATGCTCGAGACCGCCGACCGTCTCGTCACCGAGGAGGGAGAGCCGGCAGTCCAGCAGTTCCTCCTCCTCGTCGGCGGGCTGCGGGTGATGGCGACCGGTCAGCACGGGGCCAAGCAGGTCCTCGACTCCTACCTCCTGCGCTCGTTGTCGGTCGCCGGCTACGCGCCGTCCTTCGACCACTGCGTCCAGTGCGGCGTCGAGGGCCCGCACCGCTTCTTCAACCCCTCGGCCGGCGGCGTGCTCTGCACCTCCGACAAGCTGCCCGGCTCCGCCACGCCCGCCGCGGAGACGGTGCTGGTCCTGGGCGCACTGCTCGTGGGTGACTGGCCGGTGGTCCACGCCGCCGACCCCCGCCACCTCCGCGAGGCCAGCAACCTCGTCTCGGCCTACCTCGCCTGGCACCTCGAGCGCGGCCTGCGGTCGATGGCGTACGTCGAGCGCTGACTAGGCTCTGCCCCGTGAAGCGCCCCGTCCGCCAGCCCACCCCGCACCCCAGCGGCGCGACGCCGCCGTCGATCCCGCGTGACCTCGTCCCGGAGCACGTCGCCATCGTCATGGACGGCAACGGACGCTGGGCGAAGGACCGGGGGCTGCCCCGCACGAGGGGGCACGAGGAGGGCGAGTCGTCGCTGTTCGACGTCGTCGAGGGCGCGATCGAGATCGGCGTCAAGGCGATCTCGGCCTACGCCTTCTCCACCGAGAACTGGTCGCGCTCGCCCGACGAGGTCCGCTTCCTGATGGGCTTCAACCGTGACGTGATACGGCGTCGCCGCGACGAGATGCACGAGCTGGGCGTACGCGTGCGCTGGGCCGGGCGGGCCCCCCGGCTGTGGAGGTCGGTGATCAAGGAGCTCCAGGTCGCCGAGGAGATGACGAAGGACAACGACGTCCTGACCCTGACCATGTGCGTCAACTACGGCGGTCGTGCCGAGCTCGCCGACGCCGCGCGCGCCATCGGGCGCGAGGTCGCGGCCGGCCGGATCAACCCCGACAAGGTCGACGAGCGCACCTTCGCCCGACACCTCTACGTCCCCGAGCTCCCCGACGCCGACCTCGTCTGGCGCACGTCGGGGGAGCAGCGGCTCTCCAACTTCATGCTGTGGCAGGCGGCCTACAGCGAGATGGTCTTCACCGACGTGCTCTGGCCCGACGTCGACCGCCGCCACCTCTGGGCCGCGGTGGAGACGTACGCCCGGCGCGATCGTCGCTACGGCGGCGCGCTCCCCAACGCCTGACCTGGCACCGCCGGCCTCAGCGGCAGGTCGGGCAGGTCCCGAAGATCTCCAGCGTGTGGCTGAGGTCGGCGTAGCCGTGCTCGGCGGCGATGGCGTTGGTCCAGCGCTCGACGGCCGGGCCCTCCACCTCGACCGTGGCGCCGCACGTCCGGCACACGAGGTGGTGGTGGTGCGTGTCGGAGCAGCTGCGCCAGATGGCCTCGCCGTCCTCGTTGCGCAGCATGTCGACCTCGCCGGCCTCGGCGAGCGACGACAGGGTGCGGTAGACGGTGGCCAGGCCGACGGAGTCGCCCTGGCGCGAGATCAGGTCGTGGATCTCCTGCGCACTGCGGAAGTCGTCGAAGCCGGCCAGGGCCGCCGCGACCGCGCGACGCTGACGGGTGGGACGTCGCTGCTGTGTCCGGGTGCTGCCGTGGCGGTCAGTGCTCGTCATAGTGCTCTCCGTGCGGGGCGTGCCGGTGGCCGTCATGGACGTAGTCGACGTGGTCCTCGTGCCGCACCGCCGGGTGGCCGCAGTCGTCCCCGTGCTGGTGCGGGTGCTCGTCCACCTCGTGCGGGCCGGGCGTCCCAGTGCCCAGCGCCGGGAACGGCTCGGTGAGGCGGCGGCGACGACGTACCCAGACGCCGACCGGCCAGGTCGCGGCGAACATCGCCAGCGCGAGGAGGACGATCGACGGGCCCGGGGCCACGGTGGCCCGGGCGGAGAGCCAGGCCGCGACGACCAACCCGCCGACCGCGGCGACGCCACCGAGGACCATGGCCCACAGCAGCGTGGAGCGGAAGGAGCGCGCGAGCTGCTGTGAGGTGGCGACCGGCACGACCATCAGGGCCGAGACCAGCAGCAGGCCCACGGTGCGCATGGCGACAGTGACGCTGACGGCGGCGAGGACGGCGACGAGCAGGTTGTAGGCGCGGACCCGGAGGCCGGCGACCTTCGCGAACTCGGGGTCCGAGGCGACCGCGAAGAGCTGGGGGAGGAGGCCGAGCGTGAAGGTCAGGACCACCAGCGCCAGGACGGCGGTGTACCAGACCTCGGTCGGACTGATGCTCGTCACGGACCCGAAGAGGTAGACCTGCAGTCCGGCGGCTCCGTCACCGGCGAGTCCGCTGATGAGGACGCCGCCCGCCAGCCCGCCGTAGAACAGCAGGGCCAGCGCGACGTCGCCGTTGGTGTGGCCCTTCTCCCTGATGACCTCGATGAGCACGGCGCCGAGGACGGCGACGACGACCGCGGTCCACGTGGGGGACGCTCCGGTGAGGAGCCCCAGCGCGACGCCGGTCACCGCGACGTGGCCGATGCCGTCGCCCAGCAGGGCGAGGCGGCGCTGCACGATGAAGGTGCCGATCGCGGGTGCCGCCAGGCCGGTGAGCAGGGCGGCGAGGAGCGCGCGCTGCATGAAGTCGCGACCCAGCAGGTCGAGGAGCTCGGCGGGGCTCACCGGCGATCCTCCCTCGGGTCGAGCGACATCGTGTCGAACGGGGAGCCGACGTGCGGCACGTGGTCGTGCGAGCGGGCGATCGGGTGGTGGTGGCCGTGGACGTCCTCGTGGGCGAGCGGCTGGCCGTCGTAGGCGATCCGGCCGTCGCGCATCACCACCGCGCGGTCCACGAGCGGTTCCAGCGGACCGAGCTCGTGGGCGACGAGGATGATGGTGGCGCCCCGCTCGGACAGCGTCCTCAGGGCACCGGCGAGCGCGAGCTGGTTGGGCAGGTCCACACCGGCCGTCGGCTCGTCGAGGAAGAACAGCTCGGGCTCGCCCGCCAGCGCCCGCGCGATGAGGACACGCTGCTGCTGGCCGCCGGAGAGCGTCGAGACGCCCTCACCGGCCATGCCGGTGAGGCCCACGACCTCCAGGGCGTCGTCGATGGCCGCCCGGTCGGCCTTCCCTGCCGGGCGCAGCAGCGGGCGACGGGTGAGCCGGCCGGAGGCCACCACCTCGCGCACGCTGGACGGCACGCCGCCCGCGGCAGTGCCGCGCTGCGGGACGAAGCCGATGCGGTGACGCTCCTTGAAGTCGTGCAACGGCGTGCCGAAGAGAAGGACAGAGCCCTGGGTGAGCGGCCGGAGCCCGGTGAGGGCGCGCACCAGGGTGCTCTTGCCCGACCCGTTGGCGCCCATCAGGGCCACGAACTCCCCGTGCCGGACCACCAGGTCGTTGCCGCGCAGCACCGGACGGCCGCCGAGGGCGACCGTGACGTCACGGGCCTCGACGACCGCGGTGCCGGCGGGGTTCAGCATCCGTTGGCCTGCTGGAGCGCCGCGAGGTTCTGCTGCATGAGAGCAACGTAGTCGGTGGCGCCGTCACCATCGCCCGGTCCCTCGATCGGGTCGAGGACGGCGGTCTCGACGCCCGTGTCGGAGGCCAGGCTCTCGGCCATGGCGAGGGAGGCGAGCCGCTCGGAGAACACGGTGGTGATGCCCTCGCTGGCGATGAGCTCCTCCAGCTCGGCCAGCACGGCGGGGGTGGGCTCGGCGTCGGGGGTGAGGCCGGCGATCCCCTCGAAGTGCACGCCGTAGCGCTCGAGGTAGCCGAACGCCTCGTGGCTGACCACGACCGTGTCACGCTCGCAGCCTGCGAGACCCTCGGTGAGCTCGGCGTCCAGGTCCTCGAGCTCGGCGCGCAGCTCCTCGGCGTTCGCCCGGTAGGTCGCCGCGCCGTCGGCGTCGACCTCGGCGAGGCCCTCCGCGACGGCGTCGGCCATGTCGGCCATCAGGAGCGGGTCCTGCCAGAAGTGCGGGTCGGTGTCGCCGTGGTCGTGGCCGTCGTCCTCGGCGTGCTCGTCGTCGGACTGCTCCTCGTCGGCGTGCTCGTCCTCGTGGCCTTCGTGCTGCTCCTCGATCGAGCGGAGCTCCACAGCCTCCTCGGCGTCGACGAGCACGGCGTCCGAGACGTTCTCGACCGCCTCGTCGACCGCGGGCTGGAAGTCGTGCTGGAAGACGACCACGTCGGCCTCGTCGAGGTCTGCCGTCTGGGAGATGCCGAGCTCGAGGTCGTGGGGCTCGCCGCCGGGCTGGGTCAGGTTGGTGACCTCCCAGTCGTCGCCCGCCACCCGCTCCGTCACCCAGGCCAGCGGGTAGAACGCCGCGACGGCCCGACGACCACTGTCGGAGTCGGCGGCGCCTGACTGACCGCACCCGGCAAGGAGGACGGTGGCGGTCAGCGCGCTGGTGAGGGCGAGGGAGCGGGAGCGGGTCGACATGAGAACGATTCTCAGTGATGTTGAGAACCATTGTCAAACTGAGTGGGGTCGTACGCTGACCCGGTGCTCGTCGTCACCCGCCTCCGTACGCCCCGCCCCGACCCATCCGCCGAGGACGAGCTGCGCCGCGGCCTGTTGCACGCCCTCGGGATCCTCGCGGCCAAGCCCGGCTACGTCGGGGGAGAGGTCGGTCGCAACGTCGACGACCCGAGCCTGTGGGTGCTCACCACGCGGTGGGAGAACGTCGGCTCCTACCGCCGTGCCCTCGGCTCCTTCGAGGGGAAGATGCACGTCCAGCCGCTGATGGTCCACGCCCTCGACGAGCCCAGTGCCTACGAGGTCGTCGAGGAGGGGACCGACCTCAATGACGCGCAGCCGCGGTCGATAGGGTGAGTCCTCGCCCGCACGAGCCGGCAGCCAGCCGGCGCGACCCGAAGGAACACCACCGTGGCCAAGCCCGCCCCCACCGCCCTGGACAACGTCGTCTCCCTCGCCAAGCGAAGGGGTTTCGTCTACCCGTGCGGTGAGATCTACGGCGGCACGAGGTCCGCGTGGGACTACGGCCCGCTGGGCGTGGAGCTCAAGGAGAACATCAAGCGTCAGTGGTGGAAGTTCATGGTCACCCGTCGCGACGACGTCGTGGGCCTCGACTCCAGCGTCATCCTCCCGACGCGCACCTGGGAGGCCTCCGGCCACCTGAGCACCTTCAGCGACCCGCTCGTCGAGTGCCAGTCGTGCCACAAGCGCTTCCGCGAGGACCACCTCCAGGAGGACCACGCGGCCAAGAAGGGCATCGACAACCCCGACGACGTCGACGTCAACGAGTCGGTCGCGTGCCCCAACTGCGGCACCCGCAACGCGTGGACCGAGCCGCGCAACTTCAACATGATGCTCAAGACCTACCTCGGCGTCATCGAGGACGAGTCGGGCCTGCACTACCTGCGCCCGGAGACCGCGCAGGGCATCTTCCTCAACTTCGCCAACGTCGTCACGAGCAGCCGTCAGAAGCCGCCCTTCGGCATCGCCCAGATGGGCAAGAGCTTCCGCAACGAGATCACCCCCGGCAACTTCATCTTCCGCACCCGCGAGTTCGAGCAGATGGAGATGGAGTTCTTCGTCAAGCCCGGCGAGGACGACGAGTGGTTCCGCTACTGGATCGAGGAGCGCACCCGCTGGTACGTCGAGCTCGGCATCAACCCCGACAACCTGCGCCACTACGAGCACCCGACCGAGAAGCTGTCGCACTACTCCAAGGGCACGACCGACATCGAGTACCGCTTCGGGTTCTCCGGCCGTGACTTCGAGGAGCTCGAGGGCATCGCGAACCGCACCGACTTCGACCTCAAGCAGCACAGCGAGTTCTCCGGCAAGGACCTGTCCTACTACGACCAGGCCGCCGACGACCGCTACCTGCCCTACGTCATCGAGCCCGCCGCCGGCCTCACCCGCTCGCTGATGGCGTTCCTCATCGACGCCTACACCGAGGACGAGGCGCCCAACACCAAGGGCGGCGTCGACAAGCGCGTCGTGCTCAAGCTCGACCCGCGCCTGGCGCCGGTCAAGGTCGCCGTCCTGCCGCTGAGCCGCAACGCCGATCTCTCGCCCAAGGCCAAGGCGCTCGCCGCCGAGCTGCGCGAGAACTGGAACGTCGACTTCGACGACTCCGGTGCCATCGGTCGTCGCTACCGCCGCCAGGACGAGATCGGCACGCCCTACTGCGTCACGGTCGACTTCGAGACCCTGGACGACAACGCTGTCACGATCCGCGAGCGCGACACCATGGCGCAGGAGCGGGTCAGCCTCGAGGGCATCACGCGTTGGTTCGCCGAGAAGTTCGTCGGCTGCTGACCGCAGGCCACGCCGTACGCCGAACGCCCGCGCGGGACATGCCCGGGAGGGCATGATCCGCGGTGTGCGCCCTCTCCTCGTCCAGCGTCTCGGTGCGCTGGTGCTCGTGGCTGGCCTGCTCGGGGCGTGCACGGACGCCGAGCGCAGCGACCGACCCGACGGCAACGGCAGCACGCCCCTGCTCGGCGTCGACGACCTCGACGCCGGGTTCGTGCCCGGGGCCGCCGCAGCTGCGCCGCCCAGGACGCTGTCCTTCGGCGCCACCCACGTCGTCGAGATGTACATCGGGGAGGACGCGTCGGCGCCCGTCGCGATCACCGTCAACGCGATCCGGCGCGCGGACGTCGCTGCGCTCGCGCGGGTCCGCGCTCGGGGGTCGGGCGTGCCTCCGCACGCCTACTACGTCGATGCCACGCTGACGTTCGAGGGGCTCGGTGTCATCGAGGCGACGCCGTTCCTCACGCTCGCCGAGGGCTCGCGCGAGCGGAACGTGCACCACTACCGGCTGGAGACGCAGCGACCGTTCCCCCCGTGCCCCGGGACGGGCGACGGCGTCACCCTCCGGGCAGGAGAGCCGATCGACATCTGCGTGGTCTTCCCCGGCCCCCGCCGCCAACGGGTGCGCGGGGTGTCGATGCTGGACGAGCTCGGCGTGCCGACGTGGGAGGGAATCGTCTCCTAGCCGTGTGACGATGGCGCCATGCGACGCATGATCCTCCTGGCGACGGCTGCCGTGCTGTCGGCGTCGGCATGCTCACCGACGAGCCCGGCGACCCCCGATCCCTCAGCCGCACCTGTCTCCACCGCGGCGGAGGCGGGCACCGACCCCGGCACGCAGCTGGACTTCGGTGAGCCCGCGACGCTCGTGTGGCAGCCGACTGCCGACCTGACCGGCGAGCTCGAGCTGAGCGTGGAGTCCGTGGTCGGGCCGCGGGCGTCGGTCTTCGACGGCTGGCTGCGCGACGACACCATGGCCGCCTCGCGCGCCTACTTCCTACGCGTCCGGCTGGCCAACACGGGAGAGTCCGACCTCGGGGGCCAGGCGGTCCCGCTCTACCTCCGTGACGATGGTGGCACCCTCGGCGCCCCGTGGACCCTCGGCGGCGACTTCACCGCCTGTCAGAGCGGCCCGCTCCCCACGCCCTTCGCCGCCGGGGCCGAGGAGGAGATGTGCCTGGTCTACCTGGTTCCTGACCGTGGCCGCATCCGCGACGTCGTCTTCGAGCCCACAGAGGGCTACGACCCGATCGTGTGGACCGGTGACGTCGAGGAGCAGGCACGGCCCGGCGCACGGAAGAAGGACGCCGGGAAGAAGGTGAGGGACGAGCAAGGGCGCGGCGGCTGATTTGGGGTCGCGCCGTGCGCGGTTCGACAATGGAGGCATGAGCGCCGTGCCCACCTCCTTGACGCTGGGTCCGCTGCGCGTCGAGACCCCGGTCGTGCTGGCCCCGATGGCCGGCATCACCAACGCCGCCTACCGCCGCCTCTGCGCCGAGCAGGGGGCCGGTCTCTACGTCAGCGAGATGATCACCAGCCGCGGGCTGGTCGAGGGCGACGAGACCACGCAGAAGATGCTCGTCTTCGACGAGCTCGAGACGGTGCGCTCGGTCCAGCTCTACGGCACCGACCCGGTCTACATCGGCAAGGCCGTCGAGATCCTCTGCGCCGACCACGGTGTGGCCCACGTCGACCTCAACTTCGGCTGCCCGGTTCCCAAGGTGACCCGCAAGGGCGGCGGGGGAGCGCTGCCGTGGAAGCGCGGCCTGCTCGGGGAGATCCTCACCGCCGCGGTCGCCGCCGCAGCGCCGTACGACGTCCCGGTGACGATGAAGACCCGCAAGGGCCTCGACGACGACCACCTGACCTACCTCGACGCGGGCCGCATCGCGCAGGAGACCGGCGTCGCCGCCATCGCCCTGCACGGCCGCACCGTCCAGCAGGCCTACTCCGGCGAGGCCGACTGGGACGCCATCGCGCGCCTGGTCGACCACGTGGACATCCCCGTCCTCGGCAACGGCGACATCTGGGAGGCCACCGACGCCCTCCGCATGGTCGAGCAGACCGGTGCCGCAGGTGTGGTCGTCGGCCGCGGCTGCCTGGGCCGGCCGTGGCTGTTCCGCGACCTGGCCGCTGCCTTCCACGGCGAGGACGTCGCGACGCTGCCCACCCTCGGCGAGGTGCGCACGATGATGCGCCGGCACGCCGAGCTGCTCTCCGAGCACATGGGGGAGGAGCGTGGCTGCAAGGAGTTCCGCAAGCACGTCACGTGGTACCTCAAGGGGTTCCCGGCCGGGGGCGAGATGCGTCACCAGCTCGCCCTGATCGACTCGCTGGCCGCCCTCGACGAGCTGCTGGACGGCCTCGACGGCGACGCGCCCTTCCCGGAGCGGGAGCTCGGCACGCCGCGCGGACGGCAGGGAGCGCCGCGCAAGAAGGTGGTGCTCCCCGAGGGCTGGCTCGACGACACCGACGGCCGCGGTGCGCACCTGCGCGAGGACGCGAACGAGACCACCGGGGGGTGACCCGCGCCGCGGCGTGGTGCTCGTCGTGCCACGTGATCGGTGTCTCGTGAGCCGGAACACCCCGAATTTTGCTGTGGGAGATTGGGACAGCCACCAAATCCTGTGCTTCACTCGGTGATCGCGTCGACGTGGGCACGAGGTCTTCCCCGGTTTCACCTCGTGGTTCGGCGCAGTCCCCCGTCAGCAATCGCAAAGGATCAGCGCTGTGGCTCAGCATCGCCACAAGCGGGAAACCCCTGCTAGCAACACCCGTCCGTCCCGCCTCCCACGCTCCGTCCTGGTGTCGGCACCGCTCGCCGTCGTGGCGACCATGTCCGCCGTGACCATGGGCGTGCTCGCAGCCGAGCCGGAGAGGTCCGACACCAACCTGCTGGCCTCGTCCAGCACGTCGCAGTCGATCTCGAGCGCCGGCTCCGCCTCGGCGTCCGACATCGGCGTCGGCGCCAGCTCCGGCGGTGCGGCTCCCCGTGGCCGAGACGAGATCGTCTCCCGGTCGCAGATCCGCACTGCGGCCAAGGCCGAGGCGGCCGCCCGCAAGGACATCAGCGTCGACCGCCAGGCCCGCCGCCTGGCCAAGAAGGTCGACAACACGCTCTGGACCATCGAGACCCTCAACCTCTGGGACGGCCCGGGCGAGAAGGCGAAGAAGTTCGGCGTCGTCGACGCGCTCACGAAGGTCTCGGTCACCGGCCGGCGCCAGATGGGCCGCGCCCAGGTCGTCGTCGACGGCCAGTCGCGCTGGGTCACCGCGGCCTACCTCGCCCAGGAGAAGCCGAAGCCGGAGCCGGAGCCGAAGGAGCCCGCCGGTCCGAGCCTCGGCGGCGCCTGCGCGAACGGCTCGTCGATCGACGCCGGTCGCGCCTCCCTCTACGAGATCCATGACGCGGTCTGCGCCAACTGGCCGGCGATCACCAGCTACGGCACGTGGCGCAGCGACGGCGAGCACGGCCAGGGTCGGGCCATCGACATCATGGTCAGCGGCCAGACCGGCTGGGACATCGCCGAGTTCCTGCGGGCCAACTACGCAGCCCTCGGCATCGAGTACATCATCTACTCCCAGCAGATGTGGTCGGTCGAGCGCAGCGGTGAGGGCTGGCGCGGCATGTCCGACCGCGGGTCGACCACCGCCAACCACTACGACCACGTGCACGTCACGGTCTACTGACCGCACCGCACCGCACCCGCACCGCACCGCGGACGGCGCACGGCCTCAGCCGAGGCCGAGCAGCGTCCGCGGTGCCTGCGCGTTCGTGGGATCCACTGCCTGCGCCATGGCGCGAGCGGCCAGGTCGGCGTCGGTGTGGCTCGGCAGCACCAGCAGCCGCAGCCGGTTGCCCGACGACATCTTCACCACCACCAGATGGGTGTCGTCGTACGCCGACGAAGACGTCTTGACCGGTCCGCGCGCTGCCCGGACCCGGTGCTGGCTCGGCGCGCCGTCGACCGCGTCCCAGTCCGGGCGCGAGAAGTGCAGCCTCTCGATCTGCCCGACCAGCTGGGGAAAGTGGTCCACCAGGTCGCACGCCTCGGCCTGGAGGTCGCGCGAGCGCGGCCACCAGGCTCCGTCGACCGGACCTCGCGACGGCAACCTGCTCGCGAGGACGAGTCGGAGCGGTCCGTTCTCGCCGGGAGCGGCCGCAGGCACCGCGGTTGTCGGTGACGTCGTCATGACGCCCACCCTTCCGTCCTGCCCTCGCGGACTCGACGAGCCCGGCTCGGCAGGTGGGTCGGTGCCAGCCTACGCCCGCGACCGGCCGCGGGTGCGTCGGTGGCGCTCGCTAGGCTGGGCGGCCGATGAGCATCGAGGACCTGTACGACGACGCGGCGCGCGAGCGCATCGTCGCCGAGCCCCCCAAGAGGGTGGACGCGCCCGTGCGGCTCGCGTTCGAGCGCGACCGGGCGCGCGTGGTCCACGCGGCGGCGTCGCGCCGGCTGGCGGCCAAGACGCAGGTGGTCGGCCCGCAGACCGACGACTTCGTCCGCAACCGGCTCACCCACAGCCTCGAGGTCGCCCAGGTCGCCCGCGACCTCGCCCGCGCCCTCGGCACCCACCCGGACCTCACGGAGACCGCCGCGCTGGCCCACGACATGGGCCATCCGCCGTTCGGCCACAACGGTGAGCGGGTGCTGGCCGAGCTGAGCGCGGAGTGCGGCGGCTTCGAGGGCAATGCCCAGACGCTGCGCCTGCTGACCCGGCTGGAGTCGAAGACCTTCGACGCCGAGGGGCGCTCAGTGGGCCTCAACCTCACCCGGGCCACGCTCGACGCCTGCACGAAGTATCCCTGGTCCCGCGACGCCGCCACGGGCCCGCACGGGGTGCATGCCGACGGCACGCCGCGGGTGGTGGTGAAGTTCGGCGTCTACCACGACGACCGCCCCGTCTTCGACTGGCTGCGCACCGGGGTCGAGGGTCGCCGGCGCTGCCTCGAGGCCCAGGTCATGGACCTCGCCGACGACGTCGCCTACTCCGTGCACGACGTGGAGGACGGGATCGTCGCGGGCCGTCTCGACCTCACCAGGCTCGACCGTGACGCCCTCTGGGAGACCGTGCGGTCGTGGTACCTCCCCGGCCTCGACGACGACGCGCTCGACGCGGCCCTCGCCGACCTGCGGTCCGTGGCGAGCTGGCCGGAGGCGCCGTACGACGGCAGCCGGCGCAGCCTGGCCGCGATCAAGAACCTCACCAGCGACCTCGTCGGCCGCTTCTGCGGCAGCGTGCAGGAGGCCACGCTGGCCGCCTCGGACGGAGCGCCGCCGGTGCGCCACCGCGCCGACCTGGTCGTCCCGTCCCGCACGGAGGCCGAGATCGGGGTGCTCAAGGGCATCGCCGCCCACTACGTGATGCAGGCCGACGACCGGGTGAGCCTGATGCAGCGCCAGCGTGAGCTGGTGGCCGAGCTCGTCGAGGGGATGTGGGAGCGCGGGGTCGACGCGCTCGACCCGGTCTTCGTCGACGACTGGCAGCAGGCCGATGACGACGCGGCACGTCGCCGCGTCGTCATCGACCAGGTTGCCTCGCTCACCGACGCGAGCGCGATCGCGCGTCACGCCGGGCTGGGCGGCTGACGCCACCCACGGCCCTTACGGCAGGTCGCCCTGCGGGTAGGGGTTGTCCTGGCGCGCGGTGCTCTCGGGGTGCAGCTGGTCCTCGAGGTCCGAGCGGTGTCCGCCGTTGCCCGACGGCGTCACCTTGTCGGCGGCCGCGCTGGCAGCACCGGACGCGGCACCGGCCGCCGTACCGGCTGCGGAGACGACCGCGTCCTTGACGCCGGGCGCCTTCTCCTTGGCGAGGTCGGCCGCCTGCGTGGCCTTCTCCTGGACCCGCGGGTCGTCCTTGACCCGGGTCGCGGTCCGCTTGATCTGGTCGTACCTCTCCCGTCCGGCGCGGGCGCCGAGCACGTAGCCGACACCTCCGGCGATGAGCAGCATGAGCTTCTTCATGGTGGTTCTTCCTTCCCTGGAACGAGTGGTCAGTGAGTGCGGCGACGGCGCCAGAGCAGCAGCACGACGGCCATCGCCACGAGCGAGCCCGCGGCGCCGAGCACCTCGGGGCGCGGGCTGCCGGAGGCGGTGGTGGTGGAGTCCCGGAGGTCCGCGACCTTCTGCCGGGCCCGGGACTTCACGTCCAGCTTGGCGGCGAGCTCGTCGACGGTGCCGGCGAGCTGCGCGCGCTGGAGCTCGATCTCGGCCTCGATCTGCTCGGGTGTGCGGGTGTCAGCCATGGTGGTCTCCCTTGACGGTCGCGATGTCGTCCTTGATGCCCCGGATCGCCTTCTCAGGCGCTGCGGGCGTGGCCTCGGAGACCTTGTTCTTCCCCGCGAGTCCGGCCACGGCCGCTCCGGCGAGCAGCACCAGTGCGACGATCAGGGCTGCGAGCCACGCGTCGACGACGTTGGCCAGGCCCAGGACGGCCGTCGCGACCAGCGTGCCGAGGCCGAGGAAGGCCAGCAGCCCGGCCACGCTGAACATGCCGATCCCGACGCCGGCCCGTTTCCCCTTCTGCGCGACCTCGGCCTGCGCGAGACGGATCTCCGAGCGGACCAGGTCGGGGATCTGCTGGGACAGCTGGTGGACGAGGGCACCGAGGGTCTGACTCTCCGGCGCTCCGTGCTGTTGAGTCATGACCCGACCATGGCAGTCCTCGTCTCGGTGACCAACCCCGCGTACGCCCGAAGGGGTGGCGGTCCGCGAGGAAGGCTGCGTCCGGGCCCATGTGGAGACTCGGCGTCGGTGGTGGGCGCCCGCCCGTAGACTCCCCGGCGTGGCAGGCCGGATTCGCGACGACGACATCGCCGAGGTGCGCGAGAAGGCGCGGATCGACGACGTGGTGTCCCAGTACGTCACGCTCAAGCGCGCCGGCGGGGGATCGCTCAAGGGCCTGTGCCCCTTCCACGACGAGAAGACGCCGTCGTTCAACGTCAACCCGGCCCGCCAGTTCTTCCACTGCTTCGGCTGCGGCGAGGGCGGCGACGTCATCGCCTTCCTCATGAAGGTCGACGGCCTCACCTTCACCGAGACCGTCGAGCGCCTTGCCGAGAAGGTCGGGGTCCAGCTGCGACGCGAGGACGGCGACGACGAGCCGGCGCGCCCGCGCGGCCCCGCCCGCGGGCGGCTCATCGAGGCGCACAAGGTCGCCCAGGAGTTCTACGCCGAGCAGCTCGCGTCCGCCGACGCGGTCGTCGCCCGGCAGTTCCTCCACCAGCGCGGCTTCGACCAGGCCGCCGCGGAGATGTTCGGCGTCGGCTTCGCGCCCCGCGACGGCGAGGCACTCACCCGCCACCTGCGGGGGCGCCGCTTCACCGACGAGGAGTCCGTCGCGGCGGGCCTCGTCGCGCACGGTCGCTCCCACTACGACCGCTTCCGCGGACGGCTGGTCTGGCCGATCCGCGAGGCCAACGGCGACACGATCGGCTTCGGCGCGCGCCGGATCTTCGACGACGACCGCATCGAGGCGAAGTACCTCAACACCTCCGAGACGGCGATCTACAAGAAGAGCCAGGTCCTCTACGGCATCGACCTCGCCCGCTCGGCCATGAAGGACGCCCAGCAGGCCGTCGTCGTCGAGGGCTACACCGACGTGATGGCCTGCCACCTCGCCGGCGTACGCACTGCGGTGGCGTCGTGCGGCACCGCGTTCGGCACCGACCACGCCCGGGTGCTGCGCCGGTTCCTCGGCGACCACAACGAGACCAGCGGAGAGGTCATCTTCACCTTCGACGGTGACTCGGCCGGCCAGAAGGCGGCGATGAAGGTGCTGGAGAGCGACCAGGTCTTCGCCTCCCAGACCTACGTCGCCGTCGCCCCCGAGGGCATGGACCCGTGCGACCTGCGGCTCCGGGAGGGCGACGAGGCCGTCCGTGAGCTGGTGGCCAAGCGGCAGCCCCTCTACCGCTTCGCCCTCGACAACATCCTCAACCGCCATGACCTCGACCGCGCCGACGGTCGCGTCGACGCGCTGCGCGACGCGGCCGGCCTGGTGGCGAGCATCCGCGACAAGACGAAGGTCGAGGCCTTCTCCCGCGAGCTCGCCCACATGGTCGGCGTCGACGTCGACGAGGTCCGCACGGAGGTACGCCGTGCAGCGAGCCGGCCCGCGCGCACCGAGGAGCGGCGACCCTCGCGCGCCACGGAGCCGGCGGAGGCCCCGCAGCCGCCCCGGCCCACGCTGCCGAGCCTGTCCGACCCGCGGTTCCTCATCGAGCGCGAGCTGCTCAAGCTCGTGATCCAGCACCCGTCCGGGGTCGGTCGCACGACCACCCACGTCACCGCGTCCGACTTCACCCACCCGACCTTCCAGGGCGTGTGGGAGGCCGTCACGGCCGCCGGGGGACCGGCGGCCGGCGCCGACGACCCGGGCTGGTCCAACAAGGTGCGCGGGGCCGCGACCGAGCCCGCCGTCAGCGCCGCGATCACCGAGCTCGGCGTCGAGCCCGTGCGCGGCACCTCCGACCCCAACCCGACGTTCGCCGTGGCCTACGTCTACCGACTCCAGGAGCTCACCACGTCCCGCCGCATCGCCGACGTCAAGGCGCGCCTCCAGCGCACCAACCCCGTCGACCAGGCCCTCGACTACAACCGCATGTTCGGCGAGCTCGTGATGCTCGAGCAGCACCGCCGCAAGCTGCGCGAGGGTGCCGTCGGCCAGGCCGGAGCCTCCTCGTGAGGCCGCGCTGGGGGCGTACGCCCTCGCCGTCGGTCGCGGTCGCACCGGGGGAGAAGGTGCTGGCCTCGGCCTCCACGGCCGACGGCACCGTCATGGCCGGCACCCGCGACGCGTTCTACGTCGTCGTGGACGGCGACACCCGACGCGTGCCGTGGGAGCAGGTCGAGGCCGCCGGCTGGGACCGCGACACCGAGACCTTCCGGCTCTCCGAGGTCGGCAGCTGGGGCGAGGAGCGCCCGGTCCACGCCGCCGTCCTCGAGCAGCCCGGCCGCCTCCTCGAGCTCGTGCACGAGCGGGTCACCGCCAGCGTGGTCCTGCAGCGCCACGTGAGCCTCGGGCGCCGGCAGAACCTGCGCGTGATCGCGCGCCGGGCGCCGTCGGGGGCTGGCGGGGTGCAGTGGATCTACGAGTACGACGAGGGCGTCGACCCCGACGACCCTGCCGTCCGTGCGGCCGCCCGCGAGGCCCTCGAGCTCGCCCGGCGAGACGTCGGCCTGCCCTGATTTCCCCACCGCGCAGGGGCCTTGCTAGTGTTTGGCCCCGCTGCACAAGCGATCCCCTGTAGCTCAACTGGCAGAGCATTCGGCTGTTAACCGGAGGGTTGTTGGTTCGAGTCCAACCGGGGGAGCAGGAAGAGGGCCTCTGACCTGGGCAAACGCCCAGGCGGGGGCCCTCTGAGATTTGAATCTGGTGCCAAAACTGTCCAGAAACAGGCCAGAAACCCCCGGCGTGGGATCCCTCGAGCGAGCTGTGGTGGACAGATCGCACAAGGCGATGCCCGCCCCGCGTCCGTAACCCCCCGCCATGCCTTCTAGAGTAGAACAGGTGTTCGGCCAGCACCGCCGGAGCGGGTTCGTACGCTGAGTGAGTGCCAACCCGCTGGGAGCCCATGCTGGCCAAGCCTGCAGCCACGCTGCCGGCCGGCTCGGCTCTGCCCGGCGGCACCGTCTACGAGCCCAAGTGGGATGGCTACCTTCACTGAACGTTTGGCGGCCATTCCCAGATGATCGTGGTGCAGCACAAGAAGTTCTTGACCGCGTACCCGTCGTCCTCCAAACTTGCGCCACTGAGATGGAGTGCCGAGCTCCTCCTCGTGAGGCGAGGGGGACGCCATGGGAGAGTGCGTGACAGCGGGCAGCGAGACGACCCGAGCTCAGATCGCAAGACGAGTCCTAAGAGCGGTCACAGTTGTACTCGTCATGCTAACTGCTCATCTTGGCTCAGCGCCGAGTTACGCTGACGAGTGGGGATACCAAGACGGCGACACGGGCGCCCACCCCGACGAGAACCCGCACACATTCTGCTTCTCCACCACCGTCGGCGCGGACCTGCAGTACAACGTCCGAGAGGCCGAGTACAACGCACTCAGGGACGACACAGACGCGGACGTTACCTTCGTGAGCTCCTGCAATTGGGACGGCTATCAGGAGACCGACGGGGTGTGGCGAAACGTCGATCTGGCGGGGCAGACCACGGGGTCGACGCCTTGCCAGTCCTGGGAGAACGGCGTCGTTCAAGGTCAATGCGACCAGTACTACATCAACTTGGACGGCCCAGAGATCCGAGTCGGTGAGAACGACGAGATCGACGAAACGCAGACCGCCTGTCATGAGCTTGGTCATGCGGTCGGGCTTACCCACGGCGGGGATGACTGCACCATCTCAACGGGACCAACTCCGCCGACCGATCCCAAGTACCGGCGCTACGGCTCCCATCACAAGGGGGATCACATCAATGTCTGGTTCTAGCAAAGTGCGAGCGGTGGCCGCTGCAGTAGCCGCCGCGACCATCACGTTGTCGTCCTGCGCCGACGGCGGCTCAGACAAGGCGACGGCGCCGAAGATCCCTCGAGCAGAGGCGCAAAGAGACCTGGTGCAGCAACTCCGAGCCGGCATCTCGTTCGAGTACGTGCCCTTTGCCACTCCCTCCGACGCCAAGCGTGATGCCGATGCGGTCCTGGTCGGCCGGGTCCAGTCGGTGCAGCCTGCCTTGATGAACAACGAAGTGGGTGTCGAGGGAACCGCCATCGTGGAGCTGGTTCCGACCAAGGTATGGAAGTCAGGTCAGCCAAGTTCCGAACCCATTCGGGTGCTGGTCTACCGCGCTCGAAACGCCCCCATTGAGCCTTATCAGCAAGCACTGCCTGAGGGCACACAGATCGTCGTCTTCGGGTACCTTCGTGAAGGAATCGACTTCGCTGGCGACACGCCAGACGGGGCGGCGTACGAGTTGGCGCCGCAAAGCCTGCACCTTCCCGTCGGCGACAAGCTGGTGAACGTGTGGGGCGCTGAGACTGGCGGCTGGCCAGGTATCGACTCAGTTGAAGATTTCGAGGAGGCACTGGGCCAAAGTCGAAAGCCGTAAGCACTGGCTGCCGATTCGGAGACGCGCGTCGCTAGCGGCCGAGGATGTCGGTGAGCTTGAAGTCGACGGGCGTCTCCAGCTGTTCGTAGGTGCACGAGGCCGGGTCGCGGTCGGTGCGCCAGCGGCGGAAGCGCGCGGTGTGGCGATGCTGCGTGAGGCGTCTCCGGGAGTCGGGACGCACGCGCAGCCGGGTTCAGTTGCGGGGAACGAGACCACGGACGAGGGTCACCGCTCAGCCGAACTGATTCTTGTGAGGTGTTGTGGTCCGTGTCGGCTCAGCAGGTGTGGGTGTGGTCCCAACCGTGGCGTCCCTGGTGCATTCCGGGGTTGTGGTCGGCACTGAAACCCATGGTTTGGGCGCAGGTGCTGACGTGCTCGCCGAAGTCGCCCGCCGCCGTGGCTGGTGTCGCCGCACCCAGCGTCAGTACTGCAGCCGCCAGGCCAGTGCCGATGGCAGCAAGCCGGATCATCTGATTGAACATTGCGTATCTCCTCGATCTTTCATGCGTGCGCAGTGTGCGCCTTGCTCGGTCGTTTGAGGACAGCGGAGCCGGCGATGCCGCGTAGGAGCACGGTTGACGCCAGAAGGAGAAGTGCGATCCACCCTAGTTCGATTGCCAGGGAAGCGGATTCATCGAAGCCGCGGGTCAGTGCGCCGTCGATCATGACCCTGGTTCCGCCATACCCGGGAAGCCAGGTCGCCCATGGCGCGGGTTCGCCGCGCAGCATGGGGCTCTGCCCGATGGCCAGGTCGAGGAACGGGATGAGGAAGGGCCCTGCCCCCGGATCTTGGACACAGGGTGTGATTACGCAGCGGGTTGCAGCGTAGCGGCGTAGTTGGACTCGTAGGTGGACGGGGACAGGTAGCGGCACCAGGAATGGCGTCGGCGGGTGTTGTAGCGCACGAGCCACTTGAAGACCTGCCGGCGACACGTCGCCTCGTCGCTCCAGCAGGCGGCGTCTTGGAGGACCTCGCGCTTCATCGTGGCGTTGAACGACTCCGCCAACGCGTTGTCGGCCGAGGAGCCGACCGCACCCATCGACTGGGTGACGCCGAGCCTCTTGCAGAGCTTGGCGTAGTCCTTCGAGCAGTAGACCGACCCGTGGTCGCTGTGGAAGATCGCGCCCTTGAGGGTGCCGCGGGTTCCGGCAGCAGCCTTCAAGGCGTCCTCGACGAGCTCGGTGCGCATGTGGTCGGCGACGGCCCAGCCGGCGAGGCGACGTGAGTAGCAGTCGATGACGGTCGCCAGGTACAGGTTCGTCCCGTCGGCCAACGGCAGGTAGGTGATGTCCCCGACGTAGCGTTCGTTCGGGGCTTCGGCGGTGAAGTCCCGGTTGAGCAGGTCGGGGTACTTCTGCCCCGATGGCTCGGGGATCGTGGTCCGCACTCGACGCTTCTTCACATAGCCACGGATGCCCTCAAGGCGCATCACCCGGGCGACGCGCTTGTGGTTCACGCGGTCGCCGGCAGGTGCGCCGTCGTTGAGCTCAGCGGTGATCCGTGGCGCACCCTGGGTGCTGTCCTCGGCATGCACCGCTCTGATCCGTTCCGCGAGCTCGGCATCGGCTCGGGTGCGCTCCTCGCGTGCTGGGGCCGCCTTGAGCCAGGCGTAGTAGGACGAGCGCTCGATCTCGACGAGCTCGCACAGTCGCTTCACCTCGAAGGTGGTGGAGTTGTCGGCGACGAACTGGAAGCGACTCACCAGCGCGTCTCCCCGGCGAAATATTTGGCCGCCCGTTGGAGGATCTCGCGCTCGGTGGTGAGCTTGGTTGTCTCGACCTCGAGCTCGTTCACCCGGGCCTGAAGCCGGGCGATCTTCTGTTCCGGTGTCTCCTCGGGCGCCGCCGACGGGCTCCTGGACGAGCTCTTGGACTGCAGTGGGCTGGAGGTCAGCGTCCCGTCAGCGGCGGTCTTCTTGCCGGTCCCGTAGGCCTCGAGCCAGTGCCGCAGCGTGCCGCGCACGATGCCGAGGTCATCGGCGATGCCGCGGACCGTGGCGCCCGGGGTGGACTCGTACAAGTCGACGGCCTGACGACGGAACTCCTCGGAGTAGTTCTTCCTGGCCATGATTCTCGGATCATCTCGCTTCCCCAGCACCAGATGCTGGATTCAGCGTGTCCAAGAACCGGGGTCAGGCCCCGAAGGCCATGAAGGTGCCGCTGACCCGGCCGAAGATCGGGCCGATGAGGACGCCGATCAGGGCGTAGGTGACGGCGAGGAGCGCGTTGCCGCCGATGTAGACGCCCCAGTTGCTGGCGTCGAACACGGTGGCGGTGACCGCGAGCGAGACCGCGGTCGCCACGGCGGCGGCGGCGAGCACCATGGTCAGCCGGGTGGTCAGCAGCACTGTTGGGCGTTGTCCCGCGAGGGTGAGGCGACGGTCAGCGGCTCGGGCGTCGAGGACGACGAAGATGCCGACGAGGGCCGCGAGCGAGGCGACGGCCACCGGTGCCATGGTGCCGGCGTGGATCTCTGCGGGGTCCACCATGGTCGTGACCTCGGCACCGGCCTCGCGGAGAACGACAGGCGTGTGCCCGTGTGGAGTGATCGCGTCGGACAGCAGGATGAAGACCGCCGGGACGAGCGCGAGCAGGAGCCACAGCACCGGGGTGCGCCTCCAGTCGCGCCATCCCATGCGCAGGCCCGTGAGCAGCTGGCCGAGTGAGCCCGTGCGGCGGGCGCGGCGGGCGTGCCCGGTGGTCGTGGTGCGGGTGATGACGAACAGGGCGAGCGCTACCGAGGTGACCACCCAGCCGAGCGACAGGGCGAGCTCTCCGGGTCCGCCGTGCCCGGAGGGCAGGGCCACGGTCCATAGCGAGATGAAGTGGGTGGGGAACAGCCGCAGCACGGGGGACTCGGAGCCGCTGAGCGTGGGACCGAAGAAGACGTCGAGGATCCAGATGAACATCAAGATCACGGTGCCGTTGACGGGGTTCGGGACCAGGGCGCCCACGACGGCTCCGAGGCCGAGGTAGACCACGGCGAACATGGCTGTGCCGGCGGCCACCCGCCACGGGGCATCGAGCTGGCCTCGGAAGGTGAGGGCGAGCACCGACACTAGGGTGGCCATCAGGGCCAGCACAGCGCCGGCCGTCAGCCGGGCACCCGCGAGTCGGACGCGCGACAGCCCGACCAATGTGAGTCGACGGTCGGTGGTGCGCGCGGAGGAGATCTGGAAGTACATCGCGACCCCGGTCAGGAAGGCGGCCGCCCATCCTGCGGTGACGGTCTCGAGAGCGGGACCGCCACCGGTGCCACCCAGCAGCCGGGCGGCGTCGGCCAATGCCGGGGCAGCGACCACGACGAAGACCACGGGTATGACGGCGAGCAGGACCAGGTTCGGACCGTTCCTGGTGTAGTCGGCCAGGAAGCGACGAACCAGCATCGCGGTGGTGGTCATCGTGCCCACGTCCTGCCCCCGCGGATCTCCACGATGCGGTCGAACCGCGCCTCGTCCACGACGAAGTGGCTGACGATCAGTACCGTCCGGCCGGCGGCGCGACGCTCGTCGACCAGGTTCCAGAACTTCAGGTAGGTGTCCCAGTCGAACCCGGCGTACGGCTCGTCGAGCAGTAGCAGCGCCGGGTCGGGGAGCAGCGCCAGGCCTAGGTTCAGTTTGGCCAGGGTGCCGCCGGAGAGCTGGTCCGCCCGGGTTGCCGCGAAGCGCTCGAAGCCGAGCGAGTCGTAGATCGCCGCCCGACTCGTCCGCTCCTGCTCCGGGGGCATGCTGTAGGCGCGGCCGAACAGCTCGAAGTGCTCGTCGCAGGTCAGCCGTGGGTAGACCAGTGGCTCCTGCGGGCAGTAGCCGACCTGGCCGCTCCTGGTGACTGTGCCGGCATCGGCCCGCAGGTCGCCGACCAGGATCCTCATCAGCGTCGACTTCCCGGACCCGTTCTCGCCGACCAGGCCGACGACCTCGCCTTGCTCGAGGGTGAGCTCGGCCCCGGAAAGCACCCGCACCCGGCTTCGCGGTGACCACAGGTTGCGTCGGTAGGACTTCTCGATCCCGCCTGCGGCGAGGACTGCCGCGTCGCGACTCGTGTCCTGGTCGGCCGCGACCACAGGGGAAATCCGGGGCGCTGCTGAGGACGGTCCGGGTCGCGGGTCATTGGTCGGCCCGGTCTCCAGGACCCCTCTGGTGACCGGCGCCGTTTCCTCGGTGTGGGACGGACCTTGCATTGGGATCACTTCCTCGAACGGGCCATCCGCCGAGACCGGGCCCGCGGTTGAGTGCTTACTTTTGGTCGTGGCCGCCGGGCATCATGAACATCATCGCGGCCATCATGGCCACGCAGCCCAGCGCCCACAGCAGCACGCCGGAGCCCGCTGCTCCGGTGGCAAGCAAGACGACCACGATCGCCACCATCGGGATGCAGCAGATCATCATCATCAACCGGTGGCCGCCATGTGCGTCATGGCCGCTGTGGGGGCTCGCGGTGGTGTGCTCGGACTCCGGTGTCCCACCTGGGGGCGGGTTCCACAACGGGCGGTCGGGGCCGGTCGCCGGGCCAGTCATGACGTCTTCTCCCTCAGTGAGGTCGGCACGTGGCCGAGCCGGGCGTAGAGGGGACAGTGCCCGAGCGCTCCGGTGACGACGAGGTCGAGGCCGGCCACCACGAGCAGGAGCTCGAGAACCACGGCCAAGGCTGAGGTGGCTCCCGTGAGCAGGACGATTCCGGTCACGGCGCCGAGGCCGCCGATGACAATGCGAGCCGCTCGTTCGGCGGGCGTGATGTTGGTGCTCCAGCGGGTGGTCATGACGTCCTCCGACTCGTGATGGGACCGTTGATTTCCTGGTCCACTTCGAGGATCTCCCCGGAGGGTGAAGGTGACGCCAGCCGTCTTGTGAAGGTTCGCTGAAGAAGCGCGCCGGGGTGCGCCGGACGTGGCTGGGGGCCCTTGTCGGGCGGACCTTCACAGCGCCGGAGTCATCGTCCGCGAGTGGTGATGCCCAGGTGGCTGGCGCAGCAGGCAGGCAGCTCTTCTCGCAGCAGGTCGAGGGTTCGAGTCGCCTTCTCGATGAAGTCGCCGGTGGGTTGGATGACGTGGCGACGTGGGTGCCGTTTCCAGGCCTGAAGGATGCGGGCGTCGACATCGGCCGCAAGCAGCGCTGACTCGGTCCGCAGCGGGTTCTGGTGGTTGTACCCCTGGTCGGCCGTGGGCGTGCGCAGGTGCAGCACGGCGTCGTACCGGCCCAGCTCGGCGTCCATAGTGGTGGCAGTGGAGGTCCAGAAGTCATCCGGTGGCCCTGGCCAGTACGCGATCCCGTCGACCGTGCCGCGGTCGCACAGGACGATTGCCGGGCGGTGCGCATCTCCGGTGGCCTCCAGCTCCTTCTGGACATGGAAGATCGCCCGTTGGGCGGCGCGCCGGCACTGCGTGTCTTCGTCGCGCGGGAACCCGCCACCGAACACGACGCCTGCGGACTCCGGCAGGATCCTGACGTGTCGGCACAGCGAACGGCGTACCAGCTCCAGGACGGCCGTTTTGCCTGCTCCCGGCCCGCCGGTGAGGACCACGCGGCGGGGTGTATGTAGTTGGCTGCACTCACACTCGGCCATGTGCCGCGCCTCCTCACGGGCCGGGAGATCGGTCTGCGGCGAAGCGGCCGAGCCCCCACTTCTCCATCAGCGCCAGGACGGCGAGTCCCTCGTCGTGGATCTGCACGTGGCGTAACACGTCCCAGTGGTCGTGGAGATGTCGTTGGAGGTAGTCCACGACGTGGCTCATCGGAACGGTCAGCCATGGACCGTGACCTAGTCGGTCGGGCGTGTTGCCGAAGGCCACCACCCGGATCTCGTGGCCGCCGCTGGTGTCCGCACGGCCGTGGCTGAGCAGCCGACGGGAGACGTCACGGGACTCGTCCACAGGGCAGCAGCCGAACCGTGCCAATGCGACCTCCAGTGTCGCCGCGTCGCGTAGCGCCTGATTCAACCGCGCCGGGCCCTCCTTGACCTCGCCCACGATCATGTCGGCTCGGCCGGCCGGTGCGCCGAGGGCCGGGTCGACATCGGGGCTCTGGCGCTGGGGTGCGCGTCGGGTGTTCCGATGGAGGAGGTCGTCGCCGGCACCGGGTAGGCGATAGGCGAGGATGTCCAGGTCGGTAACGGTGCGCACATGGTTGCCGCGCATGCTCTCGAGCACCGGGTGCTCGGCGACGGTGAAGTAGCCGTTGACGTGCAGGTAGGCCTGCACCAGGGAGACTGCGGTGTCCATGGGGCCTCCTTCGTCGTTCGCTCGGTATCGAATGGGTTGTCAGTCGTGGTGGCCCTCGTGTTCGTCAGGGTCTGGGGTCTGCACGGGGGTGCGGTCCCGGTCTGGTTTCGGGTCGTCGTTGCTGATGGCGGGGCCGATGACGAAGGCCGAGAGCGAGAACATCAGCGCGAACACGCCCAGCGCGATGGTGGGTGCCTTCCAGGAGCCGAAGCGCCGGTAGAGGCGCCGGAGCAGCGGCAGGGAGAAGACCAGGCCCAAGACGGCGAACAGCACGTTGCCGGTCGCGCCGGTCACCAGGACCGCTCCGCCGAGGATCCCGACGTGGTGCAGCAGGTGGGGGAGCAGGCCCATGATGCCACCGACCACAGCGGTCACCGCACTCCAGACGGTGGCCAGGGCGCCCCGAGGCTGCGGATCCTCATCGGCTGCGTGGTCGGCCCTGGGCTCGTCGAGGCGGTCGTTCGCTACCTCCCGGCCCGTGGCGTGAGGGTCGGACATCGTCACTCCTGTGCCTGGTAGGAAAGCGTGGTCATCATGCCGGTCTCGGCGTGGTAGATGTTGTGGCAGTGGGTTGCCCACTGGCCTGGGTTGTCGGCTTCGAGGTCGACGTCGAGGGTCGCCATCGGGCGCACGATGACGGTGTCCTTGCGGGCCCCGCCGTTTGTCAGGGCGAAGGTGTGGCCGTGCACATGCATGGGGTGGAACATCATCGACTGGTTGACGAACCGCAGCCGCACCCGCTCACCCTGGCTCAACCGCAACGGGTCGGCGTCGGGGAACGTCTTGCCGTTGATGGTCCATCGGTAGGGCGTCATGGTGCCGCCCAGGACCAGGTCGTGGCCTCGGTCGGCCGGTCGTGGGTCCAGACGGACCGACTCGGCCGCCGACAGGGCGGTCCCGAGCAGTACCTTGCCCGACAGTTCGCGGACCTTGATGTCGGCAGTGGGTGGGCGACCGGCGCCGGTGCGGATCACGGCCAGCGCCTGACCCTGTTTGCCCTCGGCCGAGGCGACCAGTGGGAACACGCCGTCGCCGAGGGTGACGGTGGCGTCGAAGCGCTCGCCCATTCCGATCAGCAGCGCGTCGGTGGGCACCGGCACGACGGGGAAGCCGTCGCTGTGCGTGACGGTCATGCGGTGCCCACCGACGGCGATCCGGAACGCCGTGTCCGAGCCGGCGTTGACGAAGCGGATCCGAACGCGTTGACCCGGCTTTGCCGACAGCGTGGCCGGATCCGCGGGAGTCTTGCCGTTGAGAAGATAGTGCGGGTAGGCGATGTCCCCGGCACCACCCAGCAGCGGTGACTGCATGGCCTCCGTCCCACCCATCGACCCGCCCATCGAGCCGTGGCCCATCCCGTCCATGCCGTCCATGCCGCCCATGCCGCCCATGTCATGCATGTCTCCCATGGAGTCATCGCCCATGGAGTCCTCGCCGCCGGCTTGCTGTAGCTCGGCGAGGACCTGGTCCGGAGTGCGACCGGTCCCGTCGACCCAGTCGTCCAGTACGACGATCCACTCGGCGTCGTACCGTCCCGGCTCGTCCGGGTCGTCGACGACCAGGACGCCGTACAGGCCACGGTCCAGCTGGACTCCGGAGTGCGGGTGGTAGAAGTAGGTGCCCGGGTGAGGGGCGGTGAACTCGTACCTGAAGGTCCCTCCCGAAGCGATCGGGTCCTGCGTCATGCCCGGTACGCCGTCCATGTCGTTGCGCAGCGCCAGGCCGTGCCAGTGCACGCTCGTGGTGGCGGGGAGCTGGTTGTCGACATCGACGCGGAGCACGTCACCGGCGGTGGCGCGGAGCAGCGGCCCAGGTGCGGTGTCGCCGTAGGCCCACGTGCTCACGGTCCGGCCCCCCAGGTCCAGGGTCAACGGCTGGGGGGTGAGTCGGGCGGTGACGAGCCGACCTCCGGGCTTCCGGCGTGCCGCCTCCGCCGCGGCTACCGCGTCGGCGACGGGGCCGACGGCCGTGCCGGTGGTCCGGCTGCAGGAGGCGAGGCCCCCGAGGGCGGTCACCCCTGCGAGTCCGGCGGCTCCGCGAAGGACGGCGCGACGGGTGATCTCAGACAAAGTGGGGCTCCTGACTCGTCTTCTGCGAGGGCGAGGTGTGCGAGGCGGGAAGGGGACGAACGTGCTAGTGCACCGAGCCACGCAGCACACTGCTGCGGGCGTGGTATTCGTCCTCGTCGATCTCGCCTCGGGCAAACCGCTCGTCGAGGATCTGCATCGGGTCGCGCCGGTCCGGGGTGGGATCACCGGAGCGCTGGGTGCGGAAGAGGGCAAGGACGGCAAAGACCACCAGCCCCCAGAACGCAACCATGGCTACGGTCATGACGATCCAACCGCCCCAACCCATGCCGTCGTGATACCAGCCCATCATCGTCCTCAGCTCCTTCGCTTGGCTTGGTGACTCCCACGATCGCCCGGGCACCACTGCGTCTCGATGGCGTTCATGTAAAGGTTCGCTGAAGATCCTGCCCTCACCGGTGCTGACCTACGGCTGCGGGGCAGCGGACTGCCAACATGGCGGGTATGGGAGAGGACGTCATGGACGAGAAGGCCGGCTCACCGGAAGCGGGTGCCGCGGGTGGCCGCCCTCGAACCGGTCTCCGGGCGATGGTGGTCGAGGACGAGACGCAGCTGGCCGGACTCATCGGCAGCTACCTCGAGCGCGACGGCTTCGAGGTGGCGGTGGTTCATGACGGGCTCGAGGCGGTGGAGGCCGCCCGCGCCGTCGACCCGGACGTGGTGGTGCTGGACCTGGGCCTGCCCAGCCTGGACGGTGTGGAGGTCTGTCGGCAGCTGCGCACCTTCTCCGATGCCTACGTGGTGATGTTGACAGCACGCAGCGAGGAGGTCGACACACTCATCGGGCTATCGGTGGGGGCTGATGACTACCTGACCAAACCGTTCAGCCCCCGGATCCTGATGGCCCGGATCCAAGCCATGCTCCGCAGGCCCCGTCCACTGGGAACCTCGTCCGATGCTCTGGAAGGCGCCCATACCTTCGGCGCGCTGATCATCGACCCGCTGGGACGCGACGTCTGGCTCGACGGGGAACCACTGGCGTTGACACGCACCGAGTTCGACCTCCTCGCCGCCCTGTCCGAGCGCCCGCGGATGGCATTCAGCCGCCGCCAGCTCATCGACGCCGTCTGGGGGCCGACGTGGGTCGGTGACGAGCACCTGGTCGACGTCCACGTTGGTCACCTGCGCCGCAAGCTGTCCGACGACGCGACCCATGCCCGGTTCATCCGGACGGTCCGCGGCGTCGGCTACCGAATGGGCACAGGGCAGTGACCAGCCCCGCACCGCCGCCGGACATGGCCCGTACCCGGCCGCGGTTCGCCGCGCGGCTCCTGGTCGCCCAGGCCCTGGTGCTGGTGGCCGGTGCACTGACGACCTGGCTGGTCGCCTCCGTCGTCGGTCCCAGCATCTTCAGCGACCACCTCCAGCAGGCCGGCGACACCCACACCGCTGAGGAGACTCGTCACGTGGAGGAGGCCTTCGCATCGGCACTGCTCGTCTCGGCCTCACTCGCGCTGCTCGCCTCTGTCGTCGCGGCGTTGGCGGTCTCGTGGTACTTCAGCCGCCGGATGGAGCGTTCGATCGGCAACGTGGCCGTCGCAGCGTCAGAGATCGCCGCCGGCCGGTACGACGCCCGGGTGCCCGACCCGGGCCTGGGCGACGAGTTCGCCTCGCTCGCACTGACCTACAACCGCCTCGCGGCGAGGCTCGAAGCGACTGAGTCGACCAGGCGCAGCATGCTGGCCGACCTGGCCCACGAGATGCGCACGCCACTGGCCACGATCGACGCCCACCTCGAGGCCGTCGAGGACGGCGTCCGAGCCCTGGACGACGACACCCTGAGCATAATCCGCGGCTCGACAGGCCGCCTGCGCCGCCTCGCCGAGGACATGACAGCGGTCTCCCGGGCGGAGGAGGGACTCGACGTCACCCTGCGACCGTTGGCCGCCGCCGACGTGGCTGCCGCGGCCGCCGACGTCGCCCGGGACCGGTACGCCGCCAAGGGGGTACACCTGCGCACCGAGCTCGCCGATGCCGGCCCGGTCCGCGTCGACGTGGACCGGTTCGGACAGGTGCTCGGCAACCTTCTCGACAACGCCCTGCGCCACACTCCGGCGGGTGGGACCGTGACCCTGGCCTGCCGCCGGATCGACCATTGGGTAGAGTATCGCGTCGCCGACACCGGTCAGGGGGTGGCGGTGGAGCACCTGCCGCACCTGTTCGACCGGTTCTATCGTGCCGACACCGCCCGCGACCGTGGTCAAGGCGGCTCGGGCATCGGGCTGGCCATCGCCCGGGCAATCGTCGAGGCGCATGGCGGTGGGATCTCGGTGACCAGCGCCGGGCCCGGACTCGGTGCCACGTTCACCGTGCGGCTACCCGGCCTCCGGTAGTCCTCCGACTCCACCGGCCGGGCATCTTCAGCGAACCTTCACACTAACTCGCCCGTTTTCGCCGAGGACCCCACCGACGCTGGACGGTGTCGAACCCAGCGCGCCCTGGGGGAAGCCATGTCATCACCCACGCCGGCACTCGAGCAGGCCCCAGCAAGCTCCGCGCCCGACCCTAAAGACTGGGAACCGACCTCGATGAAGGTTCGATGAAGGTCTTTCCGACAACCTTGCATAGATACCCCGTGGGGGTATAGTCGAACCTCAGGCAGAGGACCCCAACCAGGTACAAGCAGAGGATGTCTCGATGGCTGTCGAACCGGGTTACATCACCGAGAAGCAGGCAGTCCTGACGAGGCTGCGCCGCATCGAGGGCCAGATCCGCGGCTTGCAGCGCCTGGTGGACGAGGAGCAGTACTGCATCGACATCCTCACCCAGGTCTCGGCCGCGACAAAAGCCCTCGAAGGCGTCGCGCTGCTTCTCCTCGACCAGCACCTCGAGCACTGCCTGACGGACGCCACCAACCCCGCCGAGACCCAGCAGAAGCTCAACGAGGCCTCGGCAGCGATCCGACGACTCGTCCGCTCATGATCGACCCGCCCAACGAAGGAGCACCAATGCCCACGACCGACACCAGCCGCGATCTCCCGTTGCTCGACACCGCCGCAAACCGCGGTGGGTGCGGCTGCGGAGGATGCGGCTGCGGATCCAACACCCGGACCGGAAGTTCCACTAGCACCAACACTGAATCGGCCGCCACCGCCGCAACGAAGGAGAACGAAATGACCACCAACACCTACGCCGTCACCGGCATGACCTGCGGCCACTGCGCCAGCGCCGTCACCAGCGAGCTCAAGAGCCTAGATGGGGTCAGCGACGTCACCGTGGACCTCGTTGCGGGCGGCACCTCGTCCGTCACGGTCACCAGCGCCGAACCCCTCGACGAATCGCAGGTGTCCGCCGCCCTCGACGAGGCCGGCGACTACCAGCTCGCCTGAGGATCCCGACCTTCACCTCAAACCACGATCCCCCGCAGGAGGCAACAGTCATGACACTGCAGACCAGCACGCCCGGTGGCCTCAACGACGTTGAGCTCGCAATCGGCGGGATGACCTGTGCCTCCTGCGCCGCGCGGATCGAGAAGAAGTTGAACAAGCTCGACGGCGTTTCCGCCACGGTCAACTACGCCACCGAGAAGGCCAAGGTCAGCTACCCGCCGCACCTCACCCCCGCCGACCTCGTCACCGTGGTGGAGGCCACCGGATACAGCGCGATCGCGCCGAGCCCGGCCGCCGGCGATGAAGACACCCGGGCCGACACCGAGTCCGACGACCGGGACCGCGAGGCCGCGAGCTGGCGCCAGCGCCTGATCGTGTCCGCCGTGCTCACTGCGCCGGTCCTGGCCATGTCGATGATCCCTGCGCTGCAGTTCGACAACTGGCAGTGGATCTCCCTGACCCTGGCCTCACCCGTCGTGGTCTGGGGAGCATGGCCGTTTCACCGCGCTGCCGTGACCAACGCCCGCCACGGCGCAGCCACGATGGACACCCTCATCTCCGTCGGAGTCTCCGCCGCCTGGCTGTGGTCGCTGTGGGCACTGCTCTTCACCCACGCGGGGATGACCGGGATGCGCATGCCGTTCGACCTCTTCCCCGACGGCGAGGCGGATGTCCACATCTACCTCGAAGTGGCGGCGGCGGTCACCACCTTCATCATCGCCGGCCGCTACTTCGAGGCCCGCGCCAAGCGACAGTCCGGGGCGGCGCTCCGCGCCCTGCTCGACATGGGCGCCAAGGACGTGGCCGTCCTCCGCGACGGCACAGAGGTGCGCGTGCCGGTGAGCCAGCTCGCGGTCGGGGACCGATTCCTCGTGCGGCCCGGTGAGAAGGTCGCCACCGACGGAGTCGTCGAGGACGGCACATCGGCCGTCGACGCCTCCATGCTCACCGGAGAACCGGTCCCCGTCGAGGTGGGCATCGGTGACGCCGTCGTGGGCGCCACCGTGAACGCCGGCGGACGCCTGGTGGTCCGGGCCACCCGAGTCGGAGCCGACACCCAGCTCGCCCAGATGGCACGGCTGGTCGAGGACGCCCAGAACGGCAAGGCGCAGGTTCAACGCCTCGCAGACCGGGTGTCGGCGATCTTCGTTCCCATCGTGATCGCTCTCTCCCTGGCCACGCTCGCCGGTTGGCTGCTGACCGGCCACAGCGTCACCGCGGCGTTCACCGCCGCAGTGGCGGTGCTGATCATCGCCTGCCCCTGCGCCCTCGGGCTGGCCACACCCACCGCGTTGCTCGTCGGCACCGGCCGCGGGGCCCAGCTCGGCGTGCTCATCAAGGGCCCCGAGGTGCTCGAGTCCACGCGGGTGGTCGACACCATCGTCCTGGACAAGACCGGCACCGTGACCACCGGACGGATGGAACTCGTCGAGGCCGTCCCCGCCGACGACGTCGACGGCGTCGACCTGCTCCGGCTGGTCGGGGCCCTCGAGAACGCATCAGAACACCCGATCGGTCAAGCCATCGCCACGGGCGCCAGCCAACGACTCGACCCGCAGCTGCCCGACGTTGAGGGATTCACCTCGTCCCAGGGCCTCGGCGTCGCTGGGGTCGTTGACGGCCACGCGGTGGTGGCGGGCCGGCCCGGCTGGCTTGCCCAGGAATGGAGCCAACCCCTCGACCCGCACCTCGCACGGGTGGTCGATTCTGCCGAGCAGGAAGGCCGAACCGTCATCGCCGCAGGCTGGGACGGCGCAGCCCGCGGCGTGCTGGTCGTCTCCGACGCCATCAAGCCCACCAGCGCGCTGGCCGTGACCGAGCTCAAGGAGCTCGGACTGCGGCCGGTGCTGTTGACCGGTGACAACGAACGGGCAGCCCGGGCGGTGGCCGCAGAAGTGGGCATCGACGAAGTCATCGCTGAGGTGCTTCCGGCCGACAAGGTGGCCGTGGTCGAGCGCCTGCAACGTGAGGGCCGCACGGTTGCGATGGTCGGCGACGGCGTGAACGACGCCGCTGCGCTCGCCACCGCGGATCTCGGCATCGCCATGGGCACCGGCACCGACGTCGCCATCGAGGCCTCGGACCTCACCCTCGTCCGCGGCGACCTGCGCGCCGCTGTCGACGCGATCCGGCTGTCTCGCCGCACCCTGCGGACCATCAAGGGGAACCTGTTCTGGGCCTTCGCCTACAACGTCGCGGCACTGCCCTTGGCCGCCCTCGGTCTGCTCAACCCGCTGATCGCGGGCGCCGCGATGGCCTTCTCCTCGGTGTTCGTGGTGTCCAACAGCCTGCGGCTGCGCCGGTTCCAGGCCATCTCCACCGCCGCTGTCGCGGCCGAGTCCAAGGTGGCGATCTCGACGTCGACCTAGTGCGAGTGGTGCTCGAGCGCCACATTGAGGAACATCTGACCGTACTCGGCGCCCTACGCGGGTCTCGTGGTCGACCAGCCCGTCATCCGTCTCGATCGGGGGGCTGCGGTCTCATCGACGTCGGCGTCGTTGTCACAGCGGCAGGGGTGATTACTGCCGGCTCGGCCGCCGGCGGCGCGGCGGTCCGGGTGTTGAGTCCCTATCTACTACGATACTTAGAAGATAAACAGCGTGCCCAGCTGGCACGACACGCCGAGGGAGTGGTCGCGGGTGCAGTGGTGGCAGGTGCTACTTGTCTTCGGCGGTGCCCCGGTGTTGCTTTTCTCCTGCATCTGGGCGTTGGTGTGGTTCACGACCAAACCCTCGGCCGTGCCGCCAGGTATCGCTAAGCCGTCCGGTGTTCCCAGCGGTGGCTCCCCCCCGATGGCTTCCCAAGGCGCGGAGATGCCATCCGCCGCGCCTGACCCGCAACCGGGTCACGCGCACGACGCGGCCAGCGACCAAGAATGGCCCGAGCGAGACGGGACGTGATGCTGGCTCTGGCGATGAGGCTGACTGTGGCTCTGACGACCCTGTCTCCCCTCGCGGCATCGGGGACGGCTGCAGTCGGTGCGGATGACCTCCACGACGCACGCGATGGCGCCGCAAGCCGTAGCCAGCGCGCCGAGCGCCGGGTGGGGGAGTCGAGCGCGGGACTCGCGGCCGCGACCGAACGCCTGCATGGTGCCCGCATCAGGCTTCAGGACGCCAAAGCGGAGCTCGCTGCGATGGGTAATGCCGTCGTTGCCGCCCGTGAGCGTGACCAGGCCCTGCGGTTGGATCTCCGGGACGCGGAGCATCGTCTCGGCGATGCCCAAGCGACCCTCTCCTCAGCGGTTGCTGGGGTGACAGTCCAGGAACAGGCGGTTGTCGACACCGTGGTCGGTCTCTACCAGGGGGATGACCCTGCGCTCTTAGCGCTGAGCTCGCTCCTCAACTCAGCCTCGACCGAGGATCTGGTGCGTCGCCAGTCGGCGACGGAGGCTCTGTTGGACAAGCAGACCCGCGTGTACGAAACGCTTCGGGCCACCCAGGTGCTGGCCGAGGTCGGCGAGAGACGGGTTGAGGAAGACGCACTGGAGGTGGCGACCAAGCAGCGAGCGGCTGCGGCAGGTCTTGACGACTTGAAGAAGGCGCGCAACCGAGCTCGGTCGGCTGCCCAGGAGGTCCGGGAATCGGTGCGGCAACGTCGGCGAGCGCGTCAGAGGGCAGAGCGCACACGCGCGCGCGACCTCGCCGTGCTGCGCCGGGCGGAAGCCGAGGAAGCCCGAATCCGCGAGCGCATCCGAGCTGCGGCGCGCCGTCGGGCCGCGCAGGCGGCACGAGGCAACGGCGTCTCAGCGGTCGTTGCCGATGGCTTCCTGATGGCCCCCGTCGCCGGTTCTGTGACGTCCCCCTTCGGCTACCGGGCGCACCCGATCTTCAAGTACTGGGGCCTGCACGACGGAATTGACTACGCGGCCGCCTGCGGTCAACCGCTGTGGGCCAGCGCCGCGGGTGTGGTGACGTCGATGTACTACTCGGATGTCTACGGCTATCGCCTCTTTGTGGACGTCGGTGGAGCCGGCGGCAAGGGCGTGACCCTCGTTTACAACCACGCTGCTGGTTACTCGGTGGACGTCGGCGATCGCCTGCGCCGTGGACAGGTCATCGGGTCCGTCGGCAACTCGGGCTGGTCCACCGGATGCCACCTACATTTCACGGTGCTTGCCAACGGCAGTCCAGTGGATCCGGAGGGCTGGTATTGATCGGCGAGCGGGCGAGGGTCTGGCTAGCGACGTGCATCATGCAGAGGAGTGAGGGAGTGCAGATGAGGGGCATGGTGGCGTCCGTGGCACAAATTCTAGTGGCGACCTCGCTCGTGGCCATCGGCGCCTGGTTGACGTACTACGGCCTCGGCCTGAGCGGTGGCGGCGAGTCTCGGTCGTGGGCGATGTTCGGACCGCTCCTTGCTGGGTTGGGTGTCGCGCTCTTCATCGTGGTCGTCAACAGCCGCAGGAATCATTGAACAACACCCATCCTGTCTAACTACTATGTGACGTAGGATCAATCGTGTGACTGATGATGCTGAAGTGACGCAGCCGCCTCGCCCAATCACAGCCCGTCGGAGGCACATGCTCAAGGCGGCGGGGGGTTTGGCAGCGATCGCGGCAGCCGGGGTCTCCGCGCGTTTGCTGGATGACGACTCGAGATCTCGCCAACAGCCCGGTGGACTCGTGCTGAAGACCCACGAGACCTCCGACATGGCTTCGCTCGAGCTTCCCGTCACCGATGATTCGTTAAGCGCTGCGGGGTCGCAGCGTTGGCGCTCAGATCGCCTTGAGACCACGACGTACACCATGGCGGCGTTCATCTGGGCGGCCGACAGTGAGGCTTCGCCTTCGTTCCGTATCCGCTCGCGTCGGGGCGGCGACTGGGGACGGTGGACCGCGGTGCCCCCCATGCACGGGGGGCAGGACGCGAAAGCAGAAGGTCGCTCGGAGCACACAGGGACCGAGCTGGCGTGGGTCGGGCGTTCGACAGCGATCCAGTTCGAGGTCTCGGGCGCCCGCCCGGACAAACTGCGGCTCGTCCTGCTCTATCCCAGGCCCAGCCGGTCGGACTCGTTGCTTGGCACACGCTCGATCGGTTCCTTGTCGAGCAAGAGCGCGCCGGCGGTGCTGGAGCCGATGCTGTTCTCCCGTCAGGACTGGGGTGCGGACGAGACCTGGCGGAATGGCCGACCCGCCTACAACCACATGATGCAGCAGGTCCACGTCCACCACACGGCCAACGCCAACGACTACTCGAGCGATCAGGTGCCGACACTCATTCGTGGCATCTACCGCTACCACACCCACTACCTGGGCTGGTCCGACATCGCTTACAACTTTCTCGTCGATCGCTTCGGCGGGGTCTGGGAGGGGCGTGCCGGGGGACCGGAGCGCTTGGTACGGGGCGCGCACACGCGAGGATTCAACTCGTCCTCGACCGGCATCGCTGTGATCGGAAACTTCGACGAAGTGCGCCCGGCCCGCTCGGTCCTCCGGTCCGTGGCGCAGATCGCAGCGTGGAAGGTGCACGAGAATGGTGGCTGGCCGAGGGGCAGGGTTCGTGTCCGGTCCGAAGGCAGCGATCTTTACGATGCCAATGACCTCGTCCTGTTGCGCGTCATCGCTGGGCACCGGGACACCAACGAGACGGCGTGTCCAGGGCGGTACCTCTACGACGCCCTCCCGATCATCCGCCGACGCGCAGGGAAGCTCATCCGAGAAGCCGAGGTCGCCTCGCAGCCCGTGCAGATCCTGGCCCCCGCCACGATCACTGGCACGGCCAGCGTGGGTTCCCAGCTGCTCCTGCAGCCGGGCGCCTACGATCCGCCAGATGCCGCCCTGACGATCGAGTGGCTTCGCAACGGGATGGAGATCGTCGGAGCGACCCAGACCACCTATGTAGCCGCTCCCGAGGACTTCGGAACGCAGCTTTCTGCCCGCGTGACTGCGACGTACGAAGGACGCGTCCAGGCAAGCCAGCTGTCGTCGATGGTCGGCCCGGTGACTGCAGTTCCGAGCGCCAAAGTCCGCACCGTTGGCGGCCCTGGCAGCGCTCAGATCAAGGTCAATGTCCAAGCCCCGGCCGGAGTGGCGGTGAGCCCTGCCGGAGATGTCGAGGTGAGTCTGGGAGGCCGTCGGCGCTCTGTGCGGCTCGTCGACGGACGGGCATCTGCACGGTTCAAGGGTCTGAAACCCGGCCGTCGTCGGGTGTCGGTCCGATACTTGGGTGCCGACGGCCTGACTTCCGTCGAGGCCAGCGGCGACGTGCGGATCGGGTGACCCACCGGATCAGATCCCGGCATACGAGGGCAGTTTGAGGATCCATAAGTTGACGCCGAACAGGTGACCAAGAGAAGCCGAGTACCCCAGAACGGCAACGGCGTCTTGGGCTTAGTCATCCCGGAGCGCAGCGTCGCCAGCGATGTCACGGCAGTCCAAAGTTCATCGCAGTCACCGGGTGTCCCACACTCTGCACCTCGCGCGTTCCCCGCGCGAACTTTTGCCGTCATGGCAGGCGCGATCTGGGCCGAGAATGCGTGGACGCTACTGAGGCGGGAAACCCTAGGAGACTCGGGGCCTTCACCACCTGCGTCGTCGATGCCGCCTACCTGCACGCATAGGCCACCCCTCGATGGTGCTGCAAGCGGGCGGCAATGCTGGCTGGCTATGTCGACCAGTTCTGGCAGCGGTTGTCGATGAGAACTGGGAGCAGTAGGGGCGAGGCGGCCCGAAATTGTCGATGAGTGCCGGCAGCACTTCATCGAGGCCGAAGATCCCTTCGACGCACGCGTTGCCCAGCCTGCCCTGGGCCTGCACGTGTCGCCGGTGACGGGGAAACAACAACTATGCGCTCGAAGATCTTCACATGCGCGGCAGTCACGTTCGCCGCGACCTTGGTCATGGCGTCGCCCGCCTCGGCCAACAGCTTCTCGGCGACCACCACGGGAGTCACTGCGAGCTGGACGGACGGCTCAAACACGCTGACCGCCAGCGACACGGCAACGGACGGATATGGCGCAGCCGCGCAGCTGCTTCGTCCGAACGGTGCGGTCGAGACTGTCTATGCCTTGGGCGGTGCCGGCAGCTCGAACTCGGCAAGCTACTCCATCACTGAAGATGCAGGGATCTCCATCCGAGCTTGCAGGACCAACGGGGGATCCATCGTTTCGTGCGGTGGATGGGTGAACGGTTTCTCCTGACAGACCGCGAGCTGGGCGCGAGATCTCAGTTCTCTCGCGCCCAGCTCGGGACTGGCGTGTTTCTCACATGCCTCGAAGAGCCAGCAGTAGCAACGTCGTGAGCGCCAGGACTACTACGAGAAGTAGCGAAGCCTTGAGCGCCGTCTGTAGCCGCCGGCGACGGAGTCCCTGACTCCTGACGAAATCCAGGTCCGGCTCGCCGGGAGGGGGCTCGTCCATCTCAGCATTCAGCTCAGCCTTCAGGAGCTTGACTAGTTCTTCTTGATTAGCGTCCAACTCATTCCTCCATGTGATGTGGGGCCTACGTCGATAGAAGACGTAGTGGGGACGGGATCCGTTGGCTCGAAGGTCGCTCGGATCTCTACGCGCTGCCCCGCTGTGCGTGGGCGAGTCGGTAGGAGTCGGTGCCAGTCTCGATGATGTTGCCGCCGAACGTGAGGCGATCGACGATGGCGGCGCACAGGCGTGGGTCGGTGAAGGTCTTGGTCCAGCCGGAGAATGACTCATTCGAGGCGATGGCGACCGAGGCCTTCTCTTCGCGTTCGGTGAGGACTTGGAACAGGAGTTCCGCGCCGCGGCGGTCGAGTTGCATGTAGCCGAGCTCGTCGATGCAAAGCAGGTCGACGCGGCCGTAGCGGGCGATGGTCTTGGTCAGGACCATCTCGTCGGCGGCTTCGACCAGCTCGTTCGCGAGCTTCGTCGCAAGGGTGTACTTGACTCGGTGTCCGGCCATCGCTGCCTCGGTCGCGAGGGCGATGAGCAGATGGGACTTGCCGGTACCGGAGTCGCCGATCAGGCACAGCGGGAGGCCCTTCTTGACCCAGTCGCTCTTGGCGAGGGTGTGGATGGTGGCCGGGTCGATGTTCGGGTTGGCCTCGAAGTCGAAGTCGCGCAGCGCCTTCTCTCGGGGGAAGCCGGCGGCCTTGATGCGGCGCTCGGAGCGTCGTCGCGCCCGGTCGTCGCATTCGGCCAGCAGCAGGTCGGCGAGGAATCCGCGGTAGGACATCTGCTCGCGGCTCGCGAGGTTGGCGTGATCATCGAACCGGGCCCGGATGGTGGGCAGCCGTAGCATCCGGCACGCCTGGTCGATGGCCGCGTCGGCGGCTTCTTCTGTCATCCCGCGTCGCCTGCGAGTCGTTGGTTGAGTCATGGGGCACGGCTTCCTCTCATGTTTGGCCGCGCCGTCGGCTCGGCAGCAGTTGGTCGTACTGGTCGACAGTGGGCAACGGACGAGTGTCCGGGGGCAGCTGTGCGGCCCGAAGTCGTCGTTCGGTGAGCGAGGGCACCCGGTCGGTGTCGACTGGCGACGCCACCGGCGGATCGACGGGCACGGCTGGCTCGTCGGTGTCGCTGACCTTGCGGACCTCCAGTGCGACAGCGTCGGCGGTCAGTGCACCCGCGCGGAGTGCGGCGGCGAGGCCGGCAACGACTTGCTCGTGCGCGGTGTGTCGGTGAAGGAGAAGTACCGCGATCAGTGCCCGGGTCCCTTCGGCGTCACCGTGCGCCCGGCGGGCTGCGGTCCACCATGCATCGTGGATCGGCGTGAAGCGACCGGTTGCGCGGGCCTGTTCCAGGGCGGTGGCTCCGGGCATTGCTCCGGGCTTGCGCAGGAGGGCTTCGAGGTAGTGATCGAGCTCCAGGCGCGCGCCAGCCTTGGTCATCAGGCGTTCGTGACGAGCCACCTCGGTCTGGCCGTCGTAGACGATGAGGTCGGAAGCTCGCAGCAGGATCCGCACGTTGCGGCCGATGAAGCGGGTGGGCACCGAGTAGCGGTTCGTGCGGACCGTGACCTGGGCGTAGCGGTCGACGCGCGGGGTGAACCAGCGGCCGGTCTCGAACCGGTCGATCGGCAACGGCACCAGCAGTGGTTGCTCGATCGCGAAGTGTTCGCCCACGGTCTTGGCGCGGTTGCTGATCCGACGTTCGTCGTCCTCGGTGTCCCAGCGGTCGACCATCTCGTTGAGCTCGACGAGGGAGTCGACCTCTGGAACCGGGACGAGGTGGTTGCGGCGGAACCAGCCGATGTCGCCTTCGACACCGCCCTTCTCGTGCGCCCCGGTCAAGCCAGACTGACAGTAGAAGGCGTCGAAGCCGTAGTGGGAACGGAACGCGATCCACTTCTCGGTCTCGACTCGCTGGCGACTGAACCCGATGACCTGGGCAACCGCGGCCTTGAGATTGTCGTAGCGGATCTTGCCGACCGGGACGCCACCGAGGACGCTGAATGCGTGCACATGGCCCTCCAGGAACGCCTCCTGCCCGGCGGACGCGAAAATGCGGTGCACTGCTTTGCCCGAGTACGACAGCCGCAACGAGAACAACGCACACACGACCTGCTGGCCCGAGAGTTTGATCGAGACGTCGCCGAAATCGACCTCGGCCTCAGCGCCGGGGAGGTGGGTTTGAGGGATGAACGCGGCGGCGGGCTCGCGGCCTGCTTCGATGCGGATCTCGCGCCGACGCTCCGCGACATACCGCCGGACGATTCCGTAGGTCAGTCCCTCAGCCGAGTGTTCGTCGAGGAGGCGATCGAAGATCCGCTTGGTGGTGTGCCGCTGCTTGCGCGGTGCGTCAAGGTCGATCCGGAGCCACTCATCGATGATCGGCTTGTGCGCGTCCAGGCGAGACGGTCGCGCCGGCAGCGGCTTACGGGGTTCTGGCCACACCGACGCGAGCGCCGCAACGACGGTCGCATGGCCCACCTGATGCTTGCGTTGCAACGCCCGGATAGACAGCCCCGAGCGTGCATCACGCCGGATGGCTGCATACAGCTCCACCCGAGAATCTGGCGGCACCACCCACCCCTGAGGGAACGAACGAATCCGTCCATACTGCGCCAGCCCCTGGGGTGCTGTCGACAGTCATCGACAACGACTTCACCGGTCGAGGTAGTGCTTCTGCCTCACACCGACATGTGCTGTCGAATCTGATCGACAGAATCAGCTGGCCCGCGCAGAAAGGCAGAGCGGCAGCGGGGGCAGTCCGAGGCGTGGTCAGCGAGCGCCAGATCCACCTGGCGTCGCCGATGACGCTAGCGGCCCACGCGATCGCAGTCGGCGGACAAGGACCCCGACCAAGCCGAGGAGGGCGAGGGAGACGGCCCCGCGTCCGGGCCACGGCCCCCACCGCATCGCGGGCGTGAGGGTCCGGGCGAGCGGGACTTCCACGACCGCACTGGCGGTGCCTCTGGTGGCCAGCCTGGCGATCACCTGCCCATCGGGACCGATAGCTCCTGAGACGCCGTTGACGGACGCGACCACCACCGCACGCCCGGACTCAATGGCCCGAACGCGACTGATGTCCCACTGCTGCTCCAGCTGCGCGGTGCCCAGGAACATCGCATTGCTCGTCTGGACGGTAACCAGCGATGCGCCCCGACGTACCTGTGGAGCAATGACGTCGTCGTAGGCCACATCGAAGCACAGCGCGTCGGCGACGGGGATGCCAGCCACGTCGAGGGGCGCACCTACCGTGCCCGCGACCATGTCGCGAGGAATCTCGATCAGACGGTTCGAGACCCTGGTGGCAAGGCTTCGCCAAGGGACGTACTCACCGAACGGCACCAGATGTCGCTTGGTGTAGCGCTGACCTGGTGCGCCACTGGATGACCAGACGATGCCTTGGTTGCGGGCGCCATCCGCGCCCGGCCCGTCCGTGACGGACCCGGCCAGAAGCGGTACACCCGTCGCGCGCGCGGTCTCCCGGATCGCGCGATTGGCTCGCTCGTCCGTCACCGGGTCCACGGCCGTCGCGTTCTCCGGCCAGAGCACGAAGTCAGGTGCAGGTTGGCCAGAGGCGTCACGTCGCGCGAACAGAGCCAACGTCTCGCGGGCGTGGTTGTCAGTGACCTCGCGGTGGTAGTCCACCAGCCGGTTGCCGGCACCGGGAACTCCGCCCTGCACGATTGCCACGCGCGCGTTGTCGTCGGTCCGAGGCTGCTTCGCGGCCATGGTGGCCGGCGCCATCGATGCGGCCGCCACGAGCCCTGCCACCCCGAGGGGCGCGGCGCGTGGGCCGCGAGACACGACCAGACGCCCGGTCGCGGCGCCTACCAGGGCCAGGACAAAGGTGGTGATGGTCACCCCGCCCCACTGCAACCACCCCTGCCACACGGTGTCCAGTGCGGAGAATCCGAGACGCCCCCACGGCAACCCTCCCAATGGCCACGCTGAACGCAACACCTCCACCGCCGTCCACAGAACGGCCGTCCACCACGCCACCCCTGGCAAGGAACGCACGGTCGCGATAGCGCTGCCCAGCAAGGCGAACCAGCCAGCCTGCACAGCAACCAGCGCCAGCCATGCGCCAGGGCTGATCGAACCCGAGAGCCACCAGAGCAGCGGGCCAAGGAAGCCGAGGCCGAAAGCGGCTCCGGCCAGGGCTCCGGCCCGCCACGTGCCCGACCAGGCCACCGCGCTGAATACGGCTACTGCGGGGATCGACAGCGCCGGCAGGTCCACAGGCTGGTAGGCGCCCGCAAGGAGAGCGCCCGACCCCAGGGCGAGGAGCGGCCGCACGGCGGTCCGGCCGGGTTCCGCGCCGCTCACCGTCCGTCCCGGTCGTCGGCCTCTTCGAGCACCGACTCGAGCAATGCCCTCAGGGTTGCGGCCGACACTGCGCCGATGACACGAGCAGCAACCCGTCGCTCAGGGTCAACCACGACGGTCATCGGGACGGCGGCGGTGGTGAGCAGCCCGCCGAACGCGAGCGACACCCGGGGGGAGTCCGACGTGGTCACGCTGTCGTACGAGATCTTGAACCGTCTCTCGAAGGCGAGGGCAGCGGCGTCGTTGTCGCGCACGTTGAGACCCAGGAACTCGACGCCGCGATCGTCGTACTGCTGGGAGACCTCGCGAAGGACGGGTGCCTCGACGCGACAGGGGCCGCACCAGGAACCCCAGACGTTGACGACTGTGACCACACCGTCGAGGCGCGAGGAGCTGACCTCCGAACCGTCAAGGAGGACGGCCTCGAAGTCGTCGACCACGACACGGTCGGGCTCTGCGATTTCGACGATCGCGGGATCGGGAGACCCGGTCCGGTCGGTCGCCTCGCCGCCTGAGCAACCGGCGAGTGCACCAGCGATCACCACCACACCCACCAGGGTCACGAGAAGGCCGGGCGTTGCTCGTCGCGTCACGGCACCAGCTCGCCGGTCGATCCACGAGCTTCGACCGCATGTGCCCGCCGAGTGGCAATGGAGAAGGCCACAGCCGCAGCGACAAACACGGCGATGCTGGTCCACACGTTGAGGCGGACCCCGAGGACATGGTTGACGGTGTCGATGCGCAGGTATTCGATCCAACTGCGTGCGGCGGTGTAGCCCATGACGTACACCGCGAAGAGCTGTCCGCCGGTCATCCGGAACCGTCCTCCGACCCAGATCAGCAGTCCGGCCAGTCCGAGATTCCACATTGACTCGTACAGGAAGGTCGGGTGGAACGTCGTCTGTGCTTCGTAGCCGACCGGACGATGCTCGGGGTCTATGCGAAGACCCCACGGCAGGTCCGTGGGTCTACCGAACAGCTCCTGGTTGAACCAGTTTCCCCAGCGCCCAATGGCCTGGGCGAGCGGGATGGCGGGTGCGAGCGCCCACGCCAGCTCGGAGAAGGAGATGCCCGCGCGGCGTGCTCCGATCCACGCACCCACGGCACCCAGAGCGATTGCCCCCCAGATGCCCAGGCCTCCGCGCCAGACAGCAAAGGCGTTCCACGGGTTCTGTCCGTCAGCGAAGTACAGCTGGGGGTCGGTGATGACGTGGTAGAGGCGACCACCGACGATGCCGAAGGGAATGGCCCACAGGGAGACGTCCGAGACTGCGCCCGGCTCGCCTCCTCGTGATACCCAGCGACGCTCGGCGAGCCAGATGGCAGCGATGATGCCGATGATGATGCAGAGCGCGTACGCGCGCAGGGGCAGAGGACCGAGGTACCAGACGCCTTGCGCAGGACTTGGCAACGACAGAGGAAGCACCTGGGGCCCTCAGATCCTCGGGTTGGGGTCCAGGGCGATGGCACCTGCCACGGCGAGAACGGCCGCCATCGGGTAGCCCACCAGGAGATCCTGCCAGCCCATCGACAAGGGGAGTGGCTGGAACCCGCCATGGGCGACCACGTGCTGGACCGCGATGACCCCAGCAAGCACGAACAACGACCACGAAAGCACCCGCCGTCGCGTCCAGTTCGACAACTGTCTGTCGGCCGCGCTCTTCTGCGCTCGCCACCTCATACGTGCCATCTTGGTCCTATCCTCGGCGTCTCCTAGGGAGGATAGTAGATGGACGTCAAAGGGCGCGGACGATCCCGGTCGATTCAGAATCCTGGCGGTCGTGCTGATGCGTGTTGTCGCGGGGACTGGCTAACTGTGATGTCCAGGCACGTTGTTCAGTCGGGTGATCGGCGGCCGGCCTCCGATGGCGGAGTGGGCGCGGTGGTGATTGTAGAAGTGCAGCCAGGTCGGCAACGCGGTGTTGCGTTGCTCGGTTGATTCGTAGAAGCGGGCATAAGCCCAGCCGTCGGCCAGGGTGCGGTGAAATCTCTCGATCTTGCTGTTGGTCTGCGGGCGGTAGGGGCGAGTCCGTTTCGGTGTGATCCCGAGCTCGGCGCATGCGTCGCGCCAGGCGTGGGACTTGTAGGCCGAGCCGTTGTCGGACAACACACGCTCGACGCTCACGCCGTGGTCGGCGAACCACGCGACCGCGCGTTGCATGACACCGATCGCAGTCGCGGCCCGCTCGTCGGTGCAGATCTCGGCGTAGGCCAAGCGGGAGTGGTCGTCGATCACGGTGTGTACGTAGGCGGTTCCGATGAGCGGCCGGTACCGCTTGCCGCGCTCCCCGGTCCTGCGGGCGGTGGCTTCGGCGTTGTGGCGCCCCTGGGTGCGTCCCACGTACCGCCAGCCGCCGCCGTCAGGGATGTTGCCGAACTTGGTGACGTCGACGTGGATCAGCGAACCGGGGTACGGGTGCTCGTAGCGGCGCAAGGGCTCACCGGTGACACGGTCGATGCGGGACAGACGGTTGATCCGACACCGCACCAGCACCGCGTGCACGGTGGAGGCCTGCATGCCGAGCCTGCCGGCGATCTGGACCGGCCCCAGTCGGTGACGCCACCGCAGTCGCACGATCTGACGCACCACCTCCGGGCTGGTCCGGGTCGGGCTGGTCTTCGGCCGCGAGCTGCGATCGACCATCCCGGCCGGCCCCTCGTTCCGGTAGCGATCAGCCCACTTCTTGGCGGTACGCGGGGCGACCATGAACATCTTGGCTGCTGCGGCATGGGTCCAACCGCGGTCGACAACGAGCTGGGCAAGCCTCAGACGGGCTCGCGGGGTTAGGGCAGCGTTAGCGTGGGACACGAGGGCCTCCGGTCGGTGAAGCGTTGAACTAGACAGCTCCACTTCACAACCGGGGGCCTTCACCTGTCAGGCAGGCTCACCGATTCCGGGCGGTACAACCTCCCTGGACATCACAGCTAACCGATGAGGCACATGCCTTCCCACGCCATCGCAACGACAGGCGCGGCGACCAGGGCGAGTGGCACGACGACGAGCCCTGCGATGGTCACACCGGCGACAACCGCGCGGTGTCGCGGCAAGCCGGCCTTCTGATCGGTCAGGCGTACGAGGCGGGTCTCGACGTCACTGGCGCTCGCGGCGAGCGTCCCCGACGGAGCAGGAATGCGGGCGAGGTGGAGGAGCGCCGACCGCAGAGGTGCGACTCCGACGCGCTTCCGAGCGGAGTCATCGGCGGAAAGCTCTGCGAAGAGCCGTACGTGTGGCAACGCGGTTCGGAACGCAGGGAAGAAGGGCGCGAGCGTCCCGAAAGTGATGCGACAGATCATGAGGGCCGCGTGGTGGCGCTGGCGCAGGTGAGCTGCCTCATGGGCGACGACGGCATCGAGCTCGCACGGGTCGAGTGAGTCCAGGAGCGCACTTGTCACGACAACTCGGTGCCGCCGACCGCCGATGCAGAACGCATAGGGAGCGTGATGGTCAAGAACGAGCACCCCAGGAACGATGCCGGCGTGGCCAACCAGGTCGAGCATGGCGACGCGAGCCCGACGCTCGTTTGCATCCTGACGCCAGATCGAGAGGGTGCACCACAGGGTACGCGTCGCCAGGATGCTCAGGCTGGCCAGCCCGAGGGTCGCAACAACCGTGCCCCCGGGAGAGGCGTAACCGTGCTTGAGGTTTTCGACGCACACGTTGAAGAGCTGCGCCAGGTCGCCGCGAACATGCTGGAAACCGATCGCCAGAGCGGCGCCGGCGGCGGCGATGCTCAACAGCACCGAAGTCGCCAGCGCCTGCCACGCTGCGATCGCCAACCGTGGGGCTCGTGCGGTCCATCGTGCCTGAGTCAGCGCCGAAACTCCCCATGTACCCGCGGTTACTGCGAAGGCAACGAGGACCAGAGCGCTAGTCACCGATGGCCCGTTTCAAGCGCTCGACCTCGGCGGGCGACATCCGGTCCAGGAATCGCAACAGGGTGACCGAGCTGTCCCCACTGTCGCTGAGAAGCTCATGCATGAGATCCGCGGTGTGTTCCGCTCGACCTTTGGTCGGTCGGTAGAGGTAGGCGCGCCCCGCCTTGTCCCTGGCCAGGAAGCCCTTGCGGTGCAAGTTGTCCAGGACGGTGAGCACTGTGGTGTAGGCCAGTGGCGGCTCGCGATCCATGCGTTCCAGGACGTCGCGGACCGCTAAGGGTCGGTCGGCGGACCAGACATGCTCCATGACGACGGCTTCGAGTTCGCCCAGTGGACGCATACCGACCCCTCCTACGTGTAAGACCTCAGGTGAGGAGATCCCATTCCCCGTTCACAGACGTGTAGAGCTGCGCGCGTTCGCCAGACAGTACCGCCACGACGAGCTCGCCGTCCGAAGTGTAGGTGGCAGCGCTGGCCCCAGCGGGTACTTCGAGCAGTGTCCAGGTGGCTCCGCTGTCGTTGCTGGACTCAGACCCATCCATGCCAATCGTCACCATCCGCTGGCCGGAGGCGTCGACAGCTGCCGCCATCGAGCCCGAGGACGTGCCCATCGACGCCCACGTGGCACCGCCGTCGGTGGTCTTCACCACGCCAGATTGCATGGACGGGGCAACGGCCACGTCGGGGTTGGACGGATCGACCCATATGGTCCCCATGAAGTCCAGGCCGGCGGCGCTGGCCGACTCGAAGGTCGTTCCGCCGTCATCCGACACGACGACACCGAACTCCGGTGACGTGACGTACACGCGCTCGCCGACTGCTCCGACCGCGTGGACGTCGCTCCCGGGGAGGTCCTGGACCACATCGAACGTCGACCCGTTGTCGAGAGAGCGGTAGAGCCCACCATGAGCGCCGGCCAGAAGCGACGCGCCTGCCTGCGCCCACGCCATGACGTCTTTGTCGTCCAGGGCATCGATCTGCGTCCACGCGCCGCTCGTTGCACGGTAACCGGCACCGTTGTGGCCGGCGGCAAACAGCCGATCGCCCACCTCGCCCACGGCGTGGAGGTCACCGCCGACGCGGGGCCCGTCCTCCGCTGCGCTCCCACGCGTCGCGAGCGTGCCCACAACGATCACGACCACGGTAACTGCCAGCAGGGGGTAGACGAGCCGGCGCGCCTTGGCGGACAGGCCAAGTACGCGATCACGCGGCTGAGTGGGCATGAGGCACGTCCTTCACTGCCTCCGGGTTTCGAAAGACGGAGGCTATCGGTCTAGTATCAACTACTAACGATAGTAGATGGGTGATGCTGTGGCTGGGCGCGCGAGGTCGTCAAGGGGGCCCATGGTGGCGGTGATCGTGGTCGGCCTGGTGTCGCTCGCGCTGTGGCAGGCCAGTCAGCTCAGCGGTGCGTCTTCGCGAGCAGGTTCCCCGAGCTTCGGGACGGGCACGACGCTCTATCCCGGTGAACGAGGAATCCCGCTGCCGAAGCTCGAGGGGCCGACCCTGGGGGAGGACACCACTCTCTCCGTGGCCGATCAGCTCGGACATGTCCTGGTCATCAATGTGTGGGGATCGTGGTGCGGCCCCTGTCGAGCCGAGGCCCCGGACTTGGCCGCGATCTCGCAGGAGACGGCGCGGCGGGGCGTGCGTTTCCTGGGCATCGACGTGCGCGACGAGCCGGCTGCCGCGATCAAGTTCGAGCGCACCTACGGGATCACCTATCCCAGCTTCGACGACCGGGACGGATCTCTGCTCGCCAAATTCAACGGAATAGTTCCGGTCAGCGCGGTTCCGTCGACGCTGGTGGTCGACGAAGCCGGCGTGGTCCGCGCACGGGTGATCGGTCGTGTCGATCGATCCACGTTGCGCTCGTTGATCGCGGACACGGAGAAGATCCAGTGACTCTCGCGTCTCTCGGAGAGGCTGTCGCCTACGGTCCGCTGCTGCTTGCCATTCCGATCGCAATGGTGGCGGGGCTCGTCTCCTTCGCAAGCCCGTGCTGCCTTCCCCTCGTCCCGGGCTACCTCGCCTACGTCAGCGGAGCATCAGGTGCCGACGTGGCAGCAGGGTCCGGCAGGCAAGGACGCTCGCTCACGATCATCGGCTCAGTGATGTTCGTGCTCGGATTCTCGGCCGTGTTCACCAGCTACGGGACGCTGTTCGGCGCCGCTGGCTCGACCTTGATCCAGTACCAGGACGCGATCGTGCGCGCGTTGGGGGTCGTCACGATCATGCTTGGGCTCGTCTTCGCCGGTGTGCTCGGCTTCATCCCCGGGACAGCTCGGACGTTTCGCCTTGGCTACCAACCTCAGGTGGGGATCGCGGGTGCGCCGCTGCTAGGGGTGATGTTCGGTATCGGCTGGACTCCGTGCATCGGGCCGACGCTGGCGGCCGTGCTGTCGCTCGCCACCACGAGTGGAACGGCAGGACGGGGCGCGCTGTTGTCCTTTGCCTACAGCCTGGGACTTGGCGTCCCGTTCGTGCTCGCCGCCTTCGGTGTCTCTCACGTCTTCAGGGCCTTCGCGTTCGCCCGCCGACATGCCGCAGTTGTCACGCGGGGGGGCGGTGCGCTCTTGGTCCTGCTCGGGATCTTGCAGGTGACCGGAGTGTGGGGAGACTGGTTGGCCAGGATGAGCACTCTCATCGGCACCTGGCAAGTCCCGCTGTGAATGCCACGGGGTGCGCGGGCTGCACCGGACCCGAGATGTCGCTCGCCCGCGTCGTTGAGCGTCGGCGAGGTGGGGCTCATGATCGCCCCGGTTGCTGACTTCGACCAGATGTTCTTGCCATGATGATCGAGCACCACTGCAGAGCCGTAGAGATGGCCAAGGCGGAGCAACAGGCTGGGCACTATCCCGACGCCGTCGCTCTCGCCGGGGACACCGAGACTGCGCAGACCAAGGAGATCGCCACAATGCAAGGGCTGTTCGACTGATGCCCGTCATGTCGTCCATCGAGCGCGCATTTTGCCGGAGCGGTCCGTGGCGGTGGGTAGCGGAGCGCTACGTGCTTCCGTGGGCATTGGACGGCGTTCGACCCACGGGCCGCGTTCTCGAGATCGGTGGCGGGAGCGGTGCAATGGCCCAAGCCATGGCGCGCGGGTTCCCGGAGGCAACGATCATCGTCACCGACGTGGATGACGTCATGGTGAGGTCCGCCTCGCAGCTGCTGCGTGGGATGTCCAACGTGAGAGTCGAACGCGCTGATGTGACGGGCCTTCCGTACGACTCGGCGTCGTTCGACGTTGTGACGTCATACCTCATGCTTCACCACGTCATAGACTGGGAGAAGGCCTTGGTGGAGGCCGCTCGGACGCTCCGGCAAGGTGGCCTGCTTGTCGGCTACGACCTCACCAGCACAGCGCTCGCTCGGCTCGTGCACCGGCTTGACGGCTCACCGCACCGAATCATCTCGCCAGTCGAGCTGACGCAGGGTTTGGATGCTGCCGGCTTGAAGGACGTGGCGGTGCGCGTTTCGGCGCAGGGCCACGTGATGCGCTTCAGCGCAGCGAAGTAGGACCCTCAGTCACGACACCGTCCCAATCCAGGTGAAGAGGCTGCCGACTTCGGTAGACGGCCGTTCAACCCTCCAGAAGGCGGAGGGCTGATCAAGAGCCGAGCACGTCCGAACCTCCGTCGAGCTAGAGAAGGCCCTTCGCCGCGAAGACGGTGAATGGATCAACCGGATCGCCGCCGCCGGGCCGGACCTCCAGATGGAGGTGGGAGCCGGTCACGTTGCCGGTCGAGCCGATCGTCCCGATCTGTTCTCCGCCACGCACCGCTTCGCCCAGGCCGACAAAGACCGCGCTCTGGTGGCCGTACCAGATTTCGGTGCCGTCCTCGAGCGTGACGACCGTCTTGTTGCCGTAGGAGCCGTCGTACCCGACCGCGGTGACCGTACCGTTGGCCACTGAGTAGATCGGATCGCCCTCATCGCCGTTGAAGTCGAGACCGGTGTGGAGGTTCGCCCATAATCCAGAGTCGCCGAAGCGAGCTGTGAGGGCGACGTAGGCGGTGGGCAATGTCCACTGATCGCGCTCAATCCTCGCCGATTGCGCAGCGGCTTGGATGGCGTACGTCTTCAAGGTCCTTGCACGCTCGAGGGACTGCTGCTCGGCAGCAGCGAGCAACGAGTTCGAGGCTGGAGCGTCGCCGCGGAGGCGACGTGAGCTGCGACTCACGACGGGCCGACGCCCGGTCGGGGCAGCCGGCATGTCGGTGGAAGGTTCTGGGCCCGCGGCGTCGAATGTCGAGTGGCCAGTCGGCGCGACATCGGCGTCTATCCCGTAGAGGACACCCACTGAAGAGGCGGTGAGAGCTATGACACCCATTGCCGCAGGGCGGAGGGCGAGACTGAGGAATCGGTAGCCCGTGCGAGATGCTCGCGGGGGAGTGGATCGCCGCCTGCCGGCGGTCGGTGTGATCGCACGGTGTCGGTTCGCCTGTGGCGCCGGCGCCTTCGCCGGTCGCCTGCGACTTCCCCGATGGCTACCCATGCAGCTGGTCCGATGCTCGTGCAGGCATGACTTCCTTGGGGTAGACGACAGGTCCCCGTGTTGATGCTCCCGCTGTTCGGGTCACGCCCATGGCTGGGCGTGACCGCGAACCACCGGAGGCTTGTCCCCGAAGAACTACTATTCAACATAGTTGCCAGCGTCTTAGCAAGTCGCATGAATGGTCCGATGCTGGCCGGTTCCGCGGCTCGGTCCGGCTTGGGCCGCGATCGACTAGGGCGTCGTAGTCCGGGCCGGGCGCTCGTAGGGCACGGATGGGTAGCCGGTGTCGAAGTGCATGTAGTCGGGGACCTTGATGTTCTGCCAGATCCAGCCCTCGGCCTCAAACAGTCGCACTACCTCGTCGCCCGGAAGGATCTTGCCGGGGCCTGGCGTACGGGCGCTGTTGCGCTTGCCCGGCACCCAGCAGTCACAGCGCAGGTCCATCCACGGGTTCTGCACCGGGTTGATGTCGACGGACCTGCCGTTCGCGTGGGGTGATTCCAGGGGCGGGGCGTTGATCTGGTCCAACCGCCGGCAGTTGTACGCCGAGGTGTTGTTTGCTCTCAGGCTTGCGTTTGTGTCCCCGCCGAACGACTCCACGCCGGTCATCGAGGCGATGGGGAACCGTGCGTCAAAGAGGGCCGTGAAGATGCGCACGAAGGACCGTGCCGTGTCCCGGTTCACGATCAGGTGCCCGCGCTGAGCGGTGCCGTCGAAGTCGATGAAGCCGATGTCGATGCGTCGCAGCTGGCCCCGCCGCTGGACCGGACACCCTGGTCGCACCATCCCCACCGAAACCATTGCGTCCCATTGGTCGGGGGGCACCGGGCTGATGGTCGGATCTGCGCTCGGCTGTACCGGTTCGGCGGCGGTCTCGTCCGGAGAGCCTTGAACGGTCGGGGCATCCGGTTCGACATCTGTGCGCTGCGCAGAACCCGTACAGGCAGCAGTCAGAGCAACGACGAGAAGGAGGGCTGCGACCACCCGCGCCCTCATCGAACCGCGGTTACGTCGAGGTCGTACAATTCGATGCGCCTGCCGTCAAAAGTGTCTCGTTCGCGGGTGAGCTTCCATCCCAGCTGCCGATACAACTCCCCGGCCCCTGCTGTGCCGGCGCGGGTGGCCACCGAGACGGTCTGTGCCCCTGAATTCTGTGCCCGTTCTACGAATTGCAGGATCATTGAGGTGCCTAGGCCGAGCCCACGGGCCTCGGCCCTTACGGCCACATGCGAGAGCACGGCTATGGCTTCCGAACCATTACCGTTCGCTCCCGCGCGGCTCCGCAACGCGGTGAGTCGCACCGAGATTCGCCTGCGCACAAGACCGGCTGCCATGCGCGGCCGTCGTGCGAGTGCGGCGGTGGCGTGCCATGCGAGGCGGCGGGAGTGGAACTTGCGCACCAGGCGACGATGCTCCCGAACGTCCAGGATGCCGACCAGGTAGCCCACTCGTGAACCTTCCGCCACGGTGACCACCGCTTCCGCGTGCGGCCCGTCGAGGAAGGTTCGGTAGTACTCGGTGAGGAAGCGGCGCCCCATCTGGCCGAACACGTTGTCAGGAAAGTGTGCGAGGTGCTCGTCAACGACGAACTCGAGATCGGCCAGGCCCATACGTCTGATCAGTACCTGGCTGGCGGGGAGGGCGGTTGAGGTGCTCATTCCTCTACGTTACGACGCAATGTAGAAATAATGTAGACGCCTCGCCGTTTCACGGACGTGCCTGCGTCCAGCATGGGATGTGTTGGCGTGTCCACGACGCGTGGTAGAAGAAGGTATGCGATCTTTCGGGGACCTCGAAGCCAGGATCATGGACGCCATCTGGCGCGCCGATGAGCCACTCACTGTCCAACAGGTCGTCGACGCATTGGCCGCCGCACATCACGAAGTGGCGTACACCACCGCCATCACCGTCATCGAGCGCCTCAGGGCGAAGGGATGGCTTGATCGCGAACGCAAGGGGCGGTCATTCCTTTACGGAGCAACCCGCGACGAGGCTCAGTACACCGCCTGGCTCATGGAGCAGGCTCTCGACACCACCTCCGACCGCTCGGCTGCGCTGCTCATGTTCACCGGGACTTTGAACGAGGCCGAGGTTGAGGCGCTCCGGACCGCTCTGCACGGGATGGACGAATCGAACCGAGGTAGCCTATGAGTCTCGTCATCGCTGCCGCGCTCCTGGTGCTTCTGCTGGCAGCCGGTCTGGGTGGAGACCGCTTTCTCGCGTCCGTCGAGTGGGCAGTGCGGCATCCGGGGCTTGCCCTTCGCGCCTGGATGGGACTCGCTCTCACGTGCTATCTCGCCGTCCCCGCTGCCCTGCTCGTCCTCGCGCACGACGTCCTTGAGCGCGCCCTCATGTGGGCCTTGCACGCGGACAAGGAACAACTCCACAGTCAGTACGCCAGTGGTGCAGTCAGTGTTGCTTGGAACGGAACCGCCCTCGTGGCAGTGGGTCTGGCGACGGTGGTCATGGGCGTAGTGGTGACGGAACAAGCACGAGTGGTTCGCGACCGGCGGGCCCTGCGCGGCGCACCGACGGCGCGAGAGATTGACCACGCCGGCTGCTCGGGTGCGCCGCTCTTGGTGGTGCCTGGTCCGCGCCCGGCGGCGTGGTGCTGTCCGGGGCGTTACCGCGCGGTGTATGTCACTGAGAGTGCTGCGACTTCACTACCCGGCGCTGCTCTTGATGCGCTCATTGCACACGAGTCCGCTCATCTGGAGCGCCGCCATCACCGCTACATCTTTGGCGCAGACGTCGCTGGCAGGCTGGCAGTCCGTGTTGGTTTGCTGCGTAACATGCGTGCGCAGGTCCGACTCCTCGTCGAGCTCGAGGCCGACGACGTGGCCGTGGGTAGGCACGGTCGAAAGGCCGTCATGCGAGCGCTGCTCGCAGTGTCGAGCCCGGGTGGGTCGGTCCCCGTTCCGCGCGGTGCCATCCTGTTGATGGCGGGATCTGTTGGGCCGCGCGTGCACCGGCTGGTTTTCGATCCGCTGGTGGGTGAGCGTCAACTCGCGTGGTGGCAGCGCCAGCTCGCGCAGTCGCTGGTCGTCACGATGGCTGCGTCGCCGGTCGTCGCATTGCTGCTGCCAGGCCTGCTTGTGGCCGGGACGGCGCACTGACCCACGTCGTCGGGATCGGGGGGCGGGCGCCGGATCCGGGGGAAAATCGGGCGCCCGCCCGGTGACTACTATGCATCATAGTCTCAATCTATGCACCCTCGGACTCGGCGGTTCTCCAGGGAACGGCTCGCGCACCCGTTCGACCCGGCTGATGGCCTGCGCGTGCGTGCGCGCAGTGTTCGAGTCCGATGGTGAAACGATGAGAGGCGGTCGTGTCACCGGATTTCAACGCGTGAGCGCGAGGCGGAGGGCGGGACCAGGTCGGTGCCCGCGTAGCGCACGATCAACGGCTCGGTGCCGGGCCTGAGATTCCGGACGACCAGTCGTGCGAGCCCGTCGATGAGCTGGCCCTCAACGGTTCGGTTGCCGACCGTGACGGTGATGCCGCCCGTCGGGGCGGGCACTCCGGGTGCCTTCACCCTGACCTCCACCGCAACGCGCCCCCGGGCGGCTTCGGTGCGGACTCTCATGGTCGCGACACTGGTGACCGGGCCCGCCACCGGAACGGTCTCGGTGACGTCGCGGAAGTTGGTGTGGGTCAGCGTGACCTGGACAGACAGGCTGCGGCCGATGTCCTTCCGCCGGACGGTGTAGGCCTGGTTGGTCGCCTTGGCGATGGGCTTGCCGTCACGCAGCCACGTGTAGGCCGCCGAGGCGTTGCTCGGCCGGACGTCGCCCGCCTTGGCAACGAGGACGCTTGCCAGGCGGGGTCGGCCCTGGATCGCGAAGGATCGTGTGACCCTGATGGCCTTGGCGAGGACGGGTTCGGTGTCCGGCGCTGATGCTGTGAGCTTGCGGTAGGCCTTCGCGCTGCCGGTGATGCGTGCACTGATGCGCCTGTCGATGTGGTCTCGGCCGAGCACGAGGGTCGTGCCTGTCGCTCCGTCGATCGGTACGCCGTCGGCGTACCACTGCGTGGTCGTCCTCGAGGGTTGCGGCGACCACGTGGCGTCGCTGAGCGTCAGGGTCTGGCCGACCTCCGGGGTGCCTTGGATGGTCGGCGGCGCGGTGGCTTGGAGGGTTCCGGGCGCCACCGGTGCGGTGGCGAGAGCCGCCCGGCCGGGGGTGTAGTTGTCTCGCTCAGCCGTGACCTCCGCGGTGAGGGTCTTGCCCTTGACCTCGGGGGTGGGCACGTAACCAGCGGTAGTGGCACCGGGGATGGCGACACCGTCGGCCAGCCAGCGGACGGTCACGCTCGTGGGGGTGGGAGTCCACGCCCCTACTCCGACCTCCAGCGCGGAGCCCACCGCGGGAGTGCCGGAGATAACGGGAGGTGTCGTGGGCTCGATCGCAGCATCATTGAAGTGGATGAAGCCGCTCGGCCAGCCGCCCCCGGTCTTGGTTATCCGGCGCCAGTGGAAGTCCCCGCCCCAATAGGCCTCCGAAACAATGATCTCGGTGTCAGAGACCACCTCTTCCACGTACGCGACGTGTCCGGCCGAACCTGCGGGAGTGACGTGGGGCTTGTACCAAGCCGCAGCACCGACGCGGGGGGTCTGGTCGGTGATCGACGCCATCTCGACTCCCCAGTTCGAGGCGTTGCCGCTGCCCTCCCAAGGGCGGGTATCGGGCATGCCGTTCCGGATGAGCCGGTACGCCATGTAATTGGTGCAGTTGTACCCCGTGAACATCCGCCAGTAAGACGTGGATGCAGCCGACCGGTATCCGCCATTCCCGTAGCCAGCGGCTTGGCAACTCGCGTAGCCGGTGCACAAGTATGTAGAGGTAGTCAGTCGAAACGCGCCGGCGGAGTTCGGCATCGCCAGCCCGAACAGAGCAACCAGCACGGTGAGCAAGCGTGCCGTTCGGCTGGCGCGCCATAGGGCGCTCCGCAGCGTCATCGGGCGGACTGGCGGCGTGTGTGACAGGAGTGACCACTGGTGCTGTTGTTCCACGATGGAAGATAGTAGAAGGCTCCTGTCAAGCGCGCCACGCTGATGGTAGAAGAACAATTGTGTAATTCGATTGGCGTTACCCTGCGTACGTCAACTGGACCGGCGCTCGAGCCGGACGGTGCTTCGCGGGGGCCAGACTTCAGCACGCGTGCCCGTTGCCGTCACCTGACTCGCGCGATGCCGCATGGTCATCGGCCCGTTCTTCCATCGTGTGTATTCGTGAGCGTGTCGGGGGATGCATTGCCGTGGGCGGGCGGCGGCATCAGGTGTCGACAGGCTTACATTCGGGCCGCTGAAATGGACGTACACCAATAGGCTCAGGATAGCGGCGTAGAAGCACCACCACACGGAGACGAAGGTGGTGAGCGAGACCACCGCAGCCGCGATGGCCAAGATGAACGCCAGCATCCCGAACACCTTGATGCACCAGTGGCTTGAGAACAGCCCGCTGATGCAGGTTGCCAGCAGGTAGCCCTCCAGCACAACCGTGAGGTAGAAGTGCGGGGAGTCATAGGCGATGCTGTCGCCCCTCACGCTGGCCGTAACCGGGAACAGGACAATGAAGAAGAGCAGGTAGAGCCCACGGAAAGAGCCCTCGGCGTCGAGTGGACCGCGCAGTGGCTCGGGTGGCCCGAGCTCGGGTGGCTCGAGGGAGTGGCATCCAACGGGCGGATTATGGCCGCGCTCGGTCCGCTCGTGGCCGGCCTCGGGGTTGCGCTGGGCTATGTGTCACTGAAGAGGTCCACGTCGTCGAAGTGACCTGAGCTGATATGGAGTGACCTGCTGTCAAGGGCAGGGTGAGGCACCCGCCGGGGTGGGCGGGTGCCTCGTGCTTCGTCGCGGGGTGCCGTTGGGAGCGTGTCGTTGGCGACGCGCGGTCAGGCTGATATACGCGGGTTGGGTACCGCAGGGCGGGGTGTTCGGCTGGAGCGGGCCACTTGTCTAGGTCGAGCGTCACCCCATCGTTGGTGGGGGCTGCTCATAGCTCAAGCGCGGTTCGCTCCGGGCGCTGCTACCGGTGGCGTCCTTGAAGCGTCTTGGGCAGTTACTCCTCGAGGACGGCCAGCGACCAGCACCAGCCGGTCAGCTCGCGAGCGATCGCGACGTTGGCGATCACGCTGCGCTTGTGGCGGGCGCGCATCGTGATCCACCGGTGGTGGAGGCGTCGATTGCCTTGGTCGCCGCGGGCCCGGCTGCTCGGCCCGGCTAGTTCCCACCGTTGTCGCATGGTGGCCCCGACGACATGACGGGCGCTGTGGTGCCAGGCCGCCTCGACCAGCAGCCGGCGCAGGTGGCTGTTGCCAGTCTTGGTGATCGGACCCTGCACCCGGGAGGCTCCCGAAGAATGCTCGGAGGGGACCAAGCCGACGAAGCAGCCGATGGTCTTGCCGGTGCCAATCGCCGACCGCGACCGCGAGCGCGAACGCGAACGCGGTCAGGGTGCCGATGCCGCGCAGGCAGCCCAACCGGCGCACGATCGGGGTGAACTCGGACTCGGCGGCCATGACGGTGATCTGTGCATCCAACCGGTCGCGTCGAGCCTGGACCTGCAGGACCGAATCGTAGTCAGACTCGAAGGTCATCCGGGTCGTCGCGGGGCCGAGCCCGAGTCGGTCCCGGCCGACCTGACGCAGCCAGGCATCGTGCTTGGCGGTCCAGGCGTGGCCGCCGGAGTACACCAGTCCCTGGCGGCAACAGCAGCTTGGAGAGCCGGTGCCGTGCCCGCATCAGGTCACCGCGAGCGTCCTCGCGTGCCCGGACCAGGTCACGGGCCGCTTCCTGCTCGACGGTGGGGACCACGACCGGGGTGATCTCGTCCAGCCGCAGCAAGCGGGCCAGGTGGACTGCGTCCTTGGCGTGGGTCTTGACCCGATCACCAGAGGGCCGCTGCAGCTTGGACGGTGCCACCACCTCGCACCGGATCCCGGACCCATTCAACGACCGCGACAGGACGAAACCCGTCGGGCCGGCCTCATAGGCCACCGCCCCCGGACCGGGCAGCTGCCCGATCCAGGACCTGATGTGCTCAGGGAGTGGCCGATCGCGTTGCGTCAGGGCGCCACGGCGAGGAGATCCGGACTCTAGCCCGGCCGCGATGGGATGTTGGGCCCTGGTGCTCGACCCGGGCCCTGCCCCCGGATCTTGGACACAGGGTGTGATTACGCAGCGGGTTGCAGCGTAGCGGCGTAGTTGGACTCGTAGGTGGACGGGGACAGGTAGCGGCACCAGGAATGGCGTCGGCGGGTGTTGTAGCGCACGAGCCACTTGAAGACCTGCCGGCGACACGTCGCCTCGTCGCTCCAGCAGGCGGCGTCTTGGAGGACCTCGCGCTTCATCGTGGCGTTGAACGACTCCGCCAACGCGTTGTCGGCCGAGGAGCCGACCGCACCCATCGACTGGGTGACGCCGAGCCTCTTGCAGAGCTTGGCGTAGTCCTTCGAGCAGTAGACCTTGGGTTCAACCAGTCGATGCAACACTGGGTTGTTGAAGCGAGCGTAGTTGCTCATCGAACACCTCGGCAGGTGTCTTCCACCCAAGGATCTTGCGGGGCCGGTTGTTGAGCGCGTGAGCGACGGCCTCGAGGTCCTCGGCGGACCAACGCGACAGGTCCGTGCCTTTGGGGAAGTACTGGCGCAGCAGGCCGTTGGTGTTCTCGTTGCTCGGCCGCTGCCACGGCGAGTGGGGGTCGGCGAAGAACACCTTCGTGCCGGTCTCCAACGCGAACTGCGCGTGACCCGAGAGCTCCTTGCCGCGATCCCAGGTCAGGGTCTTGCGCAGCTGCTCGGGCAGCTTGGTGATCGACGCACTCAGCGCCGCGTTCATCGCGACGGCCCCGTAGCCGCCGAGCGATGGACCGTTCTTCACGTAGGGCTTCTCGCCCCAGCCCTCCATGCGTGGCAGGTGGACCAGGATCGTTGAGCGGCTGCTGCGCTCAACGATCGTCCCGATCGCCGACCGGCCAGTGCCGATGATCAGGTCGCCCTCCCAGTGACCCGGGACGGCGCGGTCTTCGGCTTCAGCGGGGCGCTCGCTGAGAACCACATCGGCCGTGACATGCCCACCGGGCTTGTTCTGCGATCGGGCCCTCGGCTGCCGTAGCGCACGTCCGGTGCGCAGACACGTGACCAGCTCGCGCTTGAGCGCACCACGCCCCTCAATGAACAGCGACTGGTAGATCGCCTCGTGGCTGATGCGCATGGACTCATCATCGGGGAAGTCGACCTTCAACCGCTGTGCGATCTGCTCCGGGCTCCAGGCCAGCGACCAACGCCGGTCGGCACGGTGCGGCTTGTTCAGCCCCTTCCAGGGGGCCGGTGTGGGGCCAGTGACGATCGTGCCGTCGGGCCGGCGAACGTTGCCGGCGAGCCGATCTTGGACGTACTCCCGCAGTTTCGGGTTCTCGAGCAGCTTCGCGGTCTTGGGGCGCTTGGCCGCCTGCTGTGCCTTCCACTGCGCCACGGTGGCCCGGTACTCCTGCTTCCCCCCACGAGTCGCAGCGTTGCGGCGCAACTCGCGTGAGACCGTTCCGGGATCACGCCCGATCGCGCGGGCGATCTCGCGAACGCCCTTGTCCTGGGCGTGCAGGATGGCGATCTCCTCACGTTCCTCGAAGCTCAGATAGCGGCCGGTGGGCTCGGCCAGCGAAATGGGCGGCATGCCGCCAGCGTGGCGAAACCAGCGGGTCCCAACCGGCACTGACACACCGACCGCCAGCGCCGCTTCTGCCGACGTGATGCCCGTGGCGATCAGCCGCCAGAACTGCCGTTGCACCGCTCGGGACGGGTCAGGACGCCCGGGCGAGCGCATCGCTGGCCGCAACGCCCGGTCAGCACGCCACTGCCGGCGAAGCTCCTCTGGCGCGTCGCTGGTCTTCTTGCTCCAGTCCGCTGTCGCCATGCTCGAACACCTCCGAACTCAAGGTGTTGCGACGACCGGTTGATTTCGCCGACCGACCCGTGGTCGCTGTGGAAGATCGCGCCCTTGAGGGTGCCGCGGGTTCCGGCAGCAGCCTTCAAGGCGTCCTCGACGAGCTCGGTGCGCATGTGGTCGGCGACGGCCCAGCCGGCGAGGCGACGTGAGTAGCAGTCGATGACGGTCGCCAGGTACAGGTTCGTCCCGTCGGCCAACGGCAGGTAGGTGATGTCCCCGACGTAGCGTTCGTTCGGGGCTTCGGCGGTGAAGTCCCGGTTGAGCAGGTCGGGGTACTTCTGCCCCGATGGCTCGGGGATCGTGGTCCGCACTCGACGCTTCTTCACATAGCCACGGATGCCCTCAAGGCGCATCACCCGGGCGACGCGCTTGTGGTTCACGCGGTCGCCGGCAGGTGCGCCGTCGTTGAGCTCAGCGGTGATCCGTGGCGCACCCTGGGTGCTGTCCTCGGCATGCACCGCTCTGATCCGTTCCGCGAGCTCGGCATCGGCTCGGGTGCGCTCCTCGCGTGCTGGGGCCGCCTTGAGCCAGGCGTAGTAGGACGAGCGCTCGATCTCGACGAGCTCGCACAGTCGCTTCACCTCGAAGGTGGTGGAGTTGTCGGCGACGAACTGGAAGCGACTCACCAGCGCGTCTCCCCGGCGAAATATTTGGCCGCCCGTTGGAGGATCTCGCGCTCGGTGGTGAGCTTGGTTGTCTCGACCTCGAGCTCGTTCACCCGGGCCTGAAGCCGGGCGATCTTCTGTTCCGGTGTCTCCTCGGGCGCCGCCGACGGGCTCCTGGACGAGCTCTTGGACTGCAGTGGGCTGGAGGTCAGCGTCCCGTCAGCGGCGGTCTTCTTGCCGGTCCCGTAGGCCTCGAGCCAGTGCCGCAGCGTGCCGCGCACGATGCCGAGGTCATCGGCGATGCCGCGGACCGTGGCGCCCGGGGTGGACTCGTACAAGTCGACGGCCTGACGACGGAACTCCTCGGAGTAGTTCTTCCTGGCCATGATTCTCGGATCATCTCGCTTCCCCAGCACCAGATGCTGGATTCAGCGTGTCCAAGAACCGGGGTCAGGCCCCCTGCCACCAAGGGATCATGGGAACCCACGGACGCTGTGTTGCAGGGTCGGGAGCGGAAGAGGTTCGCCATGTGGATGCACAGTTGGTTGCGCGGGTGGCCGGACGACCGTTCAGAGGGCCGGACTTGGCAACCGGGTCAGCACGAAGTGCCCTCGGGGACTTCGGTTGGTCGGCCTCCCACCACCGCGCGTGTGCTCGCCGAGATCCGGACCCGGGGCTTCTACAGCGAAGTGGCGACGACGCTGTTGAGCGGACAGTCTTGGCGCGATCTAGCCCGCTGGTGGCGTGTCAGCAATCTGGCGCTGGCCTTCGAACCCTCTGTGAAGCGCAAGCTCCAGTGGGCGATCCTGCGCGCCGCCATTCTCGACGAGATGGAGGCCGAGGATCCCGAACGATTTTCTAGTTGGCTTGGCCGGCAGCGTCCCGGCCGCCGGCATCGCCCCTGCAGGTGACGGGGATTCCCATTGACCTGGTTGCCGGACTCCTCGGGTCCTTCGCGGCGTCCTCGATCCCTGCACAGGCCAGTGGCGCTGCACATGGTGAGTTGTTGCTTGCTCAACCCCCACGTCGGCAACGCTCTCGACAAACGGGCCCGGGGCGGCCGCGGCCATTCTTCTCGGCGACCATCCATCTACAGCTGGTGAACCTGGTTCTGTCGCGGAACGACGGCCGCACTCGTCGGGGTGCAGCCCGTCGATGCCCGCCTCGCCGCTGGCCCATCCAAAGGTGCGGTTGATGCGCGACCGCAGGGCCTCCGAGCCTTGTGCCTCACCGTGGACCACGAACACCCGACGCGGCCCGGCGCCGCTGCCGTCACCGAAGCCTTGGAGCCAGCGGATCAGCTCATCGGCGTCAGCGTGTGCCGAGAGCATGGAGAGGCTTTCTACCTCGGCACCGACGTGATCCATTGTCCGTGGATCTTTAGTTCCCGACTGCCTTGGAGGAGGGCCCGGCCGCGAGTGCCAGCCGCTTGGAACCCGGTGAGGAGCACGGTGTTGCGGGCATCGTGAGCGAATGCTTTGAGGTGATGCAGGACGCGACCTCCGGTGGCCATACCGCTGGAGGAGACTACGATCTTCGGAGCACGATTGGCCGAGATCCGTTTGGACGCCTCAGCATCCCGGGTGTACGTCGCTACCCGACACACCTGATCGCACACCGACGGTGGGAGCCGGTGATTGGCTCGGTGGGCGTGGAGCAGGTCGCTGGCGTTGATCGCCATCGGGCTGTCCAGGAAGACCGGCACCTCGGGAATCTGGCCGGCGTCACGCAGCCGCCACAGGTAGTACAGCAGTGATTGCGCACGCCCGACTGCGAACGCGGGAATGAGCAAGGGTCCCGCCACGGCCGATCGTTCGCCGTACTACCTCACCGAGTGCTTCGGCGGGATCGACCAGCTCATGCACGCGATCGCCGTAGGTCGACTCGACCACGACAAAGTCGGCCGCGCCTGCCGGCTCGGGGTCAAACATGATCGGGTCTCCGTATGTGGCCCGCGCGCCGGAAGGTGATCTTCGCGCCGTCTTCGACCGCGAAAGGTTCGCCGAACGGCCGCGTCACGAACTGCTGAAGGGCCAGCTCGGCGTCATCGACACCGTAGAGCGGCAGGGCCGGGGAGTGCTTGCTGGCCTTGACCTTGTTCAGGTACGCGGCGTCCTGTTCCTGGAGCCGAGCACTGTCCATCAAGATGATCTCCGCGACGTCGCGGGTCCCAGCGGTGGCGTAGATCGGGCCTCGGAACCCTTGGCGCACCAGGCGCGGCAGGTAGCCGGTGTGGTCGAGGTGGGCGTGAGTCAGGATCACCGCGTCAAGGCTTGACGCCTCGACGGGCAGCGGCTCCCAGTTGAGCTCACGAAGGGTCTTCACTCCTTGGAAGAGTCCGCAGTCGACCAGAATGCGGCGGCCCTCGAACTCCAGAAGGTGCTTGGAGCCCGTGACGGTGCCCGCAGCACCAAGGGAGGTGAGCGTGAGCATGACGTCTCCTGTCGGTCGCGGGCGTGTCAGTGGTGCCGGTGACCGGGCGAGGTGACGTCCTGGTCGCTACGGACGTTCTGACCGCGGGACTGGGTGTCGTGGCCGGAGTGGCCGCCCATCATGAACACCATCATCAGCGGGCAGGCCAGCGCGATGGCGATGAACACTGCGCCTTGCGGGGCGACCCCGAGGGCCAGCAGCACGACGAAGAGTGCTCCGCCGCCCACGAGCATGTACTTGAGGTGACTCATGCCGGTCATGACGGTCTTCCTTCTTCCTGGGCTGCACGCCGGGTCGGATGGCCCGGATTGACTGCAGTTCCCGTTGCTGTCCACTCTCCGCAGTGGCGATGAAGGTTTGCGGTTCGCCGCTGTGAAGGTTTGACGAAGACCTGAACTGAGGTGCCACACCGCGGCCGCCCTCAGTCGTGCTCCTCGCTGCGCCGCGTGAGCCGGCGTGGACCCGTGGCTGCCGCGGTGGTGCACCGTGGCAGCACACGTCTCCCGGGTCGGGTGCGCTGACTCATCCCTCCGGCTCGACCCTTCGTTACGGGCCTGCCGGAGGCGACCCGACCGGCAGTGAAATCTCGAGATCGGATGATGAGCCGGCGTCATCCTCGACTGCGGCGGCGCGCGAGTTCGTGGAAGACCATGACCCGGGCGGCGAGCGTGACCGCTGCGGCAAGGACCAGCCCGCTCAGAGCGACCCTGACGCCGGTCAAGGCACCAGGATGGGCGGCCAGCGCTGCGCCGAGGGACCCCGCGGCGGCAATCGCGACCACAGTGAGCAACCAGAACGACCGCAATGGCCGGCGCGCGCTGTGTGTGGTCTCAGACGCGTTGGGCATGGGGTCACATCTCGCCGAGATGCGTCACCGGCTCGGTGAAGGCCATCAGGACGGTGAGAACCACGACGATGAGCAGGACCAGCAGGGCGATCCCCATCGCGACCGGTCGGTGTCACCAGGAGCGGTGGGGGTTGCGGTCCACGAAGGGGAGGGCGATGAGGAGGAGGAACAGGGCGCCGCCGCCGTAGGCGATCCAGGGCAGGCCCCACCAGTTCTCCAGGGTGAACATCCACCAGAAGTTCCACGGAGGCCGGGTGACCTCGATGCCCTCGACCGGCTCGGGTCCGACTGCGGGAGGTATCAGAACGGCGAGGATGGCCAAGACGCCTGTCAAGGCGAGGCCGAGCGCGGCGATGCGGCGCAGGTGGTGGGTGAACGGCTCGGTCGGCTCAGCAGGCGGTGCCTGCTCGGCCCCGTCATCAGCGGTGAGGCTGGGGTGGGGGGAGATGTGATGCCGCTTGACCAACAATGCATGCCAGGTGAACAGGACCAGGATCAGGCCGGGGATGACGACCACGTGGGCGCCGTAGAGCCGGACCAGGATCGAGACCCGGCTGGAGAAACCGGCGGAGAACCAGAGCCCGGCCCCGCCGAGAAGCTCGGCGACCTCCAGGTTGTGGCCCAACGCCTCGTAACCCTCCTGGTCCCACTTGAGCACCGTGCCGGCGAACAGGGCGAAGATGACCAGCCCGAACATCGCGACGCCGATCAGCCAGTTCCCTTCCCGCGGCCGCTTGTACGAGCCGGTGAAGAACACCCGGATCAGGTGCAGGGCGGCGGTGACGTACATGGCCTGCGCTGCCCAGAAGTGCAGGCCCCGCACGAAGCGCATCCCCCACACGTCGGTGACCAGGTCGCGGACCGACTGGTTGGCTGACTCCGGGACGGGCGAGTAGAACTGGGCAAGGAGGATCCCGGTGCCGATCAGGACGACGAACGAGGCGGCGGTGATGCCACCCAGGCTCCAGGCCAGGTTGTTGGCGTGCTCCGGGACGGGGTACTCGAGTGCCCGGATGCCGAGTCGTTCGTCGACGACATCCATCGCCCGACGTGCTCGGGAGGGACTGCGACCGTGTGTATCAGCGCTGGTCATGCCCGGACGTCCTTCCCGCCGGACTCCTGTGGCGTGCCGCCTGTACCGCTGGCCAGCTGGGTGCGTAGGTCACGGATGGAGTCGTGGGGGCGGAACCTCAGTGCGAGCCAGGCGCCGAGGAGCAGCGCCACGAGTGCCGCGGCGAGGAAGCCCCAGTCCTCGCCGGCCAGTCCGGACCTGCCCTCGAGCTCGGGTCGAACGCTGGTGGTGCCCGACTCCATCCCCGTGGCGGGTGGCCGTTGTGCAGTGCCTCGGCGATGGAGTCCAGCAGGAGTGGCCGAGCGCCTTCGACGTCTTCTGCCTCGAGCGCGGCCATGGCTTGCTCGAGCGTGGGTACGTCGACCCCTTCTTGGTCGTCGGTCTCCAGCGCGTCGGAGATCTTCTCCATGGCCACCTCGAGACCCTCGGCGCTGGTGTCGTGGGCGAGATGGCCGAGTGCCTGCTGCACCAGCAGGTAGCCCACGTCGGTCTCGCCCGGTTCGTCGGCCGAAGCGGGGGAGCCGGTCACGAGCGCCGCGCCGACGAGCAGTGCCAGGCCGGCCAGGAGCCGACCCAGGAAGGTCACCATGGATCCATCTTGACGGGCTACTACGAAGTTTGCCAGTAGCTCATGCCGGCCATCCCGTCCTCGAGGTCAGCAATGACGTCGTCGGGGTCCTGGCCAGCGCGTCGATCCGCCGTGCGCTTCGATCAGCGCGGGTGACGGTGAGCCCCGCTGCCGCTGCCGCTTTGCTGCCGCCGCGTCTTCGTGTCACCGCGTCTTCGGCGCCGCCCATAGCTCGGGGGATCGGCCCGGAACGCCGCCAAGCAGAGGGAGGAGCAGAACAGTCGGAGAGTTCCGGATCCGTCACTGACCCGGTGCGGTGTCGCACCGTCCGTCGTCATTCCGCACACTGGATCGATCATCGTGATTCCGCTCGAGCCGGCATTGAAGAGGTAACTCATGTCCGAGCGCCACCGGTAGCGCAACCCGCCATTGGAATCGACACCGTCGACCACCCCGGCGTCCGCGTACCCATCCAGCACCGCTTCGACCGTCCGGACGTCAACGTCCTTCAGTGTGGCGATCTCCGCTGCCGACCAGGACTCCGCGAGCTGTGCCACCAACGTGAAGTACACGGCTCGTTCCGTGGGGGTGCGCAGATGCATCCGCGCGAACCGGGAGTGCACGTCGTAGAGACGCATGGGGCACGGCTCTTTCCGCAGGATGGCTGGCTGGCGTTCAGGCGTTGTGGCGGGCGCCGGGGCTATCCGCGGTGCCGAGCTCGCGGGCTGCAATGTCCCGGTCGAGCTGGGCGCGGCGACCTTTGAGCTCCTCGATCGTGAGGTCGTCATGATTGCAGTGTCCGCAGTGTGCGCTCGCGGGTGTTTCGCCACGCTCGCTGGTGCGGGTGTCGGCGTTCGTGTGGGGGGTGCACATGGGCTTCTCCTCGGTTGCTCTGGTCGATATTGGTGTGACTTCGAGGATGGCCGGACGGGATGTAGATCGCGTGAAGCTCGCCCTTCGATCCTGTGAAGACCGGTATGGGCGGCTGGCGTCGCTGACGCCCGCCTGTGGATCGGATAAGCAGGCGTGTGGCCGCGCTTGTGCCCCCCTCGGACTGGTCCCTGGGGCGTGCCCATCGCAGCGACGGGGGACGTTGCCAGTCGACACTCTCCCGCCCGCGGTCTGTCGTCCGAACCTTCATGGAACGTTGACCGGGACCGCATCAGCTCTCCACCGAGGCGTCGCAGTGTTGAACGTGAGGGAGCACAGGCGGCACGCCAGATGCCCCACATTCAGGAGGAGGAAGACGATGTTGGAGTTCCTCAGCAACAACTGGCTCTGGATCCTGCTCATCGGAGGCATGCTGTTCATGCATCTGGGCCACGGTGGCCACGGCGGAGGCGGCGGACAGTCCGGTCACACCGGCCACGGCGGTTGCGGGGGTCACCAGCACTCGGGTGACCACGACCAGGCCCCGGCCGATCAGACGCCCGGGCAACCTCACGAGCACCGGACGGACGACTCGTCGTCGCGGTGATCTGACCTGCGCCCGACGCGACGAGCCGTTCCGGGGAGTGGTTGATCTATCGCGACGTGGTGGGGACAGTCGTGCACTCCCAGGGTGCAGATCAGGCGGCACCGAAGCGACACGCAGCCACGCAGTCCCGGGGCGTCGACCCACCGGCCGAACCCGGAGGACCACAGCACGGTGGCGATCTCTTGGAGTCGCCTCCACTGCACGATCGGAGTTAGCGCGGTGCTGATCGGCGACGTGCTTGACCGCCACGATGTCGTCACGACCTCCCACCCGTCGATTTCGTGTGAGAGAGGATGCCGCGCAGCTGGTCCATCACGGCCGCCGTCATCCGGCCGAGCGAGGCCGGCTCTGCGCCATCGACCGCGGGTGTCGAGCCGTGGAAGCGCGAGACGTCGCCGAGGGCGCCCCAGTCGGCGAAGTTCAGTAACGGAACGTGGTGGAGCGCGGTTACTTCGGCGTGGTTGACCGAGCCGGTCAGGACGGGATCGGTGGACCAGGCCAGGACGGGATACACGAGGAAGCCGCTGCGGGGCAGCGCCATGGGCTCCATGAGTCCGATCAGCTCCACGCTGTGGGGGTCGAGGCCGATCTCTTCGTGGGCCTCGCGGAGGGCGGCAGCCACCGGGCCGCTGTCACAGGCGTCCACTGCGCCGCCCGGAAACACGAGCTGGCTGGGGTAGTCGGTCAGGTCGGCTGCGCGCTCGGTGAGGAGCACACCCGGTCCGCTGGGTCCGCCGGTGAGCAGGACAAGGACCGCGGCGGGCCGGAGTTGGACGGTCTCTCCGGATCCAGAGGGATGTGCGCCCGGGATGTGGGTCCGTCGCTCGAGTGCGGCCAGCCAAGGGGGTCGCGAGCCCGGTGTGGGTGAACTGCTACGCGGAGCTGCGGCCGGCGGCATTCGTGTGGGACGAGTCCGGGGTAGCCACGTGATCGCCGCGGAACGCACTGTCAGAAGTGCAACGCCGGGGCCGGGGTCGGGGGTTTGCACCAGTCGGCTCTGCTGGCCCAGCCCGGGATGCCCGAACAGCGCCCGCGCCGGTCGTCCGGAAACGCCATGAGCCTCGTCGGCCCATTCGCCGGGGTTGTTCGCGACGGCGACCAGTGCCTGGCGGGTCCCGACCAGGTGGGCGACCGGGCCGCCGAAGGGCATCAGGGTCTCACTCATGGCGGGGACGAGAACAAGATTCGCGCCTGCTTCGGAGAGCGCGTTGACTGCCTGAGGGTTGAGCAGGTCGCGGCAGATCGCGAGGGTCAGGTGCCAGCCGTCGGCGGTGACGTAGACGCGCAGCTCGGGCCAGCCGTCGGGTTGGATGTCCTCGACCACTGGCCGATCGGCCGGCGAGTACTTGTCGTGGGTCAGCGGGTAGTCGTGGCCGCGGACCCACGCGATCGCGGTGTTGCGCCGCCGGCTGGACGCGTCGTCGACACGTGTCTCTTGGTGGTAGCTGCCGGCGACCAGGACCCGGGGACCGTCGGGTCGTCGTACCCACTCGTGCAGTCCCTCGGCCAGCTCCTCGGTGACGCTCAGCTCGGGAAGTACCACGATCGAGGCCCCGGCGGTCGTCGCCTGCTCGATCAGGTGGTCGATCTCGGTGCGTTGCCGACCCGTCTCGCGCGGGTGAACTGGGAAGGTGCGATCCGAGGTGCCACCGGTCAGGTTGAACTCCCTGAGGTCGCGGTTGGGGTGGCAGGTGGCGATCACGGTGTCCGCATTGATGGCCCCGGACAGGGTGTCGAAGAGGCTGTAGTCGAATACCACCCGGAACTGGACGACCCATTCACCGGCGAGACGGACATGGCGGGTCTCATCGAGTCGGTGGGCCAGCCGCCAGGGCGGTGAGGTGGAGCGCATCGCCGTCACCTGGCGCAGGTCGGGGGTGTCGAGTGGCACGGGGTCGCCGACGGCGGGTTGGTAGGGGCTGCGGCGACGAAACCAGGGGGCGAAGGTGTGGCTGTAGCGTTCGTCGATGAGCCCGGCGAGGGCTCGCGCGATGAGGACCGGCGGGATGCCGTCGGCCTGCTCCAGCGCAGCGACCAGCACTTCCCGGACCGGCGGCTCGAGGACTGTGGTCGTCCCTGGGGGCGGTAGCTTGTCGGCCACCTTGCTCACCAGCGCCATGACCCTGCCCGCGCTGTGGGGATTGCCCGATCGCTCCCACAGGACCCGGTGCTCGTCGCGACACAGGTGTAGAAGGTGGGTCAGGGTGACGACCGGCTCGGTTTCGTGTGCGACCGCGGCCAGCATCGCAGCCATCCGGTCGGCCGGTACCGCCAGCTGCGCCACGCATGGCGCACAGGCTTCACCTTCAGGTGCACATGGCGCGTCCGACAATCCAAGGAGGTCGCCCCCGACTTGTCCCTCCTTGTTTCCCTCCTGGTTCGACGTCCGCCCCAGTGTCGCGTCTGCGTTCACGCCACGCCTCCGATGCTGACCAGACCCATATCGCTGATAGTGGGAGATTCGGTGCGCCGTGTGATGGCGTCGAGGACCGCTGGTGCCAGCGCCTCGGCGATCCGGGAGTAACCGGCTTCGGACGGGTGGAAGCGGTCGGGGCTCATCAGATCGGAATTGGTCAGGAACTCGTGGCCCACCAGCCCCCTCACGTCCACGAGATCAACACCGCTTCCCGCGTCGAGGACCGCACGCACGTGAACTCTCCGGACCACGCCAGCTCGGAGCCGCAGGACTGCCCGCAGAACAGCCGGCACTGATCGCATGGCCTCGAACTCGGGCAGGCTGCTCATCACCACCGGCGCGCCGAGGCGGTGCAGTCGTGCCAGCAGATTGGCCGTGTCCTCGGCGAGCTGACGGGTCCGCGTCAGGTGCGTCACATCGTTCGCGCCGACAAGGAGGACGACTACATCGGGCAGTCCGAGTTCCGGCGTCAGTTGCTTGGCGAGCACGTCGTAGGTGCGCGCGCCGGGTTGAGCGTGGCTGACCACGTGCACGGGTCGACCCGTGCGCGCCGCCACCCGTTGCGCGATCTGGGCCGGCAAGGCTGCGGCTGGCTGTGTGACTCCGACCCCGGCCATGCCGGAGTCGCCGAGTGCCAGCAGCTCGAGGGGCTTGCTGTCGGCCAGGGTGGGGTCTGGCGGCGCAATAGTGAGGTCGATGGTCCCCGGATGGCTTGCTTGACTGCCGTAGCGCCGGCGCGCCTCGTGCAGCTGCAGCGCACTCACCGCGGCCGCTGCTGCGGCCATGCCTGCGAGGGGGAGCACGGAACCGCTGACGAGCACCGGACGAGGACCAGGCCGGCGTGCACCGCTGTGTTCATGGGGTGCGTACGCATGGAGGTGCTGGTCGCTCATGTGTCCACGGTCGCGCTGGCAGATGGCGGTTCTGGTGTGCTCAGGTCAAGTTCGCATGAAGATCGTTGGTCCGCCGTCCTGGGCGCCTGTAGGCCCATGGATCAGGGTCTAGGGTCGAAGCGGATCCGGGAAATCTATCGATCGAGAAGGTGAGCGTCGATGACATCCGACCTCGACCGCGCGCGACCTGCAGCTGACCTGGTGGAGCGGCTGGCCCGTCCCGTCCCCAGTGAGGTGGCGTCGATGGACGCCTGGTGGCGTGCCAACAACTACCTGACCATCGGACAGATCTACCTCCTGGACAATCCGCTGCTGCGAGAACCGCTGACCTCTGACCACATCAAGCCCCGCTTGCTGGGCCATTGGGGCACCAGCCCCGGTCTGTCGTTCATCTACACCCACGCTAGCCGTCTGATCCAGCACACGGGCCAGGAGATGGTCTACCTTGCGGGGCCCGGGCACGGAGGCCCCGCCCTGGTCGCAGCTGGTTATCTCGAGGGCACCTACTCCGAGGTGTATCCCCGGGTCGGTCAGGACGAACGGGGCCTACGTCACCTGTTCCGGCAGTTCTCGGCCCCGGGTGGGATCCCCAGCCACGTGTCGGTGACGACGCCAGGTTCGATCCACGAGGGCGGTGAGCTCGGTTACGTGCTCGTCCACGCCTTCGGGGCGGTGATGGACAACCCGGACTTGATCGCTCTGGCTGTGGTCGGTGACGGTGAGGCGGAGACCGCCCCGCTCGAGGGGTCGTGGAAGGGGATCTCGTTCCTCAACCCCGAGCGTGACGGCGCCGTACTCCCGATCCTGCACCTCAACGGCGCGAAGATTTCCGGGCCGACGGTGCTTGCGCGCAAGGACCCGGGCGAGGTTCGCGCGTTGCTCACTGGGCACGGGTACGAGGTGATCGAGGTCGAGGGTGATGATCTGCCGGGGATGCACCACCGGTTCGCCGCGGCCCTCGCCCATGCATGGGGCAAGATCCGCACGATCCAAGCAGCGGCGCGCGGCGGGGAGTGGGACGGATCGCGGCCGCGGTGGCCACTCATCGTCCTGCGGACCCCGAAGGGATGGACCGGCCCGGAGAGCGTGGACGGGGTACGGGTGACCGGGACCTGGCGTTCTCACCAGGTTCCGTTGTCGGGTGTGAAGGAGAACGAGGAGCATCTGCGGGTGCTCGAGACTTGGCTGCGGTCCTACCGCCCCGAGGAGCTGTTCGACGACCACGGCGCCTTGACCGAGATCGTACGGAGCGCCAACCCCGACGGTGCGCTGCGGATGAGCGCAAACCTGCACGCCAATGGGGGACTGTTGACCCGGGAACTCGACGTCCCCGATTTCCGCGACTACGCCGTTGACGTCTCGCACCCGGGTGCTGGCCGTGCCGAGTCCACCAGGAGGCTCGGCGAGCTGATGCGCGACCTGTACCGGGCCAATCCCGACCGGTTCCGACTGTTCTGTCCGGACGAGACCAACAGCAACCGGCTCGGTGCGGTCTTCGAGGCCTCCGACCGCGGCTTCGCTGAGCGAACCGATCCCGACGATGTCGGCATCTCTCGTGACGGACGGGTCATGGAAGTGCTCTCGGAGCACAACTGCCACGGCTGGCTCGAGGGGTACACGCTAACCGGGCGGCATGGCTGGTTCGCCACCTACGAAGCCTTCGCCATGGTCAGCGCCTCACAGACAGTTCAGCACGCCAAGTGGCTGGAAGAGGCCGAGAAGATACCGTGGCGTGCCAAGGTACCCAGCCTCAACATCCTGCTGACCTCCACGGCCTGGCGCAACGACCACAACGGCTTCAGCCACCAGGGCCCGGGACTGATCCAGAACGTCATCACCCAACGCGGCACCGTGGGGCGTGTCTACTTCCCACCCGACGCCAACTGTCTGCTGTCCGTGGCCGACCACTGCCTGCGGTCCCGCTCGTACCTGAACCTGGTCGTGATCGACAAACAACCGCAGCTGCAATGGCTGCCGATCGAGCAGGCCATCGACCACTGTGCCCGCGGTGCCGGCGTCTGGTCGTGGGCCGGCACCGACGACGGGAGCGCCGACCCCGACATCGTCCTGGCCTGCGCGGGCGACGTCGTCACCATGGAGACCGTCGCCGCCGCCGCGATCTTGCGAGAACACCTCCCGCACTTCCGCACCCGCGTCGTCAACGTGGTCGACCTCATGACGCTGACACGTCGAAAGGACCACCCACACGGGATGGACGAGACCCGTTTCAAGGAGCTGTTCACCGACCACGTGGACGTGGTCTTCGCCTTCCACGGATATCCCGGGGCCGTGCACCAGCTCGTCCACGGCCGTCCGGATGCCGACCGGTTCCGCGTCCGCGGCTTCATCGAGGAGGGCACCACCACGACACCGTTCGACATGGTCGTGCGCAACAGGGCATCGCGCTACCACCTCGTGATGGACGCCCTCAACAACGCCCGACGCACACCTCCGGGAGCCAGCGACCTCAAGGCATGGTGCCAGCAGAGACTGGCAGAGCACGAGACCTACGTCATAGAGCACCTCGAGGACATGCCCGACATCCGCGAGTGGGTCCTGGGCGACTGGGCAGACCAAGGCTGAGGCGCGCGCCGGAAGCGTCCAAGTGCGCGCATCGTGCGTGGTGGGGTCGTCCGACTCTGCTGCGGACACGGTGGGTTGCGCCATGCTGAGGACCAAAGCACCCCGATGGTTGACCTGAGGAGATACTTCCGTGCCCATCTCACCGCGCCCTCCCAGTGAGCTGGCGACGGGCACCCACCGGCTTCACCCGGACCCTTCGATCAACTTCCAGCTCGACCGGTGGATTGCTTGGACCGGGGGACGCGCGCTGGGCGACATCCGCAGGATCGCTCCGCAGCTCACGGACTACGAGACGAATCGGCGCCTGTCCCTGGAGCTGGCCCACACTGCATACGGCGAGGGTGACCTGCTCCGGGCCGCATTCACGTGCGGGCGGCCGAGTTCTTGGGTCTGCCCCGGATCTGGTTGACACTCGCGGTTTGTAGTAGTCAGGCCGCTGCTGCGGTCGCGTAGATCATCTCAAACTCGACTGGGGTGAGCTTGCCGAGGGCTCGTTGGCGACGGCGGCGGTTGTACTTGGTTTCGATCCAGGTGACGATCGCGAGCCGCAGCTCCTCGCGGGAGTCCCAGCGGCGGGTGTCGAGCACGTTCTTCTGCAACAGGGAGAAGAAGCTCTCCATGCTGGCGTTGTCCCCGGCGCCGTAAGAGCGGCCCATCGAACCGACCAGGTCGTTGTTCGCCAGCAGCCGCTGGGTCTTCTTCGCTCGAAATTGACCGCCCCTGTCGGAGTGGCAGATCGTGCCATCCGGCGAGCGCAGCGCGATCGCGTTACGCATCGCTGCCCGAGCCAGACTCGACTTCATCCGTGAGTCGATGGAGTAGCCGACGATCTTGTTGCTGAACACGTCCTTGATCGCGCAGATGTAGAGCTTCCCTTCCCGCGTGGGGTGCTCGGAGATGTCCCAGAGCCAGACCTTGTTTGGCGCGTCGGCGACGAACTCGTGCCGGACCACGCCGTGCTCGTCGACGACTGCGAGGAGGTCGTCGTGCGGCGCCGGCCCGGTCGATCCGGCCTTGGACCGCTTCTTGTGGTGGCTGGCGGTGATCCCGGCGATGCGGCAGAGCCGGTGCACGCGGTTCTCGCCGGTCTTGATGCCGTGCTCGAGTTCGAGCTCGTCGGTGAGGAACCTGTAGCCCAGGGTCGCGTCGTCCTCATGAAGGTCGTAGAGGACGTCGATAACGTGGGCGTCGTTCCAGTCCCGCTGGCACACGGGATCTTTGAGCCACTTGTAGTACCCCGCAGTCGTCAGACCCAGCACCCTGCACGCCACCGCGACCGGCACCCTGATCAGGGCACCGGCCGAGGCCATCTCATGGACGAGCGGGAAGACTATTTTCCCGGCAGGTTCGCCTGCGACAGGTAGGCGGCCGCCCTGCGGAGGACCTCATTCTCCTGCTCCAGGAGCCGGATCCGCTTGTTCGCTTCGCGCAGTTCCTTGCGGTCGTCGTCGCTCACACCGGGACGCTTGCCGTCCTCGATATCGGCGCGCTTCATCCAGTTCGCCAGCGAGCCTTCAGAGATGCCGAAGTCCTTCGCGATCTGGGACAGGGGCGCCTGGCCCTTGCGGGCCACGGCCACGACGTCGTCGCGGAACTCTTTGGGGTAGGGCTTTGCCACGGGGGACATCCTTCCGCCTGAGGCCGAAACCTCAGAGGTCAGGTGTCAACCGAACTCGGGGCAGACCCTATGCCAGCAGCAACGATGTTGGTGCAATGAATGACAAGGCGAGTTCAGCGCGCTTCTACTGAGCCCGGGGCTGCGAGCCGGGCGGGGGCCAGACCGACCCGGAACGTCCCTCGTCTGCGCCTGGCCGGGAGGTGGCTTCGCGAAAGATGCCGCCTCCCGGACGGGCCGTGACGAGATGTCGAGGTTCAGTCCAGCACCAAGAGGCCGGGCAACCCGAGTTGGTTGCAGGTCGCGGAGTCGCCTGGAAAGACTGCTGCCTGCCCATTGGGCAGAACGCAGGGAACCAGCTCGGGGATGGGGTACTCGCCTGTTGGTGAGGGCTCGGGCGTGGGATCGCCTCGGTCCTGCCAAAGAGCGCCAGCACGCCACTCTGCTGCGCACATCTCGACCAAGTTGGACACGACATCGGGTGTCCATCCATCGCTACTGCGGGTCGCGTTCGCTGCCGTGGAGCCAGGGAAGTCGTTGTCGAAGTTCCGGCTGACCTCCCAATAGCAGCGGCCGGAAGTAGTGACAGTTGCGGGCTTGAGATACTCGATGATCGTCGTGGCGGCTGCGGCGCCACCTCCAATGGTCAGGACAGCCGCTCCAGCAACGACAGCCGTGCGTCGGGACCAACGCTGGTGGCCAGATGAGGAAGCACTGGATTCCAGTGCCATTGCGAGGCGAAGACGGGCGATGTCCGCGCGCTTGCGATCGGCGGGTAGGGGCGGGAGCCGCCCGGGGATGTCGTGTCTCATGGTGCTTCTCCTGGTCCGAGGTTGGTGGCCGGCTTCCGTGTCGTGGCCGGGGCGCCGGGCGGAGTCGCAGGAGCGGGGAGCTCGGTTTGAAGGGCGTCGCGGAGCCGCATGCGAGCCCGAGACAGCCGCGACTTCACAGTGCCGACTGGGACGTTGAGGGCCATGGAGATCTGCTCGTAGGTCAGCTCAGAGGACAAACTCAGGGCGATGACGTCGCGCTCGTTCTCGGGCAATCGATCCACCGCAACCAGCACACGGGCAGCCTCGGCCTTCGCGTCGACCCTTGCCGCCACGTCGCCCTCAACATCGTCGGTGAGCACGCCGAGCGGGAGACGTTGCAACAGGCTGCGGTGGCGTCGCTTGGCCCTAGTCGTGTTGCGAACAACGTTGTGCGCAATGCCGAACACCCATGCAAGACCCGCGGACTCGGCGCGCAGCGTCGCGCGCAGCCGCCAAGCCTCAAGAAACACCAGCGAGGTGCAGTCTTGCGCCGTTTCCCACTCGCCGGTGCGTCTCAAACAGAACCCGAACACGGGATCAGACAGCTCGGCGTAGAGCGTCTCGAAAGCAATCGCGTCGCCAGCACGCACGCCGGACCACAGTTCGCACCCGTCGATCTGTCGCTCGGTCACATCAGTTAGTGTCCGCGCCTCGGCAAGGGTTCCAGAAACCGGCCGCAGATCTTGAAGCGATCAGGCAGTCAAGCAGGCGCTCATGCTCGCATCGGTAGCGGGGCCCACCTCCAATCTTGAGCTGGACGAATCTGGCCTCCATGGCGGCGCCACTGGTCCACCCCACAGGAATGCCGCAACTGAAGGGGCCTTGGGATAACTCCCTGGTGCCAAGTCAGACCGTCACACCGGGGCCAGTTGCGGTTGACAAACTCACCCAGCGGCGTTCCTGAAGATGGCGACACGCTTCCAGACCGCGTCGTACTCTCCCCGCGTAGCCGCCGACTGCCTCCTGTTGGCAGCGGCGGAGGACCACTATGTCCCCCCTGACCCAGTTCCATCAGCAGTTCGCCACCCTGACCGGTGCCCGGTCAGTGACCGGTCATGTCCTCACCCGAGCCGACAACGCCCAGGCCCACTGCCACGTCGGCAACATCGATCTCTCCGTGGCGCTGATCAGCAGCTGGCTGGACCAGATGGCCGGACTGGACCAGGCACGAGATCAGTCAGCTCGGCGGGCTGACCCGGACCGTCCGGCAGGCCTCACGGACAGTCCCGACGGAACTTCATAGAACCTTCACCGGTGCCATGCAGAACCCTCATCGGGCCGCGGTTACCTGAAAGACACCAAGGCATACCACACCCCGGTACGGTCCACGTATCCGACGGGATGCGGGTTGCCCCCACCGATGGGAGGAGAACCGCCATGGCGAGCGGCAGCAGCGTGCAGCGAGAGCTGATCAATCGGCTGAGCCGCATCGAGGGTCAGGTGCGGGGCATCTCGCGGATGGTGGATGAGGACAAGTACTGCATCGACATCCTCACCCAGGTGTCGGCGGCGTCTCGTGCCCTGCAGTGTGTGGCCCTGCAGCTGTTGGAGGACCACATGCAGCATTGCCTGATCGACGCGGCACGGGCAGGCGGCCCGGAGCGCGACGACAAGCTCAAGGAGGCCTCGGCAGCGATCGGCCGGCTCGTTCGCAGTTAGCGGACCGCCGGCGTGAGCACGATCCGCTCCACCAAGCCCAACAGCCCACGCACACCAACCGATCAGAACGAAGGAGAGCTCTCGTGACTCAGGACGTGATTCGCGTGGCGGTCAACGGCTACGGGGTGATCGGCAAACGGGTCGTGGACGCGGTCTGCGCCATGCCGGACATGGAGCTGGTCGGCGTCGCCGATGTAGTCGGGGACTGGCGCATTCGCGCCGCGGTCGGGCAGAACATCGCGGTCTTCGCCGCGACCGGTCAGGCCGACGCCGCGATGCGTGCCGCCGGCGTGCCGGTGGCGGGGAGCCTGGAGGACCTGCTTGCCACGGTCGATGTGGTGGTGGACACCACCCCGAAGAAGATCGCGACGGCCAACGTGCCTGCCTACCGGGCGGCTGGGGTGAAGGCGGTGTTCCAGGGTGGTGAGGCTCATGCCACCACTGGGCACTCCTTCGTTGCGCAGGCCAACTACGCCACCGCGGTCGGGCGGGACATGACCCGGGTCGTGTCGTGCAACACCACCAGTGTGGTCCGGGTGCTGGGCGCGTTGCAGGACGCCAGCCTGCTGGCACGCGCCCGGGGCGTGCTGATCCGGCGTGCCACCGACCCGGGGGAGTCCCACCTGGGCGGGGTGATGAACACCGTCGTGCCTGAGGCGTCCATTCCTTCCCACCAAGGCCCGGACGCACTCACGGTACGACCAGACCTGGACGTGGTGACCATGGCCGCAAAGGCGGCGCATACCCAGACCCACAACCACTACTGGACCCTGCAGCTGACGCGTCGCGCCAGTCGGGAAGAGGTGCTGGAGGCGTTGCGAGCCGCCCCGCGGATCGCCTTCATCAAGATGGCGGACGGACTGACCGGGTTGAACACCACCGTCGAGCTCATGCGGGACCTCGGCCGTCCCCGCGGCGACATGTGGGAGGTCGCGATCTGGGAGGACGTGCTGGCGGTGCAGGATGACGAGGCGTTCTTGACCTACCAGGTCTACAACGAGGCAATCGTGATCCCAGAGACGATCGACGCGATCCGAGCCTTGACCGGCAGCGTGCCCGACGGAGCGACGTCGATCGCGATGACCGACCAGGCCCTGGGCATGCGCAGAGAGTTCCTCCCGCAGCCGGTGCGGGCACTCACCGACGGCTGATCACCAGCACGGCGGCGCGACCATCGGTCGCCCCGGGACAGGCACAGCGGCTGAGCCGCAGAAGGAGACGACATGAACAGCCAGACCACCGTCCTCGAAGTCGGCGGACTGCACTGGGCCACCTCACAATCGGTGGTCGAGAAGGCGCTCGCGCGCCGCCCCGGCGTGCTTGGAGTGGAGGCGAACGCGGTCAGTCAGACCGCGACCGTCACCTACGACCCGACCCGAACCTCGCTCGCCGAGCTCACGGGCTGGGTCCGCGACTGCGGCTACCACTGCGCGGGCCGTGCGGTGCCGGAGCACGTGTGCGACCCCATGGACGAACCGGACGGGAGCCACCCCACGCACCACCCGACCCGCGAGCACCACCCCGCCGGCCACGAGACGCAACTGGTGGACGAACCGCAGGTAGGCGACCAGCCAGGGCATGAAGGTCACGAGGGACGGTCGGCGCAGGAGGTCATGGGCCACGGCGGGCACCACGGCGCCATGTCGATGGAGGGCATGACCAGGGACATGCGCAACCGTTTCGTCTTGGCTGCGCTGCTGTCGATTCCGATCACGATGTGGTCACCGATCGGCCGGGACCTCCTCGGGTTCACCGCGGCGGCCCCGTTCGGGCTGCGCGACGATGTGTTCACGCTGACCTTGTCGTTGCCGGTGATCTTCTACTCGGCGTGGATCTTCTTCGACGGCGCCTACCGGGCGCTGCGGGCGAAGACCCTGGACATGATGGTGCTGGTCGCCGTCGCGGTCGGCACCGGCTGGTTGTACAGCCTGGCGGTGACGTTGACCGGCGGTGGGGAGGTCTTCTACGAGGCAGCCACGGTCCTGACCAGCTTCGTGCTGCTCGGCCACTGGTTCGAGATGCGGGCCCGCGGCGGGGCGAACGAGGCGGTGCGCACACTGTTGGAGCTGGCACCGCCCATGGCGGTGGTGCTCCGCGACGGGACCGAGGTGGAGGTGCCCACCGCCGAGGTCGTCGTTGGCGACCTGCTGCTGGTGCGACCGGGCTCGAAGATCCCCGTGGACGCCGTCGTCGAGGACGGCGAGTCCGAGGTCGATGAGTCGATGGTCACCGGTGAGAGCCTGCCGGTGAGCAAGGCGCCGGGCGACGAGATCATCGGCGCGTCGATCAACACCACCGGCACGCTGCGGGCCCGGGCGACGAAGGTCGGTTCGGACACCGCGCTGGCCCAGATCGTCGCCATGGTCCAAGAGGCACAGAACTCCAAGGCGCCGGGCCAACGGCTCGCCGACAAGGCCGCGTTCTGGTTGGTGTTCGTGGCCCTCATCGGCGGCACCGGCACGTTTCTGGTGTGGTGGCTGGCAGGGGCCAGCGTGCCGACCGCAGTGTTGTATGCCATCACCGTGGTGGTGATCACCTGCCCGGACGCCCTCGGGCTGGCCACCCCGACCGCGATCATGGTCGGCACCGGGCTGGGTGCCAAGCGCGGTGTTCTCTTCAAGAATGCGACCGCCCTGGAGACCTCGGCCCGGATCGACACGGTCGTGATGGACAAGACCGGCACCCTGACCAAGGGCGAGCCGGAGGTCACCGACGTGGTGGTCCACGGGCTGAGCGAGGACGACGTCCTCGCGCTGACGGCCGCGGTGGAGCGCGAGTCGGAGCACCCGCTGGCGGCTGCGGTGGTCAGGTACGCCGAGGCCCGACAGGTCCCGCGCCTGGAGGTTGCTGGTTTCCGCAACGTGCCCGGACACGGCGCCGGCGCGCAGGTGGCGGGCCGCCGGGTGCTGGTGGGCAACCGCAAGCTGATGGTCGACGAGGGCATCGACATAGCCGCACTGGTGGCCCGCCGTGACGAGCTGGCGGCGACCGGCCGGACCGCGGTGATGGTGGCGGTGGACGGCACCGCGGCCGCGGTGATCGCCCTGGCCGATGCCGCCCGGGACACTGCAGCGCCGGCGGTGGCGGCGCTGCACGAGGCCGGCATTGAGGTGGTGATGCTCACTGGCGACAACGAGGCCACCGCCAAGCGGATCGCCGGCCAGCTCGGCATCGACACCGTGATCGCCGACGTGCTGCCTGGGGACAAGGCGGACAAGGTCGCCGAACTCCAGAGGGCCGGCAAGAAGGTGGCCATGGTGGGCGACGGCGTCAACGACGCGCCGGCGTTGGCCACCGCAGACATCGGGATCGCGATCGGTGCGGGCACGGACGTGGCGATCGAGACCGCGGACGTGGTGTTGATGCGCTCGGATCCCCTCGACGTGCCGATCGCGCTGCGGATCGGCAAGGGCACGCTTCGCAAGATGCGACAGAATCTGGGTTGGGCGATCGGCTACAACGTGATCGCGCTGCCGATCGCGGCCGGAGTCTTCGAGCCCTCCCTCGGGATCTCGTTGAGCCCCGAGCTCGCGGCCCTGTCGATGTCGGGGTCCTCGTTCATCGTCGCGGTCAACGCCCTGCATCTCAAGCGGCTTCACCTGCCTTCGGCGCCGCCGGCCGCGGCGACCGGCGCCCCGGGCCGGCGGGTGCCGGCACCGGCTGGCACGTCCTGACGCATGTCATCCTCGAGTGCCACGGATCTTCCCGCCTTGCTACCCAGTGCGGGGCGGCCCCGCCCGGGACGGATGCTGTTCGTCACCGCGGCATGGGGCGCCTGCTTCGTGGCCATCGAGTGGGGGCTGCGGGACGCACCGGTGCTCTGGTTCGCCGCACTCCGCGGACTCGTGGCGGGCGTGGCACTGTTGCTGCTCGCCGGCGCCCAGCGGCGCCCAGCGCCGCCGGGGCTCCGGGTCTGGGGACAGATCACGCTGCTGGGCCTGGTCAACGTCACGATCGCCTTCGCCGCGATGTTCGCCGGTGTCGCAGGACTGGCCACGGGCACCGCCGCGGTGCTGGCGAACGCCCAGCCGTTGCTCATCCTTCTCCCGGCGTGGTGGCTGTACGGGGAGGCGCTGTCGCGGCGGACCGTGATGGCGATGGTGTTCGGGTTCGCCGGCCTGGTGCTGGTCGCGGTGCCCGGCGGGGGTGGGGAAGGGGCGGTGTTGTCACTGACTGCGGCGACGGCGATCACAGCCGGAACGCTGCTGTCCCGCCGACTGGGTGGGCTGGACGTGATCGTGACGACCGGTTGGCACTTCGTGATCGGGGGAGTGGCCGGCGCGGCGCTCGCGGCCGCGGTGGAGGGTGCACCGCTGATCGCGTGGACGCCGCGGTTCGTCGCGGTGCTCGGATTCCTGTCCCTGATCGGCACAGCCGCCGCGTTCGTGGTGTGGTTCACCGAGGTCCAGCGTTCCAGGCTGGACCAGCTGAGCGCCTGGACCTTCCTGACCCCCGTGTTCGGCATCGCCCTCGCTGCGCTGGTGCTGGGGGAGAGGCCGGACGGCTGGACCGCGATCGGGCTGTTCACGGTGCTGGTCGCGCTCTGGATCATCCTGCGGCCGCAATCGGCCGGTTCCGCCGACGCCGACGAGGCGCTGTGAGGATGGAGAAGTGATGAAGGACCTGACGCCCACCGGTGCCGTGCCGCCCCAGGATGCGGTGATCTTCGACATGGACGGGGTGGTCACCGACACCGCTTCGGTCCACGCGCAGGCGTGGAAGAGGCTGTTCGACGCGGTGCTGAACGACGACCGGGCGCAGGCAGGCGCCGGAGGTACGCCGCGGCCCTTCGACGCCGACGCCGACTATCGCCGCTACGTGGACGGACGGTCGCGGGAGGACGGGGTCGCGGCCTTCCTGGCCGCCCGCGGTATCGACATCCCGACCGGGTCACCGCTGGACCCGCCCGGTGGCTGGACCGTGCACGGGCTTGCCGCGTCGAAGAACGAGATCTACCGCGAGCTCCTCGCCGAACACGGGGTGAGGGTGTTCGCCGGCACTGTGGAGCTGCTGGAGCGGCTGCGGGCCGGGGGTGTGCCGGTCGCCCTGGTCACCGCGAGCCGCAACGCGGAGGCGTTGCTCGCTGCGGCCGACCTCGGTGGGGTCTTCGATGTCGTGGTGGACGGCGAGGTGGCCATCGAGGCCGGGCTGCCGGGCAAACCGGACCCGGCCACTTTCTTGGAGGCCGCGCGCCGCCTGGGCGTGGCTCCAGACAGGGCCGCGGTGGTCGAGGATGCCGTGGCGGGGGTGCAGGCGGCCCGCCTCGGCGGTTTCGGGCTGGTGGTGGGTGTGGACCGGTCCGGGCATCGGGAGGCGCTGGAAGCCGCCGGTGCGGACCTGGTGGTGGAGGACGTCTCCCAGCTGGACCTCGGCGCGCTACGGGTCGACCCGTGGCTGCTGGTCTACCAGGGGTTCGACCCGGCTCATGAGGGGCACCGAGAAGCGCTGACCACGCTCGGCAACGGCTACATGGGAACCCGGGGTGCGGCCCCGGAGCGGTCCGCGGACGGCGTGCACTACCCCGGTACCTACCTGGCCGGGGTCTACAACCGGCTCACCTCCACCGTGCACGGCCGGGAGGTGGAGGACGAGCACCTGGTCAACGCCCCGAACTGGCTGTGCCTGGACATTCGTCCCGGTGAAGGATCGTGGTGGTCGCAGGGCGGCCTGTCGGTGTCGGACGAGCGCCGGGAGCTCGACCTGCGAAGGGCGGTGCTGACCCGGCACGCGGTGCTCACCGACCCTGCCGGTCGGCGACTGCGGTTGACCCAGCGGCGGTTGGTCTCAATGGCCCGGCCCCACCTGGCCGCCCTCGAGACCACCCTGGTCGCCGACGGTTGGAGCGGCACGGTGAGCATCGTCTGTGGCATCGACGGCGGGGTACGCAACGGCAACGTAGCGGAGTACCGGCCTCTGGCCGATCAGCACCTGCGCACGGTCTCCGACGAGGAGGTCGATCCGGGCACCCTGCTGGTGGAGGTCGAGACGATCCAGAGCCGGATCGGCATCGCCACCGCAACCCGCACCACCGTGACCACGACGGGAGTGACCCGTACCGGTGCCGTCGGCTCAACCACCACGAACGAGTCGCGGGCGGGGCACGGCTTCGAGCTGACGTTGAGAGACGGGGTACCGGTGACGGTGGACAAGACCGTCGCGGTGTTCACTTCTCGCGACCGGGCGATCGCCTCGCCGCGGCTCGCGGCGCTCGCGGAGCTGGCCTGGGCACCGAACGGACTCGGTGACCTGCTGCCCGCCCATGAGGCGGCATGGCAACGGCTGTGGGACCGGTTCGCCATCGAGCTGGATGCTGACCGGCAGACCCAGCTGACGCTCAACCTGCACCTGTTCCACCTGCTGCAGTCGCTCTCCCCGCACACAGCCGGCCTGGATGCCGGAGTGCCGGCCCGAGGCCTGCACGGGGAGGGCTACCGGGGGCACGTGTTCTGGGACGAGCTGTTCGTGCTGCCGGTGCTCAGCTCGCACCTGCCCTCGGTGACCCGCGCGCTGCTCGACTACCGGCACCTCCGTCTCGACGCAGCCCGCCGCGCTGCCACCGCCGCAGGTCTGGCCGGCGCAATGTTCCCGTGGCAGAGCGGCAGCGACGGCCGCGAGGAGACCCCCGGCCAGCTGTACAACCTGCTGTCGGGTCGGTGGGTGGCCGACAACTCCCGGCGCCAACGCCACGTCGGGCTCGCGGTCGCCTACAACGCCTGGCAGTACTATCAGGCCACCGGTGACGGCGACTGGCTGTCCCACCGTGGCGCCGACCTGATCATCGAGGTGGCCCGGCTGTTCACCAGCCTGGCCACCTACGACGGCGGCGAGGACCGGTTCCACATCGTCGGGGTGATGGGGCCCGACGAGTACCACGACGGCTACCCCGGGGCCTCCGGCGAGGGGCTGCGGGACAACGCCTACACCAACGTCCTCACCGCCTGGGTCTGCCAACGCGCCGTAGACATCTTGGGCCTGACGGCCGGACACGACTGCGACACACTGCACTCGCGCCTCAACATCGGGCCCGACGAGCCGGCCCGCTGGGAGCACCTGAGCCGCCGCCTCACGGTGCCCTTCCACGACGGGATGATCAGCCAGTTCGCCGGCTACGAGTCCCTGGCCGAGCTGGACTGGGACCACTACCGGGCCACCTACGGCAACATCGGGCGGCTCGACCTGATCCTGGAGACCGAGGGAGACACCACCAACCGGTACAAGCTCGCCAAGCAAGCCGACGTCCTCATGCTCATCTACCTCCTCGGCCCCGACGGACTCGCCGAAATGCTGCGCCGCCTCGGCTACCCCGACCGCCCAGGCCTCGTCGAGGACACCGTGGAGTACTACTTGGGACGGACCGCGCACGGCTCGACGCTGAGCCGCGTCGTGCACGCCTCGGTGCTCGCGCGTATGGACCCTGCGCGCGGGTGGCGCACCTTCCGGGAGGCGCTGGCCGCCGATCTGGACGACACTCAGGGCGGAACCACCCGCGAAGGCATCCACCTGGGGGCGATGGCCGGGACCATCGACATCATCACCCGCGCCTTCGCCGGGATCCGCAGCGAGGACGATGTGGTGGTGTTCGAGCCGCGCCTGCCAGAAGGATTGCGGTCGGCTCGGTTCACCATCGTGCACCGGGGCCAACGACTGCGGGTGGTGGTCACCCCAGACGTGCTGGAGGTGCACGCCCAGCTCTGCGCCACCAGAACGGAGGTCCGGATCCGGGTTGGAGGTGAGAACCTGGCCGTGGCCCCAGGGGAGCGCGTGGTGCTTCGGTGGACGCCGCGAACAGGTGCGCGGCCGGGCCGGATGCGCTGATCACGATGGTCGGGTCCGAACACGACCTGATCGTGCCGACCTTCACGGGATCTTCACCCAACGTCCAGTGGGTTTATACCTCTCGCTTGTTGAGTGGATACCAGTTACCCGCACGGGGTATGAGAGCGGTTGCCGCGGCAGCCGGGAGGTGTGAACAAGTCATGAGCGTGCAAGATTGGCTCGTCGTGGGGGCAGCAGCCGCGTTGACTGCCCTTCTCGGCTGGTACTTTTTCGGCCCGAAGAGCAGCCGACGGGCAGACCTCAGCGATGGCGTACAAGTCGCCACCGTCACCGTGAAGGGCGGCTACAGCCCCAGCTTGGTCGAGGTGCAGGCCGGAACGCCGGTGCGGCTACTCTTCGACCGGCAGGAGAGCGGCGACTGCTCCTCCCGCGTGGTGTTTGCGGACTTCAAGATCAACCAGACCTTGCCCGCCTACGCCACCACTGCAGTGGAGTTCACGCCGACCGAACCTGGTGACTTCGAGTTCGCCTGCGGCATGAACATGCTGCACGGCCGCCTCCGCGTCGCGGCAGCGTCGAGCGCCACCTCTCCCAGCGCCGACCCCTTGGGCGTCACGGCTGTCCTGGTCCGGTCGGATCCAACGGCCGATAGTGTCGAGCCAGCCGTCAGCACCGTTGGTCCGGCAACTTCGGCGACCGGAGTTCCGCGAGCTGGTGACGGGTCGGTCGGCTCCATGCATGGGTCGTCGACGCAGCCGGAGTCGGAGGGGGACGCTGAGGAGCGGGAGCGCGCAGCCGAGATCACGGATCTGCGTCGCCGGGTGGTCTTCGGTGCGGTTCTCACTGTTCCAGTGCTGCTGGCGGTCATGCTCACCGAGTTCTTCGACGTCACCTGGGTGCCGGACCTGCTGATGAACCCATGGCTCCAGCTGGCACTCATCAGCCCGGTGATGGGTTACACCGGCTGGCCGATCCACAAGACAGGCTGGCTGGCACTGGCGCACCGCAGCGCCGACATGAACTCCCTGATCACGCTGGGCACCATCGCGGCCTTCGGATACAGCCTCGTGGTGACGTTCGTCCCCGGCGTCCTGCCTCAGGACGTCCGCGAGGTCTACTACGAGGCCGTCGGGGTCATCATCACCCTGATCCTGCTCGGCAGGCTCCTGGAGACCAAGGCCAAGGCCGGCACCGGCGAGGCGATCAGGACCCTGATCGGCCTGCAACCGCGGACCGCGCGGATCGTCCGAGATGGCGTGGAGCTGGAGGTGGCCATCGACGACGTCAGGCTCGCCGACGTCGTGGTGGTTCGACCGGGCGAGAAGCTGCCCGTGGACGGGGAGGTCCTCGAGGGCAGCTCGTCGGTCGACGAGTCGATGGTCACCGGAGAACCGATCCCGGTCACCAAGAAGCCCGGCGACGCCGTCATCGGGGCCACGATCAATCAGACCGGAACCTTCCGGTACAACGCCACCAAGGTCGGGGCCGACACCATGCTGGCTCAGATCATCAACCTGGTGCGCCAGGCCCAGGGGTCCAAGGCGCCCATCCAGCGTCTGGTGGACAGGGTGTCCAGCTACTTCGTCCCTGCCGTCATCGGCATCGCGATCTGGACCTTCGTCATCTGGGCGCTCGTTGGGCCGCCGCCCGCCTTCGTCTTCGCCCTCGTCGCCGCCGTCTCCGTCCTGATCATCGCCTGCCCGTGCGCACTCGGACTGGCCACACCGCTGTCGATCACCGTGGGCACTGGCAAGGGGGCCACCGCAGGGATCCTGATCCGATCCGCGGAGGCCTTGGAAACCGCCCACAAGCTCGACACGGTCGTGCTCGACAAGACCGGAACGATCACCAAGGGCACACCCGCGCTGACCGACGTTCGCCCCACAGGTGGGTACACGAAGGACCAGCTCCTCGCTCTCGTCGCTGCAGTTGAGCGCTCCTCAGAGCACCCACTGGCCGCAGCCATCGTCGCGGGCGCCCACGCCCGGGACCTGGACCTTCCCGAAGTCATAGCCTTCGACTCGGTGACAGGGCAAGGCGTGCGCGCGCTCGTCGAGGGCCGCGAGGTGCTGGTCGGCAACCACCGCCTGCTCACGGGGGCCGGCATCGACATCCAAGCCCTCCAGCGCGACGTCCAGCTCCTCGCCGCCGACGGCAAGACCCCGATGTTGGCGGCCGTGGATGGTGACGCGGCGGGTGTAATCGGGGTCGCGGACACGCTCAAGGACGGCTCAGCAGCGGCGGTGGCGGCGCTCGTGCAGCGCGGCATCGAGGTCGTCATGATGACCGGCGACAACCGCGCGACAGCCGCCGCGATCGCCCGTCAGGTGGGAATCAACCGGGTGGTGGCCGAGGTCATGCCCGAGCACAAGGCTCGGGAGGTCAAGCGCCTCCAAGGAGAAGGCCGCATTGTCGGCATGGTCGGCGACGGGATCAACGACGCCCCGGCATTGGCGCAGGCAGACGTCGGCTCCGCCATCGGCACCGGTACCGACGTGGCGATCGAGTCCTCCGACATCACCTTGATCTCCGGGGCCCTGTCTGGGCTCGTCACGGCAGTGGACCTCTCGCGCGCCACCATGCGCAACATCCGGCAGAACCTGGTGTTCGCATTCCTCTACAACGGCTTGGGGATCCCGATCGCCGCGGGGGCTCTGTACCCGACCTTCGGCTGGACACTGAGCCCGATGATCGCGGCTGGGGCCATGGCGCTGTCTTCGCTGTCCGTCGTGGCCAACGCCAACCGGCTGCGCGGATTCACCCCACAACCAGTCCACGACGTCGCCGACATTCGAGCCACCGACCCGGTGGTGGAGGTGGGAGGCGACGAAGAAAAGGAGATCACCATGTCCGAGAGCGCCACCGACCCCGTCTGTGGGATGAGCATCGATCCGACGTCCGCGGCAGCGTCCGCCGAGCACGGCGGCCGCACGTTCTACTTCTGCTCCACCCACTGCGCGGACCAATTCCGCGCTGAGCCCGACACGTACGCCACCGCCGCCAACTAGGGAAGCAGTCGGACCCGCCACCTTTGGCCGGGTGGGGCCTGCAACACGACGGAGCGTTTCTCTGAGCAGCCGACGGTCTCCCACCGAACCTGCTCCATTCCTGCTCGCGGTCGAAGCATGGGATCCGGAGCCGAGTCCCGACTGCCGTCGCCGCCCATCCTCGGCTGAACGAGGCCGGCCGAGGGCGCCGCGGGCTAATGCCTCTCTTCGAGTGACTTGGTGCCTGTCGGCGGCACAGTGGTAGCGACTAGCCTCGCTGAGGCGCGGTACGCGACGCCGCGGGGAGCGAGAGGAGCACCGAATGGCGCACACCACCGCCACTATTGAAACCGGGACCGGACCGCTCGACGGCGACGAGCTGCGCCATATCGACACGTGGTGGCGGGCAGCCGACGACCTCAGCGTCGGACAGATCTACCCCTGGGAGACGAGTTGCGAGCCGATCGTCGCCGGGCACGGCAAACGACGACTGCTCAACCACTGCGGCACGACGCCGGGCACGAACGCTGTCTACGCTCACCTCAATGTGGCGGACATAGCTCGGGACATGGAAGTGGTGCAGGTCATCGGGCCGGACACGGCAATGCGGGCCAGGTGGCGTGCGCCGGGTTGCAGGACACCTACAGTGAGGTCCGTGCCCGCATCAGCTTTGAGGCGGTGCTACCGATGCTGCACCTCAACGGCTGCAAGATCGCCAACCCCACAATTCTTAAGCGACTTCCCAACGACGTCGACGCGCTACTGCGGGGCTGCTGGCACACCCCGCGCGTTGTGTCCGTCGACAACCCAGCCGAAGCGCACCAGGTGTTAGCGGCGACGCTCGAACTCTGCCCGGGCGGGATCCGTGACGTCCCGGGGGCAGTTCACCCCGGCGAAATCACGGAGTTGGCGTCCGCGCGTGCCCGGTGGGCGACGATTGTGCTGCGGTCACCGCACGGCTACCGCCCCGAGCGCGTGACCGACAGCGTCCCGCGGCTGAGTGTCGTCTCTGCGCACCCCCACAAGCTGATGGAGCACAAGCGCCACGTCCGCGAGCAAGGCGAGGACCTGCCAAGGATGCGCGAGTGGCAGTGGCTATCAGAGGAGCACCCGGTCATGGTGACACCGAGGCCGAGACCGAAGTTTTCGAGGGTTGAGGGACGGTGATCTCCGACCGGGTGTTGGTGGTCAACGCTGGCTCGTCGAGCCTGAAGCTCGCCGTGCTGGACGGGCACAATCATCGCGTGGCAGGCACGACCGTCGAACGCTGGCAAGGCGCCGGCCACGTCGAGCCGATCGCCGACTTCCTCGAGGGTTGCGAGGAGATCTCCGCGGTCGGCCATCGAGTGGTCCACGGTGGTCCCCGGTTCGCTGGGCCGGTGGTCCTCGATCCGGAAGTGGTTGAGTACCTGGCCTCGATCACCGACCTGGCCCCGCTTCACCAGCCGCGAGCGGTCGCCGGCATCCGCGAGGTGTCCCGGCTCCTCGACGTACCAGAGGTCGCCGCGTTCGACACCGCCTTTCATGCCACGCTAAGCCCCGCTGCGCGCACCTACGCTCTGCCCCGGGAGTGGAACCATCGGTGGCATCTGCGACGCTACGGCTTCCACGGGCTGTCCCACGCGTGGGCGGTCCGTCGGGCCGCGAACCTCGTCGGTCGTCCCCTCGACGAGCTGCGGATCGTGAGCTGCCATCTGGGCGCCGGCGCCTCGCTGGCAGCGGTGAGGGCCGGCCGCTCGGTCGACACCACGATGGGCTTCACACCGCTCGCCGGCCTGGTGATGGCCACCCGTTCGGGTTCGATCGACCCCGGCTTGGTGACGTGGCTCCTCGAGCGTGGCAGCCTCGACGTGAACACGCTCACCGCGGCGCTCGAGCAGGAGTCGGGCCTGCGGGGTCTGTCCGGCACCTCCGGCGACCTGCGTGAGGTGCTCAGCGGCCGGGCTCGCGGCGATCCCGATTGTGCCCTCGCCTTCGACGTCTACGTGCACACGCTGGTGCGCGAGATCGGCGCGATGGCCGCGAGCGCCGGCGGGCTCGACGTCCTGGTCTTCACTGGCGGTGTGGGCGAGCACTCCGCTCAGGTCCGCGCCGCGGCTGCCGAGCGACTCAGCCATCTCGGCGTGGCGCTCGACGCCGGTGCGAACGACGCAGCGCGGGCAGACGCGATCATTGGGGGTGAGACTTCAACAGCCTCAACGGTAGTCGTGACCGCCGCCGAGGACGTAGAGATCGCCCGGCTTGTGCGTGAAGTTCTGGGTGCAGGCGTCTGAGCCGAGCACCGCACCAAGCGTGTTGCCGCGAACTTCATTCGTGCGGTTCTGGACGGCAGCCTTTATGCCGGGGTCGAGAACATAGAACCGGAGAACGATGAACCCCCATTGTCCCGCCCCGCGACGGGCCGATGTGTCCACGTGAACGTCGACACGAGGACAGGCCATGGTGACCACGCAGACTGGCTTGTCCCCAGGCTTGGGTCGGTGACCCAGCTGCGGTCGCTCTTCAGTCGTCAACTCCGCACCTTGGGCCCGAGCGGCCGACAGCGAGCAAGACCGAGCAATATCGCCCGCCAGCATTCGTGCAGGTCGGCGCCAGTTACCGCATCAAAACCCACGACTCCGCTGCGTGCTTGGTGAGTGTCGCGGGCTGAAATCGTGTCAGCCCGACCCCGCTCGGCCATACGCCTCGTCGCAACAACTGACATTATGTGGATGTGACCAAGACCCCATCTCGAGTGAACAAGGGACGAGTTCTTGATGGCCGCCGATGACGACAAGCGGCCAAGCGGGAGGACGGTTCACGACGACGACGTACCTCCGAAGATGCCGTCCTGGGTCAAGTACCTCCTTCTGGGACTGCTCGCTGCGGTCGTCGTTGCCGTGCTGACCATGCTCGTGGTGGGTGGGGAGCACGGGCCCGGCCGCCATGGTGCGTCGCATTCCGCACCCGCTGGGATAGCTGGGTTGCAGGCGTGGCAGTGACCGTCCCACGGCCCTGCCGGCGCCTGCTGCTAGCGGTGCACCTGGGGTGCTCGGTCGGCTGGATTGGCGCCGTCTGCGCGTACCTCGCGCTGGCGTTCGCAGTACCCGCGACAGAAGACCCCGAGGTAGTCCGTGCGGCGTGGATCGCGATGGACCTGGTGGGTTGGTACGCGGTAGTGCCGCTCGCGGCAGGCGCGCTGCTCACCGGAGTGGTGATGGGAGCGGTGACGAAGTGGGGCTTGCTTCGGCACTACTGGGTGGTGATCTCGCTGGTCGGCACGGCTTTGTTGACCGCGGTGCTGGTCTCTCACATGCCCGACGTCAGCGCCCGAGCTGACATCGCCCGCGTCGCGGACGACGAGGACCTGCTGATGATGAGCAGCGACATCGCTCATGCCGTCATTGGGCTGGTGCTGTTGCTCGGCATCTTGGTGCTGAACATCTACAAACCCAAGGGTTTGACCCGCTACGGCTGGCGGAAGGAGCGGGCGCACGCGCCGGGACGTCAGACCGCGGCCAGCATCTGATCGGAGCGGCTTTCGCCGCAGCTCTTTCACGCGTGGTGCACCCGCGACGTGCGGTGGGAGCACCGCGACGGTGCGACGCCTGGCGCTTCCTCGTCCTCCCGCGACCCTTTCACAGCACGCGGGACCAGGCGTCTCCGTCATCAGTTGACTGGTAGACGGCCGTCTCGGTTGCGGCGTACCAGCCCTGGTCGCTGATGGTGAACGCGGCCGGTTGACCATCGATCGAGCCGACCTCTCGCCAGGTTCGACCGGTGTCGGTGCTGACCTGGACGACGCCGTTGGGGTCGATACCGGCCAGGGTCCCGTCCGCAGTGGTGTCGAGGTACATCATGGGCGGTCCGCCGAGCTCACGGGTCTCGCCGGACCCGGCGTCGATGCTGACGAGTCGGCCGTTGCCGTTGGTCGCGGTCAGCGGGACGCTCTCGTCGACGGCCGCGACGCTGATCAGGGGGCCCTGGAACACCTCGTCAAAGCTCTTCCGATCCTCCGTTCGCAGCAGGCGGCCTGAGGTGGCGTCGTATGCGTAGAGGGCATCACCGGCGGGCTCGAGGATGTGGAAGTCCGCCTCGCCTTGGAGGGCGAGCGGCGTCCAGGTCTCTCCGGCATCGGTGGACTCGATCAGGCCCAGATGAGCGGGCAGGTCCTCAGTGAGGTCCGGGTGCCCGCTTCCGAGGAAGTGGCCGGGGCCGACGACGGTAAACGCCATCGTGTCCTGGTACCGGTCGGCGACGCGGCTCGGCCGACCGCTCTCGTCAATGTGGAAGAGGCCGAAGTGGGTGGCGACGTAGAGGCTGTCGTCGGCCGGGTCGACGCCGAGACCATGGATGTGGCCGACGCTCGTGTCCTCATCGGCGGTGGGCGCTGTCGTTGTGGTGCCCTTAGCGCAGGCGCCCGTTAGAAGAGCGGCGCCGAGGAGGACGGCAGTGAGGGCGGCGTTGGGTCGTTTCATGACGGCGGCTCCGGGGGAGATGTGGTGCCGGGCGGGCGGATTGGCTCCGCCCTGCCCGGCTCCAGGAACGAGATCAGGAGTTCAGCAGGTCCTGCATTGTCTGGATCTCTTCTGCCTGCGTCGCTTCAATCTCCTCGGCCATGGCGACCGCCTCGGGGAACTCACCCTCAGACTGCTCGGTCTGGGCCATCTCGATCGCACCCTCGTGGTGCTCGATCATCATGGTCAGGAACATCTGGTCGAACTCGGCGCCGGATGTCGCCTCAAGGTCGGCCATCTCGTCGTCGGTCATCATCCCAGTCATGTCGTCGGACGACATGTCGCCGTGATCCATGCCCGACATGCCCTCGTCGGGGACGTCCTCGCCCCATGACTCCAGCCACCCGGTCAGTGTCTCGATCTCAGGACCCTGCGCTGCCTCGATGTCGGCGGCGAGCTCCCTGACCTCCTCGCTTTCCGCGCGTGACTCGGCGAGTCCTGCCATCTCGATGGCCTGCTGGTGGTGGGGGATCATCTCCTGGGCGAATGTGACGTCGGCGTCGTTGTACCCGCCGGCGGTATCAGCCTCATCCTCGTTGCCACAGGCAGCGAGGATGAACAACGACGCCGCCAGGACGGCGGTAATCAGCGACTTGCGCATGAGTGTTTCTCCATCTGTGTGATCGGGTGTCTGGGTAGGCGAAACTCGAGCCGCTCAAAGGATGGGCGCCTCGTGGCGGAGGCCTGTCAGCAGCGGATCACACACAGCATGCCGAGGTCGGGCGGGTCGCGGTCGCGCCCGATGAACAGTGGGAACTGCCACGTGGGCTGCAGGGTGCGAGGGATGCGGACGCCCCTACGTTCGAGCAGAAGGGCGATTCCCCACAGCAGGCCGGCCAGCACGGCTAGGCAGAGGCCAAAAGCCCCAACTCCGCTCTCGCTGACGGGCTCCCCGGAATCCCATCCCGCTACGTGACCAGCGACGATCTGTTCGGAGATATCCGGGGCACTGGCGTCCCGTCCGGAGTGGTCATGCCAGATGGGGTCGCTCGCGGCGATCATGACGTTCGCGCTCTCGGGCATCGCTCTCATGGAGTGAGTGCCGGTATGGGAACCCCAGCCGTGCATGGACAGAAGGCCGAACAGCGCGATGGCCACCGCGGCGAGCGCGTAACTCGGGCCGCGGACCGAGGCCGGTCTTCGAAGCTCCAGCATGGGCACCATCTTAGGCAGCCACCTGGTCACGAGTTCCCAGGCACTTCAGTTGTTGCGACGGTGCCTGCGGGCTTTGAGGTGATCCTCGGTGCCCTACTTGCGCCTCTCGATGGCGGCGCGATCACTGGTATGCATGGTTTCGCTGAGCATCGCCATGGACCCCTCGGATACGTGGCGGCCGGTGCCCGCAACCCCTTCGTCGTGCCTGTCGATGAGGACCGCACCGACGAGCCTGATCAGTCGTCGGGGTTCGGAACGACATGACCACCACCACCGCCCCCCCTCCCCACCTACCACCACCACAGGGCGGTGGCGCCTGATCTCCTCAATTGACCCGCTCGAACGATGGGCCCGCTCGAGCGGGTCGATCGACCAGAGCTCTTGCGTCATTCAGCCTTGAGGAAGTCGGTAAACGCGGAGACCTCGACTTGACGGCAGCCCCACCTGCGCGCGATCCCGCTCCTCGCGCTCCAGTTTCTGGCGTGCCTTTTCTCTGTTTGCCGCTGCTCACGTGCCCCTCGGTTGAGTCACCCGGTGGGGGACCGTCTGCGTCAGACTATCGGGACCAATAGGCGGTCTGGGAGTCGCGTCGGGGCCTCAGGGATGCTGCTGAACTCGACCTCCATCGCTCCCGAGTACTGCTGCGAGAGCCGAGGCCCGGCGAGAGCTCACGAGCCAGTACGGCGTGGGATCCTGCGGATCGTTGATGTCGATCCGAACGCCGGTCGAGATGTAGGGACGCAACAGAAGGTATGCGCATGCACTTGCCTTTGGGCCAGCCCACGATCGCATCTCGCTCGCGTCCAACGCTGTGATCCGGCCCAGGTGACGTCGTTCAATCCGAGCTTGCCCGGCATAGGGCCACCGAGCGGTCACGACGATCCTGGGGGACCCATAGGAGCTGAGAAGGGTGGCCATGGTGGCTGTGAGCACGGCTGTCACGATCCACGCGAGACGCTCGGGAACGACGACGATCATGGCCAACCAGAAGCTTGCGACCATCACGGACCACTGAACCCACCACCGGATCGGGACGCGCAACCGCTCCGAATAGGGGGGTCGGTCGCGCTCGCCGTCAGAATGCTTGTCTAGGGAACGCAACGCTGCTCCTCGGTTGCTCTTGGTCGCCACGGTGCCGACGTTCCCGTCCCATGGGCGCCTCAAGGGATGACGGGTTGTGACCGGGTGGGTGGGGTGCGAGCATGACCACCCGGGCCCTGAGAACCCGATCTACTAAACAGGATAGTATTCCACGGTGGATGTCGCGCCGGCTAAGTACGAGCTCGGATCGGAAGAGGCCCACCGGTCCCGTCCGAGGGAGCCTAATGAGCCAGACCGACCGCGCCCCTCGGAGGTGTCGGCTTGGGGACGCTGGGCGTGGCGCCGTCTCACCTCGATGCGCACCGCCATCGTGCTGCTCGTACTCCTCGCCCTCACCGCCGTCCCCGGCTCCTTGTTGCCGCAGCGCGGAGTCGCCAGTGACCCGGCTGCGGTGGCGAATTTCTACCGTGCGTACCCCGATCTAGCGCCGTGGCTGGACCGCCTCTTCCTGTTCAACGTCTTCAGCGCTCCCTGGTTCGCTGCCGTCTACGTGCTCCTTCTGGTGTCCATGACCGGCTGTGTCGTGCCGCGGTCGGCCCAACTGTGGCGTGAGTACAGGGCTGCTCCGCCGCCGAGCCCGCGTCACTTGGCGCGAGAGGCTGGCCATCACGATGGTCCAGTCGCGCGGCCGGACGATGCCCTTGATAGCGCAGTCGCCCACCTTCGTGACCGGCGGTTCCGCGTGACGCGCACGCAGAACGAGGTGCGCGCAGAGAAGGGCCGCCTGCGGGAGCTCGGCAACCTTGCGTTCCATCTCTCGCTGCTGGTACTTCTCTTCGGCATCGCCGGCGGCAAGCTGTTCGGCTACGAGGGTCGCGTTGCCCTGGTGGAGGGAACCACGTTCGCCAACGTCACTTCCTCCTACGACGCCCTGGCGCCAGCACCGTGGGCCGACCTTGCCGGCCTGGAACCTCTGGAGCTGACACTCGAAGACTTCGCGGCGGAGTTCGAGACCGAGGGGGTCCGCTTCGGGGAGCCGCGGAACTTCGAGGCAGCGGTCTCCTATGACAGCGTCGAAGAAGGCGACGGCTCGTTCACGATCCGCCCCAACCGGCCTCTCGACATCAATGGGACCAAGTTCTTCCTCACCGGCCACGGGTACGCGCCAGAAGTGACGGTGCGGGACGGCAACGGCGATGTCGCGGTCTCCGGGCCGATCATCTTCTTGCCAGTGGACCAGGCATTCACCTCCGACGGTGTCGTGAAGGCGCCAGATGCACGCCCAACGTCCTTGGCGCTGCGGGGGTTGTTCCTTCCCACGGCCGTCGAGGGCCCCAACGGCATGGGGGTCTCCGCCTATCCGGACATGGTGAACCCGATCGTGCAGTTCGTGGCCTACACCGGCGACCTGGGGCTCGATGACGGAAACGCCCAGTCGGTTTACGAGCTCGACTTCACCGACCTCGAGCAGGTGCGCGACGCGGACGGCAAGCCGTGGCGCGTGTCGCTTGCCCCTGGGGAGAGCGTACGACTGCCGGACGGCCTCGGATCCGTGACGTTCGACGGGCTCTCTCGTTTCGCCAACTTCCAGATCGCCCGGGACCCTGGCAAGGAGGTCTCGCTGGTCGCCGCCATCCTCCTGATGGTCGGGCTCACGGCATCGCTCGGGATCCCCCGCAGGCGGATCTGGGTGCGCCGCAACGACGACGGCACCATCGAACTCGCCGGACGGTCCCTGTCGCGCCGCCCCGTACCGCCCGGCCTGCTGCAAGACCTCGCGGCAACCATCGGCCTGCCGCCGGCAGGTGCCGGTCAGCACAAGGAGGAAGAATGACGTGGTTCGACGCAGCGCGCCTGTCGGATGGTCTCGTGACATCCGCACTCGGCGTCTTCATGCTCGCCCTCGTCGTATTCGCGATTGCTGCGGCCGTGTCGCGCAGCAGGCCCGTCACGCTTGTGACGCTGTCCAGGCCGGGGCTCGTGCTCGCCCCGCCGGGAGACGACGCGAGCGCACGTCCCGCGCCCCGCCGGGGCGCTGCCCAGCTGGGCCGTGCAGGAGGTGCCGTGATGGTGATCGGCACCATCCTCCTGTGTCTGGCCGTCGTCGCGCGAGGAGTCGCGGCGGGGCGGGCACCGTGGGGAAACATGTACGAGTTTGGACTGACCGGGTCGGCGGCTGTGGCCGTGGCCTTCCTGGCCTACGGCCGTCAACGGTCCGTAGGAAGCCTCTCGCCCTGGACGGTTGCACTGGTCCTGTTGCTGCTGGGCGTGTCTGTCACCTCGCTGTACACCCCCGTGGACGACCTGGTGCCTGTCCTGAACTCGCGATGGCTCGTCATCCACGTGGTGGCGGCGATCGCCGCAGGGGCTCTGTTCACCGTCGGAGCGTTGGCCACCATCGCCCACCTGGTGCGCCAGCGCAGGGGCAAAGAGGAGGACGATCACTACTCCGACCTTGCTTACACGGTGCACCTGGTGGCATTCCCGATCTGGACCTTCGCCGTCATCGCCGGTGCTGTGTGGGCCGAGAACGCCTGGGGTCGCTACTGGGGATGGGACCCCAAAGAGACGTGGGCGTTCATCACCTGGGTGTTCTACGCCGCGCACCTACACGCGCTCTCGACCGTCGGTTGGCGGCGACGCGCTGGCTGGCTGGCCATCGCCGGTTTCTCGGCATTCCTGTTCAACTTCTTCGGGGTCAACTTGTGGATCCCCGGCCTTCACTCATACGCGGGAGTGTGACGAGATGGACGGCACAGGCCTCTCCACCATCATCCTCGGACTGATCGCTACCATCGGCACCGGCGTTGCGCTCTACGTGGTGTCCAAGGCGAAGTGGTGAGCTCGATCTGGAAACCGCTCAGCTTTGTGATCGCGGGCCAGAATGTCTGGCTGGATGAGGTCTACGCGAGCTACGGCTGGAGCTCTTCGATTCCATGGGCCCGCGCCGAGCACGGTCGCGGTAGAGGTGAAGTGTGGTGAGAGCACGCAACTTGGAGCGGGGCGCTCGCGCGCCTTCGCCGAGCTCGCGAGTGACCTCTGATTCAGTGCCGGCCATCCCGGCGACGTACGACAGTAACCGGGGACCAGCGGCAAGGAACACGGCGTGAAAGAAGGACTACATGCCAGCAGCGAACGCAATGAGCGGTGCGATCAACATCCACCCGTCGAGGATGGCGTTCTGCGCGCCGCCCATCATGTTCGGCCTCTCATAGCAGGGTGGACCAGTAGGACCAGAAGCGTTGGGCGATCAGCCCCGCTAGCACCACGTACGGCAGCACCACGAGGGCGCGATCGAGATGGCGCAGACCGAGCGGGCAGACGCCGAAATCCGGACGCAACGCCGGCCGATAGGCGCGGGCGGAACCACTGCGCGGGTTGCCGCCGACAAGGACGGGTGTAACAACCGTCGGTGGGGGTACGTACGTGTCCCCGATGAGAGGAGTCCCAGCATGACCACGAAGTCTGATCAGAACCAGTCCTTCGAGCACGAGGAGCACAAGAAGCACGAGCGCAAGATGTACCTCATCTTCGCGGCTATGATCACCACGTCGACGGTGACGATGTTCATGCTCACCTATACCAACGCGTTCACCTGGTCGCACATGACGTTCAGCGAGGAGCGGGTCTACATGGCGATCCTCATGGGGTCGGCGATGGCGATCATCATGCTCGGCTTCATGTGGGGGATGATGTACAAGAACGTCAAGGTCAACGTCGCCATCATCGTGGCCGCGCTCGTCGTGGGAGGCTCCGCGTTGTGGCTGTCCCGGTCGCAAACGTTTGTGCAGGACGAGTCCTACATGAAGGGCATGATCCCGCACCACTCGATCGCGATCCTCACCAGCGAGCGGTCCGAGATCGAAGACGTGCGTGTGCGCGAGCTGGCCGACGAGATCATCAAGGCTCAGCGCATCGAGATCGCCGAGATGAAGTGGCTGATCGAGGACATCGAGAAGAACGGTGCCGCCACCACCGAGGAAGAGGCCAAGCAGCGCGCCGTCCCGGACTTCGAAGCCAGCCCCTGAGGTACCGCGCATTGTTCACTGCTCGACAGGTGACCAGCCCGTGGTGAGGATCTGAACCCGAGAGGAGAGTCATGTACGCAGGGGTTGTCGTCATGGCGGGCGCCGTTGGGGCGCTCGTACTCGGGCTGTACGCGCTGCACAGGCTCACCGCCGTAGCGCCAGACTCGCTGAACGTGCTTCCGTTCGAGTCGGGCTGGGCCCCCGCGCAGCACGCACTGTCGCGGTACCACGTGCGGTGGTACCTCGCCACGCTGATCTTCCTCGCCTTCGACGTCGAGATGCTGTTCATGTACCCCTGGGCGGTCGTCGTCGCACAGGTCGGCGTGACCGCGGTCGTCGAGATGTTCCTCTTCCTGGCTGCCTTGTTCGTCGCCGTGCTCTGGGCATGGCGGGAGGGGGCACTGCGTTGGGTCTGAGTGACGCGATCGCACGGAGCGCTTCTCGGCACGCTCACGCTCTGGTCGTCGAGGTGCCGGGCTCGTGGCGCACGCGAATGGCGGCGGAGCGCAGCCTGTTCGCGCGAGGATGGCGTCTCGCCGTCTCACCCGCGGACGCCGACATACTCGTCGTGTGCGGCGAACCCGGGCCGGGGCTCGCGAAGGCGATCGAGGTCGTCTGGCACCAGATGCCAGGACCACGGGTCCGCGTGGACGTTCACGGGGGCGACGAGGTGGGTGCTCGACTGGACGAAGCACACACCGGCCTGATCGACACCGACCACCACCGCCGCGACGCGCAGCAGCGACCCACCGCCTCCGAACTCCTCGCCGAGCAGGCCGGACCTGGAGCCGAGAGTCATGGCGGCCACGAAGGCATGGACCACGGCGGCCACGAAGGCATGGACCACGGCGGCCACGAAGGCATGGACCACGGCGGCCACGAAGGCATGGACCACGGCGGCCACGAAGGCATGGACCACGGCGGCCACGAAGGCATGGACCACGGCGGCCACGAAGGCCATGGCGACATGGAGATGTCCCCGGGAGGGATTCCGCTCGCGGAGGGCGGTGAGGACCGCGACGGCCTCGAGATGGACGTCTTGCAGGTGCGTTTCGGGCCTGTTCTGCCGCACTGGCCGGCCGGTCTGGTGTTGCGCTGCTCGCTGCAGGGCGATGTCATCGTCGAGGCACAGGCCGAGGTCGTCGACGGGCCTCCCCGCCAAGAGGACGACGTCATCGGGTCAGCGCGCGGCATCGACAACATCGCCTCGCTCTTGGCGTTGGCGGGGTGGGACGACGCCGCGGCAGAGGCCCGAAGGATCCGCGACACCGCTCTGGAGCCCGGGGACGGAGCGGCGGGGTCGGAACTCGAGCGTCTGCGCCGGAGCGTCCGTCGTTCGTGGACGTTGCGCTGGTCGCTCCGAGGCGTCAGGCGGCTGAGCGACGAGGACGCGCACGCCCGGGGGTTGCCGGCCGACGCGGTCGGTGACACCTACGACCGGCTGATCGGCATGCTGGACCGGGCGGTCGCCGGTGTTGCCGCGACCGCCGCCGGCAACACCGGCACTCGGACGAACGACGCCGGCCGGACACTCTCGACCGACCACCTGGCACATCTGGTCATGGGTTTGGATCTGGCCACGGCACGTCTGGTCCTCGCCAGCCTCGACATCCACGAGCTGCTCGCCGGACAGGCGGAGCACGAGGTGTCCCATGGCTGACCCGATGCCGATGACGGACTCGCCGATCACCACCGTGGCACCCGGCTGGGCGATCGTCGGCTTGGCCATTCTCGGTGTGTTGGCCCTAACCGCTGCCATGTTGGACGGCGCCCTCGCCGCGCGTGCGGGGGGCGGGCCGGGCGGGACGATGGGCGGGCTGGTCCGGCCGTTCGGTGAGGCGGCCCGGCTGATGCGTCAGCGACGTCGTACCACCGTCGAGGCCGACGGGCTGTTGTGGCGCATCGGGGGGGCCGGGCTGCTGGTGACGGCGGCGCTGATGGTGACGGTCGTGCCGCTGGGGGAGTGGACCATCTTCGATCTCGACGTAGGCGTCATGTGGTTCAACGCCATGGACGTGATGGTCTGGGCGCTGGTGTGGCTGACCGGGTGGGGCGCGAACTCGGCGCACTCGCTCGTCGGCGGCTACCGGTTCCTGGCACACGGGCTGGGCTACGAGCTTCCGTTGATGTTCGCCCTGGTCGCTCCGGCGATCGCTGCCGAGAGCCTGAACGTCGGCAGGGTCGCGGCGGCACAGGACGGACTCTGGTTTGCCGTCTGGATGCCGGTGGCGTTCCTCGTCTACCTGCTCGGGGTCGCCGCCTTCGCGGTGTGGGGACCGTTCTCCCCGGCCATCGGCACGGACGTCGCCGGCGGGGCACGAGCGGAGCTGTCGGGCGTGGACCGGCTGGTGTTCGAGGTGGGGCGTTACGCGTTGCTGGCTGCCGGCGCGGCGTTCGCGGTGCCGATGTTCCTCGGGGGCGGTGCGGGCCCGCTGCTGCCGGACTGGGCCTGGGTGTTGGTGAAGACCGTTGCCCTTCTCGCGGTTCTGGTCTGGCTGCGGCGGCGGCTGCCGGTCTTCCGGCCGGACAAGTTCATGGAGGTGGGCTGGGTGGTGCTGCTTCCGGCCGTGCTGGTGCAGGATCTGGTCGTCGCCGTCATCGCTGTCGGGAGGTCTTGAACGTGCTCACTGACATCGCCTTTTGGGGGATCGGGCTCGTCGCGGTGCTCGGCGGCGCTGCGGTCTTCTACGTCGACTCGATGGCGCGCGCGACGTACGCCCTCGCCCTGTCGTTCGTCGCGGTCGGCCTGCAGGTGCTCTTCCTGCAGCAGAACTACGTCGGCGTGGTGACGATCCTGATGATGGTCATGGAGATGGCCATCATGGCCGTCTACATGGTCATGTTCATGGGGATGAACCCGGCACTGATGCCGATGAGCATGGTGCACGGCAACAGGACCGCCGTCGCCGTCGCAGTGACCACGTTCCTGGCGCTCGCGATAGGCATCCTGATGGTGGACTGGCCTGCCCGCCGGGGCAGCCCACCGTCGGACGTCACGATGGCGTTGGGGGAGTCGTTGATGGGTCCGAAGATGCTGGTGATGGCGGTGATCAGTCCGGTCATGGTCGCCACGATCGTGGCTGGCGTCGTGCTGGCCGCGCACCGCACGCGCTACGACCGGTTGGGCGATGACCTGAAGCAGCGTCCGGCAGACGATCCTCAGCCGGGAGGTGTCGGTCGATGACCCTCGAGGCGACCCTGCTCGTCGCCGCGGCGATCTTCAGCGTCGGGCTGTACGGCGCGATCTCTCAGCAGGTCGTGGTGATGGTGATGATGGGTTTGGAGCTGATGATCAACGCTGTCATCCTCGCCGCGGCCGGCGTCTGGTGGTTCCTTGCGCCCGACCCGACCGGGCAGGTCCTCCTCATGGTGATCATCGCCGCGATGACAGTGGAGATGGCGATGGGCTTCGCGGTCGCCACGCTGCTGCATCGTGAGCGTGGTGCCGACATGACCGACATGGCCACGGACCTGTCGGGGTGACCGGGTCCATGTTTGAGATCGCTCTCTGGCTGCTCGTTCTGCTGCCCGCCGTGGTGGGCGGAGGGCTCGCCCTCTCACGGCTCGAGCGGGCGGCGGCTGCCGTGTCGCTGGCCACGGCCCTCACCACAGCCGCACTGTCGGTGGTGGTCGCCCTCGAACGGCCGAGGGTGTCGGCGCCGTTTATGGCCGGCAGCGATCTCGCCCTAGGGGTGGACGCGTTGTCTGCGCTGGTCACACCGACGGTGGCGGTCGTGACCCTGCTCGTGTTGGTGTTCTCGGCTGGCGAGATCCGGGAGTCACAGGCCCGGTTCCACGGGCTGATGCTGCTCTTTGCCTCCGCCGCGCTCCTGACGGCGACAGCTGAGACGCTGCTTGCGCTGCTGTTCGCCTGGGAGGTGATGGGCGCGACGTCGTTCGCGCTGATCGGGTTCTGGTGGCGCGATGACCACCGGGTCTCCGCCGGCACCACGGCGTTCGTGACCACGCGCACGGCGGACGTCGGGCTGTACGTCGCGGCCGGTGCGGCGCTCGCCGGTGGAGCCGGCCTGGCACTGGGCGACCTGCCCGCAGCCAGCGAGGGGTGGCGCCACGTCGTCGCGGCGGGTGTCCTGGTCGCAGCTCTCGGCAAGGCGGCCCAGCTGCCGTTCTCGTTCTGGCTGTCGCGCGCGATGGAGGGTCCGAGCCCGGTCAGTGCACTGTTGCACTCCGCGGCCATGGTCGCGATGGGTGGCTACCTGCTGCTGCGCACCGAGCCGCTGCTGGCCTCGACGGGCTGGGCCGCGCCGGCTGCTGCCTGGGTGGGCGCACTCACCGCGCTGCTGCTCGGCGCCGTCGCCGTGGCGCAGCAGGACCTCAAACAGCTCCTCGCCGCCTCCACCTCCGCCCAGCTCGGGTTCGTGGTCATGGGCGCCGGGCTGGCCTCGGTGAGCGGGGGAGCGGCACACCTCGTCGCCCACGCCTCGACCAAGGCCCTGCTCTTCCTCGCCGCCGGGGCCTGGCTCACCGCGCTCGGCACCAAGCAGCTCGCCGGCCTGCGCGGCGTAGCTCGGAGGTGGCGACTGGTCGGCTGGGCCGCCACCGCCGGAGCGCTGTCCCTCGCGGGCGTCGCCCCGCTGGCACTGTGGGCGACCAAGGACGCGGTCCTCGCCGCGGCGCTGGCGGAGTCACCGTGGCTCTACACCATCGGCCTCGCCGCGGCCGCGCTGTCGGCGGCGTACGCCGGCAAGATCTTGGTGATCCTGTGGCGACAGCTGCCCGAGCGGGAGCATGCCGAGGTCGAGGCGCATCTCGACGAGGAGGAGCCGGGCACCCGCCACGTCGGCATGCTGGAGCAGGCGCCGCTGGTCGCCCTCGCGCTCGGCGCGGTGGTGCTCGGAGTGCTCGCGCTGCCGCCGTTCGGCGACACGCTCACCCGTGCACTCGGCGAGGAGCCGCTCCACCCGACGCCGCTGGAGATGGCCGCGTCGGTCGTGATCGCCCTGGGGGTACTGGCGCTCGTGTGGTGGCGTCCGGTGCCGGAGCCGGGCTGGGCCCTGGCCTGGCTGGGCCTCGAGCGCGCAACACAGGCCCTCGTCGTAAGCCCGACCCTCGCGCTGGCAGAGGCGCTGGCGCGCTTCGACGACCGCGTCCTGGACCGTGGCGTGGCCGGGTCCGCCGCGGCCGCGCTCGGTCTGGCGCGTCGGGCAGCGACCTTCGACGACCGGGTGCTGGACGGTGCGGTCGAGGCAACGTCCCAGGCGTCCTTGTGGGCCGCGGCTGGTGCGGCACGGGACGACGACCGGTGGTTCGATGGGGCGGTCGAGGGGCTCGCTGCGCAGCTTCGCCGCCTCGGCCGGCTCGCACGTCGTCCGCAGACCGGCCAGCTGCACCAGTACTACATCCAGGCCGTCGCGGTGCTCGCGATCGGCGTCCTGCTCCTCGTCACGGTGAGGTGAACGTGCTCAGTCTGATCGTCTTCCTGCCCCTGGCTGCCGCTCTGGCCCTGCTCGCGCTTCCGCGGCTCGGCGCCGCGGCCGCACGGTGGACCTGGGTCGCGGTCGCAGCCGCCGACCTGGCCCTCGTGGTCGCGGCGTGGCTGCGCTACGAGACGCCCACGGCCGGACGACTCGCCTTCGAGGAGCAGGCCGAGTGGATCCCCGGCGTGAACAGCAGCTACCACCTCGGCGTCGACGGGCTGTCCCTGCCGCTGATCGCGATGACCGCGGTGATCTTCCTGGCCTGCGCGATCTTCGCGCTGCGCGAGACCGACCGCCCGCGTCTCCAAGCTGCGCTGTTCCTCTTCCTGCAGAGCGTCAGCATGGGCCTGTTCGTCGCCGCCGACCTGATCCTCTTCTTCGTCTTCTTCGACCTCTCGATCGTCGGCATGTACTTCGTGATCGCCGGCTGGGGGCACGGCAACGCCGCCCGGTCGGCGATGAAGTTCTTCCTCTACACGTTTCTGGGCTCCCTGGCCCTGCTCGTCGGTTTCATCGGCCTCTACATCGCCGCTGACCCGCACACCTTCGACATGGTCGAGCTGGCCGAGCAGACCCCGCTCGCCGGGTCGTCGCTGGCCGGTGGGCTGGTGCTGGCCGCGATCCTGATCGGGCTGGCGGTGAAGACCCCGACTGTGCCGTTCCACACCTGGCTGCCGCCGGCCCACACGGACGCGCCGGCGATCGGTTCGGCGGTCCTGGCCGGGGTGCTGCTGAAGATGGGCACCTACGGGTTCGTGCGGATCGCGATGCCGATGCTGCCCGAGGCGTGGCGGGACTGGGCGTGGGTGATCATCGTGGTCGGCATCGTCTCGGTCGTGTACGGCGCCCTGGTGGCCCTGGCCCAGACGGACTTCAAGCGGATGGTCGCCTACACGTCGGTGAACCACATGGGCTACATCGTCCTCGCCGTCGGCGCCGCGGGGCTGGTCGCCGACGACACCGCGCAGGCCCGGTCCGTCGCGGTCACCGGTGCCGTCACGCAGATGGTCAGCCACGGCCTGATCACCGGTGCGCTGTTCCTCCTCGCCGGGGTTCTCCAGGACCGGGCAGCGACCTATGACATGGACTCCTACGGCGGCCTGGCCGGACCCGCGCCCCGGTTCGCCGCGTTCTTCGCCGTCGGCGCATTCGCCTCCCTGGGCCTTCCCGGGCTGTCCGGCTTCATCGCGGAGTTCCAGATCTTCACCGGCAGCATCGCCGCCGCCCCCGTCACGGCCGTCGCGCTCGTCGGGATCCTCCTGACTGCGGCGCTGTTCCTCCGAGCGCTGCAGCGGATCTTCACCGGCGAGACCCGCGGCCGCTCGGTCGGCTTCACCGACCTGCGCGCCGCCGAGGTCTGGTCGGTCGGCCCGTTGCTGGTGCTCTCCCTGCTCATCGGAGTGTTCCCCCGTCCACTGCTCGCCGTGATCGAGCCCGCGGCCGAGGTCGTCGTCGAGCTCGTCGGAAGGTAGGGCCGTGGGCTCCGACATGGCCATGCGGCCGCTCCTGCTGCTGCCGGAGATCGTGCTGTTCCTCGGCGGGCTCGCGGTCCTGGTCAGTGGGTCCTTCCTCCCGCGGACGCGCCAGTGGGTCACCCGCGTCATCGCCGCGGCCGCGCTGGTCGCCGCCACCATCCTGGCCGTGGTCGACCTCCCCGGCCCGGCCCAGCCGGCGATGGAGGGCGCCTTCACCGTCGACACCGCCACCGGAGTGGCGCGGATCGTCGCCGCGCTCGGGACGCTGATCGTCCTCGCGCTGGCCTCCGACGAGATCGCGGGCTCGCCGCGGGAGAGCGAGACCTACGCACTCTTCCTGTTCTCGACGACCGGCACGCTCGTCCTCGCCGGCGCTGACGACCTGCTCGTCGTAGTGGTCGGGTTCCTGCTCGCGAGCATCCCGCTCTACGGCCTGATCGGCATCGCACGCACGCCCCGCGGGGCCGAGGCGGCCATGAAGACCTACCTGCTGGGTGCCCTGTTCGGCATCCTCCTGCTGCTCGGGGTCACGCTGCTCTACGGAGTCTCCGCGACCACGTCATACGCCGACCTCACCGACCGACTTGCTGAGGCGCCGCAGGGCGTGGTCGCGGCGGGCGTCGTGGCGGTGCTGGGTGGCTTGATGTTTAAGGCCGGCGGCGTCCCGGGGCACTTCTGGGTCCCCGATGCCGCCGAGGGTGCGGGCGGGGCGGTCGCGGCCTTCCTCACCACCGTGCCCAAGATCGGCGCGATGGTCGCCGCCTACCGACTCATCGCTATGCTCCCCGACACCCTCGCCTGGCCGCTGCTGGTCGCCGTCCTCGCGGTCGCCAGCATGACGCTCGGCAACTTCGCCGCCTACTGGCAGAGCGACCCCCGGCGCCTGCTCGGCTGGTCCACGGTCAGCCAGGTCGGCTACCTGCTCGTGCCGGTCGCGGTCGCCGGGCGCAGCGACCTGGCCCTGCCCGCCCTGCTGCTCTACCTCGCCGGCTACACCGTCACCAACCTCGCGGCATTCGCGGTGACGACCGCCTTCCCCGACCGGCGCGACCTCGACTCCTACCGCGGCATGGGCCGGGCCCGGCCGTGGCTGGGCGCATCCCTCGTGGTGGCGCTGCTCGGCCTCGTCGGCACCCCGCCGACCGTGGTCTTCGTCGGCAAGCTCACCACCACAGCCGCCGCCTGGGACGGCGGGCTTGCCTGGCTGGCCGTGCTGGTGTTCGTCAACACCGTGGTCAGTCTCTTCTACTACCTTCGGTGGATCGCACCCGTCTACGGCCGAGTGGAGCGACCCGCGCCAACCCTGCCAGGGGCGTTCGTCGCTGCTACCTGGTCGGCGACGACGGCGGTGGTGACCGCCGGTCTCAGCCTCGCGCTCGGCATCGCAGCCGGCGCCCTCTGGAGTGTCTTCTCGGTCTGAGCTGCATCCCAGGTGGGGAACCACCCACCCACGTATCGGGAGGGTCAACCCCCGGACGTCGGCCGTCGGGTGGTGGTCTCGCCCGTGAGGCGCCGGTACAGCAATCTGCCGGCGGAGGAGGTCACGCCATGGGCCACGGTGCTCACGACGACGACCATGATTCCGGCGGCCATCACGGTTTCAGGGATGCCGAGATCCTCCGCCTCGAGCGTCAGGTAGAACACGGCCGAGACACCGACCGGTCCGAACCAGCCCAGGTACAGCGCGTCCGGCCAGCCCAGACGCAGGGGTCGCTTGAGCAGCAACAGGACGGGCATGCGGCGGAACAAGAGCACGGCGACGCTCAGCAGGATCGCCGCCCACCCCAGCTCGCCCCACACGGACCAAGGCAGGGTGGCGCCCAGCAGGACGAACATCGGTAGGACCGCGAATCGGTTCACCGCCTCGTCGATCTCCAGGTCCGCGGTCCGCTCGCTGCCGGTGCTGGTGAGGTTGAAGGCGAGGCCGGCGACGAACGCGGCGAGCACGCCGTCAAGGTGGGCACGCCCGACAGGCCCAGCACGAGCAGGGCGAGGAGGACGGTGAACAGCAGCATCGGGCCGTGGGACGTCGCCCCGTAATCCTCGCCTGCCCGCAAGGCTCGACCGCCGAGCCAACCGGCGAGCACGCCGAGGGTGACAGCGCCCAGCACCTGCCACAGCGCCTCGGCAACTGCCTGCCCGGCGGTCATCGGTCCCGCGAACGTGACCGCGGCGAGCACGAACGGCAGGGCCAGACCGTCGTTGGCGGCTGACTCCAGGGAGAGGATCTGCCGGTCACGGGCCGGTAGGTCCTCTTCGGCGGGCTTGCCGGTGACCACGCTGGAGGCGAGGACCGGGTCGGTAGGGCAGATCGCTGTCCCGAGCAGCAGCGCAGCGCCCAGCGTGACCCCGAGGATGGCGGCGGTCAGACCTGTGGAGATCAACGCCATGGCCGGCATGGCCACCAACAGCAGGATCGAGACCGGCCGGAGCTGTGCACGGACCGAACCGAACGGATAGCGCAGTGCGACCCCCATCACCGAGATCACCAGCAGGGGCGAGTTCAAACGGCTGTTGCAGCGAGCCTCTTGTTGAGGGCCTGGCCAGGAGTCTGCCATTCCAGGGTCTTGCGGGGCCGGGTGTTGAGCTGCAGGGCCACAGCGTCGCAGTCGGTGTCGGTGAGGTGGCGCAGGTCTGCACCCTTGGGCCAGTACTGACGCAGCAGCCCGTTGGTGTTCTCGTTGGTCCCGCGCTGCCACGGCGATTGCGGGTCGCAGAAGTAGATCGCGACACCTGTCTCGGTCTTGAACCGGGCGTGCTGGGCCATCTCCGTGCCGCGGTCCCAGGTGATCGACTTCCTGAGTTCCAACGGCAACGTCGCGATCATTTCGCTCAGCTTCATCCGCGCGATCTCAGCGGTGTGGCGCCCCGGCAGCGGTGCGAGGAGCACGAACCGCGACGAGCGTTCGACGAGCGTGATCACCGCGCCCTTGCCCGTGCCGCCGAGCAGCAGGTCGCCCTCCCAGTGCCCCGGCACGGCCCGGTCATCGACCTCAGCCGGACGTGCGGAGATCCGGATGTCGTCCGTGATCCCGAGCGTGGCTCGCTTGGCGCCACCGGTCTGAGCCTTACGGCGTTGCCGCTGGGTCCGCAGATGCGCGGTCAGCTCGCGCTTGAGCTCGCCCTTGGTCTGAACGAACAGCGACTGGTAGATCGTCTCGTGCGACACCCGCATCCTCACATCGCGTGGGAACAACACCGGAAGCATCGCTGCGATCTGTTCCGGCGACCAGTTCGCCCGCAACAGCTCCCACACCTTCTCCCGCAACGGCGCGTGATCCAGCCGGCGGGCCTTCGGGCGGCGGGCCTTGCGCGCGGCCTCACGCTGCGACCACTTCGCGCTGTACTTGCGCTGATAGCCACGCCCACCGGCCCGCGCTGTGCGCCTGCGTGGCGAGGCAGTCCCGAACGAACCCGCCCGGCGCAGCTCCCTCGAGATCGTCGACGGATGCTTGCCCACCAACGCAGCAATCGTGGCCTGCGGCAAACCCGCCATGAACGCCCGCTCAATCACCAACCGCTGATCCGCGGTCAACCTCACTCCCGGCACGCGCCGCAACCTCTCACTCACAATCGAGTTGCAACAACCAGTTGAGCTCGCAAGGACCCGTGTCGCGTCGTGGACGCTCGCATGCTCGGTGGTGATCGGTGGAAGAGGCAAAGCGCGGAGCACCTCGGGCCCGACGAGCACGCCGACCACCAGCGCAAGTAGCGGCTCAGATACGGGCAGACGCCTGATCCGTGCAGACAACGCTGCCACCAGCACGCCGAGCGCGCCGGTCGCGATGAGCAGCACGTCGAGGGTCATGGCAGCGCCCTGCCCCGCGCCGTCGTCATCATGCGTGGGACTCGAATCCGTGGTCGGCGCCGTAGGACGCGAGCACCTCCGGTGTCGCGGACCCGGTCTTGAGGTAGGCACGGTCCAGCAACAGGGCGAGGCTCTCGACGGCCGCTGTGAGCATGTCGGCTGCGAGCTGCACCTCGCGCGAGGACGACGTCCTTCCGGCCTCCGCCAACTCCAGGGCGTGGGGGAGGGTCGCAGCCAGCGACAGCTCTTCCTCTTCCTCGATGAAGTAGTAGGACTCGGCGTACTGCATGAGGTCCGTCTGGGCCTGGATCGTGCCGTCGGTCACGGCGTCCAGCATGCGGGTGGCGACGCATGCATCCCCACCGGCCACCACGGCAGTCGCATGACTCGACTGCAGAAGGCTCAACCGCTTCGCAACAGACCGCCGCCTGCCCAGGGCGGGGTAGACCTGCAGGATCCAGGAGATGGCGGCGGTCAGCAGGACGAACCCGACAAGGGCCTCGAACGGTGCGAGCAGGCGCAGGACGGGGTCGGCCGGGGTGACGTCACCGAAGCCGAGCGTGGCCACGGTGACCAACGACAGGTACAGGGCGGTCAGGGCATCGGAGGACTGCTCGGGTCTGAGTGCAGACCCGAAGTAGAAGCCGTCCGACATGTGGGGCAGGTAGACCAGAGTCCAGCCGATCACCACCAGACCCGTCCACAACGCCACGGTTCCGATGATTTCGATCGGCCGGGCGAGGTGCCGGGTGTGGCTGGGCAACACGTGCTTGGTGGCCCACCACACGAGCTGGAACACCCACCGAGCGATCCGGCCGAATCCGCCCGGGTGCCACAGAGTGTGGAAGATGTCCCACAGCGCCACCAAGACAACGAGTAGGCCTGCCGCACTGATCATCCATCCCATCCGGGCGACTGTAGTCTCAACGCCGCTTCCTCAGACCCGACGTCACCGCCCTCGGCTGTATGCCCACTGCCATCGGGTTGCTCACTCCACCGACGCCTACACGGACGCGATCCGCCGACGTGTCCGGGCCGCACAGGGCTCGAGGCCGACGAGTGGTTAGGGCGTCCGTGCCGTGATCGTTCACTGGTCGTAAACACCACCGACACTCGGCCGAAGGGAGCTGCATCGAGCGACATCACGCCTGTTCCTCCGGCGTCGTTCTTGCAGGTCAGTACGGGAAAGGGCGCAGGGGCCATCGGTGATGAGCGTTGGCCGACATGGGAGTGCACTCAGCAGCACGGCACAACACGACTGGCGAATCCCTGGGGTCAAGTGTCGCGCCTTCAACCCCGGGCTTGTTGACCCCCCTCGCCCTGACTGCACTGGGCTGGGGGTCGGCTTGGGGATGTGGGCTGCCGCCGGCGGTGAGGCCGCGACGGACGAATATTAGGGGCGGTAGATGGGCTTGGCCGGCAGCTCGTCGTCGGCCGACTTAGCCGTGCGCGTTTGCCGCTGCCCGCTGGCTTGCCTGCTGAACTCAGTCAGCCATTGGAAGGGGTCGAGTCCACGGTCGTGGTGGATGAAGGGGCCACCGCGTGACCCGGTGGCAGCACTCTAGGCAGTGAGCGCGGCGGGTGTCAGGTCCTCCTTCTCGGTGGTGGTTTCGTCGGTGTTGATCAGGGCGACGCGGGAGCGGGCCAGGACGTCGAGCCCGAGGTATCGGCGTCCTTCGGCCCAGTCGTCGTGCTGCTCGGCCAGCACGGCGCCGATGAGCCGGATCGCTGAGTTGCGGTCGGGGAAGATCCCGACGACGTCGGTACGGCGGCGGATCTCGCGGTTGAGCCGTTCGTTCGGGTTGTTGGACCAGATCTGGCGCCAGATCTCCTTCGGGAACGCGGTGAAGGCCAGGATGTCGGCGCGAGCTTCCTCGAGGTGCTCAGCCACCGCCGGGAGCTTCTCGGCCAGGGTCTCGATGACGCGGTCGAACTGGGCGTGCACGGCCTTGGCGTCGGGCTGGTCGTAGATCGAGTGCAGCATCGCCTTGACCCAGCCCCACGACTATTTGGGCGTCGCGGACATCAGGTTCGCGGCGTAGTGGGTCCGGCAGCGTTGCCAGGCGGCACCGTCCAGGGTCGAGGTCATCGCGGCGACCAGACCGCTGTGGGCGTCCGAGGTGACGAGCTTGACCCCGGTCAGGCCGCGGGCGTTCAGGCCACGGAACAGGGTCAGCCAGCCGGCCTCGGACTCGGCTGAGCAGATGTCCACGCCGAGGATCTCGCGGTGGCCGTCGGCGTTGATGCCGGTGGCGACCAGCACGTGGGTGTTGACCACCCGGCCGCCTTCGCGGACCTTCATCGTCAACGCGTCCGCGGCCAGGAACGTGTACGGCCCTTGGTCCAGTGGCCGGGTCCGGAAGTCCTCGACGTGCGCGTCGAGTTCCTTGGCCATCACGCTGACCTGCGACTTCGACAACCTGGTGATGCCGAGGGTCTCGACGAGCTTCTCCATCCGCCGCGTCGAGACACCCAGCAGGTAGCAGGTCGCCACCACCGTGGTCAGTGCTCGCTCGGCCCGACGGCGGCGCTCGAGCAGCCAGTCGGGGAAGTAGGACCCCTCGCGCAGCTTGGGGATCGCGACCTCCATCGTGCCGGTGCGGGTGTCGAAGTCCCGGGTCCGGTAGCCGTTGCGGGAGTTGGTCCGATCCGGGCTGCGTTCGCCGTACGGGGCGCCGCAGATCGCGTCGGCCTCGGCCGACATCAACGCCTGCACGAACGTCGACAGCATCGATCGGAGCAGGTCGGGTTCGGCGCGCTGGAGGTGCTCGGCCATGAACGTGGGTAGGTCAATAGAGTTGGGGTCGACGGTCATCGTTTGGTTCTCCTTCAGTTGTGCTTTCGCAGGTCTTCTGAAGGATCACGCGGTGGCCGTCGCTATGTCAGGACGCCACGCTCACGACGGGCCCGTCGTACACCACACCCGTGGACTCAACTATTGGAAGGTGTCCAGAAACAGGCCATTAACTGCGTCAAAGGCTGAGAACGATCGGCAACGAAGCACATTGAGCGGTCCATGTTTGCGCAGGTCAGACGGTCTTTGTCCGCAACTAACGTCGAATCGCGTCCAACGCTCCGGGCACGCGGAGCGGCATCGGAGGGTTGTTGGTTCGAGTCCAACCGGGGGAGCATCGAGACCCCCTCTGACCTGCGATAACAGGTGAGAGGGGGTCTCTTCGTCCGCCGGCCCGGCCCCTGGGCGGCACGGGCGGGGCAGGAGTGCCTGACTCATCCTCCGCGGGCGCTGAGCCCTCCGGACTCGGAGGGAGGACTCAGGGCGTCACCCTGATGGCGCTGGCCTCCGCCGACGGCTTGGCGTCGCTGTACATCAGCAGCACACCCTTCTGGGACGGTGACGCGGTGACGCCGCCCGCCGGGGCGGTGATCCCGAGTGCCGCCGTGCCGCCTGCCGGAACCGTGAGCGACTGTGCGCTCGTGGTGTACCGGGGGGCCGCGGGGGTGAACGTCATGCCCTCGATCGCGTCGGTCAGGCCGCCGGTGAAGTAGTTGTCGAAGGCATAGACGGAGAACTGGATCTGGGTGGCCGCCGTGACGGCGAGTGCCGAGAGGGGCACCGTGAGGATGGCGTTGGCCGAGTTCAGGTCAGCGATGGTGAAGAAGTAGGCACTCGCCCGTCCGCTGGCGAGATCCTGCACGTACACCACGTTCTGACCCGTCGCAGCGAACCCGCCGTTCTCCAGGGTGTAGATGACGAAGTCGGGAGAGCCATTGGCATCGGTGTCGACGTAGACGTCGAACTCAGCCGGGTAGTTGGGGTGTGCCCGCTCGCCGAAGGTGTTCACGGCGAACTGGAGGGTGCCCCCCGCCTGGCGGACCCCGACCGACTTGAGATCGATGGTCGCGAAGTTGTCGCCCGCCTGCGGCAGGACCTTGCTGGAGATCTTGGGGCTCTCGCCGGTGAGTGCGAAGACCTCGACCCGACCGGGGTGTGCAGCGGACCCGTTGGACAGCGTCACGCTGCCCGCCCCCTCGGTGAGCGCGACCGACCCGGTCGACGGCGCAACCGCCGCCGCACGGTGTGGCAGGACGTGCCAGGGCATCCGCGTGGTCCGGCCGCCGTTCGTCAGGGTGAGGTACCCGTCGAACTCGACCGTCTGCAGCAGCGCACCGTCACCGCCCGATGCGCCACCGTTCAGTGTCCAGACCGGGAGCTTGTCGGCGTCGATCCGCAGCTGGACGGCGAAGCTCCTGCTGCTCCTGGCAGGCACGGTGAGGCTGCCGGGCACCTTGAACGAGACCGCACCGCTGGCTGCGTCATCCGCGAACCGGAAGTCCGGGCTGATCGAGTAGGTGCGAGCCGTGGGGCCGTCGTTGCGCACGGTCACCGACTTCTTCAGCGAGACCGGCCTGGTCACTGCGTGGTACCCGAACGACAGGCTGGGGACCTGCGTCTCGGAATCCCATGCCAGCGTGCTGGATGCCGCCGCGGCATCCACGCGCAGCTCCCCGCCACCGATGCGCGTGATCGGGGCGAGCACGCCCGGCTGCGTCGACGGGTTCGTGTACACCTCGGTGTCGGCGTTGTTCATCAGCAGCGCCTTGACCTGGTTCGGCGTCCGGGTGTCGTCCTGGTCGATCAGCAGCGCCGCCGCGCCGGCGACCATGGGAGCGGCGCCGGAGGTGCCACCAAAGGCCTCGGTGCCGGTGCCGGTGCCGGAGACAGCGGAGATCGACGCTCCCGGCGCACCGATGTCGGGCTTGATGGCCTGGTCGGAGTAGCTCGGTCCGCGTGCGGACGAGGCCACCATGCTGCCGGCCAGGGGGATCGAGGAGGCCGGAGAGACGCTGACGTCGACAGGTCCGCTGGCGAGGGCGCTCTTGATGAGGCCGCCGGTGGACTGGGTGATGATGAGCGTCGGCCTCAGGCCGTCGCCACCCCCGTAGGAGAACGACGGTGCGTCGCCCGCAGCGTTGTTGGCGACGAGCACACCGACCGCTCCGGCGTCGGATGCAGCCTCCGTCTTGAGGCTGATGGCACAGGAACCGCGATCGACGAGCGCGACCTTGCCGGTCAGCGACCCGGCCGGCAGCGCGGTGCAGGCCAGGCCGGCGGCTTGGACGTCTCCGGTGAATCCTTCGCCGATCGGTGCCCAGTCGACGGTCGAGGTGTTCGGGTAGGTGCCCGCGATCGCGGCAGGGCTGTTGACGACCAGCGGGATGGAGGAGGCGCTGGGCACCTGGGTCTGGGCGACGCTGATGACCTCCGGCGTCGACGCGGGCGAGCCGGTGATGTAGGGCCGGTCGGCGCTGTTGCCGGCCGACGCAACGACGGAGACGCCCATGCGCACCGCGTTCGCCGTGGCGAAGGACAGGTCGTCCTCACGCTGTCCGTAGGAGCTGCCGAGGGAGAGGTTGATGACGTCCGCCGCGTCAGAGATGTCCGCGTCGTCGTTCGGATCCAGGGCGTAGTCCATGCCGAGCAGCAGGGCGACACCGTTGCACGACGAGGACACAGCGCTGCACACCTTCACCGCGAGCAGGCTCGCGCCGGGTGCCACGCCGTCCCCGCCCGCGATGATGTCCGCGACGTGGGTGCCGTGCCCGCCGGCGCATCCGCCGGTCGCTGAGGGGCCGCAGTCGATCGGGTCCTCGTCTGACGTCCGGTCGCCGTTGGGCCATGACTCGCCGACGAAGTCGTACCCCGCCACGACCTTGCTGGTCGGGAAGAGCCCGTCGCGGGTCGTGTTCCTGGGGTCCCCGAGCGAACTGCCGTAGGCCGCCCCGTAGGCCTCCGAGGTTCCGGCCCCGCCGAAGGCCGCATGGGTGTAGTCGATGCCCGAGTCGAGCACCGCGACGGTGACGCCGCTGCCGTCGAGCCCCTCGGCCGCGCCGAGGCCGGCACCGATGTACGGCACCGTCTCCGACAGGTCGAGCTCGTACTCACCGACCGGTCGGATCGACATGACCCCCGGCAGGTCCGCGATCGCTGCGATGCGCGCGGCATCCACTTCATAGACCACCGCGTTGAGCGCCTTGCTGACGCGGGCGACCTCGCGACCGCCGAGATCACCCACCTGCTCGGTGAGCGTGTCCTGCTTGGCGTCCAGCTGACGCAACAGCCCGACTGCCTGGCCCTTGGACAGCGCAGCACCACGCTGCTTGGCGTCCTTGCCCTGGGCCACGGCCAGTGGCTGGTCGGCGAGGCCCACGACGACGGAGACCTTCCCGGTCGCATCCTTCAGCCTCGGATCGACGTCGGTCGTGACCGGTCCGTCCGGGATCAGGAAGTCGCTGACATCGGAGGGCCCGCTCGGCGTCGCGTTCGAGGGGGTCACCCCGAGCGCTCCGAGGGCAATGACTGACACGAAGGTGACCAAGCGTGCGCGAGCGGACATCGGGAGCCTCTCAGGGGGCGAGCAGATGCCCGTCAAACTAGACCCGTCCGAGTCGGCTGACGAGGGCCGTCTAGTTGTGATGTCCAGGGAGGTTGTACCGCCCGGAATCGGTGAGCCTGCCTGACAGGTGAAGGCCCCCGGTTGTGAAGTGGAGCTGTCTAGTTCAACGCTTCACCGACCGGAGGCCCTCGTGTCCCACGCTAACGCTGCCCTAACCCCGCGAGCCCGTCTGAGGCTTGCCCAGCTCGTTGTCGACCGCGGTTGGACCCATGCCGCAGCAGCCAAGATGTTCATGGTCGCCCCGCGTACCGCCAAGAAGTGGGCTGATCGCTACCGGAACGAGGGGCCGGCCGGGATGGTCGATCGCAGCTCGCGGCCGAAGACCAGCCCGACCCGGACCAGCCCGGAGGTGGTGCGTCAGATCGTGCGACTGCGGTGGCGTCACCGACTGGGGCCGGTCCAGATCGCCGGCAGGCTCGGCATGCAGGCCTCCACCGTGCACGCGGTGCTGGTGCGGTGTCGGATCAACCGTCTGTCCCGCATCGACCGTGTCACCGGTGAGCCCTTGCGCCGCTACGAGCACCCGTACCCCGGTTCGCTGATCCACGTCGACGTCACCAAGTTCGGCAACATCCCTGACGGCGGCGGCTGGCGGTACGTGGGACGCACCCAGGGGCGCCACAACGCCGAAGCCACCGCCCGCAGGACCGGGGAGCGCGGCAAGCGGTACCGGCCGCTCATCGGAACCGCCTACGTACACACCGTGATCGACGACCACTCCCGCTTGGCCTACGCCGAGATCTGCACCGACGAGCGGGCCGCGACTGCGATCGGTGTCATGCAACGCGCGGTCGCGTGGTTCGCCGACCACGGCGTGAGCGTCGAGCGTGTGTTGTCCGACAACGGCTCGGCCTACAAGTCCCACGCCTGGCGCGACGCATGCGCCGAGCTCGGGATCACACCGAAACGGACTCGCCCCTACCGCCCGCAGACCAACGGCAAGATCGAGAGATTTCACCGCACCCTGGCCGACGGCTGGGCTTATGCCCGCTTCTACGAATCAACCGAGCAACGCAACACCGCGTTGCCGACCTGGCTGCACTTCTACAATCACCACCGCGCCCACTCCGCCATCGGAGGCCGGCCGCCGATCACCCGACTGAACAACGTGCCTGGACATCACATCTAGTCAGGTCCCGTGCCCGGCGCGTCGGGGCCGTCCCCTCCGGTCAGCCGCGGGTGGCAGCCGCGGCGTACGCCTCCACGAGCTGCGCCTCCGCGGCGTCGAGATAGGTCGCGATCGCCGACTCCGCGGCGGTGAGGTCGCCTGCCTCGAGGAGCTCGAGGATCGCCCGGTTCTCCGGCAGGTAGGTCGCGTGGAAGGCCTGCGGTGCGTCCATCACGTGGAAGACCAGCCGCAGCTCGGCCAGGAGGTGGTCCATCGCCTCGGTGACGCGGGGGCTCTGCGCCAGGTCGGCCACCGCCTGGTGGAAGTGCATGTTGGCCGTGCCGACGGCCACCCACGCGTCCTGGGCGGCAGCGGACTCGCCCTCCTCCACGGCTGCTCGCACGGGCGCCAGCAGGTCGACCGTCGAGGAAGCGGAGGGGGACGCCAGGCGCTCGGCCAGGCGTCGTACGGCGCCGCACTCGAGGATGCGTCGGACCTGGTAGAGGTCGCGCACGTCGTCCACCGTCAGCCTGCGGACGAAGACCCCCCGGTTGAACTCGTGCACCAGGAGGCGCTCGTGGCCGAGGAGCCGGAAGGCCTCGCGCAGGGTGTTGCGCGAGACGCCGAGCGCCGCGCCGATGTCCTCCTCCGACAGCCGGGTGCCCGGGCGGAGGTGGCCCTCGGTGATGCGGGTGCGCAGCACGTCGGCCACGCGGCCCGCCGTGCTGGCGCGGCCGAGGTCGGAGCGCTCGGCGCGCAGCTCCTCGAGCCAGTCGGTGGTGGTCACGTCCGCAGGCTATCCGACGAGGGGGTATTGACGGATTGTTGAACAATCCCTCACTCTGGTGTGACGGGGAACACTCCTGACGCCGATGCCGAGGCCCGGGACCGACACGGACGGACGAGACATGACCGACGAGACACGATCACGCCAGGACCGGGCGGTGGCGAAGGGCACCACGTCCGGGACCGCCGTACGCGGCACGATGCTCGGTGCGATGTTCCTGATGGCGACCAGCGCCATCGGCCCCGGCTTCATCACCCAGACCACGGTCTTCACCGCCGAGCTCGGAGCGGCCTTCGCCTTCGCGATCCTGGTGTCGATCCTGGTGGACATCGCCGTCCAGCTGAACGTGTGGCGGGTGGTCGGCGTCTCCGGCATGCGCGCCCAGGAGCTGGCCAACTCGGTGCTCCCCGGTGCGGGCTACTTCCTGGCCGCGCTCGTGGTCATGGGCGGCCTGGTGTTCAACATCGGCAACATCGGCGGCACGGCCCTCGGCGCCAACGCGATGGTGGGCCTCGACGTCAAGATCGGCGGCGCGATCTCGGCCATGATCGCCATCGCGATCTTCCTGAGCAAGCGCGCCGGGATCGCCATGGACCGCATCGTCGTGGTGCTCGGCCTCCTGATGATCGCGATGGTCCTCTATGCCGCGATCGTGTCGGGCCCCCCGGTCGGGGAGGCACTGCGCCAGAGCGTGCTGCCCGACGACATCGACTTCCTCATCATCACGACCCTCATCGGTGGCACGGTCGGCGGCTACATCACCTACGCAGGAGCGCACCGGCTGGTCGACTCGGGCATACCGGCCCCGAGCGCGTGCGAGAGATCACCCGCGGCTCGGTGACCGGCATCCTCGTGACGGGCGTGATGCGTGCGCTGCTGTTCCTCGCCGTGCTCGGCGTGGTCGCCGGAGGAGTGACCCTCGCCGTCGAGAACCCGCCCGCGTCGGCGTTCGAGGCCGCGCTGGGCGAGGTCGGCGTCCGCGTCTTCGGCATCATCCTGTGGGCCGCCAGCATCACCTCGGTGATCGGCGCGTCCTACACCTCGGTGTCGTTCCTCGCCGGCTTCTCGCGACGCCTCGAGGAGCGCCGCAGCTGGGTGACCGTCGGTTTCATCGTCTTCTCGATGGTCGTCTACCTCGCCCTCGGCAAGGCGCCGGTCACCTTGCTGGTCCTCGCCGGTGCCCTCAACGGCCTGATCCTCCCGGTGGGCTTCGGCATCATCCTGTGGGTCGCCGCCCGCCGCACCGACCTCCTCCGCGGCTACCGCTACCCGAAGGCGCTGCTGGTCGTCGGCGCGCTCTCGTGGGTGCTGACGGTCTACCTCGGCTGGAAGTCCCTCGGCGGGATCGCGGACCTGCTGTGACCACCACCGCCACCGCGAGCATCGACCTCAACGCCGACCTCGGGGAGTCCTTCGGCAGCTGGACCCTCGGCGACGACGACGCCCTCCTGGACGTCATCACCAGTGCGAACATCGCCTGCGGCTTCCATGCCGGTGACCCGACGGTGCTGCGACGCACGTGCGAGCGCGCCGTCGAGCGCGGAGTGATGATCGGCGCCCAGGTGGGCTACCGCGACCTCGCCGGGTTCGGCCGCCGCTTCGTCGACATGGACCCCCACGACCTGACCAACGACGTGCTCTACCAGCTCGGGGCGCTGGAGGCCTTCGCGCGCGTGGCCGGCACCCGGGTGCGCTACGTGAAGCCGCACGGCGCGCTCTACAACGCGATCGTCCACCACGAGGCGCAGGCCGAGGCCGTCGCCGACGCCGTACGCCGCTACGACCCGACGCTGCCCGTGCTCGGGCTGCCGGGTTCGGTGTGGCTCGGGGTGGCCGAGGCTGCCGGCCTCGTGCCCGTGGCCGAGGCCTTCGCGGACCGTGCCTACACGCCCGAGGGGACGCTGGTCTCGCGCCGGGAGCCCGACGCGGTGCTCCACGACCCCGACGAGGTGGCCGGGCGCACGGTCCGGATGGCGACGCGCCACGAGGTGGTGGCCGCCGACGGCTCGCTCGTCGCGGTGCAGGCCGGCTCGGTCTGCGTGCACGGCGACAGCCCGGGAGCGGTCGCCATGGCGACCGCGGTCCGTCGGGGCCTCGAGGAGGCAGGGGTGCGGGTGGCATCGTTCCTCGACGGTGACGCCGGGTGAGGTTCCTGCCGTGCGGTGACTCCGGCCTCCTCGTCGAGGTCGAGGACCTCGGCGACGTCCTGGCGCTCTACGCCGAGCTGGTCGAGGACCCGCCCGAGGGCGTCGTGGACCTCGTGCCGGCCGCCCGCACCCTGATGCTGCGCATCGATCCCACGCGGGCCGACCCGCACGGCGTCGCGCGTGCCGTGCGGGCCGTGCGACCACGCCGGGGTCACCGCCCCGACGCCGGACTGGTCGAGGTGCCGGTCACCTACGACGGCGAGGACCTCGCCGAGGTCGGACGCCTGACCGGCCTGGGGGAGCGCGGTGTCGTCGAGGCACACACCTCCCAGGAGTGGACGGTCGCCTTCTGCGGCTTCGCCCCCGGGTTCGGTTACCTCGTCGGCAGCGACGACCGGTTGGCCGTGCCACGTCGCACCGTTCCGCGCACCCGGGTCCCGGCGAGGTCCGTGGCGCTGGCCGGCGAGTTCACCGGCGTCTACCCGCGGGAGTCCCCCGGCGGGTGGCAGCTCATCGGTCGCTCGACCCTCGAGCCCTGGGACCTGGAGCGCGACCCGCCCGCACTCCTCGTCCCGGGATCCCGCGTCCGGTTCGTGGAGGTCCGGTGAGCTGGCTCGAGGTCGTCGCACCGGGGCCCCTCGCCACGGTGCAGGACCTGGGCCGGACAGGTCTCGGGGCCCTGGGCGTGGGGCACTCCGGTGCGGCCGACGCGCCTGCGCTGCGCCTGGCCAACCGGCTGCTCGGCAACGCCGAGGCCGCCGCCGCGGTGGAGGTCACCTTCGGCGGGCTGGAGGTCGTCGCCCACGGCGAGGTGACGGTGGCGCTCACCGGTGCTCCGTGCCCGATGACCGTCGACGGCCGGGCGCACTGGGGGTTCGGTGTCGTCCGGGTGCCCGACGGTGCGCACCTGCGACTCGGCGTGCCGGCCACCGGCCTGCGCAGCTACCTCGCGGTCCGCGGCGGGATCGGTGGTCCCGAGCAGCTCGGCTCCCGCTCGACCGACACGCTCGCAGCCCTGGGCCCCACGCCGCTCGCGTCCGGCGACACGCTGCTCGTGCGCGGACCCACCGGCCCGCTTCCGGGCGTCGACCTGGCTCCGGTGGCCCATCCCGTCGCCGGCGACGTCACCCTCCGCATCGTCGACGGCCCGCGCGCCGACTGGTTCACCACGGAGGCGCGCGAGGCGCTGGTGACCGAGCCGTACGACGTCACCGCGGACAGCAACCGCGTCGGCATGCGGCTCTCCGGGCCCGTCCTGGCCCGTCGGCGCGACGAAGAGCTCCCGCCCGAGGGCATGGTGTGCGGCGCGCTCCAGGTGCCGCCGTCCGGCCAGCCGACGCTGTTCCTCGCCGACCACCCGGTGACAGGGGGCTACCCGGTCATCGCCGTGGTCGTCGGTCCCGACCTCCCGCTCGCCGCCCAGGTGCGTCCGGGCCAGCGCATCACCTTCGTACGCGTCCCGTCCGCACCCCTCACCCCAGGAGCCCGCCATGACTGACCCCGACCGTCCCGACCGCCTCTCGCCCGACGAGGCCCGTGCGAGGTTCCGTGCCGGCCTCCGGGTGCCCACGTCCGGCTGGTGTGCCGGGTGGACCCAGGCCAACCTCCTCGCGGTCCCACGCGACCTGGCCTACGACTTCCTGCTGTTCGCCCAGCGCAACCCCGGACCGTGCCCGGTCCTCGACGTCACCGAGCCGGGCGCGGTGAGCAGCCCGAGGTTCTCGGGCGACCTGCGCACCGACCTCCCGGCCTACCGCGTCTACGAGCACGGCGAGCTGGTGGCCGAGGTGGACGACGTCGTCGGGCGGTGGCGCGACGACATGGTGGCCTTCCTGATCGGCTGCAGCTTCACCTTCGAGGACGCGCTCGTCGCGGCCGGCGTGCCGGTCCGCCACATCGAGCAGGGCAGCAACGTGCCGATGTACCGCACCGACGTCGCGTGCCGACCGGCCGGATCGCTGTCCGGTCCGCTGGTGGTGTCGATGCGGCCGATGCCCGCCTCACAGGTGGCCACCGCCGTGCGCGTCACCTCCCGCTACCCCGCAGTCCACGGCGCTCCGGTGCACGTCGGGTCGCCGTCGGACCTCGGCATCAATGACCTCGACGACCCCGACTTCGGCGACCCGGTCGAGGTGCGCCCCGGCGAGGTACCGGTCTTCTGGGCGTGCGGCGTGACCCCGCAGGCTGCGGTCATGCAGTCGCGGCCCGCGCTCGCCATCGGCCACGCCCCGGGGCACATGGCGATCACCGACATCCGCGAGAGCGAGCACATCGTCCCGTGAGCGCGTGAGCGCGGACCGGGGAGCAGCACGTCGCGGAGCGGCTCAGCCCCACCCGAGCGGGAACACCTCGAACGTCGCGGCGTGGGTGACGCCGAGCCCCTGTCCGCCACCGCGCAGGATGCCGTCGAGGAACTCCTCGGGGTCCCACCCCTCCCACCCGAGCCCGTCGATGTAAGCGCGGTGCTCCTTCAGCGAGGCCACGCCGGCGTCGAACGTCGCGGTGACGTCGACGGCGTGCGTGGCGTCGGGGGAACCCCCCCGCCCACACCGCACGCACCCCGCCCCACGGCTCGAGGCCGTCGGCGAGCTGTTCGGGGAAGACCCAGCGGTTCCCCGCGTCGCGCACGGCGTCCAGCAGCGCCCTGCCCACCGCGATGTGGTCGGCCTGGTTGAGGTTCGTGCCGCCGAACGTCTCGCGGAAGTTGATGGTCAGCGCGACGTCGGGGCGGTGGCGCCGCACCACCTCGGCGATCGAGCGGCGCAACGCGACGCCGTACTCCAGGATCCCGTCCGGCAGCCGCAGGAACTCCACCTCGTCCACCCCGACGGCCCGCGCGGACGCGATCTCCTCCGCCTCGCGCAGCGGGCCGCACTCGTCGGGGTGGAGCCCGTCGATGCCCGCCTCGCCGCTGGTGACCATGCAGTAGACGACCCGCTTGCCCTGTCCGGTCCAGCGGGCCACGGCCGCCGCGGCGCCGTACTCGATGTCGTCGGGGTGGGCGACCACGAACAGGGCGGTCTGCCAGTCCTCGGGGAGCGGCTCGAGACGGGGTGCGTCACTCATGGTCCGAGCATCGCACCCGCGACGGTGCGTGTCTGCCCTCGTCAGGCCATCACACCGACGGCCTGCGGCGCGAAGCCCGGGAAGACCTGCCCGACGGATACGCCGCAGCGGCGGGTGACGACCTCGGTGAGCACGCTGCGGTAGTCGGTGGTCACGAGCAGGTCGGCGTCCAGGGAGTCGGTGAGCCCGGGCCAGGAGCCCAGGTAGCGCCCGCCCCGCACGCCCGCTCCCGCCACGAACATCACGTTGCCGAAGCCGTGGTCGGTGCCGTAGTTGTCGTTCTCCTTGACCCGTCGGCCGAACTCGCTCAGCGTCACGAGCGTGACCCGGTCGGCGGCCGGCCCGAGGTCGGTGAAGAAGGCGGCGATCGAGGAGGCGAGGTCCCCGGCGTTGCGCTTCATCTCGCCCCACTCGAGGGTGCCGAGGTCGGTGTGCATGTCCCAGTCGCCCTGGTCCACCGTGATCACCTCGGCGCCGACGCCGGACCGGATGACGCGCGAGACGTCGGACAGCGCCTTGCCCAGTTGGCTGTCCGGGTAGGCGGTGGCGGGCGTCCCGGCCGGCAGGTCGCGCGCGGCCCCGAAGGTCTCGGCCCCCGCGATCGCGTCGCGCACGGCTCGGCCCATGGGCGAGCTGCCCTTCCACGCGTGCTGGAGCGCCCGCAGGCGGCGCCCGTCGTCGTCCGCACCGGCCACCTCGGCCTGGTCGACCCGACCCACCACGAAGGCGGGGTTCGTGCCGAAGAGCGACGTCGGCACCTGGTTGCCCATCGCGGTGCCCTGGAGGGGAGAGGCCCCGGGCAGCTCGCCCAAGAGGCGGTTGAGCCAGCCGTTGCGGGCCGTCGATCCCGGCGCCGCGTCCTCGATGGCCTCCATCGCCGCGAAGTGCGAGCGGTTGGGGCTCGCCATGCCGGTGGCGTGCACGGCGGCCAGCGTGCCGGCGTCCCACATCGGCAGGAGCGGCGCGAGCGCCGGGTGCAGGCCGAACATGGCGTCCGGGGCGAGCAGCGCCGTGTGGGGTACGCCGATGCGCGGGCGCGCGGCGTAGTAGGCGGGGTCGCCGTGCGGCACCACCAGCGACAGCCCGTCGGCCGCACCGCGCAGGGACAGCAGCACCAGCGCCGAGCCGGTCGTCGAGGCGAGGCCGGCAGCGGTGCGGCCGGTCACGGCGTAGGCCTGCGGACCCGAGCCGGTGAGCCCGGAACCGAGCGCGATCGCGCCCCCGGCCAGGACGGTCCCTCCGAGGAACGCGCGACGGCTCAGCGCCAGGCGGGCCTCGTCGTAGTCGGGGCAGCCGCAGGGGGAGGCGGAGCCAGAGGTGGCGGCAGGTGAGGTCGTGTCGTGGGTCGTCATGTCAGCACGCCAGGTGGTCGGGGGAGTCGAGGACCGCGGCGAGCAGCCGCGGGAAGCCCCATCGGTAGAGGTCGTGCTCCCGGTCGATCTTCTCCCGGCGGCGACAGCCCGTCGCCAGGGACGCGGTCTCGACCATGCTGCTGCTGGCGCGACGGTGGAGGAGGTCGCGGCACACGTCGTCGACGAGGTCCTCGAACCTGACCGGCTTCTTCGCCGGCACCCACGCAGCGGGCTTGCGGTAACGCACGTCGGTGGTGGGCCACCAGCCGCCGGCCATCGACCAGTGCATGCTCATCGACCCGAGCGCCCGCGAGGGAGAGGCCCAGACCGCGTCGGTCACGGGTGTGCCGTCCGGTCGCGGCCAGGCGTGCGGCGACAGCCCGAGCCCGGAGGCCTGCCAGAGCATGGCGTTGGCGCCGGAGTCGCCCTGCGACGGGCGGCCGACGTCGACACCGAGGGCACGGTAGGTCGCGACGACGTCCTCGCTGGGGTCGCGGAGCTTCCGGCCGGCCGAGGCGCGGAACTCCTTGCTCGCCGCGAGCGCCCGCAGCACCGGCACGATCGCGGTGTCGTTCTCCAGGTAGACCTTCGCCAGTCGCCTGACCAGCGAGGCCGGCGGGTCGTCGCGGACGAACTTGGTCGCGAGCCGCTCGGCGATCCGGTGCGCGGTGTCCGGGTGGTGCGCGAGGTGGCGCAGGTAGTCCTTGGTCAGACGGCGTCCGTCGGCCTTGCGGTTCCTGTCGCGGAAGCCGCGGATCTGCACGGTGCCGGTCCAGTGGTCGTCCTCGACGTAGGACGCCGCCCAGGTCTTCCAGAGGTCGACGTGCCAGCCGGTGAGGATCCGCGACGAGGCCTTGACGTCGTCCTCGGAGTAGTTGCCCGCGCCGAGTGTGTGCAGCTCGAGCAGCTCGCGGCCCAGGTTCTCGTTGGGCGCGCGCTTGGTGGAGGTGGCCGCCGACAGGAAGATCAGCATGGCCGGGTGGGTCGTGGTCTCGACGAGCATCTGGTCGAACCTGCCGAGGGCGTGGCGCCGGATCGTGTCGCCGTAGTCCACGCGCCAGGTGAAGTGGGCGTCGCCGCTCACGGGCACGTGCAGCATGCCTTCCCAGAACTCGGTCATCTTCTCAAGCACCGGGCGGCGGGTGCGGATGCGCCGCACGAGAAGCCAGCGGCCGTAGTCCTCCATCACCTGCCAGCCGCCGCGCACTTCCTGGACCTGCCGCTGCCAGAGGTCGGCGGGCTTCCGGTCGAGGTCGGGCCACCAGCTGCGCACCTGGTCGGCCCCGCGATCGGGGAACGCGCCGGGGCGGGTGAGCTGTCGCTCGAACCACGCCTGAGCGCCACCGGCGCGGCGTACGTCCTTGGCGAGCGTGGCGTCGACGCCGTAGCCGAAGCGCGTCACCAGGTGACGCTGCGACGGGCTCAACAGCTCTGCACGGTCCTTTGCCACCGCGGTCCTCCCATCCCGAGACGCATCACTGTCCCACGACCCGTCGCGCGGGCGGAGGTGAAACCGATATCCGGTTGTCCCGCCCGCTGTGGTGGGGTCGGATGGGCCGGTGGACATCCGCGAGCTCGACGTGACCGACCCCGCAGCCCGGCGCCGCTGGTACGACGTGCAGGACCGGTCCGCCCGGGCCGACCGTCCGTACGCGCTCCTCCAGGCGTTCGACGCCTTCGAGGTCTCCGCCACCCGGCCGGGGCCGTATGCCGAGCGCGTCCGCTGGGAGGCCCACGACGGCGACCGTCTCGTCGGCGTGGCCGAGCTGGAGCTGCCGCTGGCGGAGAACCTCGACCTGGGGTGGGCCGAGGTCCACGTGCTGCGCGAGGAACGCCGTCGAGGAGCCGGACGCGCGCTGTGGCAGACCGTGGCCGACCGCGCGCGGTCTGCCGGGCGGACCCGCGTGGGGGGCGAGGTCAGCATCGACCTCGCCGTCGCCGGGGCGGGCTTCGACTTCGCCACAGCGATGGGTGCGGCCGAGAAGCACCGCGAGGACCACCTCGTCGCGGACCTGCCGGTGGCACCCTGCCCCACCGACTCCGCCTACGAGCTCGTCACCTGGCGCGGGCGGTGCCCCGACGAGCACCGCTCCGCCTACCTCGTGATGCGCAACCAGATGAACGCCGACGTCCCGGCCGGCGAGCTCGACCTCGATGTCACCGTCCTCGACGACGCCAGGCTCGCCGCGTCGGAGGAGCGCCTCGCCCGCTCGTACGACGTCCGGGTGGCCGCCGCCCGTCGCCGGTCCGACGGCGTCCTCGGCGGGTACTCGCTCCTGTTCGTGCCGCACGGCGCGGACCACGCGTGGCAGGACGACACCCTCGTGATGCCCGAGCACCGCGGGCGCCGGCTGGGCGCGGCGCTCAAGTCCGCCGCGTACGCCGCCCTGCCGCCGTCGGTCACCCTCGTGCACACCTGGACCGCGCCCTCCAACACCGCGATGCACCGCACCAACACCGCGATGGGGTTCCGCGTCGTCGAGCACATGTACGAGGTCGAGATCCCCCTCGCATAGGGTGCGCACCGAGGGGCGGTAGCTCAGTCGGTCAGAGCAGAGGACTCATAATCCTTGGGTCGTGGGTTCGAGCCCCACCCGCCCTACGACGCACGTGCGCGACGTCAGCCCTCGCCGGCGATCAGGTAGCCGTCGCCGCTCTCCTGGAGCTGCAGCCGTCCCTGCTCGGTGGTGGTCCGCCCCGACGTCGTGACGTACGTGATCGTGTAGCTGACCGTCATCGCCTCGACGTCGGCACGGATGTCGGACGCAGCTGCGGACTCGATCGTGCTCCAGAAGCCGGAGTACCTCTCGAAGCCGCCGCTCTGCGCCTGGAACTCCGGCGTCAGGAGCTCGAAGGTCGACTCCGGGTCGGAGGTGACGCGCGAGAAGTAGTCGTCGACGAAGGCCCGCATCGCCGAGGCTCCTCCTGTCGGCGACGGCTCGTCGGTGGTCGGCTCGCTGGTGGGCTCGGTCGTCGGCTCCGTCGTGGGTTCGTCGGTGGGTTCGTCGGTGGGCTGTTCGCTCGACGTTGTGTCCGACGGCTCCGGCTCCTGGCTCTGGCCGGCCGGCGCCTCGGCGGTGCTGTCGGTGTCGCCGTCGTCGGGCCAGAGAAGCCATGCGCCCAGCCCGAGGAGGATCACGAGGGCTGCGACGGTCGCGATGCGCCCCAGGGGCGGGCCGTCGCGCCGGGAGGAGGTCGTCACCGGGGCGACCGGCGACGACTCGGGCGTGCTGGCTGCGGATGCCGTCCCGGGCACCGCGCCCAGGGTCAGTGTCGCCTCGCTGTCGGGACGAGCGCCCGCGGCGGCGGAAGCCGCTGGGGGGTTCGCGGCGCGCCGCAGCTCGTCGCGTACGCGCTCCACCGGCCAGCGCTCGTCGGGATCCTTCTGCATCATGCCGGCGAGCACCGCTGCCAGGGGGTGGTCGTCCGGCAGGCGCGGCGGGTCGTCGTGGACGATCTTGTAGAGGCCGCCGAGGACGTTCTGGCCCATGTCGTACGGCGCCCGACCGACGACCGCGTGGAACAGCGTGGCGCCGAGCGACCAGACGTCGCTCGCCGTGGTCGCCACGGACCCGGACGCGATCTCGGGGGCCAGGTAGGCGGGGGACCCGGTCACCAGTCCGGTGCGCGTCAGGGCCGCGTCGTTCGCCGACCTCGCGATGCCGAAGTCGCCCAGCTTCGCGTGGTCGTGGTCGTCGACCATGATGTTGCTGGGCTTCACGTCACGGTGCACGATCCCGGCTCGGGTGGCCTCGACGAGCCCGTCGGCGGCCTGGGCGAGGATCCCGGCGGCCCGGGTCGGCTCCAGCGGTCCCTCGGCCACCACGACCTCGGTGAGCGTGCGTCCCTCGACGTGCTCCATCACGAGCCAGTAGCAGTCCTCGTCCTGGACGAGGTCCAGGATCGAGACCACGTGCGGATGGTTGATCCCAGCGGCCAGGCGGGCCTCGCGCCGGGCGCGGGCGACGTCGTCCTCGGTGGTGCCGGGGAGCAGCCCCATCCGCTTGATGGCGACGTGCCGGTCCAGCACCTCGTCGTGTCCGAGGTGGACGACACCGGCTCCGCCGCGCCCGATCTCCCGGACGAGCGTGTACCTGCCTGCAATCACAGTGGATGCCCCTTTCGTGGCTCCGCCTCAGGCTAGACACGTGACCGGTCATCTCCGCACACCCGTGGGGACCAGTCGACCCCGCGGGGGGTGCTAGCACCATCGGACATCTCGTGCGCCCGGCCGCGAGCGACCACGCTGGTCCTACCTACCCGAGGAGGACCTCATGACCAGCACCACGACCCCCACGACCCGCACCACCCAGCCGAGGCGGATCGGACGCGCCCTCGTCGTCGGCCTCGCCCTCGTCGGCGCGGTCGGCGCCGGCACCACCTCGGCCTCGGCCCGGTCGGGTGACGACGACGACCGCGTCATCCGCACCGGCGCCTGCACCGCGGGCGCCGACTGGAAGCTCAAGGTGAAGACCGACGACGGCCGCCTCGAGGTCGAGGGCGAGATCGACAGCAACGTCGCCGGCCAGCGGTGGCGCTGGACCCTGCGCCACAACGGCTCGGTCAGCGAGCGTGGCACCGGCACCACCGGTGGCCGCAGTGGCTCCTTCGAGGTCGAGAGGAAGATCGTCGACCTCGCCGACACCGACACGGTGACGTTCCGCGCGACGAGGGACGGACAGGTGTGCCGGGGTGTGGTCAACTACTGACCTCCCCGGAGGGCTGACCCGATGCGCTGGTTGAAGAGTCCCGTGGTGCAGTTCCTGGCCACGGGACTCGTCACGCTCGTCGTCGTCATCATCGCCACCAGTGCGCTGAGCCGCTCGGCCGCAGACGAGGAGGCCGTCGCCGATGCCCGCACCCTGACCTGGGTGCTCGGCACCTCGGTGGCGCAGCCCGCCATCCCGGAGGGGCTGGTGGCCGGCGACGCCGCAGCGATCGACCGCTTCGACCGTACGGCCCTCGACCGGCTGCTGGTCGGCGACGTGCTGCGGGTCAAGATCTGGGACGCGGACGGCACCGTCCTCTACAGCGACCGGACCGAGCTGATCGGCATGTCCTACCCCCTTGGCGAGGACGAGCTCGACGTCATCCGGGACGGGGGCACCGACGCCGAGATCTCCGACCTCGGTCGTCCCGAGAACCGCTTCGAGCGCGAGATCGGCGGCGACCTCCTCGAGGTCTACACGAGGATCCGGTCGCCGGAGGGGGAGCCGCTGCTGTTCGAGGCCTACCTCGGCGTCGACCAGGTGCGCGAGAGCCGCGCGCAGGTCCTCGACCGCTTCCTTCCCATCACCATCGGCTCCCCGTTGGCCCTCGTCGCGCTGAGCACGCCCCTGGTCGTGCTGCTGTCGCGGCGGCTGTCCCGCGCTGCGCGCGACCGCGAGCGGCTGCTCGAAGCGGCCGTACGCGCCTCCGACGGCGAGCGGCTGCGGATCGCGCGCGACCTGCACGACGGCGTCGTGCAGGACCTCGCCGGGTCGTCGATGGCCCTGTCCACGGCCGCCGCCCGTGCCGACGGCAGCGAGCGCCAGGACCTCGAGGACATCGGGCGGTCCCTGCGGGTGAGCATGCGTGCGCTGCGGTCCCTGCTCGTCGAGATCTACCCACCGGACCTCCACGCCGCCGGCATCGCCGCGGCGCTCGACGACCTGGTCGCGCCCCTCGTCGCGACCGGCGTCGAGGTCGACGTCGACGTCAGTGGCGACGAGGGGGCTCCCCGGTCGGCCGTGGCGCTGGTCTGGCGCGTGGCACAGGAGAGCGTCCGCAACGTGGCCCGCCACGCCCGGGCGGGCCGGATGTCGGTGACGGTCCGTCGCCAGGGCGAGGCGCTGGTGCTGGAGGTGGTCGACGACGGTGTCGGGTTCGACCCGGGCGCGACCACGGGCGACGACCGGTTCGGCCTGCGCGGCACGACGAGCCTGGTGCGCGAGCACGGCGGCACCATCGAGGTCGACTCAGCGCCCGGTTCCGGCACGATGGTGCGTGTGGAGGTCCCGATCCGATGATCCGCGTCGTGCTCGCCGACGACCACGCCGTCGTACGCCGTGGGCTGGCGGGGCTGATCGAGTCCACCGACGACCTCGAGGTCGTCGGCGTGGCGCGCGACGGGGCCGAGGCCGTCGAGCTGGTGCGTGAGCACCGGCCCGACGTCGCGGTGATGGACCTCCAGATGCCGGTGCTCGACGGGGTGGAGGCCACGCGCTCGATCGTGGCGGCGGAGACCGGCACGGAGGTGCTGGTGCTGACCTCCTTCTCCGACCACGCACGCATCGATGCCGCCCTCGGCGCCGGCGCGGTCGGCTACCTCCTCAAGGATGCCGAGCCGGAGGTGCTGCTCGACGGGATCCGCGCCGTGGCGCGGGGCGAGTCGCCGCTCGATCCCCGGGCCGCCCGCCGGCTCCTCGACCGCGCTGCCACAGGCGCCGACGCCGGTGCCTTGCCGGCAGGGCTGTCCCCGCGGGAGACGGAGGTGTTGCGCCTGGTCGTCGAGGGGCTGCTCAACAAGCACATCGCGCAGCGGCTGGGCATCACCGAGCGCACCGTCAAGGCCCACCTCACCTCGGCCTACCAGCGCATCGGCGTCGCCGACCGCACCCAGGCGGCGCTGTGGGTCGAGCGCCACGGCCTCGGGGGCTGACCGCGAGGACTCAGCCCTCGTTCGCGATCAGGAAGCTGTCGCCCTGCTTCTGCAGCTGCAGCCGGATCTGATCCGTGTTCTCCCGGCCGTCCTGCATGACGTACCTGACCGTGTAGGCCACCGTCATGTCGCTCGGGTTGCTCGCGACCTCGAGCAGTTCCGCCGAGCGCACCGTGCTCCAGAAGCCGATGTAGCCCTCGTACCCGTCACTGGCCTCCTGGAAACCGGGGGTCAGCTGCTCGAAGGCCGTGCGCGGGTCGGTGGTGACGGTCTCGAGGTAGGAGGAGATGAAGGCGTCCATCTTCTCCTTGGTGTCCTCCGCCGACGCCGGGCTGGCGCTGGGTTCCGGCTCGTTCGTCTGCGACGACCGGGGTGAGGCGCTCGTGCGCTCGTCGGGCAGGGCCTCGGGGGTGTCGCGCCCGGCGAGGACGTACGCCGTGACGACCGCGGCGACCGCCAGTGCAGCCGCGGCCGCGAGCCACGCCCACCGGAACCGCTCGTGGGCCGGCCTCGCGGCCGTGGGCGTCGGCGCCAGCGGCAGGACGCCGGTCTGCTCCGGGGGAGCGGGGACGACGGGCGCCACGGCCACCGTGGAGCGCTGTCCTCGCGCCACGCGGAGGAGCTCGTCGCGCACGCGCGGCATCGGCCACCGCTGCTCCGGGTCCCGGTGCATCATCACCGAGAGCAGCCCCGCGAGCTCGTGGTCGTCGGGCAGGCGCGGCGGGTCCTCGTGCACGATCTTGTAGAGCGCGCCGATGAGGTTGTCGCCGACGTCGTACGGCGGGCTTCCCGTGACCGCGTGGTAGAGCGTCGCGCCGAGCGACCAGACGTCGCTGGCCGCCGTCGCGGACGAGCCCGACGCGACCTCGGGTGCGAGGTAGGCGGGGGACCCGGTCACCAGGCCGGTCTGGGTGAGCGAGGCGTCGTCGTCGGAGCGAGCGATCCCGAAGTCGTTCAGCTTGGCCGCGCCGTGGGCGATCATGATGTTGCTGGGCTTGACGTCGCGGTGCACGATCCCGTGGCCGTGTGCCTCGACCAGGGCGTCCGCCGTCTGCGACAGCAGCGTGGCCGCGTCGGCCGCGTCGAGGGGGCCGGACGCGCGTACGCGCTCGCTGAGCGTCACCCCGTCGACGTACTCCATGACGAGCCACCGGACGTCGTCCTCGTTGACCAGGTCGAAGACCGAGACCACGTGCGGGTGGTTGAGCGCTGCGGCCAGGCGCGCCTCGCGCTCGGCGCGCTCGAGCTCGGCGTCGGCGGACCCGGGGACGAGCCCGATCCGCTTGACAGCGACCTGGCGGCCCAGCACCTCGTCGACAGCCAGGTGCACCGTCCCGGAGCCGCCCCGGCCGATCTGTCGCTCGAGCCTGTACCTGCCTGCGATCACGTGCCGTCCCCTCTCCGTGCTCGCCCTAGGCTAGTGCCCGACCACCAACGCGACCCCACCCGAAGGAACTGACGTGACGAGCTCCAACGTCCTCGACGAGCTGGAGTGGCGCGGCCTCATCGCGCACTCCACCGACCGCGATGCGCTCCGCGCAGCGCTGGCCGAGGGGAGCGTCAGGTTCTACGTGGGTTTCGACCCCACCGCCCCGAGCCTCCACATGGGCAACCTCGTCCAACTGGTCACGGCGCGACGCCTGCAGCTGGCCGGCCACACGCCCTTCATCCTCGTCGGCGGCGCCACCGGCATGATCGGGGACCCGCGGGACTCCGGCGAGCGCGTGCTCAACTCCCTCGACACCGTCAAGGAGTGGACCGAGCGCGTACGCCGCCAGGTCTCGCGGTTCGTCTCCTTCGAGGGGGACAACGCCGCCACGACGGTCAACAACTACGACTGGACGGCTTCGCTGTCCACGATCGACTTCTTGCGCGACATCGGCAAGCACTTCCCGGTCAACCGGATGCTGGCCCGCGACACGGTCAAGCGGCGCCTCGAGTCGGGCATCAGCTACACCGAGTTCTCCTACGTCCTGCTCCAGTCGATGGACTACCTCAACCTCCACCGCGAGCACGGGGTCGCGCTCCAGTTCGGTGGCTCCGACCAGTGGGGCAACATCACGGGAGGCGCCGAGCTCGTACGCCGTGTCACGGGCGGCAGCGCGCACGGCTTCGCGACGCCCCTGATCACCAAGACCGACGGCACCAAGTACGGCAAGACCGAGGGGGGTGCGCTCTGGCTCGACGCGGAGATGCTGTCCCCCTACGCCTTCCACCAGTTCTGGCTCAACGTCGAGGACGAGAAGGTGGGCGAGCTGCTGCGGATCTTCACCTTCCTCGCGCGTGAGGAGATCGAGGACCTCGAGCAGCAGACGCAGGAGAAGCCGTTCCTGCGCGCCGGGCAGAAGCGCCTGGCGGACGAGGTCACGGCCCTCGTGCACGGAGCCGACGAGGTCGAGCACGCCAAGGCGGCTGCCGCAGCACTGTTCGGTGGGGGAGACCTGGCGTCCATCCAGCCCGCCACGCTCGCGTCGGCGCTGCGCGAGGCCGGGGGTACGACGGTCCCGGCCACGGAGCTCCCCGGGATCCTCGACCTCCTCGTCGCCAGCGGACTGGCCAAGAGCAAGGGGGAGGCCCGGCGGACGGTCGCCGAGGGCGGTGCCTACCTGAACAACCTGCGCGTCGAGGACCCCGATCTCCAGCCCACCGATGCCGACCTGGTCGCCGGGTCGTGGCTCGTGTTGCGCCGCGGCAAGAAGAAGTTCGCCGGCGTCGAGGCCGTCTGAGCGCCTCGTGCGCGGCTGGTCCTGGGCGGCGTGGCGAGGGGCTCGTACGCCCTCCGCCGCGCCGCCCAACTCGTCCCACGTGTCACAACAGGCCTCTGACCTGCGAAAACGCTGATGTGCTCGCGGTCACACCGCTTCGATTTGCGCGTTGTGCCCGTCGTGATTAATGTTCTCTTTGTCGCCAGGGAGCGGCGGGGAGCAAGGCCGGTCAGGCCGGGCTCCCGGCCCCGGGCAGGACAACCCGAAGCGGTCATCGGTCACGGTGACACCACCGGGTCACAGAGCGAAACAGTCGAGGATTTGCCACGACAGAAAGTCGCTCACTAGGTTTGACCAGTTGCCTCACGCAACCGAGATCCACACCGGATCACGATGTGAGTGCGTCTGATTCTTGAGAACTCAACAGTGTGTTTGATTAGTCGACGAATTAGTTTGTTATGCCCCGTTGACTCTTCTTCCTTGGCCTTTTGGTTGGGGTGGTTGGGTCGCGGTTTCTTTGACAATGATTCTGACAGATGTCAGTTTTGTTCAGTCAGGGGATGTGGCTCTTATTGATTGTGGCTGGCCTGGCTTTGGTTGGGTTGGTTCATGTTTTTCGATGGAGAGTTTGATCCTGGCTCAGGACGAACGCTGGCGGCGTGCTTAACACATGCAAGTCGAGCGGAAAGGCCACTTCGGTGGTACTCGAGCGGCGAACGGGTGAGTAACACGTGAGTAATCTGCCCCTGGCTTCGGGATAGCCACCGGAAACGGTGATTAATACCGGATATGACAGACCCTCGCATGGGGGTGTGTGGAAAGTTTTTCGGCCAGGGATGTGCTCGCGGCCTATCAGCTTGATGGTGAGGTAATGGCTCACCATGGCTTCGACGGGTAGCCGGCCTGAGAGGGTGACCGGTCACACTGGGACTGAGACACGGCCCAGACTCCTACGGGAGGCAGCAGTGGGGAATATTGGACAATGGGCGGAAGCCTGATCCAGCAACGCCGCGTGAGGGATGACGGCCTTCGGGTTGTAAACCTCTTTCAGTACCGACGAAGCGCAAGTGACGGTAGGTACAGAAGAAGCACCGGCCAACTACGTGCCAGCAGCCGCGGTAATACGTAGGGTGCGAGCGTTGTCCGGAATTATTGGGCGTAAAGGGCTCGTAGGCGGTTTGTCGCGTCGGGAGTGAAAACGCCGTGCTTAACACGGCGCTTGCTTCCGATACGGGCAGACTAGAGGTATTCAGGGGAGAACGGAATTCCTGGTGTAGCGGTGAAATGCGCAGATATCAGGAGGAACACCGGTGGCGAAGGCGGTTCTCTGGGAATGACCTGACGCTGAGGAGCGAAAGTGTGGGGAGCGAACAGGATTAGATACCCTGGTAGTCCACACCGTAAACGTTGGGCGCTAGGTGTGGGGTCCATTCCACGGATTCCGTGCCGCAGCTAACGCATTAAGCGCCCCGCCTGGGGAGTACGGCCGCAAGGCTAAAACTCAAAGGAATTGACGGGGGCCCGCACAAGCGGCGGAGCATGCGGATTAATTCGATGCAACGCGAAGAACCTTACCTGGGTTTGACATACACCCTGCCGCCTCAGAGATGGGGCTTCTTTTGGGGGTGTACAGGTGGTGCATGGCTGTCGTCAGCTCGTGTCGTGAGATGTTGGGTTAAGTCCCGCAACGAGCGCAACCCTCGTTCTATGTTGCCAGCACGTTATGGTGGGGACTCATAGGAGACTGCCGGGGTCAACTCGGAGGAAGGTGGGGATGACGTCAAGTCATCATGCCCCTTATGTCCAGGGCTTCACGCATGCTACAATGGCCGGTACAAAGGGCTGCGATCCCGTAAGGGGGAGCGAATCCCAAAAAGCCGGTCTCAGTTCGGATTGGGGTCTGCAACTCGACCCCATGAAGTCGGAGTCGCTAGTAATCGCAGATCAGCAACGCTGCGGTGAATACGTTCCCGGGCCTTGTACACACCGCCCGTCACGTCACGAAAGTCGGCAACACCCGAAGCCGGTGGCCCAACCCTTGTGGAGGGAGCCGTCGAAGGTGGGGCTGGCGATTGGGACGAAGTCGTAACAAGGTAGCCGTACCGGAAGGTGCGGCTGGATCACCTCCTTTCTAAGGAGCACACGCCCCGATGCCAGGCGAATGTTCTGGCACGCATGGTGGTGTTCACTAGTGGAATCGTCGATGGTCAGGTCTCCTGCGTCCAGCTTGTCTGGTGTGGGTGGTCTGGTTACTCATGGCCCTGCGTTGGTGGGGGATGGGGTCAAGCACGCTGTTGGGTCCTGAAGAATCAGCCGTCCCCCGCTGTGGTGGGGGAGCCCCCGGTTCGGGGGAGCTCCTGCCTGATGGTGGGGGTGGTGTTGGTTGCTTCTGGTCCTCCCTTTGTTCCTCATGTCCGTGTGTCCTGGTCGTCCCTGTTGGGGGTGTCTGGGGTGGGTGTGGGGGGTGTTGGTGGGGTTGTTGTTTGAGATCTGCATAGTGGACGCGAGCATCTTGTAGCTGATCTGTCAGCACGCGCTTCGTGAGTTTTGCGTTGTGGTGTGTTGGTGGATGTAGTTGCGTAGGCATGTCCGGCTATTCCTTGGCTGGTCGTGTCGTTTTTGTGTGCTGGCCTGCTCCTTTGATTGGGGGGGGGCTGGTGTTTGTCTTTTGTGTGTTGTCTTGACGTTGTTGAGACAAGCTATGAAGGGCACATGGTGGATGCCTTGGCATCAAGAGCCGATGAAGGACGTTGGAGCCTGCGATAAGCCCTGGGGAGTTGGCAACCAAGCTGTGATCCGGGGGTGTCCGAATGGGGAAACCCAGCACGAGTCATGTCGTGTTACCCGCATCTGAACACATAGGGTGTGTGGAGGGAACGTCGGGAAGTGAAACATCTCAGTACCGACAGGAAGAGAAAACAACAGTGATTCCGAGAGTAGTGGCGAGCGAAATCGGATGAGGCTAAACCTCAGGTGTGTGATACCCGGCAGGGGTTGCATCTGGGGGGTCGTGGGACCGCTCTATTGAGTCTGCCGGCTCAGTACAGAGTAAGAAACCAGTGTGGAAGTCGAAGTCGGTTGGAAAGCCGTACCGTAGAGGGTGATAGGCCCGTAGACGTAAAGCGCTGGCTCTGGAGCGTGTTCCCAAGTAACACGGAACCCCTGAAATTCCGTGTGAATCTGGCGGGACCACCCGTTAAGCCTAAATACTCCTTGATGACCGATAGCGGACAAGTACCGTGAGGGAAAGGTGAAAAGTACCCCTGGCGGGGAGTGAAATAGTACCTGAAACCGTGTGCCTACAATCCGTCGGAGCCTTGTGCCACTTGTGGTGGGGGTGACGGCGTGCCTTTTGAAGAATGAGCCTGCGAGTTTGCGGTGTGTTGCGAGGTTAACCCGTGTGGGGAAGCCGTAGCGAAAGCGAGTCCGAATAGGGCGATTCAGTAGCGCGCTCAAGACCCGAAGCGAAGTGATCTATCCATGGGCAGGTTGAAGCGTCGGTAAGACGACGTGGAGGACCGAACCCACTTAGGTTGAAAACTGAGGGGATGACCTGTGGATAGGGGTGAAAGGCCAATCAAACTTCGTGATAGCTGGTTCTCCCCGAAATGCATTTAGGTGCAGCGTTGCGTGTTTCTTGCCGGAGGTAGAGCACTGGATAGCCGATGGGCCCTACAAGGTTACTGACGTTAGCCAAACTCCGAATGCCGGTAAGTGAGAGCGCAGCAGTGAGACTGCGGGGGATAAGCTCCGTAGTCGAGAGGGAAACAGCCCAGACCATCAGCTAAGGCCCCTAAGCGGTGACTAAGTGGAAAAGGATGTGGAGTCGCATTGACAACCAGGAGGTTGGCTTGGAAGCAGCCACCCTTGAAAGAGTGCGTAATAGCTCACTGGTCAAGTGATTCCGCGCCGACAATGTAGCGGGGCTCAAGTCATCCGCCGAAGCTATGGCATTCAGCGAATACATCAGCATCGACTTGATCGGTGTTCAGTGCGCTGGATGGGTAGGGGAGCGTCGTGTGGGCAGTGAAGCGCCGGAGTGATCCAGGTGTGGAGCCCACACGAGTGAGAATGCAGGCATGAGTAGCGAATCACGGGTGAGAAACCCGTGCGCCGAATGATCAAGGGTTCCAGGGTCAAGCTAATCTGCCCTGGGTAAGTCGGGACCTAAGGCGAGGCCGACAGGCGTAGTCGATGGACAACGGGTTGATATTCCCGTACCGGCGAAGTTGCGCCCATGACGAACCTGGTGATGCTAACCACCCGAAGCTCATCGGACCGGACCCTTCGGGGCGAGGCTGGTGGGTGGAGCGTGGGACCCGAGCTGGTAGTAGTCAAGCGATGGGGTGACACAGGAAGGTAGCCCAACCACAGCGATGGTTGTCTGTGGGCAAGCGTGTAGGACGTGGTGTAGGCAAATCCGCACCATCCACTTCAGTGTGGAGTCTGAGACGTGACGCGGAGCCGTTTATGGCGAAGTGGGTGATCCTATGCTGTCGAGAAAAACCTCTAGCGAGCAACGAGCCGCCCGTACCCCAAACCGACTCAGGTGATCAAGTAGAGAATACTAAGGCGATCGAGACAACCATGGTTAAGGAACTCGGCAAAATGCCCCCGTAACTTCGGGAGAAGGGGGGCCCGGATCGTGAACCCACTTGCTGGGGGAAGCGTGAAGGGCCGCAGAGACCAGGGGAAAGCGACTGTTTACTAAAAACACAGGTCCGTGCGAAGTTGTAAGACGATGTATACGGACTGACTCCTGCCCGGTGCTGGAAGGTTAAGAGGACCGGTTAGGCAGCAATGCCGAAGCTGAGAATTTAAGCCCCAGTAAACGGCGGTGGTAACTATAACCATCCTAAGGTAGCGAAATTCCTTGTCGGGTAAGTTCCGACCTGCACGAATGGAGTAACGACTTTCCCACTGTCTCAACCATGGACTCGGCGAAATTGCACTACGAGTAAAGATGCTCGTTACGCGCGGCAGGACGGAAAGACCCCGGGACCTTTACTATAGTTTGGTATTGGTGTTTGGTACGGCTTGTGTAGGATAGGTGGGAGACTGTGAAGCCCTCACGCCAGTGTGGGTGGAGTCAACGTTGAAATACCACTCTGGTCGTACTAGATGTCTAACCTAGGTCCGTCATCCGGATCAGGGACAGTGCCTGATGGGTAGTTTAACTGGGGCGGTTGCCTCCTAAAATGTAACGGAGGCGCTCAAAGGTTCCCTCAGCCTGGTTGGCAATCAGGTGGCGAGTGTAAGTGCACAAGGGAGCTTGACTGTGAGACAGACATGTCGAGCAGGGACGAAAGTCGGAACTAGTGATCTGGCCACGGCATGTGGAAGCGTGGTCACTCAACGGATAAAAGGTACCCCGGGGATAACAGGCTGATCTTCCCCAAGAGTCCATATCGACGGGATGGTTTGGCACCTCGATGTCGGCTCGTCGCATCCTGGGGCTGGAGTAGGTCCCAAGGGTTGGGCTGTTCGCCCATTAAAGCGGCACGCGAGCTGGGTTTAGAACGTCGTGAGACAGTTCGGTCCCTATCCGCCGCGCGCGCAGGAAACTTGAGAAAGGCTGTCCCTAGTACGAGAGGACCGGGATGGACGAACCTCTGGTGTGCCAGTTGTTCTGCCAAGAGCACGGCTGGTTGGCTACGTTCGGAAGTGATAACCGCTGAATGCATCTAAGCGGGAAGCACGTTTCAAGATGAGGTTTCCCACCACGTAAGTGGGTAAGGCCCCCCACAGAACATGGGGTTGATAGGCCGGAGGTGTACAGCAGTAATGCCCAGCCGACCGGTACTAATAGGCCGAGGGCTTGTCCCAACCACGTACAAGAACACACACAATGATCTGTACGACACACCCGCGCACACGTAACGAACAGCCACGAGCTTGTTCGCGTCCACTAGGCAGTTCCCAACCAACACACCCAACCCACGCCAGCACCAGTTGCTGGCAGGTGGTGTGGACAAGGTTGAAAGAGTTACGGCGGCCATAGCGAAACGGGAAACACCCGGTCCCATACCGAACCCGGAAGTTAAGCCTTTCAGCGCCGATGGTACTGCAACCGAGAGGTTGTGGGAGAGTAGGACGCCGCCGGACAATCATTTGGCAGAGGCCCCCAGATACCTGGGGGCCTCTGCTCCATTTCGGGGCATCAGTGAGTACGGTTGCCCCGGGACGGGGTTCGATACGTGAAGAAGGGAAGTGCGGCCGTGGCCGAGGACCGTCGAGGACAGCGTCCGTCACGAGGTGGAGCAGGAGCCGGCAGGGCCGGTGGCTCCGGAGGTCGTGGTGCCGGTGCGTCGCGCGGCGGCTCGTCCAGCCGCGGTGACGACACCCGCGGAGGCTCGCGGAGCTCGGGTGGCCGGTCGTCGGCGTCCCCCGACAGCCGTGGCCGTGGCGGGCGTGACGATGCCCCCCGGGGCAAGGGTGGCGCGCCGCGCAGCGGCGGCTACCAGGGCGGCAAGAAGCCGGCCGGTGCCCAGGACCGCCCCTACCGCGAGCGTCGTGACGACAAGGTCCGCACCGTCGACCAGGCGGTCTACGACGGACCAGACCTCCCCGAGGACATCACCGGCGCCGAGCTGGACCGCGGCGTACGCGCGCAGCTGAAGGGCCTGCCCGAGAAGCTCGCCGCCCGCGTGGCGCGACACCTCGCGGCGGCCGGCATGCTGATCGACGAGGAGCCGGAGAAGGCCTACCAGCACACCCTGGCTGCTCGCGCACGTGCGTCGCGCATCGCAGTCGTGCGCGAGGCGGCGGGGGAAGCGGCGTACGCGGCTGGTCACTACGCCGAGGCGCTCTCGGAGCTGCGTGCAGCGAAGCGGATGAACGGCGCGACCGACTACCTGCCGATCATGGCGGACTGCCACCGGGCTCTCGGCAACCCCGAGCAGGCCATCAAGCTGGCGAAGAGCCCCTCGGTGGCTAACTTCGCCTCCGAGGCGAAGGCGGAGATGACGCTGGTCGAGGCCGGTGCGCGGCGCGACATGGGTCAGCTCGACGCCGCCCTGCGGACGCTCGAGCTCGCACCGCTGACGTCGAAGAGCCGGTCCTCGTGGGTCGTACGCCTGCGTTACGCGTACGCCGACACCCTCGAGGCTGCCGGCCGCGAGTCCGACGCGCTGGCGTGGTTCCACCGCACCCACGCGATCGACTCCGACGAGATCACCGACGCCGCGGCGCGTGCAGACCTCCTGGAGCGACGCCAATCCTGAGTCGTGTGCTTGTGCTGGCGTTCGGGCGCCGCATGGGTCACAATGGAGCCCTAATCACATACGTGTCACTTGACTCCCGTCGAGCACCGACGACAGAACGCTGGGGAAGGCGCATCTGGAGCGTCGGAACTCAAGGAGGTCACAGTGACCACACGCATTGCTTCCCGCCCGGACGGTCCGGCAACGAGGGGCATTCTCTACGTGCACTCTGCTCCCTCCGCACTCTGCCCGCACATCGAGTGGGCCGTGGGCGGAGTCCTCGGAGTTGCCGTCTCGCTCGACTGGACGCCTCAGCCTGCCCAGCCGGGTGCCTACCGTGCCGAGCTGTCGTGGTCCGGTGTCGCAGGCACCGCTGCTGCCGTCGCCTCGGCGCTGCGCGGGTGGAACCACCTGCGCTTCGAGATCACCGAGGAGCCCACCAGCTCCTCCGAGGGCACCCGCTTCTCGTGCACTCCTGACCTGGGCATCTTCCACGCGATCACCGGACCCCACGGCGACATCCTCATCCCCGAGGACCGGCTGAAGGCGGCGGTGGTCAAGGCTGCCCTCGGCGACACCACGCTGCTGCTCGAGATCGACCAGCTGCTGGGCAAGCCGTGGGACGACGAGCTCGAGACCTTCCGCCACGCGGGCGAGGGTGCCCCGGTGCGCTGGCTGCACCAGGTCGTCTGAGTCGGTCGGCTCAGGACCTCGTACGCCGCAGCCGGAACGTCTCGGTCACGCGCACCGAGGTCTCCCGGTCACCGTCGTAGGAGACGAGCACGCCCGAGAGCGTGAAGCGCCCGGCCACCGTCGCCCAGCGACAGAGGCGGTAGGTGAGGACCCCGGCCTCGTCGTCGTTGGGACCGAGCAGCGACTGGGAGTTCACACCCTTGCCGCGGCGGTCCTGCATCGTGATGTCGAACGTCCAGTCGTCCGACACCGCGGTGACGGAGTAGGCGTAGCGGTAGTCCTTGCACCCACGCCTCAGCCGCCCGTCGGGGGCGTCCAGGGCCCCCGTCACCTCGACCTGCGCGGCAGCGGGCTGCGTGCCGTCAGCGGTCGCAGGATCGGTGGGCAGGGGGAGCAGCCCGGCCAGTGTCACGGCCGCGGCGGTGAACAGGGTCGAGAGCATGCAGACACCTCCGAGGGTACGGAGGGTCCAACGACCAGGTGTGACGTGCGTTACGCCATGCTCAGAGCGGGATGTTGCCGTGCCGTCCGCGGCGTACGCCCACGGTGTCGATCTCGTGGCGCATGGCCTCCGCGATCGCGCTCCGCGTGCGGGTCGGCTCGACCACCTCGTCGACGACCCCGATCTCGACGGCCTTGTCCACGCCGCCGGCGATGCGCTCGTGCTCGGCAGCGAGCTCGGCCTCGACCTGTGGCCGGATCTCGGGGGAGACCTCGGCGAGCTTGCGGCGGTGGAGGACCCGGATGGCCGCCACGGCGCCCATCACGGCCACCTCGGCGCCGGGCCAGGCGAAGACGCGGGTCGCGCCCAGGGAGCGGGCGTTCATGGCGATGTAGGCGCCGCCGTAGGTCTTGCGCGTCACCAGTGTGACCCGGGGGACCACGCACTCGCCGAAAGCGTGCAGCAGCTTGGCGCCGCGGCGTACGACCCCGTCCCACTCCTGGCCCACACCGGGGAGGTAGCCCGGGACGTCGACCAGGACCACGAGCGGCACACCGAACGCGTCGCACATCCGCACGAAGCGGGACGCCTTCTCCGCCGACAGCGAGTCGAGGCAGCCGCCGAGACGCAGCGGGTTGTTGGCCACGACGCCGACGGTGCGGCCGCCGACGCGGCCCAGGGCGGTGACGATGTTGGGTGCCCAGCGGGCGTGGAGCTCCTGCATGGTGCCCTCGTCCAGCAGGCCGTCGACGAGCGGGTGGACGTCGTAGGCACGCTTCTTCGACTCCGGCAGGAGGGCGCCGAGGTCACGGTCGTCCACCGACTCGACGGCCAGGCTGCCCTGCGCGCCGAGGAGGGAGGCGACGATCCGGGCGCGGTCGAGGGCCTCACGTTCGGACTCGGTGAGGATGTGGACCACACCCGAGCGTCGCCCGTGCGGCTCGGGCCCGCCGAGGCGGAGCATGTCGACGTCCTCCCCGGTCACCGAGCGCACCACGTCGGGACCGGTGACGAAGATGCGTCCCTCGGGGCCGAGGATGACGACGTCGGTGAGGGCGGGACCGTAGGCGGCGCCGCCGGCGGCGGGGCCCAGGACCACGGAGATCTGGGGGATGACGCCCGAGGCCTGCGTCATGACCTGGAAGATGCGGCCGACGGCGTGGAGGGACAGCACGCCCTCCGCGAGGCGGGCGCCACCGGAGTGCCACAGACCGATGATCGGCACGCCGTCGGTGATGGCCCGGTGGTAGGCGTCGACGACCACACGACAGCCGACGTCGCCCATCGCGCCGCCCATGACCGTGGCGTCGCTGCAGAAGGCGACGACAGCGGTGCCGTCGACACGACCGACGGCCGCGAGCATGCCGGAGTCGTCGTCCGGGGTGATGAGCTCGAGGGTGCCCTCGTCGAGGAGCGCGGTGAGCCGGTGGACCGGGTTGCGCGGGTCGTCCTCGCGGGGCAGCTTGGCCGGGCGGGCGGCGGTGGCGGTCATCGCAGGCTCCCGAAGGCGACGGCGACGTTGGCGCCACCGAAGCCGAAGGAGTTGTTGAGGGCGACGATGTCGCCGTCGGGGAGGTCGCGGCGCGACGTCGGGATGTCGAGGTCGACCTCCGGGTCCAAGTCGTCGAGGTTGATCGTCGGCGGGCTGACCCGGTCGTGCAGCGCCATCACCGTGGCGACGGCCTCGAGCGCGCCGGCGCCACCGAGCAGGTGGCCGGTCATCGACTTGGTGCTGGTGACCACGCAGCGGTCGACGTGCTCGCCGAGGACGGCGTGGAGCATGAGGCCCTCGGCGATGTCCCCCTTGGGCGTGGACGTGGCATGTGCGTTGACGTGGACGACGGTGGCCGGGTCGACGTCGCCCTCGCGCAGTGCCATCTGGATGGCGCGGGTGCCGCCGCGACCCTCCGGGTCGGGCTGGGCGATGTCGTGGGCGTCGTTGCTGATGCCGGCGCCGCGCACTTCGGCGTACATCTTGGCACCGCGGGCCCGCGCGTGCTCCTCGGACTCGAGGACCAGGATGGCCCCTCCCTCGCCGAGGACGAAGCCGTCACGGGCGGTGTCCCACGGACGCGAGACGCGCGTGGGGTCGCCGCCCTCCTCGCTGCCGGTCTTGGACAGCGCCATCATGTTGGCGAAGGCGGCCATCGGCAGCGGGTGGATCGCGGCCTCGGTGCCGCCGGCGATGACGACGTCGGCGCGACCGAGGCGGATGAGGTCGATGGCCATCGCGATGGCCTCGTTGCCCGAGGCGCAGGCAGAGGTGGGCGCGTGGACGGCTGCGCGGGCGCCGTACTTGAGGCTGACGTTGGCCGCGGGGGCGTTCGGCATGAGCATCGGGACCGCGAGCGGCGAGACCCGGCGCGCACCCTTCTCGAGGAGCGCGTCGTAGTTGGCGAGCAGGGTGGTCACGCCACCGATGCCGGACGCGACCGCCACGGCGAGGCGCTCGGGCTCCAGGCCGGAGCCCTCGAGGCCGGCGTCGGCCCAGGCCTGCTCGGCAGCGACCATCGCGAACTGGCTGGAACGGTCCAGACGGCGGGCCTTGACCCGGTCGAGGACCTCGGACGGCTCGACGGCCACGCGGCCACCGATCTTCACCGGCAGCATGTCGACCCAGTCGTCGGTGAGGTGGCGTACGCCGGACTCGCCGGCCAGCATGGCCTGCCAGGTCGACGCGACGTCGCCGCCGAGCGGGGAGGTGGTGCCGAGGCCGGTGACGACTACGCGGGTCGAGGGCATCAGGTGGGTTCCGTTCTCGCGGGGTGGGGGAGGTCCTGGGCCACGGAGGCCGGCGTGCTGCCGGCCCCCGTGGCAGGGAGGGCGTCAGCCCTGCGCGCGCTCGATGTAGGCGACGGCGTCACCGACGGTCTTGAGGTTCTTGACCTCGTCGTCGGGGATGGTCACGCCGAACTTCTCCTCGGCGGCCACGACGACCTCGACCATGGAGAGCGAGTCGACGTCGAGGTCGTCCACGAAGGACTTGTCCAGCTGGACGTCGTCGGCGTCGACACCGGCGACCTCGTTGACGATCTCGGCGAGGTCAGCGCGGATTTCTTCGGTGGTGGCCATGGGCCTTCCCTTCTTCTGGTGGGTGCTGCTTGGGGTGGTCTCGGGTGGTGCGGGTCCTACGGGACGGTGATGACCTGTGCGGCGTAGGACAGGCCGGCGCCGAAGGCGATGAGCAGCGCCGTGTCACCCGACCTCGCCTCGCCCTCGGCCATCATCCGGTCGAGCGCCAGCGGGACCGACGCGGCCGAGGTGTTGCCCTGGTCGGCGACGTCGCGGGCGATGCGGACGGTGGGGGGCAGCTTCATGGAGCGGGCCATCGCGTCGATGATGCGCATGTTGGCCTGGTGGGGCACGAACACGTCGAGGTCGTCGAGCGTGACACCGGCCGCATCCAGCGCCTGCTGGCCGATCTTCGCCATCGCGAAGGACGCCCAGCGGAAGACCGGGTTGCCCTGCATGGTGAGGTGCGGCATGACGCCGCTGCCGGGCCTCTCGGGGCTGCCGACGACGTCGCGCCAGTCCTCGCGCTGCCGGATCAGGTCGAACTGCTCGCCGTCGGATCCCCACACGACCGGGCCGATACCTGCGGTCTCGCTCGGGCCCACGACGGCCGCACCGGCGCCGTCGGCGAAGATGAAGGCGGTGCCGCGGTCGGTGAGGTCGAGGATGTCGGTGAGCCGCTCGACACCGACGACCAGGACGTAGCGCGAGCTGCCGGCGCGGACGATGTCGGAGGCCAGCGCGATGCCGTGGCAGAACCCGGAGCACGCGGCGGAGATGTCGAAGGCCGCCGCGTCGGTGCCCAGCTCGTGCGCGATCGCCGTGGCGACCGCAGGCGTCTGCAGGAGGTGACTGACGGTGGCGACGACCACGCAGTCGATCTGGCCGGGTTCGAGCCCGGCACGCTCGATGGCGATCCGGGACGCCTCGACCGACATCATCTGCACCGACTCGTCGGGGCCGGCCCAGCGGCGCGTCTTGATGCCCGAGCGCTGCTGGATCCACTCGTCGCTGGAGTCGATCGCGTCCACGACGTCGGAGTTCGGCACGACGCGCATGGGCCGGTAGGCGCCGACGCCGAGGATCGCAGCGTGCTGCGCACCGGTGGTGGTGGTGAGCGCGGCCATCAGTGCGACCCCTCCGGGTGCAGGCGCAGCAGCGGCTGGCCGGGGGAGACGAGGTCGCCGTCCTCGACGAGCCACTCGACCACGGAGCCGCCGTGGGCAGCGGTGATGTCGGTGCGGTCGCGCAGGCTGGCGACGGCGCCGATCACGGCACCGGGGCCTAGCACGTCGAGCGTGGCCGCCTCGGGCGAGAGGTGGAAGGTGCCCTTGGCGGGCGACACGACCATGCGCCAGGTGGGCGTGGTCTCGATCTGGGAGGCCTCGCCGTGCTTGTCGCAGAACTCGCGGGCCGCGTCGAGCTGGTCGGGCGTCTTGAGGGCGAAGGTCTCCACGCCCTTGAGCGCACGCTTGGCGATCCCGGTCAGCGTCCCGGCCGGCGGCATCTCGAGGATGCCGGTGACGTCGAGGTCGCTCATCGTCTCCAGGCACAGGTCCCAGCGGACCGGGTTGGCGATCTGACCGACCATGCGGCGCAGCACGTCGCGCCCGTCGTGCACGACCTGCCCGTCACGGTTGGAGATCACCGGGGTGCGCGGGTCGTGGGTCGAGACCGAGCGGGCCAGCGAGCCCATCCGGTCGACCGCTGGACCCATGTGGGTGGTGTGGAACGCACCGGCGACGCTCAGCGGGATCAGGCGTGCCTTGGCCGGCGGGTCCTCGGCGAACGCCGCGAGCTGCTCCGTCGTACCGGCGGCGACCAGCTGGCCGGGACCGTTGTCGTTGGCCGCGGTGAGGCCGTGGCGCTCGATCGCGGCCAGCACCTCGTCGCGGTCGCCGCCGAGCACGGCGGTCATCCCGGTGGCGGTGATGGCGGCCGCGTCGGCCATGGCGTTGCCGCGCTCGCGCACCAGCACCATCGCCTGCTCGGCGGTGATGACCCGCGCGCCGGCGGCGGCCGTCAGCTCACCGACGCTGTGACCGGCCACGGCGCCGATGCGGGCGAACGCGTCGGCCGGGTGGGGGAACAGGTCGAGCGCGGCGACCAGGCCCGTCGCGACCAGCAGCGGCTGGGCGATCTTGGTGTCGCGGATGGTGTCGGCGTCGGCCTCGGTGCCGTAGTGGGCCAGATCGATGCCGGCCACCGTGGCCAGCCAGTCGAACCGCGCGGCGAAGGTCGGGTCCTCCAGCCAGGGCGTGAGGAAACCGGGGGTCTGGGCCCCTTGACCGGGAGCGACGATGACGAGCACACGACCACTCTGCCGGTTCGTGTGCCGTGCCTGCGGGTCCGACGCCGACGAAACTCACCCGGAGATCTTTGTAGGTTTCCTACAGTTCCGTACGTCCGGACTGACGCCCGAGGATGAGGGCCAGCTGCAGCGCGAAAGCCTCACGCGGACGTGTGGGCGACCAGCCGGTGACCTCCGAGATCTGGCGCAGGCGGTAGCGCACGGTGTTGGGGTGCACGAAGAGCGCGCGGGCGGTGGCCTCGATCGACGAGCCGTTCTCGAACCACGCCCCGAGGGTCTCCAGCAACGTGCCGCGGGTGGCCATGAGGGGGAGGTAGACCTCGTCGACCAGGTGCCGCCGGGCGTGGCCGTCGCCGGCGAGCGCGCGCTCGGGCAGCAGGTCGCGGCTCGCGACCGGTCGTGGGGCGTCGGGCCACCCGCTGGCGGCTCGGTGCGCCGAGAGCGCTGCGCGTGCCGACGCGCTCGCGTGGGCGAGGTCGGCGGTGACCGGTCCCACGACGACCGGACCGTCGCCGAAGTGGTCGAGCAGGCGGGTCGCCGCCTTGAGCGGGTCGGACACGCCGCCGAGGACCACCACGAGCCGCTCGCCCTGGGTGGCGCAGAGGGCGTCCATGTCGCCGGCGCGCGCGGAGCGGCGTACGGAGTCGAAGACGTCGAGCTCCGCACGGTGCGGCGGCACTGCGCCCAGCACGACGGCGACGTCCCCGTGGGCGCCCCAGCCGAGCGCGCTGGCGCGCGAGAGGACGGTCTCGTCGGCCTCGGCGCGCACCACCGCGTCGACCACCAGCGCCTCGAGGCGGGCGTCCCACGCGCCGCGGGACTCGGCGGCACGTGCGTAGACGGCAGCGGTGGCGAAGGCGACCTCGCGGGCGTAGAGGAGCACCGCGTCGTGGACCTCGCGCGCGTCCTCGGGGTCGAGGAGCGCGTCGATGTTGGTCTCGACCACGCGGATGCTCAGGCGTACGAGCTCGACGGTCTGCTGGAGCGAGATCACGCCGGTGAGCTCGCGGGGCGCCGCACCGAAGACGACGACGTCGAGCGGGTCGTGCGCCGAGGCGCGGACCTCGCGGTCGTACCAGTCGACGAACCCGCGGATGCCTGCCTGGACGATGAGCCCGACCCACGACCGGTCCTCGGCGCTGAGGTCGTCGAACCAGGGCAGGTCGCTCGCCATCCGCCCGGTCGCGGCCGTGCTCAGGGCTCCGCTGGAGTTGCGCAGCGCCTCGGCGGCGCGACGACGGGAGGGGGGCATGGGGCGACTCTAGTGGCGGGCGGGCCGTAGTGGGATTCCCACGAAGGGTGGTGGAGGCGCGCCGAGGGGTGCCGAGGTCACGACTTCGCATCGTGGGCCCGTGCGCCGGTCGAGGCGCGGGGTGTGCGTGGTTGAATCCGGAACCTGTCCCGATCGGTTGGAGGTCGCGTGCCGCGTCGCACCGTCCCGCACGTCGAGCACGTCATCGTGCACGGGCACCGCCGCGCCTTCGTGCGCATGGGGTCGGGCCCGGCGCTGCTGCTCCTGCACGGCCTCGGCTGCGACCACACGACGTGGGCGCCGGTCATGCAGTCACTCGCCCGCACGCACACGGTCATCGCACCGGACCTGCTGGGGCACGGGCAGTCCGACAAGCCGCGGGCGGACTACAGCCTCGGCGGCTACGCCAACGGGATGCGCGACCTGCTGACGGTGCTGGGGATCGACACCGCCACCGTGGTCGGCCACAGCTTCGGCGGGGGAGTGGCCATGCAGTTCGGCTACCAGTTCCCCGAGCGCACGGAGCGGCTCGTGCTGGTCGCGTCCGGCGGCCTCGGCCCCGAGGTGAGCCCGGCGATCCGAGCCATCACGACCCCGGGCTTCCACCAGGCGATGGCCGTGCTGTCGGTGCCGGGCGTACGTCATGCAGCCACCGCTGCGCTCCGCCTGCTCTCCCGGAGCGGCGTGCGGCACGTGCGCGACCTCGGCGAGGTCGCCGACATCTACGACTCCTTCAAGGACCCGCGCACCCGCGCCGCCATCCGCCACGTGACGCGTGCGGTGGTGGACTGGAAGGGCCAGATCGTCACCATGGCCGACCGGGCCTACCTGACCGAGGCCATGCCGATGCTGGTGGTGTGGGGGGCCGACGACCTCGTCATCCCCGTCGCCCACGCCAGCCACGCGAGCGCGCTCGCACCGACGGCGCGGATCGAGATCGTCCCGAACGCGGGCCACTTCCCGCACAAGGACCACCCCGAGCGGTTCGCCAAGATCGTGCGCGACTTCATCCGCAGCACCGAGCCCGCGCACTACGACCGCACCCGCTGGCGCGAGCTGCTGGACGAGGGTGCGCTCCGGTTCCCGGTGCAGGCCGAGGCGGGCGAGTCGCCGGTCGCGCCGGTCCACTCCGTACTTCGCGCTGCCGGCGCCTGACGCCTGCTGACCTGGAAACGGGACTGGCCCCTGAGTCGCTGAGCGACTCAAGGGCCAGTGTACCGTCGTACGGGGTCGTGCGGGGTCGTGCGGGGTCGTGCGGGGTGGTGCTGGGAGCCGTCAGGCGTCCCCACCCTCCTGCTTGATGTGCTTCGTCGCGGTCGGGTCGTCGATGCGGTAGCGCTCGGCTGCCTCGACGACCTTCTCCACCGGGAAGTCGCCGGCGTCGGCGAGGGCCTGGAGGGCCTGGACGACCACGCTGACGGCGTCGATGTGGAAGAACCGACGCGCGGCGGGACGGGTGTCGGCGAAGCCGAAGCCGTCGGCACCGAGCACGCGGTAGTCGGCCGGGACCCAGCGGGCGATCTGCAGCGGGACGGCGCGCATGTAGTCGGACACCGCGACGACGGGGCCCTGTGCGCCGGCGAGCTTGTCGCTCACGTAGGCGGTGCGGCGCTCCTCGCCCGGGTTGAGCAGGTTCCACTGCTCGGCGGCTGCGCCGTCGCGGGCCAGCTCGTTCCAGGACGTGACCGACCACAGGTCCGACTGCACGCCCCAGTCCTCGGCGAGCATGCGGGCGGCGTCCACGACCCACGGGAGGCCGACGCCGGAGGCCATCAGCTGGACGCGCGGTCCCTCGCCGTCCGCGGTCGAGATCTTGTGGATGCCGCGCAGGATGCCGTCGACGTCCACGTCGGACGGCTCGGCCGGCTGGGCCACCGGCTCGTTGTAGACCGTCAGGTAGAAGATGACGTCCTCGCCCTGGCCGTCGGGGCCGCCCGAGCCGTACATCCGCTCGAGACCGTTCTGCATGATGTGGCTGATCTCGTAGGAGAACGCCGGGTCGTAGTGCACGACCGCAGGGTTGGTCGCCGCGAGGAGGGGCGAGTGGCCGTCCGCGTGCTGGAGGCCCTCACCGGTGAGCGTGGTGCGACCGGCGGTGGCGCCGATCAGGAAGCCGCGCGCCAGCTGGTCGGCCATCGCCCAGATCGAGTCGCCCGTGCGCTGGAAGCCGAACATCGAGTAGAAGATGTAGAACGGGATCATGTGCTCGCCGTGCGTGGAGTACGCCGACCCGGCTGCGGTCGCCGACGCCATGGCGCCCGCCTCGGAGATGCCCTCGTGGAGCATCTGGCCCTGCGCGGACTCCTTGTAGGACAGCAGCATCTTGCGGTCGACCGACTCGTACTGCTGGCCACCGGGGTTGTAGACCTTGGCGCTCGGGAACATCGAGTCCATGCCGAAGGTGCGGTACTCGTCGGGCGCGATCGGCACGATGCGGTCGCCGATCTCGGGGTCCTTCATCCAGTCCCGGAGCAGCCGGACGACCGCCATGGTGGTGGCGAACTTGTTCTTGCCCGAGCCCTGCTTGAGCTCGGAGTACATCTCGTCGCCGGGCAGCTTGAGGGCGGTGGCGCGGTTGATGCGGCGCGGGATCGAGCCGCCGAGCGCCTCGCGGCGCTCGAGCATGTACTCGATCTCGGGGGCGTCGGCGCCCGGGTGGTAGAACGGCGCGCCGCCGGTCTTCTCGTAGGACTCCTCGAGGTCGCGGTCGCTGATCGGCAGGTAGAGCCGGTCGCGGAACTTCTTGAGGTCCGGGAGGGTCAGCTTCTTCATCTGGTGCGTGGCGTTCTTGCCCTCGAGGGCGTCGATCGTCCAGCCCTTGATGGTGTGCGCCAGGATCACCGTCGGCTGACCGGTGTGCTTGCTGGCGGCGTCGAAGGCGGCGTACACCTTGCGGTAGTCGTGGCCACCGCGCGGCAGCTTCTCGATCTGCGTGTCCGACATGTGCTCGACCATCTTGCGCAGGCGCGGGTCGGTGCCGAAGAAGTGGTCGCGGACGTAGCCGCCGTCCTCGGTCGAGTAGGTCTGGAACTGCCCGTCCGGGGTGGTGTTCATGCGGTTGACCAGCACGCCGTCGACGTCCTTGGCGAGCAGGGCGTCCCACTCGCGGCCCCACACGACCTTGATGACGTTCCACCCGGCGCCGCGGAAGTTGGCCTCGAGCTCCTGGATGATCTTGCCGTTGCCGGTGACCGGGCCGTCGAGCTGCTGGAGGTTGCAGTTGATGACCCACGTGAGGTTGTCGAGCTCCTCACGGGCCGCGACGCGGATCGCGCCCAGCGACTCGGGCTCGGCCATCTCGCCGTCGCCCATGAACGCCCACACGCGCTGCTGGCTCGTGTCCTTGATCCCGCGGTTGTCCATGTAGCGGTTGAAGCGGGCCTGGTAGATCGAGCTGAGGGCGGTGAGGCCCATCGACACGGTGGGGAACTCCCAGAAGTCCGGCATGAGCCGGGGGTGCGGGTAGGACGGCAGGCCGGCGCCCTTGCCGTGCTGGACCTCCTGGCGGAAGCGGTACAGCTGCTCCTCGCCCAGGCGGCCCTCGAGGAACGCGCGGGCGTAGACGCCCGGCGAGCCGTGGCCCTGGATGTAGATCTGGTCGCCGCCACCCTCGTGGTCCTTGCCGCGGAAGAAGTGGTTGAAGCCGACCTCGTAGAGGCTCGCCGACGACTGGTAGGTCGCGATGTGACCGCCGACCTCGAGGCCCTTGCGGTTGGCCGAGGACACCATCACCGCAGCGTTCCAGCGGATGAAGGCGCGGATGCGGCGCTCGACCTCCTCGTCGCCGGGGAACCACGGCTCGCGCTCCGGAGGGATCGTGTTGATGTAGTCGGTGGAGCGCAGGGCCGGCACGCCGACCTGCTTCTCACGCGCCCGCTCGAGCAGGCGCAGCATCACGTAGCGCGCGCGGTCGCGACCCCGGTCGTCCAGCATCGCGTCGAAGGACGCGAGCCACTCCTGGGTCTCTTCGGGGTCGATGTCGGGCAGCTGGGTGGGGAGTCCCTCGTGGATCACCGGCACGATCGCCGGGCTCTTGCTGGACTTCTCGGCGTCACTCACCCCTCCATCGTGTCACGCGACACGCCGCCAAGAAATCTACCCGTGGGTAGGCGGGATGTCGGGTGCAGCGACGGGTGGGACGAGCGCCGGAGGGGCGGGGGCACGACCGTTGCAGGCGCCCGGCGGGCGGGACGGGGTTGCGGCGCCTGCTGTGTTCGGGTGGACTATGCGCATCCCGCGCACCGACGGGTATCCGAGCATGGGAGGCACTGCGTGAGTTCGACGGTGGGCGACTCTGCCCCGGCGACCGGGATCGGCGACCGACTGGGGCTGAAGCCCGGGATGGTCGTGCAAGAGCTCGGCTGGGACAACGACACCGATGACGAGCTTCGCGTCGCGGTAGAGGACTGCATCGACGCCGACATGGTGGACGGTGACTACGGCAACGTCGTGGACGCGGTGGTCCTGTGGTGGCGCGACGACGACGGGGACCTCGTGGACGGCCTGGTCGACGCGCTGACCGACCTCGTCGGTGGCGGCTCGATCTGGCTGCTGACGCCGAAGGTCGGTCGTCCCGGCACGGTGGACGCAGCAGACGTCGCGGAAGCGGCCCCGATCGCGGGCCTGTCACAGACGACGACGGCTTCGGTCAGCAAGGACTGGCAGGCCACCCGGTTGGTGGCACCGAAGACGCCCGCGTGAGGCCAGGCGATCTCGCAGGGACGCTCTCGGGCGTCGGCACGACCGTGCGCGTCCTCGGGCGGGCCGGTGTGATCCGCCCCTACGGTCCGCGCACGCTCGTCGACATCGGGCGGGTGGTGCTCCGCTGGGGCACCGGGCCGGCGGGGGGCTTCGCCACGCTGGCGGCCCGCTCGCCCCACCAGGTGGGCGTCGTCGACGAGCTCGGCGAGCTGACCTGGGGCGAGCTGCACCGGCGGTCCAACTCGCTGGCGCGCGCCCTGTCCGAGCGGGGCGTCCGCGAGGGCGACTCGGTGGCCGTGATGTGCCGCAACCACCGGGGCTTCATCGACGCCTCGGTCGCGGTCGCCAAGCTGGGCGCCGACATCCTCTACCTCAACACCGCCTTCGCCGGCCCCCAGCTGGTCGATGTGCTCGAGCGCGAGGCGCCGAGCATGGTGATCCACGACGAGGAGTTCACGGGGCTGCTGGCCGGCGCCTCGGTCGAGCGCCGCGTGCTGGCGTGGACCGACGACGAGGGCGTCTCCGACGAGCGCCTCGAGCGGCTCGTGTCGGCCTACGACGAGTCCGACCTGCACCCGCCACAGCGCCATGCCCGGATCGTGATCCTCACCTCCGGCACCACGGGCTCGCCCAAGGGCGCGCCGCGCAAGGAGGCGGGGATCGACGCGGCCGTGTCGCTGCTCTCGCGGATGCCGCTGCGTGCCGGGTGGCGTACGCACATCGCGGCACCGCTGTTCCACACCTGGGGCTTCGCCCACCTCGCCCTCGCGATGCTGCTGGGATCGACGGTGGTGCTGCGTCGCAGCTTCGACCCTGCGACCGCGCTGCGCACCGCCCAGGACGAGCGCTGCCAGTCGATGGTGGTCATCCCCGTCATGCTCCAGCGGATGCTGGCGCTCGATCCCGCCGAGCTCGACGCGATCGACCTCGGCCGGGTCGAGGTCGTCGCCTCGTCGGGGTCGGCGCTGCCCGCGACGCTGGCACAGGCGTGGATGGACCGCTTCGGCGACAACCTCTACAACATCTACGGCTCGACCGAGGTGGCGTACGCCTCGATCGCCACCCCCGAGGACCTCCGCGCGGACCCGACGTCTGCAGGCAAGCCGCCGTACGGCACCGTGGTCCGGATCCTCGACGAGGCCGGCGCCGAGCTCCCGCAGGGCGAGACCGGCCGGATCTTCGTGGGCAACGGGCTGCTGTTCGAGGGCTACACCCACGGCGGGTCCAAGGAGGTCGTGGACGGGCTGATGTCCTCGGGCGACGTGGGCTGGTTCGACGACGCCGGGCGCCTGCACGTGGCCGGCCGCGACGACGACATGATCGTGTCCGGCGGGGAGAACGTCTTCCCGCAGGAGGTGGAGGACTGCCTGGTCACCCACGAGGCGGTCGGCGAGGTCGCTGCGATCGGCGTCGAGGACGAGGACTATGGTCAGCGCCTGCGGGCCTTCGTGGTGCGCGTCGGCGAGGTGTCCGCGGACGAGCTGCGCGAGCACGTGAAGGCCAACCTGGCGCGCTTCAAGGTGCCGCGCGAGATCGTGTTCGTGGACGAGCTCCCGCGCAACGCCACCGGCAAGGTCCTCAAGCGCGAGCTGGCACGGCACGGGGCGGCACCGGACGACGCCAACGACGACGACGACGACAAGGACGGCAAGCAGGCGTGACGAGCGAGGGTCTGTGCATCGGTGACGAGGCGCCCGACTTCATCCTGCGTGACCAGTTCGGCCAGGACGTGCGCCTGAGCGACTTCCGCGGACGCAAGGCGGTGGCGCTGATGTTCTTCCCGTTCGCGTTCACCGGCGTGTGCACCGGCGAGCTGTCGGGGGTCCGCGACCGTCTCGACGAGTTCCTCAGCTTCGACACCGAGGTGCTGGCGCTGTCGTGCGACTCGATCTACGCGCTGCGCAGCTTCGCCGAGGCGGAGGGACTCAACTTCCCGCTGCTCTCCGACTACTGGCCCCACGGCGCGGTCGCGTCGGCGTACGAGGTGTTCGACCCCGTCAAGGGGGCGCCGCGCCGCTCGTCGTACGTCGTGGACCGCGAGGGTCGGCTGAGCTGGGCGGTGCACAACGCGAACCCCGACGGGCGCGACCTCGACGAGCACATCCGCGAGCTCCAGGCAGCCGTCGGCTGAGCGTCCGAGCCCGCTGGTCTAGACAGATCCGGGGCAATCGGTCGAAACGGGGTACGCCCTTGGGGGCTGGTGTAATCTTGGACTTGTTGAGCCGCTGGTGACCCGAGACGCCAGCGGCTCAACTCATTTCATCCCACGCCTGGCTGGCGGTCGGCGACGGGATTCGAGCGCGGCCGGTGCGTCCCGTAGTCTGTGCCGCGCGCGTCGGTAGCTCAGCGGTAGAGCACTCGGTTTACACCCGAGCGGTCGGCGGTTCGAAACCGTCCCGACGCACCCCCGCTCGTTGCATGAGAGCCCTCTCATCGGCGCCTCACCGTCGGCTCACGGCGGCCCTGCAACCTTCTCGTACACCGGGGCCGCACCGGCCCCCGACGAGAGGAACCATGATGAGGAAGCTGCTCCCCACCGCACTCCTGGGCATCGCCGGCCTGACCGCCTTCGGTCTGATCGGGATGTCGTCGCCCGTCGTCTCCTCGGCCGCCGACGAGGCCGCCAAGCGCGAGGACGACGCGCCGTCGCTGGTCCTGGTCGCCGACGACGACGATGACGACACGAACGACGATGACACGAACGACGACGACACCAACAGCCCGTCGTACACCGACCAGAGCCGCGACACGAACGACAACACCAACAGCCGCCTCACCGGGGTCAGCCGCGACCGGGACAAGAGCCGGGGCGACAAGACCCGCGACTGGACGCGCGACGGCGGCGACCGCACCCGCGACTGGTCGGCCAACAAGACGAACGACCGCAGCCGCAACGACACGCGTCGCTGACCGACCGCGGCGGAGGAGGCGACATGGGCAGGAACGACGACGGCTGGCACCTCGACGAGGGTGAGCTCCTCGCTCCCGGGCTGAGCGCGCTGCGCCGCCTCGGTGGCGGCGCGGCCTACGAGGCCTGGCTGTGCTTCGACGAGGTGACCTGGTCGCCGGTGGTCGTCAAGGTCCTGCGTCCCTCCCAGGTGGAGGACGAGTCCTCCCGGCGCGGCCTGCGCCGGGAGGTGCTCGCCCTCGACACCGTCAACCACCCCGTGGTGGTCCGCGGGCTGCGCGACGGGCAGGACGGGGACCGTCCCCACGTCGTGCTGGAGCACATCGACGGACCACGCCTGTCGAGCCTCATCCGCCGCTACGGCCGGCTCCAGGAGCAGCAGTACCTGCCGCTGGCCATCGACGTCGCCGCGGCGCTCCACTACTTCACCCACATCGGGTGGACCCACCTCGACATCAAGCCCAGCAACGTCATCATGGGCGCCCCCGCACGGCTCATCGACCTGTCGGTCGCCCGCCCGGAGGAGGACGCCCGACGGCTGCGCTACCCGATCGGCACCGACGCCTACATGTCGCCGGAGCAGTGCGACCCCGGCGGGCACGTCCCGTCCTTCGCCTCCGACGTCTGGGGCCTGGGCGCCACCCTCTTCCACGCCGTGGCCGGGCAGCGCCCGTTCGCGCACGGCGACCCCGACGCCGACGACGTACGCCAGCGCTTCCCACAGCTCGTCGACGCGCCCGCCGTGCTCCCCGACGGCGTACCGGGTCCGGTCGTGGAGGTGATCGCGGCCTGCCTGCGCCGCGACCCCGCCGAGCGGCCGTTGCCGCACGAGGTCGCCGAGGCGCTCGAGCCGGTGCTGGCCGGCCTGCCCCGCGGGTCGCTGGCGGGATTCAGGATCAGGGGCTGACGGCCCGCTGGGCGGTCACGGGTCGAGTCGGTAGCCGACTCCCCGGACCGTCGAGATCGCGCCGGTGCCCAGCTTCTTGCGGAGGTAGCCGACGTAGACGTCGACGACGTTGGAGCCGGGGTCGAAGTCGTAGCCCCACACCAGGTCGAGCAGCTGCTCGCGGGTGAGGACCTGGCCGGGGTTGAGCAGGAAGATCTCCGCGAGCGCGAACTCGCGGGCCGAGAGCTCGGACTCGCCCCGGGGGCCGGAGATCCGGCGCGTACGCCGGTCCAGGCGCAGGCCGCCGACCACCAGGTCGTCACCGCTCGCGGGCGCGTCGACCGGCGCGAGGGCGCGCAGCCGCAGGCGCACCCGGGCCATCAGCTCGGCGAAGCGGAACGGCTTGGCCATGTAGTCGTCGGCACCGCTGTCGAGGGCGGTGACGGTGTCGGTGACGGAGTCGCGGGCCGTGAGGATGATGACGGGCATCCGGCTGCCCTGGGAGCGCAGCTGGTCGAGGACCTCGAAGCCGTCCATCCCCGGCAGCCCGATGTCGAGCACCATGAGGTCGAAGCGGCCCGAGAGCGCCTCGTCGAGCCCTGTGGGTCCGTCGGAGGCGACGGTCGGCTGGTGGCCCTCGGCGCGCAGGCCCTTGGCCACGAACGAGGCGATGCGGTCCTCGTCCTCCACGATCAGGATCTGGGCCATCTGCGGTCCTCTCGCGAGCTGCTGGTCATCGGCCGAGCGTCCGCTCGGGCAGGACGATCTCCACGTGCGCACCCCGGGGTTCGGCGTCGCGGATGACGACGTCTCCGCCGTGGGCGTCGGCGATGGCGCGCACGATGCTCAGGCCCAGCCCGAACCCGTCGTCGCCGGCGCGGACGCTGCTGCGGCCGAAGCGCTCCAGCACCGCCTCGCGGTCCTCCGGGCGGATGCCGTCGCCGGTGTCGCGAACCCAGAGCCGGACCAGGCCGTCCTCCATGGCCGAGCCGACAGCGATCACGGCGCCGGGGTCGGTGTGCTTCACCGCGTTGTCGGCGAGCTGGAGCAGCGCCTGGGTGATGCGCTGCTCGTCGAGCACCGCGCGGCCGTGGGCGGCGTCGTCGAGCTGCCAGTCGCGCTCACCGAGGGCGGTGGCCTTCGCGAGCACCGACTGGGTGAGTCCGCCGAGCTCCACCTCGCCCACGACGAGGAAGTCGGGGCGTCGGCTCTTGGCCAGCAGGATCAGGTCGGTCACCAGGCGCGACATCCGGTCGACCTCGTCGAGCACGAGCTCGCGCGTCTGCACCAGGTCGTCCGGGTCGGTGGGGTCGATGAGCTCGAGGTGGCCGCGCACCACCGTGAGCGGTGTCTTGAGCTCGTGGCCGGCGTCGTCGAGGAACTGCCGCTGGGCGGCGAACCCGGAGTCGAGGCGCTCCAGCATGCCGTTGATGGTGCGGGTCAGGGCGGTGATGTCGTCGTTGCCCTGCTCGACGATGCGGCGCGAGAGGTCGGTCGCGGTGATCTCGCGGGCGGTCTCCTCCAGGGTGCGCAGCGGGGCGAGCAGCCGCCCGGACTGGAAGGCCGCGATCGTGGTGATGAGGCCCAGCGAGAGGAGGGCGACGAGGGCGTAGGTCTGGAGGGTGCGGTTGAGCTCCTCGTGCTCGTCGCGCAGGAAGTTGGCGATGACGAGCGCCCCGTCGCCCTGGGCGTTGGTCACGGGCACGAGGGTCACCCAGGTCTCCCCGAAGGCGGGGGAGTCGATGATCCTCGTGCCGCCCACCTCCGCGAGGTCCTGGACTGCCTGCTGGTAGGCCGGCTCGTCGAGCACCTCCTGGCCGTAGCGGTTGCGGGTGGCGATCGTGCCCTCGCCGCTGGTGTAGCCCACGAGCAGCTCGTCGTCGTCGGGGACGTTGCGGGTGAGGAAGACCTCGAGGACACGGCGCACGTCGTTGAACGCCTCGCCGGTGTTGGGGTCGCGGCGCAGGTTGCGGAACTCCTCGATCTCCTGGCTGATCTGGGAGGTGACCTGTCGCTCGATGCGCGCCGACTCGAGGGCGTAGACGAGCAGTCCCGCACCGCTCATGGCCGCGGCCGTGAGGACGGCGATGACGACGGTGATGCGGGTCCGGACGGAGACTCGGGTGGGGCGTCGGCGGGCACCGTCAGTCGTCCCCGTCGGCCCGCTCGTCGTCGGTGTCGTCATCATCAGGCCCGTCGTCGTCCCAGTCGTCGTCGTCATCCTCCCCGACCGGTGTCGGCATCGGTGTCACGACGCGGGCATCCTCGCCCCCGCCGCGGCCGGACCCGTCCCGCTGCTGCTCCTCGTCGCGCTCCGCCGGGCCTCCACGGTCGTCGTCCGGCGTCGGCCCGGGCGTCGGTGCCTCCGGCGTCTCCGACGCGGGCGTGCCCGGCGGATCGGTGGGCGCGTCGCGCAGGATGACGGGGCTGTGGTCGGCGGGCGGTGGCGCACCCTGGGACGCCAGCGACCCGGCGACGTACGCCGTGACCGGCACGACGAGCGCCAGCAGCAGCAACACCTTCGGCAGCGGACCCATGCCCCCATCGTGCGCGCGGATGCTGGAACGGGGATGAGAGCCGGATGAGAGAGCTCTCATGTCCGCTCACCGACGTCCTGGTGCCGTCCGTCGCACCTGGTGCGCCAAGGCGTCGTACGAGGGTTGAGGCGCATGCCACAGTGGCGGTGCCACACGCCACCGGACCAGGGAGCTGCCGTGATCGTCCCCTTCAGCGTCACCGACTTCATCGAGCGGGCCGCCGCCGTCTACGGCGACCGACCGGGCTTCATCGACGAGCCCGACCAGCCGGCCGCCTCGCTCGGCACGCTGTCGTACGCCGAGGCGTACGCCCTCGCGCAGCGGCAGGCCGCCCGGCTCGACGAGCTCGGCATCGACGTCGGCGAGCGGGTCGCGGTGCTGAGCCACAACTCCGCGCGTCTGCTGACGTCGTTCTTCGGCGTGTGCGGGTCCGGCCGGGTGCTGGTGCCGATCAACTTCCGGCTGCGACCCGACGAGATCGCCTACATCGTCGCCCACTCGGGCGCGCGCGTCCTCTACGTCGACCCCGAGCTGGTCGAGTCGGTGTCGGGCATCGACGTGGAGCACCGCTTCGTGCTCGGCGAGGACGAGTCGATGTTCGCGGCCCCCGGCGCGGAGCCGCGGGCGTGGGAACCGGACGAGAACGCGACGGCGACCATCAACTACACCTCCGGCACCACCGCGCGGCCCAAGGGTGTTCAGCTGACGCACCGCAACCTGTGGACCAACGCGGTCACCTTCGGACTGCACGCCGGGGTCACCGACCGCGACGTCTACCTCCACACGCTGCCGATGTTCCACGCCAACGGCTGGGGGATGCCCTTCGCGATGACCGGCCTGGGGGTCCCGCAGGTCGTGCTGCGCAAGGTCGACGGCGCGGAGATCCTGCGCCGGGTGGAGCAGCACGGGGTCACGGTGATGTGTGCAGCGCCGGCCGTGGCGGCCGCGGTGCTCGACGCGGCCCAGGACTGGGAGGGCGCGATCCCCGGCCGCGACCGGGTCCGGATCATCATGGCCGGCGCGCCGCCGCCGACGAAGACCGTCGTCCGGGTCGAGGAGGAGCTCGGCTGGGAGTTCGTGCAGATCTACGGCCTCACCGAGACCTCGCCGCTGCTGACGGTCAACCGCAGCCGTGCCGAGTGGGACGACCTGTCGGCGGAGGAGCGGGCGGCCAAGCTGGTGCGGGCCGGTGCGCCCGCGATCGGCGTACGCCTGCGCACCGACGAGCACGGCGAGGTGCTGGCGCGCTCCAACGTGATCCTCGACGGCTACTGGGAGCGGCCCGACGAGACGGCCAAGGCGCTCGTGGACGGCTGGTTCCACACCGGGGACGGAGGAGTGGTCGGCGACGACGGCTACCTCACGATCAGCGACCGCAAGAAGGACGTCATCATCACCGGCGGCGAGAACGTGTCGTCCATCGAGGTCGAGGACGTGCTGTTCTCGCACCCGGCCGTGGCCGAGGTGGCGGTCATCGGGGTGCCGAGCGAGAAGTGGGGCGAGACGATCAAGGCGCTGGTCGTGCTGGCAGACGGGGCGAGCGCGGACAGCTCCCAGATGGAGGCCGAGCTGATCGCGTGGTGCAAGGACAAGGCCGCGGGCTACAAGGCGCCCACGTCGATCGAGTTCCGCGAGGAGCTGGCCCGCACCGCCACCGGCAAGCTGCAGAAGTTCAAGCTTCGCCAGCCCTACTGGGAGGGCCAGGGGCGGCAGGTCAACTGACCCCCGATACTGGCGCCATGCCCACGCTCGCTGACGTCGTCGACCTGCTGCACGCCTGGTACCCGCCGGAGACCGCGGACGGCTTCGACGCCGTCGGCCTGGTGGCCGGCGACCCGTCGGCGGAGGCCGTGAAGGTGATGTTCGCGGTCGACCCGACGATCGAGGTGGCGCGCGAGGCCGTCGAGTGGGGTGCCGACCTGCTGGTGGTCCACCACCCGCTCTTCCTCACGCCCGTCAGCTCGGTCGCCGCGACCACGCCCAAGGGCCGCACGCTGCACACGCTCACCTCGGGTGGCTGCGCGCTGCTGACGGCGCACACCAACGCCGACCAGGCCTCCTCGGGCGTCTCCGAGGCGCTCGCGCTCGCCCTGGGGCTGCGCGACCTGGCGCCGATCCTCCCCGCGTCCGAGGGCGCGAACACCGGCACCGGACGGGTCGGGACGGTCGCGGAGACGACGCTCGAGGCCTTCGCGACCCGGGTGGGCGAGTCGCTCCCGGTCACCGCGCACGGCGTACGGGTGGCGGGTGCCCCGGACCGGGTGGTGCGTCGCGTCGCGGTGTGCGGCGGGTCGGGGGACTTCCTGCTCGACGAGCTGGCCGACGGCGACGTCGACGTCTACGTCACCAGCGACCTGCGCCACCACCGGGCGGCGGAGTTCCTCGAGCACGACGGTCCTGCGCTGGTCGACGTGGCGCACTGGGCCGCGGAGTGGACGTGGCTCCCGGTGGTGGAGGCTCGGCTGCGCGAGGCCATGGGCGATAGGGTCGGCACCCGGGTCAGCACGCTGTGCACCGACCCGTGGTCGTTTCGCTACTGAAGTCCCAGGAGAGCCGTTGAAGGCCGATCCCACCCACCAGGTCCAGCTGCTCGACGTGGCAGAGCTGGACCGACGCGTCGCCCAGCTGCGCCACCAGCGCTCGTCGCTGCCGGAGCTCGCCGAGATCGCGGCGTTGACCTCCGAGCGCACTGCACTGACCGACCAGGTGCGCGATGCCCGCATCGTCGTCGACGACCTCACCGTCGAGCAGGTGAAGGCCGACCGCGAGGTCGAGCAGGTGAAGACGCGGCGCGAGCGCGACCGCAACCGGATGGACACCGGCCAGATCACGAACCCCAAGGACCTCGAGCGGATGCAGCACGAGCTGGTCTCGCTCGAGCGCCGGATCTCCACGCTCGAGGACGCCGAGCTCGAGGTGATGGAGAAGCTCGAGGAGGCCCAGCAGGTGCTCGACGGCCTGGGCATCCGCGCCGACGACATCGATGCGCGCCTCGCCGAGCTCGTCGCCGCCCGCGACGAGAAGCAGGCCGGGATCGACGCCTCCCTCGCCGAGGTCACCGCCGCACGCGGCTCCGCTGTCGACGGCATCCCCGACGCGCTGCTGGCGCTCTACGAGCGGCTGCGCGAGCAGAAGGGCATCGGCGCGGCCCTGCTGCGCGCCCGCCAGTGCGGTGGCTGCAACATGACCCTCGACGCCTCCGAGCTCTCCCGGATCCGGTCGGCCCCGGTCGACGAGGTGGTCCGGTGCGAGGAGTGCCAGCGCATCCTGGTGCGCACCGACGAGTCGGGACTCTGAGAGCCGCTCGAGCATGCGCCTCGACGCGGAGCTGATGGCCGCGCGGGGACGCACGTCCCTGCGGGCCCGGGTCGCACGCCTGCGGTCCAAGGGCTGGGTCATCGGCCAGTGCGCGGTCGCGGCCGGCGTCGCGTGGTGGCTCGCGGCCGACGTCCTCGGCCACCGACTGCCGTTCTTCGCCCCGATCGCGGCCGTCGTGTCGCTCGGGATGTCCTACGGCCAGCGCCAGCGCCGCGTCGCGGAGGTCACGGTCGGCGTGGCGCTCGGGGTGTTCCTGGGCGACGCGACCACCCACCTGATCGGCTCGGGCGGACCCCAGATCGCCCTCATCGTCGCGGCGGGAATGTCGATCGCGCTGCTGCTCGACGCCGGGCAGCTGCTGCTCATCCAGGCGGCCGTCCAGGGCATCGTGGTGGCGGCGCTGGCACCGGCACCCGGAGATGCGTTCGTGCGCTGGACCGATGCGCTCATCGGTGGCGCGGTGGCGCTCGTGGCGGCCACCGTCGTCCCACGTGCGCCCTTGCGCAAGCCGCGCGACCAGGCGGCCGTCGTCGTGCGCAAGATCGCGGAGCTGCTGCGGTCGTCGTCGGACCGGCTCGGTGACGGTGACGCCGAGCGGGCGCTCGCGACGCTGCGCGAGGCCCGGTCCACCGACGTCCTGATCTCGGAGCTGCGGGCGGCGTCGGAGGAGGGCCTGTCGGTGGTGAGCTCCTCTCCCTTCCGCCGTGGCCACGGTGAGCACCAGCGCCAGCTCGCGGAGCTCGTCGAGCCGCTCGACGTGGCCCTGCGCAACACCCGCGTCGTCGTACGTCGGGTGGCCGTGGCGAGCCACCGCCGCGAGCCGGTCCCGGCGTCGTACGCCGCCCTGATGCGCGATCTGGCCGAGCTCGCCGACCGGGTGGCCGACGAGCTCGTCGCCGACCGGATGGCGACCGCGGTGATCGACGACCTGGTCGCGCTCGGCCACGCCACCGCGACCGTCGAGCACAGCCACGACCTGTCGGCCGAGGTGATCCTCGCGCAGGTGCGCTCGATCATCGCCGACCTGCTCGCGCTGTGCGGGATGGACCCGCTCGAGGCGACCGACGTGATCCCGCTGCGCTGACCGGGCCGCGCTGACCGGACTGGTCAGACCTGGCTGACGACCACGTCGAGCTGGGTGCCCTTCGGCGTCGGCTCGCCGACCTCGACGGTCCAGCCGAGGCGGGTCAGCGCCTCGGCCAGGGCTGCCGGCGTGCGCGGGTCGGCCCCGTCCTCCAGCAGCGCGCGGACGATGCGGCCCTTGGTGGCCTTGTTGAAGTGGCTCACCACGGTGCGCCGTCCGTCGGACTCGTGGAGCACACGCACGGTCGCGACGCGGCGGGCCAGGTCCTTGCCGGGCCGCCAGAAGGCGGCGTACGTGCTGGAGCGGAGGTCGACCAGCAGGCCACCGCGCATCGCGTCCGTGACCGCCTCGCCGAGGACCTCGCGCCAGGCGGCGGCCACCGGGCCCACACCGGGCAGGACGGCGTCGCCCGAGAGCCGGTAGGCCGGGATCCGGTCGCCGGGGCGGACGATGCCGAACAGCGAGCTCGTCACGGCCAGGCGCGAGGTCGCGCGACGACGGGCCGCGGGGGAGAGCGTCGCGACGTCGAGGGCGTCGAAGAGGACCCCGGTGTAGATCGCGTCGGCGCGGGCTGTCGGCGCGGTGCGGAGGTGCGCGTTGCGCTCGACGAGGTCGCGCTGCGTGGCGCCGAGGCCGAGCGCGTCGGCCGCCCGGTCGGGGTCCTCCTCGCACAGGCGGGTCAGGGCCTCGAGCAGCTCGCGGCGGGTCGCGGTCAACCGGGGAGCGGAGAGGGAGTCCAGGTCGAGGGGCCTGCCGCGACGCGGCGCGGACTTGCCCTCGCTGGGCGGCAGCAGGATCAGCACGCGCGCAAGCGTAGGCAGCGGTGCTGGGTCGTCTGTGGTTAGGCTCCCCACATGCCCAGCAACCGCGTGGTGAAGGTCCGTTCGAGCGGCGACAGCGTCACCGCGCAGGAGATGCGCGACGGCATCGCCGCGATCCAGGCGGAGATGAAGGTCTCCGCGGCGTTCCCCGAGGCGGTCGAGCGAGCGGCCACCGAGGCTGCCGCCGACCCCCGGCTCCCGGACCTCGACCGCACCGACATCGAGCTCATCACCATCGACCCCGAGTCGGCGCGCGACCTCGACCAGGCGCTGCACATCGAGCGGGACCCCGACACGGGCGGCTACGTCGTCCACTACGCCATCGCCGACGTCGCTGCCTTCGTCGCCCCCGGCGACCCCGTCGACGTCGAGGCCAACCGGCGGGGCGAGACGCTCTACGGCGCGGACTCCAAGATCCCGTTGCACCCGCCCGTCCTCAGCGAGGACGCGGCCTCCCTGCTGCCGGACCAGGTGCGTCCGGCGCTGCTGTGGACCATCAAGGTCGACGACACCGGCGAGGGCACCGACGTCCAGGTCGAGCGTGCCCTGGTCCGCTCACGCGCCAAGCTGTCCTACGAGGCGGTGCAAGCCGACGTCGACGCCGGTCGCGAGAGCGACCTCATCGGCCTGCTGAGTGAGGTCGGTGAGCTCCGGCTCGCACGCGAGGCCGCCCGCGGCGGCGTCTCGCTGCCGTTGCCCGAGCAGGAGCTGGCCGAGACCGGCGAGGGCCACTGGGAGCTGGAGTTCCGCCGCCTGACTCCCGTCGAGACCTGGAACGCCCAGATCTCCCTGCTCACCGGGATGGCCGCCGCGTCGCTGATGGTCTACGCCCGGGTGGGCATCCTGCGGACCCTCCCGCCGGCCGACCCGCGCGACGTGCAGCGGCTGCACCGTACGGCCCGGGCCCTGGGCATCGCCTGGCCGGCCGAGCAGCTCTACCCCGACTTCGTCCGCACCCTCGACCCGTCGCGGCCCACGCACGCGGCGATGATCGTCGCGTGCACGCGCCTGCTGCGCGGGGCGGGCTACGTCACCTTCAACGGGGGGCTGCCCGAGCAGGCGCAGCACTCGGCGCTCGCCTCGGAGTACGCCCACGTCACCGCACCTCTGCGGCGCCTGGTCGACCGCTACGCCGGCGAGGTGTGCGTGGCGCTGTGCGCGGGCACGGAGGTGCCGGAGTGGGTGGTCGCGGCGATGGGCGAGCTGCCCGACTCGATGCGCGAGTCCGGTCGGCGCGCCAACCAGTACGAGAACGCGATCGTGAACCTCTGCGAGGCCGAGCTGCTGCACGACCGGGTGGGCGACAGCTTCGCGGCCGTGGTCGTCGAGGTGGACGAGAAGGACGGCACGCGGGGCGACATCACCATCGAGGACCCCGCCATCGAGGCGTCGGTCCGGGCCGAGCGCGACCTGCCGCTGGGCGAGGAGGTCACCGTCGAGCTGGTCCAGGCCGACCCGGCGTCGCGGTCGGTGGAGTTCCGGCTCGCCTGAGGCCAGCGGAGACAGCAACAGGAGCACCCCCGGCAGAAGCGGCGTCGGGGGTGCTCCCTCCCGAGCCTGAGTCTATCCCGCGGACGGGGGACGCCCCCGCGACCCGCTTCTTGAATCGCGGGAGCGCCCATGCCTCCGTTCCCCGACATGCGGGGGTCCTATTCCTGCTACAAACCTTGGACGCGTCAGAAACCGAGAACCACCTGTGGCCGGGCTCCTCCACGGCGGTGCGGACTGGCGGGGCCATCTGATGCCTGCGACGCAGGTCAGAGGCTTGTGGGGAGTGGGTCGGCCTGTAGGCCGGGGCCGATTCTCGCGTAAGTTGATGTGGTTGGAAAACAGCGGAAATGCCTTCTGACCTGCGAAAACGCGATTTGGAGTGACTGTCTGGAACGGTCGTCCCTGAAGTTCTTGCGAACCGTGTGCGGACTGAATTGGCCTACAGCGGCCTCGATTGAAGGGTTTGCGCGACCTGCGTGGACTGCTCAACGGTCCCTTGGAATGTGGTACTGCTGGTAGTACCATGTGAATATGGCGTCCTTGGCCGATGTCGTCGCTGCGATGCGCCGGAACCAGCAGAACGTCGCCTTCAACGATCTCCTCAAGGTGTGCGAGCACTACTTCGGTACACCGCGGCAGTCCGGCACCTCCCACGCGGTCTTCAAGACCCCCTGGCCGGGTGACCCTCGAGTCAACATCCAGAACGACAAAGGCAAGGCCAAGGCGTACCAGGTGCGCCAGGTCCTCAAGGCAATCGACAAGAAGGAGGCCATGTGATGCAGACCGATACCCGCCCCGACGTCTCGCACTACACCTACCGCGTCTCGTGGTCCACTGACGACGCGGAGTACGTCGCGACCTGCGCCGAGTTCCCGTCGCTGTCCTGGCTGGCAGGTTCTCAGGTCGAGGCATTGCAAGGGCTCGAGCAGTTGCTCGTGGACGTCGTGGCTGACATGGCCGCCGCAGGTGAGCAGGTGCCCCAACCGTTCGCTGAGCGCACCTACTCCGGCAAGTTCAACCTGCGAGTGGGAGAGAACTTGCACCGCGAGCTTGCGATCCATGCCGCAGAGGATGGTCTGAGTCTCAACCAGTACGTTGTCCGGAAGCTGACCTCGGCCGGCTGAGGTAGGAGGCGGCGACAGCGAGTCACCGTGTCGTCAGGTGGGGCTGCTGCACGAGTAGGTGACATCTGATCTGTGGTGCCAAGAGGTGCCGCTGGAAGAATGTGCACTGTGCCGAAGCCGTATCCCAAGGAGTTCCGTGAGGACGTTGTTCGGGTTGCCAGAAATCGTGGGCCGGGCGTCCATCTCAAGCAGATCGCTGCCGACTTCGGTACCGGACGGACTTGGTGGATCGCTCGTAGATCACCTCGACCCAAGCCGCCAGCTCGGCATCGCAGACCCGGCAGACGCCGGCGTACCGGAGCTTCATCTGCTTCTCGTCGGCACCTTCGGACACCCCGCGACCCTAGGTCGGGACGCGCCGGTTCGGTGGCGATTCGGGCCGATCGGCGACGGTAGTTGAAGTCGCAAGAGTTTTTCTCTTGCGGACTATCTGCGGACTACAGCGGTGTCGTGATCACGTTTCCGCAGGTCAGAGGCCTGTGGGGAGTGGGCCGGCCTGTAGGCCGGGTTCTGTCCTGCCGAAGCAGGGGCGACCATCCATCTGCGACGACCGTTGCCGGCCGCCTGGTGCGATCTACCCGGATGCTCGGGCGGGCCGCCCTCGAACACATCCTGTCTGATCTTGCTCCGGGTGGGGTTTGCCTAGCTGCGCCGGTCGCCCGGCGCACTGGTGGTCTCTTGCACCACCGTTTCACCCTTACCGCCCGGCAAGCCGGGAGGCGGTCTGTTCTCTGTGGCACTGATCCCGCGGGTTTCCCCGGGTGGCTGTTGGCCACCACCCTGCCCTGTGGAGCCCGGACCTTCCTCGACCCGCATCCCCGACGCATCGGAGGTGACGGACCGCGGCCGCCCGGCCGACCCACTCAGGAGCGAGTCTAGGGGTGCGTGAGCACCTCGGCGCCATCAGCGGTGACGAGCAGCGTGTGCTCGAACTGCGCGGATCGGCGGCGGTCCTTGGTCACCACGGTCCAGCCGTCGTCCCACATGTCGTAGTCGGGGGTGCCGAGGTTGAGCATCGGCTCGATGGTGAAGGTCATCCCGACACGGATCTCGTCGTCGAAGCGCTCGTCGTCGTAGTGGGGGATGATCAGCCCGGAGTGGAACGCCGTGCCGATCCCGTGGCCGGTGAAGTCGCGGACCACGCCGTAGCCGAAGCGCTTGGCGTACGCCTCGATGACCCGACCGATGATGTTGACCCGGCGCCCCGGCTTGACCGCCTTGATCGCCCGGTCGAGCGACTCCTTGGTGCGCTCGACGAGCAGCCGGGACTCCTCGTCGACGTCGCCGGCGAGGAAGGTCGCGTTGGTGTCCCCGTGCACGCCGCCGATGAAGGCGGTGATGTCGATGTTGACGATGTCGCCGTCCTCGACGACGCGGGAGTCGGGGATGCCGTGGCACACGACCTCGTTGACGCTCGAGCACAGCGACTTGGGGAAGCCGCGGTAGCCGAGCGTGGAGGGGTAGGCGCCGTGGTCGCAGAGGAACTCGTGGCCGATGCGGTCCAGCTCGTCGGTGGTCACGCCCGGCACGACGTGGGAGCCGACCAGCTCACGGGCCTGCGCAGCCAGGCGGCCCGCGACCCGCATCCGCTCGATCGTCTCGGCGTCCTTGGCCTCCTCGCCGGTGAACCGCTGCGGTGCCGGGCGGTCGACGTACTCCGGGCGGGGGATGTGGGCGGGCACGGAACGACGCGCAGACACCTCTGCGGGGGACACGGCAGGCACGTGCGTGAGTGTAGTTTCGCCCCATGACCGAGAACGAATACTGGTTCTGCCTGAAGCACCACACGGTCGAGGGCCGCGACGGCTGCAAGAACGCCGACCGCCTCGGTCCCTACGCCTCCTCCGAGGAGGCGTCGCGCGCCTTGGAGAAGGTCCAGGAGCGCAACGAGGCGTGGGACAACGACCCGGACTGGAACGAGGACGGTCCGGCCTCGGGCGACGGCCTCACCGACGGCACGCCGGACAGCTGATCACTTCTTCTTCTTGTCCTTCTTCCCCTTGACGGGGTTGGCGGACTGAGCGAGGTCGGCCGCTGCCCGCACGCTCTTGAGTGCCCGCTTGGTGTTCTTGTCCAGCGTGCGGGTGAGCTCCGAGATGGCCGCTTCGTACTGGCTGCTGACGCGCGCCGCGGTCTCGGCCGCGACCCGCTCGGCGGTCTCCTGGGCGACCCGCTGGACCAGCGCTGCCGTGCCGATCGCCTGGGCGCCGACGTCGACCGCGCGCTCGGTCGCGGACTTCCGGATGGCCGTCGGGGCGGGGCCGGGCGGCGCGGTGCGGGTCGGAGTCGTGCGCTTGGCCCGCGCGCTCCTCGCGGGTGCCTTCTCGGCGGGTGCCTTCTTGGCCGGGGACTTCTTGGCCGGTGCCTTCTTGGCCGGTGCCTTCTTGGCCGGTGCCTTCTTGGCCGGTGCCTTCTTGGTCGGCGCCTTCCTCGCGGTGGACGTCTTCGTCGCAGGCGTCTTGCTGGCAGAAGCCTTCTTCGCGGGCGCCTTCTTGGCAGCCGTCTTCTTCGCGGGCGCCTTCTTCGCGGCCGTCTTCTTCGCGGGCGCCTTCGTGGCGGCGGCGGCCTTCTTCGCCGGCGCCTTCGTGGCGGGGGCGTTCTTCTCGTTCGGGCTCTCGCTCATGGAAGGCTCCTCGCGTCGTCGGTGGAACCCGATCCTGCCGTGCCACGCGGTCGTTGTCACCGACTAACGTGACGCCGTGCCCACGCCCACCGTCCGCGAGCCGATCTCGCCGTGGCCCGTCGCCGGTCTGGTGGGGATGGCGTGCGTCGCCTTCCTGGTGGCCGTGACGGTGGGCCCGCTGGGCGTCCCGTGGTGGGCGGTCCTCGGCCTCGCCGTCGTGTGGCTGGTCGCCCTCGTGCAGTCGCTGCGGTGGTTCACCCGGCGACCGCGGACCGTGGTGCTGCTGCCGGTGCTGGTCGCGCTGGTGTGGTTCGTGACGATCGTGGCCGGCTCGCGCTACCTCGACTGGCTCAACGCCTGAGCCACCCGTCAGAAGGTGTGCTCGGGGCCCGGGAACGTGCCGCCACGGACGTCGTCGGCGTACGCCCTGGCTGCTTCGAGCAGCACCCCGTGCACGTCGGCGTACTGCTTGACGAAGCGCGCCATCCGGCCCGTGCGCAGGCCGAAGGCGTCCTGCCACACCAGGACCTGTCCGTCGCAGCCGGCGCCGGCCCCGATGCCGATGGTGGGAATGGTCAGCTCCTTGCTGATCCGCTCGGCCACGTCGCCGGGCACCATCTCCATCACGACGGCGAAGGCGCCGGCCTCCTGCACGGCACGGGCGTCGGCGACGATCCGGTCGCTGGCGTCGCCGCGGCCCTGGACGCGGTAGCCGCCGAGGGTGTGCTCGCTCTGTGGGGTGAAGCCGATGTGCGCCATGACAGGGATCCCGCCGCGCGTGCACTTCTCGATGACCGGCGCCATCTCGGCGCCACCCTCGAGCTTGACGCAGTGGGCGCCCGCCTCCTTCATGAAGCGGACCGCGGTGAGGTAGCCCTGCTCGGGGGAGGCCTGGTAGCTGCCGAACGGCAGGTCGCCGACGACCATCGCGCGCTTCGTCGAGCGGGCCACGGCGCGGGTGAGCGGAAGCAGCTCGTCGACGGTGACGGGCAGCGACGTCTCGTTGCCGAAGACGTTGTTGGAGGCCGAGTCGCCCACGAGGAGCAGGTCGACGCCGGCCTCGTCGAAGGTCGCCGCGGTGTACATGTCGTACGCCGTCAGCATGGTGATCCTCTCGCCGCGCTCCTTCATCTCCCGCAGGTGGTGGGTGCGCACGCGCTTCACCGGGGCGGTCGGGGCGGCGGGGCCGGAGCCGTAGGGGGCGGTCTCCTCGGACGGTGTCGTCATCGTTCGCTCCTCGTCATCTCGCAGCTCCCTGGTGGAGTCCACGGACACGATCAGGCTAGTCCGGACCCACGGCTGCGGCGCTGTGGCGGCGATCACACGCCGTCGAGCGGGCCGCCGTCGTCGTCCTCCACGCGGTCGAGGTCGTCACCGTCGTAGTCGGCGCACCCCGACCTCACCGTCACCGTCCAGGTGCCCTCACCGCGGGCGGAAGCTGGCTGGACGTCGACCGTCGTCTGGTCGCGGGTGACGGTGACGTGGTCGTCGACCTGGGTCGCGTCGTCGTAGCCCGCGCCCGTGAGCGCCGAGCGGACGTCGTCGAGCTGTGTCGTGGTGTCCCCGGCCGGTGCGGAGAGCGTCGCGAAGGCCTCGTGGCGCCAGCTGATCGCCATGCAGCTCTGCCATTGCTGGCTGCCGCGCACGACGTCGGCGCCGAGCGCCTCCGCAACGAGGGGGATGGCCTCCTGGGCCCGCTCGGTGGTTGTCGACTCGACCGAGTCGACCGACGAACCGTCCGCGTCCGTCCCGCCGGAGCTCGCACCGCCGCACGCGGCGAGCAGGCCGATCAGGGCGAGGAGGAGCAGGGTGGTGCGCCTGTGACCCACCGTGGTGCTCACGGCCACCCGGGGTCCACTCATCGTGGCGAGACCCTCAGCACCCGGTCATCCGCGCCGCTGTCGGTGGTGAGCAGCAGGTCGCCGTCGCGGGCGGAGCTGATCGAGCGCAGCCGACCGAATCGGGCCAGCGCCGGAGGGCGCGCGACCGACACCAGGGCGCCACGGGCGTCGAACCGGAGGAACAGCACCTCGGACCCCTTGAGCGCGGCGACCGCGAGGGTGCCCTCCAGGCGGCCCCACTGCGTGCCGCGGACCCAGGCTGCCCCCGACGTGGCGATGGTCGGGGTGCCCGAGGACCAGGCGGCGTCCTGCTGCTCGCCGGGAAGGGACTGATCGGTCATCGGCACCGACTCGTCGTAGCCGGGGACGGGGTTCCAGCCGTAGTCGCCCCCGGGCACGAGGCGGTTGACCTCGTCGTCGCGGAAGCTGCCGTGCTCGACCGACCACAGCGAGCCGTCGGCGCGCTCCGCGAGCCCCTGCACGTTGCGGTGGCCGTAGGTCCAGACGTGGCGCCGGTTGCCGGTGGCTCCGGCGAACGGGTTGTCGGCCATGGGTGTCCCGGTGCGCCGGTCGACCCGCAGCACCTTGCCGCCGAGGGAGTCGAGGTCGCGCGGATTGCTGCCCACGGCAGCGTCGCCGGTGCCGATCACGAGCCCGGGACCCTGGCGCTCGAGCAGCAGGCGGCACCCTCCGTGGCGACCGCTCGTGGCGGGGAGGCCCGAGAGCACCGTGCGCCGCCCGGACAAGGAGCGCCAGCGCCTGTCGACGCGCCAGCGCGTGACGCGCACCTCGGGTCCGGAGCGGGTCCTGGCGCCGTGGCACGCCCACACCTGCCGGCGGTCGCGATCGACCGCGAGGGAGAGCAGGCCGGTCTCCCCGGAGACCCAGACCAGCTGGGAGAGATCTGCGAGCGTGCGGCGCCTGCCGTTGCGTACGACGCTGATGCGGGCCCGGTCACGCTCGGAGACCACCAGTCGCCCACCCGGCGCCTGCTGCACGTCCCACGGATGCTCGAGGCCACGGACGACCGTGCGCACCCGGAGGGCCGGGGCCTCGGCACGCGCCGCCGGTGTCGCCGCGAGGCCCGTGTCGGCGATCGACGGCGGGCCGGCGGTCAGCAGGCCGGCAGCGAGCGCGCAGAGGGAGAGAGCCAGCGAGGTGGTGCGGAGGTGGCGGTGCACCCTCGTCACGCTACGCATCGACACGCGGTCACGGCCAGTGGTCCGGCCAGGCGTCGCTGAACCGGCGTCCGAGGTCCTCCGCGCCGGAGCGCACCCCGTCCACCACCTGGCCCGCTCCGTCGACGACCCGTCCGGCGCCGTCGACGACGGTGTCGCGCACGTCCTCCAACGGCTCGACGACGTAGTCGTCGACGACCTGCTGCGCCTGGTGGGCGGCCTCGCTCTGGGCGAAGTCGTAGAGACGGTCGTGGGCGGGGGTGTCGCGCCCGGGCACGAGGTCCACCTGGTCGTCGCGGTCGATCACGACGTTGGTGATGTTGTCCAGCGACGCCGTGCCGCTGTCGAGGTAGCTGGTGTGCCGGTCGAGGATCGCCTCGCCGTCCTGCAGGTGCCACGGCGTGTCGGTGCCGTCGGAGGAGACGTCGAACCGGTCGGCCCCGAAGGCCTCCTGGCTCGGGTCGTCGCCCAGCCCGAGGTTGCCGAGGTGGACCGTGTCGCCGCCGAGGTTGACCGGCACGTCGATGGAGATCTCGCCCCCCAGCCAGGTGACGAAGTCGTTCTCGCGGGAGCCGACGTAGACCTCGCCCGCTGGGGCGTTCAGGCCGGAGACGTCGTGCACCCCGCCGCCTGCTCCCGGGCTGCCGATGAGCACCAGGGAGTCCTCGTCGAGCCCGTCGGCGGCGGCGTGCGCCGCGGTTGTCGAGCCGTAGCTGTGCCCGATGACGGTGAGGTGGGACTGCCCGGTGGGGCTGTCGCCGGTGTAGGTGGCCCGCAGGCCGTCGACGAAGTCGCTCAGCAGGTGCCCGCCGTTCTCGGCGAGGCCCTCGCCCGTGACGCCGGCGATGTCGGTCGGCTCATCGGTGATGCCCTCCGAGGCGCTGGGCGCGTCGTACCCCATCCACGCGATGGCGGCGATGTCCTCGCCCTTGCTCTGCGCGTCGAGGAAGAGGTTGAGCGCGTCCTGGCCCTGCGACTCCATCTTGGTCATGTCGTTGGTGAGGCCGGGGACGATCACGGCCGTGTCATCGGCGGTGTCGGGGTCGCCGTAGCTCACCGCGGCGGCCCCGTCGCCGTCGAAGGCGTGGGGGAGGTAGAGCAGCAGGTTGGTGTCGATGGGGGCGCCGGCGTGGGCAGGTGGTTCGCCGAGGGCGAGCGCGTCGCGGGTGGCTGTGACGCGCGCGAGCCAGGCCTGCTCCTCGTCGGTGAGGGTGCCGTCCGCCTGGCGCTGGCGGAGGTAGTCCTCGTCGCGGTCGAGCATCCCGCGGTTGGCCTCGTCGCGGTCGCCGGTGGGGATGCCGTTGGTGTTGCCGACCAGCTCGGGAAAGGCGATCGAGAGAGCCGCGCGCTGGGCGGCGCTGAGGGAGAGCCACCAGTCGTTGACCGACTGCGGGTCGCCCTGGGACGCGAGCTGACGCCGCAGGCCGTCGACGTCCACCCGGCCGGGGGCGTCGCGAGCATCGCGCCCCTCGCCGCGGGTGTCGACCGACGCCAGGACGGCGATCACCCGGTCCTCGTCGGCGCGCACCCGCTCGAGCCAGGCCTCGCGATCGGCCACGATGCGGTCGTGGCGACGGGTGAGGGCCGCGGCCTCGTGCTGGAGCTCGTCGGCCTCGTCGGCCGGGGCGCCGTCGGCACGCGACCACAGCGACGCGCGATCGCGGTTGTAGTCGGCGCGATCGCCGTCGAGCCGGTCGTGCTCGGTGCGGCGGGTGGTCATCTGGTCGAGGTAGACCTCGACCGCGGTGAGGGCCTTCTCCAGGGCCGCGACCGCGGCGTCAGCCCGGTTGCCGAGGGAGGTCATGGCGTGACCCGCCGCATCGGCGGCGTTGCCGGTCCAGCCGGCGGGAGCGCCGTGGGCCGACATCCAGGAGGTCACGTCGGAGGTGGCGATCGCGGCGGCGCGCAGGTCGGTGGCGACGGCGGAGGCAGAGTGGCGTACGTCGGGCTCGGGCCACTCCGCGATCGGTGCGGGAACCTGGATGGTGGTCATCGGTCGGCCCACGGCACGAGGTCGCGCAGGTCGGTGGACGCCTGCTGGTCGGTGACGAGGAAGTCGAGCCGGACCGCCGACAGTGCCTGCGCGTGGCTGATGGCGGCCTGCTCCATCGCATCGATCTCGGTGCGCCAGGTCTCCACGAAGCGGCTGGCCGCCGCGGCGACGCGCGGGCCCAGCTCGGCGACCTCGGCCTGGGTGAGGTTGCGGCTCGCGGAGTGGAGGACGTCGGCCTGCTCGTCCCAGTCGCGGGCGGCCTTGACGATCACGGAGTAGGGGACCTCGGTCATGGCCGCGCCTCCTCCGACCATGCGGAGTCCTTCACGGGTCGCGAGGTGAGGACCAGGTCGACCCCGCCCTCGACGACGTGGGCGACGAGGCGGTGGCCGTCACGGTGCGCCTCGAGCGTGGGCCGGTCCTCGCGCTCCAGCGGCACCGCCCGCCAGCCCAGGTCGAGGAGTGCCTGGCCCACACGCCGCAGCTCAGGGACCTCCCGTCCGGGCGCGGCGAAGGAGGTCACCACGACGAGGTGCTGCTGCGCGGCCTCCTCGTGGTGCTTCCAGAACCGGACGCCGGCCGGGAGGTCGGTGCCCAGGGAGACGCCGAGCACGCGCAGTGCCTCGCGAGCGTCGTCGGCCACCGCGTCCGGGTCGCCGCTCCACGCGTCAGGATCGGCCGGGCGCGGCTGGGTGGGCGGGAGCAGGACGACGTCGACGTCGGGGTGACGCTCGCGCAGGACCCGGAAGAACGGGTCGGTGACGGTGGGATCAGGGCGGGCCATGAACCGAGGATGCCCTCTCAGCGGCGGCGGAAACCTCTGTTGAACGGGCGATGGAGGACGCGTCCCGACGTGCGCCGGTGTGCGTCAGAAGTCGCCGGTGAGGTCGTCGGTCCCGCTGCCGCCGCGGACCGTGTCGGCGTCCTCCTCGGAGTAGGAGACGCACGGGGTCGTGATCTGGACGCGCCACTCCACGCCGTCCTCGGAGCGCCGCTGGCGCTGGACGTAGAGGCTGACGCCGTCCCTCTCCGCCTGGACGCCGACCTCGTTGGCAGAGGTGCCGAGCGTCCAGCCCGAGCGGGCGAGCTCGTCGGAGACGGCGTCGACACCGGCCGCCCACGTGTCGGCTCCGGCGATGACCCCGCCGTTGATCGTGTACTCGAAGCTGTTGCGCCCCAGTCGACAGCTCATGTGCGACCCACCGAAGCTGTGATCCGTGGGGGCGAGGGCCGCGGTGATACCGGGGCGGGCCGCCTCCAGCGCCTCCTTGCCGAGTCGCGCCTGGGACGCCGGGTCGGACGTGTCCCCGCCGGCTCCGCCACCGGAGGAGGCGCTGCACGCGCTGAGGACGAGGAGTGCGACGACGCAGCCGAGAATCCGCATGCCCAGAGCCTAGGCCCATCGCGTCTCGCGGGAGAGCTGGACGCCGACGCGCGTGGTGGCGTACCCCAGGCGGGTGTTGAGCGTCCGCATCGCTGCGTTGCCGTCCTGGGTCCAGGTGTAGACCTCGGTGACGCCGTGGTCCGCCGCCCACGAGAGGGTGCGCTGCTTCAGGTGCATCGCGAGGCCGCGACCGCGCCAGTCGCCGCGGACCGCGGTGAGCGAGTTCTCCGCCCGCGACGGGTTGTCGGAGTCAAGGCCGAGGCCCGCGCAGCCGACGACCTCGCCGTCGTGGACGGCGAGGAACATCGGGTCGCCCAGCCAGTCGCGCTTCCACCGTTCGAGGCTGACGTCGAGGGGCGTGTCCACGGCGAAGCCGGCGAGCGCCTCGCGGCCGAACCGCTCGAAGCAGGCACTCCACAGCTCGGGGCGCTCCCGGGCGGTGACCACCTCGACCCCCTCGGGCAGCGGCGCGACGTCGGGCGGTGCGGTGACGACGTACGTCTGCTCGACCTCGCGGTTGACCTCGACGAAGCCGAAGCGGTGTGCGAAGGCCAGCGCGCCGTCGTCGTCCGCCGTGCCGCGGACCGTGCCCAGGCCCAACCCCTCGACGTGTGCGACCAGACGCTCGAGCAGGGCTGTGCCGATGCCGCGGCGCCGGTGCTCCGGCAGGACCCGGGGGATCACCGACCCGGCACCGGCGCTGTCCCCGCGCTGGGCGAGCCCGTGCCCGACGACCTCGCTGCCGTCGCGCGCGAGGAGCAGCAGCCGCTCGGGGGTGTCCCCGGCCCGCAGCTCGGCGACCGACTGGGTCCGCTCGTAGGGGATCACCGCGATCCGCACCCGCCGCCAGTGCTCGTAGTCCACGTCGGAGGTGCAGGGGGTGATCTCCATGGAGCCCACGGTGACGCACGTTGGGCAGGTCGTGCCAACCATTTCGGCGTCTCGTGCAGTTGAGTGTGCAGACGAGGGGGAACGGGTGGACGAGCAGGGCTTCACGGAATGGGCGGTCGGGCGGCAGCGCCAGCTGCTGCGCTCGGCCTACCTGCTCACCGGCGACCTGCACCGCGCCGAGGACCTCGTTCAGGAGGCGCTCACCAAGGTGGCGCTGCGCTGGCCGCGGCTCGCCGACGGCAACCCCACGGCGTACGCCCTGCGGATCATCGCCCGCGACAACATCTCGTGGTGGCGCCGTCGTCGCGACGTGCCGACGGAGTCGGTGCTCGACGCGGGGACGAGCGACGAGCCGGAGGTCGCGCTGGTCGTACGCCGCGCGCTGGCGCGCCTGACACCGTCGCAGCGGGCCGTCCTGGTGCTGCGGCACCTCGAGGACCTGACCGAGCGCGAGACCGCCGACGTCCTCGGCATCTCGATCGGCACCGTCAAGAGCCAGAACGCCGCAGCGCTGGCGCGGCTGCGCACCGGCGCACCCGAGCTGCTCAGCCTGATCGGGAGGACGCCGTGAACGACCTGGACCAGCTGTTCCGCGAGGCGACCGACCACGTGCACGCGCCCGACCTCGTCGGTGGCGCGCTCGCGTCGGCCCACCGGCGCCGCGTCCGGCGTACGGCTGCCGGGGCGCTCGCCGCCGTCGTGCTGCTGGGCGGGGGCGTGGCGTGGGCGGTGCAGGACCCGACGCCGAGAGCCGGGGTGGTGGACACGCCGGTGCCGACGCCGAGCCCGACGGCCACGCCGTCCACTCCGTCCACGCTCGACGCGGATCCTGCGACGCAGCCGGTCTGGGACCCGTTCACCGTCGTGGACGCGCCGCGCCGTTCCAGCTCGTTGCCCGAGCAGGTCGCTCCTCCGGCCGCCGCGCCGAGCATCGCCGAGGCGCCGTTGCCGGACATCGTGCTGGCCTGGCCGGAGGAGGGCGCCGACCTGCGTGTGCTCGCGACCAACGGTGAGTGGCGCTCGGTGCCGGGCACCGCGAACGCGATCCAGGGGACCTTCCGCGACGTCGTCAGCCCGGCGATCAGCCCGGACGGCGACCGGGTGGCGATGGCGGTCGACGCGGGCGTCCTGGTGGTCGAGGCGACCACCGGCGAGCAGAGCGTCGTGCCGTGGCCGCAGGAGCTGGCGGGTCCGGTCGACTCCCGCCCCGGACTGCGCTGGCTGCCGGGGGACCAGGGCTTCGTCGTCCTGCACTGGAAGCGCCCGTGGCTGGTGGGTCTCGACGGGACGGGGCAGCCGGCACCGTTCGGTGGGCCGTACGGCAGCGGCGTGATGGTGGACCCCGACGACGGCACGATCCGCGAACGCACGCGAGCATACGGTCGGCTCCGGACGTGGAACTCCGCCGACGATGCGTCGTCGGTGTCGCTCGGCGGCTACGGAGAGCGCTACGTGACCCGTTTCGGGCTGGTGGCCTACACAGGCAACCCGGGACCGAACGGCGTGGAGCTGATGAGCGGTCCCGTCGTCGTCGATCCCGGCACTGGCGAGATCCTCGCGTACGCCCCGATCAAGGACCGCGACTCGGTCTACAGCGACAATGCCCACCTGACGGCGCTCGGCTTCGTCGACCCCGACACCGTGCTGCTGATGGTGACGCCGATGGACTTCCGCACGACGAGTCCCGAGGACGGCGTCACGCACCTGGTGTCGTGGAGCTTCCGCACCGGCGACTTCACGAGGCTGGGCAGCGGCGGGCCGGGAATGCGATGGATCGCGGTTGCTCCGGACCTGCTGGACGGGGTCTCGTGACAGGACTTCGCCCTTCCTCGACCAGCGGTGCGGTGCCGGTTCCCTAGAGTGAGCGCGTGGACTTCTACTCCGCCTACGCCCAGGGCTTCGCGCGCGTCGCGGCGGTCACGCTGCCGGTGCACCTCGCCGACCCCGCCGCCAACGCCGCGGCCGTCGTCGAGCAGGCGCGCGCGTGCCACGACGACCACGTCGCGGTCGCCGTCTTCCCCGAGCTGGGCCTGACCGGCTACAGCGTCGACGACCTGTTCCTCCAGGACACCCTGCTCGAGGGCGTCCAGGAAGCGGTCGCGGAGATCGTGGCGGCGAGCGCCGACCTGATGACGATGCTGGTGGTCGGGGCGCCGGTCGTGCAGGGCAACCGGGTCTACAACTGTGCGATCGTGGTCCATCGCGGCTCCGTCCTCGGGGTGGCGCCGAAGTCCTACCTGCCCAACTACCGCGAGTTCTACGAGCGCCGGTGGTTCGCGCCCGGCGACGACCGCGAGCTGGAGTGGGTGACGGTCGCCGGCCAGGACGTGCGGTTCGGGCCCGACCTGATCTTCCGGTGCCTCGACGTCCCCGGCCTCGACCTGCACGTCGAGGTCTGCGAGGACATGTGGGTGCCGGTGCCGCCGAGTGCGGAGGCCGCGCTGGCCGGGGCGACGGTGCTCGCCAACCTCAGCGGTTCACCGATCACGGTCGCCCGCGCCGAGGACCGCCGGCTGCTGGTGCGCAGCGCGAGCGCGCGGTGCTCGGCGGCGTACGTCTTCGCCGCGGCCGGCCAGGGCGAGTCGACCACCGACCTGAGCTGGGACGGCCAGACGATGGTCTACGAGTGCGGGGACCTGCTCGGCGAGGGCGAGCGCTTCCCCGACGGCCCGCGCCGCACGGTCGTCGACGTCGACCTCGACCGGCTGCGCCAGGAGCGGCTGCGGCAGGGCTCCTTCGACGACAACCGGCGCACCCACCGCGAGCGGACCGACCGGTTCCGCACGGTCGAGTGGGAGCTCGAGCCGCCGGCCGGCGACATCGGCCTGCTGCGCAAGGTCGACCGCTACCCCTTCGTGCCGGACGACGCCGAGCGGCTCGCGCTCGACTGCTACGAGGCCTACAACATCCAGGTCTCCGGCCTCGAGCAGCGCCTCTCCGCGATCGGCACGCCCAAGGCCGTGATCGGCGTCAGCGGCGGGCTCGACTCCACGCACGCGCTGATCGTGGCGTGCAAGGCGATGGACCGGCTCGGCCGTCCGCGCAGCGACGTGCTCGCCTTCACCATGCCCGGCTTCGCGACCGGCGCGACCACCAAGGCGTACGCCACCCGCCTGTCCGAGGCGCTCGGCGTCACCTTCGAGGAGCTCGACATCCGCCCCGCGGCCGAGCAGATGCTCGAGGACCTGGGCCACCCCTACGCCCAGGGCGAGAAGGTCTACGACATCACCTTCGAGAACGTGCAGGCCGGGCTGCGCTACGACTACCTGTTCCGCCTCGCCAACCAGCGCGGCGGCATCGTCGTCGGCACCGGCGACCTGTCCGAGCTGGCGCTCGGCTGGTGCACGTACGGCGTCGGCGACCAGATGTCGCACTACACCGTCAACGCCGGCGTGCCGAAGACGCTCGTGCAGCACCTCATCCGCTGGGTGATCAGCCACGGCGAGTTCGAGGAGGCCGCCAACGACGTGCTCGCCGAGATCCTCCAGCAGGAGATCACCCCCGAGCTGATCCCGATCGAGGAGGGCAGGAAGCCGCAGGCCACCGAGGACTCGGTCGGGCCCTACAACCTCCAGGACTTCACGCTGGCGCACGTGGTGCGCCTGGGCTACCGCCCGCGCAAGATCGCCTTCCTCGCCTGGCACGCGTGGAAGGACATCGACGCCGGCGAGTGGCCGCCCGGGTTCCCCGACGACGCGCGGGTGGCGTACTCGCTCACCGACGTGCGGGCATGGCTCGAGGTCTTCGTCCGTCGGTTCTTCGCCAACCAGTTCAAGCGCTCGGCGCTGCCCAACGGACCCAAGGTCAGCGGGATCGGGACGATGAGCCCGCGCGGGGACTGGCGGATGCCGAGCGACGCGAAGGGGACGGCCTGGCTGGCCGAGATCGAGCGGGACGTGCCTGCCTCCTGAGGTCCGAGCGGGCTCACCACGGCCCCCCGACACCTTTGCCTGCCCTTAGCCATCGGCTGGAGCGGGGTTAGGCCCGCTGCCGCGAACCTTCTGGTCATGGCGCCACACCGGCGCTGGACGACGAGGAGGAACCGTGAACAAGAAGGCAGTCATCGGCAGCGGCATCGCCGCGGCAGTGGTCGTGGGCGGGCTCGGAGCCTGGTGGGCGGTCGAGGCGTCGGTCGAGGCCCAGACCAGCGAGCGCGGCACCTGCGGTGGCGCCACCTGGGAGCTCAGCGCCGAGGCCGAGGACGGCGGCACCGAGGTCAGCGCCGAGCTGCAGTCGTCGGGTCCCGCCGAGGCCTGGCAGGTCGAGCTCATGCGCGGTGACACCTCGCTCCTCACCGGCGAGCGCACGACCGACGAGGACGGCGAGATCGACGTCGACGCCTTCAGCGACGGCAACCCCGGCGACGCGACGTACGCCGTGACGTTCACGCCCGCCGACGGCGAGCCCTGCACCGCCACCCTCGGTTTCTGATCCACATCCACCCACACCACCTGGAGACAACCCATGAAGAAGGCGCTCATCGCCACCGCCGCCCTGCTCGCCACCGCGGGCACCACCGCGCTGGTCGCTGCCCCGGCCCACGCCGACGTCGAGCGGCGCGGGACCTGCGCCGGAGCGACGTACGAGCTCAACGTCGACCGTGAGCGCGGCGGCTTCGAGGTCGACGCCGACATCGACGACGCCCGCGTGGGCAGCGAGTGGCGCGTGACGATCCGCCACGACGGCAAGGTCGCCACCTCGCGGGTCCTGCGCGCCGACAACGAGGGCGAGCTCGACCTCGACACCTTCCAGCGCAACACCGCGGGCAAGGACGTCTTCAAGCTGACGGTGACCCCGGCCGGTGGCGCGTCCTGCTCCACGAAGGTCACCCTGCGCTGAGCAATCCCCTCGACCGGCGAGAGCCCGGGTCAGGCCGTCCGCAACGTGACGGCGACCCGGGCTCCTCCCATGTCCGAGGTGCCCGTGACCAGTGCGCCGCCGGCGTCCTCCGCGGTGCGTGCGGCGATCGACAGCCCGAGACCGGTCGAGCCGGCGCCGCTGGCACCGCGACCGGTGGCGTCGAGCCCGGCTGGGAGGCCCGGGCCGGCGTCCTCGACCACGAGGTCGACGCGGTCGGTCGACGCGGAGAGCGTGATGCGTACGGCGTCGGCGTCGGCGGTGTGGGAGAAGACGTTGTCCAGCAGGACGTCGACGAGCGCCTCGAGGTCGGCGCGGCTGGCCCGCAGGAGCGGCCCGGTCCCGGCGAGGTCGACCTCCCACGGACGACCGAGGTCCTCGGCCAGCGGCGCCCAGTGGCGTACGCGCTCGGCGATCACCGCGACGGCGTCGGTGCGGGGGTCGAGGCCCTCGCGCTCGGAGCGCCGCGCCTCGCGCACGATCTCGTCGACCGTGGCCTCGAGGGAGTCGAGGTCGCCGGCCAGCCGGTCGCGCAGCTCGGGGTCGGCGACCGTCTCCACCCGCAGCCGCAGCGCGGTGACCGGCGTGCGGAGGCGGTGGGAGAGGTCGGCGACGTTCTCGCGCTCGCGTGCCAGGAGCAGCTGGATGCGGCCGACCAGGCGGTCCACCGCACCGGCCAGCTCCTGGACCTCGGGCGGCCCCTCGGCGACGGCCGTCGGCACGGTCGCGCCCGGCTGCCCCAGCGTCTGGGTGTGCTCGGCGAGGCGCCGGATCGGCTGCACGAAGGAGCGCCCGAGCCGGTCCACCACGACGAGCGAGCCGGCCAGCAGCGCGAGCGCCAGCCCGGCGAGCAGGCCCCACGCGACCCCGACGACCGAGTCGAGGCCCGGCTCGTCGACCACGACCCGGATCACGGGGGTCTGTGACGGCAGGGCGGAGTTGCCGCCCCGCGAGACCGGGACGAGGATCTGCGAGCCGCCGGCGACGTCGTCCACCCGCGCCCGACCGGTGTTGCGCGCATCGAGGACCAGCGCGTCCTCGCCGGGGTCGGGACCGACGCCCTGCCCGTCGGGGTAGAGCACGGTGACCTGGGTGTGCTGCTCGTCGTCGTTGAGCTGGTCGAGGTAGACCGCCACCGAACCCTTGTCGTCGTAGCGCGACACCACGGTCTCCACGACCTGCACCTCGAGCGCGGCCCGTGCGAGCCGGTCCTCCAGCGCATAGCTGCGCACCAGGATCGCCATCGGCACGAGCATGGCCAGCAGCACCATCGAGATCGCCGCCGCGGCGGTGAGCAGGAGGCTGCGCCGCACCTCAGGCGCCTTCGCCGGGCGCGGTGAGGCGTACGCCGACGCCGCGCACGGTGGTCAGGTAGCGCGGCTCGGCCGCGGTCTCCCCGAGCTTGCGGCGCAGCCACGACAGGTGCACGTCGACGGTCTTGTCCGACCCACCCCAGGGCTGGCGCCAGACCTCGACCAGCAGGTCGCGCTTGGTGACCACCTCGCCGGGACGCTCGGCGAGGTGTGCGAGCAGGTCGAACTCACGCGGGGTCAGCTCGACCTCGGTGCCGTCGAGGTGGACGCGGCGCCCGGCCAGGTCGAGCACCAGCCCGCCCACGGTGAGGGTCGAGGGGCGCTGCCGCCCCGACTGCACGCGGCGCAGCACCGCGCGCACGCGGGCGTCGAGCTGGGCGCTGGTGAAGGGCTTCACGACGTAGTCGTCCGCGCCTGAGTCGAGCGCGCCGACCAGTGACGGGTCGTCGGCACGGGCGCTGGCGATGATGACCGGCACCGCGCTGACCGCGCGCAGCATCGACAGGACCTGGGTGCCGTCGACGTCCGGCAGGCCGAGGTCGAGCACGACGAGGTCGGGGGAGGAGTCGACCGCGAGCTGGAGACCGGCCATGCCGGTGGGCGCCGAGGTCACGGTGTGGCCGCACTCGCGCAGGCCGCGCACCAGCAACGGCCGGATCCGGTCGTCGTCCTCGATGATCAGCACCTCGGCCACGCGGTGACCGTACCGCCCGTTCCGGCGCCTGCCGCCGTCCTTATCCCCGCCTTAACCCTCACCTCACCTCGCGCTGACGTCGCGCAGTGCACGATGGGGGAGTGAGACGTCGGTTCCTGCTCGTCGGCCTGTGGGTCGCCACGACGGCCGTGGCCGTCGTGGTCGGCGTGCTGGCCGTGTCCACGGTCGGCGCGACCATCCGCGACCGCGGTCCGGTCGGAGACGAGGTGGTGCAGGACCTGTCCGCGCCCACCGCCGTCCCGTCACCGCAGGGGCCCGCGATCGGCGACGAGGTCTCGGGCGAGTGGGGCACCTTCGCGGTGGAGTGCCGCGACACCTACGCGTACGGCGTCGCCGCCCGCCCCGACAGCGAGGCCGGGTGGCGCGTGGTGAGCTGGGAGAAGGGCCCCGACGACGACGTCGACGCGATCTTCAGCGACGGTCGCAACTCCGTCGACCTCGAGGTCTTCTGCAACCGCGGGCGACCCGCGCTCGCCGAGATCGAGCGCAACACCCTGGGCGACGACTGACCGCAGGTGCAACCTTCCCCGCGGACCAGGCGTCCTCACTGCGACCGACCATCCACGGGGAGACCGACATGTCCGCCAGCACCAGCACGACCATGAGCCGTACGACCCTCGCCGCCGCCGTCGCGGGGTTCGCCGCGCTCGGCGCCCTCGCGGTCCCGGCAGCGTCGTCGGGCGCGGAGGTCGCCGCAGCCGACGCCCGCACCCGGCTGACCTTCACCGTCGACGACTGCGAGGGCTGCGAGGTCCGGCTCGTCAACGCCCGCGGCACCCTCGACGCCGACGTCGTCCACGTCTGGCAGTCGCGCACCCGCACCGTCGAGGACGGGCGCGTCACCTTCCGCGTCGCGACCAAGCGCACCTGGGGCCTCTCCGTCACCGTCCGGGCGCCGTGGGAGGGCCACACGGGCTACGCCACCACCGTCGCGTGGCGCTACGCAGGCAAGCAGGTCGGTGACACCGTCACCCTCGCCGAGGCGGTCACGAAGCGGAAGGCGTCCGCCTGCTGGGAGGGCGTACGCCGCCGGGCGGTGACCGTGCCCCTCGTGGTCGAGGAGGTCGAGGTGGACGGCGTGCACGAGCGGGTGCCGGGCAGCATCGCGTTCGTGCCGGTGACCGAGGGGTGGCTCCCGCCGATGCGCGAGGTGTGGGACGGCGTGCTCGGGTCGCAGGACGTGAACATCTGTCGCTGAGCCGCACGCGGCGCCTGACCTGACCGCTCCGCGACCTCCTCCGGCCGGTGGGGCGTACGTCCCCCTAGGCTGGCGCCATGGGCAAGCAAGAGGACTTCGTACTCCGGGCGCTCGAGGAGCGCGACGTCCGCTTCGTGCGGCTGTGGTTCACCGACGTGCTCGGCTACCTCAAGAGCGTGAGCGTCGCGCCGGCCGAGCTCGAGAACGCCTTCGAGGAGGGCATCGGCTTCGACGGCTCGGCGATCGAGGGCTTCGCCCGCGTCTACGAGGCCGACATGCTCGCGCACCCGGACGCCTCGACCTTCCAGATCCTGCCGTGGCGCGGCGGGATGGAGGGTCCGCAGACCGCCCGCATGTTCTGCGACATCCGGATGCCCGACGGCAGCCCGTCCTACGCCGACCCGCGCCACGTGCTCAAGCGGACGCTGAGCGCGGCGGCCGACAAGGGCTTCACCTTCTACACCCACCCCGAGATCGAGTTCTACCTCTTCAAGGACATGCCGGGGAAGGGCGACGAGCCCGAGCCGGTGGACCGCAGCGGCTTCTTCGACCACACCGCCCAGTCCCGCGGCGCGGACTTCCGTCGCGAGGCGATCACCATGCTCGAGGCGATGGGCATCTCGGTGGAGTTCAGCCACCACGAGGGTGGCCCGGGCCAGCAGGAGATCGACCTGCGCTACGCCGACGCGCTCACCACCGCCGACAACATCATGACCTTCCGTACCGTGGTCCGTGAGGTCGCGCTCGGCCAGGACATCTGGGCCTCCTTCATGCCCAAGCCGTTCACCACGCACCCCGGGTCGGGCATGCACACTCACGTGTCGCTCTTCGAGGGCGACCGCAACGCGTTCTTCGAGGCCGGCGCCGAGTACCAGCTCTCCCGGACCGGGCGGCAGTTCATCGCCGGCATCCTGCGCCACGCCAGCGAGATCAGCGTGGTGACCAACCAGTGGGTCAACTCCTACAAGCGCCTGCTCGGCGGGGGCGAGGCGCCCTCGTCGATCTGCTGGGGCCACAACAACCGTTCCGCGATGATCCGCGTGCCGATGTACAAGCCCAACAAGGGCCAGTCCACCCGCATCGAGCTGCGCACCGTCGACCCGGCCTGCAACCCCTACCTCGCCTTCGCGGTCGTGCTGGCCGCCGGAATGAAGGGCATCGAGGAGGGCTACGAGCTCCCGCGCGAGGCCGAGGACGACGTCTGGAGCCTCACCGAGCGCGAGCGCAAGGCACTCGGGATCGCCCCGCTGCCCAAGAGCCTGTCGGAGGCGATCGACGTGGCCGAGACCTCCGAGCTCCTCGCCGAGACCCTCGGCGAGCACGTCTTCGACTTCTTCCTGCGCAACAAGCGCGCCGAGTGGGAGGAGTACCGCACCCAGGTCTCCGCCTTCGAGCGCGACCGGATGCTGCCGGTCCTGTGAGCACCAGCCGGGTCCTGGTCGTCGAGCACCAGGAGTCCTGTCCGCCGCACCTCGTCGGGACGTGGCTGGCCGAGGCCGGCTGCGCGCTCGAGGTGTGCCGCCCCTACGACGGGGATGCGCTGCCGGCGCTGACGGCGTACGACGCCGTGGTGGTGCTGGGCGGGGAGATGAGTGCCAACGACGACGACACCGTCGCGTGGCTGGGGCCGCTCAAGGCGGGCATCCGCGACGCGGTCGCCGCAGGGACCCCGCTGCTCGGCATCTGCCTGGGCCACCAGCTGATCGCCGCGGCCCTCGGCGGGACGGTCGAGCGCAACCCGCGCGGACAGATCGTCGGCCTCCAGCCGGTCGGCTGGTCCGAGGACGCCGCAGCGGACGACTGGGTCGGCGCGCGCACCGGGGCCGAGGTGGCGATCCACTGGAACAACGACGTCGTGGTCGCCCTGCCCGACGGTGCGGTGGTGCTCGCGCGCACCCCCGGCGGCGAGGTGCAGGCGGCCCGCTTCGGGCCGCGCGCGTGGGGAGTCCAGGCCCACCCGGAGGCCGACACCGGCGTCGTGACGCGGTGGGCGGAGTCCGACCGGGCCGACCACGTCGCCCTCGGCCTCGACCAAGGCGCCGTGCTGGCCTCCATCGAGGAGGCCCGCCCGGCCCTCGAGGCCCACTGGCAACCTCTCGTCGCGCTGTTCGCCGCTATCGCGGAGGCGCGCCGATGACCTCCTCGGGTCACTTCGTGCGGCTCGGCTTCGTGGACGGGGCCGCGGCCGCCCGGGGCATCGAGCGCCTCGGTGACGCCGGGCGGCCGCTGACCGACAAGCTCGCCGCCACCGCCGACCCCGACGCCGCGCTCGAGGGACTGCTGCGGCTCGCCGAGGCCCTCGACGAGGAGTCGACGGGCTCGGGTGCCGAGATGCTGGCCGAGGTCGCCGACGACGAGGGCACCGCGATGCGGCTGTGCAGCGTGCTGGGCGCGAGCACCGCGCTGACCCACCACCTGGTGCGCCATCCCGACCACTGGCGCGAGCTCGCCGACCCCACGCTCGGCAGCACCCGCCCGGCGGCGTACGCCGTCCGCGAGGCGATGCTGACCGCGGTCGGGGCCGAGCCCGGGGACGCCGTGCCCGTTGCCGGCCGTCCCGACGCGGAGGCCGTGGACGCGCTGCGCGTGGAGTACCGCCGGATCCTGCTGCGGCTCGCGTCCCGCGACCTGGCCCACCACGTCGGCATCGACGACGCCGCGGCCGAGATCTCCGACCTCGCGGCCGCCACGCTGGAGGCGGCGCTGGCGATCGCGCGGGCCCGTGTGGGGGAGGCCGCTGCGTCCGCGCGGCTGGCGGTGATCGCCATGGGCAAGTGCGGCGGGCACGAGCTCAACTACATCTCCGACGTCGACGTGGTCTTCGTCTACGAGCCGGCCGCGCTGGAGTCGGGGGAGACGGCCGACGACGGCGTTGCGCTGAGGTCGGCGACGCAGCTCGCCTCTCACCTGATGCGGATCTGCTCCGACCACACCCGCGAGGGCACGATCTGGCCGGTCGACGCCAACCTCCGCCCCGAGGGCAGTCAGGGACCGCTCGTCCGCACGATCGCCAGCCACCGGGGCTACTACGAGAAGTGGGCCAAGACCTGGGAGTTCCAGGCGCTGCTCAAGGCACGTCCCGTCGCCGGCGACCCCGACCTGGGACGGGCGTACGAGGAGGTGATCGAGCCGCTGGTGTGGAGCGCGGCCGAGCGCGACGGCTTCGTGTCCGACGTGCAGGCCATGCGCCGGCGCGTCATCGACCACATCCCCGCCCGGGAGGCCGAGCGCCAGCTCAAGCTCGGTTCCGGGGGCCTGCGCGACGTGGAGTTCGCCGTGCAGCTGCTCCAGCTCGTGCACGGTCGCGCCGACCCGTCGCTGCGCGAGGGCGCCACCCTCAGCGCGCTCGCGCGGCTCACCGACGGCGGCTACGTCGGGCGCGAGGACGGCGAGAAGCTCCATGAGGCCTACGCCTTCCTCCGCACCCTCGAGCACCGCATCCAGCTGCACCAGCTGCGGCGTACGCACGTGCTGCCCGACGACGAGGCGTCCCTGCGCCGCCTGGGCCGCTCGCTCGGCCACTTCTCCGAGCCGGCCGCGCAGCTGGACAAGCAGTGGCGCTACCACCGTCGCGAGGTGCGTCGGCTGCACGAGAAGCTCTTCTACCGCCCGCTCCTCGGCGCGGTCGCCAAGCTGCCCGGGACCGAGGCCAGGCTGTCGCTGCAGGCGGCCGAGGCCCGGCTCGCCGCACTCGGCTACGCCGACCCGAAGGCGGCGCTGCGCCACCTCGAGGCGCTCACCAGCGGCGTCTCGCGCACCTCCGACATCCAGCGCACCCTGCTGCCGGTCCTGCTGGAGTGGTTCGCCGACTCGCCCGACCCCGACGCCGGGCTCTTCGGCTTCCGCCGCATCAGCGAGAGCCTGGGGCGTACGCCGTGGTACCTCACGATGCTGCGCGACGAGGGTGAGGTCGCCCAGCGGCTCGCCTTCCTCCTCGGCACGTCCCGCTACGCCACCGACCTCCTCGAGCGGGAGCCGCGCGGGGTGAAGATGCTGGGGGAGTCCCTGGTCCCGCTGAGCGCCGAGGCGGCGCACGTCGAGATGCAGGCGGTGCTCGAGCGCGCCGACTCCCCGGAGGCCGCGGTCGGCGCCGTGCGCGCCGTACGCCGTCGCGAGCTGCTGCGGATCGCGTGCGGGGAGCTGGTGGCCGGGACCGACGTGGCGCTGGTCGGTCAGGGGCTGAGCCGGCTCACCGACGCCACCCTCCAGGCCACCCTCGACATCGCGACGGAGTCGGTGCGCCGCCAGCGGGGTCTCGACGCCGTCCCGACGCGCATCGCCGTGGTCGCCATGGGCCGCTACGGCGGGTTCGAGCTGTCCTACGGCAGCGACGCCGACGTGATGTTCGTGCACGACCCGGTCGACGGCGCGGAGGCGCAGGTGGCGGCGTCGTTCGCGCAGGCAGTCGTCTCGGAGCTGCGGCGCCTGCTGTCGCTGCCGGCCAGCGACCCGCCGCTCGAGGTCGACCCCGACCTGCGCCCGGAGGGCAAGAACGGCCCGATGGTGCGCACGGTGGAGTCCTACGCCTCCTACTACGCCAAGTGGTCGCACGTGTGGGAGTTCCAGGCGCTGCTGCGCGCCGACGCCGTCGTCGGCGACGAGGACCTGCGCCGACGCTTCACCGAGCTCATCGACCCCATCCGTTTCCCGACCGAGGGCCTCTCGGAGTCCGACGTCATCGAGGTCCGCCGGATCAAGGCGCGCGTCGACGACGAGCGGCTGCCGCGCGGCGCGGACCGCCACACCCACCTCAAGCTCGGCCGTGGCGGGCTCGCCGACGTCGAGTGGACCGTCCAGCTGCTGCAGATGCGCCACGCCGGACGGGTGGAGGGCCTGCGCACGCCGCAGACGTTGACCGCGCTCGAGGCCGCGACGGAGGCCGAGCTCATCTCGGCCGCCGACGCGGAGACGCTGGCCGAGGCCTGGCGCCTGGTGAGCCGGGTGCGCAACGCCGTGACGCTGGTGCGTGGCCGTCCCTCGGACCAGCTGCCGCGCGACGCCCGGGAGCGGGCCGCCGTGGCGCGGGTGCTCGGCTATCCCCCGGACTCGTCCGACCAGATGGTCAACGACTACCTCCGCACCACCCGTCGGGCCCACGCCGTGGTGGAGCGGGTCTTCTGGGAGTGAAGCCTCGGGCTTCATTCGCTTTCGAATGAAGCAATAGTCTTCATAATGGACAAATGAAGCGATGACCTTCACCATGGAGTCATGACTTCCGTCGCCACCGTCATCGGTGACCTCGTCGGCTCGCGTTCCTCGCAGGACCGGGCCGACCTCCACCAGCGCCTGGGCCGCGCGCTCGCGGAGGTCAACGACGAGCTCCGGCCCGTGCGTGGCCTCTGGGTCACCGCCGGCGACGAGTACCAGGGCACCTTCGCCACGGTCGCAGAGGCGGTCCGCGCCACCCTGCTCGTGCGGGTCCGGCTGTGGCCGGCGCACGACGTACGCCACGGCATCGGCTGGGGCGCGACGAGCGTGCTCGACGAGGCGGGCATCGAGGACGGGCCGGGCTGGTGGGCCGCGCGCGCCGCGGTCGACGCCGCCGAGCGCGCTGCCGAGACGCCCGCCCAACGCTGGCTGCGCACGGCGTACGTCGTCGCCGAGGGTGCCGAGGACGGCGCCGACCCGGGATTCGTGAACGCCGGCCTGGTGCTGCGCGACGAGCGGGTCAGCGGCCTGTCGGAGCGGTCGGTGTCGGTGCTGCGTGGTCTGCTGTTGCACGAGACCCAGCGCGACCTCGCGGAAGCCCTGGGGATCAGCGCGTCCGCCGTGTCGCAGCGGGTGCGCGCCGACGGGCTCGCGGCGATCGTCGCGGCCCACGACCTGCTCGCCCCGGGAGGAGACCGATGAGCTGGCTCGGGATCCTGCTGGTCGGGTTCGCCGTCACCGACCTCACCCACTCGGTGCGCCGCACCCGCTACCTGCCCGAGTGCGTCGGCGCGCTCACGGTCCTCGTCGTCGGTGCGCTCGCCGGGCTCACCTCCGGGCGCGACGTCGTGGCGCTGCTGGTGGTCGCGGTCGTCGTCCTGCTCTGGGGCCTCACCGTCACCTGGGGTTTCGGTCACCCGGGGCCGAAGCCGGCGCGCGTGCCGCTCGCGGTCTTCGTCGTCGCGCTCGTCACCGCGATCGCGTGCTCCGGGCTCGCCCCGGAGGCGTCCGGCCTGCTCGGGCGCTGGCTCGACTCGGTGTCGCTGCCCGCGCTGGAGGACATGGAGGCCGACCGGTTCCTGCTGCTGCTCGGCGCCTTCGCCGTCCAGCTCGCCACCGGCAACGTGCTCGTCCGGCTCGTCCTCAAGTCCACGGGCACCATCAATCCGCGCTCCGACGGCCAGATGCCCCCGACGCAGCTCAAGGGCGGGCGTCTGCTCGGTCCGCTCGAGCGCGTCTTCATCCTCGCGCTCGCGCTCGGCGGCCAGGTCACCGCGGCCAGCGTGGTCGTGGCGGCCAAGGGGTTGCTGCGCTTCCCCGAGCTGTCCTCGCGCGACGAGCAGCAGACGGTCCACGAGATGACCGAGTACTTCCTGCTCGGGTCGTTCGCGTCCTGGCTCGTGGCGCTGGGGGCGTTCGTCCTGCTGTGAGGGACGGCTCAGAGCCGCAGCACGCGTCCGGCGACCACCAGGTGCACCTCGTCGCAGGCTGCGGCGACGCGCTGGTTGACCGTGCCGAGCAGGTCGCGGAACAGTCGGCCGGAGCGGTGCTCGGGCACGACGCCGAGGCCGACCTCGTTGGTGACCAGCACGACGTCCTGCTCGCACCCGCGCAGCGCCGCGGTGAGCTCGTCGGTGCGCGCCAGCACGAGGTCGTGCACGCCATCGGAGTCGTCCTCCCACGCCTCTGCTGAGTCGATGACCGCCGTCAACCAGGTGCCGAGGCAGTCGATCAGGACCGGGTGACCGGCCTGTGCCAGCGCGTCCGCCAGGTCCTGCGTCTCCACGGTGTCCCACGCGGCGGGGCGGCGCGCCCGGTGGGCGGCCACGCGGGCGGTCCAGTCGGGGTCGGCCTCCGCGTCCGGCGTCGGCCCGGCGGCGACGTACGTCGCGGGCTCGTCGCCGATGAGGCCCTCGGCGTGGGTCGACTTGCCCGACCGGACTCCGCCGGTGACCAGGATCCGCATGGCGCGCATCCTCCCAGAGCCGGTGATGAGTTCCGGGGCCCGCACCCGTCATACCTGCGACAGGACACGCCAGGTCGAGGAAGAGGCTGGAGGATGGGTGCGATGACTGCGGTGACGCGGCTGGAGGAGTACGACGTGAACGAGCTCGACGCGATGGACGAGGCGGAGTTCTCGGGGGTTGCCGAGCGACACCGGCGCGAGCTGCACGTGCACTGCTACCGGATGCTCGGGTCCTTCGAGGACGCCGAGGACGCGGTGCAGGAGACGTACCTGCGTGCGTGGCGGCGGCGTGAGACCTTCGAGGGGCGCTCGACCGTCCGCGCCTGGCTCTACCGGATCGCCACCAACGCCTGCCTCGACCTGCTCGAGAAGCGCCGCCCCGGGCCGGCCACCGGGGGAGAGGCGCACTGGTTGCAGCCCTACCCCGACCACCTGCTCGACGAGCTGCCTGCCATCGGGGCCGACGAGCCCGAGGCGCTCGCCGTCGCGCGGGAGACCATCGAGCTGGCGTACGTCGTCGCGGTCCAGCACCTCGCGCCGCGACCGCGCGCCGTGCTGATCCTGCGCGACGTGCTCGGCTGGCCGGCGAAGGACGTGGCCGACCTGCTCGGCGACTCGGTCAACTCCGTCAACAGCGCGCTCCAGCGGGCGCGCGCCGGCATGCGGGAGCACCTGCCCGCCGAGCGCGTAGAGTGGACCGGGGCGGAGGACGACGCCGCCAACCGCGAGCTCGTACGCCGCTTCACCGAGGCCAGCGTCGCCGCCGACATCGACACGATCGCCACCATGCTCCGCGACGTCGTCCGCTTCGCGATGCCGCCCACGCAAGGGCTCATCGTGGGGCGGGACGCGGTGATCGCGGACTGGGTGGCGGACGGCTATCCGGGGATGGCCGGGCTGCGTGCGGTCCCCACGTCGGTCAACCGCCAGCCCGCCGTGGGCTACTACATCTGGGACGCGGAGGCCGGCGCCCACGTCCCGATCACGGTCGACGTGCTGCGGGTGAGCGGCGGGCGCGTCACCGAGGTCACGATCTTCGGCCGGGACCACTTCCCGCGCCTCGGGCTGCCGGAGCGACTGGAGGGGGAGTCGGCGTGAGGCGCCGACTGCTCGACGTCGCGCGCACCGGTCTGCTCGCATCACTCGTGGCGGTCGTCGCGACGACCGCATCGGCGGCGCTCGCCACGGCCCTCGGCGTCGAGCTGGAGGTGCCGGCCGACGGCGAGACGATCCCGCTGTCGGGGATCGCCTTCGTGACGGGAGTCCTCTCGCTCGTCGGCGTGGTCCTCGCCGCTGCCCTGCGGCGGTGGAGCGCCCGACCCCGTCGACACTTCGTGCGTACGACCCTGGTGCTGACCGTGCTGTCGCTGGTCCCGCCCTGGGCCGTCGGGGCGGCGCCGTCGACGAGCGTCACGCTCGTGGTGCTGCACCTCGTTGCTGCGGGGGTGGTGATCTCGAGCCTGGCTCGGTCTCTTGACGGTGTGTCAATCAGATCTTGATCGAACATGTGTTCTAAATATGGTCGAGCCGGGGTAGAGTCGGGTTCACGTTCCACAGTCACCGGGTAGTCGTGATGCCGAGCTGGTGGGGCGAGTTGCGAGGGTCAGTAATAGTCCGGTGATCCGGGCCTCCAGGAGCGACGACCGTAGAGCCACACGCACGTGCGTGAGCCAAGTCGTCGTCGAGAGGAGGCCAGCCGTGAACCACCCGATCCTTGTTGCTGCCTCCGACATCCGGAGCGTGTTGAAGGGCGTGGCGGGTGCGAACCCGACGTTCATGTCGACCTCGGAGAAGGCGGTCGCTCTGCGTGAGCTGGTCGCTGCCGAGGCGCAGCTGGTCGAGCTGCGGTTGCGGGTCCTGGCCGACGCAGGCGACCTCGCCGACTCCGCCGGCGCGAAGGACGCGGCGGGGTGGCTGGCTCATCAGACCCGTACGCGGTTCGCCGACGCACGCGCCGACCTCGCCCTTGCCGGGGTGCTGGACCGGGAGCGCCCGGCGCTGGCGGCGGGAATGCGCGACGGTGCCGTGACCCTGGCTCAGGCGCACGTGATCCGCCGGGCCCTCGACGCCCTTCCCGTTGCGGTGGACGCGGACACGGTCGACCGTGCCGAAGCGCACCTCGTGGGCTGTGCGACGGAGTTCGGGCCGAAGGAGCTGGGCCGGATCGGGCGCCGGGTCCTCGACGTGGTCGCCCCCGAGATCGCCGAGGCCGCGGAAGCCGCCCGACTCGCCGACCTCGAAACCACCGCCGCGGAGCGGACCCGGATGACGATGCGCCGCCAGGGCGACGGCACCACCCGCATCAGCGCCCTCGTCCCGGACGCGGTCGCGACCCGGCTCGCGACGTACCTCGAAGCGTTCGCCAACCCCCGCGCACCCCACGACAAGACGGGCGGGGACGGCGATCCGTTCACCCGGCTGCCCTACCCCCGCCGGATGGGCGAGGCGTTCGCCCAGTTCCTCGAGACCGTCGACCCGACCCGGCTGCCCGTCCACGGCGGCGACGCGACCACGGTCATCGTGACCATCCCCTTGGCGTCGTTGCGGGCCGAGCTCGCCACCGCCGACCTCATCGGCGCCGGCCTCGTCCCGGGCGATGACCTCACCGGCGACCGCATCACCGCCAGCCAGGCACGCCGGCTCGCGTGCACCGCGAAGATCCTCCCCACCGTCCTCGACGGCACCAGCCTCCCCGTCGACCTCGGCCGAGCGAAGCGACTGTTCACACCCGCACAGCGCAAGGCGCTGCTGATCCGCGACCGCACCTGTCGCGCCGAGGGATGCGACACCCCCGGCACCTGGTGCGACGCCCACCACCTCGACCCCTGGCACACCGGCGGACCCACCGACCTCGACAACGCGATCCTGCTCTGCCCGCACCACCACCACCGCGCCCACGACACCGGCTACCGCACCGACCGCCTCCCCAACGGCGACCTCAGGTTCCACCGGCGGACGTAGGCCAGCCGGAAGAGGTGTCCACGAGAGCGGCTGACCCGCCCCGGCATCCGATCATGCCGAGACGCAGGGACCTGGTGAGATCCGGAAGTGTCGGCTAGGGACCGCCTACCAAGGCACAGGACCACACGAGCCCTTCCGGGTCTTCGAGATAGACCACGGTAGGAGACGACGTGGTGGCGCTGTCCGAGGCCAGCACCGTGCCGTGCTCGGTGCTGTCGACGGATCGGAGCCCTGGCAGGGCCGTGGTGACCGGCTTGAGCCTGCTGCGGTCATAGTCGCGACCGAACGTCGAGATACGAAGTGGGGGCGACGCGGGGCTGATCCCCCACTCGCCGTACGCGTCGTGCACCCACACGATGCGAGAGCCCAGGAAGGCAGTCGCGACAAGTACGACGATGGCGGCGCTCGCAGCAGGTCGCTTCTTCACGTCGAGAGTATGGCCGCAGCTCAGGACGCGTGCTCGGACGCAGACGTCCGGGTCGGCCGCAATCCGAGCGTGCGCTCATCCGATGGCCGGATGTTCTCCCGTGCAGGGAGCGCACGGGGTTCACCATGCGTCTCATGAGCATGACGGCCTCCGTGCGGCGAACATCCGGCAACAAGGTGCGTGGGGCGGTTGCCTGCGGGGAGTCCCGCACATCTCTGCCGAGCCGTGGCTCCCTGCAGCTTGAACAGGGCGAGGCAGCAGAGGTCGAGGGCAGAGCAGAAGTCGCCTGCCTACGACGCGCGCTCGACTCGGGACGGGGTGCAGAACTGACCGTCCGCCATCCCACGACCGAAGGTGACCCCGTGACGAACTACTACCGGGTGTTGCCTGACGGCTCGACCGAGGTCTACACCGACTCGACCCAGGTTCGGACTGGAGCGCAGTCGCATCAGGGAACCTCGGGGTTCGCTGTCGCCGACAGTCAGCCCGTCGCCGCAGCCAGCACCAGCACCGCGAACGACACCTCGACCACGGCGCCGAGCACGTCGCCGGTGATCCCGCCGAGGCGGCGTACGCACCGCATCAGCAGGGCGACGACCGCGGCCACGAGGACGACGAGCCCGACGAGCAGTGGCCACGGCGACCCCACCCCGACGCCGGCCAGCGCCACGGCAACCGCAGTCACGACGAGCGACCCGACAGCAGCGACCACGGGCACGGCGCCGATGTGGACCGCACCGAGTCCGTCGGTGCGGGCGGCCGGGACGCCGCGCACGCACGCGAGCGCGAGGCTGGACCGCGACGCGCAGACCAGGATGGCGACCACCCACCACGCCTGGTCGTGCCGTACGACCGCGCTGAGTCCGGCGGCCTGCAGTCCGGTGACCAGCACGACCGCGACGACGCCGGCCGGTCCGACCGGGCCGGTGCGCATCACCTCGAGCGAGCGGGCGGGGGAGTAGGACGCGGTGAGCCCGTCGGCGGTGTCGGCGAGCCCGTCCCAGTGGAGGGCACGGGTGCCGAGCGCGAGCACCAGCACCACGACGTACGCCGTGGCGAGGGGTGGCAGGTCGATCCAGCCGGCGGCGAGCACGACGAGCGCGGCCGCAGCAGCGAGGGGGAGCACGGCCAGGGGCGCGAGCACCATCGCGACGCCCGCCACGGACCGGTCGACGCGCGACGGGGGCGGAACGCGTACGGCGGTGAGGGTGCCGGCGGCCAGCAGCGAGGCGTCGCGCAGCACGCTCACGAAGGCAGGATCTCCGAGAGCAGCGCCACGTCGCGCAGCACCGCGATCCCAGAGCGCAACATGGGCAGGGCCGCCACCGCGCCGGAGCCCTCACCGAGGCGCATGCCGACGTCGAGGAGCGGCTCGAGGCCGAGCGACTTCAGCGCGTGGGCCTGGGCGGGCTCGGTGGAGCGGTGCCCGGCGATCCACCAGGCGGCGGCGCCCGGTGCCATCGCCTCGGCGACGACGGCGCACGCGACGGACATGAGGCCGTCGAGCACCACGGGCACGCCCAGCGTGGAGGACTCGACGAGGAAGCCGACCGTCGCGGCGAGGTCGGCGCTGCCGAGGGCGGTGAGCAGGTCGACGGGGTCCGCGGTGCGTCCAGCCGCACGCGCGAGCGCGGCCGCGACGACGTCGCGCTTGCGGGTCCAGCCGTCGTCGTCGATGCCGGTGCCGCGGCCGGTGACCTCGTCCGCGGGCAGGCCGAGGACCGCTGCCACGAGCGCGGCGGCCGGCGTGGTGTTGCCGATCCCCAGGTCCCCGGTCATCAGCAGCTGCGCGCCGTCGGTGGTCAGCTCGCGCGCCAGGTCGGCGCCGAGGGCGAGCGAGCGCTCGGTCTCGGCGCGGGTGAGCGCGTCGGTGAGGTGGATGGCCCCCGAGCCGCGGCGCACCTTGCAGGCCCCGACCTCGGCAGGCAGGTCGGAGAGGTCGGCGTCGACGGCGACGTCCAGCACGGTCACCGCGACCCCGTGCTCGCGGGCCAGCGCGGAGACGCCGGCGCGGCCGGCGACGATCGTGCGCACCATCGCCTCGGTGACCGCGGCCGGGTAGGCCGAGACGCCGTGCGCCGCGACGCCGTGGTCGCCGGCCAGCACCACCAGGCGTACGTCGATGAGCGGGCGCGGCGGCACCTCGCCCTGCACGGCCGCCAGCCAGGCGCCCAGCTCGCCGATCCGGCCGAGCGCTCCCGCAGGGGTGGCGAGACCGGCAAGCCGCTCCTGCGCGAGGGCGGCGACGTCGGGGGAGGGCGGGGCGATGCGTGTCTGGTCCATGGCGGCGCCAGCCTAGATGCCACTCTGGGTCCGTGCCCGGCCACTCCGTCCTCCAGCTCCCGGTCGACGCGCTGGAGGAGTGGGTGCGGGCGCGGACGGCCCACTACGACGCGGGCTTCGTCTCGACGGACCCGCGCTTCGGGCACGCCCACATCACCGCGCTCGGCCCCTTCGACCCCGATCCGTCGGAGGCCGCCCTCGCCACGATCGCCGACCTGGCCTCGCTGACCGCGCCGATCGCAGTGGAGCTGGCGGAGCTCGCGCGGTTCCCCAACGGGATCATCCACCTGCTCCCCGAGCCCGACGACCGGCTCCGGGACCTCACTGCCACGCTCGTCGCGGCCTTCCCCGCGTGGCCGCCGTACGCCGGTGAGTTCGGCGCCGACGTGCAGCCGCACCTCACCGTGGATGCGGCCTCGGGCAAGGTCGACCTCGCCTCCACGGCCGCGCTGCTCGGCGACGCGGTCCCGGTGCGGGTCGTGCTCGACCGGCTGCAGCTCGCGTGGTGGGAGACCGACCGTTGCCGCGTTCTCCGTGAGTGGCGCCTCGGCGGGTGACAGTCTTGCGCCATGCGCCGCCTCGCCCTGCTCCTCCTCGCCGCGGCGCTGCTCCTCGCGCTGCCGAAGGTGGTGGGAACCGATGTGTTGCCCGCGCAGGTGACCGACCTGCTCGGTGCGGACGAGGCCAGACGTGACCGAGCGGTCGTGGTGCGGGTCACCGACGGCGACACCCTGAAGGTGCGGCTTGCCAACGGGAGCGAGAAGGACGTCCGCATCCTCGGCATCGACACCCCGGAGGTCTACCCGCAGCTCGAGTGCGGTGGCCAGGAGGCCACTGCGGCGATGGCTGGGCTCGCGCCCGTGGGGTCGAAGGTCGTCCTCGTGTCGGACCCGACCCAGGGCAATCGCGACCGCTACGGCCGGTTGTTGCGCTACGTGCACCGCTCCGGCGACGACGTCGGGCTCGCGCAGCTGAGGTCCGGTCGCGCGCAGGTCTTCATCTTCCGCGACGACCCGCTGCAGCGCGCGGAGGACTACCGGGCGGCCGAGCGGCGCGCCCGGAAGGACGACCGCGGCTCCTGGGCAGCCTGTTGGCGCTGAGTGCGGATGACCGGACCGTGCCGCGACGTGGCAGGATCGGGACATGGCTTCATGGGCGCACCTCGAGATCACTGTCGACGACCAGGGCAACGTGGAGGTCGGTGGCTACAACGCCGACCCCGAGGCCCTCGTGGCGGACACCGAGTCGTGGGAGGACCTGCTGACCTCCCTCGGCGTCAACGGCTGGGAGCTGGTGCAGGTGATCCCCGGCGTCGAGACGACGTACTGGTTCAAGCGCCAGTCCTGAACGGCCGGTCGTGAGCGACCTCGCGACCCGGTTCCGCGCCGCCTCGGCGTCCGCGGAGGCGATCTTCTGGCGCCCGCCCTCCACGCCGGCGGCGATGTTCGCCGACCTGGCGGCGTACGCCGACGCGCACGAGGTCGAGTGGGACCGCTACGGCGAGCGTGGCGCGGTCGCGCAGCTCGAGGCGGAGGTCGCCGGGCTGCTCGGCAAGCCTGCCGCGGTGATGTTCCCCAGCGGCGTGATGGCCCAGCAGGCCACGTTGCGCGCCTGGTGCGACCGGTCCGGCTCGCGCCGCGTCGCGTTGCCCGACCTGTCCCACCTCGTCCACCACGAGCAGGACGGCCCGCGCCGTGTGCTCGGCCTCGAGCTGGAGTGGCTCACCACCGGACGCGAGACCCCCACCGCGGAGGCGCTCGCGCGGGTCGGCGGCCGGCTCGGCGCGGCGCTGGTCGAGCTGCCGCTGCGCGACGCCGGGTGCCTGCTGCCGACGTGGGACGAGCTCGTCGCCCTCTCGACGGCGGCCCGCGAGCGCGGCGTCCCGCTGCACGCCGACGGCGCCCGCATCTGGGAGTCCGTGCCCCACTGGGACCGCACCCTGGCCGAGGTGGGCGAGCTCTTCGACTCGGTCTACGTCTCGCTCTACAAGGGCCTCGGCGCCTCGAGCGGAGCGCTCGTCGTGTGCCCCGACGACCTCGCGGGCGAGCTGCGCTCGTGGCGCCAGCGGATGGGTGGCACCCTCTTCTCGATGACCACTGCGGCGGTCGGCGGGCTGATGGGCCTGCGGGACCTGTCGAGGTTCGATGACTACCGCGCCTGGGCGATCGCCCTCGCCGCAGCACTGCGCGACCACGGCTTCGCCACCTTCCCCGAGGAGCCGCACATCGCGACGTTCCTCGCCTACGCCGCCGGCGCCGCCGACGAGGTCAACGAGCGCGTCGTGGCCTTCGCCGAGGAGCGCGGTGTCGTGCCGAGCGGGCTGTGGCGGGCCGCAGACGTGCCGGGCTGGGTGGAGACCGAGCTGACCTGCTACGAATCCGCGATCGCCCGCGACCCGGTCGAGGTGGCTGGTTTGATGGCCGCGGCAGTCGGGGAACCTCGCCCCGGCACGTAGCCGAGCGCGGGAGGATCGCCATGCGGGCAGAGGCAGGGACGACCCTGGGCAGTCGCGTACGACGGGGCACCGCGCTGGCGCTGCTGGCGTGTGGGACGGCCCTCTCCACGACGTCGCCCGCGCAGGCCGCCGGCGACCTGTGCGACAGCAGCGTCGTGTTCGACGAGGCCGACGTGCTGGACGACCGCGCCGTCTCCCGAGCGGCCAGGTCCTCCTACGACGACCGGGTGACGGTCAAGGTGATTGCCTGGGAGCAGACCCCCGGCGGCGGCAGCCTCTACGACGCACTGGTCGACGCCCGCGCGCAGTGCGCGGGCCGGGGCTTCACCGGCGGAGGGCGGCGTTCGCTGCTCGTGCTGGGCGTCTCGACCGGGGGCCGCGAGCTGGGCACGCACTACGACGGCTGGGCCTTCGATCGCTTCGACTCCTCGCGCGACGACGTCGAGCTGGGCGCCATGGGGCCGGCCTTCGGCAACGGTCAGTGGACCGACGGGATGGTCGAGGGGCTGCGCGGCTACGCAGAGGCGTACGCCGCCTCCAGCCCGACGCGCGGCCCGGAGCCGTACTTCCCGGATACCGACGGCTTCTCCGACGACTTCTCGTCCGATGGTGCCGGGTCCGCCCCGTCCCCGTGGCTCCTCGGCGTGCCGGTCGGCCTGGCGGCGGTCGGCGGCGGTGGCTACGGCGCGGTCCGGCTGCGACGACGGCTCAAGGCGCGGGCCGCGGCCCGCGCCTCGCTCTCGCACGCGGTGTCGGGGATGGCACAGGCGTGGTTCGAGCTCGACGAGAGCAACGAGCTGATCGACGCGCGGGTCAGCGCGCTGCCGCCGGTCAGCGACTCGGTCGCCGACCGGATCCGGACCACCCACGCCGAGGCCGTGGCCACCCGGGACGGGGCCACCGCGACCTACCTGCGCCTCTCCGAGGTGCACACCGAGGCGGCCGTGGCGGGGATGGACACCGAGGAGGCCACGCGGGCCGGCCACGAGGTGGAGGCGGCCACCCGCGAGCTGCGCTCGGCGCAGGCCGCCATGGCTGGGGTCGAGGCGCAGCTCTCGGCCTACGACACGCTCCGCGAGGAGCTCCCGGCGCGGATGGAGGCGCTGCGGGCGGGCGCCGCCGAGGTCACCGCGCTCCTCGCCTCGCGGCAGGTCGAGGGCTATCGCACGACCGACAACGACGCCGCCCCCGCTGCCGCCGAGCGGGCCGCGACCGACACCGCCGCGCTCGCCGCGCAGCAGCGCCACGGTGACGCCGCCGCGCTCCTCGAGCGGGCGCAGACCGACCTCGCCGCCCACCGCACCTGGCTCAGCGAGCTCGCGGACTTCCGGGCGGCACTGGAGCGCGACACCGCAGCGCTCCGCACCCGCACGACGGAGCTCGACGCCGCGATCGCCGACGCGTACGTCACCACCGAGTCGCTCGAGCGCGACCAGGACCCCAGCTGCGTCGAGGGCGTGCGCGCCACGGTCGACGAGGCATCGGCTGCGCGCAAGGCGCTCGACGGGGCCCTGCGGACCATCGAGCAGCACACCTCGATGGCCGACCAGCAGTTCGCCCGGGCGCGGGATGAGCTCACCGCGGCGCAGCAGTCCGCGGACGCCGTCGCGGCCGGGGCCGCACACCCGGCGCTGCGGGTGGAGCAGCTGCGGGCGCTCGCGGTCGACGTTCCGCAGCGCGTGGAGAGGGCCGTCGTGGAGGCCGACGCGATCCAGGCACAGGTCAGCACCCACCCCGCGGCCATGACCTTCCTGGCAGAGGTCCCCGACGTGTCGGGGTTCCGCTCGGCGGCGGTCGGGGTCGGCGATGCGGCCGGTCTGGCAAGACCGCCGTGGCTGCGCCTCGACGCACAGCTGGAGGAGGCCGAGGCGGGCCTGACCCGCGCCCGCGCCGTGGTGGACAGGGCCATCGCCGACCACGAGGCCTCCCAGCGCGCACTGGACGCAGCGGCGTCCGCGATCGCCGCAGCTCGCGACCAGGTCGTCCACGGGGACGTCTCGGGCGCCGCCCGCGAGCTGCTCGACGATGCTCGGGAGCAGCTCGCGCTCGCCGAGTCCGAGACCGGCTCGCTGGCAGCGATCGCGGCCGGCGCCGAGAGCGCCAAGGACACCGCGAACGCGGCCGCCGCGCGCGCCCGTCAGGACCGCCGCGACGCCGAGCAGCGGCGCGAGGCGGCCCGCCGCGCGGAGGCATCGCGGCGCCGCAGCTCGAGCGGCGGCGGTGGCGGCTTCGGCGGTGGCGGCGGCTTCGGTGGGGGAGGCGGGTCGCGCAGCGGCGGCGGCGGGGGCTCGCGCAGCTTCGGCGGTGGCGGCGGCTCCCGTGGCGGCGGCGGTGGCGGGTCTCGCGGGTTCTGACGCGAGGCGCCGCGTGCCCTAGATTCCTCCCGTGAGTGCCCAGGCCCCTTCCGCTGTCATCCTGATCCGCGCGACCAGGTTCGTCCCCAACCCGGCGACCGCTGCGGACAACGCCTTCCAGGCCGACGCCCCGGCCGGCCAGACCGAGGAAGCGACCGCCGCCGGGGCGCTCGCCGAGATGGACGCCCTCGCCGAGGCCCTGCGCGCGGTCGGCGTACGGGTCCACGTCTTCGACGACGACGACCACACCCGCCCCGACAGCGTCTTCCCGAACAACTGGCTGTCCACGCACGCCGGCGGCACCGTCGCGGTCTACCCGATGTACGCCTCGAACCGCCGCCACGAGCGTCGCAGCGACGTGCTGGAGATGCTGAAGTCGGAGTACCGCGTCCAGGCGATCGTCGACTACTCCGGCCTCGAGCCGGACGGCATCTTCCTGGAGGGCACCGGCGCGATGGTGCTGGACCACGTCTCGCGGGTCGCCTACGCCGCCCGCAGCTACCGCGCCGACGTGGCGGTGCTGGAGCGCTTCTGCACCGACTTCAACTACGAGCCGATGGCGTTCGACGCGGTCGACTCCGACGGCGTGCCGGTCTACCACACCAACGTCATCGCCTGCGTCGGCACGCACGTCGCTCTCTTCGCGCTCGACATGATCCCCGACGAGCACCGTCGACAGCAGGTGCGCGAGCGGCTCGCCGTCACCGGGCGCACGATCGTCGAGCTGACCGAGGAGCAGATCCGCGAGTTCGCCGGCAACGCGGTCGAGCTCTGCGGGCGCACGTCCGACGGCAAGCGCCGCTACGTCATGGCGATGTCGGCGCGGGCGAAGCGGTCGCTGCGTCCCGACCAGGTCGCCGCGATCGAGGAGTCGTGCGAGATCGTGGCGGTCGACATCCCCACCGTCGAGCTCGCCGGCGGCTCGGTGCGCTGCATGATCGCCGGGGTGCACCTCGACCACCGCCGCCCGCTGGCCGAGGCCGAGCTCAGCGCGGCGGTCGCCGCGATCAACGAGGACAACCCCGTGACGCCGGACGGACGGTTCGTCGACGGCAACGCCTGAGCCGACCCTCGTGCGTCAGCCGAGTCAGGTGGCGCGCACCTCGGAGGCGTGGAGCCGGTAGAGCCAGTACGCCGCGACCGCGCAGAGCACGTGCCACGCGGCGTGACCCTGCAGCAGCGAGTCGGGGTCGCACCAGCCGGCGTTGCTGAGCAGCCAGATGCTGAACGCGACGAGCATCGAGGCCACCGCCACGACGCCGTGGCGGAAGACGCGGCTGGTCTCGCCGCGACGCCACAGCGCGGTCTCCAGCCCGACGGCGCCGAGGAGCAGCACGCCGAAGGCGAGGTTGCCGGAGTAGTTGACGACGGGGACCGGATCGGGCCAGAGCCCGACCGCCTCGCACGCGGCCACGGAGACGACGTACGCCGTCACGAAGCCGGCGGTCCCGCGACGGGCCCATCGGGCCCAGGCCCAGGCGGCCGCGAATCCCGCGACGAGGTACATGCTCAGCATGTCGAGGTGGCCACCCCACTCGCTCTGGGTGGCGTGCATCGCGGCGGACCCCGGCCCCAGCAGCACCACGACGCACGCGAAGAGCGTCGCGACGCCGGTCGACATCACGGGCCCGGCGCAGGCCCGGTGGTGTCGACGGTGCTGCGCGTGGTGGGCGACGAGGAGCCCGGCCACGACGAAGCCGATGTTGGACAGCGTGTTGGCCGGCTGCGCGATCGCGCCGGGTCGGGCCCGTTCGCAGAAGTTCGCACCGCGCCCGACGTCCGTCCCCAGCCAACCCTGGGCGACCGCCAGGGCGAGGAGCGCCGTCGACCCGGCCGCGACCGCGACGCTGGTGGGGACGGGTCGCGGCACGGGTCGATCGTAGGGCTCCTCAGGCGCGCGTCACCTGGACCACGCTCGGGCGCGGGCCGGCGAACGACCCCGCACCGGCGGCCGAGCCAGTCGGCACGTAGTCGGGGAAGCGCGACTGCGGCGCGGCCCACGTGCCGTCCTCGCCCGGGTGCTGGACGGCGACGAAGACCGTGTCCTCGCGGTCCCGGATGACCGGTCCGCAGGTCTCTGCGCCGGCGGGCACGGCCAGGAACTGCTGCACGTGGCCGCGATCCGGACCCTCGACCGGCACCTTGAACAAGCCGTCGTCGAGCTTGATCGCGCTGGGCTGGCCGTCGGTCGAGACCCACAGGTTGCCCTCGCTGTCGAAGGCGACGTTGTCGGGGCACGAGATCGGGGACACGGGCCCGGTCCAGCCGCCGAAGTAGGTGCCGGCGGAGGCGGCGTCACCGCAGATGAGGAACAGGTTCCAGGCGAAGGTCGCCGCCGTGTGGTCACCGCCGGTCGGGACCATCTCCACCACGTGCCCGTCCTTGTTGGCCGGGCGCGGGTTGGGTTCGTCGACCTGTGCCGCGGTGCGGGCGGTGTTGTTGGTGCAGGCGACGTAGATGCGCCCGTTGCGCAGGTTGGGCTCGACGTCCTCGGGGCGGTCCATCTTGGTCGGCTGGACCACGTCGGCGGCCAGGCGGGTGTAGACCAGCACCTCCTCGGTCGTGTACCCGGGGACGACGGACCGACCGTCGCGGGTGAGTGGGAGCCACTCGCCGGTGCCGTCGCTGACGCCGTCTCCGAGGCCGTCGCCGTCGAACCGGGCCACGGACAGGTCACCCTCGCTCAGCAGGCGGAGGTTGTGGCGGCGCGCCTTCGCGCTGCTGCCGGGTCGCATCTTCTCGCGGGAGACGAAGCGGTAGACGTAGTCGAAGCGCTCGTCGTCGCCCATGTAGGCCACGACGTGGCCGTCGCGACTCACCACGACGGTGGCACCCTCGTGCTTGAAGCGGCCCATCGCCGTGTGCTTGACAGGGGTGGAGGTCGGGTCGCTCGGGTCGAGCTCGACGATCCAGCCGAACCGGTTCGGCTCGTTGCGGTAGTCGTCGGTGGTGGTGTCCCAACGCGGGTCGAGCGAGCGCCAGTTGCGCGAGTCCTGGGTGGCGGACAGGCCGTAGCGCTTCTCCTTCGGGTCCGCCCCGGTGGCACGGAAGTACTGGTTGAAGTTCTCCTCGCCCGACAGGATCGTGCCCCACGGCGTGGTGCCGCCGGCGCAGTTGTTCAGCGTGCCGAGGACCGTGCGGCCGGTCGGGTCCGCCTTGGTCTTGAGCAGGTCTGAGCCGGCGGCGGGGCCGTCGACGACGAACGTGGTGTCGACGGTGACGCGCCGGTTGAGGCGCGCGCCCGGGACGTACGACCACACGTCGCCGCGCCGGCTCCGCTCGAGCTCCACGACCGACATGCCGTGCGCGGCCCAGGCCGTGCGGATCACGGTCTCGGGGTCCGTGCCGGGCGGGAACATGATCCCCTCGTTGGTGTACTCGTGGTTGCACACGAGCAGGGCGCGGGTGCCAGCGCGGTTGGTCTCGATGATGTCGAGGTAGTCGTTGTTGTAGCCGAACTGGCCGGCCTGCGCCTCGGGGGTCTGCCGGTCCGGGTCGAACTCGGGTGCGCCGGCCAGGATCGGGTCGCCCCATCGGAGGACCGGGTCCCACCGGTAGCCGGCGGGGACGCTCACGGCGTCGACGGTGTCGGCGACCGGTGCGATGGGCGAGAAGGCGAGGCGCTGCGGCCCGCCGCGGTCGGGCTTCGGCTTCGCGGCGCTCGGGGCGGCGGCGACCGGGCCGCTCACCGCGGTCAGCGCGGCGACGGTGAGGCCGGTGCCCACGACGGAGCGACGGCTGAGCGCCTTGGCAGCGATGTCGCGGAAGTAGGAGGTCTCGGTGGTGTTGGGGACCTCTTGGAAGCAGGCGTCGCCGCAGCGGAGGTGGCAGGTCACGGCGCTGCGGTTGCCGTGCGTGCGGTTGACCATCGGGAGCAGGGTGCGGCTCTGGGGAGGAGTCATGGGGAGACTTTCCGAGAGGAGGAGTTGGCGGACGCCCCGACTCTCACCGCCCGTGTCGCCGTACGGAGGGCCGGCGGGTGGACATCGGGTGAACGTCACCCGACCCCTCCGCGAAGCCGCCCGCTGCTCGGGGGCGGTGGCTCAGCGCCCGCGAGCTCCGGTGGGTCGCACGTCCACCCAGACCAGTCGGTGGTCGCTGGCCGGGAAGGGGAAGGTGCCGACGAGGCGGAACAGCGGGTCGTCGGACTCGGGCCAGAACACGCCTGCGCCGCGCACCTTCGTCGACCGGTCGGGCAGGACGTAGTCCGCGCGGAGGTTGCCGGGGCCGTTGGGCAGCGCGTCGGCGAAGTCCGCGGTGTCGTGTGCGGGCGGGCCCGAGTGGGTGAGGTTGGCGGCTGCGTCGCGTGCGGCCGCCTCGACGGCGCCGGCCGACGCCGGGTGCGGGTCACGGACGCGCGGGTGGTCGAGCAGCTGGAGGATCGCGTCGTCGAAGGAGTCGCCGTCGAGGGGGTCGGCGTTCTGGTCCCCGGCGATGACGAACCGGCTGCCGGGCGGCAGGCCGCCGTAGGTGCCCCCGTCGTCGTAGAGGTAGTCGGCACGGTCGCGGACGTAGTCGGCCCACAGCCGGATCTCGTCGTGGTTGCGGGTGCCGTTGCGGTCCTCGGCGCCGTCGAAGGTGGGCGGCGTCGGGTGCGAGACGAGGAAGTGCACGGTGCGCCCGCCGATGCGGATCGGCACGTCCCAGTGCGACTTCGACGACAGGCGTACGGCGTCGAGCTCGGCGGGGGAGTACCAGTCCGCGGGCTCGGGCGTGGCCGGGTCGTCGGGAAGGACGGCGCCCGGCATGTCCTTCCAGAGGAAGTCCTGGAAGGTGCGGACGTCATCGGTGGCGATCGGGTGCTTGGAGTAGACCACCATGCCGTACTGGCCGGGGAAGGTGCCGAAGCCGAAGGCGTCGTTGCCGCCGCCGATCGTGCCGCTGTTGTCGAGGTCGAGCCCGCTCGGGACGCCGGTGTTGACGGGGGCGACGTAGTAGTAGGGGTAGTCGACCGGAGCCGCGCCGTTGTGCCCGACCTCGAGGTAGTTGTCTCGGAACAGCTCCGCGGCGCGGCCGCCCTCGACGTAGTCGAACTCGTTGAGCAGCAGCACGTCGGGGTCGGTGCGCTGGATCGTCTCCGCGACGGCCGCCGCCTGGGCGTTGTCGGGCGTGGAGAGGTCGCGCACCAGGTCGCCCTCGGCGAGCCGGTTGAGCGAGGCGTTGAAGGTCGCGAAGCGCACGTCGGCCGGCTTCGCGCTCCGGCGTGCGTCGGTGCCTGTGCCGCCTGCGCTGGCCGGGGTGGTCAGCAGCGGCGCTGCGAGGCCGGCGACGGCGAGGACTGTCGCGCCGGCGAGGGCGACGCGGGTGCGGGGGGACGTGGACCGAGAGAACATGGGGAACCTTCCGAGGGGGTCGTCGCCAACCTACGACGGACCTCCGACACCGCGGAAGGTGGCCCGGGTGCTGTTGGCTGAGGCCTCACCCGGTGTTCACCTCGGACGCCCGATCGACCACGCGCTGGATCACCTCGGTGGTGGACAGCCCGCCGGTCCGGGTGACCAGGACGAGCGCATCGTGCTCCACTGCCGCCCCGTAGATGGTGGCCGCTCCCTCCGGCGAGAGGTCGTCGCCGTGCACGACGGTCGTGATCGCGTGCTTCTCGAGGAAGTCCTCGTCGACCAGGAAGGGCGCGTCCGCGACCACCTCGTCGACGTACCGGCACGACTCGATGACGGCGACCCGCTCGGCCAGGGTCATGATCGGCCGGCGCTTGTAGGCCGCGGTGGTCTCGTCGCCGAGGACACCGACGATGAGGTGGTCGCCGTGGCGGCGTGCCTCTCGCAGCAGCGCGACGTGGCCCGCGTGGAACAGGTCGCCGACCATGTCGACGTAGACGCGTCGTGGGGGCGGGGGCCCGGCTGGCTGGGTGACCATGCTGCTCCTGACGTCCGACTCGGTGCTGACCACTCTGTTCTACGCCTCTCGGTCGTCGGGTCGACCTAGGCTTGCACCATGAGCCGCGTGATCTTCATGTGCGGCCCGTCGGGCTCGGGGAAGTCGACGTACGCCCGCCGTCTGGAGAGTGCCGGGATGGTGCGGCTGTCCTTCGACGTCGAGATGTGGCGGCGTGGGATCTCCACGGTGCCGTTGCCACCGGATGTCCGGCGCGAGATCGAGGGTGAGCTGCAGCGTCGGTTGCTCGAGCTGGTCGCGGCAGGTGCTGACGTCGTCCTCGACTTCTCGTTCTGGTCGCGGCGGATGCGCGATGACTACCGCGCGCTGCTCGGGCCGACAGGTGTCGTCCCCGAGACGGTCTACCTCGCCACCGATCGCGAGACCGTGCTGCGCCGCATGCGGGCAAGGCGCGGCGAGCACTCCGACGACTTCGTGCTCACCGAGGACCTGGCTATCAAGTACTTCGACCACTTCGAGCCGCCTACTCCGGACGAGGGCCCGCTCCTGGTGGTGGAGTAGCCGGAGTGAGACATGTCGAGACCCTCCACAAGCGCTTGCCGGTTCGAGGTGACTGTCGGACGCATCCTCTAGAATCGAATGCATGATCGAGGAGCTGGAGATGGGACCGGAGGCCGGGGCAGACGCCCTCGGCCCCGCGGCCCTGCTCGCCTCGATCCGCTCCCGCAAGACCGCCGAGGACCGGGCCGCAGCCGACGTCCTGGACCTCGCAGCCCGGTGGGCCGACCTGCACCCACCGGAGTCCATCCACTCGGCCGCTTCCTTCACCGTCGCGGGGTGCCAGCACGAGGAGCCCATCGCCGGACCGGGTACGCCGCTGGTCGCGGAGTTCTGCGTCGCCGAGCTCGGCACCGTCCTGGGCATCACATCGGTGTCGGCGAAGAAGCTCATCGGCCATGCGCTCGAGCTGCGCCACCGGCTCCCGCGCCTGTGGGCGCAGGTCCACTCCGGATCGGTTCCTGCCTGGCGGGCCCGTGCGGTCGCGGAGGTGACGATCCACTCGACGCCGGAGCTGACGGTCGAGGCGGCGCGGTTCGTCGATGCGCAGGTCGCCGCGGTGGCGGGGAAGATCGGACCGGCGCAGCTGGACCGGCTGGTCGCGGAGACGATCAAGCGGTTCGACCTCGCAGGCGTGGACCCTTCGGCGGATCCGGAGGACGGGTATCTCCACGTCGACCCGCGCCACGTCACCATTCACGACGAGGACGTCCACTTCGCCGGCACCGTGCGGCTCGAGGCCGAGATCGACCTCGCCGACGGACTCGACCTCCACCGGGCCCTGGCGCACGGCGCCGCCCTTCAGAAGGCACTCGGCTCGCAGGAGTCCCTCGACGCCCGCCGGGCGAAGGCGCTCGGCGACCTTGCCCGGACGCAGACCGCGCTCGACCTCCTCCAGCAGAACAACTCTGCCGATAGTGGTTTCGAGGCTCGCTCCGCTCGCACCTCAACCACCGATGACGACGGGCAGGACCTCCCGGTCGCTCGGGAGGTCGTCCTCCACGCCCACTTCGACGCCACCATGTCCGGCGACACCACGGTCTTCGCTCCCACGGGCCGGCTGGAGGAGGGCCAGCGACTGCTCCTGCTGGACCAGCTCAGGTCCTGGTGCGGTGACTCGCGCACCACCATCACGGTCAGGCCCGTCATCGACCTCAACCAGGAGAAGGCCGCACCGGGCTACGCGATCCCGGACCGGATCCGGGAGGACGTGATTCTCCGCGACCGCACGTGTGTGTTCCCGTGGTGCGGTCGCCCAGCCAGGGGTTGCGACGTCGACCACATCACCGAGTACGACCACGACGCCGACGCGGAAGGCAGACCGCAACCCGGGCCGACCCACACCGACAATCTTGGTGCGTTGTGCCGGTTCCACCACAGGCTCAAGACCCACAGCGCCTGGCGCTACCGGATGACTGCGCCCGGAGTCTTCGAGTGGACCAGCCCTCATGGCCACCGCTACCGCCGGGACCGCACCGGCACCACCGCACTCGACCCACCCGACCCCGGCCCGCCCCGGATCCCGTCGCCTCGAAGATGACCCCGCCCCACGCCCCGCCACCCAGCGACGGCGGGGCCACAGGCATGTCCGTATGTCCCCATCCTTCGTCGAGACCTGGTCAGCCAGCGAGGCGTGGGCCGGCATGGCCGGCGAGGCACGACCAGCCATCGCCGTCCCGTACCCAGACCTGGGTCACCGGCATCCGGAAGGTCTCGGGTCGGCCGTCAGCAGCCAGCACCACGTCAGCCACCTCTGCATGTAGCACGGCGGTGTCGCCGATGACCGCGACGTCGGGGTCGACGAGTGCCTGCGACTTCCAGACGGTCGTGCCCCCGGTGTTGCGCGCCACGTACTCAGCGCGGTCGAACACCTGGCCGGTGTGGGTCGTCCAGCGGAAGTCGGGGTGGAGGAGGGCGAGCAGCTCGTCGGCATCGCCCCGGGCGAGGGCCTCGGCCCGTGCCTCGGCGGCGCGGATGACGGCGTTCGTGACGGCGTTCATGACGACGGTCGGGTCGGGCATGGCGACATGGTGCCACCGCCGGGGGCGTGCGGGTCTCGATGGACGCTCGCTCTCGCGATCTGTCCGGGGAGCTGCCGGGACGTTGGTGGGTGCGCAGCGCCTGACATGCTGGCGCGCGTGATCCCCAGCCCGCGCCGTACGGCGATGCTCCTGGTCGGCTGCGTCGTGCTCGGGACGGGAGTGGCGATGCTGCTGGCCGCGGACCTCGGCTCCGACGGCTACTCCACCCTGGTCAACGGACTCGCGCTCACGACGGGTGCCGCCTTCTGGATCGTCAACCTCGTCGTGGGCGCGGTCTTCGTGACGATGGCGATGCTGCGCAAGGTCATCCCGGGCATCGGCACGGTCGTGCAGGTGGTGCTGGTCGGGGTGGTGGTCGACGTCGCCCTCGGGCTGATGGCGACTCCGGACGACGTGCTCTGGCGGATCGTGCTGCTCGTGGCGGCGTTCCCGGTGCTCGCGATCGGCATCGCGCTCTACCTCGGCAGCCACAGCGGTGCCGGACCTGCCGAGGCCGCGGCCCTGGCCTGGGACCCGCCGGTGGCGTTCAGGTGGACCTACAGCGTCGTCCAGGGCGGCGGAGCGCTCGGCGGCTGGCTGCTGGGCGCCACCGTCGGCGCGGGCACCCTCGCGGTGATCCTCCTCCTCGGCCCTGCGGTGGACCTGACCGCCCGGATGATGAGGGTGGATCTCCACCAGACGACGGATCCGGAGCACGAGGAAGCCGCCTAGCGTCGGCCTCAGCCCGACGCGGGCCGACCGGTCAGCACCCGCACCGCGAAGTCGGTGGTGAAATCGTTGTCGAGGAAGCCGACCACCCGGGTCACGCGGTCGAGGTCGAGCGGGAGCAGCCCCCGCGAGCCGGGCACGTCCGGGGTCAGCCCGAGATCGAGGTCGTCGCGCCCCGACATCATCCGCACGTTGAAGTCGTAGCGCTCGCGAGCGCCCTCGGCCCGCAGGCGGCGCACGACGGTGGCGCCGACGCGGCGCCCGCCCGTCTCGGCGGCCCAGTCGTCGAGGGCCTCGAGCAGCGCACGGCCGTCGTTGTGGTCGATGTCGGCCCACGCGGCGTCCATCGACCCGGCCACGTCGAGCAGGATGGCCGCCGTCTTCTCCCCGATGCCCTGCACGCCGGGCAGGTTGTCGCTGGAGTCGCCGCGCAGCGCCGCGAAGGCGAGGTAGTTGGCCGGACGGACGGCGTACATGTCGAAGAGCCGCGCGGGGTTGAGCATCGGGGACCCGTGGATGCCGCCGTCGATGAGCCGCAGCACCCGCGTGTGCGCACTGATGTGGGCGAAGGCGTCGCGGTCGGAGGTGATGATGACGCAGTTCCACCCGTTGCGCTCCGCCCACGTGGCGCCGGACGCGTTGACGTCGTCGGCCTCCAGCCCGGGCGGGGTCACGGTGGCCAGCCCGAGGGCGTCGAGGAGCGCCCCGGCGCGGTCGAGCTGCTCGACGAGCTCGGGGTCCTTCTGCGCCCGCCCGGCCTTGTAGTCGGGGTAGGCGTCGCGCCGCAGCGACCCGGTCCGGTCGTCGAGGCCGAAGACGATCGCGTCGGGCGCCATCGTGTCGATCGACTCCAGGATCTGGCGCAGCATCCCATGGAGCGCCCAGATCGGGCGACCCTGCCGGTCGCGGAGCCCGGTGTGGGCGCGCGCGTGGTGGTTGCGGTGCAGCAGCGACGGCGCGTCGACGACCAGCAGCAGGCGGCGGGCGCGAGGGTCGGGGGTGCTGGGAGCCATGGTGATCGGCGCCAGCCTAGACGGCCGGGGCGCAGCCGCGATCAGGCGCCGAGGCCCTCGAGGTAGGAGGCGAAGCCGAGCGGCGCCCGGGCCGTACGCCGTCCTGACGTCGACACGTCGATGGCACCCGTGGCCACCCAGTCGAGCGAGGCGCGACGCATCGCCTCGACGAGCTCGACGTCCTCGTGGACCGGCAGCGGTGCGAACCCGCCGACGTCGAGGTAGGCGTCGAGCGAGAACCCGAGGTTCGCGCCGTGGACGTGCTCGTGCCCGTCGGAGAGCGTGTGGCGGGCGTGCCAGGCGGCCAGCACGTCGGGGGACAGGTCGGCCGGGCGCGGGCTGACCGTCCCCACCACGAGGTCGTGCCCCTCCGCGGCCAGCCGCACCTGGGTCAGCAGCCAGTGGGGCGGCACCACGCTGTCGGCGTCGGTGCTCGCGATCCACAGGTCACCGCGGTCCCCGGCCCACTCGGCGGCCGTCTCCACACCGAGCGCTCGGGCGGCGCCGACGTAGCCGGCGCGGCTCGTGACCCCCCTCGCCCCGTGGCGGGCCACCACGCCGGCGGTGTCGTCGCGGCACACGTCGAGCACGACGAACACCTCGCTGCGCATCGTCGGGTGCTCGGCCCGCAGCGCGTCGCGGGCGACGCGGACCGACTCCAGGCAGGCGGGGAGCAGCACCTCCTCGTCGCGCGCCGGGACCACCACGGCCACCGCCGACGGCGTGCTCACGCGGGCCGCCCCAGCACCAGGAGGTCGAAGTCGGGCTCGTGGTGCTCGACCAGCACGGGCGCGCCCGTGGCGAGGAACGCGTCGTGGACCGCAGGTCCGGCCAGTGGCCACCCGACGGGCTGGTGGCGCCAGTGGCACAGCACCAGGTGCCCGTCGTCCGTCAGGGTCGAGAGGGCGAGCCCGACCACCTCGTCGAGCTGTCGCGGGCTGAGGAAGTAGCCGACCTCGGAGACGGAGATGAGGTCGTGTCGCCCCTCGGGCCACTGGTCGGGCACCCGTGCCCGGTGCACCTCGAGGTGGCCGATCCGGGCCGTACGCCGACGCGCGAGCTCGATCGCGGCTTCGCTGTCGTCGACGGCCAGCATCCGGTCGCAGCGGCCAGCCAGGTCGACGGCCAGCGCTCCGACCGAGCATCCGACCTCGAGGGCGCTGCGGTAGCGCTCGCGCGGCAGGCTCGCCAGCGTGAGTGCCCGCTTGCGCCGCTCGTAGGCCGACTCGACCTGCCACGGATCCGGGCGCTCGCGGTGGACCTGGTCGAGCGCGTCGTCCTCCACCGGCTCGTCGAGGAGGAGGAACACCTCGCCGTCGCGGTCGAAGTGTGCCAGCAGGTCCGGTCCCAGCAGCACCTCGTCGCCCGGAGCCGGCGACAGCGGACGCACCTGGCTGGCGTGGGCGGCGACGGCCGTGCGCTTGGCGACGCGACCGGCCTCGTCGAGCTCCAACCGGAGGGCTCGGTCCCACGGGAGGTCCTCGGGCGAGCCCCAGTGCCAGAGCCAGACGGGGTACTCGACCAGCAGGGCGTCGGTGCGTACGGCGGCGACCGCGGCCGCGCGACCGACCGCCTCGTGGTCGGGGTGGCCGTCCCCGCGCCACGGGGCGCAGAGCACGACCTCGTCGCCCCGAGCCCCGACCTCTTCGACGAGCACGGCCACCAGCGCGTCGGCGTGCGCCGCGACGTCGCCGTCGGGGAGGTCGAGGCACGCCACCGTCGCGTCGGGAGCGAGGACGGCGATCGCCTCCTGCAGCTCGAGTCGGCGTACGTCAGCGAGTCGGGCGCGCGGGTGCGTGGGGGAGTCGGGGTGCGACCCCTCGCCGGCGGTGGCCGTCACCACGGTGATTTCCCACCCGGAGCGGGCGGCCGCGCGGACCAGCCCGGCCGCCCCGAGGGTCTCGTCGTCGGGGTGGGCCCCGACGACGACCAGCCGGGTGCGCGAGTCCGGCAGGTGCAGTGCCGGGAGGGCGTCGATCGACGGTGTCCACGCGGCAGCGGGCGTGCCGGCCCGGTCGTGGCGGAAGGCGGGCTCGCTCACCACCCGGCCGGCCCCGATCGCAGCAGCGCCTCGCCGAGCGCTGCCTGGTCGCGCTCGGCGTGCCACTGGCGCAGGTAGAGCTCGAGATCGGCCACGCGCCGGGCGTGCTCGTCGTCGGTGGCGAGCGGTCCCGGCCCGAGCCCGTGGGCGGCGCGGCGGAGCACGTCCTCGACGGCGAGCGCCACGACCTCGCGCACCCGCAGGGCTGCCTGCCAGCCGTCCGCGCCACCGAGCGTCCCCGCGTCGACGGCCTGCGCCGCCTGCTCGAGCACGCACCGCGCGGCGTGCAGCTGCGCGTCGACGGCCCCGAGGTGCATCATCGCCACCTGGTCGGGCGCTCGGGTGCCCGACGCCGCGAGCATCCTGCGGGCGATCCCGACGGCGCCGCCGAACCACACGGCGGCCACACCGATGCCGCCCCACGCGAAGCCCGGCCGCTCGAGGTACCACCCCGGGGCGCCGACGGCGCGAGCCGTGGCGCCGGCCAGGTCGAGCGGACCCGAGTCGACCGCAACGAGGCCGCGCGCGACCCACGTGCCAGGCACGGCGCTCACCGCGTCCTGCGCCAGGTCGACGGTGAAGAGCTGTCGCTCCCCACCCACCCACGCACTGATCAGTGCGTGGTCCAGCACGCCCCCGAGCGAGCACCAGTGCTTGCGCCCGGTGAGGACGTACGCCGACCCGTCGGGCTCGGCGCGCAGCGGCTCGCCCGGCCCCTCGGCGGCGAAGACGCCCCAGGTGCCGGACGGCGCGGGCTCGCCGGCCTGGTCGAGGATCGCGAGTGCGTCGAGGTGCGGCTCGAGGGTGCGCGCGACGGTGAGGTCGGCCGCTGCGACGCTCGCCAACGCCGACCACGCGTGCGCGGTGCGACCGGTCCCGGGTGCGGGCACCCGACCGCCCAGCGCCCCGGCCAGGGCGAGTGCGGCGGCCACGTCTCCCGCAGCCTCCGCTGCCCGGGCGGCAGCGTCGGTGAGCTCGTCCCGCTCGGCCCGGCTCGGGGAGCCGAGCAGCACCGGGCCCGGCTCAGGCACGCACGTCGCGGTCCCAGTGCCTCAGCGAGGCACAGCGGGTGAGGAAGACAGCCGCGTCGTCGGCGGAGGCCAGGTCGAGGAAGCCCTCGTCCGGCTCCACGCCGGCCGCGGCGATCAGCACCGCCGCGTCGGCGCCGAGGCCGAGCAGCTTGTGGTGGGCGAAGGCGTCGCTGACGAAGTCCTTCGCGCTGGCGCGTCGGGCCAGCGCGTCGGCGCCGTCGGACGACGGCAGCAGCGCCACCGCGTCGAAGAGCACCGACGGACCGCCGTCGATCGCGTGGTCCGGCGTGAGCGTGCCGCCGCCCTCGAGCTTCACCGGGCCGATCGCCGGGGCGACGTACTCCACGACCGCGCCGGCGTCCTCGAACGCCGAGGCGACCGCCTTCACCACCGCCTGGTCGCTGCCGTCGGTGACCAGCACGCCGAGCTTGCGACCGGCGAAGGACTCGGGCCCGTTGAGCAGGATGCTCAGCGCGGGCGACTCCGGCAGGTCCGTGCGTGTCGGCACTGCGGCCTCCGCAGCCGCGGGCAGCGGCATCGCGAGCGTGTCAGCGACCGCTCCGGCGAGGTCCTCGTGGACGTTGCGCAGGTTCGCGAGCATCCGCGTGCGGATCTTCGGGTCCTCGACCTTGCCCAGCTCGAAGGCGAAGGCGGCGACGATGTGCTCGCGCTCCACCTCGGTCTGGCTCAGGAAGAACTGACGGGCCTGGCTGTAGTGGTCGGCGAACGACTCCGCGCGCAGTCGGCGGGTCGGCCCGGCCTCCTGGCGCATGACGCTCTGGTAGCCCTGGACCACGTCGGCGCGCGGTCCACGGTCGTCGCCGGCCAGCGAGTTGGGCTCGTAGTTGCCGCGTCCCTCCTGCAGCGAGGTCTGCATGTGGCCGTCGCGCTGGAAGTGCGCCACCGGGCAGCGCGGGGCGTTGACCGGCAGCTGGGTGAAGTTGGTGCTGCCCAGGCGCTTGAGCTGGGTGTCGAGGTAGGAGAAGTTGCGGCCCTGGAGCAGCGGGTCGTTGCTGAAGTCGATGCCCGGGATCACGTTGTGGGTGCCGAAGGCGACCTGCTCGTTCTCGGCGAACATGTTCTCGACGTTGCGGTCGAGGGTGAGCCGCGCGATGACGCGCACCGGCAGGACCTCCTCGGGGATGATCTTGGTGGCGTCAAGTACGTCGAAGTCGAACTCGTCGGCGAAGGCCTCGTCGAAGACCTGCACGCCGAGGTCCCACTGCGGGAGGTCGCCGCTGTCGATCGCCGCGTGGAGGTCGCGGCGGTGGAAGTCGGGGTCGGCGCCGTTGATCTTGAGCGCCTCGTTCCACACCACCGACTGCATGCCCTGGCGCGGCTTCCAGTGGAACTTCACGAAGGTGGAGTCGCCGTCGGCGTTGACGAAGCGGTAGGTGTGGACCCCGAAGCCCTCCATGAACCGGAACGAGCGCGGGATCGCGCGGTCGCTCATCGCCCACAGCAGCATGTGCGTCGACTCCGGCATCAGGGACACGAAGTCCCAGAACGTGTCGTGGGCCGAGGCGGCCTGCGGCCAGCCGCGGTCCTGCTCCTCCTTGACCGCGTGGACGAGGTCGGGGAACTTCATCGCGTCCTGGATGAAGAAGACCGGGATGTTGTTGCCGACGATGTCCCAGTTGCCGTCCTCGGTGTACATCTTCACCGCGAACCCGCGCACGTCGCGTGCCAGGTCGGGGGAGCCGAGGTTGCCGGCGACGGTGGAGAAGCGGACGAACGCCTCGGTCTTCTTGCCCTTCTCGGCGAAGGGCGCCGCCCGGGTGAGGTCGGGGATCGCGTCGAGGCACTCGAGCGTCGCGTGGGCGCTGTAGCCGCGGGCGTGCACGACCCGCTCCGGGATGCGCTCGTGGTCGAAGTGGAACATCTTGTCGCGGAAGGCGAAGTCCTCGAGCAGCGTCGGCCCGCGGTCACCGACCTTCAGCGAGTTCTGCCCGTCGCCCAGGGGCGTGCCGGTCGCGGTCGTCATGCGCTCGCCGCGCTTCACGCCCTGGTGGAGCTCGTCGCCCTCCCCCCGCTGGTCGGGGGTGGACGCGCTCGGTCGCTTGTTCGGCATGGGTGCTCCCGTGGTCTGGCCGGACGCAGGAATGCGCCCGTCCCTCGACGCTAGGTGCGGCCTGCCGGACGGGGTCACCTCCGTTGGGGCGTGAGTACGTTGGGACCCGTCCGAGTCGTGCCGTTACGCCAGGAGCAGTCTTGATCTTCATCACCGCCAAGTTCGCCGTCCGCCCCGAGCACGCCGAGGCGTGGCCCGAGATCTCCCGGGCCTTCACCGAGGCCACCCGCGCCGAGGACGGGTGCCTGTGGTTCGACTGGTCACGCAGTCTCGACGACCCGAACGAGTACGTCCTCGTCGAGGCCTTCCGCGACGGGGACGCCGGTGCCGCGCACGTCGGCTCCGCACACTTCAGGGCCGCGCAGGCCGAGCTGCCGCCGTACCTCGCCGCGACCCCGCGGATCGTCAGCCAGAGCGTCGACCAGGACGACTGGTCCGAGCTGGGCGAGATGAGGGTCGACTGAGCCGAGCCCGACCGGGGCTCAGGCCTCGAAGTCGGCCCGCAGCCGGCTCAGCGTGGTGGCGATGTTGCGCCGCTGGAACTGGTGGAAGTGGTGCCCGCGCGTCGCGATCTTGTCGAAGACGGCCGCCACAGCATCGGGCCACTGGCGGTCGTCGGTCCAGGTCTCGGTGACCCGGGTGCCGTCGGCGACGGGCTCGAAGGTGTAGGTCCAGGTGGCGATCCGGCCCCGCACGCGGGGGGTCCGCAGACCGATGCCGCGGACCTTGAACGCGAACTCGCGACCCGGCTCGGCCGCCGTCACGACGCAGCGGGTCGACCAACGCGCCGGGCCACGCCGGTTGGTCCCGACGAAGGTGTCGCCGACGGTGAGTGGCGTGCCGGGCGCGGGCACCTCGCCGGCGATGTTCTCCGGGCTCCATCGCGGCATCTGCGACGGGTCCGCCACCCGGGCGTAGATCTCCGCGGCGCTCGCGGGGACGACCGTGCTGTCGCTGACTGTCAGGGGGCGCGCCATGGCGCCACCCTACGGAGGGACCCCGGTCCCGTGGGCCAGGGACCTAGGACCCTGCCGGCGGCGCGACGTCGCGACGAGGCTGGAGCCATGAGGACGACAATGCCCCTGGTGGTGGCCTACGACGGTTCGCACGACGCCAAGCTCGCGCTGAGGTGGGTGGCGGAGGAGTCGCTGCGCACCGGCGCCCCGGTCCGCGTGCTCGCGGTCAACGAGCTCCTCGCGCCCACGTGGGGCGGTGTCGGCGGCACCATCGTGGTGACCGAGACCTACGTCCGCGACTGCTCCGAGCTGCTCGGCGAGGCCGAGAAGGAGCTCGCCGACCTCGGCGTCACCGACGTCACGACCCAGGCGCGCTCGGGCAACGTGGTCGACGAGATGCTCCACGCCGCGGACCACGCGTCCGTGCTCGTGGTGGGCAGCCGCGGGCACAGCGCCGCCGGCGAGGCCCTGATGGGCTCGGTGAGCCAGCACCTCGCCCGCCACGCGAACTGCCCGGTCGTCGTGGTGCGCGAGCCCCGCGACGCCACCTCGCGCCGGATCGTCGTCGGCATCGACGGCTCGGTGACGAGCATGGCGGCGCTCGACTTCGCCGTACGCCGTGCCGAGGAGACGGGTGAGACCGTCGTGGCCATCCACGGATGGCGGGACCACGTCGCCTCCGCCGACGTCTACAGCTCCGAGCCGCGGATGATCGAGCTCCAGCAGCACGAGCTGCTCCTCGCCGAGAGCCTGGCCGGCATGCGCACCGAGCACCCCGACGTACGCATCGAGCACGAGGCGATCTCGGTGCCCCCGGAGAAGTGCCTGGTGGACGCCTCGGCCCACGCCTCGCTCGTCGTGGTCGGCTCGCGCGGCCAGGGCTACTTCCGCGGCCTGCTGCTCGGGTCGGTCAGCCAGGCCGTCCTGCACCGGGCCCAGTGCCCGGTCGCGGTCGTCCGCTGATCGTGCGGCGTCCCGCGACCGGGAGCCGGCTCACGGACGCAGCAGGACCTTGCCGCGGCGACCGGGCTCGCCGTTCGCGCGGGCGGCGTCGGCGATGTCCTCCAGCGCGTAGACCTTCTCCACCGGGAGGGTCAGCGTCCCGTCGGCGATGCCGCGGACCAGCTCGCCCATGAGGGCGGCCCGCTTGTCCGCCGACATCGCGCCGAAGACCTTGCTGCCCCAGAAGCCCTTGATCACGGCCTGCTTGAAGATCACGTCGCCCGAGCCGATCTCGAGCGTCGGGGAGGCCATCGCGCCGAAGACCACGAGCACGCCGTCGTCGGCCAGGAGGGACACGACGTCACCTGCCGCGGCGCCGCCGACGGAGTCGACGCCGGCCACGAGGGGCGCGTCGCCGACGATCTCGCGGACCCGGTCGCGCCAGTCGTCGTCGTCGGTGGCCACGACGTGGCTGATGCCCTGCTCGCGCAGCTCCTCGACGCCGTCGGCACGGCGTACGAGCCCGAGCACGTGCACGCCGCGGGCCTCCGCGAGCTGGGCGAGCAGGCGACCGACGGCGCCGTTGGCGGCGTTCTGGACGAACCAGTCGCCCTCGGAGAGCTCGAGGAAGTCGAGCAGCGCGATGGCGCTGAACGGCATCGAGACCAGCTGCGACGCGGCCTCGTCCGCGACGCCCTCGGGCACCGGGACCAGTCCGGCGGCCGGCGCCACGATGAGCTCGGCCCAGGCGCCGAAGCTGCCGCCGGTGGCCACGCGCTGCCCCACCTCGAGGCCCTCGACGCCCTCGCCGAGCGCCTCGACGACGCCGACGGCCTCGGTGCCGGCACGCGCCGGCATCTCGGGCTTGAAGCCGTAGCTGCCGCGCACGGTCCACAGGTCGTGGTTGTGGATCGGAGAGAGGAGCACGCGCACGAGCACCTGGCCGGGGCCGGGCTGGGGGTCGGGGACCTCGGTGACCGAGAGGACCTCGGACGGGTCTCCGAAACGGGGCTGGACGAGTGCGCGCATGCGGGTGCCTTTCGTTGCTTCTCGTGGTCTGTCTCCTCGCCCAACCGACGACGGCGGCCCACTATGCCGCGGACCGGTGAGGTGAGGGTGAGGTCACACGTCCCGTACGCCCCCTCGGTGCCGGTCGGCACACTGGAAGGCATGACGCCCGAGCCGAAGACCTGCCAGTCGTGCGGGCGCACCATCGAGTGGCGCAAGAAGTGGGAGCGCGACTGGGACCAGGTGCGCTACTGCTCGACCGCGTGCCGCAAGCGCGGGGTGAGCGACGTCGACCGGCGACTCGAGGCCGCGATCACCGACCTGCTCGCCCAGCGTGCGCGCACGTCCACGATCTGCCCCTCCGACGCCGCCCGGCTGGTCGGCGACGAGGACAGCTGGCGCGACCTCATGGAGCCGGCCCGGCGCGCCGCTCGGCGCCTCGTCGAGCGCGGCGAGGTGGAGATCACCCAGGCCGGGCACGTGGTGGACCCCTCGACCGCGAAGGGCCCGATCCGGATCCGGCGGCGCTGAGGGGCCGCTGTCGTCGCGTTCCCCGGGTACCCGGGGAAACTGGAGCCTCCACCCCGAAACTTCGGGGGCGAGGCTCCAGTTTGGAGGGTGAACCCCGCCGCGTACGGCGCGAGCGGCCCCCGCTGCCCGCCGGCGCACCGCGGCTCTGGGATGCTGTCGCGTCGCAGGCAGGTCCGTACGAGCGCAGGTGGAGGTGGGCAGGTGAGCGAGATCGCGGTCGAGCTCGCGCGGGTCAAGGGCGCCTTCGCCCAGCCGACGCTGACCCTGCTGCACCAGCGCCAGGCGCCCGTGGTGATCACGATCTTCCGGGCCGCGTTCGGTCGCAACAACCGGCCCATCCCCACCGCGCGGCTGCACACCCAGGTCGAGGAGCACCTCGCGGGGATCCGCGAGTCGGGCGAGACCGACCTGCCCAGCGGCAGCGGCCGTGAGATCTGCCAGCGGTGGATGCGCGGGCAGTGGCTGGTGCGCTCGCTCGACGAGCAGGGCCACGAGGTCTACACCCTCACGTCGCACGCGCAGCAGGCGCTCGAGCTGGTCAAGAACCTCAGCCGCGACCGCGCCACCCTCAGCGAGCACCGCATCACCACGATCCTCGGCACCGTGCGTCGCTTCAACGCCGAGGCCAACCCCGACCGCACGACGCGGGTGTCCATCCTCAACGAGGAGATCGCCCGGCTGCGCGCCGAGCGCGACCGGCTCGTCGACGGCGCGGAGATGGTCGGGGCCACCGAGGACTACATGCTCGAGGGCTTCACCGAGCTGCTCTCGCTCATCTCCGCCCTCCCCAGCGACTTCGCCCGCGTCGAGGAGCGGTTCGGGGCCATCCGCGGCGAGATCCTGGCCGCCTTCCGGGCCGAGGACCGACCGGCCGGCGAGGTCATCGACGCCTATCTCGCCCGCGCCGACGCGTTGATGACAGCCACCCACGAGGGCCGCGCCTTCGAGGGTGCGTTCGCGCTGCTGCGCGACGACGCGATGGTGACCCAGCTGCGCGAGGACCTCACCGCGGTGCTCGAGCACCCGCTCTCCGACCGGCTGCTCAGCGACGCCGACCGGGCCGAGCTGCGCGGCACGGTGAGCCTGGTCCGCGAAGGCCTGGACCGCGTGCTGTCGCAGCGCTCGCGCGTGACCGCGACGCTGAAGGAGTACATCGTCTCCCACGACGCCGTGCGCGACCGCGAGCTGGAGCAGACGCTGCGCCAGGTCGAGTCGGAGCTGATGACCTGGATGGCGACCACCGGGCCCCGCGCCGTGCACGCCGTGCCGCTGCTCCCCGCACGTGCGTCCGTGGACCACCTGCGCGAGCGCTTCCACGACCCCGCCGACGACGTGCTGCCCGACCCGATCCGGGCCGCCGACCCCGCCGACGCGCCGCCGGTGTCGCTCGACGAGCTGATCGCGCATGGTGGCCCCCAGCTGGACTCGCTGCGCGACCGGCTGGTCGAGGCGTGGTCGGACCTCTCGCCGGTGCGCTCGCTCGGCGAGCTCTTCGACCGGCTCGAGCCCTCGCTCCAGCGCCCGGTCGAGATCTTCGGCCTGCTCCACCTCGCTGCCGACCTGGCCCGCGAGCCCGCCGCCGCCCCCGGCAGGCCCAGCAGCCCTGACGGCACCGACCCTCCGGCCGAGACCTACGTCGCGGTCCGCCACGACGGCACCCGCCGCACGTTCTCGGTGCCACGGGTGCCGCTGCCCGACCCCGACCTCGACCCCGACCTCGACACCCACCAGCAGGAGGCCCGCGCATGAGCGTGGACACCGACCTCGACCTCGACCTCGAACCCGACACCGACCTCCAGCCCGAGGACGCGGACCCGGGCGACCTCGCCTCGGTCTCCCTGTGGGAGGGCGACGAGGGCGGGCTCGAGCACGGCCAGCGGCACGCACTCGTCACGCTGCTCAAGCAGCGCTTCATCAGCGCCCGCACCCACCCGCGCGACTGGCGCGTGCTGGTCGAGCACGAGCGGGTCATCCGCGGACGCCTCAACGACCTGTTCCTCGACCTCCTCGTCGACCGGTCCCGCGAGGTCGCGTGGAAGCGTCAGGCCACCTCCGAGACCGGTGGCCGCTTCCCGACCCTGCTCCACGACGTGGCGTGGTCGCGCGAGGAGACGCTGGTGCTCGTGCACCTGCGCGACCGGCTCCGTGCCGGCCTCGCCGGCGGCGACGCACGGGTGTACGTCGACCGCGACGACGTCGTCGACTACATCGAGAGCTTCCGTCCGGCCCACGCCACCGACGAGGCGGGCGACGAGAAGCGTGCCCGCAACGCGGTGACCAGCATCGTGAAGGCCGGCCTGCTCATCGGTGCCCCCGGCGACGACCGCTTCGAGATCAGCGAGGCCGTCGAGCCGCTGCTGCCGCTGGAGCTGCTCCAGGAGCTGCTCGAGGCGCTGCGTCGCGCCAACGGCGGCGAGGCGCCGGGTGAGCCGGAGGGCGACCTCTTCGAGCCGGCCGCGGACCAGCAGGGACAGGAGCAGGCATGAGCATCGACGAGGTGCGCCCCGACGCCCCGGACGCCACTCCTGACGAGACCGACCCCAACGGGCTCTTCGCCGAGCACAGCGTCGCCACGCCGGCCGACGACACCATGCAGTGGCGCGCCGCGCTGCTGCAGCTGGTCAACTGGGGCGGCTTCGGCGGCCTCACCACGGTGCCGCTGCGCGGCGACGCCACGATGATCTCCGGTGCCTCGGGCGTCGGCAAGAGCACGATCCTCGATGCCTACACCGCGCTGATGATGCCGTCGGACACCAAGTTCAACGGCGCCTCCAACGACGCCGTCGCGGGCCGCGCCCGCAGCATCGGTCAGCGCAACCTGCTGTCCTACCTGCGCGGTGCCGTCGACGTCGTCGACGACCCGCGCACCGGTCGCCCGGTGGAGAAGCTGCTGCGCGGGCGCGGCGGCGACACCTGGGGCGCTGTGGCGATGACGTTCGTCAACGACCGGGGCGGGCAGTTCACCGTGCTGCGCACCTACTACGTCCCCCGCCGCGCGACCCGCTCCGGCGAGGTCCAGATGCAGCTGGTCACCCACGACGGCCCCCTCCGGCTCGACACCCTCGAGGTCGCGGTCGCCGAGCGCTTCCACGCCAACACGCTCAAGAAGCTCTTCCCCGGTGTGCGGGTCCACCGGACGTACGCCGAGTTTGCCGCGGTGCTGCACGCCCGCCTCGGCATCGGCGCCAACGGCGACGGCGCGAAGGCGCTGCGGCTGCTGGCCCGCATCCAGTCGGGCAACCAGGTGCGCAGCGTCGACGAGCTCTACAAGGACATGGTGCTCGAGCGCCCGGCGACCTATGCGGCCGCCGACCGGGCCATCGAGCACTTCGACGACCTCGACGCCGCGCACGCCGCGATGCGCACCGAGCAGCACAAGCTCGAGCTCCTCGAGCCGATCACCGGCATCCACGAGCGCACGGTCCAGGCCGCGCGGCGGCTCGCCGAGCTGGACTCCTTCGGCGTCACCCGCTCCGGCGACACCCCGCTGCGCACCTGGCTGCTCCAGGAGCACCTGCGCCTGATCGGACAGGCGGTGACGACCAACCGCGCCGACCGTGCCGCGACGACCGATGCGCTCGCCGCGACCACCGCCGCCGAGCGGGCGCTCGTGGCGGACGCCGAGGCCGCGCAGGAGGCCCACCGCGCCGCAGGTGGGTCGACCCTGCAGTCGCTGGCGTGGGCGGTGGAGCAGGAGAAGGTCGTGCGCGACGACCGGGCGAACCGGCGTACGGTCCTCTCCGACCGGCTGCTGCCGCTCGTCGACGTCGCCGACGCCAGCGCGCCCGACATCGACTCGGCGCTGATGTCGGCCGAGGCCTTCGCGGTGCTTCAGCTGCACGCGCGGCAGTGGCTCGCCGGCTGGGAGCGTGAGCAGGAGCGGCTCAAGCGCGAGCGCGACGGCGCCCGTGACCGGCGCTACCCGCTCAGCCACCGCCAGGCCGAGCTGCGTCGCGAGCGCGGGTCGCTGGAGAGCCAGAAGGGGCGGGTCGGCTCCCGCATGCACGAGCTGCGCGCCGAGGTGGCGCGCGCGTCGGGGCTCTCGGAGGACGAGCTGCCCTATGTCGCCGAGCTGCTCGACCTCGCGCCCGAGGAGGCCCGCTGGCGCACCGCGGTCGAGACCGTCCTCGGTGCCAGCGCCCGCACCCTGCTGGTGCCGGTGGACCGCCTGTCGCACTTCTCCCGCGCCATCGACGGGCTGCACCTGCGAGGACGCCTCGTCTTCGAGGGCGTCCCGCTCGACCTGCCCGACCTCGGCCCTGCCGATCCCGAGCGGATCGCCGGCAAGCTGCTCTTCAAGGACTCGCCGTTCTCGGGCTGGGTGCAGGCGCACGTCGCCGAGCCGGCCCGCAACGCGCTGTGCGTCGAGGACGCCTCCGACCTCGACGGCGGCGGCTTTCGCGTCACGCTCGCGGGCCAGACCCGCAGCGGTCGCCGCGGCACCCACGGTCGCACCGAGGGGCGCAGCATCATCGGCTTCTCCAACGCCGACGCGATCGAGGAGCTCGACACCGAGCTGGCCTCGATCGGCGCCGACCTCGACGCCATCGACGCCGAGGTCGCCGAGCTCGACCGACGGGCCGCGGTGCTGGAGCACCAGCGATCGGCGTACGACGCCGTGGCCGTCGCGCGCTTCGACGACCTCGACGTCGAGGCGAGCGAGCGGCGCCTGGCCGACCTCGAGTCCCGGCGCACCGAGATCCTCGGCGCCGACGACGAGCTCCAGGTGCTGGAGCAGCAGATCGAGCGGCTCGCCGAGCAGCTGGAGTCGACCCGCCGGGTCCGCTTCGGGCTCGAGGAGCGCCAGCGCGAGCTCAACGAGCAGCACGGTCGCCTGGTCGACGACGAGGACCTGGTCAACGACCGCCTCGAGACGGCCGCGCCCCTCGCGCTCGACGAGGAGCAGCGCGACGCGCTCGCCGCGGACTTCCGCGCCGCCGCGGCCCCGGGCGACCCCGACGACCTCGACCGCTTCGCCGAGACCTCCCAGCGCTTGGCCGAGCGGCTGCGCGAGGCGGTCGGTGACGCCGAGGCGGAGCTGCGCCGCGCCGACGACGAGCTCGCCTCGATCTTCCGCGCCTACAAGCTCCAGTGGGAGTCGCCCAACCTCGGCGCCACGGCAGAGTCCTACGGCGACTACGCCCGCATCCTCGAGGAGATCCGCGGCACCGGGCTGGCCGGACGCCGCTCGGAGTGGCGCCGCCGCCTGACCGAGTGGAGCGGCCAGGACCTCGTGCCCCTGCTGGGTGCGATGGCAGCGTCGGTCGAGGACATCGAGGACCGGCTCGAGCCGATCAACGCGATCCTGCGCCGCCTCGAGTTCGGAGGCGCCGGCGACCGGCTCCGGATCCGGCTGCGACGCCTCGCCCCGGCACACGTGCAGGTCTTCCTGCGCGACCTGCGCGCGCTCACCGCGCGGTCGGCGCCCGACACCGACGAGGCCGACCTCGAGCAGCGCTTCGCCGAGCTCAGCCGTTTCATGGAGCAGCTGCGCCGCCCGACGCAGGGCGGGGACGGCACCGCGAGCGAGCGCGACCGCCTGCTCGACGTACGCCGTCACGTGGAGGTGAGTGCCGAGCGCTACGACTCGCTGACCGGCGAGCTGCGGGCGACCTACCGCACGCTGGGGGAGAAGAGCGGCGGCGAGAGCCAGGAGCTGGTGGCCTTCATCGTCGGGTCGGCACTCCGCTTCCGCCTCGGCGACGAGATGCGCTCGCGCCCGCGCTTCGCACCGGTCTTCCTCGACGAGGGCTTCGTTAAGGCCGACTCCGAGTTCGCCGGCCGTGCCGTGCGCGCCTGGAAGGGGCTGGGCTTCCAGCTGGTCATCGGGGTGCCGCTCGACAAGGTCACCGGCCTCGAGCCGCACATGGACGAGCTGCTCGCCATCACCAAGAACAGCACCACGCACCAGTCGTGGATCACCTCGATCACCGACGCCCGGAGCTCCTAGCGGGGCGGACCCGGACTCACTCGAAGAGCCGGTCCTCCGCCTCGACCGAGGTGACCTCCATCCTCAGGGCCAGCACCTTCTCCGGCGACAGCCCGAGGCGGGCGAGGATGACCTGGACCTGCGGCAGCACCCAGGGGTAGGACTCGACCGCGACGCGACCGGCCTCGGTCGCGACGCGGACCCAGACGACGGGCGAGCCGCCGCGGTCCGGCAGCCAGTGCGCCTCCAGCACGCCGGCAGGGGCCAGGGAGGCGACGATCGGCAGCATCGCCGCGTCGACCGCCTGCCGCAGCTGCTCCTCGCCCATCTCCCCAGCCTAGGTCGAGCCTCCCACCCGAGACGCGGGATGGTTTTGCCTTCAACCGCCGCGGGCGGGACGCCGCAGCCCTACCGTGGAGCCATGACATCGGTGCGGGTGCTCGGCCTGCCGGCGGCCCTCGGGTTCGCCGTGGCCTACGTCGCGCTCGCCCTCGTGGGCCGGGCCACGGTGCTGCCTGGCTCGTCCGTCAGCCTGGTGTGGCCCGCGGCAGGGGTGGCGGTGCTCTGGCTCCTGGCCGAGCGGTCGGACCGTCAGGTCCGGGTCCTGCTGCTGGTCGCCGTGCTGCTGGGCGTCGTCCTCGCCGTGACCGGGGCGGACGTGCCCCTCGTCCTGCTCGGCGGCGCGGGCGTGGCGGTGCAGACCTGGCTGGTCGTGGCGCTGGTGCGTCGCTGGTGCCCGACGCTCATCGGCGCCGGCGGCGAGGACAGCGTGCACACCCTCCGGACGCTCGCCGTCGGCACCGGGGCCGTGCTGGTCGCCTGCGCCGTCGGGGCCGTGCTGCTCACCCTCGCGCTGTGGGCTGCGGGCGACGACCCGGACCTCGGCGACGCCGTGCTGGTCTGGGGCCGGCAGGTCGCCGGGACGATCGTGATCGGGAGCGTCGGTCACCTGGCCTGGGAGTGGCGTCGCGGACACGCGGACCCGCGGGTCGGCGGCGGTGGTCACGCCGAGCTGGCCGTGCTGTGGGGCATGTCGGCCGCCGCCGTCGTCGCGATGTTCCTCCAGCCGCTTCCCCTGGTGTTCCTGCTCGTCCCGCTGACCGGGTGGTGCGCCTCGCGCTTCACCACCTTCACCGCCGCTCTGCACGCGTGCGCGCTCGGGACGGTCGCCCTGGTGCTGACCGCAGGCGGGCACGGACCCATCGCCCGCCTCGACGACCCGTACGTCGAGGCGATGGGCACCCAGTCCTTCCTGCTGGCCCTCCTCCTGACGGCCCTCGCAGTGGGCACGCTCCGCGACCGCGTGGACGACCTCGTCCGGCAGCTCGTCGCGGCGCAGGCAGTGTCGGACGCCCAGGCCGAGCTGCTCTCCGGGATGACCGGGAGCATGGGGGAGGGCCTGCTGGTCCTGGACGACGAGCGCCGGGTCACCACGCACAACGCCGCCAGCGCGCGGCTCGCGCGCCGGCACCTGCCGGGGGACGAGCAGCGCGCCCTGGCGGCGCTGGTGGACCTGCTCGACCACCCGCCCCGACCGGCGGCGTGGCGCCGGCCCGAGCTCGGCCCCGGCGACGTCGTCGTACCCCTCGCGGACGGGGGCGAGATGGTGCTCGCGGTCACCTCCCGGCCGCTCGCCGCGGGTCGGCTCGGGACCCTGCTGGTCGTTCGGGAGGTCACCGCGCACCGGTCGGGGTTCCGGCCGCTGGTCGAGTTCGCGTCGACGGCAGCGCACGACCTGCGCGGCCCGCTCACGACCATGCGGTCCTGGCTCTCGCTCGTCGAGCACGACCTCGACGGGACCGGGCAGGACGAGGCACGGGACGCCGTGCGTCGCGTCGACCGCTCGGTCGTCCACATGAGCGAGCTCATCGACGACCTGCTCGCGCAGGCGGCCGCGGAGGGTGGCCAGCTCCGGCCCGAGGTGGTCGTCCTCGGTGGGAGCGGAGGGCTGCTGGCCGAGGTGGCCGACCTGGTCGGGCTCGACGAGCCGGTCGTCGCTCCGGCCGACCTCCCCGCGGTGCACGCCGACCCCGGGGCGGTGCGCCAGCTCTTCGCCAACCTCGTGGGCAACTGCGTCAAGTACGCCCGTCCCGGCGTCCCGCCCCGGGTGGAGGTCGACGCCCACGTCCGGGGGGACCGGGTCGTGGTCGAGGTGCGCGACCACGGCATCGGGGTCCCGGAGGCGGACCGCGAACGCGTCTTCGACCGGTTCCACCGCAGCCAGGAGGTCCAGGCGTCCTACACCGGCACCGGGCTGGGGCTCTCGCTGTGCCGCTCCATCGTCGAGCGACATGGCGGCCGCATCGTGTGCGTGGCCCCGGGCGACGGCCCGGGCGCGGTGTTCCGCCTCGACCTCCCGGCCGTGCCCGGTGCGCGACACTGAGCGCCATCCCGACCTACCCAGGAGGCGACGTGGTCGTCACGATCTTCCGCAACGCGGCCGTGTTCGACGGCTACGCCCACCTCGGCCGGGTCGGCGACGTCGTGGTCCGCGACGGACGCGTCGCGGCCGTGGGCGCGGACGCGGTGCCCGCCGGGGCGCGGGTCGTCGACGTCGACGGCGGGCTCCTGCTGCCCGGCTTCACCGACGCCCACGTGCACCCGGTGCAGGGCGGGCTGGAGCGCCTCGGTTGCGACCTGAGCGGGCTCGCGGCCGACGCGACGGCGTACGTGCGCCACGTCGGCGAGCACGCCCGCTCGCGTCCCGGCGACGACTGGGTCCAGGGTGGGGGCTGGGCGATGGCGGCGTTCCCCGGCGGCCTGCCGACCGCGCAGGAGCTCGACGAGGTGGTCGGCGATCGTCCTGTCGCGCTGGCCACCCGCGACCACCACGGGATGTGGGTCAACACCCGCGCGCTGGAGGTCGCCGGCATCACCGCCCACACGCCCGACCCTGCGGACGGTCGCATCGAGCGCGATGCCGGCGGACGCCCGACCGGCGTGCTGCACGAGGGGGCCATGGCGCTGCTCGACCACGTCCTGCCGCCCGTCGACGACGCCCAGCTCCGCGCCGCCCTCCTCGAGGGTCAGCGGTACCTCCACTCCCTCGGGGTCACCGCCTGGCAGGACGCCATCGTCGGCGCCTACTCCGGCATGCGCGACGTCGGCCCGACCTACGCGCGCGCGGCCGCGAACGGCGACCTCACCGGCACCGTCGTGGGTGCGCTGTGGTGGGACCGGGCGCGGGGGCGCGAGCAGGTGACGGACCTGATCGCCAGGCGTGAGGACTACTCGGGCGGCCGGTTCTCGGCCACGTCGGTCAAGGTGATGCAGGACGGGGTCGCGGAGAACGGCACGGCGGCGCTCGTCGAGCCCTACCTCGACCGCTGCGGGCACGCCACCGACAACGCGGGGATCTCCTTCGTCGACCCGGTGGCCCTGCGCTCCTACGTCGGCGAGCTCGACCACCACGGCTTCCAGGTGCGCGTCCACGGCCTCGGAGACCGGGGCGTGCGCGAGGCGCTCGACGCCTTCGAGGGCACGCACCCCGACCGGCGCCACCACGTCGCGCACCTCCAGCTCGTCCACCCCGACGACGTACGCCGCTTCGCCGCCCTGGGCGTCGCCGCCAACATCCAGGCGCTGTGGGCCTGCCTCGACGACCAGATGACCGAGCTCACCCTCCCGTTCCTGGGTCCCGAGCGCGCCGGGCGGCAGTACCCGTTCGGTGACCTGCACGCCGCCGGGGCTCGGTTGGTGGCCGGCAGCGACTGGCCTGTGAGCACCCCCGACCCGCTCGCGGCGATCCACACCGCGGTGCACCGCACGGCGTACGGCGAGCCGGCGCCCGCCGGGACCGAGCCGTTCCTCCCCGAGCAGGCGCTCCCGGTCGAGGTCGCGTTCGCCGCCTACACGAGCGGCTCGGCGTGGGTGAACCACCGCGACGATGCCGGCATGGTCCGGCCCGGTGCGGTCGCGGACCTGGTCGTGCTGGACTCCGACCCCTTCCTGGAGCCCCACGAGATCGGTCGGGCGCGGGTGCGCTCCACCTGGATCGACGGCGAGTGCGTCCACGAGGCCTGACGCCGCGGGCGCTCAGCGTTCGTGGTGCAGCTGCACGAGCACCCGCGCGAGCAGGATCACCGGCACCCCGGCGCGGCGCGCCGCGTCGTCGAGCTCGCCACGCGCCTCGGTGACCGGCAGGTCGCGATGGGCGGCGAGGATGCCCGTGGCGGTGTCGATCGTCGCCGCGTCCCGCAGCTGCGTCGGGGCCTGCTCGGCCAGCGTACGGGTGGTGAAGTCGAGGTCGGCGTTGGCGATCGCGCCCGGCGCCCAGGCGCCGAAGACCTCGGCCAGCGCCGCGTGCAGACCGACGAACGTGTCCGCTGCACGGCCGTAGAGGTTCACCGTCGCGACGACCGAGCCCTCGATCAGCACCGGCAGCGTCAGCGTGCTGTGCACGCCCATCGCGGCGCTGGCCCGGGCGAACTCGCCCCACCGGGACTCGCTCAGCAGGCCCTCGGGCGACGTGGCGAGGCCGTGGCCCAGGCCGATGGCGTCGACGCAGGGGCCGGTGTCGAGGTACTGCACCGCGTCCAGGGCGGCGATCTCCTGGTCGGTGGCCACCACGGTGAAGGTCAGGTCGTGGGCGCGCGATGCCATGCTCACGCCGACGAGGCCGGGGGCGACCGCCTGTGCGCGGTCGGAGGTGGCCCTCAGCTGGTCGACCAGCGGGGTGTCGTCCAGGTAGGGGTCCAGCTCGTCCAGGGCCTCGAGCGTCTCAGGGATGGGCTCCATGCCGGCGCCGTACCCACGCGCCGCGTCCGCTATTCACGCGGGACGGTCGGTGTCATGGGTGGGACCTGTGGCCCTGTCGTGCACCGGTGGCGAGGACGACGCTGGACGTAGGGGCAGGAGCGCCCCCCGGAGGAGGACGACCATGGACACCACCACGAAGGACGCCGTCGTCGTCGGGGTCAGCGGACCCGGACGGGAGACCGCAGCCCTGCGCTACGCCGTCGACCGCGCGCGCCGCGACGCCTCGGAAGTGGTGGCCGTCCACGCCTTCCGCACGGCCCTGACCGGACCGCCGCCGCGCGCGCTGCTGACCTCCGCCGAGACCGCCGACATGGCGCACTGGGTGATCAAGCAGGTCGGTGACGAGCTCGCCGAGCTGACGGACGGCACGGTGCCCTGTCGCACCCTCGCCGTGGCCGGCACGCCCGCCCACGTGCTCGTCGACCTGGGCCGCGAGGCCCGGACGGTGGTGGTGCAGCACCACCTGCCGCACGGCCTGCGGCGGCTCTTCGCCGGCTCGACGGCGTACGCCGTGGCAGCGCACGCCGCGTGCCCCGTGGTCTCCGTCCCTGCGGACTGGCAGCCCTCGACGGGCGAGCCCGGCGAGGTGGTCGTCGGGGTCCACGAGGCAGGCGTGCCGCTCGCGGTGCTGGAGGCGGCCTTCGCCCAGGCCGAGGCCACGGGGGCGCCCCTCAGGGTCGTCCACGCGTGGCGCCTCGACGCGGTCTACGACGACATCATCACCGACCGCGTCGCCGCCGAGTGGCGCGAGGAGCAGCAGCGCGCCCTCACCACCGTCGTGGACGGCCTGCGCGCGCAGCACCCCGCGGTGGAGGTCACGGTGGAGGTGCGGCACCAGTGGCCGGCCGACGTGCTCGTCGACGACTCGCAGGTGGCCTCCCTCGTGGTCGTCGGCCGGCACGGGCCGCACAGCTTCGAGCCGGCCCACCTGGGGTCGCTGGCACGCACGGTCGTGCGCGAGGCGAGGAGCCCCGTGATGGTCGTGCCCGTACGCCCCCACCGCGACGCCCCGAAGGACTGGGAGCTCGTCGCCGACGAGATCTCGCCGCAGGCCTGACCACGGCCGGCACCACCGCAGCACGACAGAGGAGGAAGGAACGATGAGCGTCCAGGCCCGACCCGCAGAGGAGCATCCCGCGCACGTCTATCCCGTACGTGTCGACGTGCTCCCCGAGGAGCACCTCAACCGCTGGCTGTGGTTGGTGAAGTGGGCCCTCGTGATCCCGCACTACGTCGTGCTGGCCTTCCTGTGGCTGGCCTTCCTCGTGCTGAGCGTGGTCGCGTTCTTCGCGATCCTCCTCACCGGCCGCTACCCGCGTCAGGTCTTCGACTTCAACGTCGGGGTGCTGCGGTGGAGCTAGCGGGTGGCCTACTACGCCTACGGAGCGCTCGCCACGGACCGCTACCCGCCCTTCACCCTGGCCGACGTCCCCGACTACCCGGCGCACCTCGAGGTCTCCTACCCCGAGCACCTCTCGCGCGGCCTGGTGCTGGTCAAGTGGTGGCTGCTCGCCCTCCCGCACTACGTGGTCGTGGGCATCTTCACCGGCGGAGGGCTCTGGATCGCCAACGAGGCCGCGTCGCGCGACGACGCCGCGTGGACCGCGGGCGGCGGCCTGATCGGGCTGCTGGTCCTGGTGGCGGCGGTCGTGCTGCTCTTCACCGGCAGGTACCCGTCGGGGGTCTTCGACCTGGTGCTGGGCCTGAACCGCTGGGTCATCCGCGTCGCTGCGTACGCCGGGCTGATGACCGACGACTACCCGCCCTTCCGCCTGGACACCGGGCCCGACGACCCGGGCTCGCGGGTCGGGATCCGGCCGCCTGCGCCCCAGCCCTCCGGCGACGGACAGCCGCCACCCGACCACTGGTCCGCACCGCGGGTGGTGATGCTGGTCCTCGGCTGCCTCGGGCTCCTGGCGGGCACAGGCTTCCTGGGCGTCGCCGCGACCCTGGGCGTGCTCCAGGGCACCCTGCGTGACGACGACGGGTTCGTGATGTCGGGACGCGAGGAGCTCAGCACGGCGTCGTACGCGATCGTCTCGGAGAGCCTCGAGACACAGCTCGCCGACGGCGCCGAGGTCGTGCCGGACCGTCTGCTCGGCGACACCAGGCTGACGGTCGAGCCGTCCGGTGCCGGTGCCGTCTTCGTCGGGATCGGTCCCACCGACGAGGTGGAGGCCTACCTCGCGGAGGTGGCGCACGCGGTGGTCGTGGACTTCGACTCGACCGGGTCCGGCGTCGAGCCGGTCTACCGGGACGTCGCAGGAGCCGCGCCGCTCGCCGCTCCCGAGGACGCCGTCCTCTGGACCGCCCGTGCATCGGGCACCGGGACCCAGGACCTGCGGTGGGCGGTCGAGGACGGCGACTGGACGGTCGTGGTGATGAACGCCGACGCGACCGCGGGGGTGACGGCCGACGTGGCGGTCGGTGCGGAGCTGCCTGCCACCGGGTGGGCCATCGGCCTGATGGCTGCGCTCGGCGGACTCTCCGTGCTGGTCGGAGGCGCCCTCACGTGGGGTGCCCTGCACAGCCGGCGGTCCGTCAGAACTCGATGACCTGCCGCAGCGCCGTCCCGGCTGCCAGCTCGTCCATCGCGAGGTTGATGTCGTCGAGACCGATGCGGGAGGAGACGAGGGCGTCGACGGGGAGTCGTCCCTCGCGCCACCACTGGGCGAAGACCGGGATGTCGCGCGACGGCACCGCGGAGCCGAGGTAGCTGCCCATCACGGTGCGGGCCTCCGCGACGAGCTGGAGGGGCGAGATGCTCGCCAGCGCGTCGGGCGGGGGCAGCCCGACGGTGACCGTGCGCCCGCCGGGAGCGGTCGCGGCGAGGGCGGCCTCGAAGGCACGCGCGTTGCCGGCCGCCTCGACCACGACGTCGCACCGCGTGCCCGTCGACGCCAGCTCGGCCGGGTCGAGCGCGGAGGTCGCCCCGAGCTCGAGGGCCCGCTCGCGCTTGGCCGCGACGCCGTCGACGGCGACCACGTCGCCCGCACCGAGGGCCACGGCGGTGAGCAGGGCGGCCATCCCGACGCCGCCCAGGCCCACGACCATCACGCTCTGGCCGGGCTCGGGGGGAGCGGCGTTGACCAGCGCGCCGCCGCCGGTCAGCACCGCGCAGCCCAGCACGGCGGCCACGTCGGCCGGCACGTCGTCGTCCACGGCCACCACCGAGCGGGCGTCGACCACCGCGTGGGTGGCGAAGGCCGAGACGCCGAGGTGGTGGTGGACCGGTACGCCGTGGCGGCTGAGCCGACGCCCGCCGCCGAGCAGCTCGCCCGCGGCGTTGCTGGCCGACCCCGGTCCGCACGGCATCCGACCGCCGGTGGCACACCCGGCGCACTCGCCGCAGCGCGGGAGGAACGTCATCACCACCTGCTGGCCGACGGCGAGGTCGCCGACGCAGGGGCCGAGCATCGTCACCCGCCCGCTCGCCTCGTGGCCCAGCAGCATCGGGACCGGCCGGGCACGGTTGCCGTCGACGACCGACAGGTCGGAGTGGCACACGCCGGCCGCGGCGATCTCGACGAGGACCTCACCCGGCCCGGGCGGGTCCAGCTCGAGCGTGCCGACCGTCAGCGGCCGCGTCCGCGACCACGGGCCGGGCCGTCCCAGCTCCTCGAGCACTGCTCCGGTGATCTGCACGTCAGCTCCCGCCCGCCGGTAGGGCCTCGAGCATCAGCTCGGGGTTGTCGCGCGCGGTGACCATCGCGCGCCACTGGTCGACGAAGAGCGCCAGACGGGTGCCGTCGCTGCGCTCGAGCACCTCCACGCCGCGCATGCCCGCGAGCGCCGCGGCGCCGGCGGCATCGGTGCGCCGGGCGACCTGGTAGTCGAGCCGCGAGAGGCGGACGGGGGAGTTGAACTCGTTGGTCATCCGGTCCTCGACGACCTCGAACTGCATCGGGCCGACCGCGGCCAGGACCGGGTTCTGGTCGCCGCGCAGGTCCGAGCGCAGGACCTGCACCACGCCCTCCTGGTCCAGCTGCTCGATGCCGCGGCGGAACTGCTTGTAGCGGCCGATGTCGCCCGCGCTGGCGGTCACGAAGTGCTCCGGGGCGAAGCTCGGCACGGGCGGGTACTCGATCGGGTCGCCGACGTAGACGGTGTCGCCGACGCGCAGCGACTGGGCGTTGACGAAGCCGATGATGTCGCCGGGCTCGGCCGTCTCGACCGACTGGGTGTCGCGGCCGAAGACCGACTGGGCGAACTTCGTGGCGAAGGGCCGGCCGGTGGAGGCGTGGGTGACGACCATGCCGCGCTCGAACTCGCCCGACACCACGCGGGCGTAGGCGAGGCGGTCGCGGTGGGCGTTGTTCATGCCCGACTGCACCTTGAAGACGAAGGCGCTGAAGTCGTCCTCGACCTTGCGCACCGAGCCGTCGACGCCCTCAGTGGGGCTGGGGTCCGGCGCGATGTCGAGCAGCAGGTCGAGCAGCTGCGCGACGCCGAAGTTCTGCAGGGCGGAGGCGAACATGACGGGCGTGGTCTCGCCGGCGAGGAAGCGGTCCTGGTCGTGGTCGGCCTCGTCGAGGGTGAGCAGCTCGTGCTCCTCGACGGCGTCGGCCCACAGCGGCGCGTCGTCCACGTCCACCTCGTCGGACGCCATCCGCCGCTCGGGGGCCCGGGTCGCACCGCCGGCGGTGCGGGTGTACTTCACGAACTCGCCCGTACGCCGGTCCAGCACGCCGCGGAAGTCGCCGGCCTCGCCGACCGGCCAGGTCAGCGGCGTGGGCCGCAGGCCGATCTTCTGCTGGATGAGGTCCATCAGCTCCAGGGCGGACAGGCCGGGCCGGTCCCACTTGTTGATGACCGTCATGACGGGGATGCCGCGCAGCGCGCAGACCTTGAAGAGCTTGAGCGTCTGCGGCTCGAGTCCCTTTCCGGCGTCGACCAGCATCACGGCGGAGTCGACGGCGGAGAGCACCCGGTAGGTGTCCTCGGAGAAGTCGCTGTGGCCCGGGGTGTCGACGAGGTTGATGACGTGGTCGCGGTAGACGAACTGCAGCGCCGCGGACGTGATCGAGATGCCGCGTGCCTTCTCCATCGCCATCCAGTCCGACACCGTCGCGCGCCGGTCGCCCTTGCCGTGGACGGCTCCCGCCTCGGTGATCACCCGCGCGTGCAGGGCGAGCGCCTCGGTGAGGGTCGACTTGCCGGCGTCGGGGTGGCTGATGACGGCGAACGTACGGCGGGGGCGGGTGTCGGGCACCGGCAGAATCTACCGCCGCGAGCGCCGAGCGTCGCTTTCGCCGGCCCCGCTCAGGTGCCGCAGAAGGTGCGGTAGGCGCCGAACGACTCGGGCGCCGGCTCGGCGTAGCGCTCGAGGCCGGGGCGCTCGTCGTACGGTGCGGAGACGACGTCGACCAGCCGTTCGAACGGCGCCAGGTCGCCGCCTGTCGCGGCGACGAGGGCCTCCTCGACCAGGTGGTTGCGGGGCACGTGGACGGGGTTGGTGCGGTCCATCACGGTGGCGTCCGGACCGAGCGCGCGCCAGAGACCCACCCAGGCGTCGACACCGGCCAGGTCGAGGAACAGGCTGCGCGCGGGCTCCGCGTCGCCGCGGGCGGCGGCGCCGAGGCGACGGAACAGCAGGGTGTGGTCGACGTGGTCGGTCCGCATGAGCTCCAGCAGGTCGTTGGCCAGCGTCGCGACGGTGTCGTCGGGGACGGAGGCGGCGAGGCCGAGCTTGTCGCGCATGCCCCGCGTCCAGGCGGCGGAGTAGAGCGAGCGGAAGCGGCCCAGCGAGGCGGTCGCGATCGCCACCGCCTCGTCCTGCTCGTCGGCCAGGAGCGGCAGGAGGGACTCGGCGAAGCGGGCGAGGTTCCACTCCGCGACGACCGGCTGCTGGCCGAAGGCGTAGCGCCCGGCGGTGTCGATCGAGCTGAAGACCGTCGCGGGGTCGAAGGCGTCGACGAAGGCGCAGGGGCCGTAGTCGATGGTCTCGCCGGAGATGGTCACGTTGTCGGTGTTCATCACGCCGTGGACGAACCCGACCAGCATCCAGCGCGCCACGAGCTCGGCCTGGGCGGCCATGACGGACTCGAAGAGGGTGAGGTGGGGCTGCTCGGCCTCCGCGGCCTCGGGGTGGTGGCGGGCGATGGCGTGGTCGGCGAGGCGGCGCAGGAGGTCGACGTCGCCGGACGCGGCGGCGTACTGGAAGCTGCCGACGCGCAGGTGGCTGCTCGCGACCCGGGCCAGCACCGCGCCGGGCAGCAGGACCTCGCGCTCGACCTGCGCGCCGGTGGCGACGACGCCGAGGGAGCGGGTGGTCGGGATGCCGAGGGCGTGCATCGCCACGCTCATCACGTGCTCGCGCAGCATCGGCCCGACCGCGGCGAGCCCGTCGCCGCCGCGGGAGAAGGGCGTGCGGCCCGAGCCCTTGAGGTGCAGGTCGCGCAGCCGTCCGGAGGTGTCGGTGAGCTCGCCCAGCAGCAGTGCGCGGCCGTCGCCGAGGCGGGGCGACCAGCCGCCGAACTGGTGCCCGGCGTAGCCCTGCGCCACAGGCGCGGCGCCGTCCGGGAGCCGGTTGCCGGTGAGCAGGCCGAGGCCGTCGGGCCCGCGGAGCCAGGCCGGGTCGAGCCCGAGATCTGCGGCCAGGGACTCGTCGAGGGCGAGCAGCTGCGGCTCGGCCACCTCGCGAGCCTGCCACGCAAGCGCCAGCTCGGGCAGCTCGTCGGCGAAGCGGTGGTCGAGGGCGAGTGTCGCCGACTCTGTCGTGGTCACTTCCTCGACGATACGCCCGGGTCCGAGGCGCCCTGCAGCACCGGCTCCTCCGTCGGCGCCGGCGGCCGGTCCGCCTCGGCCGCGACGGTCGCCGTCCGCAGCCGCCGCTGCTGGCTCGTCATCAGGACCACCGCGAGCACGGTGGCGCCGACGGTCACGCCGAAGGCAGCCGTCGCGCCCGAGGCGTCGGCGAGCCGGCCCGCAAGGCTCGAGCCCAGGGCGTAGCCCAGGCCGGTGGCGCTGGCCAGCATCGTCATCGCCGCGCCCACCCGGGCCGGCGGGACGACGCGCTCGGCGAGGGAGAACACCGCGATCATGTAGGGAGCGACGGCGACGCCGAGGAACAGGACGGTCACGGTGGCGGTGGCCAGCGAGCCCACCGCGAGCAGCGGCAGCGCCAGCACGAGCAGCGCCCACGCGGCCACCAGGGCGCGGCGTTCGTGGCCGACCCGTTCCGGGAGGTACGCCGTCGCCAGCCCGGCGACCGCGCTGCCGACGCCGAGCGTGGCGTGCACCAGGCCGGCGACGCCCGGTGTCCCGGCGTCCGTGGCGAGCACCGTCGCGCCGGTCTGCGTCGCCCCGAAGAGCATGCCGATGGAGAGCTGGGCGCCGACGAGGACGGCGTACGCCGGGGTCACGAGCCGGCCCGTGCCGGCCGGGCGCTCCTGGGCGTGGGTGAGCCGGGCGGACGGGTCGAGCGCGAACGCCGAGCCGAAGACCGCGAGCAGCGCCGCGGCGAGGAGGAGCGCACCCGAGGGGGAGACGGCTGCGACGGAGAGGCCGACCAGCGCCGGGCCGATCGCGAACGACGCCTCGTCCGCGGCTCCCTCGTAGGAGAACGCGGCGTCGACGAGCCGGCGCTGGTGCTTGCCGGCGGCGCGCGTCATCGGCCGCCACCGCACGCGGGCCAGCGGACCGACCTGGGGGAGCAGCAGGCCGGTCGCCGCGGCGGCCAGGACGACGGTGCCGTCGCCGGCGTCGTTGCCGACGGCCGTCACGAGCAGGACCAGTCCGGTGGCGCCGAGCAGGGACTGCGCGAGGACGACGGGTCGCTGGCCGAAGCGGTCCGCGAGCGTCCCGGCGACCGGGGCGCCGACCGCGTTGGCGACCGCGAGCGCACCGGCGCTGAGGCCGCCGAGGCCGTAGCTGCCGGACGCGGTGGAGACCAGGAGCAGGGTGCCGAGCTGGCTCATCGCCAGCGGAAGGCGGCCGACGAAGGCGACGAGCACGTAGGTCGGGCCGGCGACCTGGAGGAGTCGGCGGTAGGAGGCGAGAGGTGTCACAGGGGTCCTTGAGGGTGCGTCGGAACGACGCGCCGAACCCACCTCCAAGGACGCGTTGAACCCTCTGCTGGGACGAGTCTAGGGACCGGACGGGCCCCGCACGGAATCCGGCTGCGCCGCTCCACGGCCGAACGTCATGGCAGGTGGTCGTCCAGACAGCCAGGCGCCATGACGTCGCGCGGTGCCTGTTCCCCTGGCGGTCGGTCTCAGACGTGGCGCACCACGACGCGCCCGGACTCGACGTCCCACCGCTGGTCGAGGCGTACGTGCTCCAGCAGCCGTCGGTCGTGGGAGACGAGCAGCAGCGCGCCGTCGTACGACGCCAGGGCCTGCTCGAGCTGCTCGATGGCCGGCAGGTCGAGGTGGTTGGTCGGCTCGTCGAGGACGAGCAGGTTCACCCCGCGCGCCTGGAGGAGCGCCATGGCTGCGCGGGTGCGCTCGCCGGGGGAGAGGCGGCCGACCTGGCTGGTCACCTGGTCGGCCCTCAGACCGAACTTGGCCAGCAGGGTGCGCACCTCCGCCTGCGTCAGCTCGGGCACCTGCGCCTCGAAGGCGTCGCCGAGGGACAGCGCCTCGTCCAGTCCGGTGCGGGCCTGGTCGATGACGCCGATCGCCACCGACGCGCCCAGCGACGCCGAGCCGGTGTCGGGGTCGGCCCCGCCCAGCAGGAGGCGCAGCAGCGTGGTCTTGCCGGCGCCGTTGGGGCCGGTGATGCCGATCCGGTCGCCGGCCTCGACCTGCGCGGAGACCGGGCCGAGGACGAAGTCACCGAGGCGCAGGGTGGCTTCGTTGAGGGTGGCGACCACCGTGCTCGAGCGCGGCGCCGCGGCGATGTCGAACTGGAGCACCCACTCCTTGCGCGGCTCCTCGACCTCGTCGAGACGGGCGATGCGCGACTCCATCTGGCGGACCTTCTGGGCCTGCTTCTCCGACGACTCGGTCGCGGCCTTGCGGCGGATCTTGTCGTTGTCGGGGCTCTTCTTCATCGCGTTGCGCACGCCCTGCGAGCTCCACTCGCGCTGGGTGCGGGCCCGCTTGACCAGGTCGGCGCGGGTGTCGGCGTACTGCTCGTAGGCCTCGCGTGCGTGGCGCCGCGCGATCGCGCGCTCCTCGAGGAACGCGTCGTAGCCGCCGTCGAAGACCGTCACCTGGTTCTGCGCGAGATCGAGCTCGACGATGCGCGTGACGCAGCGCGCGAGGAACTCCCGGTCGTGCGAGACGAGGACCACCCCGCCGCGCAGGCCCTGGACGAAGGCCTCCAGCCGCGCCAGCCCGTCGAGGTCGAGGTCGTTGGTCGGCTCGTCCAGCAGGACGACGTCGAAGCGGCTCAGCAGCAGCGCCGCGAGCGCCACGCGGGCGGCCTGGCCGCCGGACAGCGAGGTCATCAGCGCGTCCGGCCCGACGTCGAGGCCGAGGTCGTCGAGCACCGGCGCGATGCGGTCGTCGAGGTCTGCGGCCCCGCTGGCCATCCAGCGGTCGAAGGCGACGGCGTACGCGTCGTCCGCGCCGGCGTCGCCGGAGCCGAGCGCAGCGGCAGCCGCCTCCATCGCCCCGGTCGCCTCGGCGGCACCGGTGCGGCGCGAGACGTAGTGGGCGACGGTCTCGCCCGGCACCCGCTCGTGCTCTTGGGGGAGCAGGCCGACAAAGGCGTCACGAGGGGCGCACGACACCGACCCGGCCATCGGCGTGGTCGCGCCGCCGAGCAGCGACAGCAGAGTCGACTTCCCGGCACCGTTGGCGCCCACGACGCCGATGACGTCGCCGGGGGCGACGGTGAGGTCGAGGCCCTCGAACAGGACACGGTGACCGTGCCCGCCGGAGAGGTCCTTCGCGACGAGCGTGGCAGACACGGCGGAGAGCCTAGCGAGCAGCACCCCGATCTGTGTCCGTCGGGCCCGGCGCGCATCCAGCTGCTGCCGGTGCCGCCAGTGATGTCGCCAGGCCGGACGGACGCGAAGCGCGCACGACCCGACGTCGCCGAGGCATCGGCAGGAGCGTGCGAGGTGATGTTCGGCGACTACCTGGCTCCGCCATCGACGACGGCAACACCCGCAGCCACCTGCGGGCCTTCAGGCGTCGATGTCGCTCGGGTGCGTGGCCAGCGGTGTGACGGTCATGTCCATGTAGGGGAACAGGGGCAGGCCGGACAACAAGTCGTGCAATGCGTCGTTGGACTCGACGTCGAAGACCGACACGTTGGCGTACTCACCGACGACCCGCCACAGGTGCGGCCAGCGCCCCGAGCGCTGCACCTCCTGCGCGTACGCCTTCTCGCGGGCGACCAGGTCGGCCCTGACCTCGGGGTCCAGGTCGTGCGGGATCCGGACGTCCATCCGGACGTGGAACAGCATCCGGCATCAGCCCCTGGACGGGTCGAGCACGAAGCCGTAGTCGACGGACGCGGAGCCGTCGTCGAGCCGCTGCGGGTCGAGGATCAGCTCGGGCTTGACCGCCGAGGCGATGTCGTCGTCGTTGTGCTCGTCACCGGGGAAGTAGAGCTGGGCGGTGAGCAGCTCGTGGCCGGGTGCGGACACCTTGACGTGTAGATGTGCCGGACGCCAGGCGTGCCACCCCGCTGCTGCGATCAGCTTTCCGCAGGAGCCGTCGGTCGGGATCTGGTACGGCGCGGGCTGCACCGTGTGGATCTCGAAGGCGCCGTCCTCGCCCGTGGTGAACGTGCCGCGCAGGTTCCACTCGGGGATGCCGGGCGCGAACTGGGAGTAGAAGCCGTCGGAGTCGGCGTGCCAGAGCTCGACCTTGGCGCCACCGAGGACGGAGCCGTCCGTGGAGGTGACCCGGCCCGACCAGGTCAGCGGGGTGCCGCCCTCGTCGTCGCGCATCGAGATGGTGCCGTGGGCGCCGTGCTCGGGAGCCTCCGGCACGTAGTAGGGGCCCTCGATGGAGCCCTTGTTGCCCTCGCGGTGCTCGGTGTTGACCTCCTCGACGACGTGCTCGAGCCACACGTCGAGGAACAGCGGCCACTCGCCGTCCTCGCCGACGTCGATCATCCACGCCTTGAGGGCGTTGAACTCGGCGTAGGTCATCTTGTGCTTGCGGACCGTGGCGTAGACCGCTTCCAGCACCTCGCGGGCCATGGCGTCGACCCGCTCGCACGGGACGTCCTTGACGGCGTCGTAGGGGGACTTGTCGGCGTGGAAGCGCTCGGTCGCGCTGGCGCCGGATGCCGCGGCGGTGGCGGTCTCGTTGACGGTGGTGCTCATGAGGTTCTCCTTGGTGGGGCGTGGGGATGGCGGGACGGGGTGGGGCGGTGCGTGAGGTGCTGGTCAGTCCTGGCGGTAGCGGGCGAGCTTGTCGGGGTCGATCTCGACGCCCAGGCCGGCACCGGGACGGATGGTGAGAGCTCCGTCGCGGATGTCGAGCGGCTCGGTGAGGAGGTCGTCGGTCATGTCGAGGAAGTTGGACAGCTCGCCGGCACGGCGCGAGGTCAGCTCGTACGCCGCTCCGAACGCGACCGTGCACATCGAGCCGAGCTGGCCGTCGATCTGGTTGCCCATGACGACCTCCAGCCCGAGTCCCTCGGCGAGGTGGTGCACCCGTGCGCTCTGGGTGAACCCCGTGCGCGACGTCTTGATGCTGACGGCGGTGGCCGAACCACCGAGGACCTCGCGGGTCACGTCGGCGGCGGTCGGCACCGACTCGTCGGCGATGAACGGCACGTCGAGCTGCTGGACGAGCCAACGGCGGCCCAGCACGTCGTCTGCGGGACACAGCTCCTCGGCGAACGTGAGGCCGAGGTCGGCCATCTCCTTCATCGCCCGGGCCGACTCCGAGGCCGACCAGCCCCGGTTGCCGTCGACATAGAGCTCCACGTCGTCACCGAGCCCCTCGCGCAGGGCGCGCACGACCGCTGTGTCGAGGGTGTGCGGACGCCGACCGACCTTCACCTTGAACGTCGTGATGCCGTAGGTGTCGCGGATCCGCTCGGCCTCGGTCACCATCGCGCCGGGGGAGTCGAAGCCGAGCATGTGGGAGACGCGCATCCGGTCGGTGTAGCCGCCCAGCAGGTCGGTCACCTGGAGGCCCAGGGTCTTGCCCAGTGCGTCCCAGATCGCCATGTCGACGGCGGCTTTCGCGACGGGGTTGGCGATGGTGCGGGACAGCCGGGCCTGCACCTGCTCCCGCTCCAGCAGCCCGAGCCCGACCACGGCCGGCGCGAACAGCGAGTCGATGACCGCGACCACGCTGGCCTGGGTCTCGCCGTAGGTGAAGGGTCGGGGCGGAGCGTCGGCGATGCCGACGACACCGTCGTCGGTGTGGACCCGCACGAGCACGTGCTGGGCGACGTGCACCTCGCCGCTCGCGAACTTCAGCGGCTTGGAGTAGGGGATGGCGTACGGGATCGCCTCGATGGCGGTGATCTTCATCGGGCGACCTCTTCGGGCTCGGCGGCGGTGGTGGGGAGGGGGGTGTCGGCGAAGATCCCGTTGGCCTCGAGGCAGTCGAGGACGGCGCGCACGACGGGGGACCCGGCGTCGGCGCGCCAGGCGCAGGCGAGCTCGACCGGCGCGCTGCCCGCGACGTCGCGGAAGGCGACGCCGGCCAGGGGCGCCGCCCGCACGGACGAGGGCACGAGGGCGACCCCGAGGCCGGCCGCGACCAACGCCAGCAGCGCGGCCGTGCCGGGAGCCGCGTGCTCCCTGCGGGGAGCGAAGCCAGCTTCGGCGCAGCTGCGCACGACGGCCTCGTTCACCGCGGAGTGGGCGTCGGAGAAGAGGATGAAGTCCTCGTGACGGAGGTCGGCCACCTCCACGACCTCCTGCCCGGCGAGTGCGTGGTCGGCGGGCGCGGCGAGGACGAGCGACTCGATCTCGACGGTGCGCAGGGTGAGCCCCTCGCCCTCTGACGTCGGCGGCCGCAGGACCCCGATGTCGAGGCTGCCGTCGAGGAGCCGGTCGGTCTGTGTCGGGGTGAGGAGGTCGGCGTGGATCTCCAGCGCGACTCCGGGCAGGTCCCGCTTCACGACCCGGGCGATGCGGGGGAGCTGGGTGAAGGCAGCGGTGCCGGTGAAGCCGATGCGCACGAGCCCGCGCTGGCCCTCCGCGATCCGCCGCACACCGCGCACGCTGTCCTCGACGGCAGTCAGGATGCGGGTGGCCTCGCCGTGCAGGAACTCGCCCGCCGGGGTCAGGCTGACGTGGCGCGTGGTGCGGACGAAGAGTGGCGTCCCGAGCTCCTTCTCCAGCTGGCGGACGGCCTGGGACAGGGCGGGCTGGACGAGGTGCAGCTGCTCGGCGGCCCGCCCGAAGTGGCGCGTCTCGGCCACGGCGGCGAAGTAGCGCAGGTGCCGCAGCTCCATCGCAGGCCTCCTGTCCTCGGGTCCGGGGTGTGTGGCGGGCGTCACGCCCGATGCACTCACGGTAGGTCCGGTGATTCATCGAGGACAAGGTCGGATTGACCGCGCATTGATCAATGTCAGTGATGAATGGGCTGCTGGCGCCAGAGCGTCAGGCAGCGGCCGCGCGCCGGTCGACCACCGGTGCGCCCGTCCGCTCGCTGATCTCGTCCACCGTGACCTCCGGCGCGAGCTCGACGAGCTCGAAGCCGTCGCCCGCGACGTCGAGGACCCCGAGGTCGGTGATCACCCGCGACACCACCCCTCGACCGGTGAGGGGCAGGTCGCACGCGGCCACCAGCTTGTCGGCGCCGCTGCGCGAGACGTGCTCCATCAGCACGATCACGCGGCGGGCGCCGCTGACGAGGTCCATCGCGCCGCCCATGCCCTTGACCATCGAGCCGGGCACCATCCAGTTGGCGAGGTCGCCGGCCATCGACACCTGCATGCCACCCAGGACGGCGGTGTCGATGTGGCCGCCGCGGATCATCGCGAAGCTCAGCGAGGAGTCGAAGAAGGAGGCTCCGGGCAGCACGGTCACGGTCTGCTTGCCGGCGTTGATGAGGTCGGGGTCGACCTCGTCGTCGTAGGGGAAGGGGCCGACGCCGAGGATGCCGTTCTCCGCGTGCAGCGTCACGGTCGACCCGGCCGGCAGGTGGGCGGGGATCATCGTGGGCAGGCCGATGCCGAGGTTGACGTACTCGCCCTCGTGCAGCTCCAGCGCGGCTCGCGCCGCCATCTCGTCTCGTGTCCAGCTCATGACGTGGTCACCTCACGTGGTCGGGTGGTGCGCTTCTCGATGTCCTTCTCGTTCGCCTGGGCGGGCGTCAGCTCGACTACCCGCTGCACGAACACGCCCGGGAGGTGCACGTCGTCGGGGTCGATGTCGCCGATCTCGACGACGTGCTCGGCCTCCACGACGGTCAGGCGCCCGGCCATCGCGGCAGGGACGTTGAAGTTGCGGGCCGAGGAGTGGAAGACGCAGTTGCCGGCCCGGTCGACCTTCGCGGCCCGGACCAGCGCGACGTCGGTGACGATCGACTCCTCCAGCACCATCTCGGTGCCGTGGAAGGTGCGTACCTCCTTGGCCTCCGACGCGAGCGCGACGGTACCGTCGGGGTGGTAGCACCACGGCAGGCCGCCCTCGGCGACCATCGTCCCGACGCCGGTGGGTGTGTAGAAGGCGCCGATGCCGGCGCCGCCGGCGCGCAGCCGCTCGGCCAGCGTGCCCTGCGGGGTCAGCTCCACGGTGAGCTCGCCGGCGAGGTACTGGCGGCCGAACTCCTTGTTCTCGCCGACGTACGACGCGATGACGCGGCTGATCCTGCGGTGCTCGAGGAGCAGTCCGAGCCCGGCCCCGTCGACGCCGCAGTTGTTGGACACGACGGTCAGGTCGTCCGCGCCCTGCTCGAGCAGGGCGCTGATCAGCGTCCACGGGATGCCGACGAGGCCGAAGCCGCCGACGGCCAGGCTCGAACCGGGGCCGATGTCCGCGACGGCGTCCGCCGCGCTGGGGACCACCTTGTCGATGCTCATGCGGTTCCGCCTTCCAGGTGCTCGATGATCGCGCTGGTGATGGTCTGGGGCTGCTCGGCGTTGGCGAGGTGTGCCGCTCCAGCCACCACGAGCAGCCGCCCGTCCTTCACACCCTCGGCGATTGCCTCGAGGTGCGCAGGGGGAGTGGCGGGGTCGTCGGCTCCGGCGATGGCGAGCGTGGGTGCTGCGATGTCGCGCAGGTCACTGCGCAGGTCCATGGTCGCGATGACCTCGCAGCAGGACGCGTAGCCCTCTGCGGGCGTGGCGGCGACGACGGCCTCGTGGGCCGCCCGGGTGTCGGGGTTGGCCTCGAGGTACGGCGCGGTGAACCACCGCGCGACGACTGCCTCCGCGACGAAGCCCGTCCCGTTCGCGCGGACGGAAGCGGCCCGGTCGTGCCAGGCGCTCGACGGGTCGAGCCGTGCGCCGGTGCAGAGAACCACGAGCCGGTCGACGCACTCAGGGTGGCGCGCGGCGAGGCGCATGCCGGTCATGCCGCCCAGGGAGAGGCCGACGAAGTGGGCCCTCTCGACGCCGAGGGTGTCGAGCAGCGCGACCACGTCGTCGACCAGGTCGTCGATGTCGTAGGGCCCTGGCGGGACCGGCGAGGCCCCGTGGCCTCGGGTGTCGTAGCGCACCACGCGGAACTGGTCGGCCAGCTCGTCGGCCTGGGCGTCCCACATGCTCGTGGTCGACCCGAGGGAGTTGGACAGCACGACGACCGGCGCGTCCTCGGGCCCGGTGACGACGTGGTGGACGGCGACGGCAGTCATGAGGTGACCCTCTCGAAGATCGCAGCCAGGCCCTGGCCGCCACCGATGCACATGGTCTCCAACGCGTAGCGCGACTCGCGTCGCTGCATCTCGTACGCCATCGTGGCGAGGATCCGGGCGCCGGTCGCGCCGACCGGGTGGCCCAGCGAGATGCCGGAGCCGTTGGGGTTGAGCCGCTCGTCGGTCGGGTCCACCTCCCACTCACGCAGGCACGCGAGCACCTGGGCGGCGAAGGCCTCGTTGAGCTCGATGAGGTCGATCTCGTCGAGGGTGAGCCCGGCCCGGTCGAGGGCCGCGGCGGTGGCGGGGACGGGCCCGATGCCCATCACCTCGGGACCCACTCCGGCGACGGCCCAGGACCTCAGGGCCAGGAGGGGGCGCAGGCCACGGCGGTCAGCCTCCTCGCGGGTGGTGACGACGCACATGGCGGCGCCGTCGTTCTGGCCGCTGGCGTTGCCGGCCGTGACGGTCGACTCGCCGTCGACCTTCAGGCGCACGGGCCGCAACCCGGCAAGCTGCTCGAGGGTGGTCCCGGGTCGCGGGTGCTCGTCGCGGTCGACGACCACGTCCGCCTCGCCCCGACGGCCGGGGACGGTGACGGGCACGAGCTCGTCGGCGAACCTCCCGGCGTCGTGGGCGGCGCCGGCCCGCTGCTGGGAGCGGAGTGCGAGCTCGTCCTGGTCCTCGCGGGAGATGTCGTACTCCCGGCGCAGGTTCTCGGCCGTCTCCAGCATGCCGCCGGGCACGGGGTGGTCCTTGCCGCCAGCAGTCTCGCGGGCGCGGACCAGCCGGTCCATCAGCTCGATCCCGCCGCTGCGGACGCCGGTGCGCAGGCCGAGTGCGTAGTGCTCGACGTTCGACATCGACTCCACGCCGCCGGCCACGATCAGGCTGCCGGCGCCGCTGGCGACCTGGGACGCCGCGTAGAGGGCGGCCTGCAGACCCGATCCGCACCGACGGTCGAGCTGGAGACCGGGGACTCCCGTGCCCAGACCGGCGTCCAGGGCGGCGATCCGACCGATGGCGGGATTCTCGCCGCTGGGGTAGCAGTTGCCGAGGACGACGTCGTCCACGTCGCCCTCGCCCAGCGACGTACGCCGGACGAGCTCGCGCAGCGTGTGGGCGGCGAGGTCGACCGCGGAGAGGGACGCGAGCGCGCCGCCCTGGCGGCCGACGGGGGTGCGGACGGGTTCGCAGATGACGATGTCGGACATGCCTCGACGTTAGGCGACCCGAGTCATACGGGGAAGTATCCATTTCGCGTCGATTGATATCGTGAGAGTCTTGGTCGATGGAGCTCCGCCACCTGCGTTACTTCCAGGCCGTCGCCGAGGAGCGTCACTTCGGCCGCGCCGCCCAGCGGCTGCACATGGCGCAGCCGCCGCTGTCGCAGCAGATCAAGCAGCTCGAGGACGAGCTCGGCGTCGCCCTGCTGCGGCGCACGACGCGTCGCGTCGACCTGACGCCTGCGGGCGAGGCCTACCTGGTCCGGGTCCGGGCGATCCTCCAGTCGGTCGAGGTGGCCGGTGACGAGGCGGTCCGCATCGGCAGCGGCCTCGAGGGCCGCCTCGTCATCGGGTGCGTGGGGTCGGCGACGTACTCCCTGCTGCCTGCGCTGGCGCGGTCCCTGCGCGACCACCTGCCGGGTGTCGACTTCGCCTTCCGGGGCGAGATGCTGAGCCCCCAGCAGCTCGAGGCGCTGCGGGACGGCTCGATCGACCTCGCCCTCCTGCGCCCCTTCGCGGACCTGGCCCAGAGCACCGACGTGGCGCTCACCTCGCTGCGTGAGGAGAAGTACGTCGTCGCGCTGCCGGAGGGGCACCGGTTGGCCAGCCGCAGTCGGGTGCGCGTCGCGGACCTGCGCGGCGAGGACCTCATCGTGCACTCGGGGCACGGTCGCTCCGCGATGTACGACGCCGTGACCGCCCTGTGCCGCGACGCCGGGTTCGAGCCGACGATCCGCCACGAGGTGGCCGAGACGTCGACCCTGGTCACTTTCGTCGCGGCGGCCCTCGGGGTGGCCGTCGTGCCGGAGCCGGTCTCGGCCCTCGTGGTGGCCGGCGCGGTCTTCCGCCCGCTGGCCTCGCGCGCCCGGATGGAGCTCATGACGGCCACCAGAGCCGACGACGCGTCCGAGCTGCTCGTCCGGGCGCTGCGGGTCCTCCGGGCCCAGGTCGGCACCTGAGCCGACAGAGGCCCCGCGCTCCCTGGGGAGCCGGGGCCTCAGTTTGCCGGTGGTGCGGTCGGTCAGGCGTCCTTGATCGCCGAGACGTCGAGCTCGAGCCTGATCTTGTCGGAGACGAGCACGCCCCCGGTCTCGAGCGCCGCGTTCCAGGTGAGGTCCCAGTCCTTGCGGTTGATGGTCGCGGCGCCCTCGAAGCCGATGCGGACGTTGCCGAACGGGTCCTGGGCGGTGCCGTTCTCCTCGAAGGGGATGGTGAGGGAGCGCGTGGTGCCCTTGATGGTGAGGTCGCCGGTGACGGCCCAGTCGGTGCCGTCGCGCTCCACCGAGGTGGAGACGAAGGTGATCTCGGGGTAGGTCTCGACGTCGAAGAAGTCGGCCGAGCGCAGGTGGCCGTCACGGTCGGCGGACCCGGTGGCGATGCTGGCGGTGCGGATGGTGAGCCGGACGCTGGAGCTGCCGGGCGTCTCGGTGTCGACGTGGGCGGTGCCCTCGAAGTCGCTGAAGGTGCCGCGAACGGTCGTGACCATGGCGTGGCGGGCCGAGAAGCCGAGGCGGGTGTGGCTCGGGTCGATCGTGTAGTCGCCGGTCAGGACCGACCCGGACGTGGCCTCGGCCACGGCGGTGGGGGAAGCAGCAGGGGCGGCAGCATGAGGGGTGGTCGTGGGAGAGGACTTGGGCTTGCGGCGGAAGAACGACATGAGCGGCTCCAGTGTGAATTGGTTGTAGGTGCAACTATGACAAGGCGGGTGGAACGGGTTTCATTCCCGGGGCGACGGGCCTGGGACGACCGCTCGGAGGTCCAGTCGGTCGGCGATCCAGCTGCCGAGGGCGTCGACCGTCCGCGCGGTGAGGCTGTGGCCGCCCGGGTCGCGGTGGGTGAGGGTCTCGGCGCCGGAGTCTCCGGTGAGGTAGGTCCAGGTGCGGTCCAGCAGCTCGCGCGGGATGACGGAGTCCTGGTCGCCCTGGGCGACGAGGACCGAGGCGCCCGCCAGGCGGCCGGGTGCGACCGGCACCCCGGCGTCGAACGGCAGGGTGCCGTAGAGGACGGCAGTGCCCGCGAACCGCTGGGGGTCCTGCAGGAGCAGACCGCCCGCGAAGGCGGCGCCTCCGCTGAAGCCGACGAGGATGACCGGGCGCCCCGCCGGTGCCACGGCGTCGAGCCAGGTCCGGAACCACGACATGGTCTCTGCCAGCGACTCCGCGACCGGGCGCCCGATGCCGCGGTTGGCGAACCAGGCGTAGCCGCCACCCTCGACGATCGGCGCGCGCACGGCGGCGTACGACGGACCGGCCGGCAGGTGGGCGGCGAGGCCGAGGATGTCCTCCTCGTTCGAGCCGCGTCCGTGGAGCAGGACGACGAGCGGTGCCGTCGGGTCGTCGCTGCCGTACGTCGCGACGGCGGGGGCCGCGACGGGGGCGCTCACGACGCGTCGACCGGGACGAGCTCGGCGGCGGTGCGGACTCCGCCCCAGGTGCGTACCTCGGTGGCGAGGTCGAGGCGGTCGACGGGGGCAGCGTTCTCGTAGTCGCCCCACTGCGCCTTGGGCAGCATCCACATGACCTCGAACTCGTTGCCGTCGGGGTCGTGGGCGTAGATGCTCTTGGTGGCGCCGTGGCTGGATTCGCCGGTGTAGGCGTCGAGCTCGGCGAGCGTGTGGCGGGCCTGCTCGAGCTCCTCGATCGTGTCGACCTGCCAGGCCAGGTGGTAGAGCCCGAGGCTGCCGCGCGGACGCGGCGGCTGGGCGCCGACGCCGAACAGGCCGAGGTCGTGGTGGTTGCCCGAGCGGGGGAGCCGCAGGAAGGCGGCGTTGGCGCGGGGCTCACGTGCGACGACGTGCATGTCGAAGGCCTGCTGGTAGAAGGTGAGGCTCCGCTCGAGGTCGGCCACGAACAGCACGGCGTGGTTGAGGCGGACTGCGTTGACGGTCATCGGATGCTTGCTCCTCGTTGGTGTCTGAAGGTGTGGTCAGTCGTTGACGCCGAAGCCGCCGGTCCAGGAGATCTTCTCGCTAACGGCGAGGGTGAGCTGCAGGAAGCCGAGAGCCTCGAGCTCGCGGGCGCGCGTGAGCGAGCCGGCGTCGATGGCCTCCAGGCCGCCGGAGGTGACGATGCCGATCAGGATCGACTTGGCGTCGGCATCGTCGCCCGCGACGAGGACGGTCGTGCGGGAGTCGCCTACGGTGCCGGAGGCGAGGGTGGCGGCGAAGTTGGTGTTGAACGCCTTGAGGACGCGCGACTCGGGGAGGGCGGCAGCGATCTCGGCGGCGGCCGAGCTGTCGGCCGGCACGACGAGGGAGTCGAAGGTCTCGAAGTTGAGGGGGTTGGTGATGTCGACGACGACCTTGCCGGCGAGCTGGTCACCGCGCTGGCCGATGATCGTGCTGATCGCGGGGTAGGGGACCGCCAGGACCACGACGTCGCCGCTGACGGCGGTGTCGACGTCGCCCTGGCCGAGGAGCTGGACGGTGTGCCCGCCCTTGCCTGCGACGGACGCGATGGCCTGGCCCATGTTGCCGGTGCCGAGGATGGAGAGGTGTGCCATGAGGAGCTCCTGGGTGCGTAGGGTATTGGTTGTCGCTACAACTAACAGCGTACACCCTTTAGTTGTTCCGTCAACTATTCGAGTAGGCTGTCCCCATGACGACCCGATGGCTGACCCAGGACGAGTCCGCCACGTGGGTGCGCTTGGTGGCGGTGCTGGAGCTGCTCCCCAACGTCCTGGACTCGCAGCTGCGCCGCGACGCCGACCTGACCAACTTCGACTACTACGTCCTCGCGATGCTCTCCGAGGCCGAGGACCGCACGCTGCGCATGACAGCCCTCGCTGCGCAGACCAACGCTGCACTGCCGCGGTTGTCCCACGTCGTACGCCGGCTAGAGGAGCGCGGCCTCGTCGACCGGCTCCCGTGCCCGGAGGACAAGCGCGCCACCAACGCTCGCCTGACCGACGCTGGCGTCGCCGCGGTGACGGCCGCAGCGCCGGGGCACGTCGCGAACGTCCGTGACCACGTGATCGACGCGCTGACCCCCCAGCAGGTGGCGCAGCTCGGGGAGATCGCGGACGCCCTCCTCGCACGGCTCGACCCGGACGGCCGGATGACTCCCATGTATCGCCGGCACGACGCCGCCGCCGAGGACTGAGTCCACCACGCCGTCTCGCGGGGGATGGACGGCGCTGACCCGGGGTACGTGCGTGGGCGGGACGGCCGTCCCCGACGACCAGGGAGACCAGCATGCGTATCGCCATCACCGGAGCCAGCGGCAACGTGGGGTCCGCGCTGCTGCGCAGGCTGGCTGATCGGAACGAGCACGAGGTCGTGGGTGTCGTGCGGCGCACCCCCTCGCAGGCCGCGCCGTTCGCCGGCGTCGAGTGGCACCCGGTGGACCTGACACGGAGCGAGGACGAGTCCGCCCTGGCCGCCGCCTTCGCGGGATGCGACGCGGTGGTCCACCTCGCCTGGGGCTTCCAACCCACCCACCAGGAGGACTACCTCGCCGAGCTCGGGGTCGGCGGCACCCGGCGCGTGATCGACGCCGCCGTCGCGTCGGGCGTGGGCCACCTGGTGCACATGTCCTCGGTCGGTGCGTACTCACCGAAGCAGGACGACCGTCCGGTGGACGAGTCCTGGCCGACCGACGGCGTGCCGGGCTCGACGTACAGCCGGCACAAGGCGGCCGCCGAGCGGCTGCTCGACGGCCTGGAGCGTGACCGGCCCAGCACCGTGGTCACCCGCCTCCGTCCCGGCATCGTCGGGCAGACGAGCGCCGGCAGCGCCCTGCTGCGCTACGGCCTCCCGGGACTGGTGCCCCGGGCGCTGCTCTCCCACGTCCCCGTCCTGCCCCTCGACCGTCGTCTGGCCATCCCGATGGTGCACGCCGACGACCTCGCCGAGGCGGTCGTGCTGGCCCTGGAGTCCCGGACGCCCGGAGCGTTCAACCTGGCCGCCGACCCGGCTGTGACGACCGAGGACATCGCGCGGGTGCTGGGGGCTCGCTCCGTGCACGTCCCCGCGGCCGCCGTTCGTGCGGCGGTCTCCGCGAGCTGGCACGCCCGCCTGCAGCCGCTGGACGCCGGCTGGATCGACCTGGCCTTCTCCGTGCCGTTGATGGACACCACGAGGGCACGCTCCGAGCTGGGGTGGTCGGCCACCACCGGTGCGTTGCGGGTCCTGGCCGAGACGGTGCACGGCATGCAGGACGGCGCGGCCGACTCCTCTCCCGTCCTCCGGGAGCGCACCGTGGCCGGCTCGCTGGGGAAGTTCCTCCGCGACGGGCCTGTCAGCCGGCGTCGACGGGCCTGAGCCACACGCTCACCGGAAGTCGCGCGACGACGCCCGCGCCTGCAGCACCGCGCCTGCCCCCGGCACGACGACGTCGATCCCCTCGACCTTGTCGGCGACGAGGTTGGTGACGCCCTCGTTGCGCTCGAGCCGCCCCCGGACGACCACGGCGACGCGGTTGCGGGCAGCCTGCCGGTGCGCCTTCATCACCCCGATCGAGCAGACCACGTTGAGCATGCCGGTCTCGTCCTCGAGGTTCAGGAAGGTGACGCCCATCGCGGTCCCCGGACGTTGGCGGTGGGTGACGAGCCCGGCGACGTGGACGCGACGCCCGGCCTCGTCGGTGGCGAGGTCGGCGACCGATCGGATTCCGGCCCGACGCAGCTCCTCGCGCAGGTGCTCGACGGGGTGCCGCTCGGGGGAGACGCCCGTGGCCCACAGGTCGGCGAGGGTGAGCTCGGGCTCGCTCATCCCGGGGAGCGTGGGCGCGGCCGGTGCCGGGGTGGTGCCGGGGAGGTGGCCGGCCCCCTCGGCGAAGCCGGCGGCCCACAGGGCCTCGCGGCGGTCGAGCCCCCAGGCGTCGAACGCTCCGGCGGTGGCCAGCGCCTCGAGCTGGGCCGTGGTCAGGTCCGCGCGTCGCGACAGGTCGGTGACGCCGGTGAAGGGGGACTCCTCGCGGGCCGCGACGATCCTGCGCGCCACCTCCAGCCCGATGCCGCGCACCGAGTCGAGCCCGAGGCGTACGGCCAGCGCGGCGTCGCGTCGGTGCGCGGGCACCGGGTCGGGGGTGCCCGGCACCCACTCGGTCCGCTCGAAGCGCGGCCGGCGGCACGCGTCGGGGCCGGTGGGCGCGACCGGGCCCACGACGACCCCCTCGAGGTCCGCCTGGGCCGACGACCGCGTGACGTCGGGACGGCGTACGTCGACCCCGTGGCGCCGCGCGTCGGCGACCAGCGACTGGGGGGAGTAGAAGCCCATCGGCTGGTTGCGCAGCAGCCCCGCGAGGAAGGCGGCGGGGTAGTGGAGCTTGAACCACGACGAGGCGTAGACCAGCAGCGCGAAGGACAGCGCGTGCGACTCGGCGAAGCCGAAGTTGGCGAAGGACAGGATCTTGACGTAGATCGAGTCGGCCAGCTCGCCGGTGATCCCGCGTCGCTGCATGCCGGAGTAGAGCTTCGCCTTGACCGACTCGATCCGCTCGACCCCGCGCTTGGACCCCATCGCGCGGCGCAGCAGGTCGGCGTCGTCGCGGCTGCAGTCGCCGAGGGTGACCGCCATCGCCATCAGCTGCTCCTGGAAGAGCGGCACGCCCTTGGTGCGCTCGAGCACGGGGACGAGCTCGGGGTGGTCGTAGGTGATGGCTTCCTTGCCGGTCGCGCGGCGGACGTAGGGGTGCACCGCGCCGCCCTGGATCGGGCCGGGGCGGATCAGGGCGATCTCGATGGCGAGGTCGTAGAACTCGCGCGGGCGCAACCGCGGGAGCGTCCCGATCTGCGCGCGGCTCTCGACCTGGAAGACGCCGATCGAGTCGGCGCGGCAGAGCATGTCGTAGACGGCCGGCTCCTCCTTGGGCATCGTGGCGAGGTCCCACTCCTCGCCGAGGTGCTCGGCGACGAGCCGCATCATGTGGTCGAGCGCGCCGAGCATCCCGAGCCCGAGCAGGTCGAACTTCACCAGCCCCATCGACTCGCACGCGTCCTTGTCCCACTGCAGCACCGTGCGGCGGTCCATCCGCCCCCGCTCGATCGGGCAGACCTCGCCGATGGGCCGCTCGGTGAGGACCATGCCGCCGGAGTGGATGCCGAGGTGGCGCGGCGCGCCCATCAGCTCCTCGGCCAGGGCGACGACGGGAGCGGGGACGTCGTGGGCGTCCGGGTCGCCCTGGTCGCCCGCCACCACCGACTTCCAGCCGTCGATCTGCTTGGACCAGGCGTCCTGCTGGCCGGGGGAGAAGCCGAGGGCCTTCGCGGCGTCGCGCACGGCCATCCGCGGGCGGTAGCTGATGATGTTGGCGACCTGCGCGGCGTTGCGGCGGCCGTAGGTGTCGTAGACCCACTGGATCACCTCCTCGCGGCGGTCGGAGTCGAAGTCGACGTCGATGTCGGGCTCCTCGTCGCGGTGCGCGGAGATGAAGCGCTCGAAGGGGAGCTTGTAGAACACCGCGTCGACCGCGGTGATGCCGAGGGCGAAGCAGACCGCGGAGCTCGCCGCGGACCCTCGCCCCTGGCACAGGATGCGTCGCGAGCGGGCGAAGGCGACGATGTCGTGGACGATCACGAAGTAGCCGGCGAAGTCCTTCTCGGCGATGACGCGCAGCTCGTGCTCGAGCCGATCACGGGCCTCGGCCTCGTGGGGGACGCCGGCGTACCTCTCGGCGAAGCCGCGCTCGGCCAGCACCCGCAGCCACGAGTCGGCGGTGTGGCCCTCGGGGATCTGTCGCTTGGGCAGCGCGGGGGAGGCCTTGCGCAGGTCGAAGGCCAGCTCGTCGGCGAGCGAGACGCTGCGCGCGACGGCTCCGGGGTGGGCTGCCAGCGCGGTCGTCATCTCCTCGCCGCTGCGCAGGTGGGCCGAGCCGGACAGGTCGAGCCAGCCGTCGAGGTCGGCCAGGCTGCGCCGGGCGCGGACGGCGGCCATGGCCGAGGCGAGCCGCGCCTGCCGCGGGGTCGCGTGGTGGACGTTGCCGGCCGCCACCACGTCGAGGCCGTGGACGGACGCCAGCCGGGCGAGCGTGGCGTTGGCCGCGTCCGCTCCCGGTCGCGGTGACAGCTCGACCAGCACGTGCTCGATCCCGAAGCGCGCCGTCAGCCGGTCGAGCGCCTCGGCCGCGGCGGCCTCGCCCCCGGTGGCAAGCGCCTGGCGCACGCTGCCCTTGCGGCACCCGGTGAGCACCGCCCAGTGGCCACGCCCCTGCTCGCCGAGCTCGTCGAGGTCGTAGACCGGGCGCCCCTTCTCGTCGCCGCGCAGGTGTGCGTCGGTCATGGCGGCCGCGAGGCGGTGGTAGCCCTCGACGCCCCGTGCCAGCACCAGCAGGTGGCTGCCCTCGGGATCGGGTACGCCGTTCTGCGGCCCGCTGAGCCCGAGGGAGAGCTCGGCGCCGAAGACCGTCGGCAGGTCGTAGGCCGCGGCGGCCTCGGCCAGCATGGGCGCGGCGTAGAAGCCGTCGTGGTCGGTGACGGCCAGCGCGTGGAGGCCCAGGCGCACCGCCTCCTCGACGAGCTCGGCGGGCGAGCTGGCGCCGTCGAGGAAGCTGAAGTGGGTGTGGCAGTGCAGCTCGGCGTAGGGAGTCGTCGCCACCGGGCGCTCGATCACCCGCGCCTCGGTGGACGCGCGCTTGCGCCGCGACACCGGCGCGTCGTCGGCGCCGGGGAGCCCGCTGAGCCGGCGCTCGAGCTCCTTCCAGTGCATGGCGGGGTTGTTCCAGCCCATCAGCGCACCCCCGCTCGGTGGTCAGTCATAGCCGGCCTCCAGCGACCACCCCTCGGGCCCGCGCAGCAGCAGCCACGCGCGCCCGTCGGCGCCGACGACCTGGAAGCGCGCGCTCGGCCCGGCCCCGCCCGACCACCAGCCCTCGTCGGTGGGCCACGGACCGGCCCACGCGGTCACGGGCTGCCACGGCAGGACGCCATCACCGAGCCGGAAGCGCCGGGGCTCGCCGGTGACGACGCCGCGGTCGGTGACCCGCACCTCGCGTCCTGCGTCGTCGACGACCTCGGCGACCGGGGGAGTGGCGAAGACCCGGACGGGGGCGGGCCCCGGCACCCGGCCGGGCCACGGCCGGTCGACGGGCCGCAGGTCGACCGCGCGCTCGCCCCACGGCACGAGCGACTGCCGGGCGGACGGGCTGCGACCGCCCTGCAGCACCGGACGGCGTACGGCGTCGAAGCCGACCATGCCCTGCACGCGGGCCACGCCGCGCTCGACGAGGTCGTCGGAGGCAGAGCCCCACAGGGCCTCACCGTGGGCGGCGGCGGACTCGACCACCTCCGGCACGAACCGGACCCGCTCGATCGGCGCCCGCACCTCACCGGACTGCTTGCGGGCGCGCAGCGAGCCTCCCGGTCCGCTCGTCGACCCGGCCGACTGGAGCTGCCAGTGCACCCGGTCGACCAGGTCGCGAGCAGAGAAGTGGCGCGGGTGCAACCAGGTGCGGGCCGAGCAGACGACCCCGTCGGACTCGGCCTCGACGCGGACGCCGGTGGCGACGAGCTGGCGTTGCGCCAGTTGGTTGACGAAGCGCTCGGCGGTGGTGCGGACGCTGAAGGTGATCGCCTCGACCGAGTCCAGGGGAGGCTCGAAGAACACCTCGGCCTCCAGCTCGGGCGGGGGCGTGCGGGCGGCGAAGAGCGTGCGGTCCTCGCCGCGGGCGCGTCGGCGCACGGCCGCACCGTGGCTGCCGAGACGGTGCTCGACCGCGTCGCCCGGCAGGTCGGCCAGGTCGCCGAGGGTGCGCAGGCCGAGACGCTGCAGCAGCCCGACCAGCTCGCGTCCGCGCGGGCCGTCGTCCTGGAGCACGTGCACGGGCAGGCCGCGCAGGAACGCCGCGGACTCCTCGGGCGGCACGACGGTCCACGACTGCACCTCGGCGGTGCGCGCGGCCTGCTCGGCGGTGAAGAGGTCGTCGGCGATGCCGAACCGCACGTCCCAGACCCCGCTCTCGACCAGCGCCTGGCACACGGTCGCCGCGGCGGCGGTCTCGGTGCCGTACCAGCTGCCGGGCGCGCGCACGGCCAGCAGCCCGGGCCGCAGGGCCGACACCCCGGGACGCAGGTCCTCCACGACCGACAGGACCGGCTCGAAGGCGCGGGCGTCGCGGTCGGGGTTGGCGGGCAGCAGCACCAGCTCGGGGCACCGGGCCTGTGCGTCGCGCCGGCGCTGCCCGCGGCGTACGCCCTCGGCGCGGGCGGGACCGTTGCACACCTCGACGACGTTGGCGTGGAGCACGGCGGCGGGGGAGCGCAGCGACCGGTCGGCCTCGTCGAGCGCAGCGACCACCGACCAGTCGGGGCACCACACGACCATGACCCTCACCAGGCGCCCATCGGCGACACCCGTCGCAGGTCCTGCGTCGACGTGTCGGCCCGGCGCACCCCCGGCCAGGCCAGGTCGGCGCGCTGCGGGGGGCGGGCACCACGGCGTACGACGACGCGGGCGCGGCGCTCCGTCAGCTGTCCGGTGCCCGAGGAGGGGCCGGTCCAGACGGACTCCTCGAGGCTGAGCCGGGCCTCCGCCCGGGGCCAGTCGCCGTGGACGACCAGCACCGAGGAGCGGGTGCGCAGGCGCGAGTCGAGGATCCCGGCGGTGCGCTCGTCGACGGCCGCGGGGGCCCGCAGGACCACCACGCGCAGGACGTCGACCAGCGCCGCGGTCACCTCCAGCCAGTGCTCGCCCGGGTCGGGCACGAGCACCGTGCGCGCGAGCTCGATCCCGAGCTCGGCGGCCGCCTCGGCGCCGAAGTCCGTGCAGCCGGCGAAGCCGACCCACTCCCCGGCACGGGACGCCCCGGCCGCCAGGGCGAGGGCGAGGGAGGCGGAGTCGACGGCGTACGTCGCCCCGGCGTGCATGGGCACCAGGTCGGCCAGCCCGGGCAGGGTCGGGACCGGCTCGCCGGCCGGCTTGCGCTCCATGGCCGCCACCCGCTCACGCAGCTGCTCGACCACCGAGCGCCCCGGGTCCAGGGCAGCGATCGAGCGGGCGGAGGACATGACCCCATCATCGAACACGTGTTCGAACGAGTCAAGCGGCGAGGCGGCGCCCGAAGCGGGCCGAGGATACCTATGCTGGCACGGCACCATCCGCAGAAGGGGGCCGGTCGTGTCGAAGCTGTCGATGCTCGTGGGGAGCATCTGTCTGGCGCTGACGGCGTCGCTGGGAGCAGTCGCTCCCGGGGTCGCTGCGTCGAGCGCGTCGCAGGGGGTCGGGGCCGTCCAGGCGGACCGGGCCGAGCAGGCGAAGCCGCAGAAGTCGCGTCGCTGGAGGGCCCCGAGCGGGCCCTTCTTCAACGACCCGCACCTGGCCGAGGGGCACTTCCGCATCGAGCGGAAGGTGATCGACACGATCAACCGCACGCCCAAGGGTTCCACGATCAGGATCGCCATCTACTCGCTGGACCGCGTGCCGGTGGCGCAGGCGCTGGCCGCCGCGCACCGACGCGGCGTGCAGGTGCAGATGCTGCTCAACGACCACTGGGAGACGGCGGCGATGAAGGTGCTGCGCGCCGAGATCGGCAAGGACCGGAGCCGCAACAGCTTCATCTACAAGTGCCGCAAGAGCTGCCGCGGCGCGGCCAGCGACTTCAACAACCTGCACTCGAAGTTCTACCTGTTCAGCCAGGCCGGCCGGTCGGAGGACGTCATCGCCGTGGGCTCGGCCAACATGACGCGCAACGCCGCGGTCCACCAGTGGAACGACCTCTACTTCACCGAGGGCGACCACGAGCTGTTCCGCCAGTTCGTCGGGCTCTTCAAGGACATGAGCAAGGACCACGACACCCGCCAGGAGCCGCTCGCCTTCTGCGGCACGCCGCTCCTCGGCGTCTGCGACGACTCGGTCGACAAGCACACGGTCGTCGCCTTCCCGCGGGCGTCCGGTCCGCGCAACGACCTCGTGCTGACCCTGCTCGACCGGGTGCAGTGCCGCAACGTCGACCCCGTCACCGGCGCGGTCACGCGCACGCGCCTCGCGCTGTCGATGCACACCATGCGCGGCGAGCGCGGTGACTACCTCGCCGCGGCGATCCGCAGGAAGTACGTCCAGGGCTGCGACGTGCGGGTCAGCTACGGCCTCATCGGCTACCACACCAAGGGCGTCCTCGGCGCGCCCACCGCCCGCGGCCGGATCCCGCTGCGCTCGACGGGCCTCGACTTCGACACCGAGGACAACTTCGACCTCAACAACGACGGCATCGACGACCTGATCCTCGACTACTACAGCCACCAGAAGTACCTCGTCGTCCAGGGCACCTACAACGGCGTCCCGAACACCTCGATGGTGCTCACCGGCTCGGTGAACTGGTCCAGCCTCAGCAGCGCCAACGACGAGGTCTGGTTCACCGTGCGCGGCGCGGTCGTGGCGAAGAAGTACCTCGGCAACTTCGACTACCAGTGGAACAACACCCGCAACTCGCGCAACGCCTACACGACGTCGTACGCCAACTTCCGCGTACGCCGCACGGTCGTCGACGCGGACGGCACGAAGCGCCGGGTCTGGGTCACCGAGCGCCGTCCGGTCACCACGATCGAGCGCGACCCCTACCGCAAGGGTCCCTACTGGGAGGACGACTGAGCCGCGCCGTCAGGCGGCCGGTGCTGGCTCGGTCAGGTCCGCGCGCAGCTGGCGCAGCACGCGCGCCAGGATCCGTGAGATCTGCGCCTGCGTGAGCCCCAGGAGGTCGGCGATCTCTGCCTGGGTGCGCTCGTCGACGAAGCGCCAGTGCAGGATCCGGCGCTCACGCTCCGGAAGGCCGGCGATCGCCGTGTCGAGCACCAGCCTCGCCTCGACGGACGTGAGACCCGGGTCGTGCCACCCGATCAGGCTCGCGATCGTGTCGTCCCCGTCGCCGGCGGTGGTGTCGATCGAGGTCGGCCGGAAGCACCCGTCCGCCGAGAGCGCCTCGACCACGTCGTCGAGGTCTGCCCCGAGGTGTGCGGCGATCTCCGAGGGCTGCGGCGAGCGGCCCAGGGCTGCCAGCAGGTCCTGCTCCGCGGTGGCGATGCGCGCCTGCAGCTCCTGGAGCCGTCGGGGCACCCGGATCATCCAGCCCGCGTCGCGGAAGTGGCGGCGCAGCTCGCCCCGGATCGTCGGGGCGGCGTAGGCCATGAAGTCGTGCCCGGCCGTAGGGTCGAAGCGCTGGGCGGCCTTGGTGAGCCCGACGAGCGCGACCTGCTCGAGGTCGTCGAGGTCGATGCCGCGGTTGCGGTAGCGCGCTGCCATCGAGCGGGCCACGGCGACGTTGGCCTCGATCAGCTCGTGGACCAGGCGCCGACGTTCGATGGCGGTGGTGGCCGATCGCATGAGGTCGACGGCAGCTGCTGTACGACGGGCCGGGGAGGCGTCCGTGCCGGGGTCGGCAGGGGAGTGGTGCTCGACGTGCTGGGGGACGATCGCAAAGGTGGTCACGAGATCTCCTTGACGGTCATGCTGTCGCTGGTCGTTGCCCTCGTGGGGCGTGCTCCGAGTGTGGCGAGGGCGCTGCGTGGCCGACAGCCGAAAAACGAAACGTTGGACAGGGGCTGGACAGCCGGTCCGCCAGCAGCCCGTCCCCAGCGGTCAGTCCGCGAGCGGAGGTCCGGCCACCGACCGCGCTGCGGCGATCACCGCCAGCGCCTCCCACACGTCGCGGTCCAGCGTTCCCACGCGCGCAGGTGGCGGCGTACGCCGGAGACCCCGCCCGCGCGCCGCCTTGGTACGCCAACATCGACTCGGTGCGCGGGCGGACGCCGCCGCCGGTGGCGAGGTGGTCGAGCTCGTGCCCGGCGAGCGGCTCGTGATGCGCACGACCGACGGGCCGTTCGGTCGCCGGTCAGTGACGATCCCTCACGACGAAGTGCACCCGGCCGTTCCTGGTGACCGCGTCGAGCAGGCGGCCGCGGACCCGCGGCACCGCGGGCCCGTCGAGGAAGACCCGTGCCCCGTCCCGCTCGACCACCTCGTCACCGCGTGCCGGCCCGGCCGCCGCCGCGACGCCCAGCGCGTGCTCTCCGGGGCCCTGCGAGGCGATCCGGAGTCCTGACGTCGCGCCGATGCGGGGGTGGGCGGTGACGCGCCGGACGACCTCACGTGCGTTCGCGGTCATGGTGAACACGGGGTTGCTCCTCTCGTGGTGCGTTGCCGGGACGGCGCCCGGCCTGCTCCTCCATCAAGACACCACCGGGCGTGCCGGGCAAGGAGACCGAACGAGGTGGAGCGGGATCGACGGGCGCCGGTCATCGAGCCGTCACACGACTGTCACACCGTGCCCGCTCAGCGCTCAGCGCTCAGCGCTCAGCGCTCCGGGTCCGGGTCGGGGCAGCCGAGGTCACTCGGCACGTCGGCGGTCTCGTCAGGCCCGCTCAGCAGCTCGGCGTAGTCGTCCGCCGTCACCGCCCCGTCCGCGAGGGCGCCCCCGGGAAGTGGCGCCTCGACGAGGCGACCGGAGGTGGTCATCTCGACCGCGTCGACGCCGGGCGCGGACGTCACCGACAGCACCAGCTGACCGACCGCGAACGGCAGTCTCTCGGGATCGCCGAGGTCGATCAGGTCGACGTCCACGCGGGCGAGGCCGTCGCTGGTCGCGACCAGCTCGAGGCGCGCTGACGGGGGAAGGGCCGAGGCCAGCCCCCGGTCACGCTCCTGCGTCGAGGGGGCGGCCGCCAGGGTGCGGAGCGTGGCCTCCACGACCTCGGACGAGGGATCCTCGCAGGAGGCGTCGACCGGCGCGGGCACGAGCACGTCGTCCCCGCGCAGCCACAGGACGACCGGGACCCCGCGATCGACTGGTTGAACCTGCCCAGTTCCGCAGCCGCAAATTCGTCCACGCGCTCAACCGTCACGGCATGGTCGGATCGATGGGTCGCGTCGGTGCCGCGGGCGACAACGCCGCCATGGAGAGCTTCTTCAGCTTGCTCCAGAGGAATGTCCTCGACCGTCGCTCCTGGGCCACTCGCGAGGAGCTCCGGATTGAGGTCGTGACCTGGATCGAGAGGACCTACCACCGCCGCCGTCGACAGGCCGCCCTCGGCCGATTGACCCCCATCGAGTTCGAGACCATCATGACCGCGTCAGCCACTCAGGCTGCGTGACCCAACCTGTCACCTGATCGTGCAGCAGCCCCGGAAGTGGTCGGCCGAAGGCTTCGTGCTCGTCAATGAGTGGGGTGATCAGTTGGCGCCGTGGACCTTGCAACGAGCGATGCGCAGGGCGAGAGCGAAAGTGTCTGGGCTGCCGCCGGATTTCAGGTTCCATGACCTGAGGCACTACCTGGCGAGCATGCTCATCGCCAGCGGTGCCGACGTGAAGGTCGTCCAGGCGCGCTTGCGGCACGCCTCAGCCAAGACCACGCTCGACACGTACGCCCATCTGTGGCCGGACTCGGATGAGTCGACCCGCTCGGCGATCGACGCGGTGATGCAGACAAGAGCCGAGGAGCTTCAGTCAGCCGAATCGCTCTGAGTCGAATCCTCGCCCGAACCTGACACCGAGCGTGCGCGCATGCGGTCGACGGCGTCGCGCAGTGGGCCTAGATCTTCCTCGATGGTGCTCTGCAGGATCTCAAGCTCGGTCATGAAGTACCGGTGCGCGAGGTGGTCGCGCATGCGCGCGATCTGGCGCCACGGGATGTCGGGTTCGGTTGATGTCAGGTTCTCGGGGAGCGCCTTGACTGCTTCACCGATCTCCAGGAGTCGGATGCGTACCGCGTCGCTCACCAAGCTGTCCGACAGCGGTCCCCGCTCGACATGCGATCGGATGGCCTCAGTCGCGGCGGTGATGTCGTCGAGGCGATCGGCGTCGTGACGACTCACAGTGCGATGAGGTCCTGCTGGACACGGACCCGCACGCGATCCTTGAGCCCAGAGTGAGGTACGAGGTCTACAGGGACGCCCAGGATGGCCTCGAGCTCGTCCTGAATCCGCAGGATGGTGAACAAGCTTGTGCGGGGCGCGAAGTCGACCAGGATGTCCAGATCACTGCCGTCGTGGTCGTCGCCGCGGGCAACGCTGCCAAAGAGGCGGGCGTTCCCGACGCCGTGACGCTCGAGCACCTCGCGCAACTGGTCCCGGTGGGCAGCCACGAGCCGACCAGTCGGGCCGGTGAGCGGACCGACTTCGGGCGTCGGCTTGGTCATGTTCCGATCGTACCGGGAAGTGATCTCCCGGTCCGGACGCCGCTGGCTCCCGTTGGCCGACACCGTCCGTCATTGGTCCGCGATGAAACGTTTTGCGGACTCGTTGCGGACTGAGACGAAACAAACCGGCTCCCGAATCTGCGTTTTCGCAGGTCAGGAGCCGGTTCGCTAGGTCTTGGAGTCTAGATGTCGTAGATCTGATCGCGCGGCTCGCTGACCTGCGGAGACAAGAAGATTGCGGAGGTTCGGTCCACACTGGGGCCACGCGCTCGCGACCCCTCGAACAGCAGAGTCCGTCGTTGGCAGAGGAGTTTGATTATCCGCGGTCCTTGGATCACAGCGCCTGTAGGACCAGCGCTTGCGGCCCTCACGCTTGAGGATCGCCGTCATCTCGGCCTCGACGTTGAGCGGCGCGATTGGGAGCGCACCACGTTTCGCAGCGAGGGGGTTGCGGGTTCGACTCCCGCAGGGTCCACTGACTGCCTGACAGGCGTCGGTAAGAGCAGGGGAGGGCGGTCATGGCGAGCCGATACGTCAGCCTGCAGGAGGCTGCAGAGATGCTCGCAGTGTCCGCGAAGACCGTTAGGCGCTTCATCGCCAAGGGTGATCTCCCTGCTTACACGCTCGGCAAGCGCGGGGCAGGTAGCGGCCGGCCGATCCGGATCCGCGTGGACGACCTCGCAACTCTTCTCCATCGCATCCCTACCTCTGGAGACGATCGCGCTCATGGGGAAGGTGCCGAGGACTGACCGGTGTGTTCGACCCGCAGGCGTCGGCCACCGCCCGAACGGCGGGCGGTGCCCTTTCGGTCCGGCGTGCGGGATCTCAGCGCGTGTGGCCAGGGAGGCATTGCGCACTGATGAATGCTGAGCATCGCCTTCAGAACTCTTGCTCGGTCAGAGCCCGCTCGCTATACCCTGGTTCCGGCAACCGCCAGTTCTGCACGTAGTCCCGCGGCAGTGACGGACGTCGAGGCCGCGGTGTCAGGCCCACGCGTTTCAACGGCGGATCGACTGACTTGCGCGACGCGAACGTCGCTGCCCTTCGCCGCCTGTCGGCTGCCCCGCCGGGCAGGCCTTGGGTGATCAGCCTTGGTAGCGATACCCGGCTACCACGCGTCCCCCGACTTTGCGGGCCGCATAGGCCGCGGCTTCATATGTATACGAGTCCCCCTTGGACTGGTCGATGATCAGAACCCCGGCCTTGCGAGCCATGTATCCCGGTTCGCACGGCTCGGTGTCGTAGTCGTAGGTCGTGCACGAGAGCCAGTCCCGCCACTCGTCCAGCGCACGTGAGGTGTTTCGATACGTCATCAGGTAGTACTCACGCCGCCCACTGGATCCGGGACGGACAACACAGTTCCAACCATGAGCAACTCGAGCATCCGAGGCAAGCGCGTCGGCCTCCCCGTACTTGCATCGCATCTGCTTCGCCAAAGACTTGAGATAGGGCATCGCCGTGGTCGCGCTTGCGGGTGCGTCTACGAGCGCTACCAGGCTCGTTGCGACAAGAGCGGACCCGATGAAACCAGAGATCAGGCGTTTCATTCCCTCAGGGTAGGCCCCGATCGAGCGGCGGGCGTTGAGCTTGGAAGTTTTCTCTACGGGGACGCGCGGCATGGTGGCCGAGCCCGGTGACGCTACACCCGCCCGTCGCAGACCGTGCGCGTGCGGGAAGCGTTAGTGCGCACCCCTTAGCCCATTCCGCCGCGAGTCGCACACGCCGCCCCCGACAGTCCTAGTGCATGCTGCCGATCAGTCGCGCGAAGGCCGCCTCTGTGATGACGGGAATGCCATAACTGCGGGCCTTCGCAGCCTTGCCGCTTTGCGAGTCGGGGTCGGCGGCGACCACGACCTTGGTCTTCTTCGTGATGCCGCCGCACTTCAGCCCGGCCTGCTGCACCAGGTCCTCCAGTTGACCCCGAGGCACAGAGAGCTCGCCGGTGAAGACCACCTGGTCGCCCATCTCCAGCCTGAAGTCACCGTCGGTGGCTGAGCGTCCGGCGAGCTTCTCGGCACGTTCGAGGGCGATCCGCACGAGCCCGCCCGGAAGGCCAAGCATGCTCGCCACGCTGCTCAGGTCGGCGAACTCCGACTCGGTCACGACGCCGTCCTCCCAGGCAGCGATGGCCATGGCATCGAGGAAGGTGGCGTGCACGGCGGCGATTTGGTCGCGGTGGAGTCCAAGTTCGATCGCAACTCCGATCAGGGCCTCTTCCTCGTGGGCCGCGCGGTCGCAGAGGTGACCCATTCCGCCGCTTGCCAGCGCTCCCGGCTCCGGCCACTGATCGGCGTTCCGCCTTCGGCGCTGGTTAGTGGCCGGCGCCGGTGCGGCTTGCGTTCAGCTACACCGACAGTGACCCAGAGGGTCTGGCAGTGTGTTGCAGGAGGGACATAGGTCGGCCTCCTGCGCTGCCGGCACCCGCGGGACGTGTGGGGCCGATGCAGCCGGAGTTGCCTCGACACGCAGCGAGTCTCTCCACTCCTGCAAATTGGCCTCTCGCTCCTCCGGGGTCAACGTGGAGAGGCGTCTGCTCTGAGACTCACGTTGCGCGACTTCCCGCGCCTCCCGTCGCGCCCTGCTCTTCGCCCAAGCATCCTCACGCTTCGCGATCCGTGCTTGCTCCATAGTTGCAGCCACGGCGGCGCGCTCCTCGCGAACCTCGTCCAGGTCGACCGAGCCCGCGGCCTCATACTCGGCCTCGATCGCCCGTTGCTCGGCCTCGATCGCCTGTCGCTCCGCCTCGACCAATTTGCGGTCAGCCTCAGCGCGCCGCCGCTCCGCTTCCGCCAGGTGCCGAGCTGCCGCAAGCCACTCGACCAGCAGGAGTCTTCCTTGGCAAGCGTCCATCACGGTCTGAGCGGAGCGGAGTGCGACGACGAACGACGCGGACGCCAGTTCGTGAACTTCAGCTCGCTCCGCGAAGGTGCGACGACGCTCAGCCGAGAGCAAATGGTCTTGCTTGCGCTCCCACAAGCGGACGATCCGGTCCACTTCGTCGCTGTTTGGCATGGCGTCTCCCTACATCGTCACCCGAGGGAGTCTAGGTCTCCAGCCTTCCGAGCATGGTCGATGTTGTTACCAACCGCAGGTCCCGCGTCACAGCGGCGCTGGGGTCGGACTGAGTAGCGCCGGTGCGGCATTCCGCCGCTTGCATGCCTCGCTGGACAATCCCCGATTCGCACTTCGGCGGCAGCCGGTTCCTATTACCGTCGACGCATGACGAATGTGCCCACTACCGATCGCGTATGGGTGGAGGAACGGGGTCGTTGGTATCCAGGCGTCCTAGAGACGTGGAACACCCGCGACCGCGTATTGCGGGCATGGGTGTCGTATGCCGTACCCATCAACGGATGGCCCGGCGGCTGGTACAAGGTCCAGGAGGTGCTCAGCGTTCCAGAGGACGAGGATCCGAACGACGAGGGCAAGAGCTGGATCACGAGGGTCGAAGGCGCTCGCAACACGTGAGGTCGAGGCGGCCTCGGGACGGGTGCGTCCTTCCGCCGCCTGCGAGGAAGGGTCGATTGGCCTTACCGAGGTCGAGGTGGTGCCAGCATGTCGGCGAGCCGGCGGAACGTTTTTAAGAGTCCGGTCAGTGTGATGCGGGCAGGAAGAGTGGCCAGGAGCAGCCGTAGTCGGACTCCGCCTCGATGATCACAGGCGTCCTGCGCCCGTCGGACTTCGGCAGATCACCTAGCGGTCGCCAACTCCACTCATGCAGGACGAGCGGAGGTGTCAAGGGAGCGCTCATGCCCTCGCGCAGGACCAGAGCATCCGCCCACTGATGATGAACCCGGTTTCTGGCACAGCGAACGGCGTTCACGGCACAGCGAACGGCGTTCACGAGGTCACCTCCTGCAACCCGAGTTCTCCACGACCAGTCCAACGGAATTCCCTCAGGAGCCCAGTGTGCGCGCACTTGGTCATCAAGGGCGACCGCCCAGTTCAGCGCCTCGAACAGCGGCAAGAATACGTCGCTGGCGTTGCGACCCTTCGACGCGTCTGTGAAGCGCCTCAGGGCTTGTTCGTAGCCGTCAAGCAGCGTCCGGTAGGTGACGATATTCGTGTCGTACGGATTCATCGCGCCCACCGTCGCACACCCTCAGCCAGGCGCACGGGACTGCTGCACAATTCGGCGACACCTCGACTAGCCCATGCTGCCGAAGCTGCGCGCGGCCATTCAGGCGGACATTGACAGTGAAGTCGACGATCCCGAGAGCCTGACGAACCGCTTTCGTGCTCTCTTGGACGACTAGCTGGTCGCGCCCACAAGAGACTGTCAGATGGTCGATCAAACCTCGAGTCCGAGCATAGGAGGCACGGCATGTCAGATCGACTGCAGAAAGCGTTGAAGCACCAATACATCTACATGCCGAGGGCCACTGGGAAGGACACCCTCGCGCTCGGCATGCACGTCGGACTCGCAGTGGCTCGAGAACACCGCGCACGTCTGACCGTCCTTTCTGTTCCGAAGGGCGGCGCGGCTCACCACGCAGAGCTCGCGAAGCTGCCAATCGTGACGGAGCGCAGCGGGTCTGTGCCAGACCGTGGCGTTGTTCTCGCGTGGTGCCCACGGCACAAGACCACGGAGAAGCTGCAGCATCTTGAGTCGAGCGTCGTCGTGCTCGTGGAGTGGATCCCGGACGAGATGGCGGCCTGGGCAAAGTTGCATAAGGCATACAACTTCGTCACTGGCGAAATCATGGACGCAGGGCTCGACGAGGAAACCACAGGATTGCCGCAACGCATCGTGGCCGAGGGGTACAACGGCTGGACGAAGAGCACCGACGTCACGATGACGAAGAGCTACATCAGGGACTTGTCGAAGACCGGCTCCTACGACCGCAACATGATCCTTGCCTACGCGCGGCAGACGAAGCATGAAACGAGCGTGCAGCGACTGGTGAAGATTCTGGACGAGGTCGACAAGACTCGGCCGAGCGACGACCCTCCGCAACGTTGGGTGCTGTAACGATCGGCATTTGCGTCACCGATCGGCGGCGGCCCAACCACCCTGTCACGGTCACACCTCGCGCCGTAATCCGTCCTGCAGGTCGTGAGGTGCGGCATTTCGCCGCCTGACGGCGCTTGGCCGGCATCGCGCGATCCGATCGTCGCGTGGGCGCGAGGAACCGCTGCGACGTCACGTCGCTCGCCTACGTCGCCAACCGACGCATGAACGGGGGGAGCTCTCGCCAAGCACTGGTCGCTACGACCGCGCATCGCCTAATAGACGCGTGGTCCGACACTGGCGGCGATCCCTTAACTACGAAGTGAGTACTTCGATCACTGCTATACCCGACCGTCGAGCACAATCAGTTCCATGACGCCGCAGCAGGCTAGCTTCGCCGACTACTTCGACAAGTGGGGACTCACCTTGCCGGACGAGGCCGTGGCGCGTCGCAGCAACGGGCACGTCAACGGAGCCGGGTGGTCGGTGCGATTCGTGTGGCAAGACGATGGCACGCTCCTGTTCCGGGCTAACCATCGGATGACCAACGAACGAGTGCACGCGATCGCGTTGGACGGTGAACTCACTTGGGCCGAGCCAGCGGCTCCCGCGGAGTTCGTGGTAATCCCAGAAGGAGCCACCCCCGAGGACAATGCCCGCATCCAGAGCGAGTATCAGCACGCGTGGACGGCGTACTCGGAGGCCATCGCTCTCGTCGGCCTCGACTTCGACCCCAACTCCCCACCAGTCGGGCTGCATGACGCTCCTAGTCAGACGTGGCGGCTCGACGACGGCGACTGGCAGTCGGGTCCGCTGCATCCTGCGGGAAGAGCGAGTAGCACTCACGGAGACGGGTCTGCCCGATCCCGCCAAAAAGAGATCGCCCGCGGTGGCTCCCTCACAGGGACATTGAATCGCCCTCCGGCAGCAGAGCAGGTGCGCACGGAGTCTCAGCCGCGAAACAAAGAGCCCGCGTGTCCGGCTTCGGGTCCAGACGACGTCGAAGGCGGCTGCAATCCGCCGACCGCCTATTTTGCCTCCCTGGTCGAACCATTCGCGGCCGGCCTCTTGCACAAGTGCCACGCTCTGCTCGACCTCGACCTCAACTCGCACCAACGATCCAGGCTGCGGGAAGCGATCAGCATCGACCTACGCAAGATGTGCGACATCCTCGTGCCGGCTGCTCGGCCACCTCGCATCAGTGAGGCCGCCAACGCGATCGCCGCAACGATGGGGGTGGACCTTCGCACCGCGACCTGGCACTCGCAGAAGAAGATCGACGGCTACAAGACGTTCACCTACGAACACATGACCCCGGTCAACTGGTTCGTGTCGAAGATCGGCGAGGCAACCTCGCCCGAGGAAGTCCTCGGCATCATCGACCAACACATGTGGATCACCTGGGTTACCAAGGAAGAAGATGCCGAGTTGAGGCGACTCGGCTACTCATCCACACGTCCGAACCCGGCCAGTGCCTACGAGGACGCAGGGGTCGCCCTACTGCCGGTTGAGCCCGACCCGGACCTGCCCTCCGCCAAGAGCGACACGCCCGCAGGCGGAGGCATGTCGACACCCGTGCGTCTGGTGGACGCACGCCCACCGCTCTACGCCGGGGACCGATGGTTACCCCAAGCCTGGGCGATGGGCGCTAAGGGAATCCCGCCCGCCCCAACCGAGGAGGACGTCTCCGGGAGCCGGCAACGGGAACACGCCGCTGAAGAGATGCTCGCCTTCTGGGCGCCGCTCCTTCACCTGCTTACATGGGGGCTTGGCTGGATCCGCCCAGACATCGGTCTGGTCGAATGGCGCCGGTGCGGAAGCGCTAGCGATCCAGTGCTGGACCTGGTCGCCCGGTGGTGGACACCAGCGCAACTGGAAGATTTCCTTGCCTGGGCCGAGACCAGTGGCGCGCTGAGCGACTTCGCGCAAGACTTCCTCAACGCATGCCCAGACCTGCGAATCACAGAACGCGACGTCCAACAAGATCTCGACCTGGACCCGAAAGTTCTCGGTCGGCAGAAGTTCGACGATTGGACGTCGCGCTGGGACGCCTACGACCCTTACCGCATAGTCGAGCACCTGACGCAGGGATGGCGGGGCTCAAGCGACAGCGCCCCTCTCAACCCGGTGCCGGTCCAACTCACGAATGGCACACTGCTGGTCGCGGCACATAAGTACGCGCGGTGGGCTTCACTCCCACGTCACTACCAGTATGGAGGCGACGCCCTTATTGACGTGTACGTGGCCAACGTCGGCGCCCTCGGAACATTCACTCAATCGCAAACAACTGGCCTATGGCACCGCACGCTCGAAGAGATCCATCTCTTGGGGTACCCCCTACTCTGAAGCTATCAGCGACTTCGCCGGCACTGTCATGCGGCGGAGCGCGGATGTTCCTACGTTCGGAGTACCTTGCGCCTGAGGCAAGACAGAACCTGACGCGGTTCCCCGGGACGGCGCGCTGTGTTCATCTGCCGCGACCGATTGCGCCTAGACCGGATTCGCTCGGCGATGTGTGATGTCTATATGAGCAACGACAAGCAACATGCAGTCGCGGAACTCCAGACGATGCGTGAGCGGGTGCGTGCGATTCGTACGGACTTCTGCGAGCCCAAGTCCAACGCGAACCCGCGCTACCTTGCGCTGTCCAACGTCGTCAGCAATCTGACGAAGGCGATAGAAGACCTGGAGGCCGGGGCGAGATGACCAGTCAACGAGGGTCAGAACAATCCGGATGCTTCGACTTCGACTACACCGCGGCGGTCTACGACTACCTGCGTTCGTTGGGAGCCCCGGGTGACGAGGTCATGACGTCTATACGCCCCTGGCTCGAGAGGACCTATGACCTGGGCTACTCAGACGCCGCACGAGTTCGACGGAGCGCGATGACGGAGCTCACCGCTCAAGGCAAGATCGAGCGGCTTAACACCAGAGGTCGCTACGTTCGCATCCTCGGGTAACGGGGATCCCTATCCTTCGCGGCATACACCCAGCAGGCGCCCGAGGGTGGCTACCTGATGGCGTTCGTCTCGTCGCATCTTGTTGTCGACGACATCGGCGCTCCTAGGCCGGACGGCTTCAAGTTCTGGCCAAACGGGTGGGGACGCTGATCGAGGTCGCCTACTGACGCCTTCGGTCCATTGAACTGCACCCATCTGGCGTGGGCACTGCTTCCGGCTTGCTGCTTCGTCACCGGGGGTGCGACTCGCTGTTCTGGGTCTGCCTACTTTCGACGATCGCTATTTCCTGTTGCCTGAGGTTGACCGCAAAGACCTGCTCCCGGAGCAGTGATGGTGCTTTCTCGACCGAGCGGCCAGTGGCCAGCGCGTGCCCCGCGTAGATCTCAATTGCGACCTGGTCCGGGGCGTTCCTCTCGGTCAGTGGGTCATCGTGTGGGTGCGCCGGGGATCAGAGTCCAAGCTTCCCGGCCACGTTGCGGTCGCTCAGAAGGGTCTCTCGCCGCTCGTGGCGCTGGACGGATCCGAGTGATACGAGGTCGGCATGCGAAGCGATGACATGCGAGCGCACGCCATCTCGCACGGCGGTCCTGATCATTCCAGTTCGGAGAGAAGTCCAGGCGAATCGACCGGTGAGTCCTGCTTCTTCGGCTCGCTGATGGACCAGACGGTTCAGGCCAACCTCCGCTAGGCCCTTCTCGAAGATGACGGAGAAGTTCGTCGCGTGGAATGCGAGCCCATCGGGATGGCGGAGACCGCCTGTTTCCAATTGCTGTAGCCAGGTGCTCCAAGCTGTGGCCGGGTCATAAGCGGGTGCCGCCGCGGAGGGTAGGTAGGTCAGCCGACGTCGCCCGGGTACGGACACGACGAGGCCTCTGTCCTGTGTGTCGACGTCCCGCTGTCGGAGGTGTAAGGCCTCGCCTGTCCGCAGGCCGGCGGCGTAGCCGATCAGAAGCAGAGCTGGGTCGCGCCGCTGTGCTGGAGCCGACGCATCTTGGCCGCCGGATTTGAGCAGCCGCCCGAGGCGGTTGACGTCAATGGATCGTCCGTTCGCCCCGAACACGAACTCGCCGCCGCCGAGAGACCGGAGAGATCGTATGGCGGCGACCGGGCAACGCGTATCACCGAACGATGCGTCAAGCGAATGCGTTTGGGCGACCGCTGCGCCGCGTCCAACCTTCGTGGCGAGTCTGATCTGGACCTGGTGCGTCCCGATCTGGACGTCTCTCCAGCGAAGTCGCGCCATGGCAGCTGCGCTCAGTCCAAGCCGTCCTTGGACGATCGAGGCGGCGAGCGCTCGGCGTTGGTCAGGAGTCGATACCCGGCACGCGTCGACCATCGCGTGCACGAGCTCGAGGTAGAGCGGGTCGTAGTGGCTGTGCCTGTCTCCGACGGGACGGTCAGAGAACAGGCCACGTAGGAAGGTCTGGACGTCGGGTTGTCGATGCCACGGGGCGAGCCCTCGAAGGCGACGGTCGAGGTCCAGCAGGTGGAGTCGCTCCCATATCGCTCGCGTGGGCAATCCCTCATCGAGAAGCGTCGTGAGATAGAGCGTCAGCGCCTCGGCAATGTCGCCCAGGTCGAAGCGTGAACGGAACGCCGCGTACGCTGATGCTTCAGCCGCCGCTCGTTCTGCGCGCCCTGAGGCCACCGCGACCTTTAGGACTTCGTCGCGGTCCACCCTCATAGCCCCATCTTTGCAGTCGGATTGTTGCGGAAGGGGTCGTCGTTGGCGATGTAGCGGATCAAACTGTCCAAGGTGGCGTGGCGGGAGCCCTTCGCGATGTCTTCCAGTCGGAGTCCAAGGTTGGCTGCGGTGGTGATAAATCCCCGGCGCAGCGAACGGCCCGACCAGTGACCTTCGACGCCCGCCTGCGCCATCCGTGTGCGGACCATGACGGAGATGGCGCTGGTCGTGAGTGGGTCAGTGCCGATGCGCCCCGACCGGCCAATCGTCGTGAAGCAGGGCCCGTGGTCTAGGTACGCCGGGCCGAGTTGTCGCCCTACCCTCCCGCGCCACTCAAGCATTGCTGCCACTGGGTCGGTGATGCGAGAGGCGCCATTTGGGATGCCAACGTCTATGCCCTCGCCGATGCGGTCGGTCTTGCTCTTGCGTAGACGCAGGACCATTCCGCTGTCAGCGAGGGTCAGGTCGGCCCATCGGAAGCCGACGAGATCTGGACGTCGGAAGGCGCCGGCGAATCCGAGGAGGATGATCGCCTTGTCTCGTAAGACATCCGCACGAGCTGAGCCGAGCAGTCGCATCGCCTGGTCAGGGGTCGCCCTCAGCCCGGGGTGTCCGAGCGAGGACAGGCGCGCCTTGCGGATCCGGAACACATCTCGAGAAGTCCACTCGCGGTCCTCGCAGCCGCCGATGCCACTTGTTTGGGTGATGACCCAGGGGACCGAGGCGCCGGATAGATCACGCCAAGCCCGAATGGCCCGCACGCCGCAGAGGTCCGGGTCCCTGTGTGCCTTGATGTGCAGGATTCGGTCGGATCGGTCGGTGCGGATACTGCGGAGTAGGAGCGTCGCGCGCTGGCCGGTGAGCCGTACATCGTTCCAGCGCAGACGCGCGATCTCGCCGTCCCCGGCACCGGCCCGGTGCAAGGCGAACAACGTCCTGTCCCGGAGTTCGACAGGGTCCGGTCCGATCGAGTCGAGGTACCGACAGACCTCACGTAGAGGACCGATCGTGAGTGCCGATACCTGAGCTTCCGGGTCTCTAGGGACGACCACCTTCCGGAGTGATCGCAGGTACATCGTCATGGCCGGGTCGTCGCCCGGCGGCATTAGACCGGCCTCCACATGGATGCGGTTGATGGCCGCCATGTACGACCGAAGTGTTCCAAGCGCCGCTCCCTGTTCCCCGACATGGTCAGCGAGGAACATCATCACGACCTCGGGCGGGCAGTTCAGCGGCTCCAGGTTCTTCACTCGGCACCAGCCCTCGAACTTGCGCCAGCGACGGGCATAGTCCTTACGCGTCTCCGGGGTGATCGACTCACGGAACAGCCGAGCCGTCCGCGAGATCAGCGCGTCCAGTTCGGTCTGCGGCTCGCCTTGGTCGCCGTCGAGGAACGCGGCCACCCGCGCCTCCCGAAGGCGCACAGCGAGCGAGTCAGTACTCGACGTCCCACTCGTCGGCCGCGGCAGTCGGCGGCGAGGACGGCTGTTGTTAGGCGGCCACTGGGCACGCGCGTTCATTAGGCGATTGTCCTTGGCTAGGTCTTCGATGTCAGCGATAAAGGGCACCGAATCTTGCGCCGGAACGGAGGGCGCGTTGCCCCCGGGCGATGCGGGTCGGAAAGACTCTCAGCGACGGCACTTCGGAAGGTCAGGCACGGGTTCAGTGGGCATCGTCATCACCATCTCCATCGCTCAGAACGTCGACTCCGTCGGCGTCGGACACGTCCGGTGCGGTTGGCTCGTGGTGCGGCGTTTTATGATCGAACACTGCGTCTACAGCCCGCTTGGTTCGGTCCGAGCCATCGTCGACGAGGTGGGTGTATGTGCGGAGGGTGAATCCAGGGTCGGCGTGGCCGAGGTACTCACTCAGCGCTTTGATCGATTCCCCTTCATGCAGAGCCGTGCTCGCGAAGAAGTGTCGAAGGGCGTGGCAACCGTTCGCGCGTGTGGGCTCGGCGCCCGCCGCAACCAGGGCTGGCTTCCACAAGAAGGCGTTGAAGTAGTTGCGGCCGAGCGCCTTCTTCTCGCGGGAGTAGATCAACAGTGGGACGCTCAATGGCCGCCCGGTGCTCGAGTCCCAGGGCAATGTCACCTCGACGGGCGGCCACCGCGTCATATGCAGGTTGATTGCTTCCAGCACGGCGTCGGGGAGTGGGACCTCACGTGTCTTTCGGCCTTTCGGCAGACCGTAGATCTGCTTGTTCGCCGGCAGGAGTTTGACCTGTCGCCGGACGTGTACCTCGCCCCGCTCTAGGTCGATGTCGTCGGGCGACAGTCCGAAAATCTCTCCTTGGCGTAGACCCAGGCCGGCGCCGAGCCACACGACTAGGCGGTACCGCTCCGGGAGTTCATCGCGGACCGCGAGCACACGTTCTTTGGACCAAGGCGTCACCTTGCGTCGATCCAGCTTCGGACGACGGACCGACCTTGCCCGGCACGGATTGGCTGCGATCAGTGAGTCGTCAACTGCCGCCGTGAACACCGACGAGACGTTCGCGAAGATGATCTGCCGGTATGTGGGGGCGAGCTGTTTCAGGGTGCTGAGCCAGGCTTGGACCGTCGACGGCTGAATGTCGTTCACGAAGCGCTGGCCGAGTGCGGGGTAGGCATGGTTCCTGAGACGCGACTCGACAGCGACGAATGTGCCCTCCTCGAAGGTCTGTGCCTTGAGCCATCGCTCGGCGTACTCCTCGAACCGGACCCTTCCGGCATCCGGGTCGATATACGCACCTCGGACGATGTCGGCCGAGATGGTCGCTGCGAAGCGGTCGGCTTCGACCTTCCGCTTGAAGCTCTTGCTGCGTTGCTTGCCGTCCGGCCCCCACCAGCGAACGCGGTACGTCCGGATGACCTGGCCGTTCTTGCCCCTGCGTTCCCTGCGCTCAACCGACGCCATGGTCGACCGCCAGGCGTTCCTCGAGCCACGCGCGAACCGTCGCCGGGTTGTACCGGAGGTACTTGCCGACGCGATAGGCGTCGGGACCACAGCCCTTGTGGCGCCACTGATACAGGGTCGCAACCGGGATGCCGAGGAAGTCGGCTACCTCGTCGGCGGAGAGCAACCGCTCCATCGTCTGCCGGGATCGCGGAACTGACGTTTTCGCGCTAGAGACCTGGGACATTGGACTGGGCTCCCTTCGAGGGTGGACGGTGAATCAGGGCGGCGTGGAGGTCCGCCCGGCTCGTGCCCGCCGACGAGACGGTGCTCTCGTGCGGAGGTCGTAGATGCTCGCGTGCTGTTCGGACGACCTGGAGGTCGGCCGCGCGGGCGACGGGCACAAAGCGCTCACGGACGGGGTGGACCAGGCGTCCGTCACCGCTCACCAGGCGCGGGACGGTGACGCGTTGCACGAAGACTCCACGCTCAACACCGGATTCGACAATCTCCGTGATCCGCGAGTCGATGCGCCGGAACAGCGTCTGGAAGCCGCCGAGCCTCCTCGGTTCGATCACGGTCGCCGGACGCAGCGCCTTCAATCGGCTGACGGCATTCGCAGCCTCGCCTGCGGCAGCCTTGCCGTTGCCGAGCCGCCCTCCGATGTTTCGGAGTTCGCTCTGGATGCGCGAGTAGATGTCTGCACGGGCACTCCATTGGCGAGCAAGGTGTGGGTCGATCCGCTCTGCGTACGGCGTGAGTCCAGCGCTGAGCAGTCGCTGCGAGTCGACGACCAGGCGCAGGGTCATCGCGTCGGGGAAAGAGTCCAGCCTCACGAGGAGGTTGTGTTCGGCCTGCAGGACGCCGAGCACGCCTGGCTTTGCTGGGCCACCAATGGGCTTGGTCCGCGGACGCCAGCCGGTCTGGTCGACGCTGTAGTCGGGCTGCCCGAGGCTGACATCCAAGGCCGTGGCCAACGCCGCCCAGCCGAGTCGATCGCACGCGGCGATGGACTCCCACCCGGGGGTGTTGCGATACCGGCGGTCGAGCACGACGAGTGCCTGGCTGATCGCCGCGACGTCTCCTGCGATCGTCCGTGCCTGTGCTGCGGTCAGGTGGATCGCCTGATCGGGCGCGGTGTCGTGCTCGGCGAGCGCGGCAGCGCGGGCAGCGAGGCGCCAATGCTCCACGACGCGGTTCGGGCTCGAAGTCGTGAACTCTGGGCTTGAGGCCGGCTGTGTCGTCGTCTGATCTCGAGCGGCCTCCAAGGCTCGAGCTAGTTCAGTTGCTGCGGCGCCGTGGTCGCTAGCCGCGCGGAACGGGTCGGCCGGCTTCTGCGGAACGTTGGGAAAGGTGAGGGGCCGCGCCACTCCTATGGCTTGCGTGCACCAGACGAGAATGGTCTGCCGGAACCGCAGAATCTGCTGGCCAGCCGCGGCACGCTCCGCGGATGAGTCTGCGCCGAGTCGGCGCATGATCCGGTGCTGGCGCAGCAGCGCAGCCAGTTCCGTGCGCATCTGGGCGCCGTTCTCGCCGTACATCAGCCGATGTCCAGGTCGTGTGCGTCGACGAGCATGGCGAGGATCAGTTCGACCGACAGGGCGTCGATGCCGTAGCTCTCGAGCTCTTCGATGGCGTTGCTTGCGACGGCGAGCAGGATGTCGCGGTCGTCGGTGAGGTCCTCGGTGTCGAGTGCGGGGCATTCGTCGTCGTGCACCCGGTCGAGTTCGAGCAGTGCGCGATCGTACGCGGAGGAGGCATCGAGCGTGAGCGCTCGGTCGGCGAGAGCCGCTACGTAGGACCTCGCTTGAGCGAGCGTCTGTGCGTGGGGGAGAAGCATCGTCCCTCCCTTCAGTGGGTCGGATACCGACTCTGAGCGGGTCGTCGTGGCTGTTGTGCGCTTGCTCGGACTTCTGTGGATGAGTCCGAGCACGGACTGGCCATGGCGTGCTCCTGGACTCAGCCGATGAGCTGCTGGCTGGCGACCCCCGCGATCCGGCGCCTTCGCAGGACGTCCTCGCGGACGAACTCCGCGAAGTCCTCGTCCCGATTCCGGATCTCGATCTCGGTGCCTGCTTGGGGCGCTGACTCGCCGGGCCACGTCGTCTGCCTTGTGGGACGGTCGCGATCGAGCCGCGTGCCACAGATCGACACCCAGTCCCGCAGGCGGTAGCGAGTATCGGTGAAGTCGCGCATCCATGCGATGGGTGCCGATGGTGACGCAGACTCGTGGTAGCAGCTCAGCCAGTGGCAGTGGAGCGCGGAGAGTTCCCATACGAGCTCGTCGTGGCGGTGCCAGTACGGCGGCACGATGTTGGGCGCGAGACCGAACGTGCTCTTCAGCCATTTCACCCAGTGGTCGAGGTCATGCCACTCGATCTCGGCCTGCTCGGCGTCGAGGAGGTTCCAGTTGATCGGGGCCGGCGGGCGTTCGAGCAGGTCGGTCACGCTGCGGTACGCGTCACCGTCGTCGGGCTCGTCCGGAAACGGACTCATCGCCGGGTCCAGTCAGAGGCCGACGGCGGGCGGCTGCGGCACAGCGGTCAGGGACCGGTCGGCCGCGTGACGACCGCGCTGGACGACGTAGTCGGTCTTGTTGGCGTTGTGGCCAATCTTGCGAGCCACGAACTCCTCCTTGATAACGCTGCCCTCGCGGCCGTCCGCCTCGTACTCGTGGACGTAGCCGCTAGCAACGAAGGAGTCGCCCTTGCGGAAACGGGCGTACGTCTCGCGGGCGGTGCTCTCGAACGCCACCATGTCGTGGAAGGTCGGGTCGAGCTTCGTGAAGCTGCCGTCGATCTCCTTGCGCCACTGCTCGATGCCGACGCGCATCCGGCAGCACTCGGCGCCGGCTTTTGTGAAGTGGAGTTCCGGCGCTGATGCAGCGAAGCCGACGAGGCTCATCTGGGTCGGAATGGACATCCTGCCTCCTGAGTCTGGCAGCCCATCCTGCGAGCTGCGGTCATGAGCAAGGTGCGCGGTCGAGGACAAGGCACTGGGTTGCGGGAGCTACATTCGCGACCGCGTGTCGCACGCGTGGACCGTGATTCGTCAACTTGCGGCCACGAAGTGTGAGTAGATTGCGGCGATGCCGAGGACGATCAGACTTGACGGCTCGGAGTGGTCACCCGAGTCGCTCCAGAAGCCACACACTTCATCGTTTGCGGCGGCCCAGTGGCGGGCGGAAGCGCGAAGCCTGGCAAGCCCGTCAGCGGTGCTCGGCATCGCTGCAGTTGCCTGTACCGCGGTCGCGTCGGACGCCCGGACGTTGCTGCGTGCCGAGTTCGGATTCGGGAAGGCCAGAGCAGATGCGTCTGTCAGGGTGGGTGCAGCGCTTGGTGAGGATTCCGGAGTCTCAACATCGGCTCTGGGATACCTAGCCGGCGTCAAGATGTCAGGAGCACAGCAATGGGCATTGACCACGATGCTGGCCGGGAGCATCCAGGACACCGGGGCCTCCGGAGCGACCGTCAGCCCGACAACTGTCAAACGCGCAGGGGGGCCGAAGGCTCTCGGCAGGCTGGCGCGCAAGGGCGTTAAGTCAGCTGATCGTCCCAGCCAGGCAGTGTGTGCGGCATTGCTGGCGTCACGATTGGATAGCAACGATGCAGGCCTCTCGGCCCATGGGCTTACCCAGGTGCTCTCGAATACCTTCATGGGGCCGAGGAGGGCCTCAGCTACACAGAAGGTGACCGACCGACTTCTAGTAGTTGCGTACGCCATGTCCGGCCTATCGAAGACCGGACTCGATTTGGGTTCACGAAGATGGGTTGGCGCGACCGCAGGCTGGCGCCATCAGGCCGCGCCGTGGCTGCTTCCACTTCTCGACAAGGAGACCTCGCCAGCACTGGTTCATCTCCTTGATGCTGCCAGGGCCCGCGGTCTGAAGTTCGCCTCGCCCGGCACCACCCCCTTTATTCACGAAGACTGTCGAGACGTCACCGAGTACATGCGGAACGTCGCGGTGGGCCAAGCGAGTGCGCTAACCAAGTGGACCGATTGGCCCACCTGGTTCGGTGGCGATCAGAGCGGGGCGCAGGTCCTACTCACCCAGGATGACGATTACGCCTATGCGTGGGTTGGACGTGGCGGCCGGGGGCAGTTAGTTGCCTTTGACACGACCGACTTCATCGGCTGGGGACTCGACGAGCCAGGCATGACGCAGGCCCTCGCGTACGCGCTTGGGTGGTACGTCGACGTTTCCATTAGCCTTCGCGCTTCGCCGGGTGGCAGCCCAACGGTGAGGCGTGCCGCGGGCGGATCCAAGGCCCAGGGAATCACCTACAAGCCGACTCCGGCATACGGCACGCAGCGCGCGGGCGTGGCACTGGGGCACCACAGCCCGCCGAAGCCGCACATGCGCGCCGCCCACGTGCGGAACCTGGGTTACGGAACGCCGAGCGAAGAGGCACTGAGCCACGCGCCCGCGAAGTTCCGGAGCCAGATGGGCCCCCACGAAACCTGGATCCGAAGCGCAAGCGTGGGTGGCGCCGCAGCTCAGGCTGAACTGGAACCCACCTCAGCAAGTACTCAGCGTTGGCGGACGCGCTCGGATTGATGGATCGAAGTTCCGACGCGTAGGCCCCGGTGCTGGCTAGCGGGACGTCCAGCGTCGGAGGTCGGTGACGATCGGTGGGGCGCTTCGGAGAAGCACCAGCCCGGTCCCGAACGGAAGCGTTCGGATCCGCTCTGGTGGCATCACAGCGACCCGTCGGCTCGATCGCTGGAGAGAGCGTTGTCCGTAGTCGCCGATGCTCACGGTGTCGGTGGGCTCCTCGCGTTCGCCGATAAGCACGGAAAGCTCCTGGAGGTCCCTCGAGGCTGAGGCGCCTCCGAGGATGACCTTGACGATGCTCGCGTCCCAGATCGTGCTGGCCGCATGGTCGCCCCACTTGTTGCGGGCCTGGGCCAGCGACTGGAGGACGGGCATCGTCGTGATGCCCGTGCCACCTCCCTCGGCCATCAGTACCGGAAGCGAGGGGAGCGGTGCGAGGTTGCCGATCTCGTCGAGCGCCGTGAGTACGGGAGGGTCCAGGCGCGAACCGGGTGATGCGGCGGCGAGGTGACGGGCGACCTCGGTCAGGTCTTCCATGAACGCGGCGACGAGCGGCCACGAGGCTCCCGCGCCGGCTCCCGTGGCGAGAAGGTAAAGCGTGCCGTTCTGGGTGAGGAAGTCGCGCGGGTCGAACGCCTCGCCCGGCTCCGGGCTGACGGCGTCCAGCACAGCGGGGTCGGCGAGGCATGAGAGGGCTTGGGCGACGGCCATCCAGATGGAGTCACGTGTGCGCGGATCGGAGGTGATCATGCCTTCGAGTGAGTCCGACCATCCCGCTGCGGCTTGCGGGTGACTGGCGAGGATGCCGACGGCGTCGGTTGCGGCAGACGCGGATAGTGACCAATCGAAGAGGGCGTGAGTCGGTAGCTTCTCGAGGGCGGCTGCGTGGAGGAGTGCTTGGAGGGCGGAGCGGGCCTTGCCTTCCCAGAAGCCGCCGGACTCGGTGCCGCCGGAAGAGAGTCCGGTCGACGATGCCAGCCCTGAAGCGCGGATCATCGCGGTCAGGGGCTGTTCGCAGCCGCGGATGGGCGACCATCGGACGCCGCAGCCGTCGACGGCGGGCAGTCCCTCGGTGAGGTGTTGAGGGTCGAGGACGGCGACCGGCCCTCGTTCCTTGCGGGCGGTGATCGTGGCGGCGATGTTGTCCGGCCGGGTGGAGGTGGTGACGACGGCGCCGGGCGCGTCGAGGATGGCATTGATGACGAGGTGCAGTCCCTTGCCGGAGCGTGGCGGGCCGATCACGAGGATCGAGTCCTCGACCGATGCCCAGATCTCGCGGCCGCAACTGCGCCCGATCAGGTAGCCGACATCGTTCGCGCGGGGATGGCGGATCGAGGGGCGGAGGGTCGCGGCGCGTCGTACGAGGGCCTTCTTCGATGCGCTTGTGTCGATGTCCCGCGCGGTTGCCGTGCCCTGGATGCGGTGGGGATCTCGAGCAGTCCGGTGGCGGAGCCGAGCGACGACTCTCCACACGCACCAGGCGACTGTCGCGAGGACTGCGAGGAACAGCGTCAGCACGCTCCAGTACGCGATCGCTGACAACCCGGGCGCCTCGAACGCCCGCGCCGGTTGGCTCGGGTCGGCGAGCACACGCAGTCCGCTCGCGATCCCGCCTTCGGGCTCGGCCGCGCCCGTTGCGACCGCAGCGGCCGTGGCTGCGGCGCGGAGCACCAGCGCCAGAGCGAACGCCGCCAGCATCCCGATGAGTGCCAGGTTCACGAGCTCGTCGTTCGCGCCACGTACTGCGGGGTTCACGCCGGCGCCTCGAACGGGGTGACTGTCCGCGAGGTCATCCCGAGGAGCACGAGGCCGCCACGCGTTGCGGCGAGCAGCGCGGGAGGGAGGTTGAGTGAGGCGTTGCCTTCGGTATCGGCGTTCTGGCGTACGACGACGTAGGCCAGCGCGACCTCCTCGCCGGGCTGGAACCCGGCACCAGCGAGCGCCGGAGGAGGTGGCGGGGTGGGTGGCTGCTCGACGACGGCTGGTGCCGGAGTCGGGGGAGTCGCGACGTCGGTGAAGGTCGAGCCGTCGGCCTCGCGTACCTCGACGCGCACCGGGGCGCCGAGGTCTGAAGTGATCTCGTCGATCACTGCGCGAAGGTCGCCACGGGTTTTGCCCTGTTCGGAATCGCGCGGGACACCGTCGACGTCGACCTCCAGCACGCCGTCGGCATCGATGGCGACGTGAACGACGCTCAGGACGACCGGGATCCTCATAGCCCCAGCACCGCCCCGTCGCGGCGTGCGTTGGTCGTCACAGGAGCCGTCCCGGTGCGGTGGCTGAGGGCTTCTCGGTCGAGTCCAGGCGGGTTGCCGTCGCCGACCTGCTGGGTGTCGACCTTTTCGAGGATGCCGATCGCGGTCGCGCGGACGCGTTCGGCGGTCGACTGGACGACCTCGACCGGGTTCTTCCCCGGGATGCTTGCTGCCCAGGTCGACACGTACGGCACCGTGTAGGAGGAGGTGTCGAGCCCGTGGGCGGCGCCGACCATGACTATCTGGACAGGTCGGTTGTCAAGGGGCGGGACAGGTCCGTGTGGGTTCATAGTGATGGTCCTCCGACGGTCGAGCGAGATGCGTGGGCGGCGTTGGGGATGGGCTGGGCGGCAGATTCGAGGCTCCGTGCGATCGCGCGGTCCAGCCCGGGCGGGTTCCCGTTGGGCAGGGTTTGGGTGTCGAGCTTGTCGAGGATGCCTAGGGCAGTGGTCCGGACGCGGGCGGCGAGCTGATGGACGGCGGTGACGGGGTCGATGCCCTCGATGCGGGAGGCCCAGGTCGATACGTAGGGGACGGTGTATTGAGAGCTGTCCATGTTGTGCGCGGCGAGGAGCATCAGCGCGACCGATTCCGCCTCGATCTCCGCGACTCCGCGGTGCATCGCTGCGTCGGTGTTGTCGGGGCCGTGGAGGATGACGTGGCCCAGTTCGTGGGCGAGCGTTTTGACCTGTGCCGCGTCGTCCATGTCCATCCGCACTGCGACCTCGTGGGTGAGGTAGTCGGTGAGCCCGTTGGCTCCGCCGATGGCGTCGGAGGTGGACACGAGCCGCAGCTCGAACCCGTGCGTGGTGATCTGGTCGGCTAGTGCGTCCCAGAGGCCGGCGGGGGCTTGGCCTTCGAGGAGTTTGGGTGCGGGTGTCTCGGGCAGCGGTTCGCCGTCGGTCTGCGATAGCGCCCATACGTAGGTGGGCCGGACGCTGATCATCCGCGCGCGCACGACCTCACCGGGCGCCGGCCTCTGACCGCGACCGAGGCGATGCCAGCTGTCGGGGTTGTTGGGCTCGTGAGATGCCATGCGTGCGGTGACGGGCGCGAAGATCTGGTAGCCGGCTTGACCCTTCATCACGTGGCGACCGAGGGACTGCCATTGCTTGAAGCCCGCGACATAGGTCGGGTTGGGGTCGGGGACGCGGCCCTCGGCGTAGGCGACGGCGTGCTGGACCCAGATGAGGAGCGAGTTGTTGAACGAGCGGGCGCGGAAGCGGGCGGCGAACTCCATCGCGTGTCGCCAGTCCTCGCCGGTAACGAGTTGCTCGACGGCTTCGGTGAGTTTGGCGTGCAGAGCGTCGAGCTTCGCGTCGCGGTCGGCGATCTTCTCGTCCAGGGTGCGGCTGTTGGTACGCATCGGTCCTCCCACGGGTTGTGGGAGGAAGGTGCACCGCCGGTGCCGGGGGGAGCGGCGAGATCCTGGACCCGTCGGAGGCTGAGGCCGCCTCGGCTACTGGTAGCGTCGGGCAGCTTCGTCAGACATCGGAGTTCGCGGTGTCCGCCCTCGCCCAGGGTTTCGATCGCCTGCTGTTCGAGGCCTTCGATCGTCTGGCGACTGGCAGCCACGGCCAGTGCGCTGGGTTCGACGAGTTCGGGTCCGCCCGGTGTGGGTTTGAGGTGCTCAGGCCGTCCAGGGCTCGCTTTGCCCGGGGTCTCGCAATCTGGACAACGGGGTGCTGCGGTTCGTCCCGCTTTCGGTTCCCCGTTTGACACGACTCACCGTCCAACAAGCCCTGGGAGATCACATGAAGACCACCAGCATCCGTACCGTCGCCGCTGCCGGCCTCGCCGTCGTCGCGATCGGCGGCATCGGCCTCGTGGCCGCGGCAGCTGACGAGTCCAACCCGCCGGCTCCCGCTCAGGTCGAGACCGTCGACCCGCCCAGCGAGCCGGCTGACCCGGCCAACACCGACGACGCAGCCGTCGACGACAACAACGGGGACAACACGAACACCGACGACGCCGCGGTCGGCGACGGTCAGGACGGCAACACCGACGAAGGTGACGTCGTTGAGGGTGACAACAACGGCGACAACACGAACACCGATGACGGTGAGGTCGGCGACGGTCAGGACGGCGACACCGACGAAGGTGACGTCGTTGAGGGTGACAACAACGGCGACAACACGAACACCGATGACGGTGAGGTCGGCGACGGTCAGGACGGCGACACCGACGAAGGTGACGTCGTCGAGGGTGACAACAACGGCGAGAACGAGAACGTCGACGACGGTGAGGTCGCGGACGGCGACGACAACGGCGACAACACGAACACCGATGACGGCGCCCAGGGCGACGACCAGGACAACGCTGGCGACAGCAACGAGGGCGACGCCGGCAACGGCGACTCCGGTCCCGCTGACGACGCCCAGGGCAACGCCGGCGACGGCGCCAACGGGGATGGCTCCAACGGCTGAGATCGCCATCCTCGGTGGGGCGGGCAGACGACCTGTTCGCCCTACCATGCTGCCCGGGAGGACCCAGTCGATGACCGATGAGCTCGAGGTGGCGGTGTCAGCCGCCGCCGCAGGCGACACCAGCGCGTTGCGCACGATCTACGAAGCGCTGTCGCCGCGGGTCATCGGCTACCTCACGCTGCGGGGGGCGCAGGATCCCGAGGGACTCACGAACGACGTGTTCGTGCGAGTCCTCCCGCGGATCGGCGAGATCACCGGTGGCTGGCAGGGTCTGCGGGCGTTCACGTTCTCAGTTGCCCACGGGCGGCTGGTCGATGAGTTCCGCAGCCGCGGCCGGCGCCCGGTGCATCAGGAGTACGACGCCGAGGACGACCCGCGAAGCCACGCCTCGGCAGAAGACCAGGCGCTGGAGCGGATCAGATCCGGCGGGGTGCTCGATGTCCTCGAGCTCCTGCCGGACGACCAGCGCTCCGTGGTCGTGCTGCGGGTGCTGGGCGAGCTGACGATCCGCGAGACCGCGGCGGTGATCGGGCGCAGCGAGGTCGCGGTGAAGAAGTTGCAGGGCAAGGCGCTGGCATCGCTGCGGATGCTGCTGAGTACCGAGACGGGCCACCTCGCCGGTGGCCACGAGACGACGGAGTGAACACGATGGACGAGATCAAGAGCCCGGCGGGCCCCCACGACGAGGCGCTGAACGACCCGGTCCTGAGCGTCCTCTTCACCGAACTGCGGGCGGTTGCCGACCGACCTGCGCCGCCCGTCGACACCGAACTCGCAGCCGTCCTCGCGGGAGCAATCCCATTGGCGGTCGCCCGCGACCAGCGGAGCAGGACCGCCCGGACCGCGATCATCGGCCTGGTGACAACGGGAATCCTGGCCGGGGGACTGGGGGCCGCCGCTGCCAACGAGTTGCCACCTCCAGCGCAGCGCATCGTGTCGAAAGTGGTCAACGGGCTGACCCCCTTCAACATCCCCAACCCCGACGAGCAGGGGCCAGTCGAGCACCAGCCCGACACCACGATCGACGACGACGATGACCAGCCCGGCCAGGACGGAACCGAGCGGGACGGAACCGAGCGGGACGGAACCGAGCGGGACGGAACCGAGCGGGGCGGAACTGAACAGGGTGACCAGGGCGACGGCCAGGGCGATGGCCAGGACGGCCAGGACGGCCGGGGTGACCAGTCGGGCGGAGACCAGCCGGGCGACCAGCAGACCGACGGCTCTGGCGACCAGGGCGTATCAGATGACGCGGATCAGCAGGGCAGCGGCGAGGAAACCACGGGCGGCACCACCGGTGGGTCCGGCGACACGGGCGAGGCGGGCAACGGCTCCGGCGGCTCCGGCACGAACGGTGATCAGCCAGGCACCAACGGCTCCGGCCAGAACTGAAGGGACATCATGGGACTCCTCGGCCTCGGCATCTTCCTGGCCATCGTCGGTGCGGTGCTGAAATTCGCAGTCACCGCCGAGACGCCGCACGTCGACATCAAGAAGGCCGGCCACATTCTGTTGTACTCCGGGATCGCAATCGCAGCCCTGGGGTTGCTGCTTGGCTTTGCCGACGGCAGCTACACCGGCGGCAACAACTGAAGTGGAGTGACGTCCTGTAGGTAGGCCGGACCGGGGCTTTTCTGGATCGGCTTTGCGCTGCCGTTGGGCCGTTGCCGGGATTGGAGTGCACCGCGCTCGTGGTCGCGATCCTCGTGTCCGGGCACTGATGCTCAGCCCTGAATTGACGGAACGTTCTCTTCGTGATCGCCGGTGCAGGTCGGTGGGTCGTTGACCGTCAACGGCTCGCCGAGATCGTCCAGGAGTTGGCAGATGCGTCGGGCGACGACCTCATGTCGCTCGACCTCGCGTGTCCATCCCTGGCTGCGGGCGTGGTCGCTGAGTACGAGCTCCGTGGAGTAGCGGTCGCGCAGGCGCGGGGCGTACTTCGGCGTGGTGATGAACTTCGCGCACGTCAAGTACAGGTCGCACTCGCAGGGGCCTTCGGCTGGCAGGCGCAGACAGTGGCCGAGCTCGAGTTCGGTGCGGAAGAAGTTGCCCTTGATCCAGTCGACCGTCTCGGGTGTAAGTTCTCGGTTCCGGACGGCGGAGGCTGACGGTCCGGCGATGGTGGCGTCGGCGCCGAGGACAGAGCTGTAGTCGTCGAGAACGGCGGGGTCGCTGACGTGGGCGTAGACCAGCGCCATCTGCACGCTCTTGTGGCCCAGGACGCTCATGATCGTCTGGAGTCGCGCGCCGCGTTCCGCGAGTTGAGTTCCGACGGTGTGGCGGAACCTGTGGGCAGTGATCGTCGGTTTGCCCTGCGGGTTGACCAGGCCCGCTGCCTGGCAGGCCCTCGTCAAGGCGTCGTCGAAGAGGTAGGCGTTCGAGAGGACCCGTCCCTGGCGGACGAACAGGCGCCGAGCGGGACGTTCCTTGTGGTTGCCGGGTAGCGGCCTGTCGATCTGCTCGCGGCGCAGGCCGTGGAGGGTCCGGATGGCGTCGGCTGCTTCCTCGTTTATCGGCACGGTGCGTTCGGAGTAGTTCTTGCTGGCGGGCAGCCGCAGCCGGGGTGTGCCGTCGGGGTAGGCGTCGAGGCAGTCCAGGTCGAGCATGCGGATCTCGCTGCGACGGGCACCACTCCATCTGGCGATCAGCAACGCCGCGCGCTGGAAGGGGCACTCAAGCGCGCGGACGGCGTCCATGAGGACCGTCAGCTCGTTGTCGGGGATGAACCTGGGGACGGCACGGGTGATCTTGGGCAGGTCGCCGTTCATCAGCAGCGGACGACCGGGCATGTGAGGCCATTGCCAGGCGTAGCCGTCACGGAAGAACCCGAGCACGGCATGGATGTCTTGCCGCCGGGTCGCGGGAGCCAGCGGGGCGCCGGTGCGGTGATGGGTGAGCGTGGTCAGCCAGACGCAGAACTCCAGAGCGTCGGCACGGGAGACCTCGGCGAAGGACGCCACCGGCGCACGGTTGGCCATCAGCCAAGTGGTGAACCTGCGCAGCCCTGCGGAGATGTTCTGGACCGTGGAGGGCCGGTCGAGCTGGCTGCGGGCATCCAGGTAGCGCTCGATCGTGACGGTCATGACCTGCGGCATGGGTGGCCAGACCACCCGTTTCGGCAGCGGCTCCTTCGGCACCTCGGGGATGTGACCGGCGTGGTAGAGCAGCAGCTGCAGGAGGAAGACCTGCGATCCCCAGTTGCGTCGCTTGCTGGCCCACTGGGAGTCGTCGCCGTGGAAGTGGCGCCGATCGGGTCGGCGGCCGAAGTCGTCGATCGCGTGCAGGAGATCCTGGAAGTCCGCGACGGTGAACGCGTCGAGCGCGGGGACTCCGCTGTGCAGCAGCATCCGCGACAATGCCCACTGCGCGGCGCGGCTGGCGGTCTTGGTCCGAAAACCCACCCGGGAGCCGAGCTCACTCAGCTCGTCACGGGCCTGCACCAACGGCAGGTTCAACGCCTCGGCGTGGACCCACACGTTCAAGGCCGGGACGGCGAGTAGCCAGTCCCAGTCGAACCTCACCCTGCCGGCGACTCCCAGGAAGGTCAGGTAGTGGCGTGCGTTGTAGGAGATGGGATCGGTGAGCGGGCCGCAGCGAGGGTCTTCATCCAACAGGCGGCCGACGCGGTGGGTCAACGGCTCGGCGAACCACTCGCTCAGATCGGGGTAGCGCGCCACGAACTCCTTGCGGTGCTTGAGTTTGAGGCTCAGATACGAGGGGTCGTTCGTCACCGCGCGGATCAGTTGCGCGAACTCCTCAGCCGATGCGTGCTCGGGGGTTTGCGCCAACACCACCGGTATCGCGGCCGGCGTTGTCATCGTGCGTCACCGGCCCGCGGGGTCGTTCGAACGTGCTCCTGCTGGCCGAGCGCGCGCTGGTAGTCCGCGGCGACTTCGTGGTCAGCGACGCGGGTGTAGATGCGGGTGGACTCCACCGAGGCGTGGCCGAGCCTGCGCTGCAACGTCAACTCCCGCATCCCGCCCTCCCACATTCGGGTCGCGTGCGTATGCCGGAGTGCGTGCGGGGTGACCCACGGCTCGCGGATGCCTGCTCGGGTCGCAGCACGGGCAAACAAGCGGACAAGCGCCGCGTAGCTCAATGGCTCGCACCGTCTGGAGCCCTTGCCGCCGACCAGGAACACGAACGGCGAAGATGCCTGTGCCGGGCGTTCGGACATCACGTAGTCGCTCAGCGCGGCGAGTGTGTCGGTGTCGAACAGGTCGACAACCCGTTCGGTCCGTGACTTCTGCCGGACCCCTGCCGGGTGGTCGTCGCGCACGCGCACGAAGACACGACGTCGGCCGTAGGCGACGTCGTCCAGGTGCAGGCTGAGTACCTCGCCCGGACGCAGGCCGCCATTGAGCATCAGTAGCAGCATCGCCCGATCGCGACGACATGCGACCTTGGCGAACAACGCGGCAACCTGCTCGTCAGACAGTGGCCGCGGGAGACGCTTCGGCTGACGGACCTTCAACGCTCGTCGTTGTGGCCGCTGCCGACTGGCCTCACCAGCAAAAGGCTGGTGCCGGTCCGTGACGCGCTGCCACGCCGGGTCGGGACGACGCTCGATCGGGTTTGCGCCGTCGTACTGCTCAGTCGCGATCGCCCACTCGTAGAAGCCACCGACTCCAGTCAAGATCCTGTTGATCGTCGCCGCTGACAGGATCGGTGTTCCCGTAGGTCCGACCGCAGTCAGCGACAGCCGCCGTGCCCGTGATCTCGTCGGCTCCGTGCGGAGGAATGTCAGCAGGTCGATCGAGGACCGTGGACGCAGTTCGTCCCAGCCCATTCCTGAGTGGTCGAGGAACCGCCACAGGTGCAGCAGGTCGTAGGCGTAGCTGCGCACGGTGTTCGGCGAGCAACCACGTGCCGTCAGGTAGCGAAGGTAGCCGGTCACCACATCGACAGTGGTCCCGTCCCCGCCGACGAGCCGGACCTCCAGACCGTCGACACCGCGGATAGCTTGAACTCTCATGGACACCTCGTCTTCGCGCTGTGGGTGAACTGCCAGAGAAAGCCCACCCGCCCGATGCTGTCCAGATAAGAGTTAGCGCGACTGATTCGGCTTCCACCTCTGCGATCCCACGGTGCAGGGTCGCGTCGGCGGCGGACTGGGTCGACAGTGCGGTCTCTGGCGGCGCGTGGAGGAGAACGTGGCCGAGTTCGTGGGCGAGCGTTTTCACCTGGGCCGATTCGTCCATGTCCATGCGGATCGTGACCTCGCGGGAGAGGAAGTCGGTCAGCCCGTTGGCGCCTCCGATCGCCGCGGCAGAGGAGACGAGTCGGAGCTCGAAGCCAGCGGCGGTGATCTGGTCGGCGAGTCCGTCCCACAGCCCGGCCGGGGCCTGGCCTTGGAGCAGGGAGGGGCGGGGGAGTTCGGGCACCGGGTCACCTGTGGTCTGGGAGATGTCCCAGACGTAGGTCGGCTTGACCCCGATCATGCGGGTTCGGGCGTACTCCCCGGACATCGGCTTCTCGTTGCGCGCCAAGCGTCGCCAGGAGTTCGGGTCGTCGGGGGTGAACGAGGCAAACCGACCGGTGACCGGTGCGAGGATGCCGTAGCCGTGCTGGCCTTTCGCGACGCTGCGGCCGAGCGAGAGCCACTGGTGGAAGCCGGCCACGTACGTCGGCGTCGGCTCGGGCACTCTGCCCTCCTCGCACGCCGCGAAGTGCTGCGCCGCGATCAGCATCGAGTTCCCGAAGCTGCGCCCGCGGAACTGCGCGGCGAAGGTCAGGGCGCGCTTCCAGTCCTCACCGGTCACAAGCGCAGCGACGGACTCGGACAACTGCTCCTGGAGCGCCTCGAGCTTTGCTTCGCGGGCCGCTCGACCTCGTACCTGAGTGGTCATGACGCTGCAATCTCTAGGAACTCAGGTTCGGTCGGACGTCCATGCGCTCCGATCTGCGTTTGCGCAGGTGGCGTCGGTTCGACGCCTAGCAGCGCCCGCAATGACTCTGCGTCACTGCGAGTGGCGGTTTTGCTGTAGCATCGACGCATGATCGCCTCGCTTGAAGATGGTGACTGATGGGTTTGGTGGCGCTGCCTGGTGGCAGCGCTGCTGATCCGGCACTGATAGGTGCGCAGGCGGTCCAGGACTTCGAGCAGGAGCTGGTCGACCAGTACGCGCTGGCGATGTCGGCGGCAGGTCTGACGGACCGCCACATCGGCGGGACTCGGGCGATCGTCATCGAGTTCGTTCGCTCGCTGTCGACTCCGCTGTGGGAGGCCACCTGCGCGGACGCGGACGCGTTCCTGGCACAGCAGCGGCGGATGGGGCTCAGCGTGTCCACCCGGGCGGGCAAGGCCGGAGCACTGGCGGGCTTCTACGAGTTCGTGATCGCCCGCTACGCCGGCACGATCCGCCGCGCGACTGGTGTCTTGGTCGAGCAGCCGATAGATGAGTTCAATCGCCAGTCCGGGGCATCGCTGGGCAAGGTCCGGGTGCCGCCATCGGATGAGGAGATCGACTCGCTGTTCACCGCTTGGCGTGGGTCGGTCCCGCAGGCACGCAAGTACCTTCCCGCGGCCCGCGACTACTTCGCCGCCTCGTTGTGGCGCCGACTCGGGCTGCGCATCAACGAGACCGTCATGCTCGACGTCCGCGACTGGCGCCCCGATCTGGGCGAGTTCGGCAAGCTCCACGTCCGCCACGGCAAGGGCTCGGGCGGCCGCGGACCGAAGCCCAGGCTGGTGCCAGCGATCAACGGCGCGAACCAGTTGATCGACTGGTGGCTGGCCGAGGTCCGCCCGCAGTATGGCCACGACTGGGCTGACCCGGACGCGCCGCTGCTGCCGTCCGAGCGGTTCGACCGCGATCTGGACCGCTGTGGCCGGGTCGGCGCGAACGCGCTGCGCCGCGCGCTGGGAATCCAGGTCGACGAGTGGTTGCCGGCGTGGTCGGGCCGGATGACGCCACACGTGCTGCGGCACTACTGCGCCTCGTCGCTGTACGCGGCCGGGATGGACCTCAAGGCGCTCCAAGAGCTGCTTGGGCACCAGTGGCTGGCCACCACCTCGGGCTACCTCCACGTCCGCAGCGACCACATCGAACGAGCGTGGAACAGCGCAAGCGACCGCATCGAAGCCCGCCTGGGCCTCCGTGCCGACTGGCCAAACTGAGCCGACCGAGTAACCGAAGGAGAGGATCCAGATGCAGTGGAGCCTGCGGCTACGAGCCGCCGAACGAGGAATCTGGAAGTCCGCGCAGCTGCGGCGGATGCTGGCAGATGCCGGGCTCGAGATCTCTGCCGGAAAGATGTCGTCGTGGTGGGCCGGCACCCCGCCGACGATGCGCCTCGAAGAGCTCGACGTCCTGTGTGCCGTGCTCAAATGCACCCCGAACGACCTGATGACACCCGAGCCGGACAAGGTCGCCGCGCGCCGTCCCCGCAACACCGACGCAGCCAACGGCGGAAACGGGGATGGCGATCCGAACGGCAACGGCGGCACGCCACCGGCGGTCACCCCGCGGCTCGGCAAGCCGCGCTCGACCCCACCGCTGTAGCCCGCACCCGCATCGACCACGGACACGACGAGCACCGCATGCCCGCGCCCGGCCCCAACGCGGCGTTGCGGCTGCCGCCCAAGTGCAACGCCTGCCAGAGCAACCGCGTCGCGTGGACCAGCCCCAGGGTCGACTTCTGCTATCAGTGCCTGCCCGGCGGCCCTTTCGCCGCTGCCACCGTGCGGCCGCTGCCGTGCCCGGACCGACTACTTCAGTCAGGGTCTGTGCAGCCGGTGCCACCCCCGCAGTCCCGAGCACATCGGGTCTTGCAAGGGCTGCCTCGCCTGGGGTGTCTACCCCCGCCACAACTGGACCTGCTGGTCCTGCCGCTGGTGGCAGAGCCACTACCCGAAGGGCACCTGCGTCTACTGCGGCCGCGCCGGCCACGTCAGCGACCGACAAGCCTGTCGCTTGTGCCTTGAGAATGCCCGCCTCGAGCAAGGGCCCGCTCGTGCCCCCGATCTGGCTAGCGCCAACAACGGCAGCCAGCAGCTGTTCTTCGCCAACATGGTCTTCAAGCGTCACGTGACACCGCTGCCCGACTACGTTCGCGGGGATGGCCGTTGGTCGAAGAAGAACAAGAACCAGCTGCCTTACCCGTCCGGCACCAGCTTCGACGACTACGCGCTTGAGCAGCTGGTCCTGTTCGACATGGACCCCGACCCCGAGGTGCTGCGCCAACGCCTCCTGGTCGAGGACAGCGACCTGACCCGGTACTGCGCGGCCATCGTCGCCGGTCATGCCCGCCGCTATGGCTGGAGCGTTAGGCAGCGCAATGCCGTGATCCAGTCGCTGCGGCTGCTGCAGATCCTGCGGCCCACTCCCACCGCGAAGGTTCGTGCCAGTGACGTCGTGTGCTTGCGCCGCTACGACGGAACCATCACATCCACCCTCGACGTCCTCGCCGAAGCCGGACTGTTGATCGAGGACGTCCCGACCCGGGTCGAGAGGTACTTCAACGCCAAGTTCATCGAGTCCGGAGCCCTCCCGGACACGATGCGGGAGCACCTCCAGCTGTGGCTTCAGATCATGCTCGGCGGTTCCCGGCACGCACCTCGCCAGTTGCCCCGGGAACCCGAGACCGTCGAGCTCCACATCCAAGGTCTCGCGCCCGTCGTGCAGACGTGGGTTGAATCCGGGCGCCAGTCGTTCGCCGAGATCAGCAAGGACGACATCCTGGCGGCCCTCGCTGCCCTGCCCGCCGGCACCAGCCACCGCCACTTCGCCGAGATCGGACTGAAGTCGTTGTTCAAGATCCTGAAGGGCCGCCGACTCGTCTTCACCAACCCCATGCGCGGCATCGACCTGACCCGCGTTCCGACGAACCTTCCGTTGCCGCTGGACCCCGCCGTGATCCGGGCCGAGCTGGACTCGCCGAATCCGGCCGTCGCGCTGGCCGTGGCGCTGGTGGCCTTCCACGGGCTGACCGGCAAGCAGGTCCGCGAGCTGCAGTTGACCGACATCGTCGACGGTCGCCTCAACCTCGACGGCCGCGACATCCCGCTCGCGGCACCCGTCAGGAGCCGGCTCGCCGCCTGGCTCGACTACCGCAACCGAACCTGGCCGGCCACCGCGAACCCACACCTGCTCATCAACCGACGCACCGCGCCGCGCCTCGTCCCCGGCGGGCACTCCTTTCCCTGGAAGGACAGTCGCGTCCGCCCACGGGCGCTGCGCGAGGACCGCATCCTCCACGAGATCCACGCCACCGGTGGCGACGTACGCCGCATCTACGACCTCTTCGGACTCAGCGTCGAAGGCGCCACCCGCTACCTCAAGACCGTCGAGCACCCCGACCTGAGGAACGATGACCAGCCTGGCACCCGGCCATGACCCTGTCTCTACGTACCGCGCGGCACGCATCGAGAGTTGTCGCAACATCCTCACGCCACGGATAAGCAACCGCGGCGCGCACGATTCGGACACTCTGGCGCCGCTGACTTTGGTCACGCGCCGCAGCGTGGCGGCTCAGCGTCCCCGCATCCGTCCCCCCAGAACCGTCGAACGCCGGGGGGAGGTGGCGCCCCGAGCCGCGTTTACGCAGGTGAGGCAGCGTCCCCCCGAAACTTCAAGGAGATTTCGGAGCCGGTGGCTCAAGTGGTGGAGGAGGAGTTCCGCAAGCGGATCGGCTAGTGAGACACCCTGATGCTGTTGGACGGCGCTACCGTGCTTCCGTGACGCAGCCCGGAATTACCTCGGAACCGGTGCTGTCGCGCGGCCACCTGTCTCAGCAGGAGCAGCCGCGATTGTCCGTGGCAGGGTTGACACTGCGTCCGTGGGAACACGCAGATGCGCCCTCGTTAGTTCGGGCCTACGAGGACCCGGACATCCACCGCTGGCATGCCCGATCCATGTCTCTCACCGAAGCCGAGTCATGGGTTGCTTACGAGTTGGACCGCTGGGAGCAGGAACGCGGGGGCGGCTGGGCGATCGCCCGGGCTGGATCGTTGCTGGGCCGGGTCGCAATTGGGAGCCTGTCCCTGCATGAGGCTCGGGCCGAAGTGTCGTACTGGGTTCTCCCGGAGTCCCGCGGTCAGGGAGTCGCCACGCTTGCCCTAGGCGCCGTCGCAGACTGGGCCTTCGATGAGGTCGGCTTTCACCGTCTGGAACTTGACCACTCGACCAGCAACGCAGCGTCTTGTCGCGTCGCCGCGAAGGCGGGCTTCGTTCCGGAGGGAACGAAGCGGTCGCAGGCCTTGCATCTCGACGGATGGCACGACATGCACGCCCATGGCCTACTCGCCCACGACGCTCGCCCTCACCGCCGCGACGGATAGATGCTGGACCGCTTGATCAACGACCACGCCCTCGAGTAGCCAATCGAGCACGAATGACTCAGGAGGTCATAGGACCAGCTTAAGTCCCTCATGGGAGGCAACGAATCCGAGCCGTTCGTAGAACCGCAGCGCATCGGCTCGCACCTTGTCCGTGGTCAGTTGCACCATCGCGCACCCACGCTGTCGCGACTCATCGATCGCCCAGGCGACCATCGCCGATCCCAGCCCGCCACTGCGATAATCTTGCCTGACCCGTACCCCCTCAAGTTGAGCGCGCAACGCACCGCGTCGGGCGAGTCCCGGGATGAAGGTCGGGCCCTGCCCCCGGATCTTGGACACAGGGTGTGATTACGCAGCGGGTTGCAGCGTAGCGGCGTAGTTGGACTCGTAGGTGGACGGGGACAGGTAGCGGCACCAGGAATGGCGTCGGCGGGTGTTGTAGCGCACGAGCCACTTGAAGACCTGCCGGCGACACGTCGCCTCGTCGCTCCAGCAGGCGGCGTCTTGGAGGACCTCGCGCTTCATCGTGGCGTTGAACGACTCCGCCAACGCGTTGTCGGCCGAGGAGCCGACCGCACCCATCGACTGGGTGACGCCGAGCCTCTTGCAGAGCTTGGCGTAGTCCTTCGAGCAGTAGACCGACCCGTGGTCGCTGTGGAAGATCGCGCCCTTGAGGGTGCCGCGGGTTCCGGCAGCAGCCTTCAAGGCGTCCTCGACGAGCTCGGTGCGCATGTGGTCGGCGACGGCCCAGCCGGCGAGGCGACGTGAGTAGCAGTCGATGACGGTCGCCAGGTACAGGTTCGTCCCGTCGGCCAACGGCAGGTAGGTGATGTCCCCGACGTAGCGTTCGTTCGGGGCTTCGGCGGTGAAGTCCCGGTTGAGCAGGTCGGGGTACTTCTGCCCCGATGGCTCGGGGATCGTGGTCCGCACTCGACGCTTCTTCACATAGCCACGGATGCCCTCAAGGCGCATCACCCGGGCGACGCGCTTGTGGTTCACGCGGTCGCCGGCAGGTGCGCCGTCGTTGAGCTCAGCGGTGATCCGTGGCGCACCCTGGGTGCTGTCCTCGGCATGCACCGCTCTGATCCGTTCCGCGAGCTCGGCATCGGCTCGGGTGCGCTCCTCGCGTGCTGGGGCCGCCTTGAGCCAGGCGTAGTAGGACGAGCGCTCGATCTCGACGAGCTCGCACAGTCGCTTCACCTCGAAGGTGGTGGAGTTGTCGGCGACGAACTGGAAGCGACTCACCAGCGCGTCTCCCCGGCGAAATATTTGGCCGCCCGTTGGAGGATCTCGCGCTCGGTGGTGAGCTTGGTTGTCTCGACCTCGAGCTCGTTCACCCGGGCCTGAAGCCGGGCGATCTTCTGTTCCGGTGTCTCCTCGGGCGCCGCCGACGGGCTCCTGGACGAGCTCTTGGACTGCAGTGGGCTGGAGGTCAGCGTCCCGTCAGCGGCGGTCTTCTTGCCGGTCCCGTAGGCCTCGAGCCAGTGCCGCAGCGTGCCGCGCACGATGCCGAGGTCATCGGCGATGCCGCGGACCGTGGCGCCCGGGGTGGACTCGTACAAGTCGACGGCCTGACGACGGAACTCCTCGGAGTAGTTCTTCCTGGCCATGATTCTCGGATCATCTCGCTTCCCCAGCACCAGATGCTGGATTCAGCGTGTCCAAGAACCGGGGTCAGGCCCCGTCAGCTGCATAGTCGCCACCACCTGCGCCTCGTGAGTGGCAACAAGAAGCAGGTGGGCCGGGTCCGCGTCGATGGCTTCGAAAGCGTCAAGGTAGGGCCGTAGTCCGGAGCCGGCCGTGGCACCCTCACGACCGGCACCGAGCTGGTCGTCGACCAGCAGCTCGACGATCGCCGAGATGTCGTTGCTTGTTGCTTCACGCAGGATCATCTGAAGGTCCTGCACGGACAGCCGTTCGGTGATCGTCATGCCCCCAATCCTGCCGCCTCGCCCTCCCACTCGCGGATCCCGCACCGGTGAGGAAGCCAGGTGCAGCACCCATCGGACGATCCCGGAGGGTTCGGTCGATCCACCGCGGCGGCGCTAGCCGAGGCGCGAGGCAATCTCAAGCAGCGCTGGACCCCGATCGACCTTAGACGACTGCCCTGGTTCATCGGAGACTGGCCGATCACCTGACATCACCCAAGTAGATTGACTTGTCGTAGGCAAAGTCTCGCTCGGGCAACTTTGCACAGACGGTCCTGATTGCGAAGCGTTGTCAATGTAGGTGGTCGCGACAGGGACAGAGCTGCGCAGACGAGTTACGGCTGGATTCGGTTGCGCTGGGCGGCGCGTACGCGGGCACGCAACTGAGCCCTGGCCTCGTCGTGGATGGTCGTCGACGTCGTGATCGCGGTCTCTACCGAGACGACCAGCCCGTAGCGAACTACGCGGCCGGCTTTGAGCCGCTGCGCGTCGTCCATGCACTGGACATGAAGCTGGAGGGCACCTCCGTCGTTGAAGACGAGTGCCTTCTGGCCGTCACTGATCTCGTGCTGCACACTGCCGCGGCGGGTGGCGTTGTGATCGGCTTCGATTCGCGCGCCCCCGGTCTCGTGGTCGTCGAGTCGCTCGAAGAAAACTTTGGCGCCGCGGTAGCGGTTCAGGTGCCCCGCCGTGGGGACGAACGAGGCGACCGTTGCGGTGACGCGGTGCCATTCAGCCTTGGCTCGCAGGGAGGCGGGGAGCGGGATCTCGTAGGTGTGTCTGTGCTCTCGTCCCAGCGAGCCGCCTGCGATGAGCACGGCGCGGTTCGTCGCCGCACTCGCAATGCGCTCGGGACGGATCGCGCCATACCCGAGAACGGCCGTGAGTTCGCGCCGCCACCGTTGAGGATGGAGCCCGAGCGCCGCGCGTAGCCGCTCGCCCTCCTGCCCCCATGTGCTTGTGTGGACGAGCAGTGCCTTGGCGAGGACGGGGTGGTACTGGGGATCGGGGAACTCCGCGTCGTCGGCGCTGTCGCGGCCTACTTCAAGGATGTCGAAGATCCGACTGGCCTCACGGGTCACGAGCGCGGTCGCGTTGCTTGTGCCGTGGGTGTAAGCGGTGGCGTCGGTACGCCCCGCAGCTGCCGGCGCTGCCACTTGGCTCCCGGGGCCTGTCGATGCCGTGTTCACCGGAACCAGTTCGACGGTCGGCGAGCCCCGCATCACGACGGGCCGTTGATAAAGCGCGCGACCACCGGCGTGGTAGACGTCGGGCTTGACCGAGCGGCCGACGCCGGGGCCCACTGCTCCGTAGAGGGCTGGCGCGTCCGGGTGTGCCAGGTCCCACACTGTGTCTGGCAGTGAGACCTCGCCGCTCTCGTCGGCGTGGGTCGCGGACACGGTCAAGGCGTTGACTGCATCCCCTGGTGGCAGGATCCCACGGACCTTGCTGGTCGCGTAGACGGCCTTTAGGGCGGCCTGAGCGGTGCTCTCAGGCGTTGCCGCTGAGTCGGCAGGGATCACGATCGGGACGTTGGGGTGATTGCCAGCGCTGACGACGAAGAGCAGGTTGAAGTCGACGGACATCCAGTCCAGTAGCCGACCAAGCGGGCTCATCCGGCGGACGAGTGCTCGGGACTGTGCGCCGATCGAGAGGTTGACGATGCGAACGCTGGGAGCCGCCGGTGGGTGAGTGCCATCGCCTTCCACAATGCGGCGGACTGCTCGGTGGAGAAGATCGGCGAGCAGACGGCCCTGTACGGTCACCTCTTGCCGTGGCTGCAGGGGATGTGGTTGCAGGATCGGGCGGACATAGATCGGGCGGGCCAGAGGGTCCCCAGGCTTGGACAGGTCGCCGTGGAGGATCAGGGATGCCATCGCGGTGCCGTGGTGGCGGTTCGCCACACCGTAGGTGCTCCCGATCCCATCGGGGTCGTCGATGATCAGCCGACCAGCGAGCGCGTCGTGGTTCTGGAACGGCAGCCCGTCGAGCAGGGCGATCCTGGGTGGGTCGGTGACTCGCTCGGCGGGCGCGATCGAACTGCTCGACAACAGCTCGGTCTCCGGAGCGGTCACGGACATTGGAATGTAGGGACTGACGAACATGATCTCGTCAGCGTTGAGCAGGTCAATGGCTGCCGTGCCTTCACGCAGGACGGTCTCGACCTGCTGGATCGGCAGCGCGACGAGAAGAGCGTGATAGCTGATCGAGTCGATCTGTGCCTGGGTCGTGACGGCGCCGCCTGCGCGCTCTACCACCGCCCTGAGGTGTGACTCCGCACTGTTCCGCTGGGCGGGGTCGCGCCGGTACCAGAGTTCGATTTCGACGTTGACGGTGCTGATGGACTGACCGACAACAGCGACGGTCTCCTGCCATCGTTCGAGCAGACCGGTCTCACGAACGCGGTCATCCGGGCCCCACCGTCGGATCCCTCGCAACTGCTCGAAGACGGTCTTGAACTTACCGAGTCCGCGCTCGAACGAGAGATTGGGATCCCGCTGCCACTGCTCGAAGAGGCTGACGAGCTGAGTGACTGCGGTTGCGTTCGACATCACTAGGTACAGCGAGTGTTGCACCGTGTTGTCGGTACGCGCGCCACCTTGAACCATGTGGAAGTCGTCGTCGGGCTCGCTGGGTTCATCGAGCAGTTCGGCGAGAAATTCCAGGCCTTCGATCTTGTTGACGGCGTTTCCAAATGCCTCCACCGTGCCGGCCAGATCGAAAACCAGGACCAGGGCCGGGTCGACCTCGTCGACCTGCTCGTGGCTCAACTCGGCACGACGGGCATCGAACGCATCGGAAAGGGCGCGGAACTGTGGGGACATTCGCTGGCCTTGGCGAGCCGCCGGGACCTTCGAGAGCCGCGGCATGTCGCGACGGGTCTGCTTGATCCGTTCGCCCACCTCCGGCGCGCCGAGCGCGAGGAGCGGGCGCTGATCCCCGCTCACTCGCCAGCTTGAGCTTGCCGGTGCTCAAGCCGTTCCTTCACGATGCGGCGGAGGTCCGCATCGGGCATCTCCAGCACCGCACGGCGCCGGATGTCCAGGGCGAACTCCTCAAGTTCAGCGAAGCTCGCTCCAGCGAGCTTGTCGGCAATGGTTCGCGGGGCATAGCCGAGGTCGCCACCAAGGCGCTGCGCGAGGCGCTCGAGGTGCTCGGTGGCCTGCGCCCGTGAAGGAGCGTGAAGCTCGGCTCTCACTTGGAACCGCCGCCAGGCGGCTCGATCCAGGAGTTCGCCGTGGTTGGTCGCGCCGATGAGGATGACATGAGCTGGCAGCCGGTCGATCTGCAGGAGCAGCGTGGACACGACTCGTTTGATCTCACCAGTCTCGTGCTCATCGGAGCGTTCCTTGGCGATGGTGTCGAGCTCGTCGAAGAAGAGGACGCAACGTCGCGTGCGGACGAACTCGAACGCGTTGTCCAACCGGGCAGCTGTCTCGCCGAGGAAACTTGAGACCACACCCTCGTAGCGGATCACGTAGAACGGCAGCATCAGCTCCGCGGCGATTGCCTCCGCGACACTGGTCTTCCCGTTACCCGGCGGTCCTGACAGCAGGAGGCGGTTGCGTGGCTCGATGCCATAGCTCCGGAGAAGCTCTGACCGCTTCTGTTCCTCGATCAGTTCGGTGACGACGCGGCTGGTCACGGGAGCGAGTTCTAGGTCCTCGAGCTTGCGGTCCGGGACGATCTCATGGACCAGGTCGCGAATCGCCGAGGCGTGGTCGTCGCGCGGCTTGCTCGTGCCGAGTGTTGTTATGAGTTCCGACAAGCGATCCGCGAGAAGGTGGTGCTGGTTGGCACGTTCCTCCGAGATGACCGCTTCGACGAGGATCTTGAAGCGGTCCCGGTCGCCTCGGCGCTCGGCCTCAACGAGATCGAGGAGCAGGTCCGACCGCGCCATGCGCTCGCCCTCCTCCGCTGGATGCCCTGAACGGTCATGGTAGTCACCGCGAATTCCAGCGTACGACTCGACGCTGACAGTATCTTTGGAGGCGCGCCTCGGTCTGCGAATCTCGCCAACGCAAGACCGTCGTCTCGAACAGCGCACATCGGTGTAACCACAGCGCTCCAGGCCCCATCGGTGCCGTTCACAGGTCAATCTCCAGCCGCCACCCCAACTCCCGCCCTCAATGTCGATCAGATCAATGTTCTTTGGCTGAAAGTTCGCGCTGGCCAAGATTCGCTGCATCTCGACACGACTCGACTTCCACATTCCCGACATGCACCGTCGGAATTGGTGCCGGGCAGGTGTCCGAAACCGGGTCGCCGCGCTCGCTTCTCCAGGCGTGATGGGGTGCACAAGCTGACCGCTGGAGGCTTGTACGCATAGTCGTGACGCCCTTCACCTCATCGAGGGAGATCGATTCCCGCAGGCACGTCACGCGCACACACATCGCGCTGATCCGGCGTCGTTGTCCGCTCGGCCCTAGGTCCCGGTCGCGGTCACGTGCGCGCGAGGGGACAACTCAAGGCGACGCAATCATCATCTTTGTGTCATGATGTTGTCGAATAGGAGGTCGACCGATCTCTTCGCCTGATTGAAGGACCCTCGCGTGATCGTCGTCAACATCAAGCACTCCTTGAAGCGCCTCATCGACCAGGTGCGTCTCGGTATCCCCGACGACGTTCTGCTCGAGCAGCTCGAGTCCGACACGACCACCAAGTGGGCCGGCCTGGGCAAGCAGGCCCTTGAGGCCCATCGCCCGCGCGCAGACGCGCTCTACGAGCACGGGAAGTCCGAGGAGGACGACTACCTCGTCGGGGTTTCGGGGGACCAGATTGTGTCGGTCTACGAGATCCGTGGCTGGCGTCGCGCCGAGGACGACGACCGTCGAGTGATCTTCAACGTCTCCCGAGCGCGGGCCGAGATGGCCGCCGCGGTCGGACAGCCGACCCCCGGAGGCCCCTGGAAGCGCGGCGAGTCCAGGCCCATCCGCTACGTCGACACTCAGCTATTCATTGGCGAGCTGCACCGCCGCGGCCTGGTGGCCGCATACGAGGACGCCGAGGTCGACGCCGTCGAGCGCCGGATGGTCGAGGTGGTCCGCACACTCGCCGGACCGACCAAGGCCACCTCACCACTCGACGGCGTCGACCTCGAGCGCGACCCGCGCGGAGGCATCCGGATCACCGTCCCGATGGGCACCAAGGTCACGATTGTCCAGCGCGATGCCAGCTAAGACGAGGAAGGCGCTTGAGGAGCCCAGCGCCATCAACAGACTGCTCACAAGCCCCTGTCACAGAGTCGTGGCAACGCACCCTGCGCGCCTGTGTCGTGATGCTCGCCCTCGCCGTACTGGCCATCGCCACAGCCGCCGCCAGCGCGGTCCTCGTCGGCGCGGTCGGCGGCCGGTAGTCAGGTGCAGTGCGAAAACATGACTGTCGGCCTTCGTGTCCGGTCCGAGGAGAGGTCCAGTTGGAGAGATCCGACTAACGACCACAACCGGTCGTTTCCGTCGATGCTGGTTGCCAGCGAGGAGCGTCGCGACGGGTTCACGGGACTCCTGTCAGAGGCCGGATTGTTGGCGTATGAGTGCTGCGGTGACGTCGGCAATGACGGCGCTCGGTACTCCACGCAGAAGCTTTCCGGCGCGCCGGAGTGCGGACTGGTCGTCCTCGTCATCAACCTGTTCCGAGGCCTGCTCCAAGAGCTGCACCAGGGAATCTGCGGCCGCGTCTTCGTCTGGCCATAGGCCAACGGCGCGCCGGCCACGCTCGGTGAGGCCGCGGCAGATAAACACGATCGTGCCGTGTCCGGCTGCCCTGGATGCTTTCCCAGTGAGGTATGCGCCGTTCATGCTGTCGAGCGCCCGGGCGACGGTCATGGCATCGAAGCTGAGTTCTCGAGCAATTTCGTCTGACACGGCGGGGCGCCCGTGTGCTTCAAGTCGTCGTGCCGCTGTTATCAGGATTGGCAGGTCTCGGGGGTGCCAGGTGTCGTCGAGCTTCTCCACCATCGTCAGCCCACCCCGGACTGGCGGGCGATTACCGCGGCGACGACGTCGACCATGACGTCCCGGGAGACCCCTCCCAGCGACGACCATGCGCGGCGGATGGCGGTGCGCTCTTCAGGGTCACTGGTGGCGTCTTCGGCTTGCCGGAGGGCGTCAACGAGGCTGTCAGCGGCGTCTTCGCCTGGCCATAGGCCGACGACGCGCCGGCCTCGTTCTCGAAGGTCGACAGCGAGGACGCTGGGACCGCTGCCGAGCGTCGCGCCGCCGGTGATGGCTTTGATGTACCTACCGTCGTCGAGAGCGAGCAACGCCGTCGTGGCTTCTTCTTCGGGGATCTCAAGCTCAATGGCGACCGTGTCGCTGGTGCCGACGGGAGCGTCGCGACCTTCCAACCGTGCAACGCACAACAGGACGGGTAGGTCGCGGGAGTGCCACTGGTCGGGTAGCCGCTCGTTCGTCATGGATGGACCGTAGCGGCGCCCACCGACAAGCGCGTTCGGCCTAGAACATCGCTCACACCAGCCCGACCGCAAAACGGTCATTTTCGGTTGGGCGCGCGTTCCGGGAGCCGATGGGCTCGTGGAGCGACCAGGTGCGGGATCGCTCTGCGCCTCAACGAGGGTGTTCACGAAGACGGAGGTTGGTGTTCGGACTGGCCGAGAATCATCAGCTTCTCAGGATCAGGCATGGGCACGAATCCGACACGGGCGTAGACATCGTGGGCGTCGAGGGTCGACAACAGAACTCTCTTGAGGTTCATCGGCCGGAGCGCGACCACCACGGCTTCCGACAGGCGCGTGCCCAGGCCGCATCCCCGGTGATCGCGGTCGACGTACACGTCACACAGCCAGGCAAAGGTCGCATAGTCGGTCGCCACCCGTGCGTAGGCAACTTGGGTGCCGTCAGCGGCGAAGGCCGCGAAGTTCAAGGAGTGTCGCGCCGCTGTATCGACGGTCTCTCGGCTGCGTCCTAGCGCCCAGAAGGCGTCGGTGGACAACCACCGATGAATCCGGTCAAGATCCATGCGGGCGAGGTCGGAGTGGATCTCGTAGTCGTCAGGCTCCCGATCGGTTGACACACCGGAACTCTCTCAGGCACTGCAGTCCCAACAAATTCCACAGGCGCGTCCAGGAGTTTTCACCGTAGCCGTATCGAACGTTGGCCCCGGGACGATTCGGAACCGGAACGATCCGAGTGGCCACCCGCGTTTCAGCGGAACCGCCAATGGTGAGACCGCCTGGCCGGCGCGCTCGCCGCCGCTCAAGGGTCCCGGATGACCCGTCCGGTGAGGTTTTCGGTGACGGCTCCCCATCCGGCACGTGACACGCTTCCCATCGCGGCGTCTCTGAACCTGAGTGTCCGCAAGGGCTCGAGGACGCTGCGTATGCTCAGGTTCGTCGCAGAACCGTCAAAATTCGCGCGAACTTCTAAAGAGCTCCCGTCATGCGTCCGGTGGTGTCAAAGAGCTCGAGCTCGGCGGGGTGCATCTGGTGCTGGACGACGAAGGAGCGGTTCTTGATCCGCCACAGTCCCTGGCCGGTGCCGAGCGTGGGGATAAGTGACTGCTCGGTGCCAGTGAGCCCCAGTGCCGCCGACGTTGCGCCGAGCTGGTCAGCTTCCTGGCGATAGACGATGCGGGTCTCGGCGTTCGCGAGGAGCGACGAGGCGAGCGCACGCATGGCGGAGCCGGAGTCGCCGACGTTGTCGAGGTCGGTGAGCTTGTGGAAGATCAGCATGTTCGCGATTCCGTAGTGCCGCGCGAGGCGCCAGTGGGCGTCCATCCGGCGCAGCAGTGCGGGGTGCGACATCAGGCGCCAGGCCTCGTCGTACACGACCCAGCGCTGGCCGCCGTTCGGGTCGAGCAACGCCGATTCCATCCAGGCCGAGGCGCACGTCATCAGGACGGAGATGAGGGTGGCGTTTTCGGTGACGCGGGACAGGTCGAGGGAGATCATCGGGAGGCTCGGGTCGAACGTTACCGTCGACGGGCCGTCGAAGAGCCCGGCGAGGTCGCCCGCGACGAGGCGCCGGAGTGCGTGACCGACCAGTCGTCCGTCTTCCGTGAGGCGTCCGTCGGGGTCGTCGGCCGGATCCGGTTTGAGGAGCCGGTCGACGACCATCGGGAGGACTGGGACGTCGGCTCCGCGAACGGTGCGGTCGATGGCGATGTCGACGGCCGTGTGCTCGAGTGGGGTGAGCCGGCGTTCGAGCACGGTCTCCGCCAGGGCGCCGACGAGGTCGCGGCGACGGGATGCGACCTGGCTGGCCCACTGGGCGTCGTCGTACCCGGACGGCCGGTGGCCTTCGTCGAGCGGGTTCAGGCGGTTGGCCATGCCATGTCCCAGCGCGATGGCCCGACCGCCGACGGCTTCCGCGACGGCGGTGTGCTCGCCCTTGGGGTCGCCCGGGACGTAGACGCGGCGGCCGAAGGGGATTGACCTTGTGTAGAGGCTCTTGGCGAGGCAGGACTTGCCGGAACCCACGATTCCGGCGAGCACGAGGTTCGGTGCGGTGATGAGCCCGCGTGCGTAGAGGATCCAGGGGTCGTACACGAAGGAACTGCCGGAGTATAGGTCCTGGCCGACAAACACGCCTTCGCTGCCGAGGCCGCCTTCGGCGAGGAAGGGGTACGCGCCCGCCAGGGTCGCCGAGGTGTCCCGGTGGCGTGGCACGCGGAATCGTCCGGGCGTCCGCAGTGTCGCCGCGCCGTGTTCGCCGGCGCGGGGGAGCGTCACGGTCGCCCGCTTCTCGGCCGACAGTTCCTCGGCCTTGCGCTTGGCTTCGGCGCGCCGGGCTTCGCGGTCGGCGGAGAGGAGTTCTCGTGCCGCGGCCTTGCGGAGCCTGCGATCGTGCCGCCGTTCTCGTCCCGGTGAGACGAGTACGGCGGAGTGGAGGCGCCCGTCCTGCCACCCGGTCACAGCGACATCCCTGGCTGGTGCGTGGAGCGCTGAACCGGAGCGAATGACGGGTAGTCGCGGACGTCATAGGCGATCGTCGCCTCGATCTCGTGCGCCCGATCTACGCATTCGGCGATCTGGTGGATCATCTCGGCGGCGCGATGAAGCTCCCAGGACTCCCTGTACGACGCGGCGCGCCCGGCGTTGGCATCGCCGTTCATCCACGCCTGCTTGCGAGTCGGCCCGTCGTGAAACTCGCCGAACTGGTGCAGTGACTGGCTCAGGGATGCGAGAGCGGAACTGACGGAACCTAGAACCGCACAGATCGCGGTCGGATCGTCGATCGTGCGCGTCGCGTGAGCAAGGCCGCGGACTGCTTCCCGGAGTTCGTCGGCGTCGGCGACCGGGTCGTTGACGGTAGGCATCGGTGGCTCCTCGGTCGATGGCTTCATCGATGAGGTGCACGGGGCGCTCCGCCGTGTCGCCGGGAGAAGGGTCGGTGACCGACCTAGCCTGTGGCCGTGGCCGTGGCCGACCTGACGGAGCCTTGCCCGAACTGCGACACCCTGATGCGCTGGGAGACCTCTCACGAGCGCTGCGGCGGCTGCGGTTACATCAGGCCCTGCTGCGAGGGCGCTCCCTGCACCTGACGGACTCCTCAGTAGGGCTTTGGCCCGGGTCCCGTTTGAGATGATCGACATGCCACGAAGGAGTGACCAGAGCTATCCCCTCCGGGCGTCCACCGAACCGAGTCAGTTCCAGGAGTGACCAGATGCCCACTGAGCCCGAGGCCGTTGCCGATCTGCTGAGGTCCCAAGGGCGGATGGCGTTCGTAGAGCCGACAACCGAGACGACCATCGACGCCTTCGAGGCAGAACACGGTATTCGCCTGCCTTCTCAGCTCAAGCAGTGGCTCCTCGTGTCGGACGGTGGAGACTTCTTCCTTCCAGCGGGGTTCCAGTTGCGTGGCCTGGCGCATCAGCCATTGATCGACGTCGACGACCCCGATCGACCGGACGACAACTACATCGTCATCGGCGCACTTTCGTCCGGCGACCCAGTTCTGTTCGAGCGATCAAGCGACCGAATCTCGATCTACAACCGTGAGGCGGGAAGGATCGAGGCCAACGAATCCTTCGACGACTTCTTCACCTTTCTGACTGATCTGGCCGCCGTCGTAGGCATCGGCGACGACGATGTCGAATAGGACCGCGGATGCCAACCGGGCCGTCAGAGAGGCGTGGTACGCCGAGCAGCGGCTCGTGCTCGAAGGCAAGGGAACCCGTGACTGGACTGGCGAACAGCAGAGATCGATCGCCGACAAAGGCAAGGCCTATGACGACCGGGGTCTTGCCTTTGAAGGTCAGCACATGAAGAGCGTTGAGGCGTTCCCGGAGTATCAGGGCGACCGACGGAACATCCAGTTCCTCACGAAGGAAGAGCACTTCGCCGCGCATGGCGGAAACTGGCAGAAGCACACCAACGGCTACTACGACCCAGTGTCGAAGACCATGTCGGACTTTGGCGACGGCCCTCCGGTTCCGTGCGCGGAGGTGCCGCTCACGAAGCCGCTGTTTTTCGAGCCCCTCAACGAACCCAGTCCGCACGAGACCAGCGCCAAGGCCACCAACGCCGCTACAACCGTGTCCAATTCCGTAGGTTCACGGGGCAACTCGCGACGGTGGGTCCAGACGCTGAAGGGTGTTGCCCAGCAGGCGTGGAGCAATCCACGTGTACGGGCGGCGGTACTAACTGGCGGTCCCGTCGTCGCCAAGGTGGCAATGGAAGCTCTAGCTGACCGTTCTACGGGAGGAGGTCGCACCTCTGGTCCCTCGGCACAGTCATCTGCGACCACGGCTTCAGACCCCGGCACCGATGCCCTTCGCGGTCCCCGTCTTTCGCCCGGAGAGCACGATGTGCGGGGCTACCTCAGGAAAGATGGGAGAAGCGTTCGGCCATACCGACGCGGAGGGAAGAAGGACTGACGTCGCCAGCCTGAGTCGTCGGCGGCGGTGCCCCAAAACATGGTCCGATCGCCTCATCTAGTGACGCGCGCCACCTCTCTCGTGCTCGGCGAGTTGCCGTGGATGGCGCGATGGGCTGCTGTCGACTTGCGCTAGCAGCACGGCCAGCTCGACCATCTCTGCCTAGATTGCGAAGTCATCGTGTGCTGCAACCCGGGCGAGCTCGATCTGGCCAGTTGGAAGCACCCAGTAGTGGATGCGTCGAGCGGAGGGAGTGTTGACCTGGAGACTTGCCCGCCACGCGATGGCTCCGTCATCCCGGACGCGCACCGGGTCGTCGCCTCCCGGACCCGCGCGTAGATGGTGGACCTCGCGGCTGGGGAGCTGCGGTGCCAGTCCTGTGACGATCTCGAAGGCGACGTCGGCCACCTTCTCTGGCTTGATTCCCTGGAGTCGTTCCAGCGACTCGAGGAATCGTGGGCCAATGATGAAGTCGGTGAGCGGGCGGTTTCGCTGTTCGCTGGGAAGGGTGCGAGTAGCCCACTGGGTGAGTACGAGGTACCGGAACTCCTGCTCGGGGTCGGCGAACCGAGGGCCGTTTCCAGCCGGGCTCTCGGACTTGCCGGTGCTGGTTGCCTTCCGGAGCCGCGCACGCGTGGACTTCAGGTCGTTCTCTGCCTTGTTCGCCCGCCGCTCGGCCTGGTCCAGCAGGTATCGGAGTTGCTCATGCTCGTCGGACCCCGCGAGCACCTGGGTCTGGAGGTTGACGACCTCGCGCTTGAGCCCGGCAATCTCGGCTGTCAGCCCGTCGACCTTGAGCAGCAGGCCTCGGGTCGATTCGGTCGGCCGGTGAGGGGCAGGAGACGCCGATGCCGGCCGCTGGCTCGGGCCGGGGCGGCTCCTGTCGAGCATGGCCGGGTTCGGCCGCGGCGTCGCGGCTGCCGGCGGCTGCGTGGGCGACGGCGCTTCGATCACCTGCACAGGTGTCGGAGCCGGCGGCGGCATCGGCAAGGACGTGACAGCCTCAGGCTCGTCGACCTCGGAGTGGTCCGGCTCTTCGCTGAGCCACGGCGGCCCGCCCGGTAGCAGCGAGGAAGCCGACACGATCGGCTCGTCATCATCGACATCGTGCAGGGCGAGTGCCCAATTCGGCCCTGTCGCCGTTACCCGGGCAGGAATGACCTCGCCGACGGTCATGAGCGTGCGGAGGTCGTCCTCAGGGTTCGCGGTGACGTCGGCACGAAGGACCGTGACGACAACCGGGGGTGTGGTGGTCTGGGGATAGAGGACCAGCTCCGCCTTCCCGTTGCGCACCTTCGCGACCTTGCTGAGGACGACGTCACCGACGGCGTACGCCGCGAGGGCCTCACCATGCCGCCGGAGGCTCTGTCTGATGTCGACCCGGTTGCTGTCGGCGTCGTACCAGCCCTCGATCCGCAGACCGGCTTCCACGATGCGATCGATCGGGACGTCATCGACCGCAGGTTCTTCTGCGATCGCGGCGGGGAACAGATTCCCGACGTCCACGAGTGCTCGGCCGGCGACGACCATCTTCACCGTGGTATCGACCTTGCGGAGTTCACGGGTGGGGACTGACTGGAGGAGCCCGGCCGCTGCGGCCATCCGGAGCATGTCGGAGATGAGCTTCTGTGTGGCGCGGTCTCCGTCGTCTTCGTTGAAGGCGAATCGGAGCGGCGACTTTGAGAGGTCAGAGGCCCACTCACGTCCGACGGGGTAGACGCGGCCGGCGCCACCGTAGACCTGGGTTCCCACCGCCATCCGATCGGAGAAGTCCCAGGTGAACGGCCCGGTGGGCATCAGATAGACGTCGGCGAGGCTCACGGCCTCACGTGCGACCTCCTCGACGTCGATCCACGGATCTGTCCGACCGGCCGGAATCGTTACGACGACAACGGGCCGCTTGCGAGAGTTGCCGTTAAGGAGATTCGCGAGTGCAGCGGCGGCGAGGTCGTCATCAACCCGGTGGACGGCGGACATGCGGCTACTGCGGGACGGCGCGGAGAGAGAGCGAGACACGCTCACGGTCAAGGTCGACATCCTGGACGAGAACCGTGACCGCGTCGCCGACGGACACCACGTCGGATGGGTGGTCTACGCGACGATCAGCAAGTTGGGAGATGTGAACCAGTCCGTCAACCTCGCCTAGATCGACGAATGCGCCGAAGTTCGTAATGGTCTTGACCGTGCCCGAGACGACCTCGCCGACGCTCAAGGACTTCAGTGCCTCCCGCTTCCTTTCAGCTCGCGACTGCCGTGGCGGCGACATGGCGTCAGGCGACGACGGCGGGGGCCCCGTGGTTGAAGACGCCGGATTGACGTAGGTGCGGTACCTCTCGGGCAGGGTCCCCACGATCTCCAGAGCGAGGCCACAGTTCTCACGCATGTACCGGTCGTAGGCACGGTCCGCCAACACCTGATCGCTGACGAGGTCGCCCTCCTCCTGGCGGAACTTCCGGTTCGAGTCCCCCCGGAACGACAACCAGTTGAAACTCGTCTTCACGTAGTAGCTATCGCTCACGAGGATCTTCGCGTGAGTGTCGTCAACGCGCACGACGGCGAGCCGCGAGGACCGCCCAGCTGCGTCGTGCAGCGACTGGAGGGCGTGGCGATCTGTCTTCGCGTTGTCGCCGAAACCCCAGAAGATCGTGACATCTGCACTTCGCGCTAGTTGCTCGAGGCGTCCAACAAACTGCCGGGTCACTACGGAGCCTGTGATCCAGGGGCTGATGATGAGAAGGCGACGCTTCGGTCCCGTTAGTGCGTCATCCAGCCACGCGGGGTGGTCGGCCATGGATAGCCACCGGATGGCGGTGCGATCTAGTCGGTCATCGTCCGCCTGCGGCGCGGTATCGGCGTCATTCAGGGCGGTTTGGATCGCGATCACTTCGTCGCGCGAGAGTCGGGGACCGGGCTCGTCCGCAGGCTCGTAACTGACCCCTTCGGTCGAACTGATGCCGAGCTTGTCGACTGCGTCGACGTCTTCGAGTGCAGCCAGGTGCTCCTCGCTCCACTGGCCGTCGATCTCGATTCCCAGGCGAACTGAGCTCGAGTCAATGTCCCTGTAGACGAGCAAGATGGCGTCGCGATAGAAGTTCCGGCTCTCCGTTACACCGGTGACCCCGAGGATCTTGAAGTCGGAACGGGCGTACCCATGGATTGCGTCAGAGATGGCAGTGACTGTGAGGTCAGCACGCTCTACGTCGACGCCGCCTTTCTGCGGCAGAACGATGAATTGGGACTTCCTGGCGGTACCGGAGCGCACGAGCGAGTTTCTGCGCCAGCTGGTGACGCCGCCTGTGAGCCGGTCGTATACCACCTGGATGGTCGTCGACTTCGGGCGTCGCACGCGCGCGTCACGTGCAGCCTCAAGGCCATTGGGGAGCAGGCTGAGGACTCGCGGCTGCCCCGGGGCAGGGGGGCGGTAGTCGACGAACTCCGACCGGAGTAGGCCCGCGACCGTGGTTGCGGTGTCTTCTGGGGTGAGGCCCATGAAGAGCTCGAGATCCTCGACGGTGTAGATGCCGTTCAGCAGGGCAGCGAGCGCGTACTTCTGAGCCTTGTCCAGGTCCTCGACTTCCTCAGCGAGGACATCGACCGTGAGTACCGACGCCGGGATGTAGCAGGGCTCCGCGGCCAACAGGGTGTGTCCCGGTAGCGCGTGCGCATGACGCCGTGCGGCGTCGGCATAGATGTCGCGGCTCACAGGTATTCGATCCTTCCGATCCCCGGCCGACCAATATGGGTCAGCGCCCTACCTAGTGGACCTTCTTTGCTGCCGGCGAACTCCGAGTCGCCGACGATCCAGAGAACGTCTCTCGCACGTGACAAAGCGACGTTGATCCGCCCGGAGTAGCGCTCGTCCAAGAAGCCGAAGTCGCCGGTGAGATTGCTTCGCGTCACTGAGAAGATGACGACGTCTGCTTCACGACCTTGAACCGCGTCAACCGTGTTCACGGTGACGCTGAGTCCGGTCAGGTTGAGGCGTCGAATTGCGCGCTCGATCTCCAGACACTGGGCTCGATATCCGGTGAGAACAAGCACTGATACTGGCCCGCCCTTGATGCGACGCACGCCGCCCTGCTGCGTGCTGCCCTCGAGCCGCGCGAGTAGCTTTGCGATCTCGAGTGCCTCGGTCTTGTTCGAGGAACTTTCGCCGCGGGCCCGCTTGGGCTCTTCTCCACGGTCGGCTCGGCGGCTGGTCGAGAACCAGACGAGGCGGTCGTTGTCCTCAACCGACTCAGGAAGCAGGGCAGGGTATGGCTCGTGGGTGAGCTCACCGTCATAGAACGTGTCGGAGATCAGGCGCCCGATCGGGACGGCCATCCGATGCTGCGTGGTAAGTCGCGTTCGGCACGCTTCAGGCGACTCGGCCAGGAGGATGTCGAACAGCGAGGAGTTGTGGAAAAGCTTGTCCAGCTCGAACTCGTCGACGAGGTCCTTGTGCTCGAAGACCTCCTCCGCCATCGGCGGGAGCTGTTGTGGATCGCCGACCATGACCCACCGCTTGGAGCGCGTCATCGGAACCAACAGTTCGGACGCGGTGGCCCGTGATGCCTCGTCGATGATGCAGAGGTCAAACTGCATCTCTTGGACTTTCGCGTTCGACAGGAATCCCATGCAGGTGCCTGCAACGACCCGTTGCGTTGGCAGGAAGAGGGGCTCACTCGCCCCAGGGTCGGTCAGGCTGTTCAGCCAGTCGCCCTGAATCTGCAGGAGCTCTCGGATTCGTTGATGTCCCGGGCTCGTGCCCACCAGACGATCGATGAGTGAGGCGAGCTCCGAGTCAGTTGGTTCGGCGGAGAGCTCCTCGCCCAGTCGTCCGGCGGCCATTCGAACGGTTGCAGCCGCCTCCTCAGACCGCTCGGACGCGCGGTAGTAGTCCGCCAGCATCGTCGCGCGATCGTCCGGAAGATCCTCATTGTCTAGCCGGTCCGACGGCTCCAAGACCCCTAGGGCCTCTCGACGATCTGCAGCCTCCCGCAGAGCCGCCCGTGCCTCCTCGGCTCGAAGGGCGAGGGACACGGACTCGACTTCGATTCCTTCGCGCTCAGCGAGAACGCTCAATCCGTTCTGCGCACGCTTGGCGATCTCGGCCGTCCAAGCACTGAGCTTGTTTGCGAGCAGGAGGTGCGAAGCATCCGGGTCGACTTTGTCGTCGCGACTCGAGAGCCGGACGACGTCCGCGACACCGGAGTCGAACAGGCGTGTGACGGCGTTGTCGATCGCTACGTGCATCTGGCTGACCAACAGCACCTTGTCGCCAGGCCGGGCGCGCAGGTACTGGTTGATCAGTTCACAGATAAATGACGTCTTTCCGGTTCCTGGTGGGCCTTCGACTAGATAGATGTCCTCTGAACCGAGCGCGTTGGCGACCGCGGCGATCTTGTCGTCGTCGAGGTCGGGCGTGATCGGCTCGAAGGCAACCGGATCAGGCGCCGTCGCGACCTCCGGGTCGAGGACGATCTCGCGAAGGTGTGGTCGTGCCGAGCTGCCCTCGCGGAGAGCAGCGAGGGCCGTCTTCTGCCGCTTTATGGCGGCTTGCGAGGGACGGCGATCACGCACGAGCACGCCGTGGCGTGGCATGTCCCGAGTGGTTTGGAGTGCGCGCACGATCAAGTCGGTGCCCGCCACATCGACGACGTTGACCGGAACGCCGCGAGCGGTTGGGTCGTCGTCAGGTCTGGCCACCCGCTCTTGGTCCAGGACGGCAGGAGGCACAGGCGCCGGTGACTCGAGTTCGAACTCCATGCCGCTTCTACCGACGACCTCGTAGGAGATTGGCTCCTCGAGCCGCTTCTCGAGTTGCTCCTTCGCGTCGATGAGTTGCGACCAGCTATTTAGTCGCGCCTGCTTGAACCTTTCGCCGAAGCGGTCGCTGAAGTCCTGGACTGCCTTGCTGAGCAGGGTGCGCAGTTCCAGGGCTGCCTGAGCTGCTTGCTTGGGATTGGCAGCACGCTCGGCTGACCAGGCGAAGTCCCGAGCGTCGATCGGAACGGCATCCTCGTTGGCGCGAAACCGCTCAAGCGCTTCAAAGTCGGTTACTTTGGCCCACTTTGCCAGGAGCCGGTACTGGTCCGTGAAGACCATTCCAAGCTCCAAGCGGTCGCCGATGAGCCGAAAGCCCTCAGCGTTGTAGTACGACTTTCCGTCGGCGCCTGTCTCCAGGCGGGGGAGCACCACCGTCCCATCGCCGAGGAGTCCGGGAACGGCGGACTCGGGACGCCGATCAGGTGACTCCTCCTCAAGAGCACGCCGCGCCGTATTGGACAGCTCGAAGACGATGGTCTTCTGCTTCCGCCACCTGCTAAGTCGAGCCTCATGAATGGCCTGCAGTTCGACAAGCATCACCTGGCCGTCGGCAGGGCGCCTACTCGGCTCCGGATCGAGGCTACGAGACAGCAAATCAAGTACATCCGGCGGGACGTCCGCCCCAGCCAGCGCCTTGGCGATGTCGGGGAAGTCTCGAATGGGCGAGTCGGTAACGCACTGAAGGAGCGTGGCTGCGAGCCCGTACACGTCGAATCGCGTCGATCCACGAGACGCGTGGTCTGGCGGCGCCCAAGGAGCGTTTGTGCTGCCGACGACCGTCGCATCTTGGGCGGCTGCGACCTGGTCTTTGATCTTGCTCAGGGCGAAGTCTGTGAGGATCGGGGCGGTGCCATCCCAGAGCACGTTTGTTGGTTTGATGTCGCGATGCAGCACGGCCAGCGAGTGGGAATGCGCGAGGGCCGATGCGAGCGGGAGTGCGACAGCCTCGGCAAGGTCGTCCCAGCCCGGTGGCTCATCGAAGGTGCTCAACCAGGAGTTGAGCGTTTCGGGGACCCACTCCATGACGAGGTAGTAGGCGCCGATTCCGTCGTCGACCCCACTGTCGAGCAGCGCAGCGACATTCGGGTGGTTGAGCTTCCGGTTGGCCGCAGTCGAACGTTCGAAGTAGATGCGGTAGATGTCGTCAGCAGACGCTGGAAGTAGCTTGACCGCGACCATGCGGCCGCCCTGATGCAGGTCCGTTGCCTGGAAGACCTCGCCTTGTCCGCCGACCCGACGCGTGTTCGCGATCTCGGCATATCTGCCGGCAATGATCCGCATCTGGTTGTCCCTGCTCCCGTCCGAATGATTCGGTCCGAGCCTAGGGAGCAGGTCCGACACTTGCTGCGGTTTGGACGATCTGCGGAGGGATCAAACCCGGCGGCAGAGTGGGAGCGCACTCGCCGCGAAGGACTGCGCCTGCTGTCCCCAGAGCCGGCGCGTCTCGCACGACGCTTGGATCGCCGCCTGCTCGATCGCCGCTACAGCGCGCTCGAGCTCGTCCGGATCGCTGGCGCTGACGGCGATGAACCCGGTCGCACGCAGCACACCGTGCCCGGCGGTCAGGTCGGCTTCCTGCTGGAGGACGTCCTGGTACTCGGCGGTCTGCTGGGCGTCCTCGATCTGGCCGATCTTCTGTCGCTGGGCGGCGTCGGAGATGTACTCGGTCTTCTTCTTGCGGATGTCTCGGGCAGCTCGGTCGGTGCGCATCGGCGTGTAGAGCAGCGTGAAGGTCCGCCGGATCCCCGAAGACAGCAGCAAAGGCGCGAGGAAGCCGGGATACACCAGGGACCGCGGCCACTCGGTGATCCAGAGGACGCAGTGGTGCGCGGAGTCGCTGCGCAACGAGCCCCACGATTCGGTGACCGCGACGGGGCCTGCGGTGGCCAGGTCCCGGCCGATGTCGCCCTGGCGCTCGAGTGCGCCAGCGACCGCGGGGTCGTAAGCGGACCGCAGGATCAGCGCAAGGTCGCCGGGCGTGAGCCATTCGCCGGGGGAGAGGTCGGCGGACCGGAGAGCGGCCAGCATGGTCGCCATCTCCTGCCGGAGTACGGCGGCCGCTCCTCGCATGCCTCCGCCGGCAGCCCGGATCGCTCGCCCGGCAACCTTCATGTCCAACGAGGTCGAGACGGTCGAGGCATGGCGCTCGCCCGCGGGCCCAGCGCGGTCGACCAGCTCGCCGTACGTCGTCGATGCCCACGAGTCTGAGCGGTTGCCGTGCTGCTCCCACCAGTCCGCCAGGCCCTTGCCGGAGTCGGGCAGTGTCCGCTCCATCACCTGGACCGAGGCGATTCGCCCGGATCGGCATGCCGTCGCGAGGACCCGACCCCACGACACGACCCGCCGCTCCTGCTCCGCCGGGTCGAGCAGCACGAACGCAGGGTGGGAGACACCGACAATCGCCGTCAGGGTCCCCGCGTGCGGGTCATGAACCATGACGGCGTCGGTCTCAGGGTCGACCCACTGACGCAGCCGAGCCGCGTCACCGGGCAGCGCCAGCGTCCCCGCGGGGCGCGGCTTCACGACTCGACGGCGGTACAGCAGTTGCCCGCCCGCTGATCGCCAGAGCCAGCGCGCGCCGATCGGCGCCCACTCGATGAGCTTGCGCCCTCCCACAGCGACGGATGCCAGCGCGACGAAGAACAGGATAATCGGGAAGGTCATCACCACGGCGCCGACATACAGACCGATGATCAACGTGCCCGACGCGAGGCTGGCCATCACGAGTTGGGGGCCGGAGAGACCGAGCAGGACGCCGCGTCGGGTCAGCCGCGAGAACTTGATCGGGGTCAGCTCCGGCTCGCGGGTCGTCGTGGCCACGGCCGCTCACTTCTTCCCTGCGGTGTCGACCAGCGTCGAATCCGCAACTGGGGGTGGGACGGTCGAAGGAGCGGCGGACTCATGTGCCTGTGCCTGGCCGGTCGCCTGGGCGGCGACGAAGTTGCCGAGCCGAGGACCGGCCGCTGCCGCCTTTTTCGCGACCACAACTCCGGCTGCAACTGCACCGCCCGCCCCGGCAGCACCTCCGGAGGCGCCACCTGCTGCGGCGCCTCCGCCGCCGGTGCCACCTGACGGTCCGCCCGTGGATGGTCCCGTGGCCGCAGGCGAGGCACCGGACGTCGTACCGCCGCCACCGCCTGCGCCGCCCCCGCCCAGGACCTTCGCCGGCTCGCTGCCGGTCCGGCGAGACAGCGGGATCGGCATCGGCCGGTTGAGCGAGGACTTGGCCTCCTGCTCGGCCGACATCGCGTGGTACATGTCGAAGCCCATGAATGCGATGGCCTTGTAGGTCAGGTACGGCGCGAACCCGGCCATAAGCATCAGTACGACGCCCGCCATCGGCTGGCTGACGGACTCCAGGTCGGCGTCGATCGGCGCCGAGACCTGGGCGGTGGCGAGCAGGAAGATCACCACGAGGACGACCTTCGACAGGATCATCGCGATCACGAACGTCGCCCAGCGGCTCAGCCATGTCCGGGTGTGGTCCCAGCTGGCGCCGGCGAGCGCAATTGGTGCGAAGACGATCGCGATGAGAAGGAGTGCCTTGCGGATCAGGAGGCTGATCCACACCACCATCGCGCCGATGATCGCGAGGCTGGCCAGGAAGATCGTCAGGATCGCGCCAGCTCCTGGAGCGCTCAGGTTGATGGCACCGAGTCCGGCGGCGAGTACGGCGACCTTGTCGCCCATCTCGTTCATGTTGGTGCCCGCTGCGTTGACGATGCCGATGCAAAGCCGGTCGGTGATCTCGAGCCAAGTCGCGAGCAGGGCGAGCGCGACGAACGATCCGAGGATCGACTTGGCTAGTCCCAGCGCGGCTCTGGACAGGGCTGCTGGTTCGCGGCGGATCATGCCGCCGATGACCTGGAGCATGAAGAAGCCGAGCATCACGAAGACGCCGACGCCGAACATGATGTTGTAGACCTTCGTGTACTCGCCGCTGGTCACGTCGACGTACGTCGTGGTGTCGATGACCTTCCAGACAGAGGTGAACATCCACTCGGCTGCGCCGCCCATACCCTGAGCAAGCCAGTCGAACGGGGCGGTGATGACCGCGCCGGCCGCGTCGCCGGCGGCGTTGCAGACCTCGTGGATCACCGGTACGTCGCAGACACCCATGATCGATCCCTCAGACCTGCTGGCCGACGTTCCAGAAGAAGTTCACGAGAGTCACCGACGCGCCGCAGACGATGGCGGCACCGAGGGCCACGAGTACGCCGAGCTTGCCCCGACCGGCCAGGTGGGGGTTCGACGAGTTGGCTCCGAGCGCCCAGACGATCGCCGAGATGATCAGCGCGAGGACGGCCAGCACGAGGCCAACCGTCATCGAGGCTCCGACGATCTTCTTGAGCTGGCCGATCCCGGGCAGGCCGTTGGAGTTGGGATCGATCGAGATGTCGAGGGGGAGCAGGAGTGCTGCTGTGAGTAGGTCCATCGGAGGCTCCTGACGTCGGACGGGCGGACGCCTTAGAGGTGCGGGCCGATGTCCAGCAGCCAGTTGGCCCATGTGAGCGCGGCCCCCGTGAGCGCCGCTCCGCCGATCGCGACGAGGCAGCCGAGCTTCGCCTTCTGAGCCGTGTGCCAACTTCCTGAGCTGGAAGCGAGCGCCCAGGTCGTTGCCGAGACGATGAGCATGAGTACGGCGACGATCAGGCCATATGTCAGAAGCGCGCCGACGATCAGTCGCAGGTCGTCTGAACCGCCGACGGCGCCGAAGTCCGGCCCAATGTCACGCGCGCTCGATGAGGCTTCCTTCATGCAACGAGGTGGTCAACTGAGTCCGGCAGATTGCCAGCAGACGCATGATCGGTCGCATGAGGTACGCGAAGGGTTTGCTGGAGCTCTCTCGGAACTCCGGTTCACCCGCGAAGCTCTTCGTCCCAGTCGTCGAGGACCTCGGCTAGGAGTTCGTCCACGGTGACAATGAACTCGGTGACGGAGAACGGGAACTCAAGTGTCACGCCTCGCGTGCCGATTCGAAGGCTCAGAGCGCCGACTTCGTCGTGATCGTCCGGAACGTCCTCAACATGGACATCCACGTCGCAGTGGTCCCAGAGCAGGTCTTCGAGGCCGGCGGTCGAGTCGCAACCCAACAGCGTTCGCAGTTCGTGCAGCGTCCGGGCCTGGGGCCGGCCTCCGCTGGTCGCAAGCCAGTCCAGACCGCATGCCGGGCAATGCCGATTTGTCGGCAGGCCCATGATCACGCACCCACCTTCGGTGACCCACGGGGGTTCGCCATCCAAGCTGCCCGGCGGAAGCATGCCAAAGACGACGTGGAGGATCTCGCCATTGCGACACCGAGGGCACGTGCCGCGATCGGCAGCTTGGGCAAGCTCGCGCAAGGCTCGTGCTTGGTCGATGGTCAGGAAGCTGGGATTGCTCCCGGCCGGCACTTTGAGAACCTCGAGATCGGCGAATCGGGGGTCGGAATTGAGTGCGGAGCGCGACACCGGTGAAGCAAGGAAGTTGATCTCAGTCATCGCGTAATAGCCGGCGCCTGAGGCAGCGTCCCGGTCCAGCCACCGGCTATCGGCGGTGCCCACCTCGCACGGGCCCGTGACAACCCCATACCCCCAGACTCCAGGCTCAATGTCGCGGCCGTCGCCACTGATCCACAGATACACCGGCTGACCGGCTTCCATCATGGCCGACCGATAGTTGCGCTGCACGCTCCATGAGGTGACGGGCTCGTCAGGTCGATCCTGTATCCATTCCGCGATCGGGTAGATCGTCGGATTGGCTTTGAGCAACCAAGCGCCCAGGCTGGCCGCCGACACTAGGCCGACCGTCTGATCGGTCACTGTGACCCCCTTCCCGTCTGTTAGGACGATTGTGAAGCAGGCCACCGACACATGGAATGCCCAGTCAGCGTGCTCTCAGCCGAATGGACGCTGATCCCAGAACCCCTCGGTATCGACGCGATGGCAAATTCCACCGGGGCCGTAGTTGGACCTGACGATCTGCGTCCATTCGTGGGCGTTCCGGAAGCGGGGGTCTTGAACGTTCATGAGAGCTCGGCCTCGCAGGGCACTGACCAGGAGTGCCTCGAGCTCTGCCACGGTGTCGCGCATGGGGCTCCGCGAAACCCACTCGCGTTGGTCCACATATGACCACCCGTCGCGGCTTGAGCCCATGTCCTTCACGTCGTCGAAGGAGAACCACGAGAACCCCGTCCAGGACTTCGTCCCCTCTTTGTGATGGCTCCGCAGGCGGAATCCGATTCCTTCGGAACTACGGGCCAGGCCCACGTAGACGGGCACGCTGTTCCGTTCGAGCACGTAGAGGCCCGCGGCCTTGCGGAAGTCACACACACGTAGACCCGGACGGATCGATCCACGTCGCCCCAGCATCTGCCACGGGCGACCTCGCCCGGGCGTCCACGAGACCTCGCTGCGCTTCCAATGAAGCCCATATGCCCCGACCAAATGAGGACCCGTGGCCATCTGATCACCTTTCGTCTGGCTTGCCTCAGCATGGCCTATAAGACGCTCTGTGCCGCAGGATCTGGTTGCCGTTGGTGTGGTGCTCAGGATGAGTGCGGCGGGCTATCCAAGCCGTCTCACCGTCATGACCTCGCCCGAGAACTCGCCGATCGTCCCGTAGCGGACGACATCGCCGGTCCGGGGTGCATGCAAGATCCTGTCTTCGCCGACGTAGATGGCGACGTGGTGCGGACCGCCAGCGCCGGGATAGCTGAAGAAGATCAAGTCGCCAGGCTGCTTGTCCTTCCACGCGATGCCTTGACCGGCCTGGATCTGCGAGCCGCTGTAGTGGGGGAGTCGGATCCGACCGCCGGACGCTTGATACGCCGCGTATAGGACCAGGCCTGAGCAGTCGAAGCCTCCGCCTGTAGGTCCCTCGAAGTTGCCACCGCCCCAGACATAGGGCTTGCCGAGCTGGGACGCGGCGGACTTGATGAAGTCACCAGCGAATCCGGGCGGAGGGTTCATCGGCACCTCGCCCGCCGGCTGAGCACACGCGAGCTCGCTGGAGAGCGATACGCCACTCAGCGTCGCCAGGACCTCCTCCGCGATGGGCTGGTTGACGGCGTACCGGTCGGGAAAGGCCGAGACCTGCACCGCCTGGGCCGCGGCGCCGGGATCCATTGACGCCCATCCGTCGATGTCGAGCAGGCCCCGAGGCGAGCCGTGGTTCGGGCCGCTGGGTCCGCCGTAAAAGGCGCGTGACGACCAGACGGGTTCCATCAGGTTCTCGACGCTGCCCCACCCGGCGGCGGGGCGTTGCTGGAAGAGGCCCACGGAGTCGTGGTCGCTGCCGTCACCGTCGTTCGGGATGTTGCCGGAGTCGGGGTACGCGCCGGTGTTCGACAGGACCCTGAGAGACGACTCGGTCAGCGCGGTCATGACCGCGATCATCTGGCCGCGGGCCGGGATGTTCTCGCTCTGGCCGGTGGCGATGATCGCCGCGGCCCGGGTGAGCTGCCGTTGGTTGAGGGTGACGGTCTCGCCGTTGGTGTTCGTCGCGCTGAGGCTGTCCGGCACGGGGCCGCTGACGCCGAGGCTCTCGGTCGCCTGCCCCTCCCACATGCAGCTGCCCGATCCGGCCGCGGCGGGGCTGATCAGCGTCGCGACGCCCAGGACGGCTGCGCCGGGTGCGAGGAGTACGGCGGCCGCAGCGCCGACGGCCAACAACTTGATGCCCATGGTGTCGTCACTTGAGCGGGTTGTCGAGCTGCGAGAGCCGCAGCACGTGACAGCGCTCGAACGAGGGCTCGCAAGCGAGGAAGACGGTGAACGCGACCGGGTGCGACGACTCGGCGGCCTCGCCGTTCCACACGCCGCTCCGGTGCCGCGTGCCGGTGATAGTGACGGCCGTCGTGCCCGGTCGGAGGTGCCCGTGGGCTTGCTGGACCGCGGCGGTCCAGGATTCGGGGACGTAGGCGTCGTCGATCTCGATCGTCTGCCGTACCTCCATCGCCCCGAGGTCGAGCCATTGGTCGACGGTCGGCAGGTAGGTCGCGACGTCGGCAATCAGGCCGGGCGTCTCCTCCCCGGAGGGGTCTGCATCGGCCAGGACGGCGGCGGTGTAGTCGGTCGGCAGGAAGCCGAGGCTGGTGTCCCAGTCGAACAGCGAGGACGCCACGGCGCGTGCGTACGCGATCGGATCGGTCGTGTGGGGGAGGGCGCGATCGTCGAGCGTGACCACCGGGGTCGTCTCCTCCGGGATCGCCTCGAACTCTCCGGGCGGTTGAGGCCCCGGGGTGGACTCGGCGGACTGGGGTCCACGCACGAGTCCGTAGATGCCGACGGCGAGGGTCGCGACGGTCAGGACGCAGCCGAGGATGACGGCGATCTGGCGCCAGGTGAGGTTGCGCATCGAGGCTCCGAGGTCGAGGTGGCGGACACTCAGAGGTACGCCGCTCAGCCCGGGCCTGTACTGGACCTACGCGACGTGGGTTGGTGGGAACCTCAGCCCGTCGGGGCTCCGGCACGGTGTTCCGGGAGTCGCTAAGGGGGGACAAAGGTCGTCGCGGCCGACGTCATCATTGACCGGGTCTTACCCACGACTGTTGTCTCCGCCTCTTCGGGACAATCGCACCCGTTGCGACGGCGACCGTCGGTACGCTGTCGTCGACGATGGGGGAGAAGTGGGGCCACAGATGGCGGAGCCCTGGGAGGACGTAGTCGCTAGACGGATCCGTCACGTGGCGCAAACGATCGTATGCCTCGTTGCAGTGGTGATGGCCGTTGCATCGAACGGGCCAATCGGTCTGCTAATGGTGCTCGCGACACCCATCATTTGGCTCCTCTCGTGGCCCACCATCATGCTCGTCATCCAAGTTCCGGCAGCCGTGCTCCTCTCACCGATTGGCGAGAGGAAGCGCGGAGACCAGCGTCGTCGGGAGTATGAGGCAAACCGGTTCCACGCTGCCGAGGCTGCGGTGCCCCGACGGCCAGAGCAGGTTGGGCGGTTGACCTCGGCGGACGATCGCTACGGCCTTGCGCACCAGAACCTACGGGCCGCCTGGAAGGACATCATCCGAGCCCATGGCGCCGACTGCATGGAGCGGGAATGCCTCATGTCATCCAGGCGGATCGAGCGCGGAGCGAGTTGGGACAGCTGGGACCTTGCCCACGATCATGACAGGGGCGGCAGACACGATTACCTCGGTCCAGCTCACAAGATCTGTAACCAAGCTGAGGCCCTCCGGCGGGGTGTTACATGGGACGGAGCACCGTCGCTGCCGGAGTTGCTCGATCGGGGCCGCTCAAGTACCCCCGAGCGGGTGCCCAGGAGCCGGGATGATTGGGACGAGGACGATTGGCCGCCGGACGGTGAGGACTTGGAACCTCCCAATGAAGGGGGAGAATGGCCCACCGCTTGGAACGGGAACGACGATGAACGGTACTAAGTCAAGCCACCGGTGTAGTCGATCAGGCCGACGCGGCCGCCGTACGTGCCTGGCGGAGCTGGTCACGCAGCTCGATCGTCTCCGCGACTACGCGCTCGAAGCGCGCCCAGTCGTCGTCCTTGAGAGCACCCGCAAGCTCCGCGACGTCGTACAGCGCGGTCCACCCCTCAAGCTCAGACCACATCAGCACGAACGACCGCGGGCTGTGGTGCTTCGGCGCGCGCCTGGCCTTGCTCCGCAGAGCGCGGAGGCGCTGGGCGTTCTCTTCCTCCTGGACGCGCTTGAGCGCCTCGGCGGCGAGCCGGGCGATCTCGTCCTGCTCTTCTTGGGACGGGGAAGGGGGCTGGCTTACCAGTTCGACTGCGGCCTTCACACGCTTGTACGCAGGTGACACCGGGGCACCGCCGTCGATCTCCCTCAGCATGTTCGCTGCGAACTCGCGGACGGACTCGCCCAGTGTTTCGTCCTTGGAGACTGACTCGATCCGGTTGGTCTGCTCGAGGCGCTGCCATGCGTCCCTGCCAGTCAGCCGCTGTGCTGCGCGAGTTCGGGCGTCACCGCATGGCTCCGGGGAATCCCCGGAGCCGTAGGCTCCGCCATCGCGACCTCCACCGCCGAACTGCGTGGCGGCCATTCGACGCTGGGCATCCTCCTGCTCGAGCGACTTGATCTCGGCGTACAGCCGGGCGGTCTCCACCGGGGAGAGCGGCTTGCGCTGCTCGTTCTCGTCCTGCTGGGCGAGCAGGTGCGAGAGCTGATCGGAAATGCCGGAGCGGACCCACACGTTCAAGGTGCGCCGCCCGAGCCGCCGCAGCGCTTCGAGCCGGCGCCAGCCGCAGATCAAGACGCCGTCGGGGGTGATGGTGACTGGCTGGAGGAGGCCGACCTCCTCGATCGACTTCATCAGGGCGTTCAGGTCGCCGGGGTCCTTGCGGTGGCGTACGCCGACGGTGATCGAATCGATCCGGCGCTCGAGCTCGATGTGTCCCTTGTCAGACATCGATCCTCCTGGCGACCTTTGGCGCAGAGTCGCGGATTTCCACGACGAGCCCGTCGTCGGCGAGCAGGTCGATGACCTTCCAGTCGCAGACGAGCATGGCGAGTACGCCGACGCCGGCGCGCGTCGCGACGGCGGCCTTGTCCGGGTTGCCGAGCACGATCCGTAGCGCGGTTGCCCAGGAGTCGCGGTCGAGGTCGAGGGCCACGCGGCCGGCCAGGTCACGCCGGAGGTAGGCGTGGGCCACGTGGCGGTCGCCGGCTTCCATCAGCCGTGTGGCGATGTAGTCGAGAGTGCAGGTCGCGCTGCTGCTCGGCCAGCCGAGGGCGACGAACATGCTGATCACGAGGTTGAGCGCCTCGAACGCTGTCGTCGGCGTAGCCTCGCCGGGCTTCAACCGCGGCGCCGCCGGCGCCGGGTCCACCGGCGACGGACCCCTGCTCTCAGCGAGGAGTTCCAGGAACCCCGTCTCGTCTTCGCCGAAGCGGCGAGCGTCGTGGTGACGCATGACCTCCCGCCTGCGCGCCTGGGACGTCGAGCAGAGCAGCCCGGCCGCGCGCTCCTCGGCGATAAGGCTGACCTGGACTGCACGGGTGATGACTGCCCACGGGTCGTCCGCGCACCTCACCGCGCGAGTGCGCATGGCCTCGAAGGCGGCGTAGGCCGAGTCCTCAGGCTCGCAGTTATGTGTGCGCGCGAGCGATCGGTACTTGCCGATCGTGAACTGCATGAGCCGCTCCGCCTCGGGGTCCTGCCGCCAGGCCCAGTAGCCGACGCTCTCTCGGTCGTGAAGGCGCTGCAGCAGTGCGCGGAGACCTTCAGGGGTGGCAAACGAGGCGCTCACAGTCCCAGTCCATCCTGGCTCGCGGCGGCCGCCGCCGACCGGTCTGGTCCGGGGTGACGGAGCGTGCGCGTCGTCGTGGCCGGCGTACGGCGCGCTCGTCGTACGAGCTCCGTCTGGAGATCGATCCCGCGGCCGACCATCGGGCCGAGGTAGGAGCCCAGCTCGGTGGGGCGCACCCACGCGATCCGCTTCTGCGATTGATCGCGTGTCGGTTGTTCGGGCCCGAGTGACAGATCACGGTGCCGTGCGAGTTCGCTGGCGTTGGGCTCGGCGCCCTCAGCAGGGCTCGGGCGCTCCGGCGCCCGATAGCTGTGGCGGCGGTACTCGGCGTGCGTGTTCACAGGTGGATCCCTTCACTCGCTGGGGTAGGGCCCGGGCGGCTCCCCGGGCCGAGCCGGGAGGCAATGCGGAACGCGGAGTCGACCGTGGTCTCGACCTCGCGGTCCGGGAGCCCGGCGTACTGTGCTGCCGGCCCGAGCCAGCCCATGACTTCCGCGTGGCTCAGCCCGTTCTCGACCATCCGGCACGACGCCCAGAAGAGGGTGCGGTTACGGCCGCCCTCCGGCGTGAGCGCAACGGTTCGCGCCAGGGCGTCGGGGCGGCATCCCATGGCGGGCATGCCGGGCGGCGGGGAGGTCCGCGCCGGTCGCGGTGGCTCCAGGAATCGGCGGAGCGCCAGGGCATCGACGGGCTTCACCGGGTGCGTTGCGACGGCGATGACGTCGTACGACCGCTGGGCGTCCTCGACTGTGACACGCGACGGGGGAGCGATGACGTAGCCGCCGTCGCCGCGGAAGTCGATGTGCGCTGCGGGGACCTGCCAGCTGCGCTGCTCCTGGCCGCGGACGTTCGGGTAGTAGGCGTGGAGCCCGCCCGAGGGCGTGCGCACCAGCCACGCCCAGTCGTTTCCGAACCCCTGGCTCCGCGCTCCTTCGAAGGCGTCGAATCCGCTCGCGCCGGGATGGACGTCGACATCGACGACGAGGACGCCGGTCGGTGCGCCCGTGGGCAGTCCGATGTTCGCGTCAGGGGTGCGTTGCCACCAGCCGTGGACGACGCGGGCGACGGAGGTCGCGTCGTGGAAGCCGTTTGGCGTGAGCGGCTGCTTGCCGCCCGGGACGCACGGGAAGACCGGAATGCCGAGGTTCGCGTAGCGCATGGCCGCGGCCGCGAGCGTGGGCTCGCCAGCGACCCGCTGCATCGTCGACACCGACCACGTCGGGACCGGGTTGTTGGGGTCGAACATGCCCCCGACGATGCGCCGCCAGGTATCCACGATTTCGGGATACCTGACGGGATCGGAGGAGGGGGATACCTGCGTTTGCGCAGGTCAGGAGGTATCCCTAAGTCGTGGGCGCCCGACTTCCTCGGAAAGTCGGATGTCAGCGTTGCGCTCCAATACGGTGGGCTGAACGGAAGTCATCCGACGATCCAGCTGATACAGGAAACGAATTCTGGGCTTTGCACGCCCGGGCGAGGAGAGTAGAGATGGACCTGACACGTGCTACTGCTCAGGACATCGGCTCGGCACTTGATCGTATGGGCGTGACCTGGAGCTATGACGACGACGGTGATGTCCGGGTTCGGTTCCGATCCACTCAGCCGCCAGCGACTGATGCCGTGTTCTATGAGTTCGACACCGCAAAGGCGGACTTCTCCATGCGCGGTCAGTTCTTGAATGCGCGCGCGGTGCCACAAGGCAATGGCACGATAATGTGGGAGGTGCCGCCCGACTCCGGCCTCGAGCCGACGGCGGTGGCGCAGAAGGTCGTCATCGTGTACTTCATGCCTCGTCGCGGCCAGATGGAGGTTCAGATCCATGCGTCGGTTGCGCCGCTCGGTCAGCCGCAGCCGATGCACATCAGGGTCATCCCTGGGGACCAGCAAGTACGCAGCATCGAGACCGAGTTTCAAGGTTTCGTCGGCGCTCATGACGGCACACAGTTTTGGATGTCAGCTGCCGTCACCGGAACCGACGTCGACGAGATGCAGTTCAGCCAATTGGTCCGCACGACCTCGCAGGTTGGCCAAGCAATGTTCGAGGGCCCATTCACGGGCTGGATGTATTCGACAGACGTGAGCTGATCCCAAATCGCGATTCGAACCGCTGAACTCGTACATCAAGGCGCCCTTCGGTGTCGGCGTCAACCCGTCGGTTGTCGCCTCGCAGGCCCCTGTTGCCTGCCTTTGGCGATCGCCGTGGTTCTAAGCGGCAATTGGATCGGTCCGTAGTCGTCATCACTACGATTCGAGATCCTGTCCCGAATCCGAGCGTCGGCTGCGTCAACGTCCCCCATGGCTCGGTGGACCGCGGCGCGGTCGAGGTTGGCGATCTCGTCGTACGGCGAGGCGGCGACGGCGACGTTGGACGCCAAGTCGGCCAACTCGAGGTCGCCGGTGGCCAGAGCGTGAGTGGTGACGATGTGTCCGACATCGACAATCGCGGCGGTCATGATGTGGTCGAGTCGGTCGCCCTCAAGAAGCCATCCCCAACCGTCTTTGCGGAGATCGGTGAACGGCTCGCCGCTGACGAGGTGCAGCGCCGCGACAAGGTCTGCCATCCCCCCGGCGCCGCGGCTCTGGCCGCGGGCACGGAGGCGCCTGAACAGGTCGAGATCGCAGAGGACCGCGTCGAGGGCGTAGGTCGCCGGGACGCCCTCCTGATGGGTCTGCTGCGCTCGCGGGAGAAACGGCTTGCCCGCCCGGCTCTGCCCGAGCCACTTGCGGATGATGCTCAGGTCGGATCGCGCCTTCTGGGGGCGGATGCAGAGGTCCTCGGCGAGCTTCTCTGCGGTGACCCCGTTCGGGTGAAGCGCGAGGTAGGCAAGGAACTCGACGTAGTACGGGCGGCGGTGGGCCGTGGCTGTCGCGTCACCCAGAGTCCTGACCGTGACCGGACCCAGCAAGGTCACCTTCGGGGCAACGGGAACCGGCGAATCCCATCGGGCGAGGTCCTCGTCCAGGTCCGGATCGGAGGCATGGAGGGCCGCTGCGGCTTCCGGAGACGCGTTGGGGGCGAGCGTCTCGACGTCATCGACGGTCGTCGCTGCCCGGTCGGCATACACGTGGGTGTCGAGCGGCAGCAGTGAGGCTGAACCCGCCGGCTGGTCCTCAGGGCGCGGTTCCGTCAGCTCATCGACGAGCGCGCCCGCGCGATCCGTCACGGTCCGCTCGTCGGCCGAACGGGGGATTGGAACGACCTGCGCTTCCGCGGTGAGATCGATGAGCGCCGCACACGCCCCTGCCTCGGCGACAGTCAACCCCGCGGTGGCGAGGTCGAGGTCAAGAGAGGGGATCCGCAGACGGCCTCCGGCACTCATGTGGACGTCGACGTACGGCGGGGATGGTTCCTCTCCGACGCTGACCAGAGCCAAGCCGGCGCGTCCAGGGAAGCCAACGAGGGCCCCGGTCAGGCGCGTCAGATCCGGACCGCTGTCGCCGCCCGCGATGATCGCCGCGTGGAACTCGTCTGGTTCGCCGGTCGGGCTGGCGGTCGCCAGATCGTCGGCAAGCGAGCGGAGGAACGCGTCGTCTCCGAGGTCGTGGACGTGGACGAAGTCGCGGTTGATCGAGGCCAGCTCTCCGCCGATTCCCAGCGCCTCGATGTGCACGGGAGAGGCCCAAGGATTGACTACCAACTCCGCGATGAGATGGCGAGCCAGCGCCGCGCTGCGGTCGCTGTCCCCGGTCAGTGCCAGCGCGCGAAGCTCCTCGAGGTTGAGCAGTACGAGCGCGCCGTCGTCTGCCTGCCCGACGCTGACGAGCATCGGGTACGGCGGCAGTGCGTCCGGGGGCGGCGTCGGGACCGCCTCGACAGGGATATGCCATCCGGCGCCTTCTCCGGTCCATGGCATAGGGAGTTCGGCCGGCTCCGCCAGCCTCAGCACGATCCGGCTGGAAGAGAGCCGGACGGAGAGCAGGCGAGGTGCAGGGTCCAGGCCTCGAAGGGCGGCATCGAGCCCTGCGATCGAGTGGGCGGTGACCGATCCCGACACCTGGACGGACTTCTCGACCGCACGCAGCTCGCCGGGCGGCGGCGCGATGATCCTGCCGGGCCGGCGGTAGCGCAGCTGGGTTCTCCGGTGCTGCCGGAGCACCAGCCAGAGCGACCCGGCCAGGAGCGCTCCGGCACCGGCCAGTCCGGGGAGCAGCCACGTCGGGCTGATCTCGTCCTCGGCGGATTCGGGGGAAGCCTGCTCGGGTGCGGGTTCGGCTGATTCCCGAACGGGAGGAGTCGCGCCGTCGGTGGGAGGAATCGTCTCGGGGAGAGGTGGGTCCTGAGCATGCTGCGGCTTCTGCGACTCAACCGGATCCGACTGCCCCGGGATCGTGAGCTTCCAGCCGGGGAGGATGAGGTCCGGGTCGGAGAGGTGGGCACCGTTCGGCTGAACGGTGTCCCGCGATGCTCGGAAGATCGACGCGTACGCGTCGGCGTCGCCCAGCTGGTCCTCGGCGATCTCGGAGAGGGTGTCACCGGGCTGCACGACGTACGAGCCGCCCGAAGAGTCCTCCACGACGGGGACCTTGAGCACGGTTCCGGGCAGGAGGAAGTCGGGACGTCCGTCGAGCACTGCCTCGTTGAGGGCGACGAGCTCGACGTACCGCGTGCCGTCACCCAGTCGCTCTGCAGCGATCTTCCAGAGGCTGTCACCGCGCTTGACCGTGTAGCGCTCGGTCTCGGTCTGCACCGCCTGGGCGCGGTCCTCTGCTCGGGTTCCTACCGGCGGCGCGACGTCGACGGCAGCCTCCGGGTGCTCCGGCAACGGCGCCGCGACTGCCGCGTGCGCGCGGGGTTGAGGCAACACAGCACTGACGGCCGGCACTGCGATAAACAGCAGCGCCGCGGCGGCGACCAGGCGGTCGGCGGCGAGCTGCGGCACAGCGAGACCCGGAAGGCGCGGCGTACGGATGCCGCGAACCTGCGACACGATGGAGACAACGAGCTGGCACGTGAAGACCGCCCACGCGATCCAGCAGATCCCGGTGATGACCTGCAGAGCCAGTGCGCCGTCGTCCTGAGATGTCAGCCGCGGCCATGTGAAGGCGCTCGGGTCTGGGAGCGCGTCGATGGCGACGAGCACGACGGGCACGCCGACCACGAACCCGACGAGCGCGAGCGTGGCGAAGAGGCCGCGCAGCCTGGAGCTGGCTCTGTTCATTGCTCGCTACCTCCGAGGGTGCGGACGAGTCGCGCGGTCGCTGTGCCGCTGACGTCGAGGCGGTTGATGCCGATGAGCCCGAGGAATTGGGGGTCGTAGGAGTCCTTCACGGTCACCGTGATCGTGGTGCCGCCGGTGATCGCGACCGTGCCGGTGACTCCGGCTGCGTCGAGGTAGCGCTGCGCGGCAGCGCGTGCGGCGGCTGGGCTGATCGCGAGTTCGTGGCCCTGGATCGCGGAGCCGCTTTCAACCTCTTCACCGCCCGCTCGTGCGGCCTGCGCGGCGACGTCGTGGGCGCGCTCGTGGGCGTGAACCTGACCTCCCAGGTCGACGGCCAGACCGACGAGGAAGATCATCACGAAGCTGGACAGGGCCAGCCAGACACTGACCGAGCCGCGCTCGACCCGGAGGCTCATCGTTCGCGCCACGTATCAAGCGGGCTGGACATGGTCGCCCGCATGACGCGGGATCCAGGGACTCCGGGAATTGCGAGATCTGACAGGTCGAGTCGGCACGCGACAGTCACGTTCACCGAGCCAGGAACGCCAGGCTGCTTGTCGAAGTCGCTCGTGTCGACCGCGACGTCGATGGCCGAGCATCCGATCTTCTGGTTGGTGATGCTCGAGGTCGCCGCCTCGCGGGCATCCGCTTGGGCGGAGTCGGCATTGCGCGCGAGTGAGGCTGACCGAGCGGCATCGGCAGCGGCGGACTGCAGTGCCTGATGAGTGGTCGCCGTCCGACCCCCGAAGATGACCAGACCGACGAAGAGCGCGAAGGCGGGTACGCCGATCGCCGCCTCGAGCGCTGCTGAACCGCGTTCGTCCCGGCGGATCACGGCGCCGTCACCTGCTCGACCGGCACGCTCGCGCTCTGCGTGATGCGGACCTTCCACCCCGGAATGACGCTCAGAGAGAAGCCGCTGACAGTCACGGTGGCAGTCGTGGCGGTCCGGTTCGCACTCGTCGAGGTCGCGGTGATGACGTCATCGCCACCGGCCTCCGCGAGGAAGTCGTTGGCGGCGCCGACCCCGTCGGACTCCTGGCCCTGCTCGGCTCCAGCGGCTCTGGCGCCCTGCTGCGCGGCCGCGATGGCGACCGTCTTCGCGTGGTAGTAGAGCGCTGCCTGCATCCCGAGGAACATGACCGCGAACAGTGCGGGCAGCAGGACGACGAGCTCGATCGAGACCGAGCCCCGTTCGCCGCGTCGCCGGCGGCGGCTACCTGATCTTGCCCGCTTCTGAGGTGACATAGTTCGTGACCGCGAGGACGACGATCCCGACGATGCCGATGACGGCGACGGCCCAGAGGACGTGCTCCATCGTCACCGACCCGCGTTCACTACGGCGGGATGCTCGCAGGCCGTCGTACTTGCTGAGTGCTGCGATCTGCAGCAGGACCAGTACCTTCAACATGGGGTTTCCTCCTGTGGATGTGTCCGTCCGTGGTCACGAGTTCGTGAACATGCGAAGCAATGAGGGCGCGACGAGGAGCGCCATGAAGATCACGCCGAGCAGCGAGCCGGGCATCGACATGCGCTCGCCGACGGCGTTGGCCTGAGCGAGCTCGTCGTTGAGCATCGCGGTGCGCATGGCGGCGGATCGGGCGCGCAGGGTGGCGTACACGCCGGCTCCTTCCTCGCCCGAGAGGCGCATGATGTCGGCGAAGTCGTCGAGCTCGGGGAGTCCGAGCTCCTCTGCCAAGGTGTGCAGCGCGTCCCAGGGCGGCAGTCCCGACCACCGCGACCGGGTGAGCTCCTCGGACAGTCGCGTGAACACCCACGAGTCGCCGACTTCAGCCGCAGCCTCCATCGCCTGCCGGTGGCCGATGCCGTTGTTCCGCTCCAATGCCACAAGGTCGATGTAGGCGCCGAGCGCTCGGGCGAATTCGGTCCGTGCCTTCTTGGCGTCGTCGAGGGCGTTGTAGTTCGGGATGAAAAACATGACAGCGGCCAGCGCGAGCGATGCGACCGCCGGGAGCTGGAACGGGATGCTCAGCCCGAAGGCGTTGAAGAGCGTGACGAGGACCGGCGGGATGACGAGACCGAGCCCGGCGAACATCAGCTTCTCGCCGTAGAACTGCGCGACCGGTATCCGCAGCAGCGCGAGTTCGCGATTCGGCGTACGAACCCAGAGACCAGGCGGCAAGACGCGCAGGCCCCACAGGCCGAGCCGCTCCTTGCTCGACCGCGCGGCGTCGGTGGCGGCCGAGCGCGGACGCGACGAGGAGACTCTCTCGAGCGCGTCGGCGAGGTCGGGCTCCGCGGGCAGAAGGCGGGCGACGAGAAGCACGAAGCCGAGGCCGAGGAGACCTCCGGCAAGGATCGCCAACTGCAGCCCGGTGATCATCGCGGCGCCTCCGCGACCGCGCGAGTCGCCAGGAACCGGGGGAGCGGCTTGCCTGCGGCCATGCGTCGCATCCAGATCAGGGTGGCGACGTACGCCGACAGGAGGAGCACGAGGAGCACCTGGCCGACCGGGGTGCGGTACGGCTCGACATACGTCCCGGACAGCGCGAGTACGACGAGCACGCTGGCGCTGATCAACGTGACCCACCGCGCAGTGGCTCGCGGCTTGGCCCGGTCTGCCTCGACCTGGCGGCGCGCGCGAACGTCGGCGCCGACCGACTCGGCGAGTCCTTCGAGGACACTCGCGAGCCCGGCTCCGCGTCGGCGGGCGCCGAGGATCAGGTTGGCCGCGATCAGGTCGCCGGTCGCGTCGTCGAGCTCCTCGGCGAACGCGCGCAGGGCCTTCTCGGTGTCCCAGCGTGCCCGCAACCGAGTCACCAGTCGATTGACCTCGTCCGCGATTGGAGCGGGCGTCGACCGGAGAGTTGCGACCAGGGCTTGCTCCAAGCCGATGCCGACGGTGAGGACTCCCGAGAGTGATCGAGTCCATTCCTCCATCGCTTCGAGGCGCGCGATCTGCGTGGCGGCCGACGGAGCGCTGAGCAGGATGGGAAGCCCAATGACGGCGACCGGCGCGATGAGGAGCGCCAGGATCCAGCCGGTGATAAGCCATCCGACGAGACCGAGCGCGCCACCGGCAAGAAGCAGGATCCGGGTGCGACGGTCGGGTGCGCGGCGCCGACTTGCTGCTGTGGGCTCCCGCGGTGAAATAGCGGTCGGGCGCAGGCCAATGACCACCCCGAGAAGCCCAAGGGCGATGAGGCCACCAGCGATGGCGGGAAGGATCGTGGTCATGTCCGGGCTCCCAGCGGCTGACTCGCGAGATACGCCGCCAGGTCGAAGCCGTGCTGAGCGAGCCGGCGGTACTCGTCAGGGAGGACGTCGGGGACCGCGACGCCAGCGGCATCGGTGCGGAACACGTGCGTGGTCGCGTAGCCGGGTTCCTTCTCGCCCGGCGCGAGCGCGATGACCTCGGCGACCCGCCTGGTCCGGTGAGCCCCGCCCGGCACGACCTTGGTCTGCAGGCTCAACTGGACGATCAGGTCGACGGTCGCTGCGAGCTTGCTAGTGGCTAGACCCTGGGTGACGTGTGGGCCCGCCTCCATCGCGCAGGTCACGAGCTTGCGTACGGCGGCCACCGCGTCAGCAGCGTGCGTGGTGGAGATGGATCCGGTGCCCGACTCCATCGCCTTGATCATCGCCCAGATCTCTTTGCCACGAACCTCGCCGACGATCTGCCGCGAGAGGTTGAAGCGGAAGGAGTCGACGAGTGCCTCGTCGAGCGTGAACTCACCCGACTGCCGCCCATCAGGACCGCGTTCGCCCGAGCCGGGCCGAGCCTCCCATGGGATGACCACCTTGTGCCGGCCGAGCTCGTGGAGGTGCAGCTCGTACTCCGTCTCGAAGGTGCCGATCGCCTCGAGCTCGTCGATCTCGGCACAGAGGGCTCGAACCAGCGTGGTCTTCCCGGCCCCCTGGGCGCCGGCGACAACGATCGAGCACCGGGCTCGCACCGCAGCTCTCAGGAACGAGGCGAGGACCGGCGTCATCATGTCCCGCTCGACCAGGTCGTCCAGCGTCACCCGCATCAGCCGATGACGACGGATGACGACCGACGGACGTGTCGTCACCCACGCCACGGCCGCGAGCCGGGAGCCGCCGTCGAGCCTCATGTGGAGGCTCGGCTGCGCCTCGGAGAACGAACGAGCATTCACCTCGCTGCGTGAAGCAAGGAAGACGAGGAAGTCGATCAACTCCTGATCGGAGTCGGCCACCGAAGGTCCCGGGACGAGCGTCCCGCCGATCAGCTCGAGCTGCACGTTGTCGTGGCCGACGATGACGATGTTCTCGATCCGATCGTCATCCACCAACGGCTGGAGGCGGCCGAGGCGGAACAGGGAGTCGAACACGGCCTGCGCGGTCGCCTGCTGCTTCGAAGGACTCCACGAACCGAGGCCGGCGTCGACAGCCTCCGCCATCGCAGACTCGATCAGGTCCAGCACGATCGACCGACCGAGCTCCTGCTGCGCCTCCTTGTCGAGCCGGGCGCGACCGGACTGCACGACTTGGCTCAGTTGCTCCGACGCCTGAGCCCGCAAGGTCGAGACGAGCGCCCAGTCGACATTGGAGGTTGGAGCAGGAGGTGACGCCACCGCGGGGTCGAGACCACTCGGCACCCCGTGGGGGACGCCGTTGGCAGCCTGGCTGAAGATCGGCAGGCAGGTCAGGTCGCCGTAGCCGTTCGCGAATTGGTAGGCCTCCGTCATGCTCGTGCCTCCTCGACCAGCGCGAACCGAACGCGAGCGACGTGCGCCTGGACGGACTGGACCGCGGCCTGGAGCGCGCGGACGTAGGGGCCGGTCTCGAAGTGCTTCGGAGGCGCCGCGCCGCGGTGATAGACGGCCGCGGCGGCCGGGTCGTCCGGCAGATCGGCGACGACGGGCATGCCGAGAACCTTGGTGACTTCGGTGGCGCGGTAGGGCTGGCCCTCGGCGACAAGAAGCAGGCCGGGGTGCCCGCATCCTGTGGCCGGCTGGCGGATGGTCTCCGCCCACGATCGTGCGGCCGAGATCGACGGCAGAGTGGCCCTGGTGACCAGGAGCGTCGCGTCGGCGGCACCCAGCAGCGGCGTCGGCGAGGCAACGAGGCCCAGCCGGCCGGCGTCGACGATGACGTCTTGGCCGTTGTCGTCCAGGTCGTGGAGCGCGGCCGCCAACGGATCCCAGACGTCGCGAAGCGCCGTGGCCTGGGCGTGCGACCGGATGCCGGCGACGAACGAGACGTTCGGGCTCAGCGGTCGTACGACGTCCCGCAGCGCGTCCGCCGTGCCGAGCGGTGAGAGTGCGAGCTCGATCAGCCCGGCGTCGTACGGCGTCGTACCGCGGAGGAACCCGGCGAGGACACCTGATCCGCCGGTCGGGTCGGCCTCGACGAGGAGCACGGGCCGCGGCCAACTGAACGCCATGCCGACTGCCGTGGTGGTGACACCAGGCGAGCCGGACGCCGAGGTGAGACACACGATGGCCATCACTGGGCTCCCGAGTCGAGGACCAATGCCACGTTGCCGGTCGCGGCGCGGGCAGCGAGAACACTCGCGTCGGCGTACGGCACCAGGACGTTGACGACGGTGTTGCCCGTCGTCTCATCGATCGCCGTGTCGACGACCTCGGCGGCGGTGAACTGCGGCGCACCGGTCGGGGCGTCGCCGTTGGCAGCTGGCGTGACGATGATGCGGACCTTTTCGCCGCCGTGCATGGGGAGCGCTGGCACCTGTGCCGGAGTCAGCGAGATCCCGACGATCGACTGCCCCTCCGGTGGGATCGGCGCGTCGGTTGCCGACTCGGTCGTGATCAGTCCGCCGGCTGCGATGTCGAGCGCCGCGCGCTGACCGACGATCTCGTCGAACGCGGAGGAGGGGAGTGGCTTGAGAGCCGGGTCACCGCTGATCCGAATGCGCTGGATGTCGTCGGCAGTGATCACCTCGCCCCGGTGGATCGTCTTCGTCGCAGCAAGGACCTCCTCGGTGCTGGTGGTGGCGTTCCATGCCCACGCTCCGAGCAGACATCCGAGGGCGGTGACGACCACGGCCGCGACGACAAGACCAGGCCGTCTGCGCAGCTTGGGCGGGGGAGTGATCGGCGGCGCGACGTCGGGCGCGGTGCGGTGGGGGCCGGGTCTCCGGTCCTCTCGGGCAGTCGTGGTCACTTCGTCCCTCCCCGCGCAGCGCTCGTCAGTTCACGAGCACCTGCGCTTCGCCGATTCGGATCTGCGTCGAGCGGTTGAGGCCGTCGAGGCGGATCGTCCCGGTCTGGCCCGCGCCCGACCAGGTGATGACCCAGCTCGAGGTCGCGGTGACGGTGTAGGCGTCATCGGTCTGGCCCGCGCTCGACTTCTTGTAGGTGTGGCCGCAGTCGGGGGAGTACTTCCGCCCGTACTCTGGCTTGTACGGCGACCCCGCCGTGTCGCAGACAACTTCGGTTCCGTCGCCCATGTCCCAGGTGATGTGCAGGACCTTCGCCGTTGCAGTGATCGTGATGCCGCCTGCGGACGCACTTTCGGTGATCGGGCCGAAGGTCTGGCTGCTCGGCGCTATGGCCCACATCCACACGGGCATGCCGACCAGACCCATGCTGTCGGGACCGGGCTCGGGAGCGATGCCGATGTCGATCGCCCTGAGGTGCATGTTCTCGATGGCGATCTGTGCGACCACTCTCGGCGTCGGCCCCGTGCCGGAATTCGGCGGCGGATCCTGTGTCCATATTGTGATGAGCAGCCCCGTTTGGGGCTGGTCGCAGTAGTAGACGGCGCCGTCGCCGGGCTCGTGGTCTTGCCACATCGGATCGCCAGCCGGCGGTTGGGGTTGAACCAGGGTGATGTAGCAGTGGTACGCGTTCGACCAGTAGGCGCCGTCCTTCGTGCATGGGACCGGCCCAGGCGGTGGCTTCGTGACGCCTTGGCTCGTACCGTCCCAATAGCAGGCGGCGCCGCTACCGGTGTCCTCCGGCCCATCGTCGCCTGGCGTGCCCGGCGTGCCGGGATTGCCCGGGACGTGGATCCAGATCAGGCATTCGCCAGTGGCGGGGTCGGTCTGACCGCAGACCGTGCCGTCGGCGTACGCCGTCCCGGACGCAAGGGCAGTGAGGCTGGCGGTGGCGAGGGCGGTCAGCAGGAGACGAATCAGGATGCTGCGCATGGCGTCTGCTCGAGGTCCTGGCCCGTAACCACCCGCCATCCGCCGCTCGGGTCGGCGGCGTAGTCGTAGTTCGCAACGGTGTAACGCGTCCACCCGGTGTCCGGGCGGTCGGGGGAGACGATCGACTTGCCGCTCTTGTCGAGCACATCGACCTTGGTGACGTCCCAGCAGACGTCGATGACGACCGCGGGCACTTTGCCGGCGTCCGGGTCGGAGTTGTCGAGGGTGACCGACTGGACCTTCAGTTCGCTGATAGCCGTGGTGCCGGTCTGGCGCTGTCCTTGATCTCGCTGCCGCTGTACGAGGGACTGCACCGCGTTGCGCTGTGCGCCGATCGCGACGGTAACGAGCTCCTTCAGGTCGCTGGAGGGATCGGCCCGAAGCCCGTCGAGGACGGCGTAGTAGTCGGTCATCGCCGCCGTTGCGTCCGCGGTCGCGGCGTCGTTCGGAGACGTCGGCGACGCGCTGGTCGTCGGCTCTGTCGACTCTGTAGGGGACGACGTGGCTGGCGTCGTCGGCGGAGGATCCGCATCGTTGTCGGCGCACGCCGACACCGCGGCCAACAGAACTGTGCCAGTCGCCAGGAAGGTCAACCCGAGTCGGTTCTTCATAGGTGTGGTCCTGCTTCCTCTCGCCATCGGCGATGAGGCGCGACGACATCCCGCGGGCGGTGCGTGCATCGTCTGAACCTCATCGTAAGCCTGATTCGCGGATTCGGACCCGACGTCTTTACCCAGGTCGCTTCAGGGGTCAGGTGCTCGTCTCTGCCCAAGCCGGTTGTCCCACCTCCATTCCTCCGCCTCTCCCTCCCCTTCGCTCCTTCAGCCGTCTCGCTCACCTCGTCCTGCCCATCGTCGCTCCGCGCCCTCATCCCGTCCCGCTTCTGCGCCTCCTCGACTACCGCCTTCTTGCCTTCACACGGTGTGCAGATCGAGGGGGTTGTGGAGAAGGACACGTACCTGAGCTCTATGGAACGGAAACGGCCGTGACGGTCTCGATGCGCCGGATGTCGGCAGGCAGCGGATATCAATACCTGCTGCGCAGCGTCGCGGCGGGCGATGGCACGCGGTCCCTAACGACGCCGTTGACGCGCTACCACTCCGAGGTCGGTACGCCGCCCGGGCGCTGGCTCGGTTCCGGCGTGGTCGCATTCGGGGCCAGCCAACTCCGGCCCGGCATGCAGGTGACCGAGGAGCAACTCGCCCTGCTCGTCGGCATGGGCCGAGACCCCATCACCGGAGGGCAACTGGGCAAGGCCTATCCGTCGTACAAGCGGCTGTCGGACCGCATTGAGGAGCGCGTCGCCGCGCTCGACCCGGAGATGACCCAGGAGGACTACGCGGCCGAAACGACACGGATCGAGGCAGAGGAGACCCGCGCTGGTATGCGACGAGCGGTCGCCGGATTCGACCTCACGTTCAGCGTCCCGAAGTCGGTCTCTGTCCTCTGGGGTGTCGCAGACGCAATCACCCAGGAACGGATCGTCGCCGCCCATCACGCCGCGGTGTCAGACGTCATTGCGCTCTTTGAACGAGAGGTTGCCGCCACCCGTGCGGGCATCTCCGATGCCGACGGCGCCGTCGCCCAGGTCGACGTGGCTGGCGTCGCCGCCGTCGCCTACGACCACTTCGACTCGAGGGCCGGCGACCCGCAGCTCCACACCCATGTCGTCATCGCCAACAAGGTCCTCACCGTCATGGACAGCCGCTGGCGCAGCCTCGACGGACGCCCTGTCTTCGCCTCACGTACAGGCCTGTCCGCCTATTACGACGCCCTCCTTGCCGACCGGCTGTCGCGCGGCCTCGGCATCGAATGGGAGCTGCGGCAGCGCGGTCCCGACCGAAATCCCCGCTGGGAGATAGCAGGTGTCACCGACCAGTTGATCACCGAGTTCTCCAGCCGCACCCGCGAGATCGAGCTCGAGAAGGACGAACTCATCGCGGAGTACGTCGCACGGCACGGGCGGATGCCATCAGCCAGGACCATTGTCGAACTTCGGGCCCAGGCGACGCTGGCCACGCGCCCGCCGAAGGAGATCCGGTCGCTCGCCGATCTCACCGCGGGTTGGCGGCGAAGGGCCGCCGAGCGGTTGGGGACCGAGCCCACCGGGTGGTCGCAGTCGGTGATCGGTCGAGAGGGCGACCTCCTGACAGCGGAGGACGTGCCGCTGGCTGCGATCGATGCGATCGGTGCCCAGGTGGTCGCGGCGGTCTCGGTGAAGCGGGCCGTGTGGACGCACTGGAACCTGATGGCCGAGGCGGCGAAGCAGACGATGGATCTGAGGTTCGCGACGACCGAAGACCGCGAGGCCGTCGTCGGCCTCATCGTCGACGCGGCCCAGGAACGCTCCGTAGCCCTGACGCCGCCCGAGCTTGCCCTTAGCCCGGCTCGGTTCCAGCGCGAGGACGGCACGAGCCGGTTCCGCCCGCGGCACAGTGAGAAGTACTCCTCGATCGCAGTGCTCAACGCCGAAGCGCGACTGTTGGCACGCGCCGAGAAGGTGGCCGCGCCAACGGTGTCAGGCGGGGTTGCAGGGCGTGCAGGTGGCCGTGGCACGGTCTCACTGACCGGTCAGCAGCGGCGTGCTGTGGAGCGCATCTGTCGCTCAGGGCGCCAGATTGACCTTCTCGTCGGGCCTGCCGGCGCTGGCAAGACCACCACGATGAGAGCGCTCCGCACGGCCTGGATCAGCAAACACGGGCGGGGGAGTGTCGTCGGTCTGGCGCCGTCCGCCGCTGCAGCCCAGGCGCTGGCCGACGACCTCGGCGTCGCGTGCGAGAACACGGCGAAGTGGCTCCACGAATCCGACCAGGGCCGGACCGAACTGCGGCGTGGCCAACTGGTGATCGTCGACGAGGCGACTCTCGCCGACACGATGACCCTGGATCGGCTCACGGGGATCGCCGCTTGTGCGGGCGCCAAGGTCCTGCTGGTCGGCGATCCCCACCAGCTTCAGTCCGTCGATGCCGGCGGCGCCTTCGCGCTCCTCGTCGACCGGCGCGCGGACGCGCCGGAGTTGAATGAGATCCACCGGTTCGCCAACGAGTGGGAGAGGGAGGCCTCCCTTGCGCTGAGTCGCGGAGACGTCCAGGTTATCTCGGCGTACGCCCGTCACAAGCGGATCCGCGAGGGCCTCACGGACGAGATGGTCGACGCGGCTTACGTCGCTTGGCGCGCCGACTGCGCGGCCGGGCGCGCCAGCATCTTCGTAACCGAGTCGGTTCGGGACGTCCGCGCGCTCAACGAACGCGCCCGGGCCGAGCGGCTGCTTATGGACGGCGCCGTCGATCACCGCGAGGCACAACTGGTCGACGGCTGCCGAGCGTCGGTCGGAGACGTCGTGATCACGCGTCAGAACGACCGCCGCATCCGGACCACGCGTGGCGGGTGGGTGAAGAACGGCGACCGTTGGCTGGTCACCGACATCCGGCGAGACGGGTCTGTCGTAGTCAAGCGCCTCCGAGGCGACGGCCGGCGAACGGTCCTGCCGCCGGAGTACGTCGCCGAGAACCTCGATCTCGGCTACGCCGTCACCGCACATCGAGCACAAGGCGTCACCGTCGACACTGCACATGTCGTCGTGACCGCATCTACGACCCGAGAGAACCTGTACGTCTCGATGACCCGCGGCCGCGAGTCCAACATCGCGTATGTCGCTCTCGACCAGCCCGACGACAGCCATTCCACGCCGGAGGCGGACGACGTCACAGCCAGGACGGTCCTGTACGGCGTCCTCCAGCACAGCGGCGCCGACATCTCGGCGACGCAGACCATCGAGGCCGAGTACGAACTCCACGGCGGCGTCGACCGGCTTGCAGCCGAACTCGAGACGATCGCCGCCGACGCCCAGCACGACCGCTTCGTCGGCCTCCTCAGCCGCTCCGGGCTGACCGCCGAGCAGCAGGCCGCGGTCGTCGGGTCGACGGCCTTCGGCCCGCTCGCTGCGGCACTTCGTCGCGCCGAGGCATACCACCACGATCTCGAACGTCTTCTGCCTCAAGTCGTTGGGCGACACGGTCTCGACGACGCCGACGACATCGCCGCGGTTCTGCGCTACCGGGTCGACAAACTCGCAGCGACTCCGCCGCGTGGTTGCCGCGTCCGTCCGCGGCTTATCGCGGGCCTGTTCCCCGAACCACTCGGCCCGATGTCAGCCGAGGACCGACAAGCGATCGACGAACGGAAGGAGTTGATCGAGTCGCGTGCACGGAATCTCCTCGATGTCGGCATCAGAGGCGGCACCGCTTGGACGCGTCGGCTCGGCGAACCTCCGCAGGATCCCGCCAAGTGCGAGCAATGGGTCCGAGCTGCGACGTCGATCGCCGCATACCGGGATCGCTACAAGGTCATCAGCGATCTGCCGCTGGCCGGCAGCGCGGCAAACAACGCCCAGCGTGCCGACCGTCAGCGCGTGCTGATGGCGCTGCGGGAAGCTGCCGCACTGTCGCGCCCCAGCCGCACCGAATCCCGCGTCGTCGGAGCCCAACTCCAGGCCGTCTCGGCTCCATAGCCCGGGGGCGCGCGTCCGTTGTCCACAGGAGGTGATCTCAGGCGGCGTGGGGGCGGACGCCGGCGTATTACGAGCTGTGACCCCGTCAGAAAGGCGATCCCATGATCATGCCTCTTGCTCTTCCCGTTGTCGCCGCGGTGGCCCTCGCGCACCGATACCTGGTGCTTAATGCCCCGTCGAACGTACTGATCCGCCGAGTGCGCGCAGCGGCGCCTACTCTAAGGAAGGGTGGCGCGATGCTCGCTCTATCGTCGGTCCTGCTTCTCGCGATGAAGGCCGTGTCGGATGGCATCGCAGCCGGCGCCCCCGGCTGGCTAAACCTGGTCCTCGTGATGCTCGGCTGGGACGCAATCAAGTTCGCGATGCTGGCTGCGATCGAACTCTGGCGGGTCGTCATTGCCGGCCTGAAGTGGGTGGCGGCTACGCCAGCACCGGTGGCGCGAACCAAGGCGGTGCCTCGCTAGCCGGTAGACCTTTCGCGAAGAACCACCCGCTTTTGTCGGTCGTCTTTACTACAGTGCCTCGAGCGGCCATTCCCGTGGCCGGGAGCAGGATTTCCTCGAGGATTGGTGATGCGGGTGGGTGGCAGCATCGGCTCGCTCGTGACGTTCGAGGGCGCCCCCGGCATTGGTCGCGTCACGGCCGTCGAGGGTGGCGCTGCATGCGTCACGTTCTTCGAATCGCCCGTCGAGGTCGAAGTAGAATTGGCTTGGGTCGACCTTGGTCTTCTGCGCGGAGTGACTCTCGACGAACAGACGCGTGTCTTCGTGCCGACGGTCGATGGCCGCTGGCGTGCCGGTCGGGTCGTGGGTGGGCGCGCGCCTGAGTATTTTGTCCGGTTCCCCAACGTCCACTACGACGTCGAGGTTCCCGAGGCGAGTCTTCGAGTCCGCTGGGACCGACCCACGAAAGACCCTGTCCAGGTGTTGCTGGCCGGCGCCAATGAGACTCCGCGATTTCGGGACGCGCGCCAGCCTGTCCGCAATCTCCTGCTGGCCGAGCGGGCGGCGTCGATGTCCGCAACCGGACTCGCCTCGGCTGGTGTCGGCATCCACGAGCACCAAGTGAACGCGGCCCTCCGCATCATCAATGACCCGATTCAGAGGTACCTTCTCGCCGATGAGGTCGGGATGGGCAAGACGATTCAGGCCGGCTTCGTTGTTCGGCAGTTGCTGATCGATGACCCATCCCGTCGCGTCGGTTTCATCGTTCCAGAAGCACTTCGCGAGCAATGGCAAGCCGAACTGTTGGACAAGTTCTACCTCGATGACTTCGCGAGATCGGATGGCCGACTTCCCTTCGCCATTCGCGGCCATCACGAGGTCGATGAGTGGAACAAGTTTCAGAGCGCTGACCTGCTTGTGATTGACGAGGCGCATCAGTTGGCCCGTGCCGAGTCCCCAGACGACCAGCCATACCGCCAACTGACAGCGGTCGCCCACGCGGTTCCACGCCTCCTCCTGCTCTCCGCGACCCCGTTCTCCCAGAGGACGACGAGTCACCTCGCGTTGCTGCATTTGCTGGATCCGGCACTCTTCAAGTGGAGCGAGTTGGACGGCTTTGAACGCCTCCTCGGAACGCGCCGAGAGCTCGCTATGGCCGTGTTCGGACTCGACGAAGAGCCTGATCCGGAGAACCCCGAGCTGCTGGCGTATCAGTTCGATGCCCTTCGTCGGTTGCTGCCCGCAGACGAACTCCTGTCGGCTGGGATGGCCACGGCGATGGCGGCCTTCGGAGAGAGCGACATCGCCGACCCGATCGATCTGAAGCGTGCCGTCGCAGCGGTACGTGCGCACGTGTCGGAGACCTATCGCTTGCATCACCGGGTCATTCGAAACCGGCGCCACGTCGTGGAGCAACAGAGGCTCGACGACGAGGGCAACATGGCCCCGTTCGAGTTCACGGGTCGCGAACGTCCAAAGGTCATCCGGCTGGATTCCGCTGAAGGTGACGCGGCGGTCCATGCGGTCGAGACGTGGCTTCGGATGATCAGTGCCGATGTCGCGGATCGCGAGATGGACCCCGCACCGTACGCCCGGGCCGCAAGCGTGCTCGTCTCTCGTTTGGGCGCAGGGACCCGTGACGATGTCGTTGCGGCGCTTGAAGCGCGACTTCTTCGGTCGAGCGCACCCGGCGTGACAGAGCCAGAGCTTCAGCGCCTGACCGAAGCTGAGGTACGTCCGTTCGAGCAGCGCGTCCTAGAAGACCTCCAAGAGGCCTCTGAGCGCGACGGTAGTGATGAACTCGCCGGTGCAATTGTCAAGCGCGTCAAGCCGGGTCAGCGTGCCGTGGTGTTCTGTGGTCCGGGTGCGCTTGCGGGTCAAGTAGCAGCGGCGTTGCGCGCCCTGTCTGCTCCGCTCGGCCCAGTGCATGAACATCTAGTCAGTTCCGTGACTGGTTCCCGCCAGGATGCTGTGCTGGCGTGGCGTGAGAAGGGTGGAGTCCTCGTCGCTGATCAGAGCGGCGATGTGGGTCGCAATTTTCAGCAAGCCGAGATCGTGATTCACGCTCGTTTGCCCTGGGGGCCGAACGAATTCGAGCAGCGGATTGGTCGCGTCGACCGTTACGGCAGTGGGCGACCCGCGGCGCAGTACGTCGTATCTGACCTTGACCCGGATGGTCTCCACACCACGTGGTTGCGAGTTCTCGGGACTGGCTTTGGTATCTTCGAAGAGTCGATCTCGGCCATGCAGGAGATCGCCGACAGCCTCGCAGATGCGTTTTGGAACAACCTGCTCGTGGAGGGACGTGACTATGCCCTCGACAAGATGGCTGACATCGGGGCAGCTCTAGCTGCTGAACGCCGACGGATCAACGAACTCGATGCCCTCGAGTCGAGTTACGGAGGGGGAGAGGGTGAGGCCCTTGCCAAGAACATCTCGTCCTTCGACTCACGGCACGAGCAGATCGAGCGGGCCTACCTGAAACTCATCACCGGCGCCGAAGGCTTCATGCTGTCGAATAGACGCCAGAGCGACGGAAGCATTCGGTTCGATCGCGATCCGCATCAGGCGCCACTGGTCAGCCCGCGATTGCTCGCCCGAGTCGTCACGCGACCAGAATCGCGTACCGGGTACTTCGATCGATGGCAGTTGACTGCCGGCCGTCGAATGTTCCGACGTGGCAACCCGTTTATCGACGGAATCGAGTCCGTTCTGGCGATTGACGACCGTGGTCAGGCCAGCGCTCAGTGGCGACTTGATCATGGCTGGCCGCATGACCCACTCGTGTACTTTGGATACGACTTTCTCATCGAAGCGAATCTCGCCCCAGTCCTGGACGCGATCGGCCAAGGGCAAGACGGACTTGCGGTCGCTAGGCGTCGCGGAGATGTCGCGCTGGCTCCTGTGTTCCGGAGGATCTGGATCGCCGTCAATGACATGGCCCCGGTGGAGGACGACGGGGTCATTGCGTATCTCAATCAGCCCGTGATGAAGGGCCGCGACGTCAACCTGAATGCATCCAGGATTGCCGCCTTGCATGGAGTTCTTGGGGGCGACGGAGTTCTCCAGACAGTCGGACCCGAGGGGTATGCGATCGCGCGCGATCACCTGGGCAGAAAGGCAGACCTAGCTCGGGTGACAAAGCGGGCCGCAGCGACCGTTTCAGAGAGGACGGACTTGCTCGTCGCCCAGACGAAGGCTCGACAAGTGGCCGCCGGGATGGTCGCCGATCCGGGCGCCTGGAGCCGTGAAATCGCGATTGGCCGTGCTTTGGAGGACGGCGTCTCCGCACCAAGCGTCCGCATGACGGCGGTGACGTGCTTGGTGCGCTCGGCCCAGTCGTGGAGCGAGTATGTCTAGAGACGATCTCGGCGCCGCCGCGATTGCCCTCGGCGTCTGGCCGAATGCTCCGTACATCGACGATGAGCCCAGAATCATCTCCGATGCGTGCAGTCGCCTGCTCGACGCGCTGGCAGCCCTAACGAGTGGTGCCGCAGGCTGGCGCGATGTCGCAACGTTGGTACGGCAGGTTCTCGTGACCGCGGCGGCCACGTACGGGTCGCGTCCATCACTGATCGTGCCTGTCGGTGATGTCTGGCCTACAGCGGAACAGTGGCGCGAGCTGAACTGCGTTCCAAGTAGCCTTGCCGACGGGCGCTTCAGCATCCGCGCCCTCAACTGGGCGCCGGATCCTCCGACCGCCGGCGACGCAGAGTCAGTCGCCCAGGAGCAGGTTCTCGCAGCCTTTCGTGATGCAGACCCGGTTTTTGCATCGGTCCGAGCTGACCCGTTCTGGCCAAAGGCCCACGGCGCGGACTTCAAGGTCTACCGCGGGGAGACTCAGCGTCAAGCCGCGCGCGCAGCGGTGCTGAGCCGTGACGAAACACTGATGGTTGCCCTACCGACAGGACGTGGCAAGACTGCCGTGGCTTGGTCCAAGACGATGCTCAGCGCCTCTGGCGTCACAGTGGTCGTTGTACCGACGATTGTGCTTGCCCTGGACTTGGAACGACGCACCCAGGAGTTGGCGCGAACTCGCAACCTCAACTTGAGCCCACTCAATCGTTTTGCCTACGTCGGCTCGCTAGATTCGACAACCAAAGAATCGCTTCGTGCTGCCATTCGTGCGGGCACCCAACGACTCCTCTACACAAGCCCGGAAGCCTTCGTGAGTGGGCTCGCTCCGGCGATTCTCGACTGCGCAAGCAGAGGGCTACTCCAGCAGATCGTCATCGACGAAGCTCATCTGATCGACCAGTGGGGCACGGACTTTCGTCCCGAGTTTCAGACGATGCCCGGCCTCGTCGCCGAAGCTCGCGACCTCGCCCCGGAAGGTTCCCGTCCTTCAGTCCTGCTCCTTAGCGCGACGCTGGGCCAACGCTCAGTCGACGTCCTGCAGCGCTTGTTCGGCACAGAGGACTCGGAGTTCGTGTGGGGCACTGAACTGCGTGCCGAACCGGCGATCTTTGTCGACCGGGCAGACACCGAGGCCACGCGCCGCCGCGCCATCTTGAATGCGGTGGATGCACTTCCAAAGCCGCTGATTCTGTACACGACACGTGTCCGGGACGCGCAGGAATGGGTCACCCTCCTCAAAGCCGCGGGCTATCGCCGGGTAGCCGGCATCACAGGCGCGTCGACGGAGCACGAACGAGCCGAGGTCGTGGAGTCCGTGCGAGGTGTTCGGTACGACGGCCGTCGTACCGCGACCACGGTCGACGTCGTCGTGGGCACCTCAGCATTCGGGCTCGGGCTGGACCTTCCGAACGTGCGTAGCGTCCTACATGCATGCGTGCCCGAAACCATTGACAGGTACTACCAGGAAGTTGGTCGAGGCGGCCGAGACGGACGGCCCACGGTTGCCTACCTGTGCGAGGCCCCGGGAGACCGCGACGTCGCCAAGCGCTTGAACTCGGCGGTTCTCATCGGCGATGAGAAAGGCTGGAGTCGGTGGCAAGACCTTCTCCGCCAAGGCAAAAACGTCTCCGGCCTGAGGTATCGGGTCAACAGGAGTGTCGTCCCTGCGTACCTCCCCGAGGGGTTCAACGAGAGCGCACAGTGGAACGTTCGCACTCTTACGCTCATGGCACAGGCAGGGGCGATTCGATTCCAGGTTCCACGCTGGAACGATGGCGGCATCGACGGCGAGACTGATCGCGACACGTTCTATGAGTCGGTGCAGGACCTCCTCGAGTTCGAGTTGACAAATGGGGAGCTCCTCAACCACTCCGGTTGGACGGGAGCCACGGAGCGACTTCGGTCCGAACTTCGGTCCTCCCAAGAACTCGCGCTGCGGGCGATGCTTGACGTGGTGGACGGCCATCGCTGTGTCGGACGGATTCTGGCCAGTCACTACCGCGTCCGGTATCGCGGTGGCTTGCTCTCGACAGCACCACGATGCCGAGGATGCCCGCACTGCCGGACGAACCCTGACACCGCGCCCGGCCTGAATGCGCCCGAACCAAGCCCGACACTCCCGAGAGTCGGGACGCCGACGGACCCCTTGCAAGCGTGGCGCGGAGGATCGCCCTCGGCTTTCGTTTGGTACGGGGCCGGCGAACGACCCGACGCCATCCTCACGCGGTTGGCTCAGCGCGGGCTGCGACTGTTCGCGGGTCTGTCGATCCAAGAGGCCGATGCCCTCCAGCGAAGTGTGCCAACGTGTCCCGTGATCTTGGATGACCCTGAATCGGTCGTTCCGCTCATGCTGAGCCATCCGGATCCTCTTGTCGTCGCCGTTGCTGATGGGACCGTGCCGCTTGATTTGCGAGAAAGGCTGGACCTTGGTTTGGTCACTTACGTGGTCGGGCCCCAGTCCACAATGAGCGATGTCAAACCAGGTTGGACGCTGGCGGACACCGCTGACGTGAGTATTCGAGCGAGCGCGCTCATGACGGAGTTGTAGATGAAGGTTCTTGACCCGGGTCAGGGAGTCGTACTCCCGCAGGCCATGTGGCTCTGCTACTCGACGATCGCCAAGGCCTCCGGCCTCGCCGCCGAGGAGGTCTTCAGCCTTGTCCTGCCGCAGGAGTTGCGATCGCAGGCGCCGTCGGATGGGGCGCATGCCAAGCAGGCCCTGTCTGCGCTGGTTGAGTTCGGGCTCGTGTCCTCGGACGATGGCCTGCTTAGCGCTGAAACATTGGACGCTGCGGGATTCCTACGCCGACTGCGCTACCAGGTAGTACGCCCCCCAGCGGACGTGTCTGAGTCCTTCGACGGGGCATCGGACCTTCGTTCAGGACTTATCTGGTTGATGACACAAAGCCCCTTGGTGCCGCTGCACTGGAAGAGCAACGTGCAGGTGGCCATGCCGCCTGGTCTGTTCACAAACGACACGCGATGGAACAACTTCCCCACGTGGGCAACAACGCTTGGCTTCGCCCGCCCCGCGCTTCGGGCCCTTGTGCCGGCAGATGCAGCCAACAGGGCACACCTGGTGGCAGATCCGACAGAGGCGATTCTCGATGTCATCGCACACCCGTCCTCCGAACGACTGCCCACTGGCGTCCAGATTCCGGTGGCGTCCTTCATGGCCTTCTTGAGACGAGAGCTCCCTGTTCTGCCGGGCCACCCCTCAGCGACCTATGAGGGAATAGAGAGCGATCCTCAGGATCAGCTTGCGGCCGTCGGACTGGCTCTCAACAGCGCCGAGGCGCGAGGTGTTCTCACAATGGGTTACCAGTCGGACCCGACCGGCGTTTTGGCCCTGCCGGACAGCGGGCGGAAGGCAGGCGCCAGGTACGTCTCAACCATTCAGATTGAGGCAGGCAAGTGAGCACTCTTCCGATTGGCTTCACCTGTTGGCAGGCAGAGTCGGTTGCTGCCACCATCCCAACGGAGGCGGCAACCCCCTCCGATCAGGTCCTGCTGGCAACCCACTCGCCGCTGCGCATCCGGCGCGAAGGTGCGACGACTCAAAAGCAAGCCGAATTCGTCTCCGAGCACGATGTCGTGAGGGAGTTCCTGACCTCGACGCCGAACGCCGGCGTGCTGATTGCGCCTGTTCTCGGCGAGTCCGGGGCCGGCAAGTCGCACCTCGTACGGTGGGCCAACGCAAACATTCCCCGCGTCGGGGGTCGGCACGTCATCTACCTGCAGAAGACGCAGACCAGCCTTCGGGACGTTGTCGAGCAACTCCTGAGCGGCAAGACCGGGCCAGCCTTCGACGAGATTCGTCGGCAGGTTTCGGGTCTCGGCACTGCTATCTCCATCGAGGAGATGGAACGAAAGATCCTGGCCGAGCTCGCTGAAGCGCTTCGCTCACGCGAGCCCCAGGGGTTTCTCGACAAGCCACTGGTCGGGGAGCGAGGACTAGCCCTGCTCTTCCTTGACCCACTCTTCCGAGAGCACCTGCTGCGTCCCGGGTCATTCATCAACAGACGTGCGGTACACGCGCTCAACGGTCGTGATCCCGATGAGCCTGATGTCCCGCTGGAGTTCACGGTTGACGAACTTCCGCTGGACATCACCGACGTCGCCAATCTGGCCGACGCATCGAGGGCTGCTCAGAACCTGTTCAAGCAGGTCGTAGTCAACACAGACATGCAACTTGAGGCCGTCAGGATTCTGAACGACTCCCTCGACCTCGCAGTCATGAAGGCCGCCAATCTGGGTGTCGGGAACGTCAACCGAGCCTTTATGAAGCTCCGTGAAGAGTTGGTCGGCGAAGAGATCGTGCTCCTGATCGAGGACGTCGCGCTGATCCAGGGTGTCAGACGCGACCTACTGGACGCGATTCACGAGTCCAGCATTGTTCAGGGGCAGGAGAAGTACGCGACGGTGCGGACGCTCCTTGCGGTTACACCGTCGTACTACAGAGAGAACCTGCCCGAGACGTTTCGAACTCGCGCAGAGGCAAGTTCGCCGAGTTACGTCGTTGACGTGCAGATTGACGGCGCCAAGACGAACGACGCGGACCTTGTCGACTTCGTTGGTCGCTACCTGAACGCGGCTCGGCTCGGTAAAGATGTCCTTGAGGCAGAGATGTCTGCTAACAAGGCCGCTCCCAACGCCTGTGACGCCTGCCCGTTCAGCGACTCCTGCCACAGCACTTTCGGTACTTCCGAGGCCGGGCACGGTCTGTACCCCTACAACGAACCCGCGGTGCTGCGCGCGGTGCGCGCATGCGTCGACCCGGACAACCCGCAACTCTTCAGCCCGCGGCGGGTCCTTGCCGGTGCTGTACGCGAGGTACTGATGGATGCCGCCGGGCAGTTGCCCCGTGGTGACTTTCCGCCGGGCCGACTCCTGGGCGAGCGAACTCGAACTGCCGGCCTTCCAGCGCTTCCACTCGCTGTTCGTCAGCGTCTGGAAGAGGACTACCCGAAGGACTTGGCGCCGCGGCTTGAGTCCATGCTCGCCTTCTGGGGGAAGGCCGGTACGCGGCCCATCCCAGACGCGGTCTTCACGACGTTTGGTCTTGACCCGATCGCCTCGGGCGATGGTTCGGATCTAGTCGAGGAGCCTGAGTCGACGGGCCGCGACGAGGCTGCGCGTCGGGCCACGGCGGACGGGTTGCCGAAATCCGTCCAGCGGCAACTCGAGGCTATCGAGGAATGGTCGGCAAAGGACAAGACGCTTCCTCAGGACATGGCGCGCGTCATCCGCTCCCTGGTCCGCGAGGCCGTCCTCGCCCGCGTTGAGTGGTTCGATCCGGTCATTAAGTCTCCGGATACCGAAACCATCAAGCGAGCCGTGCCGGACAACGCGCGAAGCATCTCGATCGAAGGCGCGCAGGAAGGAATCGGTCAAGGCGTCGAACCGATTGTGCGGCTTAAGCGGACTGCCCGAAATGCGGTGCTACTTCAAGGCTTGATCCTGATCCAGTCCGGCTTTGCAGACCTCTCAGGAGATGCACTCGCGCGGCTCGACGCCTTGGCGGTGGGTGCAGTGCCCGCAGCCCGGGCGCGCATCCTCGCTGCAATGGAATACGACGAAGTTGCGATGGTCGCAGCCGCGCGTTCCCTCATCATTGGCGCACTTGCGTGCGGCCACATTGCATCGACGGCCCGTGATGTCGACCTAATTCGCGCGGTGGCGTGGCGCGGCGACATGGCCCGCGAGGACGTCGCCAGTCGTCACCCCCAGTGGGCCGACAGCCATCGGGGATACATGGCAGAGCGGGGCGCAGCCGTTGAGCGTTTCCTCGGTGGCATCGGCGCGGCACAGGGTGCCGGAGGCGTGCACGCGCTCGACAGCGTGCGCCTCACGAAGCTGGTGAAGGCCGCCAGATCCCAACTCGACGAACTTCCAACCTCGGTTCCCACTTGGTGCGCGGACGCCAACCGCAAACTCAGCATCCTGGTTCAGGTCGCGCCCGCCCAGATCTCTTACTGGTCGGACCTCGTTCGGCGTGTGCGGCGATTGCTTCCGGAATCCGAGTCATACATCGACACCGTTGACGCCGTTGTACTCGCTGCGCGCGAAGGCCAGGCCCAAGGCCTCGTCAAGGTCAAGGACCTTCCGGCGCTGGAGCAGGCGAATGAGGCCGCGCGCAGACTGGACGCACGAGGGTTGACCGAGGTCGAGAAGGCGCTTGCCGGTGCTACGGGCCAGGACGGGGTGGCCCTGGCGCGTCACCTCGGTCCATCAGTCGGGAGAGATCTGAAGCTCATCGCCGAGTATCTGGAAGAGACAGAACGCTGGGTCGAGTCCGGAATCAGCGACGCGGAGATTGATCCGGGCGCCAAGATCGATATCGACGAAGCAATCGACGGCCAAGTAACGCGCTGGCTGAACATCCTCTCGAACGGGGCAGAAAATGACTGAGCCGCAGCCTGTCGGCCTGCTCGTTCGGGCAAAACGACTTACGAGCCTGGCCCGACAGGCACGCGAAGGCGCCGAGGCCATCCAGGACCACACGCGGACTGAGACCGCCCTGGACAAACTCGACGGAGCGCTGAGCGAACTTGAGGCAGCGGTCAAGCTTGAGTCCAAGCTGGTCAACAGTGGCGTGACATCCGCGAGCGGATTAGACCTGACCAAAGCCCCGAAGGATCTGCAGAGGCACATCGCGAGCGTTGGGCGACCGAGCCCGCAACTGCTAACGGCTCGAGCAAACGACGCCGCCAAGGCCGCCCGTGCACTCTCGGATTCCGCAACCACGGCCTGGGCGACCTGGTCGCAAGCTCGACTCAACGCTCTGCCGATCGACCGCATGGCTCGGCTCGGGTTTGAGCGACGCGGCGTCGAATTGCGCGTCGAGTCCCTGAAACGCATCGCGGGCGCGCCTCCGACGGCCGACAACGTGGACACGTTCCTTGAGACCTACGAGGCGGTGTCGTCGCGTCTGGCGAAGGTGACCCCGGAGGGCCCGCTGGACGCCCTTCTGGCGAAGTTGCCGTGTCACCTCGACGAGCTCACAGACGATGAGTTGCGACTGTTGCGGGTCGAGCACCCTGACATCGGCGCACAGATCGTTCTGAGGGTCGAATGACTTCGGTGAACGAAGAGCGGCTGGGGGGCCTGCTCAGCCGACTGGAGGATCTCGAACTGCCCCTCCTCGCTTGGGGCGTGGTGGACGGCTTCCTGAGCGAAGACGACGTCATCAGGGCCATCGACGAACAACGGATTGTCGAGTTCGCCGCAGGCAGCACTGAGGTACCCTCCGCGGGGGAGTACCTCGAAGTCCTGGTGGACCGTGGACTTCTCTTCCGGCAGCCAACCGGCGATCTGCGCTATCGCACACGATTCGCCGAGACTCTTCGACTGCTCCGTCTGCTTCGCCAGTTGTGGCCCCCCAGGGACACCAATGCCGACGGTTGGTGGCGGTCATACGCCCCATTGGTTGCGGACTATCGCCTGCGGGTCTCGCCGCGGCGGTACCCGAAGCGCGAACTGGACGTCGATCAGGTAGCGACCACACTCCAGACGTCCGTGAGTTGGTCGACCGAGCAGGACGCGATGTTGCGACGCGTCGTGGGAACGTCGAAGCTCGCGCCATTCCAGTTCCGTGCGACGGAGTCTGTCCTCGCCGCCATCGCAGCGGAGCGGCCGACCGCGCGGATCGTGACCGCAGGGACTGGTTCCGGCAAAACCTTGGCTTTCTATCTTCCCGCGTTGCTCGATCTGGCAACCGGAGGTGGGAGGCGGCGGGGACCGCACACGTTGGCGCTGTACCCGCGCATTGAACTGCTTCGTGATCAGGCCCGCGAAGCGATGCTGGTTGGAGAGCGCGCGGGCTTGATCGGCGCGCAGACGCCTCGGCCGTTGCGAATTGCGCTGCTTTACGGATCGACGCCGCGCAACACCGACTTTCAGCGCGGGACGGTGAGGGGATGGAGTCGGAGTGCTGCTGGCTGGGTTTCGCCCTTCTTCCCGTGCCTCGAGGACAACTGCACTGGCGAACAGGTATGGCTCGATGCCGACCGAGCGTCAGGTATTGAACGGCTCGCCTGCGCGACGTGTGGACGTGCCACCGCAGATGGAGCGCTGGCCATCACTCGTGAATCGATCGTCAGTCTCCCGCCCGACATTCTCTTCAGCACAACGGAGATGCTGAGCAAGCAAGCCACATCGTCCAAACTGGGTCCGCTTCTTGGCTGGAAGGGACCCATCGGGATCCGACTCGTGTTGCTCGACGAGGCACACACGTACGCAGGTGTGCACGGAGCGCAGGTGGCGTACATGTTGCGTCGATGGCGACATGCGCTCAGACAGTGGGGCCCGGACAGTCCGGTTGTGGTCGGACTGTCCGCAACCCTCCGAGATGCCGGCGAGTTCTTCTCGACGCTCACCGGCGTCGACCGCGGCGACGTCGAAGTTATCGCCCCGGCACCGAATGAACTTGCTCCCATCAGCCGTGACTACGGGGTGGTCCTCCGAGGCGATCCGCTATCCGGTGCCGCGCTGCTCTCCACAACCATTCAAGCGCTCATGCTTGTCGGGCGCATGATGGACCGGACTCCGCAGTTGTTCGGTTCGGTCGCATTCGCATTCACCGATGACCTGGATGTCATCAACCGTCTCTACGACAACCTGCGCGATGCCGAAGGCGCTTCGCCCCTCGGGCGTTCACGTGGCCAGGTGCTTGGCAGTCTGCGTGATCCGGGCCACCCGCACGCTGGCAAGCGGTACGACGACGGGCAGTCATGGGACCTTGCGAACCGTCTGGGGCGCATGGCTGGACCGCTGAGGATTGCCCGGACTTCGTCACAAGACAGTGGCGTTGATGGGTCCGCGGATGTGGTGGTGGCTACGTCTTCTCTTGAGGTCGGCTTCAACGATCCGCGGGTCGGAGTGGTGCTTCAACACAAGGCCCCGCGCGACATGGCGTCATTCCTTCAGAGAAGGGGCCGAGCAGGGCGTCGCCTGGAGATGCGGCCGCTGACGCTTGTCGTCCTGTCGGACTACGGGCGAGACCGTGCGGCATACCAGTCCTATGAACAGTTGCTGGAACCGGAACTTCGAGCTCGCGCGATTCCGGTCGGCAACCGCTTCGTGGTTAAGATCCAGGCCGCTCATGCCCTTCTCGACTGGATTGCTCGTGTGGGTTCCGTGGACGCGCGCTCGTTTGCGTCACCTCCGTGGTCGTCCCAAGTGCCGGACCCGTCGAGGGTGGTCAACCTTCTTCGCGACCTCCTAAATTCGGCATCGCGGCAGGACGAACTGAAGCTCCATGTGCAGCGGGCGTTGGCGGTCAGTCCGGACGAGGCGAACGCCGCGCTCTGGGAGGAACCCCGCTCGCTCATGCTGTCCGTCGTGCCGACCTTGCTTCGTCGACTTGAGAACAGTTGGCAGGCCCTTCCTGGATTGTCGGACGCCGGAGCCGTTGCCGGCCAGCCCCTGCCCGAGTTCCTCACGGGGACTCTCTTCGATTCGCTCAATACGCCGGATGTCATCCTCGCGATGCCCTCTGATTTCCGCTCGGGAGAACCGCAGACAATGGCGATCGGGCAAGCCATGAGGGAAGCGGTCCCCGGGCGGGTAAGCCGCAGATTCGGCCACGCCCACGCCTCACACCGGACTTGGCTGCCGATCCCCGACGTCGGCGACATACTCGAGCTTCGAGCCATTGTATCCAAGGGGCATGCGCTGGGGGAGTGGGCGGATCTCTCTGGCGAGCACTTCATCGTCGTTCGCCCACTGGAACTGCAGTTGTCGGCCCCGCCCCGCGACGTCGCAGACACGTCGTCCGCCCGCCCGATCTGGCGATCCGGTTTCTCCTTTACGCAGGCTTCGCTCCAGGAGATGGACGTTCCCACGCCATCTGCCTGGGCTGGGTTGATCTCACAGTTCGCGTTTGCGCTTCATGTTTCGGGCAGCCCTGTGACGGTTCGCCGGTTCTGCGTGGGGGCACACGGCGAGTTGGTCACGCAGGACGCCCGCGGCCCAGCCCGTAGAGCCCTCACCGTGCGCTACGCACACGAGGGGAAGCCTGCAGCACTCGGGTTCGAACTCGAGGCCGATGCACTCATCGTTGAGGGCTACGTACCGTCCTCGCGCGACCGCGGAGAACTCCTGAATTCGGCGGCTTGGCGCACGCTCTGCTTCCGCCGTCGCGTCCTGGAGGACTCGACGTTGGACGGGATCGCAAATCACTTCCAGCGCCGCTGGTTGGTCGAGGTGTATCTCTATGCCTATGCGCAACTGCGCCTCCGTGGGTCTTCGTCCGGGGACGCGACGGACGCGTTGCGCGGGGGCGTCTGGGCCGCCGATCTGGCTGCGTTCCTCGCCAGTGCATATCGGTCAGACGACCCTGCGCTGGTTTCGAATCAGCGCATCCTTAGCGACCTTGAGCATCTGTCTGGTCACGCCGACGTCCAGGCTGCGATTGAGGGGCATTCGTCCCTGCTGACGGACGCCCAGCTCGGGCACGAAACTGCCGACCTTTGGCGGCGGGCATTCGCAGACACACTTGCTGCGGCGTTGCTGGACGCCACGTTCGAGACCATTCCGGATGCTCAGGAGTCGGACCTCGTTGCCGACGTTGTTTTCGACAGCGAGCACTTGGACCGGTTCCAGGTCATTGTCTCGGAAACCTCTGTCGGCGGGCTCGGGGTGATGGAGGCCCTCAGCCGGTCATACGCAGTGGATCCGCGGCGCTTCTGGGAGGCCGTGGGACGTGCGGTTGGGAGGTCAGACGCGGAGGAAACCGATCGGTCCATGCGGATCGCCCTCGCACAGCTTGACGATCCGAGTTCACGGTTCACGACCGCTGTGGGCGATTTCAGAGCCGGCACCGATTCAGCATCTCTCGACATCGCGTTCTCGGAGCTTCGAGAGGCGTGGACGCAGTTCGACGGACCGCCGACGCATCTGGCCCTGTCCACGTTCGCTGCGCGCCTTCTCCGTCCTGGCGCTCGACCTCAAATCGATCGACGCGTGTCCTGGCTCGCGACCAAGTGGCTTGAGGTTGAAGCTGAGGTTGGCATTGAGGTTGACGCTCGAACGCTGGCGTACTTCGGTGCGTCCGGGCTACTTGGTGAATCGATCGCGCCGTTGAACTTGGATTCCGCATTCAGCATGCTGTGGCCCCGGGGCTACGACGCGCGAAACCAGCGTCTGCAGTACTGGCAGCCATTTAGGGATGACGTGCTGATTGAGCGACTGATCTTGGACGATGTTGTCCGTGACCGAGCGGTCGCGATCGACGTCACCAGCGCGGACTGGATGCAGGAGTACCGGACGGCCTTGTCCGCCGACGGACGCGTGCGACTTACCGCTCCGGACTCAGCCCGTTCTGGACTTGCCGTCGCGATCAGGACTTGTCTTGCAACTCCGATCGAGCGGACGGGTTTGCGTGTCTATCCCCGACTTGAAGGAGTCGACCGACGGTTCGGCCTTTGGAACGCACGCGTGGCGTTCGCGGAGGAGTTGCAATGACGGATCGGCTTCAGCGGACCGTGCGGACTCGGCCTCGAAACGGGCTGGCCATCGCCGACGTACTGGCGGGTGTCTTCGCATCCGAGTTGTGTTCACCAAGCCCAGAGCTGTGGCTGGTGAGCGGATGGGTCAGCGATGTCATGGTCCTCGATAACTCTTCGCGCCAGTTCGACGGCCTGATCGGGCACGATGCGGGTTCGAGTCTGACTCTGTCTGACGTCCTTCGCATCTTGGTATTGAAGGGAACCGACGTGCACGTGGCCCTCCGCGACGTCGACCACAACCACGACTTCCTCAGGCGACTCGGAAGCGAGCCAAGAATCCACACGTACCTGAGTGCGGATCTGCACGAGAAGATCCTGGTCGGCTGGGACTGGACGCTAAAGGGCTCCATGAACTTCACATGGAATGGCCTGCAGCGAAACGAGGAAAGCATCGATCTGCAGGTGGGACCCACTGTCGCTTCGACTCAGCGACTGGAGTTGCGAACTCGCTGGCTTGGCGGCGGCGAATGAATGACATCAGCGTGGATCAGTTGGTCCTGCAGTTCTTTTCTAGCCCAAACCTCGTGTGGCCAGGCATGGCCGCTGACCATCCCGCGGCCGAACGAATCACCGCGTTCCTTCGAGCCTTGGACTCTCGTGGAGAGTGCCCGTTGGTACTGCCGCGGCGAGACGTGGACGGCCAGCCGTCGACGGTCTATGTCGTCTGCTGGGATCACTCGCACGCGGGGCGCATGCGGCCACTGCTGCATGCTGCCGTCGCGGACTATCTCAGCCCATTCGATGGACGCGTTGCCTCCCTGATGGCCGCCGATCCTGTGGAAGCTGCCGTCCTTGCGATGGTTGGCTCGGGGACGACGTTCGTCTTGCGACCGACCACGCAGACCGAGGGCCGCCTGGTCGTGGCACTGAAGCGCCTGGTGCGTTCGCTTCAAGGTCGACCCCGTAGGAACCCGGTACTGCCGAGGCCCGTGGGTCGAATGCTGCGGGAGTTCGATCTGGCATTGGCCGCTGGTGCAACCGAGCAATCTGCCGCCGTTCTCCAAGAAATCGAGCGCGCGGGCGGGATCTCCCATGAGAACGTTGCCTTCCTCCAGATCCAGAGGTTGAGCCGTCTCGGTCGCGACCGTGAACTCCTCGCTCACGGGTCTATGCCGACCGTTGTTCACACTGAGCCGCCTCAGGCGGTTCGTGAAGCCATCCTCGCGGCGTGGGGACGCTGCAACCTCCGGGCTGACGGGGCGTTGGACCTCGACGGCGCAGCTTGGCGCCTAGCTAATGAACCCATCGACATCGCGATGTTGGTTGGGGAGGGCATTGCGACAAGTGCCGATGTCGATGCCTTGTCGGTGGCGGCGCTCGTTGCGTTGGCCCGAGACGATGCTCGACTGGGCCTTGCGCTTTATGCGAGCGACCAACTGCCAGACGAACTCAAGCTGCGCCTCGCAACGTTTGTGGCGACAGGGGCCGACGATGAGGCAGGCGCTCAAGACCGTGAGCAAAGTTCGCAGACAGAGACGAAGACCGCCCCGACATCGGAAACCGTTGCCGATGATGGAGTTGTATCAGTTGATTCTTGGTTCATGTGGCTCGAGGGGCTTGAGGACGGTGCCGCGACCGCTCCCGCTACGGAACTAGTCGAGGCATGGGAGCCGGCCTGGCGCGTTGACGCGCGACTGGCGCAGGCCATCGACGACCTCTCCGATCTCGCAACTGACGCGCTTCTGTCTGGAGTTGCAGCCTTCCTGGACACGGCTGACGCCGGCCACCCATCTCCTCGAACCGCAAGGGCGCTCGCAAGTCGGTATCTGATCGAGGAGCGCTTCGGGCCGGCCGACCTCGCGGCGCTTGCCGCCCTCGTTGCGATCTTCCTGAGTAGCGCCCCGGGTCGGGACGAGTACACGTCGCTCTTGGACGACATTGCGACCTTCGCCCCGCAGTGGAGTTCAGTGGCGTCCGCAGCACAGGCGCTAGACCTTGCCGACACGGTTGCTTGTGGTCCTCGAGGCGTCCCCGAGGCACAGGCTCAGTTCATCTCCACTGTTCTGGCACCCCTCAACGCTCAGCGTCAGCGTCTGACCAGCGGTCTTCGGTCGCTCGCCTCGATGATCACCACCGATGTGGGACTTGACTGGGACTGGACGGTCGCCGACGTCGGCGAGGCGAGCAACCCCGCTCAGCTACCTTCGGGACTGATCGTCCTGATCTACAGCCTGGATGCTGGAACGCTTGCAAGGGTCGCGGCGTCCCTCGCCGAGCAGTACCCGACGATCACAGTTCACCAGTCGTCGGACAAGGTGGGCACGCCCGCGCTCCGTCAACACAGTCGCAATGCCGACCTCATTGCGATTGCAACGGGCCGCGCGGCCCACGCAGCGACAGGCTTTATCACAGACAATGCGCGAGGCCGGATCTGCTACCCCGACGGGTGCGGATCCGCGTCGATGTTGCGGGTCATTGAATCTGGTCTCGACGAATTGCGCGCGACGAGCTAAACCTCACTTCTTGAGGGCGCGGAGCAGGTGGCTTGTGAGGACCTTGACGTCGTTTGGAGTGTTCTGGATACCGTTCCATCGACGAACCTGCTCCTCGCCGAAGTCCCACGTGCCGCTGGTCCACGCACAGTGCTCGCCGAGGCGTCCCAGCGTCTTCTCGAGGTTCATACCCGCGAGTTCTGCCGTTGGCACCCCATCGGTCAGCGCGTCCATCACGTAACCCATGGCCTGAATGCCGGCACCGTGCGTAAGCCGCGACTTGGTGGGCGCGAGATCCCAGGCCTCGGGGAACGCCAACTGCACAATCGTCCAGAAGTAGTTCAGATGGAGGACCATTTGGTCGACGTCGCCGGTGCCATCGTCGGGATTGCGATACTGGTACAGCGCTCCGTCGTAGAGGCTGTTTTCGATCATCTTGAGGACGCTGTTGTCCTTGATGTAACCCTCCGCCATTGTCGGCGTGGCGATGCGCCCGGCGAACGGCGCGCCCGCGGCCCGGTTTCCGAAGTTGAGTCGTGCTAGGACCTCGGCGGGGAGTTGCTTACGGGCGTATGCGGTGGGGAGGTGACCCATCGTGTCAGGAAGCAATTCGTGGATCAGACCCTTCGGCAGGGGCTTGGTGTTATTCACCAGGATGAACTGGCTGCGCTGCTCGGCCTCGCCACGCGCGATGAAGGCAACCGCGGCGACCCCAAACTCTGCGAGGTCTGCGTCGCGGATCGCGGCGCTTCGCTGCTGGCCGTCTACCAGCCAGGCCGGCTTCTGGTCTTCGGGCAGTGACTCGTCGATGGGAATCACGAGTTCGCCAGCCGTCACGTAGTCGACTTGGCTCACCATGCCCGAGGCCTCGAAGTTGACGCGCTCGTCGAACGCAACGACGACGGCGTTCGGCAGCATCGCGCCGTCCGACTCCAAGTAGCGCCGGATGGCCTTAATGTGGCTCAAGACCTCCGGGCGTTGGTAGCCCTGCAGGGTGACATCGTCGCGGTGAACCCGACTGACGGTTGCGAAATCGTGGATGCGCTTGCCGTCCACGCCGAACGTGTAGATGAACTGTGGACCCTGCCTGATTCGCAGAGCGGGCAGTCGCAGTTCGTAGCGGTCAGCCATTGGTACTCCTGTGAGACTTCAGTTGCGCCATCTTCGTGGCGAGTACGGACATGTTGTGGAAACCGCGACGCTTGTTGCGTTCAGTCCCACGAAAGATCGCAATCTCGACACCATGGTCACGGCAGATCTTGCAAGAGCAGCGCGTCCACGGCGCGGCGGCGAGGGTCTCCTCGTATGCATCGCGGTACGACTTCTTGGTCCTGCAGACGAGGCTGTACTCCTCGAGTCGGTCGAGGCACGCCCTACGGGACGCGGCAGATCCGTCGTAGGCCCGAAGCGCCTTGAGCGTCTCACGCTCGGCACTGATCGCCTCCGTCTGACTCACGTGCCCGGCAAGGATGGCGCGCTTCAGCGTGGGGTTGCCGTCGACCTGCGGAACGCGAATCGCAACGTAGGCGCGGTCCGGCGTGTGAAAGTTCTTGCGGTCGTCCATGAAGGCCTGGCGAAACGCTGAGGTGCTGTCGAAACTGGTCACGCCGAGGGCCGCGAAGTCATCCATGGACTCGACTCGCGTGATGCCGAGAAGATGCAGATGCGTGTCGCTCTTCAACACGCCACCGATCTCATCCAGGCTAGCCAGAATCTCCCGGGTCTTGAGCGGCACCATGCCTCCGAGAGCGATGCGCTGGTAGCCCATGTCCTGGAGGGCTCGCACGCTGTCAGCGTAGGTCGCCGGGCTCCATCCTTGGGCCGCGCCCACAGGTTCGACCTCACTGGCGCGGTCGCGGCATAGCGACATGAACTCTTCGGCAAGTCGGAGCGTCAGCCTGCGTCGGGCTTCCCAGTCGGGATTGGCGTCTTCTCCATCGGTGCTTTCGGTGAACCCAAAAACCACATGGTCGGTGCTGACGCCAGCATCGAATCCGCACTCTTCGTAGAAGCTGAGGGTCTGCGCTGGGGTGACCGGGGGAGTCGGTTCGTCGATGTAGTTGAACGCGCCGTTGTCGCCTAAAGCCTCTACACCGGGTGGGAGCCGGAAGAACTTGTGAACCCCCATCCGATGCATCCTGGCGCGTTGGGCGGTGGTGTACTTGCCAGCTCCCTTGATGGATCCGTCCACGATGGACTTGCTGACCAAGATGCCGTGGTAGGGCGCATGGTCGAGAACCTCGTGCGCGTACCGGTCGTCGCGCTGACGGACGCGGTGCGCCGGGTACTCGTCGCGCATGAAGTCGTAGGCCGGGCTGACCAGATCTTGGCTGTCGGGGAAGAAGAACTTCACTTGCGCTGGGTCCGTTCCGCGAGGTAGGTCCGCACAAGGAAGTTGGAGAGTGCGCTGATGTGACGGGGGGTGTTCTGCAGGTCGTTCCACGCAAGCCCGAGCGCTTCCCAGGCCCCCTCGGTCCATGCGCAGTGACTGACGATGAGGGTGAGTTCCTCCGCGGCAACCGCCCTGGCGTTGGGATCGTCGTCGCGGACGTGCGTCATGACCCGGTCCATTAGCCGACCCATCGCTCTGATCCCTACGCCGTGCATCAGGCGACTTTCAGTTGCGGGTTTCGCCCAGGCGTCGTGGAAGACATCGTGAACGGCTCCCCAGTAGGCGATCAGCGCGCGCCGGATGCCTTCCGTGTCGGTGGTACCGGTGGCGATGTTGCGATACGGGAAGAGGACGCCAGAGGGCGACTCGATGGATTCGCGGATCGCTTCGATCAGGCTGGTGTCGGTGACGAACGTCGACTTCTTGTCGTCGGGAGCTGTGGACGCTCGCCGGATGATTCCTTGGAACGGCGACTCGCTGTCCTGGTTCAGCATGTCAACGAGGGCGGATGGGAGTTGTCGCGTGGCCATGCGGGCCGACGGCACCCGAGCAATCTCAGGCAGGAGTTCCGTGACCAGACCGGTAGGTAGGGGTTGCACGGTGTTCACCCGTAGGAACTGCTCGCGCTGCAGTTCCAGTGTCGGTGCGACGAACCCGGCTACAGGGACAGGAAGCCGGCGGTTCTTGGTCCGCGCGAGCGCCAAGCTGCGTTGCTGGCCATCGACGATCCAGGCAGGACGCGGACCGTCAACGTCTAGTGCGATCGGAATCTCTAGTGTTCCAGACACAGCAAGACCGTCGCTGGTTGATGGACCGCGACTTGACTTCCACCGGACCTCGGGCGGAAGTGCAAGAATCAACCCGTTCGGGAACAAGGGGTCTTCCGAGTCCAGATACTCCTGAATTTGCTTCACGTGTTTCTGCTTCTCTGGCCGCTGGTAGCCAATTAACTTCCCAGCCTCGTCGCGACCGATCCGAGCAACGTCGGCAACGAGGTCGATCTCTTCGGCAGCAAGGGTGAATAGGTACAGCGGCATGTCTCCACCTTGGAGCACCTTCAGTGCTCGCCGCTCTAGCCACTCCATCTCACTCATGCTGTGAACGCTTCCTCAAATAGTCCGGAGAACCTGCGCTGCTCGCACGCGATGCCGGATGCACGCAGTTCTTTCAGCGCAACGGTTTTCGACAGGCGTGGGCGCTGTGCGCGCATGTCGCGAATCAGTACGCGGATGGTGTCGTCCGAGACAGGACGACGGTCGTACCGCTCGACCTGGCTCGCGTCCTGAGCCCAGTCGGCCCAGGCTTGACGCACCGCGTCCGAACTCACGCACTTGCCGTCGGCCAGTTCCAGCCATCGGATGGCCATCCGGGTGTTCAGGCTAGACACGGTGCCGCCGAGCGCTGCACGCAGATTCCGGTTGGAGGCCACGCGCACGGTGGCTGGCGTGTTTGAGGCTCCTCCGATCACCACTGTGGTTTCAGGGTCGAGGGATCGCAAACGCGGCGACATGGCTGATGCATAGGTCTCGGACAGAACCCAGATCGCCGGGCGGCTCAAGGCGGGTTCGCTGCCGTGAGGGAGGAGATCCCACCAAGCCCTCGCATCGCTATTCCGCGTGGCGACCGAGTCTGACTGACGTCGAGCAAAGGTCGCCGCGTAACTGGGGGCACTGTCGTCCACCCTGCGCAGGCCGAGGCCCGCGGATGCAACGAAAACGTCAGGTTCCCATCCAGTGCGCTGAGCCGTTGCTGCCAAGCGCTTCGCCTGAGTCCAGGTTTCGCCCTTGTAGAGATCGAGCAGGCGGCCGACCGGCGGTTCGGCTTCCAAGCGTGCACGCCACTCCGCTGCCCTCTCGCCGACGGTGCCGGCGGGCAGGGTGCTGGCCCTCAGGGTCTCAGCCGGTGCGACCGCCTTCCGGTCTGTGCACGTGACCACGATCGTCAGTTTTCGGTGCGACATGACCCCTCGATGGTGAAACTGCAGTTCGGTTCCGGCTACTCTACATCGCAGTTTCCGGGTTCGGAGCTCACATGGCCGGCGCGTAGTGGAGAGGTGGAGATAATGGGCCGTAAGGCGGTAGTGCTGCTCAGCGGGGGTCTGGACTCGACGACGGTCCTGGCTGTCGCGAAGGACCAGGGCTTCGAGCCGTACGCAATCAGCTTCCGCTACGGCCAGCGGCACGTAGTCGAACTTGAGTCTGCTCGCCGGGTTGCTGCTGGAGCAGGCGCCGCGGGGCACGTGGTTTGTGACGTCGACCTCCGCGTCTTTGGCGGTTCGGCGCTCACCGCCGACGTAGACGTGCCAAAGCACGAGTCGGCGGATGAGTTGTCGGATAGCGAGATCCCGATCACGTATGTCCCGGCGCGTAACACCGTGTTCCTGTCATTCGCACTCGCGTACGCCGAGGTCATCGGCTCGACGGACATCTTCATCGGTGTCAGCGCGCTGGACTACTCGGGGTATCCGGACTGCCGCCCGGAGTACATCGCGGCCTATGAGCAGATGGCGAACCTGGCGACCCGAGCGGGCGTGGAAGGCAACGCAGTCAATATCCACACGCCGCTCATCAATCTGACGAAGGCGCAGACGGTCGAACTTGGGACGCGCCTCGGCGTCGACTACTCGCTCACACTGTCGTGCTACGACCCCGACGCGGAGGGGCGCGCATGTGGTCACTGCGACTCATGCCTCCTGCGACTGCGCGGGTTCGCGGACGCGGGCCTCGCCGATCCAGTCCGCTACAAGGAGGCGACTGAGTGACGTACAAAGTTAAGGAGATCTTCTACACGCTGCAGGGGGAGGGCACCCACGCCGGTCGACCGGCCGTGTTCTGCCGCTTCAGTTCGTGCAACTTGTGGACCGGTAGGGAAGTCGACCGCGCGCGTGCGGTCTGCAAGTTCTGCGACACAGACTTCGTCGGAACTGACGGTGAGGGCGGAGGCAAGTTCGCGGACGCCCAGGCGCTTGCCGACGCGATCGCCGCGAAGTGGCCTGTCGATGGCGGCGGCCGCCCGATGGTCGTCTGCACCGGCGGTGAACCTCTCCTTCAGTTGGATGCGCCGGCCGTGGATGCGCTCCACGAACTTGGCTTCTACGTCGCAGTCGAGACGAACGGGACGATCGCCCCGCCTCAGGGCATCGACTGGCTCTGCGTGAGTCCCAAGGTCGGATCGGAACTCATCGTCGAGAAGGGTCACGAACTCAAGTTCGTGATCCCCCAGGGTGGCGTCGACCCAACCACCTTTGAGCACCTTGAGTTCGAGAGCTTTCGCGTTCAGCCGATGGACGGCCCCGACGTTGCCGCAAACACGGAACTGGCCGTGAAGTTCTGCCTTGACCACCCCCTCTGGCAGCTCAGCCTGCAGACCCATAAGCACCTAGGAATTCCGTGAGCTACGAATCTGAGATCTACCGCGAGTTCACCTTTGAGGCTGCGCATCGACTGCCTCACGTGCCCGAAGGGCACAAGTGCGCTCGGCTGCACGGCCACTCATACCTCGCCGCCGTCCACGTCTCCGGGCCGGTGGGGGAGCAGACCGGCTGGGTCCAGGACTTCGGCGACATCAAGGCCGCATTCAAGCCGCTCGAGGACCAACTCGATCACCATTACCTCAACGATGTAGCCGGCCTCGACAACCCGACTAGCGAGGTCCTTGCCAAGTGGATCTGGGATCGGCTCGTCCCGGAACTTCCAAACCTCAAGGAGGTACGGGTCCGCGAGACTTGCACCTCCGGATGCATCTACCGCGGAGTGGAACAGTGACTGCGCAACTGGAACGCGAACCACTAACGGCAGGTGCTGAGCGGTCGAGGCTCGCCCTCAGCGTGGCTCTCGTCGCCTACGTCGCGGCTGTTGTCCTGGCCAATATCGTGACGGAGCGGCTCGGGCTCGTGTCTGTTGGCTTTGGGCTGCTCGTAACGGCAGGTACGTACGCCGCTGGCTTTGCACTCCTGGCGCGCGACTTCGTCCACCGATTCGGCAGCCGAGGCTGGGCCATCGCCGCTATCGCACTCGGCGGGGCTATCTCGTGGGCGCTCTCATCGCCCGCCCTTGCGGTCGCCTCGACGGTCGCGTTCGTGAGCGCCGAACTGGTCGACTTGGTCGTCTATGAGCCGATCAGGCGCGCGAAGGGGTTCATTCAGGGAGCCCTCGTTTCCAACATCGTCTCGGCGCCGATCGACACGTTCGTCTTCCTGTCGCTTGCGGGCTTCCCTTTGACGCTGGAGACGGTCGGCGGTCAGTTCATCGGCAAGGTTTTGTGGGCGACAGCCATTCCTCTGTCGCTCTACTGGCTGGGACGTCGCTGGTTGACGTCCCGCAGATCACGCGACCAGACGACCGGGTGACTCGCCACGGCCGGCTTCCGCGAACATCAGGTCTCCTGAGCGTAAATGAGGGATGGGGGAGTACGTGGCAAGGTCCTACACCACGGCCGGAGAAGACTTCGTCGCATTCTTGGTTGGCCGGCACATTGGTGACTACGAGTGGGAGCGTCTGGCTACGGCTCTAGTCTCGACGGGCCGAGGCGACGACTGGTCGGCAGCGATTCAGGACATGGCTGTATTGCACCTTGCGCGAAGGCTGATTGCCGGCGGCGCGTCGATCGTGGCATCTAGTGCCGATTGGGATCTCGTCGTTGAACGGGAGATTAAGCAAATGGTCGTCGACACCATGGTTGTCGACTACTTCAGGGTCGGCGAGATCTACGCGCGGCTCGAGTTGGCGGTGGAAGCTGCCCGCAGCAAGATTTCCCCAGGAACGAGGAGCCAACTTCGCTCGGAGTGTCAGCGTGAAGCCCCATGGTGCTACCTGTGCGGTGCTGACCTAGACTTCGGCGCCAAGAACTCCGCTCTAGAGTTCACTCTGGACCATGTGTGGCCGCAGGCCTTCGGTGGCAACTCAGATCCGGAAAATCTCCTTCCGGCTTGTCGCTCGTGCAACGAGCGAAAGGGACACGCCGCGTCATGGAGCCTCTACCCCGTGCAGGCCCTCGTGCATGGCTACCGGTTGTCGAGTGACGATCTCGCAGCTATGCCCAAGGAAATGAGGTTCGCCGTTCACTCCCGGATCGCCATGCAGGAGGCGTCACTGAGTGGTTCGAGCCTCAAGGAGGCCTTCGTTAGGCTCGGGCGTCCCGACCTGCCAACCGTCGTCGACGAGTCGGCCAGCGTCGACGTGTTCAATCTCGCCGCAACTTTCCGTTGATGTTGATAGGGAGTCGATCTGTGACCTACTCGTACCCAGCGATCTACACGCGGCAGCGTGGAGCCGATTCTCGCGGTGTGCTGCTCGCGACCTTCACAGCGCCGGTTGGTGATGTCGTCAAGTGGGCCTCGGTTCAACGCCTGAATGTCGAGGGGAAAGGACACCAGAGGCTCCGGAACAAGGCAAAAGTTCGCGCCATCAGTCGTTTTCTCGCGCTCGATAGTCGCAATACTATTCCAACGGCAATCACGGTCGCGCTTCGCGGACTTGCTGTTGATGGCACACAGGAACTCGGTGCATGCGACTCGATCGGCATTCCTGACTCGGAGGAACCAATCGGCTTGGTAATTGACGGGCAGCACCGACTGTTCGGTATGGAGGAGTTCGACCCCACTCTGAAGGTTAACGTCGTCGCATTGATCAACCCAAGCGACGAGGAGATTGCCTTTCAGTTCATGGTTATCAACAACAAGGCAAGTAAGGTTTCAACGGACCACCTCAAGTTGCTCGCGCTTCAGTATCCCGAGGCTGCCCTTGGTGAACGACTCAAGACGGCACGAATGACCCTGGGTAGGCATGCCTCGCTCGTCGGTGTTGTAGACAACTCTGAGGACTCGCCTTTCTACCGCTCGGTGGAATGGCCTGTTGAGGACGTTGCCGGGGACCCGCGCGTAAATCTTGTGCTACCGGCAGCGGTGGAACAGTCGTTGGGAACGATCGCGCAGAAGAATCTCCCGGATCTTGCCGACGACGATGCGCTCCTCGAGTTCTTCTTCACGCTGTGGCGATCTGTGAAGGAGGCCTGGCCGGCGGGCTGGGCCCAGGGCAGCAAACTACTCAGCAAGGTTGGGGTCGTTACGCTTACGACCTTCGTTGTCGATGACTTGACCCCCCTCGCAGACCGTGGCTCGATCGACCTTGCCGACCCAGATGAAGTTGCAGCGGAAGTTCGCCTGATTCTTGATGACCTGACGCCTGCGTTCTGGACGAGCGAATGGACCGCGAAGAGTCTCGACACGTCTGCAGGGCGGAAGTTGGTTGTCGACGCTCTGACCCAGGTGCGCCGCAACCGCCGGCGTGGCAATCCGTGGTACGCGGACGTCGACTTGATCGATACTCCGGACCTCAGTTCGGAATGAAGAGCAGGCAAGGGCAGCGAGGTGTCGAAGGGTGGTCAGTCGGGTCGTCACCAGACGGCCGAGGGTGTGAGTCGTCGGCCTCTTACGGGGCGGGCGGCGCGATGCGATCGCTTAGTGTGTCCATCGTTGCATCGATGGCGTCCAAGAGGACGTGATGAGACGCGAAGCCCATCTGCAGACCTTGATTGAGATATTGGAGCAGCCTGAGATCGCTCTCGACCGGACTGGCGTCGGAAGACACGGCAGGCAGCATCTCCAAGACATCGATGAACTTCTCGAGTCCTGAATCGTCACCCGCGCGGTCGGTGGCTAGGAAGCGACGGTGATCGTGCCAAGCCACGACCAACTGCGCCGCTTCCGCCCAGTAGTTTTCAGACTGCATGAGGGCACCTAACCACACCGAAATGACGCCCGCTCTCTCCGTGCCAGTTTGATTCTCGTGGTGAGTGGGCCACGGCGGCACGGACTGCTCCCCCGGGACACATTGGGGCCACACGCAAACGAAAAACGACCCCTGACTCTGGAAGACGTCGGAAGGTGTCTTCGCAGGTCAGGGGCCGTTCTTAGGCACCTAGCCGGTGGGCATCACCCACGCGGGACTAGATGTCGTAGTAGAGCTCGAACTCGTGCGGGTGCGGCCGCAGCTGAACCGGAGCGATCTCCTGGGTCCGCTTGAAGTGGATCCACGTCTCGATCAGGTCGTCGGTGAAGACACCGCCGGCCGTCAGGTAGTCGTGGTCGGCCTCGAGCGCGTCGAGCACGGCACCGAGGCTGGTCGGCACCTGGTCGATCTCGGCCATCTCGTCCGGCGGCAGCTCGTAGATGTCCTTGTCGATCGGAGCGGCGGGCTCGATCTTGTTCTGGACGCCGTCGAGGCCGGCCAGCATCAGGGCCGCGAAGGCGAGGTAGGGGTTCGCCGAGGGGTCGGGGAAGCGGGTCTCGACGCGCTTGGCCTTCGGGTTCGCGCCCGTGATCGGGATGCGGACCGAGGCGGAGCGGTTGCGCGAGGAGTAGACCAGCGAGATCGGCGCCTCGTAGCCAGGGACCAGGCGGTGGTAGGAGTTCACCGTCGGGTTGGTGAAGGCCAGCAGCGACGGGGCGTGCTTGAGGATGCCGCCGATGTACCAGCGCGCCATGTCGGACAGGCCGGCGTAGCCGGTCTCGTCGAAGAACAGCGGCTCGCCGTCCTTCCACAGCGACTGGTGGACGTGCATGCCCGAGCCGTTGTCACCGAAGATGGGCTTCGGCATGAAGGTGACCGACTTGCCCTGCTCCCAGGCGGTGTTCTTGATGAGGTACTTGAACTTCATCACGTCGTCCGCAGCCTTGAGCAGCGTGTCGAAGCGGTAGTTGATCTCCGCCTGGCCGGCCGTGCCGACCTCGTGGTGGGCGCGCTCGACGAGCAGGCCGCTGGCCTCGAGGTTCTTGACCATGTCGGCGCGCAGGTCGCTGTAGTGGTCGTAGGGCTCGACGGGGAAGTAGCCGCCCTTGAGACGGGTCTTGTAGCCCTTGTTCTGTCCGTCGTCCTTGCCCGAGTTCCACCAGCCCTCGACGGAGTCGATGTGGTAGTAGCCCTCGTTGACACCGGTGGAGTAGCGGACGTTGTCGAAGATGTAGAACTCGGCCTCGGGGGCGAAGTAGGCGGTGTCCGCGATGCCGGTCGAGTCGAGGTAGGCCAGCGCCTTGCGCGCGATGTTGCGCGGGTCGCGGCTGTAGGCCTCGCCGGTGATCGGGTCGTGGATGAAGAAGTTGACGTTGAGGGTCTTGGACTTGCGGAACGGGTCGATGTAGGCCGTGGTCGGGTCCGGGAAGAGCGACATGTCGGACTCGTTGATGGCCTGGAATCCGCGGATCGAGGAGCCGTCGAAGCCGAGGCCGTCGTCGAAGACGCTCTGGTCGAAGGACGAGGCCGGCACCGTGAAGTGCTGCATGATGCCCGGCAGGTCACAGAAACGGACGTCGATCATCTCGACGCCCTCGTCCTTGATGAACTTGAGCAGCTCATCGGAGTTGTTGAACATTCGGTTCCTCCTCGACGGCGGCCAGCGCGCGTCCAAGTTGCAGCGTCACGGAACGGGGCCTCGTTGCACCGTGGTCGTCACGCTAGGCGGGAGCGGTTTCTAGACCGTATCCCGATTGTTTCGCCCGTGTTACATGTGCCCGGAGGGTGGCGCGCGAGGGCGCGCTCCGGTCGCGCGTCGCGCCGCCGGACTTCACCCCTGGGGTTACTCGTGCGAAACGTGGCGCGGGTCTACGGTCAGGCATGACTCGGGGAACAGCACGCAAGCGGTGGGGCATCGGCATCTCGACGGTGGTGTGGTCCTGAGCGGCTGCGGCGCCGCCGGGGGAGACAGCGGCGCGCCGTCCAGCGCGTCGTACGGACTGACGACGCTCGTGCCCGCGGTGGCCGCCGCGGTCGGTGGCGAGGACTACGTGCACCTCGGCATCGGCGACCACCGCGGCCGCGGCGAGGTGCAGGTCGACCTGTCGTGGGAGGACGGCACCCACGAGTTCCGCGCGATCACCGGCGACGAGCCCGGGGAGTTCCTGGAGTTCCGCCGGGTCGGCGGGCGGGTGTACGTCGGCGGCGAGGCGACCGGTGACCGGTGGACCTACATGCGCGATGACGATCCGCGTGCGCTCGGCGAGGAGCCGGGCTTCGACGCCGGAGCCTCTCCCGTCCTGCTGTCCCTCGACGTGGCCGGCGACTACGAGGTGCTCGTCGACGCGGTCGACGAGGTCGACGACGCGGGGGAGGAGGAGGTGGGCGGCGTGGCCACGACCCACTACGTCGTCACCGTGGACTCCGCCGCCTGGCTCGGCGCCCTGCCCGAGCACTCGGTGCACCGCGAGGTCGAGGTCGCCGACGAGCTGGTGCTCGACCTCTGGATCGACGAGGAGTCGCTGCCGGTGCGCCTGGAGTACACCGGGACGGGAAATACCGACCAGGTCCGCATCGACTACACGAACTGGGGCGGTTCGCTGGCCGTGGTGGAGCCCGAGGGCGCCGAGCCGGTCGGGTCCGAGGCGTCGTAGGGGCGCGACCGGCCCGCGCCTACGCTGGGCCCGTGCCGCAGACCAGCCCGACGAACGCCTCAGCCGACCTCGCCCCTGCGTCCTTCGGGCGCCGGGTCCTCGCGCTGTTCGTCGACTGGGTGACCTGCCTCGCGGTCGTGGAGGGCCTGGTCGCAGCCGGCGTGGTCGGTGGGAACCCCAACGGCCTCGGCACGCTCGGCCTCTTCGTCGTCGAGTCCGCGCTCTTCACGGCCGTGGCCGGCGGCTCCTTCGGCAAGCTCGCGACCCGGCTGCGGGTGGTGCGCGACGGCGTACCCGGTCAGCCGGTCTCACTGGCCCGCGCGCTCGTGCGCAGCGCGCTGGTGGCGCTCCTGCTCCCGCCGCTGCTCACTGCCGGTGGCCGCGGGCTGCACGACGTCGCCGCCGGCACCCGGACCGTCGCGATCTAGCGGCCGCGCTGCTGCGAGCGCATGCCCTTCATCGAGGTCGGGACCGGACCCTTGGGCAGCGGCAGCTTGCCGCGCTGCGCGTCGAGCGCCTTGAGCCGCTGGAGGATGTCGGTGATCTCGGCGGGCTTCACGTTGCGGCCGAGCTTCTGCACGTGGCGCACGAGCTTCGGGATCGGCACCTCGCCCTCGCCGCGACCGGCCACGATCTCGTGGATCGGCACGCCGTAGGCGACGCGCTCGTGCTTGCGGCGCTCGTTGACCATCAGCTGCTTCACGCGGGCCTGGCTCGTGCCCTCGCCCACCAGGACGATGCCGGGCGGGCCGACCACCCGGTGCACGACGTCCTGCTGCTTGGTGAATCCGACGACCGGGTCGACCTTCCAGCCGCGGCGCAGCATCTGCAGCGCACCGGCGGCCGCCGCGGGCTGGCCCTCCATCTGCTTGTACGCCGCCCGCTGGGCGCGGCGGCCGAAGACCAGCAGCGCTGCGAGCAGGCCGGTCATGAGCGCGATCACGATGGAGAGGACCAGCGAGATCCAGCCGTCGCCGGGCAGCAGCCACATGAGGCCGAAGCCGATCGCCGCGCCCAGCACGAAGACACCCAGGATGATCAGGCCCAGGCGCGGGTCGGTCCGCTTGGCCATCGTGTAGGTCTGCATGATCTGCCCACGGCGCGAGGTGGGCGTGGAGGCGGGGGTCGACATAGGTGGCCTTGTCCAGCTGGGAGGTGAGGTGGGGTACGCGGGTGGTGGAGCAGGTCAGACGGTGGCGGCGGAGCGCGCGTCCATGGCCTGACCGTACAGCCGTCCGGCGCGGTAGGACGAGCGGACCAGCGGTCCCGAGAGGGCGCCGGCGAAGCCGATATCGTCGGCCTCGGCCTTGAGCTCGACGAACTCCTCGGGCTTGACCCAGCGCTCGACGGGGTGGTGGCGCGGGGAGGGGCGGAGGTACTGCGTGATGGTGATCAGCTCGCAGCCGGCGTCGTGCAGGTCGCGCAGCGCCTGGCTGACCTCCTCGCGGGTCTCACCCATGCCGAGGATCAGGTTGGACTTGGTCACCAGGCCGAAGGCGCGGGCCTGGGTGATGACGTCGAGGGAGCGGTCGTAGCGGAAGGCGGGACGGATCCGCTTGAAGATCCGCGGCACGGTCTCGACGTTGTGGGCCAGCACCTCGGGTCGCGACTCGAAGACCTCCTGGAGGAGGTCGGGCTTGCCGTTGAAGTCGGGGATCAGGTTCTCGACACCGGTGCCCGGGTTCAGGTCGTGGATCGCGCGCACCGTCTCGGCGTACAGCCAGGCGCCGCCGTCGGGCAGGTCGTCACGGGCGACGCCGGTGATGGTGGCGTACTTGAGCTCCATGCGCTGCACGGACTCCGCCACGCGGCGCGGCTCGTCGCGATCGAGGGGCTGCGGCTTGCCGGTGTCGATCTGGCAGAAGTCGCAGCGTCGGGTGCACTGGTCACCGCCGATGAGGAAGGTGGCCTCGCGGTCCTCCCAGCACTCGAAGATGTTGGGGCAGCCGGCGGACTGGCAGACGGTGTGGAGTCCCTCGGACTTCACGAGGTTCTGCAGCGCGGTGTACTCAGGGCCCATCTTGGCCTTGGTCTTGATCCACTCCGGCTTGCGTTCGATCGGGGTCTCCGCGTTGCGGATCTCCAGTCGGAGGAGCTTGCGTCCTTCAGGTGCGGGAGCGGCAGTCACACGCCTCACTCTACGACGGTGGGGAGGGGCTCCCAACTCACGGTCGGGGGAGCCCGCTCACGGCACGTCGCGCCGGTGTGTCGCCCACACCGACAGCGCCACCGAGACCACGACGAGCACCGCCAGCACGACCCCGCCGTCGGCGGCTGACAGCGTCGACTCGCAGCCCCCGGTGACCGACCCGTCGGGAGCCTGGATGCAGGCGGACGGGTCGTAGTAGGAGAAGCCGCCGAGCACGAAGGCGAGGAAGTTCGTCGGCAGCAGCCACCGCGCGGCGTTGTCGCCGAGGATCGCGGCGACGAGCAGCGACCCGGCGATCGCGACGCCGAACATCAGCGACAGCGTCGCCACGGTGCTGCGGAACAGCATGGTGAGCGCGTAGCCCAGCAGCCCGCCCACCCCGATGGCGAGGACCCCGCGGGCCTGCGTGGCCCAGATGTCGTTCCACGTCCCGGGAGGGGCCGTGATGTCGCGGCTCGACGCGAGCAGCGCCGCTCCTCCCCAGAAGAGCGCCAGCACGACTGCGCCGACCACGAGGCCGGTCACCAGCACGGCGGCGCCCTTGGCCGTCCACAGCCGCAGCCGTCGTGGCACGAACAGCAGCTGGTTGCTCATCGAGCCGGTGTTCCAGTCGTGACCGGCGTACGTCGTGCCGATGAGCATCAACAGGCCGGTGAGGATGGTGATGGCGGCCGCGCCGACGTCGGTGCGGAGCGACGTGAGGTCCAGTTCGCTGCGGTAGAGGTAGTTCTCGGCGCGGGGCGTGATCGCCTCCGCGCACTCGGCCGCGGTCCCGGCGGGGCCGAGGTACATCTCCGGGTCGGCCTCGCAGGCAGCGATCTCCTGGGTGACCCAGGGCTGGTCGGCGTCCTGGGCGGCGAGCTGCTCGGCCTGCGCGACGTCCGCGTCGCTGACCGGACGCGTCTCCCAGGCGTAGCCGGCGAGCAGGACCAGGGGCAGGGCGACGCAGACCACCAGCAGCACCACGACGGCGCGCCGCCACCGCAGGCGGGCGAGCTCGACGCGCAGGAGCCTCATCACGCCTCCTCCGACGTCGTCGCGACGCCCATCCGGTCGTCGGCGGTGAGCTCGAGGAAGATCGTCTCGAGGTCCGCGCGGACCGGCGTCAGCTCGGACAGGAACAGGCCCGCCTCGGCCAGGAGGCGGGTGATCCGCTCGCCGGGCTCGTCGGTCCCGACGTCCAGCGAGTCGGCGTCCACGCGTACGTCCATGCCGGCACCCTCGAGAACCGCGGCGGCCGCGGTCGCGTCGCCGACGCGGAGCCGGTACGACGTACGGCCCAGCAGGTCCTCGACCTTGCCCGACGTCAGCATCCGGCCGTTGCCGATGATGGTCGCGCTGGTGCACACCTGCTGCACCTCGGCCAGGATGTGCGAGCTCAGCAGGACGGTGACGCCGGCCTCTCCGAGGTCGCGGATCAGCTCGCGGATCTCCCGGATCCCGGCGGGGTCGAGGCCGTTGGTCGGCTCGTCGAGGATCAGCAGGTCGGGCGACTTGAGCAGGGTGGCCGCGATGGCGAGCCGCTGCTTCATGCCCAGTGAGTAGGACTTGAAGCGGTCCTCGGCGCGGTCGCCCAGACCGACCCGGACCAGGGCATCGTCGACCGCGGTGTCGGCGACGCCGACGGACCGGGCGAGCAGCAGCAGGTTCTGCCGCGCGGAGAAGGTGGGGGAGAACTTCGGCGACTCCACCACGGCACCGACGCGGCCGATGACCTCGTCGAGGTGGTCGGGCACCGGGGTGCCGAAGAGCGCCATGGTGCCGGCCGTGGGCCGGGCCAGTCCGAGCAGCATCCGGATAGTGGTGGTCTTGCCGGACCCGTTGGGCCCGAGGAAGCCGTGCACCCCACCGCGCGGCACCGCCAGGTCGAGGTCGTCGACCGCGACGCGGGTGCCTCCCCTGCCGCTGAACTCCTTGCGCAACCCGCTGGTCTCGATCACCAGCTCGGCACCGGTCGTGCCCGCCACGTTCGCCCCCTCCGGGGCGTCGACGCGACGCCCTCCCCGTGGGGGCGACTCTGACAGGCGCGGGTCCGGGTCGGCGCGCAGGCGCGCCGGTCAGCGACCGGGAGTGACCAGCTGGATGCGCGGACCGTGGCCCGGCTCGGGACGGGGCTCGTAGTCGGGGGTCGCGACGTAGGGCTCCCAGAGGAGGTACGCCGACAGGTGCTCGCGCACGCCCGGCAGCACGTCGGCGACCGTGACGTCACGCCCGAGCTCCTGGGTCAGCGAGGTGACCCCGGCGTCGGCGATGCCGCACGGGACGAACCGGTCGTACCACCCGAGGTCGACGTCGCAGTTCAGAGCGAAGCCGTGCATGGTCACGCCGCGGCTGACGCGGATCCCGATGGCGGCGATCTTGCGCTCGGGGCCGCGGTCGTCGGCGCGCAGCCACACGCCGCTGCGTCCCGGCACGCGGGCGGTGGCCACCCCGAGGTCGCGGCAGACCGCGATCAGGGCCTCCTCGACACGGCGTACGTAGTCGACGACCTTGACGTGGTCGGGCAGGCGGACGATGGGGTAGCCGACGAGCTGCCCGGGACCGTGGAAGGTGATCTTCCCACCGCGGTCGACGTCGATGACGTCCGCGCCGCCCGGGTCGAGCGGGCGCTCGTGGGGATCGGTGCGCTTGCCGGCGGTGAAGACGGGCGGGTGCTCCAGCAGCAGCACCGAGTCGGGGCGCTCACCCGCGACCACGGCCTCGTGCACGCGACGCTGTGCGTCCCAGGCGGCGAGGTAGTCGACGGCGTCCTCGCCGAGACCGGCGATCTCGAAGTCCAGCGGCATGCTCCGAGCCTACGCCCGGCCTGCCGGCCGGGCTGGTCTGCGTCATACGAAGCCACAGGTATGGGTGCGGGTTCGTATGACGCAGGGGCGGGGTGGGGCGGGGTGCCTGTGGATGACGCGAGCGCCGCCGGCGCCGATCGGCGAGGGTGGGCGGGTGGACCCACGACGACTGCTCCCCGTGCTCACCGCCCTCGCGTGCGCCTGCGTCGTGGCGACCCTGGTCGTCACGGTCGGGCGGCCGGGGGAGAGCCCCACCGGCCCGCCCGGTCCGGCTGCGGCACGGTCGTCGGAGGCACGGCCCTCCGAGGTGCAGGGGTCCGAGCCCACCAGCGCGTCCGCGATCCTCGCCGCCTGGGACGCGCGCCGCTCCGCGGCCTGGTCGGCAGCAGACGTCGAGACCCTAGCGGGGCTCTACACGGCTGGTTCGCGCACCGGGGCGGCGGACATACGGCTGCTCCGGCACTACCGCGACCGCGGCCTCACCGTGGAGGGGCTCACGACCCAGCTCCTGGCGGTCGTGGTCGTGCAACGCGCGCCGCGCCGCCTGGTGCTGGACGTCACCGACCGGTTGGTCGCCGGGCGGGCAGTCGGCGGGACGCGAGCGGTCGCGCTGCCGACGGACCGGGCGTCCACCCGTCGCGTCGTGCTCGTACGTCCGGGGCGGACGTGGCTGGTCGCGAAGGCCCGCGATCAGGCGAGCGCGGCGGCGAGCACCTCGCGGACGTCCTCGTCCTCGAAGTCGTAGCCGGCGCGCTCCAGGGCCGCCGGGCGGGCGTTGATCGAGCCGAGCAGCTCGGAGGCCAGGTCACCGGCCGCGACCTTCATGACCGCCGACGGCACCGCGAGGAAGGCCTTGCGCTTCACCGCGGAGGCCAGGGTGCGGGTGAACTCGGCATTGGTGGGCGTGTGCGGGCAGCACAGGTTGAACGCGCCCGAGACGTCACGCGACTCGACCAGGTAGCTCACCGCTCCGACCCAGTCGCGCAGCGAGATCATCGGCATGTGCTGCTCGCCGGACCCGAGCCGGGCTCCGCCGCCCAGCTGGAAGAGCAGCCGCAGCTGCTTGAGGGGCGGGGAGGTGCGGTCCATCACGGGGGCGGTGCGGAGCACGCAGACCCGGGCGCCGGCGTCCTGCGCCGGGAGGGTCGCCTCCTCCCACGCGCGCGCCACGCGGGTGAGGAAGGCGTCGCCGGTGGTCTCGGTGTCCTCGGTCACAAGTCGGCCCCCGTGGTCGCCGTACCAGCTGATGCCGTTGCCGGCGAGGAAGGAGGGCGGTCGCTCAGCGGCGGCGATCGTGTCGGCGAGCAGACGCGTGGTCGAGACCCGGGAGTCCATCACCTCGCGGGCGTAGGCCTTGGAGTGCGGGTTGGCGGCGATGCTCGCTCCCGCCAGGTTGACCACGGCGTCGGCGCGGGCGACCGCGGCGGCGTCGATGTCACCGGTGCTCGGGTCCCACCGGGACTCGTGGGCCGAGGTGGGTTCGCGCCTCACGAGCGCGGTCACCTCGTGCCCGTGCACCCGCAGGTGCGTGGACAGGTGGGTGCCGAGGAATCCTGAGGCACCGGCGATGAGGACGCGCATGACCCCACCCAACCAGTGGGGGCCAAAGCCCCTCACCCCCCAAGGTGCCCCCAGCGGTCGGACAGCTCGCGCCACGGCCCGTGGTCGACGACCCGCCCCGCTTCGAGGACGACCACGCGGTCGGCCTGCGTCAGTGCGGCGGTCTTGCTGGTGGCACCGATCACGGCCGCGCCCCGGGCCCGCAGCGCCTTCCACAGCTCGACCTCGGTGGCGGCGTCGAGCGCCGACGACACGTCGTCGGCGAGCAGCACGTCGGCTTCGGCGGCCAGCGCCCGCGCCAGCGCCAGGCGCTGGACCTGTCCGCCGGAGAGGCGTACGCCGCGGTGCCCGACGAGGGAGTCCGGCCCGCCCGCCTCCGCCACGTCGCGCCCCATCCGGGCGGTCTCGAGCGAGGGGAGCACGGCGCGCTCGGCGTGGTCGAGGGCGACGTTGCCGGTGAAGGTGCCCGACAGCACCCGCGGCACCTGCGCGACGTGGGCCACGCGTCCGGGCCGCAGCGCGGTCTGCGGATCGGCGACGACCTGGTCGTTCCAGCGGATCTCGCCGGTGCTGGTGACCAGGCCGGCCAGCGCGCTGAGCAGGCTGGACTTGCCCGAGCCGACCTGGCCGAGCAGCAGCACCAGCTCACCGGCACGGACGTCGAGGTCGATGCCCTGCACCCCGAGGGTGCCGTCGTCGTGCACCGCGTCGAGCCCGCGCACGCTGAGCGTGCGCAACGGGTCGCGGTGGGCCGGCGCCGGGTCCGGGCCGGTGCCGCGGACGAGGTCCACCCCGGGAGGGAGGTCCATCAGGTCGCCGCCGCCGGCGAGCTCGCTGGTGGCGTTCATCCAGGCGCGGGTGCCGGGCGCCTCGGTGACGACCGAGCCGGCGACGCGGCCGAACCAGTCGAAGCCGCTGACCGCGTTGGCGACCAGCAGCGCGGTGGCGAGCTCCCACCGGCCGGTGAGCAGACCGGCCCAGGCGGCGACGACGCCGAGCTGCACCATCACGACGGGCACGCCGTCGAGCAGCGCCTGGACGCGGTGCTCGCGCACCGCGGCGTCGACGCGGCCGCCGTCGACGTCGCGCAGGTGCTGGTGGACCTGCGGAGTGGCGGCGGCCAGCTTGACGGTGCGCACCGACTCCAGCGCCGACACGAGCGACTGCCCGAACCGCGCGCGAGCCGTCGACGCGGCGGCGGCCGAGCGACCGGCCACCCGGCGGCCCAGGGTGGAGGCCAGCGCCGAGACGGCCATGACCGTCAGCAGGACCGCGCCGGCGACCCACGTCTGCGCGATCAGGGCGGTCATCGCGGCGACCACGAGCCCGTTGACGAAGTCGACCCAGCGGTCGGTGTAGCGCGCGAGCCGGTCGGCGTCCATGGTGCGGGCGACGACCTCGCCCGGTGGCGTGCGGAGCAGGCGACGCTGGGAGGTCTGGCCGTGGAGGACGGCGGCCCGGACCCGCAGGCGCACCTCCACCCACCAGTGGGGGTAGGTGCGGAAGGCCTGGGACAGCAGGAAGGGGGCGACCACGAGCGAGGCCACCAGCGCGACCACCAGCAGACCGGGGTCATCGCCGGCCTGGAGGTCGGTGACGATGAGTCCCCAGACCCAGCCGGTGACGGCGCCGAACGCGCCGGTGAGGGACGCGGCCAGGAACAGGAAGGCGCCCAGCAGGCCCCACTGGGGCTGGATGCTGATGGTGTGCAGCACCTGGCGCGCCAGGCTCGGGGTCGGGGCCAGCTCGGGCGGGGGCGGGGGAGTCGTGCTGCGCCGCACCGCGCCGATCGTGGAGGCGTCGTGGTGGTGCTCCTCGACCACCGACTCGTGGGCGGCGGCCTCGAGCAGGGTGCGGAAGGGGCCGTCCACCTGGGCGAGACGGGCGCGCGCACCCTGCTGGACGACCTGGCCCGACTCCATCACCGCGACCTGCTCGGCGCGCTCGGTGGTGGAGAGCCGGTGGGCGACCAGGATGCCGGTGCGTCCGGAGATGAGGCGGTCGGCCGCGCGCACGACGCGCGCCTCGGTGACCGGGTCCATCCGGGCCGTCGCCTCGTCGAGGACGACGACGCTCACGTCGCGCACCAGCAGGCGGGCGAAGGCGACCAGCTGCTCCTCGCCCGCGGACAGGCTCGTGCCGCCCGGGCCGAGAACCGTGTCGAGGCCGGCCGGGAGGCCCGCCACCCAGTCGGTCAGTCCGAGCTCGGCGACCGCTGCCTCGACGCGCGTGCGGGGCACGTCGTCGAAGAGAGCGATGTTGTCGGCGAGGGTGCCCGCCAGCACCTCGGTGCGCTGGGTGACGACGCCCACCGCCGAGCGCAGCTGCTGGAGGTCGAGGTCGCGGACGTCGACCCCGCCGAGGAACACCGTGCCCCGCGGCGGCTCGACGGCTCGGGAGAGCAGCGAGGCCAGGGTGGACTTGCCCGAACCCGTGCGGCCCACGAGGGCGCAGGTGTGCCCGGCAGCCAGCAGCAGGTCGACGTCGCGCAGCGCGAACGTGCCGGTGCCGTAGCTGAAGTCGAGGTGGCGGAACTCGACGTCGAGGGGACCCTCGGGCACCGGTCGGCCGCCCGTCGGCTCGGCGGGCGCGGCCATCATCCCGCGCAGGCGCAGGACAGCGCCGAAGCCCTCCTGGAGGTCGGGCAGGTGACGCGCGAGCATGTCGACGCCGCCGACGAACATCGTGGTGACGAGGAAGAGCGTCACCAGCCGTGCGGTGGAGAGGTCGCCGCCCAGGACGAGCGCGACCCCGACCACGCCGACCGCGGCGAGCGCGCCGTGCAGGAGACCGCCGCTGCGGCGGGTGATGCGGACCTCGACGGCCAGCACGGCGTCGAGGGTGCGGTGCACGACGGAGGCGAGGTGAGCGTTGCGACGCAGCACGTGGGCCTGCCCCAGTGACGTGCGCAGGTCGTCACGGGCCGCGACCCCCTCCTCGGTGGAGGCGGCGTGGTCGGTCCACGCGGCCTCCTCGATCACCTTCTTCTGCGAGACCTCCGGCAGGAGGCGGCGGATGGAGAGGAACGTGACGACCGCCGTGACGGGGAAGAGGAAGACCGCCGGCCACCACGTCAGGGACGCGACCACCCACAGCGGACCGGATGCCAGCAAGGTGCGCGCGGCCTGCCACACGCCCCAGCGCATCAGCTGACCGACCTCCCAGGTGTCGTCGTCGATGCGGTCGAGCACCTCGCCGACGGCCTGCTCGGAGAGCTCGGACAGCGGCTGGGCCATCGCGGCGTCGAGCAGGTCCGAGCGCAGCTGGCCCTCGGCGCGGTCGCAGATCGTGGCCCAGATCGTCTTGGCGATGGTGTCGATGACCGCGCCACCGACCACGCACAGCCCGAGCAGGAGCAGCAGCGTCTCGGTCGGACCGTCGGCGAGGCGTCCGGCGACCATCGAGCCCAGCGCGGAAGCGATGGCGCCGACGAGGGACATCGAGAAGCAGAGATAGGTCAGTGGACGGCGGACGCGACGCCAGTCGACCGGCCGGCGGTGCGCCGGAAGGCCCGACGAGGAGGCGGTCGCGTCGGTGGGCCGGGTGGTGTCGGTGAGGGTCACGATGCCTTCAGGCTAGGTGCTGGGACTGACAGTGCGCCTGTGGTTTTCCGGGGGAGGCAGGACGCGGCGACGCCCCGCCCGCACGCGGCGGACGGGGCGTCGTACGGCGAACGTCAGACCTCGAACTGGCCCGACTCGAGGCGCTTCTTGACGTCCTGCAGGAACCGGCCGGCGTCGGCGCCGTCGACCAGGCGGTGGTCGTAGGTCAGCGACAGGTAGACCATGTGGCGCACCGCGATCGTCTCGCCCAGGTTGGCGTCGTCGATCACGACCGGACGCTTCACCACGGCACCGGGGCCGAGGATCGCGACCTGCGGCTTGTTGATGATCGGGGTGTCGAAGAGTGCCCCGAAGCTGCCCAGGTTGGTGATCGTGAAGGTGCCGCCGGACAGCTCGTCCGGCGTGATCTTGTTGGTGCGGGTGCGCTCGGCCACGTCGGCGATCTTCTTCGCGATCCCGGCGATGGACAGGTCACCCGCGTCCTTGACGACCGGCGTCAGCAGCCCCTTCTCGGTGTCCACGGCGAACGCGATGTTCTCGCGGTCGTAGTAGGTCACCTCACCCTTCTCGGCGTCGATCGCGGCGTTCAGCTTCGGGTGCACCTTGAGCGCGTCGATCGCCGCCTTGGCGAAGAACGGCAGGTAGGTCAGCTTCACGCCCTCCCGGGCCAGGAAGTCGGCCTTCGACGCCTCGCGCAGGCGGGCGATCGAGGTCACGTCGACCTCCATCACCTGCGTGAGCTGAGCGGTCTCGGTGAGCGACTCCACCATCCGCTTGGCGATGACCTTGCGCAGGCGCGAGAGCGGCTCGGTGGTGCCGCGCAGCGGGGAGGGGCTGGCCGACGCGGGAGCCGCCGTGGCGGGCGCGGCCGCCGCGGGCGCGGCCGGAGCGGTCGGAGCGGCCTGCTCCTGCTGCGCCTCCTTCGCAGCGGCGGCGGCGTCGAGCACGTCCTGCTTGCGGATGCGGCCGCCGACACCGGTGCCCTGCACCGAGCCGAGGTCCACGCCGTGCTGGTCGGCCATCTTGCGGACCAGCGGCGTGACGTACGCCGTCTGGTCCCGGCCGCCGCCCGACTGCTCGGCGGACGAGGGTGCGGCTGCGGACTCGGCCTGCGCCTGGTCGGGGCGCTGTGGCTCGGGCTCGCCCTCGGGAGCCGGTGCGTAGGGCGCCTCGCCCTTGGCCTCAGGCTCCACCTGCTGCTGCGACTCGGCCTGCTGCGGCTCCTCCTGCTTCTCGGACTCGGGGGTCTCGTCGCCCTCCGGCAGGCTGCCGGTCTCCTCGGCGACCTGCTCCTCCTGCTCGGCCTTCTTCTCGGCCTGCTCCTCGTCCTTGGGCTGGGCCTGCGCAGGCGCGGCGTCGCCGGAGCCGATGATCGCGAGCTCGGCGCCGACCTCGACGGTCTCGTCCTCCTCGGCCTTGATCTCCAGCAGCGTGCCGGCGACGGGCGAGGGGATCTCGGTGTCGACCTTGTCGGTGGACACCTCGAGCAGCGGCTCGTCGACGGCGACCTCGTCGCCGACCTGCTTCAGCCAGCGGGTCACGGTGCCCTCGGTCACGGACTCACCCAGGGCCGGCAGCGTGACGGAGGTGCCGGAGCCGCCACCGGAGCCACCCGTGCTGCCGGAGTCGCCGGACGCCTTCTCGGCGGCGGGCTCGGACTCGGCGGGGGCGTCGTCCTTCTCGGACTCAGGGGTCTCGTCGCCCTCCGGCAGGCTGCCGGTCTCCTCGGCGACCTGCTCCTCCTGCTCGGCCTTCTTCTCCGACTCCTCCTCGTCCTGCGGCTGCGCCTCGGGCTCGGCGGTGCCGGAGGCGTCGCCCGCGGACTCGCCCTCCTCGCCGATCACGCCCAGGACCGCGCCCACCTCGACGGTGTCGTCCTCGTTCGCGGTGATCTCGAGCAGCGTGCCCGCGACGGGGGAGGGGATCTCGGTGTCGACCTTGTCGGTGGAGACCTCCAGCAGCGGCTCGTCGACGGCGACCGTGTCACCGACCTGCTTGAGCCAGCGGGTGACGGTGCCCTCGGTGACGGACTCGCCGAGGGCGGGGAGGGTGACTTCGGAGGCCATTGGTGTTCCTTCGCTCGCGTGTAGGTAGGTGTGGGGCCAGAGCTGAAAAGCTGGGGTCAGGAGTGGGCGTGCAGCGGCTTGCCGGCCAGGGCCAGGTGGGCCTCGCCGAGCGCCTCGTTCTGGGTGGGGTGGGCGTGCAGCAGGGGCGCGACGTCCTCGGCGTGTGCCTCCCAGTTGTAGATGAGCTGCGCCTCGCCGATGAGCTCGCCGACGCGATCGCCCACCATGTGGACGCCGAGGACCGGGCCGTCGGTGAGCCCGACGAGCTTGACGAAGCCCTGGGTCTGGAGGATCTGGCTCTTGCCGTTGCCCCCGAGGTCGTAGGTCACGGTCGTGACCGCGTCGCCGTGCAGCTCGCGGGCCGCCGCCTCGTCGAGGCCGACGGAGGCGATCTCGGGGTGGGAGTAGGTGACGCGGGGGATGCCGGACTCGTCGATCGGGCGCGGGTCGAGCCCGGCGATCTCCTCGGCGACGAAGATGCCCTGCTGGAAGCCGCGGTGGGCGAGCTGGAGGCCCGGCACGATGTCGCCGACGGCGTAGACGCCCTCGACGTTGGTGCGGCAGCGCTCGTCGGTGAGCACGAAGCCGCGGTCCATCTCGACGCCCTGCTCGGCGTAGCCCAGGCCGTCGGTCGACGGGCCGCGCCCGACCGCGACGAGGAGGATCTCGGCCTCGATCACGTCGCCGCCCTCGACGGTGACGGCGACGCCGGTGTCGGTGGTCTTCACGCTCTGGAAGGGCGTGCCGGTCAGGAAGGAGATCTTGCGCTTGCGGAAGGCGCGCTCGAGTGCCTTCGAGGACGCCTCGTCCTCGGCCGCCACCAGGCGCGGGAGGGCCTCGATGATGGTGACGTCGGAGCCGAACGACTTCCACACGCTGGCGAACTCGCAACCGATGACGCCGCCGCCGAGCACGATGGCCGAGGCGGGGACGCGGTCGAGGCGCAGCGCGTGCTCGGAGGTGAGGACCTTCTCGCCGTCGACCTCGAGGCCGGGCAGGGACTTGCTGTAGGAGCCCGACGCGAGGACCACGGCCTTGCCGGCGTACGCCGTGCCGTCGACGGTGACCTCCCGCGGGCCGGTCAGCGCGCCGGTGCCCTCGATGACGGTGATGCCGCGTGACTTGATCAGGCCGGTGAGGCCCTTGAAGAGCCGGTCGACGACCTTGTCCTTGTAGGTGTTGACGCCCCCCATGTCGATGCCGTCGAGGGTGGCGGTGACGCCGAACTGCGCGGCCTCGCGGGCCGAGTCGGCGACCTCCGCGGCGTGGAGCAGGGCCTTCGTCGGGATGCAACCCACGTGGAGGCAGGTGCCTCCGAGGTTGCCCTTCTCGACCAGCCCGACCTTGAGCCCCAGCTGGGCTGCTCGCAGGGCACAGGCGTATCCGCCCGAACCTGCCCCGAGGACGAGGACGTCGAACTCACCGTCCGCCACAGATTCCCTCCACACTTCCGACTCGCACAGCACGTGCATGGGCTCGCCCATCCTTGCACTCTTCGTGAGCCTGTCCACACCCGGTCGGGGTGGGTCGGCGTCGGCGATCCGCGGGCGCGGTGGGGACCGTCCGGGCAGAATGTGCGCCATGGGTTTGTTCGATCGATTCCGCCGCAAGGGGCGTACGGGTGGGCGTACGAGTGCTCCGGCGCGGGACGCTGCCCGCACCGGCTCCACCCGCGTGCGTGCCTCCGACGGCGAGGACGCGCGCCACCTCGAGAGCTTCGTGACCACCCGTCAGGGGGTCGAGGGCTTCGTCGAGCCGCGCACCGCGGTCAGCGACGTCACCATCCTCCTCGTGGCCCACGACGGCGAGTGGACGCGTCGCCGGGTGCCCAGCGTGAAGTGGGCCCACGACTTCGCCAACCGCCACCAGGTGCCGTCGTACGACGCCGCGGTCGTGGGCGTGCCGCAGCGGATGCGCGACTACAACAAGCGCAAGAAGGCCGAAGGGATCTGACAGCGGACCTGAGCGGCTCAGCCCTCGGACAGCGACCGGGCGAGCTCGACCAGGGTCGTCACGCCGAAGCCGGTGGCCCCTGACGGCACGTGGCCGTAGGGACTGCCGAGGTTCATCTCCTTGCCGGCGATGTCGAGGTGCGCCCACGGCAGGCCGCCGGTGAACTCGCGCAGGAACGCCGAGGCGTAGAGGCCGCCGCCCCACCGCACCCAGTCGTGCTGCAGCAGGTCGGCGACCTTGGAGCTGGTGATCCGCTCCGACATCTCCTCGGGGATCGGCATCGGCCAGTGCTGCTCGCCCGCCGCGGCGCCGGCGGCGAGGACGGCGGGGACCTGGTCGTCGGTGCCCATGACGGCGCCGACCTTGTCGCCGAGCGCGAGCTGCATGTGGCCGGTGAGCGTGGCGATGTCGACGACGAGGTCGGGCTCCTCGAGCACGGCCAACGACAGCGCGTCGCCCAGCAGCATCCGGCCCTCGGCGTCGGTGTTGGCGATCTCGACGGTCGTGCCGTTGTGCATGGAGATCACGTCGCCGGGGCGCGTGGAGGTCGCGGAGACCATGTTCTCGGCCATCGGGGCGAAGGTCGTGACCTTGACGGGCAGCCCGAGGCGGGCGATCGCGAGCGTGGCGGCCACGACGCTGGCTGCGCCCGCCATGTCGCCCTTCATGTTGACCATGCTCGACGACGGCTTGATCGTGAGACCGCCGGAGTCGAACGTGACGCCCTTGCCGACCAGCGCGAGGTGCGCGACGGCGTCCTTGGGCGCCCAGGTCAGCTTGACCAGCCGCGAGGGCGACGCGGAGGAGTTGCCGACGCTGAGGATGCCGCCGCAGCCCATCTCCTCGAGCTGCTCGTGGTCGAAGACCTCGAGCTTCACCTTCGGCGCGCCCCGGCCCTTCGTGACGGCCTTGTGGGCGCTCGTCACGAGGTCGGCCAGGAGCGGGGGAGTGCAGTCCATCGGAGGCGTGTTGACCCAGTCGCGCGTCAGCGCGACGGCGTCGGCGAGGATCTCCGCCTTCTCGAGCGCGGCCACGGCCTCGGTGCGACGGGCGATCGGGGTGAGGACCACGACGTCGGCGGGCTCGGTGGTCTCGGCCTTCGCGGACTTGTAGGCGGTGAAGGTGTAGCCGCCGAGGCGGTGGCCCTCGACGACCGCGGCGACCAGCTCGGGGGTCTCGGCCGGCAGCGCCAGGGCGACCGACGCGGCGTTGGGCACGCTGCGGGCCGCGACGCCTGCGGCACGGCGTACGGCGACGGGGTCGGTCGCGTCGTCGCCGAGTCCGACGAAGACCAGGAGGGGCGCGTTGACCTCGTCGCGGGTCGGCGCCTTGACCGACTCTCCGGCCTTGCCGGTGACGCCCATCGTCGACAGGAACGCGCGCAGCCGCCGGCCGTAGGCCCCGGTGACGTCGTCGGCCGCGTCGCACAGCCGCGGACCGTCCGAGGTGGAGACGACGCCGACCACGACGGCGTCGGCGCGAGTCTTGGCGGGGCTGGAGCTGCGCAGGGAGTACGAGGTCACCCGGGCATGCTAGGGGAGGTCTGGCTGTCCGCACGCTGCGGTAGGTTGCGAGCCATGGCCGGATCGCTGAAGCAGTCGCCCCTCCACGACCGTCACGAGGCACTCGGCGCCAAGTTCGCCGAGTTCGGCGGGTGGTCGATGCCCCTGGAGTACCCGTCCGGCGTGGTCAAGGAGCACACCGCGGTGCGCGAGGCGGTCGGCATCTTCGACGTCAGCCACCTCGGCAAGGCGATGGTGTCGGGTCCGGGCGCTGCCGACTTCGTCAACGCGACGCTGTCCAACGACCTCGCCAAGATCGAGCCCGGCAAGGCGCAGTACACGCTCTGCCTCGACGAGTCCGGCGGCATCGTCGACGACCTCATCGCCTACTGGCACGACGACGAGCACGTGCTGCTGATCCCCAACGCCGCCAACACCGCCGAGGTCGTGCGTCGCCTGCAGGAGCAGGCGCCCGAGGGCGTGAAGGTCGTCAGCCACCACGACGACTACGCCGTGCTGGCCGTGCAGGGCACCCGCTCCGACGAGGTGCTGCAGAAGGTCGGTCTCCCGACCGGCCACGGCTACATGTCCTTCGTCGAGGCCGAGCTCGGCGACACCGGCGTCGGTGTCGTGGTGTGCCGCACGGGCTACACCGGCGAGCGCGGCTACGAGCTCGTCGTCGTCAACGACACCGCCGGGCAGCTGTGGGACGAGCTGATGGCGGCCGGCGAGGAGTGGGGGATCACCGCCTGTGGCCTGGGTGCGCGCGACACCCTGCGCACCGAGATGGGCTACCCCCTCCACGGCCAGGACATCAGCCTCGACACCAACCCGGTCGAGGCCGGGCTGTCGTGGGCGGTGGGCTGGAAGAAAGAAGCCTTCTGGGGTCGCGACGCGGTGCTCGAGGTCAAGGAGCAGGGCCCCAAGCGTCGCCTGCGCGGCCTGGTCGCCGTCGGGCGCGGCATCCCGCGTCCCGGGATGGGCGTGACCCTCACCCACGACGTCCCCCTCGCCGACATCACGTCGGGCACCTTCTCCCCGACGCTCAAGAAGGGCATCGGGCTCGCGCTGATCCCGACGATGGTGGCCGAGGACGCCCAGGTCGGCGTCGACGTCCGGGGCCGGCGCGAGATCTTCCAGCTGGTGAAGCCGCCGTTCGTCGACCCGTCGGTGAAGGAGTCCTGACGTGCTCCCCGGACAGCCGCCGACCTTCCGCCAGCCCTCGGCCTCCGAGCGCCCGTGGTGGTGGCGCCTCGAGGACGCCGACGGCGCGACCGTCGAGGTGGCCGAGCACGCCGACCAGCGCTTCTCCACCCAGGGCGACGCCGAGTCGTGGGTCGGGGAGATCTGGGCCGAGCTCGCCGAGCACGGGGTGGCCGCGGTGACGCTCTTCGAGCACGACCGCCAGGTCTACGGACCCATGTCGCTGAGCGCCTGAGCCATCCGCGACCGTCGTCGTGCCGAATCACCTCACGTGAGCGCCGACGCCGACTTCGACCATTACGTCGCCGCCCGCTGGCCGGACCTGGTCGGCGGGCTCGAGGATGAGGGTGTGCCACCCGACGAGGCACGGCTCGCCGTCGCCGAGGTGCTCCTGGCGAGCCGCCGCGGCTGGGCACGGCGGGTGCGCGAGGAACAGGTCGACGTCAGCCTGTGGGCGGAGGTCCGCGAGCGGGCGGGACTGGCCGCCCGTCCCGGTGAGCCCGCGCCCCACGGCGTACGCCCCCTCGACCCGCGCGACGCGGCTGACCCGTGGCTGGCGCGCGCTGAGGTGCTGCGTGGCGCTCGACGACGGCGTGGCCTGCGACGCGGCGTCGCAGGGATGGTGGTCGCTGCCGTGCTCGCCGCCGGCTGGGCGTGGTGGGCGGCGCAGCCACGACCGCCCGAGGTGCGCGAGGAGGCCAACCCGCTCCCCGTGAACTGGTACGCCCAGGACGAGCTCCACCTCGCCGACGTGGTGGTCGAGCTGCCCGACGTCGAGGCGTTCGTCGCCGACGGCCCGGACGTCGCGGTGCGCCTGTCCGACGGTGAGCTCCTCCGGGTCGAGCCGGACGGTGAGGTGCAGCCGCTCGACGAGGCCCCCGCCGAGCTCGACGCGCCGACCCCGGCTCCAGCGTTCCTGCCGCCGGGGCGCTACGACGTGCGTATCCAGAGCGTCCCGCTCCCCGAGGGCGGGTGGGCGCACCTGATCGACTCCTCGCGCCGCGACGGCAACCGCGACACGCTGCGCCAGTCGGAGTCGGGGCGGCGGGCGCTCGTGGTCTGCCCGACGGTGTCCACCTGCGAGCAGTCCCTCACCATCCCCGGCGCGGACGGCTCGGTCCGGCTGAGGTGAGCGCGTAGCCTCCCGCCCGTGGCTGAGGCGTTGTGGACAGGTGTGGCTCGGGCGTACGCGCGGAGCTTCGCGGGGTTGACTGCGGGAGGGATCCCGACGCTGGTCGCCGGACTGCCGGCGGGTGGGCGCCTGCTCGACGTCGGCTGCGGCACCGGTGCACTCGTCCGGGCCGCCCGCGACGGCGGCACCGAGACGGTCGCGGTGGAGCTGGACCCCGACATGGCCGCACTGGCTGCGTCGAGGCTCGGCGCCGACGTCACGGTGGCCGGCCTGCCCGACCTGCCCTTCGCCGACGACGGCTTCGACACCGTCGTCGCGAGCTTCGTGCTCAACCACGTGGAGGACCCCCGGGCCGGGGCGCGGGAGCTGGTCCGGCTGGCCGCGCCCGGCGGTTCGGTCCGGGCGATGACCTGGACGTCGGCTCCCACCGCGCACGGTGCGTTGTTCCGCGAGGTCATGGAGGCGAGCGGTGCCGTCGAGCCGGTCTTTCCTCGCCTGCCCGAGGACCTCGACTTCGAGCGCAGCCTCGACGGGCTGGGCCAGCTGTTCGTCGCGGCCGGCGCGCCGGTGGTCGAGGCCCGGATGGTCGACTGGACCTGGCGCGTGAGCCCCGACGACTGGTGGGCCGGCGTCACCGGCGGGGTCGGGAACTCCGGCGTGGTGTGGGCGGCGCAGACCCCGGAGGTGCAGGTGCGCATGCGTGAGGAGCTCGACCGGCTGGCCGCGCCGGTGCTGGAGGACGGGGTGATGGTCTTCCCTGCGTCAGCGGCGTACGTCGAGGCGCGCGTGCCTCGGTCCTAGGAGGGTCCTGGGACGTCGTACAGTCGTCCCGTGCGCGCCTACCTCGACCTGCTCCAGCGGATCCTCGACGAGGGGGTGGAGAAGAGCGACCGCACCGGCACCGGGACGCTGAGCGTCTTCGGCCACCAGATGCGCTTCGACCTCGCCGAGGGCTTCCCCCTCGTCACGACCAAGAAGGTGCACACCCGCTCGGTCTTCGGTGAGCTGCTGTGGTTCCTGCGCGGCGACACCAACGTGAAGTGGCTCCAGGACCGCGGCATCACGATCTGGGACGAGTGGGCCGACGACAACGGCGACCTCGGCCCGGTCTACGGCCACCAGTGGCGCTCGTGGCCCACCCCCGACGGACGCCACGTCGACCAGGTCGCGCGCCTGGTCGAGGGCATCCGCACCAACCCCGACTCGCGGCGCCACATCGTCTCGGCGTGGAACGTCGCCGATGTCGACGACATGGCGCTGCCGCCGTGCCACACCCTCTTCCAGTTCTACGTGGCGGAGGGGAAGCTCAGCTGCCAGCTCTACCAGCGCTCGGCCGACACCTTCCTGGGCGTCCCGTTCAACATCGCGTCCTACGCCCTGCTGACGCACATGGTCGCGCAGGTGACCGGTCTCGAGGTCGGCGAGTTCGTGCACACGATGGGCGACGCCCACCTCTACCTCAACCACGTCGAGCAGGCCCGGCTCCAGCTCTCCCGCGACCCGCGCCCCCTGCCGTGCCTCGTGCTCGATCCCACGGTCACGGAGATCGACGGCTTCGACCTCGAGCACATCGCTGTCGAGGGCTACGACCCCCACCCGGGCATCAAGGCGCCCATCGCAGTCTGAGGAGGTCCCCGTGACCGATCGCATCGTCCTGGTGGCCGCGCACGCCCGCAACCGCGTCATCGGCAACGGCCCCGACATCCCGTGGCGGCTCCCGGGCGAGCAGGCGCAGTTCAAGGAGCTGACCTGGGGCCACACGCTGCTGATGGGCCGCACGACCTTCGAGTCGATCGGCCGACCGCTCCCGGGGCGTACGACGATCGTGCTGACCCGCGACGCCGACTGGTCCCACGACGGTGTGCTGGTCGCGCACACCGTCGAGGAGGCCCTCGACCTCGCCGCCCAGCAGGCCGGTGACCTGATGGTCGCCGGCGGTGGTGAGGTCTACGCCGCCCTCCTGCCCTACGCCACGCACCAGGTGCTGACCGAGGTCGACCTCGAGCCGGCGGGCGACGTGCACTACCCGCAGTACGCCGCCGGGGACTGGGTGGAGACCGCCCGGGAGAGCTTCGACGGCTACGAGCGCGTCTGGCTCGAGCGGATGGACCCCGCGGCATGAAGGTCGCCGTCGACCCGACCTCGGGCGTGCCGCCCTTCGAGCAGGTCCGTGAGGCGATCCGCGCCCAGGTCGACGCCGGGGTCCTCGAGCCCGGCTTCCGGCTGCCGCCCGTGCGGACGCTGGCAGCGGAGCTCGACCTCGCCGCCAACACCGTCGCCCGGGCCTACAAGGAGCTCGAGGCGCTCGGTGTCGTCGAGACCCGCGGTCGCGCGGGGACGTTCGTTTCCGGCCGCGGCGTGGAGCGATCGCTGCGCGGGGCCGCAGCGTCGTACGCCGCCACGGCGCGCATGCTGGGCGTGTCCGAGGCCGACGCGATCGAGGCCGTACGCCGCGCGCTCGCTGCCGGCTGAGCGCCGCCGTACGCGACGTCACATCCACCTGACCGGGGGTGCCGGAATGCCGGCGCCGCCCACCTCGTTGGACCCAACAGCTGGCTCCGCATCATGCCCCCGGGCCTCGCCCCTTGCCGCTGCGAGCGGCCTTACGCCGAGAGGCGGCTGACGGACCAGCGAGCAGCACCGCGCAGCCACCCGCGGGTAAGCCCCGGCCAGGGTGGCTGCGTGCTGTCCGGGCAGGGCGTGGCAGGCTCGCGGACGTGGAACCGGTCGCCGACATCGTGGTCGCCGCCGTCGCCCTGGTGCGCGACGGCCACGTGCTGACGGTCCGCAAGCGCGGGACCGAGCGGTTCATGCTGGTCGGCGGCAAGCTCGAGCCGGGGGAGTCGGCGTACGACGCCGCCCTGCGCGAGGCCCGCGAGGAGGTCGGCCTGGTGCTGGAGGCCGCGACGCTGCTCGGGGAGTTCCTCTCCGAGGCGGCCAACGAGCCGGGGCACACGCTGCACTCGACGGTCTTCTGGGTGGAGTCCGACGCCGAGCCGGTGGCGGCCGCGGAGATCGCGGAGGTGCGGTGGACCCCGCTGCGCGGCCACCCCGACGACCTCGCCCCCATGCTCGAGCACCACGTCCTCCCGGTGATCGTCGAGTCCTTCACCTAGGAACCGACCTCGAAGACGGCCAGCTGGTCGCGCCAGCCGTCGACCATGTCGCTGGTGCGCGTGTGCCCGCGCCGCTCGTCGTACGCCGCACATGCAGCGCGCACGCGTGCGAACGTCTCGCGCAGCGCGTCCGCGTCACCGTCGAGCGAGCGCCCCACCAGCCCGAGCAGGTCGTCGGCGGGCCATCCCTCGAGCGGGTGCGTGCGCAGCTCCCAGGCGAGGTACTTGTTGTAGGGGCGCACGCGTCCGGCCATGGTGAAGACCACGTCGAGCAGCCACGGCACCGACTCGGCGGCGTCGAGCCGCGCCTCGAGCTCCCGTCCGTCGCGGTCGCTCTTGAGCGCGCGGTAGGCGAAGTTCACCCAGCCGTCGAGCCGGTCGTGCTCGATCAGCACCGCGTCGGCCTCCTCGGGCGTCACCGTCGCCAGGCGGCGCACGGCTGCCGCGAGCTCGCCGCCGGTCCGGTCGAGCAGCACCGGCGCCCATGCGTAGGACCAGCGGGACCACCAGTGCTCGGTGCCGAAGGGTGGCACGGTCGTGAGCTCGGACCAGGAGTCGACGATCTCGTCGACCTCGGGGGACTTGTCGGTCGAGCGCCCGGCCGCGGCCTCGTCGGTGAGCACGACGACCACGTCGAGGTCGGAGCGCTCGGTGGCGAGGCCGCGGGCCGCCGAGCCGCTGAGCACGAGACCGAGAAGGTCGTCTCCGTGGGCGGCGTCGTTGCGGGCGGCCAGCGCCGCGATCGTGTCGTGCTGCGCAGGGGTGAGCCAGGCGGGAAGGTCGAGGTCGGGCACGGATCTCCTGGGTCAGGGGGACGACGGCTTGGGAGGGAGGGTGCGGACGAAACGCACCCCGCGGTCGACCCACTGCCCGAGCTGGTCGTCGCCGGCCACGGCTGCGGAGTCCACCAGCAGCCACCCTGCCATCGGACGACCGCGCATCTCCATCGCATTGACGGTCCGGCCGTCGGTCCACGTCGCGCAGTCGGCCGGGTCGGCGCGCACCATCAGGGCCCCGCTGCTCGCTGCGGCGACCGCCATGTGGCCCTCGACCATGAAGCCCAGCCCGCCGAACATCTTCTTCGACGTCACCCCCGGCTCGCCGTCGAGCAGGTCGCGGATCCGCAGTGCCAGCACCTCGTCGTAGGCCACGTCGCCCAGTATGGGGCGGGTCACCGACAGCGTGCGCGTGTCGCCGCCGACGACTCCGGCCCGGGGGAGCGATAACCTTCGCACGTGAGTATCAACGTCCCGTTCGGCCGGCTGCTGACCGCGATGGCCACTGCCTTCCACGAGGACGGCACCGTCGACCTCGACGCCACGGCCCGCATCGCTGCCCACCTCGTCGACCACGGCAACGACGGCCTCGTCGTGAGCGGCACGACGGGGGAGAGCCCCACCACCTCGGTCGCCGAGGACGGCGAGATCCTGCGCGCGGTCAACGACGCGGTCGGTGACCGCGCCGTCGTGATCGCGGGCGTCGGCACCAACTCCACCGCCCACTCCGTGGAGCTCGCCGAGCAGGCCGCCAAGGTCGGTGCGGACGGCGTGCTGCTCGTCAGCCCCTACTACAACAAGCCCGGCCAGGTCGGCCTGCGCCACCACTTCAGCACGGTGGCCGAGGTCACCGACCTGCCGGTGATGCTCTACGACGTGCCGGGCCGCACCGCGACGACGATCGAGCTCGAGACCTACGAGGCGATGCGCCGCTACGACCACGTCACGTCGGTCAAGGAGGCCACCGGACTCCTGGCTCGCACCGCGCAGCTGGTCGACATGGGCTACGCGGTCTACTCCGGCGACGACGCCAACACCCTCGGCTACCTCGCCTACGGCGGGGTCGGCCTGGTCTCCGTCGTCGCCCACGCCGCCGGCGCCCAGCTGGCGTCCATGCTCAGCGCCTGGGCGGACGGCGACCACGCCGAGGCCCTGCGGATCCACACCTCGCTCGTCCCGGCCTTCGACGCCGTGATGGGCGCGCCCAACTACGGAGCCACCACCGCCAAGGCAGCCCTCGAGCTGCTCGGCGTGCTCGACAACCGCCGCGTCCGCGGCCCACTGGTCGCCCTGGACGACGACGAGGTCACCGCGCTCCGCGCGGGGCTCGCCGCCGCCGGCCTCCTGTGAGAACCATCCTCCTCACGAACGAAGGAAACCCTTGAGCCATCCCCACCTCGACCTGAGCGCGCCCGCCCCCCTCCCGGCCGGAGGGCTGCGGGTCATCCCGCTCGGTGGACTCGGCGAGGTCGGTCGCAACATGACGGTCTTCGAGTACGACGGCCGTCTGCTGATCGTCGACTGCGGCGTGCTGTTCCCCGAGGACCACCACCCCGGCGTCGACCTGATCCTGCCCGACTTCGACCCGATCCGGGACCGCCTCGACGCCGTCGAGGCGCTGGTGCTGACCCACGGCCACGAGGACCACATCGGCGCCACGCCCTACCTCCTGCGCGAGCGCGGCGACATCCCGCTGGTCGGCTCCAAGCTGACCCTGGCGCTGCTCGGCTCCAAGCTGCGCGAGCACCGCCTGAAGGAGACCGCGCAGTACGAGGTCGCCGAAGGCCAGACCATCACCTTCGGGCCCTTCGTGCTCGAGTTCGTCGCGGTCAACCACTCGATCCCGGACGCCCTCGCGGTCGTCATCCGGACGGGTGCCGGCGTGGTGCTGCACACCGGTGACTTCAAGATGGACCAGCTGCCGCTCGACGGCCGGATCACCGACCTCAACGAGTTCGCCCGTCTCGGCGACGAGGGCGTGGACCTGTTCCTCACCGACTCCACCAACGCCGAGGTGCCGGGCTTCACCACCTCGGAGAAGGAGATCGGCCCGGTCCTGGACCGGGTCTTCGCCAAGAGCGAGCAGCGGATCATCGTCGCCTGCTTCGCCTCCCACATGCACCGCGTCCAGCAGGTGCTCGACGCCGCGGTGGCCCACGGCCGCAAGGTCGCCTACGTCGGGCGCTCGATGGTGCGCAACATGGCCATCGCGCAGGACCTCGGCTACCTCACCGTCCCGCCCGGCGTGATGGTCGAGGCCAAGGAGCTCGCCGACCACCCGCCGCACAAGCAGGTGCTCATCTCGACCGGGTCGCAGGGCGAGCCGCTCGCCGCGCTCAGCCGGATGTCGCAGAACAACCACCACTTCGTGCACCTCGAGCCCGGCGACACCGTGGTGCTGGCCAGCTCGCTGATCCCCGGCAACGAGAACGCCGTCTACCGCGTCATCAACGGGTTGTCGCGCCTGGGCGCCAACGTGGTCCACAAGGGCAACTCCCTCGTCCACGTCTCCGGCCACGCCAGCGCCGGCGAGCTGCTCTACTGCTACAACATCGTCAAGCCGCGCAACGTGATGCCGGTGCACGGCGAGATCCGCCACATGCGCGCCAACGCCGACCTGGCTCGCGCCACCGGTGTGCAGAACGTCGTCCTGGCCGAGGACGGCGTGGTGGTCGACCTCGTCGACGGCGTCGCGAAGATCGTCGGCAAGGTCGACGTCGGCTACGTCTTCGTCGACGGCACCACCATCGGCGACATCAGCGAGGCGTCGATGAAGGACCGGCGGATCCTCGGCGAGGAGGGGTTCCTGTCCGTCATCGTGGTCGTCGACTCGGTGACCGGCAAGGTCGTCTCCGGTCCGGAGATCCACGCCCGCGGCTTTGCCGAGGAGGAGGCCACCTTCGACGAGGTCAAGCCGCTCATCATCGAGGCGCTCAACGCCTCGATCGCCGACGGTGCCACCGACTCCTTCCAGCTCCAGCAGGTCGTGCGCCGTGTCGTGGGCCGCTGGGTCAACCGCGCCCACCGCCGTCGCCCGATGATCATTCCTGTGGTGATCGAGGCCTGAGCGCCCTAGAGTCCCCCACGGGGCTGGAGGGAACCGATGGCCCTCGTGGGGAGGTGGGCATGCCGCGCAACCAGGGTGCGCTGAGTCGTCTGGCCGAGCTGATGCGACGCGTCAACTCCTCCACCGACACCGAGGTGATCCTCGAGGAGATCGCGCACGGCGTGGTCGACGTCCTCGGCTACGGCGTCGCGGCGATCGCCCGGCTCGAGGGCGACGTGCTGGTGATGACCAACGTCGCCGGCCCGCCCGACGTCGTCGCGCAGATCCTGCACCGCCGCACCCCTGCCGAGCAGATCCTCGACGAGTTCCGCGAGGCCGACAGGTGGGGCATCCTGCGCTTCGTCCCCGCAGGCCGGATGTCGGAGGAGCGGCTGCGCGCGGCCTGGATCCCCGAGGTCGAGCCCAGCGACGACCCGGACGCCTGGCACCCCCAGCACGCGCTCTACGCCCCGCTCTACTCCGCCGGCGGTGAGCTCCTCGGCAACATGGCCGTCGACCTGCCGGCCGACGGCCGGGTGCCCGACGAGGCCGACCGCGAGCTGCTGGAGATGTTCGCCGTGCAGGCGGGTGTCGCGCTGTCCAACGCTCGTGAGCGGGAGCGGCTCACCGACCGCGCCCGCCTCGACCGGATGCTGACCTCGGTCGCGGCGGCCGGCGCCGGCGTCCAGGGCGGGCTCGCCCAGGCGATGACGGCGGCGGTGGAGGCCGTCGCGGAGGCGCTCGGCACCACCCAGTCCGTCGTACGCACGTTCCCGAGCGACGTGCAGGGCCACCAGATCGGCGTCGGCACCCCGCGACCCTTCACCCCCGACCACGACGTGCCGGAGATCCGCGAGGACCTCGCCGCCCTCGACGACCTGCCGGTGCTGGTCGAGCTGGGGCTCCACGACGTCGCGTCGGCGCGGCTCCCGAGCAGTGCCGAGCCGGTGCAGCAGCTCATGCGGGCGCTGCGCGTCCAGCGCGCCCTCGTCTGCCCGCTCGTCTCGCAGGACGACCTCGTCGGCTACCTCGTGCTCGGTTTCGCCCGCAACACCCGGCCGTTGACCCCGTCCGAGGCAGACGCGGTGCTGGAGGTGGGGCGCCTGCTCGCGCAGGCCGTGCGCGCCTCCCGTGTCCTGGAGACCGAGCAGCGCCTGGTCCAGGAGCTGCGCGAGCTCGCGCGCTACCGCAGCGAGCTGATCGCCACGATCTCCCACGAGCTCAAGACCCCGCTCACCGCGATCCTCGGTCACGCCGAGCTGATCGCGGACCGCCACCCGGACATGACGTCGCTCGACGCGATCATCCGCAACGCCCAGCGCCTGAACAACCTGGTCGCCAACCTCCTGCACTACTCCCGCATCCAGGGCCGCCGCGAGACGGTGCGCCGCGCCGTCGATCTCGCCGAGCTGTGCGAGGCCAGCGTCGACCTGCTCAGCATCCGGGCCAAGCAGGCGGGCGTCGGGCTCGCCTTCGATCGCACCGGGACCGCGCCGGTCGTGGTGTTCGGCGACCCCGAGGAGCTCGCCCGGGTCATCGACAACATGGTCGACAACGCCGTGAAGTACACCCCCGAGGACGGCTCGGTCGCGGTGTCGATGGAGGTGGGCGAGGACGAGGTGAGCATCGAGGTGACCGACACCGGCATCGGCATCTCGTCGGCCGACCAGGGGAATGTCTTCTCGGCCTTCCACCGCTCCACCAACCCCAACGCGCTCTCCGTGCCCGGCACCGGCCTCGGCCTGCCGATCGCCCAGCGGATCGCGGAGTCCCACGGCGGCACGCTCTCGGTGCGCTCCGACCTGGGCCAGGGCAGCACCTTCCGCTTCACCCTGCCGCTGCGCTCCCCGCGAGAGCAGGGCTGAGCCCACCGGTCACGACGGGACGGGCCGCGTCGAGGTGGACCACGCGGTCCATCGCCTCGAGCCCGATCGTGCCGTGCGTGATCCACACGACCGAGCGCCCCGGACGGGCGGCCGAGCCGAGCATCTGTGCCGCGACGGCCCGCGCAGTGGCGGCGTCGAGGTGGGCGGTGGGCTCGTCGAGCACCAGGACCGGAGCGTCGGCCAGCAGCGCCCTGGCCATCGCCAGGCGGGCGCGCTCACCCCCGGACACCTCACGCGACCCCGCACCGACGTGGGTGTGGACGCCGTCGGGCAGGCTGTCGATCCACTCGCCCAGCCGGGCGCGGTCCAGCGCGTCGCGCACGTCGTCGTCGCTGGCACCAGGTCGCGCCAGTCGCACGTTCTCGGCGACGGAGGAGGCGAAGACGTGGGGGTCGTCGTCGACGAGGCCCACCGTGCGTCGTACGTCGTCCAGCGTCAGCCGGCGCAGGTCCGTGCCGCCGAGCAGGGCCACGCCCGACACGGGGTCGATGAAGCGCACGAGCGTGGCCGCCAGGGTCGACTTGCCCGCGCCCGATGGGCCGGTGATCCCGACGTGCTCACCGGGTCGGAGGTCCAGGCTGTCGAGCGCCAGGACAGGACGCTCGGCCCAGCCGAGCTCCGCGTCGCGGAGAGCGAGCGCGTGGGTGGCGGGGAGCGGTTCCGGGGACGGCGGGTCGCTGACCGCCGGCGTGGTGGCCGCGAGGCGGTCGAGGCGCTCTCGGGCAGCGCCGGCGCGTACCGACAGGGCGCCTGCGTCGGCGAGCCCGCCGGTGACGTCGGCGAGTGCCAGCGGGACCAGCAGCAGCAGCGCGAGGAGCGCGGGTGAGACCTCGGCAGGCGTCACGGTCACGGCGACGAGCACCACGCCCAGGCCGGCGGCGGCGGTGGTGAGCGCGGAGGCGGCGGCGACGGCGCGCGCGGAGCGGCGTACGGCAGCGGCGAGCGCGTCTCCCTGCTGCCGCACCGCGTCCAGCGCTCGCGGCGTGGCGGCCCACTGCTCCAGCTCGCGCAGGCCGTGGGCGACCTCCTCGACGCCCGTGCCGAGGGCTGCGCGCGCGGCGAGGACCTCAGGCTCGACGGCCGACACTCCGCGGCGGGCCAGCGCGAAGGCCGCCGCACCGGTGGCACAGACGCCGAGCACGACCAGGCCGGCGGCCGGGGCGACGAGCCAGGTGAGCAGCGTCGCACCGCACCCCACGAGCACGGCCGTGGCGACCGGCTGCCGCACCCGGAGCCGGTCGTCGAGCAGGGCGTCGACGTCGTCGACGACCCGCGTGAGGAGGTCGCCGCGACGGGGGCCGAGGCGCCCGGGCACGAGCGGGACGAGGTCGGCGTAGACCTGCGCCCGGCGCTCGGCGAGCTCTCGCAGCACGACGTCGTGGCTCAGCACCCGCTCGGCGTGGCGCAGCACCGGGCGCGCGAGCCCGAAGAGGCGTACGCCGACGATCGCGACCATCAGGTAGAGCACCGGCGGTTGCTCGCTGGCGCGGGTGATGAGCCAGCCGGCCGTCGCCGTCAGCGCGACGCCGGACGCGGTCGACAGCGCTCCGAGCAGGGTCGCGGTGCGCAGGCCCCAGCGGGGCTGCGGGTCGTCGTCGGGTGCCGGGTCCGGTGCGGGGGCCGCCGCTGGGTGGCGGCACACGACAGGCGCCGCGGTGGTTTCGGTGTCGGGTGCCGCCATGGTCGAGCGATCGATGTCGTGTGCCGCCACCCCCGGCGGAGTGGCAGCGGGCGCCAGCTCCAGCACCCGGTCCGCGGCGGCGAGCACCGCGGGGCGGTGGGCGACGACGAGGACCAGGCTGGTGCGGGCGAGCACGGCGATCGTGTCGAGCAGCACCTGCTCGGTCTCCTCGTCGAGGTGGGCGCTCGGCTCGTCGAGGAGCACGACGGGCCGGGCGGCCAGCACGACGCGCGCGAGCGCGACGCGGGCCCGCTGGCCGGCGGAGAGGCCGGCGCCGTCCTCGCCGAGGGGCGTGTCCAGGCCCTCTGGCAGGGCGCGCACCGCGTCGGCCAGGCCGACAGCGGCCAGTGCGGCCCACACCTCGTCGTCCCCGGCGTGGGTGCGCCCCAGACGGACGTTGGCGGCGATCGTGTCGGCGAGCAGCCACGGTCGCTGCGGTGCCCAGGCGACCTGGTCGCGCCACCACGCGGGGTCGGTCCGCGGCAGGGGAGTGCCGCCCACCACGACGACGCCGTCGCGCGGCGCCAGCTCGCCGCGCAGCGTCGCGAGCAAGGTCGACTTGCCGCAGCCGGACGGCCCCGCGATCGCGACGAGCCCGCGCTCGGGCAGGTCGAGGTCGAGGGGTGCGGTCAGGGGCGTGTCGTGGCCGACGACGAGCCCGTGCAGGCGCAGCGTCGCGCGTGCCGGGCGCTGCGCCCCGCGAGGCTGCGAGGCGGCCCGGGCCAGCAGCGCGTCGGCCTCGGCCAGGGCAGCGGTGCCCTCGGCGGCGGCGTGGAACTCCGCGCCCACGCGGCGCAGCGGCCAGTAGGCCTCCGGCGCCAGCAGCAGCACGGTGAGGGCGACGCGGAAGTCGACCGACCCCGACGCCAGCCGGAGACCGACGGTCACCGCCACCAGCGCGACGGAGAGCGTGGCGACCAGCTCGAGGACGGACGAGGAGGCGAAGGCGAGCTTGAGCGTGTCGACGGTCGCGCGGCGGTAGCGGTGGGTGACCGAGCGGATGGTCGCGACCTGGGCCTCGGCCCGCCGGTGCGCCACGAGCGTCGGCAGGCCGCGCGCCACGTCGAGGAAGTGGCCCGACAGCGCCTCCATCGCGCGCCACTGCGTCCGCGCCCGGTCGCGCGTGGTCAGGCCCACCAGGACCGCGAAGACCGGCACGAGCGGCAGGGTCAGCGCGACGACGAGCCCCGACAGCGGGTCGAGCCACGTGATCGCGACCAGGGTGAGGACGGGCAGGACGGCGGCGGGCACCAGCGCCGGGAGGTAGCGGGTGACGTAGGGCTCGACCCCGGCCACGCCGCGGGTCGCGAGCACCGACAAGCGGGCGGGCGCGACGTCCGCGGTGCGGCGTACGGCATCGAGGAGCCGCAGGCGCAGCGCGCCGGACACCTCGCCGGCCGCCCGCGCTGCCGCCACCTGGGCGGCGTACGCCGTCGCGGCGCGGAGCAGCACGAGTGCGGCGAGCCACCACCCCGCGGTCGTCCAGTCGCGGCCACTGACCGCCGCCACCACCAGGGCGCCGAGCGCGAAGGCCTGCGCCACCGTCGCCAGGCCGCCGAGCACGCCGCCGGCGACCACGACCGCGAGCGCCCTGCGCGCCGGTCGCAGGTGGGTGCGGACGGACGCGTCGAGCGGCCTCACGACGCGGTGTCGCTCGTGCCGGCGAGGACGGCCGTGGGGATGTGCCGCACCGAGATCCGCTTGCGGAAGACCCAGTAGGTCCACGCCTGGTAGCCCAGCACGATCGGGGTGAAGATCACCGCGACCCACGTCATCACCTTCAGCGTGTACGCCGTCGCGGCCGCGTTGGTCGTGGTGAGCGAGTACGCCGGGTCGGTGGTCGACGGCATCACGTCGGGGAACAGGCCCAGGAACAGGCCGGCGACGGCGAGCGCGATCGTGACGAAGGTGCCCACGAAGGCCCACCCCTCACGCCCGGCCCGGGCCGAGACGAGCCCGGCGACCAGCGAGGCGGCGGCTGCGGCGAAGACGACCGCGGTGAGCGCGGTCCCGGTCTTCAGCTGCGTCCACACCAGGAAGACCACCGCGAGGACGGCGGCGACGACGCCGATGCGCACGGCCAGGTCGCGGGCGCGGTGGCGGATCTCGCCGTCGGTCTTGAGCGCGACGAACATCGCCCCGTGGGTGGCGAAGAGGGTGAGCGTCACCAGCCCGCCGAGCAGGCCGAACGGGTTCAGCAGGGTGAAGAGGCTGCCGGTGAACTCCTTGTCGGCGTCGATCGGCACGCCCGCGACGATGTTGGCGAACGCGACGCCCCACAGCAACGACGGGACGAAGGACCCGATGATCAGGGCGAGGTCCCATCGGCCCTTCCACTCGGTCTCCTCGCGCTTGTGGCGGTACTCGAAGGAGAGCCCGCGCACGATGAGCGCCACCAGGATGAGCAGGAGCGGCAGGTAGAAGCCGCTGAAGAGGGTGGCGTACCACTCGGGGAAGGCGGCGAAGGTCGCTCCGCCGGCCACCAGGACCCACACCTCGTTGCCGTCCCAGACCGGGCCGACGGTGTTGATCATGACGCGGCGCTCGGTGTCGTCGCGGGCCAGCACCGGCAGCAGCATCCCGACGCCGAAGTCGAATCCCTCCAGGCAGAAGTAGCCGACCCACAGCACGGCGATGAGGGCGAACCAGACGGTGGTCAGTTCCATGGTGGTCTCTCTGTCGTGGCGTCGTGGTCGGTCAGTAGGCGAAGGTGAGCGGCTTGTCCTCGTCGGAACCGCCGACCCTGACGCGCGGCGGCTCCTCGAAGGGGTCCGCGCCCTTCTTGACGTAGGTGATGAGGAGCTTGACCTCGATCACGGCGAGCACCGCGTAGAGGAGCGTGAGCACGATGAGGGAGGTCGCGGCCTCGAAGACCGAGACACCGGGGGAGACACCCGACTCGGTGGTCATCAACCCGAAGACCACCCACGGCTGGCGGCCCATCTCGGTGAAGATCCAGCCCCACGAGCTCGCCAGCGTGGTGGCGATCGGCAAGCTCAGTCCGAGGACGCCGAGCCAGCGCACTCCCGGCGTACGCCCCTGGCGGGTCAGCCACAGGATGAGAGCCGCACCGGCGGCTGCGAAGGCGCCGAGGCCCATCATGAAGCGGAAGGACCAGTAGGTGACCGGGATGACGGGGGTGTAGTCGCCCTCGGTCCAGGCCTTCGACGTGGGGTCCTGGCCGTAGGTCTCGACGTATTCCTCGCTCAGCGGATTGATGCCCTCGACCGTGCCGTCGATGGAGCCCGTGCCGAGGAAGGACAGCAGGCACGGGACCGTGACGGCGAACTTCTCCTCCTTGCCGTCGGGCGTGCCGACGGTGAAGACGGAGAACGGTGCGCAGCGCTCGCTGGTCTCGTAGAGGCCCTCGGCAGCCGCCATCTTCATCGGCTGCACCTCGGTCATCACCTTGCCCTGGAGGTCTCCGGTGATCGCGACGCCGATGCCGGCGAGCAGCGTGATGACGGCGCCGATGCGGATGGCGCGGTGGTACATCGGCCGGTCGGCCTCGTGCTTCTTCTTCATGTAGAGGTAGGCGCTGACGCCGAGCAGGAAGGTGCCGGCGGTCATGTAGGCCGCGAGGATCACGTGCGGGAAGGTCACGACCTGCACCTTGTTGAACATCACCGCCCAGAAGTCGGTCAGCTCCGCGCGCCCGGACTCGGCGTTGTAGGTGTAGCCCACCGGGTGCTGCATCCACGAGTTGGCCGCGAGGATGAACCACGACGACGCCAGCGTGCCGAGGTGCACCAGCCACATGCAGCCTGCGTGCAGGCCGCGGGGGAGCTTGTCCCAGCCGAAGATCCACAGGCCCAGGAAGGTGCTCTCCAGGAAGAAGGCCAGCAGCCCCTCCACCGCGAGCGGTGCGCCGAAGACGTCGCCCACGAACCGGGAGTAGTCCGACCAGTTCATGCCGAACTGGAACTCCTGGACGATGCCGGTCACCACGCCGATGGCGAAGTTGATCAGGAAGAGCTTGCCGAAGAACTTCGTCAGGCGGAGGTAGTCCTCCTTGCCTGTCCTCACCCACGCGGTCTCGAGCCCGGCGATGACGGCGGTGAGCCCGATCGTCAGCGGCACGAACAGGAAGTGGTAGACGGTGATGATCCCGAACTGCCACCGGGCGATGTCGAGGACGTCCATGGGCACACCCTTGCGTTGGTCAGGCGCCGTGGCGCGGTACTACGACAGATCGTAGTAGATACTACGCAGTGTCGTACTTCCTCGGTCAGGGCCCCTAGACTCCTGTCCCATGAGTCCAAGGTCCCGGATGGGAGAGCTCGAGCAGGCCGTCCTCGACGCGCTGTGGGACGGCGACGGCGCGTCGAGCGGCCGTGAGGTGCACGCCCGGCTCGAGGGACGCGACCTGGCCTACACGACCGTGATGACCGTGCTGGACCGGCTCGTCGCGAAGGACGTCGTGGTCCGCGAGCGCGACGGCCGGGCCTTCCGCTACGCGCCGCGGCTCAGCCGCGCGGCAATGACCGCGGAGCTGATGCGCGAGGCGCTCGAGGCGACCGGGGCCGACCGTGACCAGGCCCTCGTCTCCTTCGTGGGCGAGGCCAGCGCCGAGGACCTCGCGGCCCTGCGCCGCGCCCTCGCCGACCTCACCTGACCGGGGGACTCGCGCGTGCTGACCCCGCTCGTGCTGGGGGCGCTCGCCGTGGTGTTCGCCGGACCGCTGCCGTGGGCGCTGTCGCGCTGGACGACCCTGAGGCGTACGCCGTCCGCGGCGATGCTGCTGTGGCAGAGCACCGCCCTGGCAGCTGTCCTCGCCGCCCTCGGTGCCGGTCTCTCCCTGGCCACCGACCGCCTGTGGGTGGCCCCCGTCGCGGCGGGTGACGTCGTCGTGGCGGCGCTCGCCGGACTGGTGACGGTCGTGGTCGCGGCGCGGCTGCTGCTCAGCGGCCACCGCACCGGCACCGCCCTGCGCCGGATGCGGCGTACGCACCGCGAGCGCGTCGACCTGGTGGCCCGCACGGACGGGGGAGTCTCGGTGCTCGAGCACGACCTCCCGGTCGCCTACTGCGTGCCGGGGATGACCGGATCGCGCATCGTCGTCTCCCGTCCCACCCTGACCCGTCTCTCGGCCGACGAGCTGGCCGCGGTCCTCGAGCACGAGCGCTCGCACCTGCGTGCGCGCCACGACCTCGTCCTCGAGGCCTTCGCCGTGCTGCACCGCGCCTTCCCGCGCGGGGTGGCCAGCGGGTCGGCGCGACGGGAGGTCGAGGTGCTCGTGGAGGTGCTGGCCGACCGCGCCGCCTGCCGCACGGGTGATCGCCGCGCGCTGGTGTCGGCGCTGCTCGCGCTAGCCGGCTCGCCGGCTCCCGCCGGGGCGCTGGGGTCGGCCGGCTCGCTCGCGGCCCGGGTGGAGGTCCTGCGCGACCCCCGTCCCCGACCCGTGCAGTCGGTGGGTGTGGCGCTCCTCGCTGCTGCGATCCTCGCGCTGCCCACGCTGCTGGTCGTGCTGCCGTGGCTGGCGGGACTCGACGCGCGCTGAGGCGCTGCCCCGGGGCGCAGTGCGTCCGGACGGCCGGGAGGCCCCGGCGGACGGATCCGCCGGGGCCTCCCGGTGTGGTGCTGGTGGTGCTGTCAGCGTGCGGTCAGCGTCGTACGACCTTGAACCGCAGCTTGTCCTTGCTGCGCTCGACGGTGTCGGAGCCCTTGTAGACGGCGACGAGCTTGTGCTTGCCGACCTTCAAGTTCTTCTTCACCTTGAACATGATCCGGCCGTCGTCGAGACGCTTGGTCCGGACCTTCTTGCCGTCGATGCGGACCACGACGCGACCCGTCGCGGTGGTGCCGTCGGCCTTGACCTTCACGACCACCCTGAAGTCCTGCTTGAAGCGGGGCTTGCGCGGCTTCACCTTCGCCACCGTGGTGGAGTCGGCCTTGCCGGCGGGCGTCGCTGCCACCACCGTGGCGGTGAACTTCGCCGACGAGGTCGCCAGCGAGCCGTTGCCCTCGTAGGTCGCGGTCAGCTGGTTGGCACCGACCGGCAGGTCGGCCGGCAGGGCCACGGAGGCCTTGCCGTCCACGAGCGCGGCCGAGCCGAGCTCCTTGCCTGCTGCGTCGGTGACGACCACGTCGCCGCTCGGCGTGGAGCCGACCGAACCGTCGCGGGCCACGGTGACCTCGGCGGTGGACGCGGTGCCGAAGGTCGACGGCTCGGGCTGGTGCACGGCCGTCGTCTTCGTCACCAGCTTGCAGTCGACGACCTCGATGTTGTCGACGTACCAGCCCTCGTTGCCGCCACAGCCGTCACGACCGATGTCGAAGCGGAGCTGGACGGTGTCACCAGGCTCGATGCCCGCCGCGACGAGGTCGATCTGCGACTCGCCCCAGCTGCCCTTGGTCTCGCCACCGTCGGTGCCCGTGAAGCCGGGCTCGCCGGCCAGCGGGTTGGTGTTGGTGGCAGGACCGGAGAGGGTGGTGGGCGCGTTGTAGATGTAAGCGCCCGCCGGGATGGCCTTGAAGCCGCCGCGTCCGTTGACCTCCATCTTGACGTTGCCGCCGTCGTAGCCGATCTCGGTCGCGACGTAGTGCTCGAAGGTGAGCTTCGGGGCACGCAGGGTGTCGGGCATCTCGATGACCGGACCCGTGATCGAGTCGCGGCTCGAGAAGTCACCGGCCGTGCCGGAGCACTGACCCTGGTCGGGAGCCGGACCGAACGCGACCTTGCTCGCGTGCGGGGCGCCCGTGCCGGCCGGGGCGTTGGCAACGCTCTGCCACGCCTCGTGCAGGCCACCCTCGTAGACGACCTCGAAGCTGGGGGTCCAGCCCGTGAGGCCGTCCTCGAAGTCCTCGTTCCACAGCACGTCCTCGGCGAAGCCCTCACCACAGGTGGCGGGGGCGTCCTTGCCGAGGAGCGCCTGGAAGTCGCACTTCACCGGAGCGGTGCGCATCTCCGTCGCGGCCGTGGCGGCCGACACCGAGGCGCAGTCGCCGGCAGCGATCGGGGTCGCGGCCTGCGGCGTCGCGTCGGAGGCCGTGGTGAGCTGGTTGATCGGGGCGCCCACCAGGTCGACGCAGGACTGCTCGAAGGCGTTGGCCGCGTCGATGAAGTTCGACTGCGGGGTCAGGTACGCCGTCTGGGCACGCCACCAGATGGCGGCGGCCTTGTCGAGACCGAGACCGGCGATGGTCTGGCCGTTGTAGGTGCCACCGTCGACGACGAGGGCGTAGGCGTGGTTCGGCACGCCCGAGTTGGAGTGCACGCCGCCGGCGTCGGCGCCGGTCGGGTCGCACTTGTACTCGGCGTCGCTGACCTTGCCCGGGTCGCCGTAGCAGGTGGGCGTCCACATGTCGCGGATCGCGCCGCCGAAGGCGGTCGACTTCTCACCCATCAGCCACCGGGTGGTGTCGGGGCGGGTGCTGACGTCCTCGGCCACGACGCGGACGGTCTTGACGGCCGTGGTGCTCTTGAACTTCGCACCGTCGGCCTGGGAGACCATCACGCCGTAGAGAGCCGGGTCGCCGGTGAAGCCGGCCGGCGGGTCGACGTTGTTGTTGCCGATCACGATGCCGGTCGCGCCGGCGGTCTTGGCGTTGGCGACCTTCGTGGCGAACGGGCAGGTGCCGCGGTCGACGTACGCCCACTTGCCGGTGACGGCGGCGGCGTTGGTGAAGGCCGTGCAGCCGTCGGTCGTGGTGGGACCGGTGGCGTTCGCCGCGTCGGTGGCGACGACGACGTCGGCGGTGACCGGCGTCGTGGTGAACGGCTTGGCGCCCGTGGCAGCGACGGCCGAGCACGGTCCGGCGAGGCTCGCCGGCGCGGTGATCGTCATGTCGAGGCCGGGGGGCGCGGTGACGTCGCAGTCGCCGACGGTGCGCTTGGCCTGGAAGTTCTCGCCCTCGTCCTCGCGACCGTTGACGAGGTCGAGCGTCTCGCCCCACACGTCGGAGTACGACTCGTTGAGCGCACCGGACTGGTACTGGTAGATCAGGCCGGAGGTGTACTCGGTGTAGGCGTGGCCCCACTCGTGCGAGACGACGTCGTCGGACGTGACGCCGTTGCAGTAGTTGGTGGTGACGCCGTTCCAGTTGGCGTTGGGGCAGCTGATGCGGGGGTCGTTGTTGACCGTCCGCATCGTCGCCCCCGCGCCGTCGTAGGAGTCGCGGCCGAAGGCGTTCTCGTAGAGCCAGTAGGACTCACCGGCGGAGTTCACCAGGTTGCGCTGGTCGGTGTTGAGGGTGCCGGGGAACGGGTCGCCCTCCTTCCACACGCGGGTGAGGACCGGCGCGTCCCGCGTGCCGGTCGCCTCGTAGAGCTCGCGCTCGAGTGCCTCGTGCACGTCCGACCAGCGGTTGAGCGCCTTGCCGGTCTGGGCGTCGATGAAGACCGCGTCGCGCACGTTCTTCTCGTTGGTGACCTCGACCTGGTAGGCCAGGACGGCCTTGCCCTTGTCGCCGCGGGTGGCACCCATGCGGTAGACGACGAGCTCGGTGGCGCCGGCGGCGATGCCGGTCAGGTCCGCCTTCTCGCCGTCGTGGCTCGGCGGGTCCTCCTTCACCAGCCCGACCGCACGCGTGCCGGCCTCGGCGGCCGTGAGCCGCGGGTCGACCGAGAGGGTCAGGTTCGGTGCGGCGTAGCCGTTGACCGAGGTCAGGTCGCCGTCCTTGTCGACCTGCGCGCGCAGCATCGAGCCGAAGACGTCGACGCCGCGGTAGCGCTGCGTCAGCGTGACGGTCCAGCCGGCGGGCGACTTCTGCACGTCGCGCTGGACGAGCTCGTCCGGGCGGGCGCCGAAGTTGCCGGCGTACCTGGCGAGATAGGCGTCGACCTTGTCGCGCGCGGCGGAGAGCGAGGCGCCCTCCGTGCCCGGCAAGAGGTCGCCGTCGCCCTTGACCCGCAGGAAGCCCACCTTGCCGGTGGACTCCTCACGGGTGACGGCGACGGCGCCGTCGGCGCGGTCGACCATGGCTGCAACGCCACGGGTGTCGGCCTGTGCGGCCGGTGATGCTTGCACCCCGCTCGTTGGGAGTGCGGCGAGTCCCGCCCCCACGACTGCGAGAGCAAGTCCTCTGTTGAGGAGCTTCACTCTGTTTCCTCCAGTTCCGAGATGCACTCGGAACCAGATGTCGCCCGAGTGATCCGGGTCACCATAAGAAGGACGTCCTACCTTTGTGAAGAGCGGGGGGCACAACGGTGTCGTTTTGCCCTCCCAGGGGTGACCGCGCGACGACCGGTCCACGACACGCACACGTGTGGTCCCTGTGACTGGTGTGACGTGGCCGTAGGGTCGGGCCATGGCGACCCGTACGTCTTCCCCGCCGGGGTCGCGGAGCTCGAGCACGTCTGGAACCAAGCGCACCACCAAGGGTTCGAGCACCCGATCACGGAGTACCAGCAAGCGCCCCTCCTCTTCGTCCGCGAAGGGGCGGAGCCGCTCGAGCGCGTCCTCGCGCCGACCCGCATCGCGTCCTGCGCCCCGCGCCGTACGCAACGGGCCGGGGCCGGTCTCACGCTCGTTCGGTGCGATCGGCCGTGGTGTCGCCGCCGCGTGGCTGGGCCTGGCCCACGCCCTCGGAGCGGTCGCCCGCTCGATCGGGCAGTCCGCGCGCGACCTCGACCCCGAGCACCGCCGCGACGGAGTGGGCCTGTTCCTCTTCGGCCTCGCGACGGTCGCGGCCGCCGCCGTGTGGTGGCAGCTGCCCGGGGGAGTGATGGACTTCGCCCGCTCGGTGACCGCCGGCGCGGTCGGCAAGGTCGGCTGGTTCGTGCCGCTGTTCCTCGTCTGGGCCGGGTGGCGCACGCTGCGCGACCCCGAGCGCAACGGCCCCGCCGGCCGACAGGTGATCGGCTGGTCGGCCTTCGCGCTGGGCCTGCTCGGCATCGTGCACATCGCCAACGGCAACCCGCAGCCGGTGCTCGGCGACGCCTCGAACCTCCAGGAGGCGGGCGGCGCAGTCGGCTACGTCACCTCGAGCCTGCTGCTCGACCTCATGCAGACGCCGTACGTCGTGGTGCCGCTGCTGGTGCTGCTGGCCACCTTCGGCATCCTGATCATCACCGCCACGCCGGTCTACCAGGTCCCGGCGCGCCTCGCCGCGCTGCGCGACCAGGCGCTGGGCCGCACCCACGCCGAGCCCGAGGCCGAGGAGCCCACCAAGCCGGTGCGCACCCGCCGCCGCTCCGCGCTCGACGACGAGGTCGACCCCGAGATGGGTGACCCGGCCTACGACAGCCCGGTGCTGTCGGACCGTGAGCTGAAGAAGCGTCGGAAGAAGAAGCCCGAGGCGGCCGAGGAGCCGTTCGAGGACTACGGCATCGACCTGTTCGCCGACGCGCCCACCGAGGTCAGCCCGGCCGTGCCGGACGCCCCGTCGGCGCCCGAGGCGCTCGAGCCGCCGCCGCACACCCCGCTCCCGGCACGGGTGGAGCAGCTGGCGCTGTCCGGCGACATCACCTACTCCCTGCCCGGCAACGAGGTGCTCAAGCCCGGATCGGTCCACAAGGCCAGGTCCAAGGCCAGCGACGCGGTCGTCGAGCGGCTGATGCAGGTGATGGACGAGTTCGGCATCGACGCCACCGTCACCGGCTACACCCGCGGTCCGACCGTCACCCGCTACGAGGTCGAGCTCGGGCCCGCGGTGAAGGTGGAGAAGGTCACCGCGCTGTCGAAGAACATCGCCTACGCCGTCGCGTCGGCCGACGTGCGGATCCTCAGCCCGATCCCCGGCAAGTCGGCGATCGGCATCGAGATCCCCAACGTCGACAAGGAGATCGTCTCCCTGGGCGACGTGCTCCGCTCGTCGACCGCGCGCAACGACCACCACCCGATGGTGGCCGGGCTCGGCAAGGACGTCGAGGGCGGCTTCGTGGTCGCCAACATGGCGAAGATGCCCCACCTGCTCGTGGCCGGCGCCACGGGCTCGGGAAAGTCGTCGTTCATCAACTCGCTCATCACCTCGGTCCTGATGCGCTCCACGCCCGACGAGGTGCGGATGATCATGGTCGACCCGAAGCGGGTGGAGCTCAACGCCTACGAGGGCGTGCCGCACCTGATCACGCCGATCATCACGAACCCGAAGAAGGCCGCCGAGGCGCTGGCGTGGGTCGTGCGCGAGATGGACATGCGCTACGACGACCTGGCCAACTTCGGCTTCCGCCACATCGACGACTTCAACAAGGCCGTGCGGGCAGGGAAGGTCGAGGTGCCTGCGGGCAGCGAGCGCGTCCTCGCGCCGTACCCCTACCTCCTGGTCATCGTCGACGAGCTCGCCGACCTGATGATGGTCTCGCCGCGCGACGTCGAGGACTCGGTCGTGCGCATCACCCAGCTCGCGCGTGCCGCCGGCATCCACCTGGTGCTCGCCACGCAGCGGCCCTCGGTGGACGTCGTCACCGGCCTCATCAAGGCCAACGTGCCCTCACGACTGGCGTTCGCGACCAGCTCGCTGGGCGACAGCCGCGTCATCCTCGACCAGCCGGGCGCGGAGAAGCTCGTCGGCCAGGGAGACGGACTGTTCCTGCCGATGGGTGCCTCCAAGCCGGTGCGCGTCCAGGGGTCCTGGGTCACCGAGGCCGAGATCCACCAGGTCGTCAAGCACTGCAAGGACCAGCTCGAGCCGACCTACGTCGAGGACGTGACGGCCCCGAAGGAGTCCAAGCGCGAGCTCGACGACGACATCGGCGACGACATGGAACTGGTGGTGCAGGCCATCGAGCTCGTCGTCTCCACGCAGTTCGGCTCGACGTCGATGCTGCAGCGCAAGCTGCGCGTCGGCTTCGCCAAGGCCGGGCGCCTGATGGACATCATGGAGAGCCGTGGCGTGGTCGGCCCCAGCGAGGGATCCAAGGCCCGCGACGTGCTGGTCAAGCCGGACGAGATCGACGCAGTGATCGCCACTCTGGAGGGGGGAGCCTGATGGGCGCCGCAATGCACGAGACCGAGGTCCACGCCGACGGGACGGGGCAGGGGAGCGGGCACGGCGACGTGCTCAGCGTCGCGCCCGACGTCGTGGAGGTACGCCGCCACGCGGGCGTCGCCGCCGGGGTCGGGCTGACCGCCTCCGCCGTCGCCATCGCCTACCTCGGCCGCGCCGCCGAGAGCGGCTCCGCGCTGGACTGGGCGTTCGTGGTCGCGATGGGCCTGCTCGGTGCCTACTGGCTCGTCGGGCTCGTCGACTCGCGCACCCCGCTGCTCGTCGCCGACGCGCAGGGGATCCGGATCCGCCTCGGGCGCACCTGGCGGGGGCTGCCGTGGACCGCGGTGCACCACGTCGAGCACACGCCGCGCCGCGACCTGCTGCACGACGGCCGCCTCGTCGTGGTGCCGCACAACCTCGAGCTGATCGAGGCCGAGCTCACCGGTGCCGGCAAGCGCCACACCAGCTTCTCGCGCCTGCTGCACGGCGCCCCCTTCGCGGTGCCCCTGGGGCTCTCGACGCGTGTCGTCGGTGCCGGCGACGACCTGTCCGAGGCACTGGTCCGCGTCGCACGTGATGCCGGGCAGGTCGTCGTGCTGGACGACGTCGCTGATGACGTCGCTGGTGACGACGTCGACGTTGCCGACGAGGACTCGCCGGTCGACGAGGCCCCCGTCGTGGAGGAGCCCGCCGATGAGCTGGTCGCCAGCCCGACGCCGGCGGCCCTGCGCGAGACGGGGGCCGGACGACGCTCGGAGGTCCGCCGCGACATCGACGACAGCGAGGTCGACGAGCTCGAGGGCCGTGAGCTGCGTCGTCCCGGGCGAGTCAGCCTCGTCGAGGAGACCCAGTCGTGGGGCGACCGCGTGCGCGCCATCGCCCACCCGGGCGAGCCGGTCGAGCCGCTGGTGCTCGACGACTTCGAGGTCGAGCCCGCCGAGGACCCGGTGATCGGCCCCGAGCTGACCGCCGCCCGCACCCGCCTGGGCCTGACGGTCGACCAGCTGGCCGACCGCACCCGCATCCGCCCGCACGTGATCGAGGCCGTCGAGGTCGACGACTTCGAGCCCTGCGGTGGTGACTTCTACGCCCGGGGGCACCTGCGCACCCTCGCCCGTGTGCTCGGCATCGACGTGGCGCCGCTGCTGGCGTCGTACGACGAGCGCTACGCCCACGCCCCGATCAACCCGCGCCGCGTCTTCGAGGCCGAGCTCGCCACCGGCGTGAACGGCTCGATCCGCGGCACGCGCGGTGGCCCGAACTGGTCGGTTCTCGTGGCCGTGGTCATGGCCTTCGTGCTGGCCTGGTCGATCGCCCGCCTCGTGATGGACACGCCGCCCGAGCTGCGCGGCAACAACCCGGTGCTCAACGGGTCCGGAGGACCGCAGGGAGCCGGCAACGCGCCGCTCGCCGAGCCCGTCGCGGTCGTGGTGAGCGCCCCGGGCGGTGGCGCCCGCATCGTCGTGCGCGACGGAGCCGGCGAAGAGGTGTTCGGGGGGGCGCTCGCGGCCGGTCAGAGCCGTGAGATGAAGGCGTCCCCGCCGGTGCGGGTGATGTCGACCGACGGTGCCGTCACGGTGTCGATCGCCGGCGCCGAGGCGCGTGCGATCGGCGAGGCCGGCGTGTCCGGCCAGGGCACGTTCGTCGCTCCCTGACCGAGGCGCGCCACGTCAGGCCAGGGCGTGCTCGACCAGGAAGGCCTCGCCGCAGGCGGGGCACGCGCCCTCACCGAGGGCGTGGCGGAGTCGGTGGACGACCGTGGGGTGGTCGCCGGCGTGGCCGATCAAGCGGGCGCCCAGGCTGCCCTCCGACGGATCCGCAGGGCGTACGGCAGTGGTCGGCACCGATGCGTCGGTGTCGTCGCGCACGTGCGGGTCGACGCCGCTCAGGTCCGCGACGAGGAACGCGCCGCAGCGCGGGCACGTGAGAGGGAGCGCTCCGTCCGCCAGACCCTCCAAGTGGCGCTGCCAGACGCCCAGGTCCTCGAACGCCACAAGTGCCTGGAGGGCGTGGATCAGCTCGGTATCCGTCGAGGCGTGCGGGAGGTTGCGCTCTGCCAGCTCGCACAGCCGGCGGATCGCCCCGGCGTGCTGGTGGCGTACGACGTCCGGTGCGACCGGCCCGTCGGTCGAGGCGATGATCGCCGACGCGAGGTCGAGCGCCGCGACGTAGCCGGCCGGGCCCTGTCGCTCCGCGATCGCGGCGAGGTGGGAGAGCCCGGCGTGGCTCGCCGGATAGACGGTGCCCTGGTGGCACAGCCGGCTCCACAGCTCGTCCCACGCGCTGCCGGGCTCCGTGCCCGAGCGCTCGGCGGCGGCGAGGAGGTCGGGCACGTCCCCGGCCGGCCCGTAGGCGTGCTCGAGGACGCCCCAGTCGGTCATGCTGGGATCAAAGCAGAGTGCTGGTGCTCGGCGAGGGCTCGTGGCACGGTGTCGGGATGGGGAGTGTCGGAGGTGTGCTCGGGGCGTCGCGTGCGGTGATCGAGGCAGAGGTCTGGGAGTGGCCGCTCCATGGTCTGCGGCATCCGCCGGAGGGTGACACCACCGGTTGGTACGTCTGGACGGGAGAGCTGCGGCAGGACGCAGACTTCTTCCAGCCCTGGCACGTGGCTCATGCACTGGAGCGTTGTCCTGAGCTGGGCAAGCTGCTCGGGCGCCCGCCGGGGTCGCGCTTCGTCTATGCGCCCGGCCACGTCGACGTCTGGCAGGACGACTCGTTGCTGGACGTCTGAGCTGCCTCCGCGCCCCGGGCTGCGGCGCGGCCGCGGTCAGGAGGGCCCGTGCAACAGGCCCAACGCGTCCGCGTGCCGCAGGACGTCGGCGTGGATGGGGTCGTCTCCCGCATCGAGGTAGTCCGCCGCCCGCGGCGCCGGCAAGGTCAGCACCTCGACCACGGTCTCGCCGTCCGAGGGATTGGCCGGCGGGCCCGCGACCCGCACCCGCGCGACGGCGTAGGCCCAGTAGCAACGGGGATGGGGAAGGTGCGGGCGATAGGGGCGGTCGCGCTCGCTGTCGGCCCGGTGCGCGGAGAACTGGACCACCGGTCCTACCAGGACGGCGCCCGCCTCTTCGAGCAGCTCCCGCCGTGCGAGTCCGCCGAGGGACTCGCCCGGCTCCCGGGTGCCACCCGGCAGGAAGCGCCAGCCCTCGGCGCTCCGGCACACCACGACCTCGTTCCGCTCGGTCACGGCCACGACGTGCAGGCGCGCGACGAGGTCGTCGGGCGCGACTGCGCTGGAGTACGCGATCCTCGCGTCGGCGTAGCGCACGTACCTTTCCTCGAACAGTCGAGGAAAACGGCTTGGCCAGTCGGCTGACGTGAGGTCCACCTGGCTCAGAATGTCAGTGCGCGCTTCGTGCGGGTCGCATCGCCGGGCCGCTCCGCAGCCGTGACGTTGGTCGGACGTGCCTTCGGCCCCGCCATCGCGTGGGTGGCGGGGTGTGGGGCGGGGTCATCTTCGAGGTGACGGGATCCGGGGTGGGCCGGGGTCGGGTGGGTCAAGTGCGGTGGTGCCGGTGCGGTCTCTTCGGTAGCGGTGCCCGTGCGGGCTCGTCCACTCGAAGACCCCGGGCGCGACCATGTCGTGGTGCCAGGCGGTGTGGGTCTTGAGGCGGTGGTGGAAGCGGCACAAGGCACCGAGGTTCTCGGTCCAGGTCGGGCCGGGTTGGGGTCTGCCTTCCGCGTCGGCGTGATGGTCGTACTCGGTGACGTGGTCGACGTCGCAACCCCGCGCGGGGCGGGTGCACCACGGGAAGAGGCACACGCGGTCGCGGAGAACCACGTGCTCCCGGATCCGGTCCGGTATCTCGTAACCGGGCGAGTACTTCTCCTGGTTGAGGTCGATGACGGGCTTGACCGTGATCTTGGTGCGGGAGTCGCCGCACCAGGACCTGAGCTGGTCGAGCAGCAGCAGTCGCTGGCCCTCCTCGAGCCGGCCCGTCGCCCCGAAGACCGTGGCGTCGCCGGCCATGGTGGCGTCGAAGTGGGCGTGGAGGACGACCTCGCGTGCCGCGGGGAGGTCTGGTCTCGATACGCCGGCTCGTTCCTCACCGGCTACTCGACCACCAGCAGAACCGTGCAGGTCGAGTGCGGTCTGCGTGCGGGCGAGGTCGCCGAGCGCCTTGGCCCTGCGGGCGTCGAGGGACTCGTGCGAGCCGAGGGCCGTCTGGGTCGCGGCGCCGTGGGCGAGTGCTTGTTGGAGGTCGAGTCCGTCGGCGAGGTCGATCTCGGCCTCGAGCCGGACGGTGCCGGCGAAGTGCACGTCCTGGTCGTGGATGGTGACGTGGCGCGGGTCGACGTGGAGGTACCCGTCCTCGGGGTCCCGCGCCGGGTCCGCCGCGGCGAGGTCGAACCTCTTGATGGTCTCGGCCACGAGGCGGTCGAGCTGCGCGGGTCCGATCCGACCGGCGACGGCGGCGACCTGGGTGTCGACGAACCGTGCCGCCTCCACGGTGAGCGCGGGAGTCGCGTGGATGGTCGCCTCGGCGACCGCCCGCGCTCGCCACGCAGGGACGCGTCCGGCGTGGACCTGCGCCCACAACCGCGGCAGGCGGTGGCGGAGCTCGAGGGCGTGGCCGATGAGCTTCTTCGCCGACACCGATGTGATGCCCAGCACGGTGCCGAGCTCGGCGACGCAGAACTCCGCGACCAGCGGCGTACCAGGGCCCGCGATCGGTTCCTCGTGCTCACACCCTGCGACGGCGAAGGTCGCGGCGTAGTGGATGGACTCGGGCGGGTGGAGGTCGGCCCAGCGGGCAGCGAGATCCAGGACGTCTGCGGCGGCCTGGTCCTCGGCGGTCTTGCGGGAGCGGATCGAGGCGAGCAGGGCTGCGGGGCCGAGGGCGACGTCTGCCCCGGCCTCCGGTTCCGCTTCCAGTTCCTCGATCATGCATTCGATTCTAGACGAGAGGTCTGACAGCGGCCTCGAGCCGGCGGCGTCTTGTGGAGGGGTCTCGATGCGCCTCGCTCGTTCCTCGCTCGGCTGCTCGACCGCCGAGGTGAGGGCCTCCGCCCGGCGAGGGAGAGCAATGGTTTCGCGGCCCGCTGCGCTCGCACCTCAACGGCGACGAGCGAGGGATCGGCCGGGTGAGTCGGCTCACCGCGCCGGGAGTGCGGCTCCGCGCGCAGGGAACCGGCATACTCACGGGTGCGATGACGACCACCGAGCACGAGCCCCAGGCCGAGACCCCGACCCCGCTGAACGTCGCCGTGGTGACCCTCGGCTGTGCCCGCAACGAGGTCGACTCCGAGGAGCTGGCCGGACGGCTGGAGGCCGGCGGCTTCATCCTCGTCGACGACGCGGAGGACGCCGACACCGTGGTGGTCAACACCTGCGGCTTCGTCGAGGCGGCCAAGAAGGACTCCGTCGACACGCTTCTCGAGGCGGCGGACCTGAAGGTCGAGCACGGTGGGCGAGCCCAGGCGGTCGTCGCGGTGGGCTGCCTCGCAGAGCGCTACGGCAAGGACCTCGCCGAGTCGCTGCCGGAGGCCGACGCGGTCCTCGGTTTCGACGACTACCCCGACATCGCGGCCAAGCTGCGCGCGATCGTCGGCGGCGAGGTGCACCACCCGCACACGCCGTCGGACCGCCGCCGGCTGCTGCCGATCACGCCGACCGAGCGCGACGCCTCCACCATCTCGGTGCCGGGTCACCAGGTCGAGGTCGCGGACGTGACCGACATCGGCGCCGGCGCGCCCGCCACGGGACCCCGCGCCGTACGCCGTCGCCTGGACGCCGGCCCGATGGCTCCTCTCAAGCTGGCGAGCGGCTGCGACCGCCGCTGCTCCTTCTGCGCCATCCCGAGCTTCCGAGGCTCCTTCGTCAGCCGGCGCCCGAGCGACGTGCTCCAGGAGGGCCAGTGGCTCGCCACGCAGGGCGTCAAGGAGCTCTTCCTCGTCAGCGAGAACTCCACGTCCTACGGCAAGGACCTCGGTGACCTGCGCCTGCTCGAGACCCTGCTTCCGGAGCTGTCCGGCATAGACGGCATCGAGCGCGTACGCGTCTCCTACCTCCAGCCCGCCGAGACCCGCCCGGGCCTGATCGAGGCCATCGCGGACACCCCGGGCGTCGTGCCCTACTTCGACCTGTCCTTCCAGCACGCCAGCGCCACGGTGCTGCGCCGGATGCGCCGTTTCGGTGACCCCGAGTCGTTCCTGGGCCTGCTCGAGCAGATCCGCGGCCTCGCACCGCTCGCCGGTGTGCGGTCCAACGTGATCGTCGGCTTCCCCGGCGAGACCGAGGACGACCTGCAGACGCTGTGCGACTTCCTCGAGGCCGCACGCATGGACGTCACCGGCGTCTTCGGCTACTCCGACGAGGACGGCACCGAAGCCGCCGCGTTCGGCGACGACATCAAGCTCGACGACGACGAGATCCGCGCGCGCACCGAGCACGTCACCGCGCTGGTCGAGGAGCTCAACGCCCAGCGCGCCGAGGAGCGCGTGGGGGAGGAGGTCGTCGTGCTCGTCGAGCACGTCGACCCCGACGACGGCGCCGTCGAGGGCCGGGCCGCGCACCAGGGCCCCGAGGTCGACGGCACGACGCTGCTGACCGGCGCCGAGGGCCCGAGGGCCGGCGACCTGCTGACGGCCACCGTCACCGGGACCGACGGCGTCGACCTGATCGCGCGAGTGGACGGAGCCTCCCGATGACCACCGAGCAGAAGCAGGTCTCGAACCTCAACATCGCCAACGTGCTCACGGTGCTGCGCATCGCGCTGGTCCCGGTCTTCGGCTGGGCGCTGCTGCAGGACGGAGGCGACTCCCCGGGGTGGCGCTGGGTCGCGTTCGGGATCTTCGCGGTCGCGATGATCACCGACAAGATCGACGGTGACCTGGCCCGCAAGCACAACCTGATCACCGACTTCGGCAAGATCGCCGACCCGATCGCCGACAAGGCGATCACGGGCATGGCCCTCATCGGCCTGTCCATCGTCGGCGACATCTGGTGGTGGGTGACCATCGTCGTCCTGCTGCGCGAGTGGAGCGTCACCCTGCTGCGCCTCTCGGTGCTGAAGTCCGTGGTCATCCCCGCTGCACAGAGCGGCAAGATCAAGACGGTCCTCCAGGCCTTCGCCCTTGCCGGCCTGCTTTGGCCGCTGCCGCACGGCGACGCGCACGGCAGCGCCTTCGACTTCTGGCCCGGTCCGTTGGGCGAGGTGCTCTTCTACCTGAGCCAGGTCATGCTCGCCGGCGCGGTCGTCATGACCATGTGGTCGGGCTGGGAGTTCGTCCGAGAGGTGCGCAAGCAGCGGGGCTCGCACAGCCACTGAGATCCGGGTCACAGGTGTCGCCAAAGCCGATGATGAACTTTTGGCAACACTCGTAGGAGAAGGTTGGCTCCAGGGCTCCGTTTGGGGCTCGGTGTGGGTGAAGATGCGACGGTCACGTCAACCCGAACCATCGGAGCACACATGCGCACACCCGCGCTCCCTTCGCCGCGACGCATCGCGGTCGGAGCCGGTCTGGCCCTCCTCGCGGCCGGCCTCACCCCCATCGCAGCAGGCCCCGTCAACGCCAACACCGCCGGCCCCGGGCTGGTCATCAGCGAGGTCTACGGCGCCGGCGGCTTCGCCGCCAGCGGCGACCTGCCCACCTCGAGCTTCACCCACGACTACATCGAGCTCTACAACCCGACCAGCGCGCCGGTCGACCTGAGCACGTGGGCGGTCTTCTACGGCAGCGCGACCCGTGCGTCCGGTGCCAACGTCAGCAACAGGATGAACCTGACGGGCACCATCCCCGCGCGCGGGCACTACCTGATCCGGGGCAGCGGCAACGCGGCGAACGGTGCGGCCCTCCCCACCCCCGACGTGACGAGCTCCCTCTCGCTCTCCGGCTCGTCCGGCCTGGTGATCCTGAGCGACCAGCAGGCCACCTTGGCGCCGGCCACCGGTGACATCAAGGGAGCCACCGGCGTCGTCGATGCCGTGGGATACGGCACGGCGAACACCTTCGAGACCGCCAACCAGGGCACCACGACCTCCGGGACGACCGCCGCCACCCGCACCGCCACCGGTGCGGACACCGACGACAACTCTGCCGACTTCACCGTCGCCGCCCCGGACCCCGAGAACACCTCGGACGTCGACGGCGGTGACCCCGAGCCGACCGCGCTCGAGGCCACGTCGCCCGGCGCTCAGTCGGGCCAGGTCGGTCAGGCTCTCACCGAGTTCACGCTGCAGGCAACGGGCGGCACCTCGCCGTACACCTGGACCGCGACCGGTCTCCCCGCCGGCGTCACGGTGGCCACCGACGGAGCCGTGTCCGGTACGCCGACCGAGTCCGGCACGTTCGACGTGACCGCGACGGCCACCGACTCGGCCACGCCGACCCCCGCGACGGACGACGTGGTCTTCACCCTCACCGTCGCGCCCGAGGCGGCGCTCATCCCGATCGCCGACATCCAGGGCACCGGACCGGCCACACCGCTCGACCGCGACAACGTGAAGGCCCAGGGCGTCGTCACCGCGTCCTACCCGACCGGTGGCCTCAACGGCTTCTACATCCAGACTCCTGGTGCCGACACCCCGGAGGCCTCAGACGCGATCTTCGTCTACGGCGGCACGAGTGGGTTCGCCGACTACCCGGCCGTCGGCGACTCCGTCGCGGTGACCGGCGTCGCCGGCGAGTTCAACGGTCAGACCCAGATCAACGCGGGCGCAGGCTCGGTGACGCCCGTCGCCGACCTGGGTGACGTCACGTCGAAGTCCACCATCCCGGGCACGAGGTGCGAGCTGCCGGGCGCCGCCTGCGACACCGTCGCCGACCTGGCGCCGGCGCGCGAGGCGATGGAGGGCGAGCTCCTCGAGCCCACCGCCGACTTCACCGTGACCGACGTCTACGACGGTAGCCCGTTCTGGGCCGGCAACTCCTCCTCGTCCGGCATGTTCGGCGAGATCGGCCTCGCGGCCGGGACCGACGAGCCGCTGGTCACGCCGACCGAGCTCTACGACGCGCAGACCGAGAAGGCGCTCATCGCCCAGCGCACGGCGTACAACAACGCCCACCGCATCATCCTGGACGATGGCTCGAGCCTCAACTACTCGTCTGCGGCCAACACCGGCCAGCCGTTCCCGTGGCTGACGGCCGAGCACTCGGTCCGCGTGGGGGCAGCTGTCACGTTCCCCGAGCCGGTCGTCTTCACCGAGGGCTTCAACGCCTGGCGGCTGCTGCCCACCACGCGAGTGGTGGGGGAGCCGTCGGCGACGCAGCCGCAGGTCGAGCAGACCCGCGCCGACAACCTCGCTCCCGAAGAGGTCGGTGGCGACGTCAAGCTGGCGACGTTCAACGTGCTGAACTTCTTCCCGACCACGGGCGAGGAGTTCGTCGCATCCGGTCTCGGCACCTGCTCCTACTTCCGCGACCGCGAAGGCAACAACATCACCAACAACCGTTGCAACCCCGACGGTCCCCGTGGTGCTGCGAACGAGGCCAACCTCGAGCGGCAGCGCGACAAGATCGTCGCGGCCATCAACACCGTCGACGCCGACGTCGTCTCCCTCGAGGAGCTCGAGAACTCGGCGAAGTTCGGCAAGGACCGTGACTTCGCCATCAACGAGCTGGTGGCGGCACTCAACGCCGACGCCGGTGCCGGCACGTGGGCGGCCGTCCCGTCGCCCGCGACCCTGCCGCCGCTGGGCGAGCAGGACGTCATCCGCAACGGGTTCATCTACCGGCCGGCTGACGTGCGGCTGGTCGGAGACTCCGTCGTGCTCAGCGACCAGTCCTCGGAAGGAGAAGCCTTCGAGGACGCTCGTGAGCCCCTCGCCCAGGCCTTCAAGCAGGTTCGTACGCCGGACCGCCGCGCGTTCGCGGTGGTCGTGAACCACTTCAAGTCCAAGGGCTCCGGCACGCCGGACCCCGACGGTCAGGGCAACGCCAACGACGTCAGGATCCTGCAGGCAGAGGCCCTCGCGACGTTCGCCGACGAGTTCAAGGCCACGCGCGGGATCTCCCGCGTCTTCCTCGCAGGTGACTTCAACGCCTACTCGGAGGAGGACCCGATCCAGGTCCTCGAGGAGGCCGGCTACACGAGCCTGGAGTCGACGAGCGACCCCGACGAGGAGAGCTACAACTTCGACGGCATGGTCGGCTCGCTGGACCACGTCCTCGCCAACGAGGCGGCCCTCGCCGACGTCGTCGGTGTCGACATCTGGGACATCAACGCCAGCGAGTCGGTCTACTACGAGTACGCCCGGTTCAACAGCAACATCACCAACCTCTACGCCGACGGTCCGTTCCGGTCCTCCGACCACAACCCTGAGGTCGTGGGGATCGAGACCCGTCCGGGGCGCCACCTCGGCTTCGGTCGCAACTGACGATCCGGGCTCCCGCGCACTGCGCACCCAGCACCACTGCACGACGCTCCACCACGACGGCCCGGTCGCCCATCCGGGAGGCCGGGCCGTCGGCCCTTTCTCGCCCACGCAGGGGATTCGCGCCCCTGCGTGGGGAGTTAGGGTGACCCGACTCACACCTCCATCACTCTCGAAAGAGGCCACTTCGTGTCAGCATCACGATCCGGTCGCAAGGTCGCCCTTGCCGCCACCCTCACAGGGCTGGTCGCCGCGCCGCTCGCCGTCATCACGGCGAGTCCCGCACAGGCTGCTCCTGTCGACATCCAGATCCTCGCCACCAACGACTTCCACGGCCGGCTCCTGCCGAACCGCGGTGAGGCCGGCGCCGCCCAGTTCGCCGCGGCCGTCACCGAGCTCGAGTCCACCAACCCCAACACGATCTTCGCCGCAGCCGGTGACCTGATCGGGGCCTCCACCTTCGAGTCCTTCATCCAGAAGGACAAGCCCACCATCGACGCGCTCAACGCGGCCGGCCTCGACGTGTCGGCGGCCGGCAACCACGAGTTCGACCAGGGCTACGGCGACCTCGTCAGCCGCGTGATGGCGCCCTTCGACGCCACCGCCAACCCGTACGGCGGCGCGCTGTGGCAGTACATCGCCGCCAACGTGCGCAAGAAGTCCGACAGCTCCTACGCGCTGCCCGACATCACTGACCGCACGCCCGACCCCGTCGACGAGTCCGACGGCGGCACCTGGACGACCACCGTGGGCGGCGTCGAGGTCGGCTTCATCGGTGGCGTGACCGAGGAGCTCTCGTCACTGGTCAGCCCGACCGGGATCAAGGATCTCGCGATCAACAGCATCATCGCCGAGACCAACACCGCGGCCGCCCGCCTCAAGGCCGACGGCGCCGACCTGGTCATCCTGCTGGTTCACGAGGGTGCCCCCACCGATGAGCTGGCCGACGCCAGCACCAAGGACAACCCCTTCAGCCGGATCGTCAACGGCGTCAACGTCGACAACGTCAACGCCATCATCTCGGGCCACACGCACGTCAAGTACAACCACGTGATCAGAGGCATTCCAGTGGTCTCGGCCGGCCAGTACGGCACGAACCTCAACCAGCTGGTCTTCAGCGTCGACCCCGACACGAACGACGTCGTCCTCAAGACCAACGAGGTCGTCGCGGCTGCGTCGCTGCCGATCACCGCTCCGGCCGCGGTCGACAAGAAGGCCGAGGTCAAGTCCATCGTCGACGCCGCCGTCGCCCAGGCCGAGGTCCTCGGAGCGGTCGAGCTCGGCAAGATCGCCGGCCCCTTCGACCGCGCACGCCTGGCGAACGGCACCGACAGCCGCGGTGGCGAGTCCACCTTGGGCAACCTCGTCGCCGAGGTCCAGCGCTGGGCAACTGCTGCCCCCGAGTCCGGTGCGGCGCAGATCGCCTTCATGAACCCCGGCGGCCTGCGCGACGACATGCGCGGTGTCGCGGGCGGCTACCCGGCCACGCTCACCTACAAGCAGGCGGCGATCGTCCAGTCGTTCGCCAACACCCTGGTCAACATGAAGATGACCGGCGCCCAGATCAAGACGCTGCTGGAGCAGCAGTGGCAGCGTGACGACAAGGGTGCCGTGCCGACGCGCCCCTTCCTGCGCCTCGGCGTCTCGAAGGGCTTCTTCTCGACCTACGACGCCACCCGCCCCGAGGGCGACCGCATCACAGGCATGTGGCTCGACGGCAAGGCGATCGAGCCGGCGACGACGTACTCGGTGACGGCGAACTCCTTCCTGGCCGGTGGCGGCGACAACTTCCGTGCCTTCAACCAGGCCACGGGCAAGCGCGACACCGGCAAGGTCGACCTGCAGGCCATGGTCGACTACATGGCAGCGTTCGCCTCGAAGACGGCGCTCCCGGTCAACACCTACCAGCAGCAGGTCGGAGTCACCTGGCCCGCGAGCGCTCCGCGGTTCTACCGCATCGGCCAGGACGTGGAGCTCAAGCTCTCCTCGCTGATGATGACCGGGCCGAGCGACCCCCGCGACGCCCTCCTCAACATCAAGGTCGGCGACCGCACGCTGAACCCGACGCCGGTCGACAACACCATCGACGCCACGCCGTTCGACGAGAGCGGACGCAGCTCGGTCGACGTCAAGCTCAAGGGCAAGACGCGCACCGGCAAGCAGCTGCTGACCTTCACCGGCCCGACGACCGGCACGACGTTCTCGCTGCCGATCGACGTGCGCAAGGCCAAGGGCGTGCTCAAGGCCCGCACCAAGCCCGGGCGCATCGTCCGCGGCGAGACCCGCACCCGGGTCAAGATCAAGGCCTCGGCGTTCGGCATCGCCAAGGTCACGGGCAAGGTCAAGGTCAAGGCCGGCGGCAAGACCTACAAGGTCAAGCTCAAGAAGGGCAGGGCGTTCCTGCGCCTGGACCGCTTCGCCAAGACCGGCAAGAAGAAGATCGTGGTGTCCTACCTCGGCAACCGCAAGATCCGCGGTGACAAGCAGGTCATCACCGTGCGGGTGCGTCGCAACTGACGCTCCGACCAGATGAGCAGTGACCGGGGCCCGGTCGTCGTCCGCGACGGCCGGGCCCCGGTGCGTCACGGGACGCCACTCATCGCAGCGAGAGCGCCGCCTGCACGAGCGCGAGGTGGCTGAAGGCCTGGGGGAAGTTGCCGGCCATCCTGTCGTGGGCGACGTCGTACTCCTCCGAGAGCAGGCCGACGTCGTTGGCCAGGCCGCACAGGCGTCCCATCAGCTCCTCGGCCTCCGCCCGACGACCCGCCGCCGCGAGCGCCGAGACCAGCCAGAAGGAGCAGGCGAGGAACGGGTGCTCGTCGCCCCGCAGGCCGTCGACGCCCGAGACGGTGCGGTAGCGCAGGAGCAGGCCGTCGCGCATCAGGTCCTCGACGACCGCATCGATCGTGCCGAGCACGCGCGGGTCGTCGGGCGGGAGGAAGCCCACGAGGGGGAGGGTGAGCAGCGAGGCGTCGACCTCGGCGGTGTCGTAGTGCTGGGTGAAGGTGCCGCGCTCCTCGTCGTACCCCTTGTCGAGCACCTCGTCGCGCACCCGGTCACGCAGCTCGCGCCAGCGCTCCACGGGCCCTTCGAGCCCGTGCTCCTCCACGGCCCGGATCGCGCGGTCGAAGGCGACCCAGACCATGACGCGGGAGTGGGTGAAGTGGCGCTGCGGCCCGCGGATCTCCCACAGGCCGTTGTCGGGGTCGTCCCAGTGCTCGGCCAGGTCGTCGACCAGCGCCCGCTGCAGGGCCCACGAGTTCGCGCTCTCGTGGAGGCCGGCCTGTCGCGCGAGCTCGAGCGCGATCATCACCTCACCGAGCACGTCGTTCTGCCGCTGGCAGACCGCGCCGTTGCCGATGCGCACCGGCAGGCTGTCCGCGTAGCCCGGGAGGTGGGGGAGCTCCATCTCGGGGAGCTGGCGGCCCCCGTCGACGGTGTACATGATCTGGAGGTCCGCCGGGTCGCCGGCGACCGCGCGCAGCAGCCAGCCGCGCCACGCGAGCGCCTCGGTGTCGTAGCCCGCGCCCAGCAGCGACTCGAGCGTGAGCGCGGCGTCGCGGAGCCAGCAGAAGCGGTAGTCCCAGTTGCGCTCGCCACCGAAGTCCTCCGGCAGCGACGTCGTCGGAGCCGCGACGATGCCGCCGGTCTCGGCGTGGGTCATCAGCAGCAGCGTCAGCAGGCTGCGGCGTACGAGGTCGGCGTGCGGCACGTCGTCGGGGCAGCGCTCCGACCAGGCGCGCTGGCGTGCCGTGGTCGCCTCGATGCGCTCGCTGAGCCCCAGCGGTGCCGGGACGTCGCGCCACGACCGGGCCCAGGTCATCGAGTAGGTCACGCTCTCGCCGGCCGAGAGGTCGAACTCGTCACGGTGGTGGCCGGCGTGACCGTGGGGGAGGCGCGGCCCGCGCAGCACGAACATGTCGGGACCGGCGACCGCGATGACCACGTCCTCGCCGTGCGCCTCCTCGTGCCGCACCCAGGGGCGGACCTTGCCGTAGTCGGTGCGCACCACCCAGTCGTGGCGCACCCGCACCGAGCCGCGGGTGCAGGTGAGGCGGCGTACGACGTCCGCGCGCCCGTCGCCGGTCGGCATCACGTCGAGCAGCACCAGCTCGCCGTCGGCGGTCGTGAAGGTGGTCTCCAGCAGCGCCGTGCCGTCGACGTAGCGGCGGCTGGTCGTGAGGACCGGCTCGGCCGGCGCGAGCAGCCAGCGGCCGTGCTCCTCGGTGCCCAGCAGGGCAGCGAAGCAGGCGGGGGAGTCGAAGCGGGGCAGGCACAGCCAGTCGATCGAGCCGTCCTTGCCGACCAGGGCCGCGGTGCCGCGATCACCGATGAGCGCATAGTCCTCGATGGGGAGTGCCATGGCGCTAGTGTCCCTGACATGTGGGAGCCGTCGATCGCCGTGCGCGTCCTGGACTCGCTCGCCCGACGGGGGGAGACCGTCGCGACGGCCGAGTCGTTGACCGGCGGGCTGCTCGCAGCGCTGCTCACCGACGTGCCCGGCGCCTCGCGGAGCTTCGTCGGTGGCGTGGTCTCCTACGCCACCCGCATCAAGATCTCGGCCCTCGACGTGCCGGCCGACCTGGTCGAGCAGCACGGGGTGGTCTCGCAGGAGTGCGCGGAGGCGATGGCGTGCGGCGTACGCACCAGGCTGGACGCCACGTGGGGGCTCGCCACGACCGGCGTCGCCGGCCCCGACGAGCAGGAGGGGCAGTCCGTGGGCACGGTCTGGGTGGCGCTCGCCGGCCCGGGGCTGGTGGCCGCACACCGGCTCGAGCTGCGCGGGGACCGGCTGATGATCCGCCAGGCCACGTGCGAGGCCGTGCTGGCCCTCCTGGTGGACCACCTGCGGGAAGAAGGAGCCCTCGGGTAGCGTTGGACCTCACGACCTGCCTCGACCAGAGTAAGGACTCGCGCATGGTGCTCTTCCGACGTCTGCTCGGTGACGTGCTGCGCGGTGCGCGGATGCAGCGCGGGATGACCCTGCGCGAGCTCTCTGCCCAGGCCCGAGTCAGCCTGGGCTACATCTCCGAGATCGAGCGCGGCCAGAAGGAAGCCTCCTCGGAGCTGCTCGCCTCGCTGTGCCAGGCTATGGACCTGCCGCTGTCCGACGTGCTGCGCGACGTCGCCGACGCGGTGGCCGTCGAGGAGGCCGCCCTGAAGATCGTCACGACGCCCATCACGGCCGTACGACGCTCCGGCGACGTGGTCGCCTCCGCCGCCTGACCCTGCGCCCACCTCGGGTCAGAAGTCAGCCGGCTGGCAGCTCGGGCACCAGTACGCCGCCCGCTCCCGGCCCGGTTCGCCGAGCATCTCGACCCGGATCGGGGTCTCGCAGCGCCGGCAGGGCGAGGTGTCGCGGCGGTAGACCCACATCCGCTCCCGCGGGCGCAGGTCGCCCGTGGTGGTCTGGATCGCGCGCTCCTTGTTGACCTCGAGCATCTGCTTGGCGCGCCGCACCAGGCGGGGCAGGTCGCCCACGAGGTGCAGCGGCGTCGCCGGGTGGATGCCGCTGGTGAAGCACAGCTCGGCCATGTACATGTTGCCGACGCCGGCGAGGTTGCGTTGGTCGAGCAGGGCCTGGCCGACCGGGCGGGCGGGCTCGGCGCGGAGGTTGTGCAGGGCGCGCTCCTCGTCCCAGTCGGGGCCGAGGAGGTCGGGGCCGAGGTGGGCGACCAGGGCGGCCTCGTCCTGGCGCGGCACGATCTCGACGATGCCGAGGGAGAAGCCCACGGCCTTGCGGGTCTGGATGCCGAGCACGACGCGCACCTGCTCGGCGGGACGGCGCCACTTCTCGCCCTCGGGGTAGACGTGCCAGGAGCCCTCCATCTTGAGGTGCGTGTGGAGCGTCCAGGCGCGGTCCGCGTCGATGCGGGTGAGCAGGTGCTTGCCGCGCGACAGGGTGCGGATCACGGTGCCGCCGGTGAGGTCCCAGGTGGCGTAGCCCGGCACCCGGAAGTCGGAGATCGTCAGCCGGTGGCCGGTGAGGGCGCGGTCGAGCTTGGCGGCAGCGCGCCAGACGGTGTCACCCTCAGGCACGCAGTCTCAACCCCTTCGGCGTCGCGATGAACCCGGCCGCTGACAGTGCCACACGGATCGGCGTCTCGCCACCGTTTCCGATCAGCGCCTGCCCGTCGACCTTCTCGACGGTGAGCTTGCCGAGCGCTCCACGGCGGGCGGCGTCGGCCAGTGCGGCCATCGCGGGGGTGAGCACGTCGGGGTCGTCGCTCCACGTCAGCAGGGTGCGCCCGCCGCGCTCGACGTAGACGGTCAGGTCGCCGTCGACGGTCACCACCAGGGCGCCGGCCTTGCGTCCGGGACGATGTCCGGCGCGGTCGGGGTCGAGCGGCTCGGGCCAGGGGAGCGCGGCTCCGAAGACGTTGGCCGGGTCGGTCGCGGCGAGCGCCACCACTGCGGGCTTGGCGCCACCGGTGGCGCTGGCGCGCTCGGCGAAGGTGCGCAGCCGGTCGATCGCGCCGGCGCTGCCGAACTGGGCGGCTCCGAGGCCCTCGATGAAGTAGCCGCGGCGACAGCGTCCGGTGTCCTCGAAGGCGCTGAGCACCTTGTAGACGCCGGCGAAGCCGCCGGCGACGCGCTCGCTGACCACCGCGCCACGGGTGACGACGCCGTGGCGCTCGAGGAGGTGCTCGGCGCGGGCCTTGGCCCGGCGGGTGGGGTCGGTGTCGCGCTCGGGCAGCAGCGCCCACCGCCCGGCGGTCTCGGGCGGCCCGGTGCGCGCAGGCATCCGACCGCCCGTGGTGCGCCCCAGCCTCGGTGGCGTACGCCGGGTGCGGTGCGAGGGCGTCCCGGTGCGGACCAGCGCCCGCAGCGGGGTGAGGGTGTCGTTGGTGACCAGTCCGCGCCAGACCAGCTCCCACAGGGCGGTGGAGAGCTCGGCGTCGCTGGTGGAGCCGACGCGGTCGGCGAGCTGCCGGAAGAACCACGCGCCTCCACCGTCGAGCAGGTCGAGCACCGCGCGCTGCACGCCGGTCGGCTCGTCGCCCTCGAGCTCGGGGAGGGTGAGGTGGGCCTGGTCGGCGAGGTGGAGGCTGACCCAGCCGTCGCTGCCCGGGAGGGGGGCGTGGCCGGTCCAGATGACCTCACCGGAGGCGGTGAGCTCGTCGAGCATGGAGGGCTCGTAGTCGCGGACGCGCGCGGCGAGCACCAGCGGCTCGAGGGCGCTGGCGGGCACCGGGCAGCCGGCGAGCTGGTCGATGGCCGCCACGACCCCGTCCACGCCCCGCAGGGACCCTCCTACGCGTTGCCACGCGGGCAGGAAGCGGGCGACCGCGTCGTGGGCGACCGGCTCGATCTCCTGGCGCAGCCGGGCGAGCGAACGCCGGCGCAGCTTGCGCAGCACCTCGGCGTCGCACCACTCGGTGCCGGAGCCGGAGGGGCGGAACTCGCCGTCGAGGACCCGGCCGCGGTGGCCCAGGCGCTGGAGGGTCTGGCGGGCGACGGCCTCGCCGAGGCCGAGCCGGGTGGCGACCTCGGCGGTGGTGAAGGGGCCGTGGCTGCGGGCGTAGCGCGACACGAGGTCGCCGAGCGGGTCCTCGGGCAGCTGGAGGAAGGCGTCGGGGGTGCCGACCGGGACCGGCACGCCGAGCCCGTCGCGCAGGCGACCGATGTCCTCGATGGCGGTCCAGCGGTCGTCGCCGGCCATCCGGACCTGCACGACACGGCGTACGTCGGCCAGCGAGGCCATCCAGCCCTCGACGTCGGCCCCCTCGACCGAGCGGACGCGGATCTCCTCGGTCGACAGCGGACCGACGAGGCGCAGCAGGTCGGCGACGGCCTCGGCGTCGCGGGCGCGGCGGTCGTCGGCGAGCCACTGGAGCTCGGACTCCACCTCGGCGAGCACCTCGGGGTCGAGCAGCTCGCGCAGCTCGGCGCGGCCGAGGAGCTCGGCGAGCAGGCCCTGGTCGAGCGACAGCGCGGCGGCGCGGCGCTCGGCGATGGGGGAGTCGCCTTCGTAGACGAACTGCGCGACGTAGCCGAAGAGCAGGCTGCGGGCGAAGGGGCTCGGCGAGGTGGTGGCGACGTCGACGACGGTCACCTCGCGTCGCTGCACCCGGCCGAGCAGGGCGACGAGGGCGGGCAGGTCGTAGACGTCCTGGAGGCACTCGCGCACGGCCTCGAGGACGATCGGGAAGGCGGGGTACTTCGAGGCGACCTCGAGGAGCTGGGCGCTGCGCTGGCGCTGCTGCCACAGCGGGCTGCGGCGTCCGGGGTCGCGGCGCGGCAGCAGGAGGGCACGGGCGGCGCACTCACGGAAGCGGCTGGCGAAGAGCGCGGACCCGCCGACCTCCTGGGTGACGAGCTGCTCGATCTCCTCGGGCTCGAAGACGATCACCTCGCCGGTGGGCGGCTCGGCGTCGGTGTCGGGGATGCGGATCACGATGCCGTCGTCGGAGGCCACGGCCTGCCCGTCGACGTCGTAGCGCTCGCGCAGGCGGGCGTTGATGGCCAGCGCCCACGGGGCGTGGACGGGCGTGCCGTAGGGGGAGTGGACGACGAGTCGCCAGTCGCCGAGCTCGTCGCGGAAGCGCTCGACGAGGACCTGGGTGTCGTGGGGGACCACCTGGGTGGCCTCGCGCTGCTCGCCGAGGTAGGTGACGAGATTGGTGGCGGCGTTGAGGTCGAGACCGCGCTCGCGCACGCTGGCGATCGCCTTCGCGGCCGGCAGGGCGGCGAGCTCGCGGGTGAAGGCGCCGACGGCCGCACCGAGCTCGGCGGGCCGGCCGAGGGCGTCGCCCTTCCAGAAGGGCAGGCGGCCGGGGATGCCGGGGGCGGGGGTCACGAGCACGCGGTCGTGGGTGATGTCCTCGATGCGCCAGCTCGTCGCGCCGAGGGCGAAGATGTCGCCGACGCGCGACTCGTAGACCATCTCCTCGTCGAGCTCGCCGACGCGGCTGGCCTTCTCCCCGACGAGGAAGACACCGAAGAGGCCGCGGTCGGGGATGGTGCCGCCGCTGGTGACCGCGAGGCGTTGGGCGCCGGGCCGGCCGCTGAGGGTGCCGGTGACGCGGTCCCAGACGATGCGCGGCCGCAGCTCGGCGAACTCGTCGCTGGGGTAGCGGCCGCTGAGCAGGTCGAGGGTGGCGTCGAAGGCGGAGCGGGGGAGCTGCGAGTAGGACGCGGCGCGGGTCATGAGGGCGTACATCTCGTCGACGTCCCACTCGTCCATCGCCAGCATCGCCACGACCTGCTGGGCGAGCACGTCGAGGGGGTTGGTGGGCACCGAGAGCTTCTCGATGGCGCCGCTGCGCATCCGCTCGACCGACACGGCCGTCTGGGCGAGGTCGCCGCGGTGCTTGGGGAAGAGGACGCCGCGGCTGACCTCGCCGACCTGGTGGCCGGCGCGGCCGACGCGCTGGAGCGCGCTCGCGACGCTGGGCGGCGACTCGATCTGGACGACCAGGTCGACCGAGCCCATGTCGATGCCGAGCTCGAGGCTGCTGGTGGCGACCACGCAGGGCAGGCGCCCGCGCTTGAGGTCGTCCTCGATGACCGCGCGCTGCTCCTTGGAGACCGAGCCGTGGTGGGCCTTGGCGATGATCGTGCCGGCGCCGCTGCTCTGGCCGGACTGGGCCATCACCTGGGCCGGCGGCCCCGTCGGCCCGTCATCCGCGTCGTCGTCGCCGTCGCGGCCCTCGGCCCGCTCGGTGGCGATCTCGTTGAGCCGGGCGGTGAGGCGCTCGGCGAGGCGCCGCGAGTTGGCGAAGACGATGGTCGAGCGGTGCTGCTCGACGAGGTCGACGACGTGCTCCTCGACGTGGGGCCAGATGCTGGTGGCGCGACCGGGGTCCTCGGAGTCCTCGTCGTAGTCGCCGGGCATCGTCATGTCCTCGACGGGCACCACGACGCGGAGGTCCCACTCCTTGGTGCTGGGCGGGGAGACGATCTCGACCGGCTGGGTGCCGCCGAGGAATCGTGCGACCTCGTCGAGCGGGCGGACGGTGGCGCTGAGCCCGATGCGCTGGGCGGGCTTGTCGAGCAGGCCGTCGAGGCGCTCGAGGCTGATGCCGAGGTGGGCGCCGCGCTTGGTGCCGGCGACGGCGTGGACCTCGTCGATGATGATCGTGTCGACGCCGCGCAGCGTCTCGCGCGCCTGGCTGGTGAGCATCAGGAAGAGCGACTCGGGCGTCGTGATGAGGATGTCGGGCGGGGTGGTGCCGAGCCTGCGGCGGTCGGCGGGGCTGGTGTCACCGGACCGCAGCCCGACCGTCACCTCGGGGACTGCCGTCTCGAGCCGCTCGGCGGTGTTGCGGATGCCCGTCAGGGGGGCGCGGAGGTTGCGCTCGACGTCGACACCGAGCGCCTTGAGGGGGGAGATGTAGAGCACGCGGGTGCGCCGCGACTTGTCGTCGGGACGCTCGGTGCTGAGCAGCCGGTCGATGGCGTGCAGGAAGGCGCTCAGCGTCTTGCCGCTGCCGGTGGGCGCGACCACGAGCGCGTGGTGTCCCTCGGCGATGCTCGACCACGCACCCTCCTGTGCCGGCGTCGGCCCCGCGAACGACGCCTCGAACCACGCCCGCGTGGGCGCGCTGAAGCGGTCGAGGGCGGTCATGCGTTGCAGTCTGGCACTGGGGTACGACACCCGCCCCGCCCCCAGGGCTGGACCGGTGGGGAGGGCACTCTCCAATTTGGGTCAATCCCACGTCGCTGCAGCCTTCTCGACGACGCCGTTGGGCAAGGTCTGTCCATGACGGCGCTGGCGGGCGAGGAGCGGATGGCGGTGCTCTGCGCGCTCGCGGACGCCGCGGACGCCTTCGCCGTCCGCGCCCACGAGCAGGAGGTGCTGCGGGACCGCGCACGTCCCGGGACGATGGTCCACCACCACCACGCGCACTCCGCCACGCTCTGGCGCTCGGCGGAGGGCAGCCTGCGGGCGCGGATCGGTGAGCTGGGGCTCGGGTCCTAGTCCCTGAGTCGCCCGGTCTCGTAGCCCCACATCGCGACCTCCACCCGGTTGCGGGCGCCGAGCTTGGTCATGAGGCTGCCGATGTGGGTCTTCACCGTGCTGAGGCTGATGTGCAGCTCGGCGGCGATCTCCGCGTTCGTACGCCCTCGCGCGAGGGTGAGCAGCACCTGCTCCTCGCGCTCGGTGAGGGGGTCGATGGGCTGGGCGGGAGGAGCTGTGCGGCCGGTGCGCGCGAACGTCGACAGCAGCCGGCGCGTGATGCTGGGCGAGATGAGCGAGTCACCCCGGACGGCCGCCCGGATCGCCTCGCCGAGCAGCTCGGGGCCGGCGTCCTTCAGCAGGAAGCCGGTGGCCCCGGCCGCGAGCGCACCGTGGACGTACTCGTCGAGGTCGAAGGTGGTGATCACGACGACCGCGACGGGGTCCGCGACGCCCGGCCCGGCCAGCACGCGGGTCGCCTCGACGCCGTCGAGCAGGGGCATCCGGATGTCCATCAGGCACACGTCGGGACGCAGCTCGCGGGCCAGCCGCACCGCCTCCTGCCCGTCGTGTGCCTCTCCCACGACCTCGATGCCGTCCAGGGTGCCCAGGATCAACCGCAGCCCGGTGCGCACGAGGTCCTGGTCGTCGGCGACCAGCACCCGGATGCTCATGCCGGCACCTGGCGGGGCAGCGTCGCGGTGACGGCCCAGCCGCGGCCGGGGGAGGGGCCCACCTGGCAGGTGCCGCCCAGGAGCAGCGCCCGCTCGACCATCCCGGTGATGCCGAACCCCGCTCCGGGCGCGGCCGGAGCCGGCTCTCCGTCGTCGCGGACGACGAGGCTGACCGCCGACCGGTCGCCCGCGACGCGTACGTCGACCAGGGTGGCGTTGCGCGCATGGCGCAGCGCGTTGGTGACCGCCTCCTGGGCGATCCGGTAGACAGCGGCGTCGATCGCCGTCGGGAGGGCGGCGAGGTCACCCGAGACCCCGACCTCCACCCGCGGCCCCGCAGGCGACGCGCCGGCCAGCCGCTCGAGGTCGGCCACGCCGGGCTGGGGGGCGTAGTCGGCGGGCGACTCGTTGCGCAGCACGCGGACCATCGCCCGCATCTCGGCGAGCGTGCGCGATGCCTCCACCTCGATGACCTCCAGCGCCTCGAGCGGCGCCGAGGGGCTGGTGGCCGCGAGTGCGCGTCCGGCCTGGGCGTGGACGGCGATGGCGGAGACGTGGTGGGCCACCGTGTCGTGGAGCTCGCGCGCCAGCAGGACCCGCTCCTCCGACTTCACCTGCTCCAGCCTGCGCTTCCGGGCGTTGTCCTGGGAGCGCACGGCCCAGCCCAGGGCGAAGGCGGCCATCAGGACGCCGATCCCGCCGATCGCGTCGCCCACCCCGCTCCAGCTGACGACGAGGCTCAGCACGGCGGGGACCGCGATGACGGCCAGTCCCGCCACCGCCTCCCGTCCTGACCCCCACCGGACGAGCGCGTAGGGCAGCAGCAGGAGATAGACCATCGTGTAGATGTCGAGCGTCTGCGCGCCGGACGCGAGCACACCGAGGTCGACGACCGTGATCGCACCGAAGGCGGCCGCGACCACGGCGAGCGGGTGCGTACGCCGCCACAGCAGCAGCGGGGCCAGTCCCACGGCCAGCGCCACCGACAGCCCCGGCAGCGGCAGGTCGTCGCGCAGCGACCACTCCAGCAGCGCCAGGACCGTCACGAGCCCGAGGAGCGCCCAGTCGCGCCAGACCCGCGCCGGCGGGGGCGAGGGCCGGGGCTCCTCCAGCAGGGACCGCAGTGGGTTGCTCACCTCCCCAGCCTAGGGACGCAGCGGCGTCCAGGGGGCCGTACTTTCGGCCAGTGCAGGACCGGCCGTCGAGCCGATACGCCCCCGGTCCGGGGCCGCGATGGTGGATGCATGATCACAGTTGAGTCCCTGACCCGGAGGTACGGCGGGTTCACCGCCGTCGACGACGTCTCCTTCACCGCCCGGCCCGGCCGCGTCACCGGCTTCCTCGGTCCGAACGGAGCCGGCAAGTCCACCACGATGCGCGTCATGGTCGGTCTGACCGCCCCGACGTCCGGCGCGGCCAGGATCGACGGCGTACGTTTCGCCGACCTGCCGAACCCCGGTCTGGAGGTCGGCGTCCTCCTGGACGCCTCGGCCCAGCACGCCGGCCGCACCGGACGCGAGATCCTCACCATCGCCGCCGACACGATGGGCCTGCCGCGCACCCGGGTGGACGAGATGATCGAGCTGGTCAGCCTGACCCCCACCGAGTCGAAGCGTCGCGTGCGCAACTACTCCCTCGGGATGCGCCAGCGCCTCGGCATCGCCACCGCGCTGCTCGGCGATCCGCGGGTGCTGATCCTCGACGAGCCCGCCAATGGGCTCGACCCGGCAGGGATCCGGTGGATGCGGGACCTGCTGACGGACTTCGCCACCCGCGGCGGCACGGTGCTGCTGTCGTCGCACCTGCTCCACGAGATCGAGGTCATCGCCGACGACCTGGTCGTCATCGGCAACGGCAGGATCGTCGCGTCCGGCACCAAGGAGGAGCTCCTCGCGGCCGCCGGGACGCTGGCCCGTTCGACCTCACCGCGCGACCTCGCCCACGCGCTCGAGCGGGCCGGGATCCCCAGCACGCTCGCCGGGGACGGATCCGTACGCACCGACGCCGATCCCGCCCGGGTCGGATCGGTCGCCCTGGCCGCCGGCATCGCCCTCACCGAGCTGCGGTCCGCCGAGGGTGCCGGGCTCGAGGACATGTTCCTGTCACTCACTGCCGACACCCAGCGCGAAGGAGTCGCGGCATGACCGCCACGATCGTCCCGGTGGCCACCACCACCTCGGCCCGTCGGACCGCCCGCCCCATCCCTCTCGCCCGACTCGTGTCGGTCGAGCTGCGCAAGATGTTCGACACCCGCTCGGGGTTCTGGATGCTGGTCAGCATCGGGATCCTGACGCCCATCTCGGCCGGTTCGGTCGTCGTCTTCGCGCCCGACAACGAGGTCACCTACGAGAGCTTCACGAGGGCGACCGGGTTCCCGCTGTCGGTGATCCTGCCGATGATCGCGATCCTGGCCGTGACGAGCGAGTGGAGCCAGCGCAGCGGGCTCACGACCTTCACGCTGGTGCCGCACCGCGGACGGGTGATCGGTGCCAAGGCGATCGCGACCCTCCTGGTGGGTCTCGGCTCCGTGGCCCTTGCCTTCGCGGTGGGCGCGCTCGGCAACGTGGTCGGGTCCGCACTCGCCGGCGTCGACACCGTGTGGGACATCTCGATGTCCATGGCTCCGCAAATGGTGCTCTTCAACCTGATCGGCATGGCCATCGGCTTCACCCTCGGTGTCGTGCTGCGCAGCTCCGCGCCCGCGATCGTGGCCTACTTCGTCGTCTCGCTGGTCCTTCCGGGGCTCCTCGTCCTCCTGGCCCAGGTGCGCCCGTGGTTCGCAGACCTGCAGTCGTGGATCGACTGGAACGAGACGCAGGTCGCGCTCCTCGAGGGCGCCATGGACACCGGCGAGGAGTGGGCGATGCTCGGCTCGACCACCATGATCTGGATCGTTGTCCCGCTCGTGGTCGGGCTGCTGTCGCTGCGCCGCTCCGAGGTGAAGTAGCCAGGCAGACACCGAGAGAGGCGGTGCCCGGAGCTCGAGACTGAGCTCCGGGCACCGCCTGCTCGTGGTGGTTGGGGATGGCGCGCGACGTCACCTGTTACGACGGGCGCCGGCGGGGGAGACCTCGGGCCTCACCGCTACGACGCCGCCTGCTGGCGTCGGTTCTCCGACGGACTTCGTGGTTGGCCATGAGTTCCTCAGTCCGCCCAGAATGGGCGCATACCTGTGAACCCCGCCACGCGCCTACATGTCCCTTGTCCTGTGCCCGGTCTGATCGGCACGGGCGGGCGAACCTTGGCAGTGCTTCCAGGCGGCGGCAGGTTCTGTACACGTGGCGTTTCGAGCGTGCTTCGGAGCTCGCAGACTGATGCTGTGCGACCACGCGTCGGCCCGCCCCCGCCAAGATCCTTCCTGAGCGGAGTGCCGATTGAGTAGGTTGCGCAGATGGCGCCACGTGACCTACCAAAGTTTCAAGAGTTGAATTTCGGCGACATCGATGCTGCCCGTGAGGCGATAGAGGACCCCCAATTACTGCTGGAAGGATATTTCGACTACCGGCAGGCAGCCTATGGGATTGAGACGCAGCATCTCTGGCTCCTGCTGGGACCGAAGGGATCCGGCAAGACCGCAGTCCTAGAGCACATTCGATTGAAGTGGGCCCTAATGCCGGACCGCTTCTTCACGCTGTGGGATCTCTCCGGCTTCCCGGTGAACGACGTGACGGCGATCGCGACAGGACAGAGCAAGGGCGCCTCCAGGAATCAATCCGCTTGGGAGTTTTTGCTTCTCCTCCGACTACTCTCGTCCCTCTCCGACGATGACAGCGTCTGGTCAACGGATGGGTCGTTGCATCGCTTCGTCGCAGGTTTGCGGACCCTGGGGTTCTTGACTAGCGACTGGGTAAGCGCCGTGACTCGCTGGGGTGCTGACGCGATCACAGTCGACGCGAGCCTTCTTGGCGAGGACGGACGGATGGGTTCCCTCAGCGACGAGCGCGCGATGAACCCACTTGAACTGACGGCCTACATGAAGGACGTCGTAGCAACCACCCGGGGCTCCGGACAGCACAAGATTGCGCTCGACGGTCTCGACTCGTTCTTCTTCGAGTCGTCAGACGAGTGGGCCTCGCTAGCCGGTCTGATCCAAGCGATGAACACATTGAATAAGTGGTTCAAGCAACACGACCTTTCCTACTCGTTTGTTGCGGCGGTTAGGTCTGACGTCTTTGACGTGCTTCCAGGACCCGACCTTAATAAGATCAAACAGAACGCGGTTCATCTAGACTGGAATGCTGGTGGTATCGGACGCAGCAACGGTCTCTGGAATTTGCTCACGATGAAAGCCGCGGTTGGTCGGCCGCGAGTGACGGACGTGGTTTCCCAGTACTTGGGCCGAGAAACGCGCGTCTGGGTTTATCCAGATATTCCAACTCTGATCCTTGACCACACTCGCCTGCTACCGCGAGACGTGGTTGCCGCCATGAAGCTCTTCCAGTTGGAGTACGGAGGGTCTTCGATTGTGCCTGAAGAGAATGCGAAACGAGCAATCAAGAGGTACTGCGAAGAGTATTTTGTCGGCGAAATCTTCGACAACTTGGCCGGAATATTGGAACCCAAGAAGGCTCGCAGTCTTGCGAGCTTCCGCGAGGCGTTACGGACAGCCCCCACGAGAGTGTTTTCGTTCGAGTACGTAAAAACGGAGCTTGCAGGCGAGTTGGACGCGTCCGAGGTTCGGCAACTGTTGAAGCAGATGTTCGACGTCGGCGGGCTGGGCATCCGGAACGGGCCTCATACTGACTTCGTCTATCGAAGCGTCGGCGGCGCTGGGTTTAGTCCACGTCATGACTACCTACTCCACGATGCACTGACACGAGCTTGGAACCGTCCTTGGTCTTGACCGGTGCCCGACCCTGGTGCGTCGCTGACTCGAACGCTTCCCCACCAGGCGCAGTGCGTATAGGCGTGTCGCGGCCTTCGATTCTGCGCGCCGTACTCTCGCCCAGGTCGGCCCTGGCTAAAGTTCGTGCATGGTCTCGATGCGTGGGTTGTTGCCTTATGCCAGCGGCACGATCAGCGTTGCTGGCGCTGTCATGATTCTTGGAACTGTACCGTCGCCGGTTGGGTGGATGGAACTGTCCGATTCGTATATAGCGCCTGGCGCAGCGCTTCTCCTCGGCGGCATATCCTCATTCGTTGCGCATCTTGGATTGGAGACCGTGACGGACAAGACGAGCGCCGCAGTTGCAGCCGAAACTCGACAGAATCGATCGCGGGTGTACGGCGAGCTGTTGGGACACATCATCGAATCTTTCACGCTCAAGCCAAAGTCACTCTCGGAAGCACAAGCGCGCAGCAGAGCGGTAGCTTGGGCTAGTCCGGCAACATATGCGGCTCTCACAGATTGGTTTCGCTACGCAGCCGCGCAGAGTGCCGCCTCCACTAAGCCGGACACCGAGTCCCTACTTATTCGAAGGGAACTTGTCTACCGCGTTGCAGCCAGGATGCGGAGCGACCTGCAGACCGAAGACATTTCGCGCGAAGCGCTGCTCGCTCTGGTGTTCAACGACTTCGATCCTGAGACAAGTTTCACGGACGCTATAATCAAAGGACGAGTAACTGGTAACGGGGAATTCGTCCCAGCCCTTCCGCCGGCCTCAGGCGAGAAGAAGAATCCGCTGGGATAAGTCCGTCCTTCGGTTCTGCTCACTGACATTCGGAGACCGTATGCGCCGGCTCCGACGGGCTATGCGAATAAACATACCCTGCACGGCGGTCCCCTCGAACCGTGATATGTGCGTCACTCGGTCGCGATCGCGGCGACGACATCCGTTGCTTGGGCGGTTCGGATGCACCGGTCTTGCCTCCTGCGCCGGATCCAATGGAACCGTGTGGACCGCAGATCGCGCAGTGAAGGACCCAGGCGTTCCGATTCAGGCGACGTCAACGAATCTCCCAGCTCCGGCGCATACGACCCGGTCGGCTTTTGGTCAAGGTCGACGCCAAGGATGCCGCTGGTCACGCGTCCAGGATGCCCAAGTTTGGTGGTGCCTTCAGGAATCGTGACTGCCACTCTGCAAGAACAGACCGTCCGACCGGAGGCCGACATGACCGACATTTCCGAACCGAGCCCCCAGCCGACGCCTGCACCCACGCCGACGCAACCTCCGCGCGCCTCGTGGACCATCACCGTCTTGATGCTGCTCGGCGCAACCATCACGATTCTCGGGGTCGTGTGCCTCTTGATGGGGCTCGGAGGGTCGACCGCCTTGGACCTGAAGATTGGTGAGACGACGTTCAAGACCACCAGCGTCGCCATTGTCATTACAGCCGTCGGCCTGGTCATGACACTCGGCCCGCTCAAGCTGATTCCGGAGGGCGTCACACCTTTCGGAGCGATGTTCGGCAGGTTCACGCAGTTCGGGGCCTGAGACGTCACCGCGTCGGAGCGGTACGGAGACACGGGCCCCTTCACAACTGGGTGCACCTGCGACAGCTGCCCTTCGACAGCGTGCTTTGCGTGCCCATCAAATGCGAAGTCAATTTGGGGGCTGTGCGGGCGGGTCGCCAGCGGAGGCGTCCCATTGCGCCTATCCGCCGCGTGCCCGCAACATAAGGGTCGGCTGCGGCCGAGAGCAGTCTGCCTGATCACGCCGCGCACCCGTGGGGACTGCTACACGATAGGCGGCATCTGGACCTAGCCCATTCCGCCGCCTGCCGGCGCGCCCTGAAACGGCCCCAACCGACAAGTTGTACGGCGGCATGTGTCGTGTGGGCGGATGGCGTGAGCCCACAGCCGCCGACGCAAATCCATGATTGGGCACAGGCGGATCGCAACGCTCGAGACTGAACTTCTAAACCTCGATGGCCAGCAGGTCTGAGAGCGCGGCGTCCACCTCGGCGGTGTAGGAGGGCTCGAAGCCGAACAGCCCGAAGTGACCGGCGATGCTGTGCAGCATTCTGAGTTCGGCGCCAGGGATCATCTCCTGCTCGGGGATGCAGTCGCGGGGTGGGAAGAACATGTCCTGCTCGATCGGCAACACGAACGTCTTGGCGGTGATGCTGCCGAGCGCAGCTGCGAGGTCCCCGTTGGTGTTGCGCGCCACGTCCCCGCGTTGCCACTTCCAGCCCATCGACAGCAGCGCGTTGGGGTCCATCATGCCGAAGATGAGCGCGGTGAAGTTCTGCTGGAACTCCTCGAACGTCTCCCACCCGAGGCCTTCCACCAAGGGTGGGATGTCCCTCCAGAACTCCGTCTTCCAGAAGTCCGTGGTCAGTCCCATGACCGCCCAGATGTCGGCATGGCGCCGCAACCCATCAGCCACGTCGGTATTCGCGGCGTACTCCCCTCCGTTCCAGGCAGGATCGGACGTGATCGCGTCCATCAAGGTCTGGGTGTAGAGGAAGTCGTGCGGCAGGTTCTGGGCCGTACCTGCGATGGGGGCTGCACGCAGCACCTTGTCGGGGAAGCGAACCGCCCACTCGTAGGTCTGCTGAGCGCCCATGGAACCGCCCACTACAAGCGCAAGTCGTTCGATGCCGAAGTGTTCGCGCAGCAGTTGTTCCTGTGCGCGGACGTCGTCGCCGATGCGCACATGGGGGAACTTCGACATCGCGATCGATGGGTCCTCGGTGTTGTGCGGTGAGGTCGAAAGGCCATTGCCGATCTGATTGATGACCGCGATGAAGTACTTGTCGGGGTCCAGGGCCCGCCCCGAACCGATGTAGACCTGCTCCCAGGTGGCATGGGTCCCTGAGAACCACGTCGGAATGCAGATTGCGTTGGACTTGTCCTCGTTGAGGGTGCCGTACGTCGCCACAGCCAACCGAAGATCCTCGATCACCCCACCCTCTTCCAGCTCGAAGCGGCCGATCGAGATCAGCTCGTAGGCTCCCTGGCCCTCGGGTGTGTAGAAGTCGTTCTGCAGCGGCATGAGATTCTCCTTGTAGTCAGGTGCCAAGCCGACGGGCCGGTCGCGTCCAAGATCGCGGTGATGAAGGGGCCGCCGCGTGACCCAATTGCACTGTAGGCAGTGCGCGCGCCAGGTGCTAGGCCCTCCTCCTCGGCGTGGGGTTGGTGATGCCCGGCGGCCGCGAGGCGATACCTATTGAGGGGCAATGGGTGCCAAGAGCTCCCGCGGGTTGGTGAGTGGGTTCTCGTGACATGGTGCGTCAAACCGTCGCCTGCCGGCGTAGGTCCTTCAGTTGACGCGGGACGTTACGAGCCGCGGCGGCGGCCGGATCACAGCTCTGACGCCATGTGTTCCGCCGTTTCAGGACTTCGGCGTGGCGCATGACGCGGCGACCAAGGCGTCGGATACGGCGATCGGTACGCGACCGGCGCGGGCGACCAGCCGCTACTTCCATGGGCGGAGAACCCCAAGCGACTAAGTGGGTGTTGCCGGCGCCGACTGCGCGCACGTGTTCGTCGAAACGCCGGACATGCAAGGTATCCCTGACGCACGATCAATGCATGACACGTTTGTTCGTCGCTCTGGTTCTGTCGCTTGCCATGACGGCAGCGCTGCCCGTCGTCTCCGCGACCGCTGCTCTCGATGGAGAAATGGCAGACGAGCAGGCCGGGCCCGTCTATCTCGACGCGGTGTGCCCGTCGATTCGCGCGAGCGACCGATTCGACCGCGTCGTGTGGCGTGGTCGAAAGACGATCACGTGGGCTGAACTCGACCGTCGGCTGCCCGAGATTAGGCGGGTCTCGCGTGCGTATGGCCGCGCCAGCCAAAGGTCCAGTCGCCGGCTGTTCAACCCTCCGGCACCTTGGCCGACTGATGTCGACGCCCTGGTCACCAAGCTGGCGGATGCTGATGCACGTTTCTCGGCGTGGTTGATGTCGATGGGTCAGGCGACCACTGGTCGTGAGTGGAACCGCTATTGGGTTCGCGCAAAGAAGGTCAGGTACGGGACGTGGGGCTCTCAGATCCGTGCTCGGCTCGGCCTTCCGCCCGCCGGCGAGGGCTGCTGAAGGCGCAAAAGGAACCCGAGCCCTGTCCGTAGGTTCGTCCCCTGGCGAAATCAACCTGCTAGCGCAACACCGTCTGGATCTGTTGGTTTCGACAGTAGGGCGGTGAGGGCTTCGGTGGGGGTGTCCCAGTCCAGACGTTTGCGTGGTCGGTCGTTGAGCTCGTTCGCGACGTAGGCCAAGTAGTCGGGGTGGTATCCGGACAGATCGGTGCCCTTGGGGAAGTACTGGCGCAGGAGCCCGTTGGTGTTCTCGTTCAGGCCGCGCTGCCAGGGTGAAGCGGGGTCGCAGAAGTAGATCTTCACGTCGGTGGCCAAGGTGATCTGGGCGTGGTTGGCCATCTCGATGCCCTGGTCCCAGGTGACGCTGCCCCGAAGCCGATCGGGGAGCTGGGCGAGGGTCTGGATCATCGCTTCTTGGACCTCGATTGCACCGTGGCGTTCGGGCAGGTGCAACAGCATCAGGAAGCCCGTGGTCCGCTCGACCAGGGTGCCGATCGCGGACTTGTTCTCCTTGCCGGTGATCAGGTCGCCCTCCCAGTGTCCGGGCACGGCCCGGTCCTCGACCTCGGCGGGACGCTCGCTGATGTTGACCATGTCCTTGATCCGGCCGCGGCGTGCCTCGCCACTGCGGCGGGGTCTGCGGATGGCGCGCCCGGTGCGTAGACACACCGCCAACTCACGCTTGAGAGCGCCGCGGCCCTGGACGTAGATCGACTGGTAGATCGTCTCGTGTGACACCCACATCTCCGGCTGGTCGGGGAACTTCTTACGCAGCCGCCGGGCGATCTGCTCGGGACTGTGCTTGCGGGCCAGTCTGGACTGCACCTCCCGACGCAGTCGCTCGTTGAGCGTCAGCTTCGCCGGGCGGCCCTTGCCGCGAGCCCGACGCTCCGCACCGACCTGTGCCAGGTGCGGGGAGTAGTTCCACGGCGTGGAGCGTCGTCTGCCATCGCGGGCCGGGCGGCCGTAGTTTTGGTTGCACAGGTTCTTCGCGATCTCGCGGCTGATCGTCGAGGGCGACCGGCTCAAGGATCGCGCGATCTCGCGGATCGACTCCTCACGCTCCATCGCGGCATGGATCCACTCACGCTCGAGCATCGACAAGCGTCGGTACGTGGCCGGCCTGCGGCTGGGTAACTGCTTCACGCCGCCAGCCTCACGAAACCACCGGCGTGCCGTCGTGACCGGCACACCGACACGTGAGGCAGCCTCCTCCACCGAGCAGCCCGCCGCGATGCACTCCCACAACCCTCGACGTGCCGCCATCAAGTAAGCCATCACAACCTCCTCATGAGAGGTGTTGCGTTAGCCCCTTGAACTCGAGCCTGTCCGGCGTGCCAGAAGTTGTCGTGGACTCAACTCGCAGGCGATGAACCGAGCTCTAAAGGAGCCGTGACCAAACTCGCTGAAGTGTTGGCGGACCTATGGCCCGGCGATGACGCGAAGTCAGCCTCCGCCGAGACGCCGAGCGCGCCCGCGGAGGCGGAGAAGATGGCTGCGAGGGCGGTCGAGTCCACGGTCGTGGTGGATGAAGGGGCCACCGCGTGACCCGGTGGCAGCACTCTAGGCAGTGAGTGCGGCGGGTGTCAGGTCCTCCTTTTGGTCGGTGGTGTCGTCGGTGTTGATCAGGGCGATGCGGGAGCGGGCCAGGACGTCGAGTCCGAGGTAGCGGCGTCCTTCGGCCCAGTCGTCGTGCTGCTCGGCCAGCACGGCGCCGATGAGCCGGATGGCGGAGTTGCGGTCGGGGAAGATCCCGACGACGTCGGTACGGCGGCGGATCTCGCGGTTGAGCCGTTCGTTCGGGTTGTTGGACCAGATCTGGCGCCAGATCTCCTTCGGGAACGCGGTGAAGGCCAGGATGTCGGCGCGAGCTTCCTCGAGGTGCTCAGCCACCGCGGGGAGCTTCTCGTACAGGGTCTCGATGACGCGGTCGAACTGGGCGTGCACGGCCTTGGCGTCGGGCTGGTCGTAGATCGAGTGCAGCATCGCTTTGACCCAGCCCCACGACGACTTGGGCGTCGCGGACATCAGGTTCGCGGCGTAGTGGGTCCGGCAGCGTTGCCAGGCGGCACCGTCCAGGGTCGAGGTCATCGCGGCGACCAGACCGCTGTGGGCGTCCGAGGTGACGAGCTTGACCCCGGTCAGGCCGCGGGCGTTCAGGCCACGGAACAGGGTCAGCCAGCCGGCCTCGGACTCGGCTGAGCAGATGTCCACGCCGAGGATCTCGCGGTGGCCGTCGGCGTTGATGCCGGTGGCGACCAGCACGTGGGTGTTGACCACCCGGCCGCCTTCGCGGACCTTCATCGTCAACGCGTCCGCGGCCACGAACGTGTACGGCCCGGCATCGAGTGGCCGGGTCCGGAAGTCCTCGACGTGCGCGTCGAGCTCCTTGGCCATCACGCTGACCTGCGACTTGGACAGCCGGGTGATGCCGAGCGTTTCGACGAGCTTCTCCATCCGCCGGGTAGAGACCCCGAGGAGGTAGCAGGTCGCCACCACGGTGGTCAGTGCTCGCTCCGCACGACGGCGTCGCTCGAGGAGCCAGTCGGGGAAGTAGGACCCCTCGCGCAGCTTGGGGATCGCGACCTGCATCGTCCCGGTGCGGGTGTCGAAGTCCCGGGTCCGGTAGCCGTTGCGGGAGTTGGTCCGATCCGGGCTGCGTTCGCCATACGGGGCGCCGCAGATCGCGTCGGCCTCGGCCGACATCAACGCCTGAACGAACGTGGACAGCATCGATCGGAGCAGGTCGGGTTCGGCGCGCTGGAGGTGCTCGGCCATGAACGCGGGCAGGTCAATAGAGTTGGGGTCGACGGTCATCGTTTGGTTCTCCTTCAGTTGTGCTTTCGCAGGTCTTCTGAAGGATCACGCGGTGGCCGTCGCTATGTCAGGACGCCACGCTCACGACGGGCCCGTCGTACACCACACCCGTGGACTCAACTTAAGAATCGGGCACGCTCAGGAGCCGCGCCGATGCGCGAAGGGCATCCATCTGCTCACCATTGCGATAAGCGAAGTCAATGTGCCCACCCGCGTGCAGACGTTTCGCTTGGACAAGCATGCCGAACGCCTCGTCCGAGTCGTCAATCCACCACCAGAGCCAATCTGCACCAACATGGCGTTCCTGACGCTTGGTGAATGTGACGCTCGTGACCTCGGGGTTGCGCATGCGCCAGCAAGATTTCGGTGATGGTCTCTTCGCCCCACGTGAAGCCCGCCTGATCGGCCAACCTCATGTGGCCTTCAGCGGCCACGCGAGCTCGAATGAGGGCGTCATGGACGGCGAGAGCCTCCGGCGGGAGCGAGGGATGCACGTTGGCATCTTGTCAGCGGGGACGCCGAAACGACGTCATTCATCGGCTAGTTCACCCCCGGCTTACGACAGTTGTCGCCACCCTCGTCACAAGTACGGTTGCCTGTTTCGAGGCTCGTGCGGATCCGCGCCTGGGTTGCAAGAGAGCGTCAGTGCCCAGCCTTCCGGCGAGCAGCGCCAATCATCCCGTGAGCGAATGCACACGTCAGACTCACCAGGGCGGCGTCAAGCTGCGTCCACGATCCGATGTCCGTGGCAGTCGATCTGTGTGAGCATGTCGTGTGCGCGAAGACGCAATAGTCGATATCTGGCAGCGGACGACGAGCCATGTCCTCACCGATGCGCGTCTCAAGGAATTTCGTGCTCGAAGCGAGTTCCGCATCTTGGGTATGTACCCGACCCAAGTCTTGGAGCGGGCTGCCGAAAGTGCGTTGGCAGACAATCCGCACCGTCACCTACTTCTCACCGAATGGCTGGCAAGGTGCAGGGGCCCTCGATCTAGTTTCGACGACGCCGGCAGGTCTGGGACGGCAGGCTTTGGCCGGTACCACGACGGCGGCACCCAGTGGGGTTGGCACCCCACCTCCAGACCGGGGCAGTGGTAGTTCCAGCGACGATGCGACGGAGTAGATGACACCGGGGCGCGACATTCCGCCGCTTGAGTGGCCGGACCCCAGCCCCCGGCTCACTCCTCACTGCCGGTCTCGAAGTCGTCGCCGTCCTGTGCCCGGGCTCAGAGGCTTGTCGCGCTCCTCAAGGCCTTCGTAGCAGCCGACAGTTCGTAGTCCTGCGCAGGGTTCTCGCCCAAGACGGTGGCGTCTCCACGCCGCCCCAAGATTCAATGCGCATGGGGGCGGGCACAGCGACGCAATTACGGCTCAGAGGCCTTCGTGGCGTGCGTGAGCGATGCACTTCGCGGGCTTGCCGGACGTCGTGATGGACGCCTCGACCACGATCTCCCCGTTGGCGGGCCACAGGTCGGGGTAGTCCGAGCCACCGCCGATGATGTCGCCGCCCGCGTTATAGCAGACCACGCCGACGCGGGCGCTCTCGACCGTCTCGTCGGTGGGGTTAATCAGGCGGAACTTCGCGGTGTAGCCGTCTTGGGTGATCTCGGTGGTCTCGTAGGTTCCCAGATCGGGGTAGTCCTCCTCGGCGGAGCCGTAGTCGCTGATCGAGGCGGTGGCCTCCACGGACGCGATCTTGACCTTCGGGTCATCGAGGCTGAGCCATACCGGAAGTACCAGTTCGTCGCCTTCGCGGGCGACGTTCTCGACCTGCTCCTCGGTAGCCACTACCTGGCCCGACTCGTCGAGGAAGTTCATGGACACGGTGACGAACTCGCCCACCGGTCCAGCGGTGACCACGGCGATGCCCTGCACGTACTCGTCGCGCTGACCGAAACCGGTCTCCACGACCTCCACGCTGCCCGCGGAGGAGTCCGAGGTCTCGTCCCCGGATGCCGCGGAGCCGGTGGCGCTGTCGGTGCGGCTATCGCTGGAGTCGCTTCCGCCGCACGCGGTAAGCAGCAACAAGGCGGAGGTAGCCAGAGAGGTAAGGGCAAGTCGAGTCGTCTTCACGTGGCCTGACCGTAGTTCGAAGCGACGGCCTCGAGTTCTTTACTCGTCACGGTTGGATAACGGAGCGGAGATACGCCGGACGTCCCTCGGCATTCTGCGATCGGTGCCTGATTCTGCCGCCTACCGGCGTCTGCCGATCGGCCCACCCGGTTGCGGTCCGCTTATTGCTCGTCGGCTAGCCGGTTCATCGTCAATCGCAACTGCTTCTCCATGACAGCGGCTGGCATGCCCGGCCCGATGCCGGCGGTGGCAGCGGTGATGGTGTTGTGGCCGTTGCGCAAAATGACGAAGTCCATAGTCAGCGCTATCCCGTCGGCGTCGACGTTCATCCGGAAGGCAGCCGTCTCCTCGCCGACGTTTGCCATCGACAACGGCGAGACCTGGTAGTTGGTTGCAGGTTCCCCGTCGTGGGCGTCGACGCTGAACCGAGAGCACTTCCCGAGCGCGACGAGCACCTCGCCGAAGACGTCCTCGTCAACCTCATCGGGGAACGAGGAAACCTCGACGCCGAACCACGGCCCGAAGCCGCCCTGGGTAAACGACGCGGACGCCTTGGCTGCTGGCTCCTCCTCGTCGGCATCGATCGCGTCAAAGATCTCTTCGCAGTGCGCCGGTCGCGTGGTGTCGTCGGAGTCATCGTCCTCGTCCTCGCCGAACAGAGTGTTCTCAGGATCGCCGCTCCAACCGGACGGCAGCGAGGCGACGGTCGGCAGCGCAGCCCGTGCCTGCTTGACGGTGAGCTCGCGACCGGCGGCGTCATCGGTAACTGGCTCTTCGGTCTGTTCTGAGTTGCTGTCCGGTTCGTCGTCGCCGGAGTCCTGGGACTTTTCGGCCTCAATGGTGCCCGCCCGGGTCGGCGGTTCGTCCGAGCAGCCGGACACGAGCGCCCCAGCAGCGAGGACGGCGGCGACGGCGATACTGCTTCTGATTGTGCGCAACGGGGCCCCCGTCAGTGACGTGCGAGTGATGTCTTCACCTGATGGTCTCAGGCATATCCGACACTCGTGCACGGTTTGTCGGCAGTCATCGATGTGCCCAAAGTGCACCCGGGCACTTCAAACACCGCCTACGGTCTGCGCATGAACTTCTCGAGTCTCACGACCCCTCAGCGGATCAGCGCGGTGTCAATTTTGGTGGTCGCGTTGGCAGCCTTCCTGCCTTGGGTTTCCATCTTCGGCGTGAGCGTGACCGGGATTCAGGGTGACGGAGTCATCACTTTGGGACTCGCAGTGGCGGGCGGCATTCTGCTGGCGCTAACGACTGACCTCTTCGGTCGGGGCAAGACGGCCGGGCGAAAGTCGCAGATCGGCATGCTCGTACTGTCGGCGCTCGTCGCCCTTATCGGCTTCATGGACATGAACGGCGCCGCCGCAATCGGCCTGTACCTGACCCTCTTCGCCGGGGTCGCGTGGGTCGTGGGGGCGGGATGGCAGCTGAGCATGTCGAAGGACAACCCCGCACGCGCCGAGGAACCAGCCGCTTAGACACCGATCGGAGGTGGGCGGGCTGGTTGAAACCACTGCATCCTTTCGCCGCCTGTCGGGGACATCCGGATCTCACGTGGCCAGGTGGCTGATCGCCCATTGGTAGATCGTCACGTCGAGCGGGTAGCCGTCCTCGTCGAACGTCCCATGGCCGATCTCGCGTCCTCCCAGCTGCTCGTAGAACGCCCGGGCCGGGAGGTTCGCTGACAAGACCTCGAGCCGGACGGTCGAGAACCCGAGCTGCCGCAGCTCCAGCGCAGCCACCTGCAGCAGAGCGGCGCCGACGCCCTGGCGGCGGCGTGTGGCATCGACGTACAGGGCGCTCACCTCGGCAGTCAGTGCTGGATCGTCATCCGCAGGACGCCCGTACACGAGACCGACGAGCCACGCGGCAGGCTCCTCGGCCACGAGCAGAACGTCGCGTGGCGCACCGCCGCTGGTCTGATCGTCGAGGACACGCGCCCATCCCTGCGCGGACACCTCCGGTGTCCAGTCGGCCGCTCTCCTGACCCACAGCTCGTCCGGCATGTGCCCCTTGTGCCCCGACAGCCATGACGCCACCATCACGCGCCCGAGCGCTGGCGCGTCACCCTGCACCGCTGACCGGATCCTCACGCGCGCACCCACCTCTTCAGTCCCGGTCGACAAGGCTAGGAGGGGCCACGGATTTGATCCAGCGGTGACGAGGGTGCGTCCTTTCGCCGCGACTCGGTGTCACCGCTCTGCTGAACCATCGACGTTCACGGTCGGAATGCCTCCACCAACCCGTGCGATCACGGCAAGGGATGGCTCGCCGGCGGGGTTGGACTCCCGGTGCACCGTCCAGGCTGGAACGTGAACGAAGTCGCCGGGGCCCGCATCGAGGTAACCGTCATGGCCCTCGAACTCAAGACGTAGCACGCCGCGCACGATGTACAGACTCGACTCGTTGCGCTCGTGGTGGTGCCAACCCGAGACCGCTCCAGGGGCAGTCTCGACCTGACCGGCCCAGAGCAGCAGCAGCTCAAAAGCCAGGGCACGACTCATGCCAGGCGTTGGGTCCGCCGCAGCCAGGTCGTCTGGCGTAAACACCCGTACGGGCCGAGGCAGCTGACCTTCCATGACGTCAGGGTGCCATGAAGCGATGTTCTCCACGACCCGTCTGGCGGTGCGTCTATCCAGCCGCCTGTCAGCGACGTGCGGTCGTCGGTCAACTAACCAGCAGCCGCGATGAGTGCGTACAACGACCTCGGACTGGGTACTGCCTGACTGCGTGCTCGTCGACGTCTTTCCTTCGGGCGAGACACGCTCACGCCCTAGGGTGCGAGCGCGGCGAGCACGCCCCTTGATGCCTACTCACCGGGGTCGACGCCGATGGTCACTGCCCACCGTTCGTGTGACAGTGCTGGTGTGGCGGACGACGAGGTGTTGAGCGGAGCGGCCGAGGTGAACGAACACTTCCGTCCGATTGAGCTGACGTCCGAGACGGTGACTCGTCCGGCTGGGCCGCACACCCCGACAGTGCACTCATTCCTGCGGCACCTCCACGAGAAGGGGCTGGACTGCGTTCCCGAACCGGTGGCGCTCGACGGGGACACCGAGACGCTCCGCTTCATCGAGGGCGAGAGCGGCGGTGATGGTTGGAAGCACCAGCACGACGAACACGGATTGCGGTCGGCCGCGCGCCTGCTGCGACGGATCCACGACGCCTCTGTCGACTGGGTCCCGCCTGACGACGCCGTCTTCGCCGCACCCACGGCTCGAGGCGGAGACGTCTTCGTCAACGGCGACCCCGGGCCGTGGAACTTCGTCTGGCGAGACGGACAGGCAGTCGCGCTCATCGACTGGGACTTCCTCCACCCCGCGCCCAGGCTCCACGACGTGGCGTACGCCCTCCGATGGTTCGCTCCGATGCGAGACGACGAGTCGGCTCTCCAGTGGCATCACTTTCCCCAGGTTCCCGACAGACGCTCGCGCATCAGTGCCTTCCTCGACGCCTACGGGATGCCGGCTGACTTCGATGTCGCCGAGGCCGTCGTTCGACGCATCCACGCCACCATCGAGCACGTCCATTTCCTCGCGGGCCAGGGTCAAGAGCCGCAGAAGACCTGGGCCGCCGACGGCAGCGTCGAGCAGCAGGAGCTGGCAGAGATCGCGTGGATCGAGGACAACAGGGTGTTGTTCTCCCGTTGACCCACCGCGGGTGACGTCCGAGACGGACCAGCGGTTCGGTACGCGACGCTAGCCGTGCTGCCCGATCTGCAGGACCTCTGCCGGTGCGCCGGCGGAGCCGAGCGGCTCCTGCTCCTGTGACCACGTTCTGGACGGCAAGGCCGTGCTTCGGGGAGCCTGCTCGATCTGGCGGCCGGGAGCCACGAAGAGCGGATCCTGCCAGTGCGAGGCAGGCGGCCGCAGCGGCCGCCCGTCGTTGAGCAGCGCCCGGAAGGTCCCGACGCAGAGACCCAGCGCGATGATCAGGAGCAGCCACATGAAGGGCATGCCTCCATGGTGCGCCTCGTCGCGCCCGGGGGGAAGTGGTCGCGCGTCACCAGCCGCAGTACGTCGGCACGAACCCGCGCAGGGCAGCCCGCCGCTCGTCGCCGATCGGCAGGTAGAACGCGGCCGCCGGCGGCAGGTCGGGGCCTGTGACGCGTAGGGGCACCAGGGTGCCGACCTTGTCGTCGGCCAGCGCGTGCGGGTCGCACCGGCTGGGGATCAGTCGCAGGACGACCTCGACGGGAGGGTCGTCGGGGCCCAGGGGATAGGTGATGCCCTCGTCGACGTGGGGCGAGCCAGGAACTTGGCGGAACAGCACCGTGTCCTCGAAGCCTTCGAACGCGACATCGTCCTGGGCGCCGGTGGGCGTCAGGGTCACCGGAAGCTCGTAGACGGAGTCCTCGCCCTCACCCACGATGCGCACGCCCCCGAGCTCGAGCGTCGCCGCGGCGCGCAGGCGTTCCTCCGCGCAGTCGCGGTCCATGAAGAGGGCGACGGCGCCGTAACGGTCGGTCGCCATGGTTGTCGACCGCAGCTCGGGTCCGTCGTCGATGCGGTAGGTCAGTCGGACCTCGGCGTCCGACCCGGTGCCGCACCCGGACTTCGGCAGCTCGAACTCGAGGTCCGCCTCGTTCGCGAAGGACTTCTCGCCGGTCCACGTGATCGTGCCGAACCGTGGTGACTCGATGTCGGCGTGGATGACCGTGACGCGCCGCTCGGCGTCGTTCACCAGGCGTACGAACATGGTGCGTCCCTCGCGCTGCAGCCGCGACTGGTCGACGTACGCCGTCAGGTCGTCAGGGAAGGGCACCGTCCGCGCCTCGTCGGGCTCGTCGGTGGCACCGCACGCGACCACGGTGGCACCCAGGAGCAGGAGCAGCGTGGCGACCCGGCGCATCTCAGCAGCATTCCACGGCGGCCGGCGAGCGGGCTGCCAGCTCGGCCGGCGCCAGGCGCGAGGATCACTCCGGGTAGCTCCGATCGGCTTGCGCCCTCAGTCGCTCAGGAGGGCGTTGACGTCGGGCAGGCGCTCGAAGTGCGAGAACGTCCCGGTGTCGGCGATCTCCCGGGCGGCCCGGAGGAAGCCGTCCCATGCGGTGCGTGCGAGCGTGCCTCCCACGCTGATGCGACGTACGCCCAGCTCCGCCGCCTCCGCGACGGTGATGAACGGAGCATTGATCAACAGGTTCACCGGTCTGGGTGACACCGCGGCCACGATCGCCGAGACGTGCTCGAGCTGATCGATGCGAGGAGCGTAGAGGCAGTCCGCGCCTGCCTCTGCGTAGGCGACGAGACGGCGGATGGTCTCCTCGATGTCCGGACGACCGCACACGAAACCCTCGGAGCGTCCGGTGAGGAGGATGTCGGTGCCGCTCCTGTCGATCGCTCCGCGCGCGGCAGCCACACGGCGCACGGCCAGGTCGAAGTCGAGGAGGGGGTACGCCTCGTCACCGGACGCGTCCTCGATCGAGAGCCCGGCGATCCCGGTGTCCGCGGCCATCGACACGTTCGCCGCGACGTCGGCCGGTTCGACCGCGTAGCCGCCCTCGAAGTCAGCGTTCACCGGCACCGTGACAGCCCCGACGATGAGACGCAGGTGGTCGAGCACGTGGTCGCGGGTGACCTGTGTGTCCGCGCGACCCAACGTCCACGCCAGTCCGGCACTCGTCGTCGCCAACGCCCTGAACCCCAGCTGCTCGAGAGCCCGCGCGCTTCCCGCGTCCCACGGGTTCGGCATGACGAAGCAGCCGGAGGAGTGCAGGTGGTGGAACGCGGCGGTGCGATCGTCGTTCCTGTCCATGCGCACCTCGTCAACCCGTCGGTGGCCAGACCCTAGTGCGGTCGAGGGACCCGCCGTCCTGCTCGAGGACGCACGTCGCCCGAATGAGGTACCTGCGGTGACGCGCTTCGTCATCCGCCTCGGCCGGTGTCAGCCGCGCTCACTCCTCTGAGGGCGGCTGCCGCCGTGCCAGTCCTCCTGCTTGCCGATGGTGTCGGGGTCCACGCCGAACCCGATCAGCTGCGGCCGCTCGCGCAGGCTGCGCTTGAGCTCGGCGAAGCCGGGGAAGCGGGCCAGGCCGACCACGTGGTCCCACAGCTCGCCGGCCTGCTCGGGCTCGGGCAGCCGGCTGATCACGGGGCCGAAGAACGCCACCCCGTCCGGCGGCTCGAAGTGGATGATCGGAGTGCCGACGTCCTTGCCGGTCAGCGCGCGGGCCTCGTCGCCGTCCGTGCGGATCGCGTCGTCCCAGGAGGTGTCGTCGAGGGCGTCGGCGAGGTCGGTGGGCAGGCCGACCTCCTGGAGGACAGGCTCCAGGAACTCGCGCGTGCCGTGCCGGTGGCGGTCAGCCTCGTCGTCGGCGTTGTCGGCCGGCGGGGTGTCGAAGATGTGTGCACCCAGCGCGGCCTGCAACGCGTCCACGGCGTCCGCGCCGTGCTCGTGGCGCGCTCGTGCGGCCACGCGCAACAGGCGCAGTCCGGCGGTGTGACCCGCTTCGTACTCCGGCGGGAAGTGCGCGTCGTAGTCGATGTGCTCGTTGATCAGGCGCAGCGAGATGAAGCGCCAGTCCACCGACAGGTCGCGCTCGGCCTGCACCATCCGGATCCACTTGCTCGTCAGCCAGCAGAAGGGGCACACCGGGTCGAAGTAGAAGTGGATGTCAGATGCCATGGATCGAGACTAGGACCCGGGGACCGCAAGCGGCACCTAGACCTTCAGGCGGTTCACCGTCCGGGTGATGCGATCGTCCGCCCTCTCGAGGAACACGATCTCGCCGAACTCGAGGCAGGACCAGCCGTCGGTGTCCTCCGTCAGCTCCTCGGAGGCGAAGATGGCGGCCGTCGCATCCTCCTCGCCGCTGCTCTCGAAGCTGAAGGAGGTCAGGTCGTGCTCGAAGTTGCGACCCATCGTCATGTACATCGGCTCCAGCAGCATCGAGAGCGAGAAGTCGTCCGTGCCGGGGTCGGCCTTGCGCAGCTCCCTCCAGTCGCCGGCCGGGTCGGTCTCGCCGTGGTGCCCGAGCCCGGTGTTGACCCCGATGATCCGGTTCGGTGACACCAGCGCCATCTTCAGCTTGGCCAGGGCGGGGAGGTCGAGCTCCTCCATCGCTGCGGCGATGAGCCGGACCATCTCCTCGACCGCACGCTTCACGTCCTCGTCGCTGTCGCCCTCGAGGAGGGAGAGCAGGAGCACGTAGAGGAACTCCGTGTCGGTCGTGCCGCGCATCTGCTTGAGGTACCGGTCCTCGCAGTGCTGCAGCAGCTCCCGCTGCAGGAGCATCCAGTTCGGCAGGTCGCCGTTCTGGGCGAGGATCCACGGGGTCTCCTCGAAGGAGAACGGGTGGCAGTTCTCGTCGACCATCACGACCTTCGAGTCGTACGCCGCTGCCCGCACGTGACCGAGCACAGTGCTCGCCTGGAGGCTGGGGATCATGCGCGTGGCGTTGTCGTCGTAGAACGCAGCCATGGGCCGGCGGTAGATGAAGGGGTCCTCGGGGTTCAGCAGGTGCTCGCTCCAGGCGCCGAAGCCCCAGCCGGCGAGGTGCAGGTCCGGGTAGCGCTCGGGCTCCAGGGCCTGGTTGACCAGGCTGTTCGAGGGCGTGAGCAGCAGGCTCTCGAGAGGGATCTCGGGCCCGATGTAGGCGAGCACTCGGCACATGGCGTTCCTTCGCAGGTAGGTGTGTGGCGGTCCGGGTCGACCCAGGACCGCCACGAGCCTCGCCACCCTACGGGCGGCAACCCCGCCGGACGTCGCCCCGACTCACCCCAGCAGTGCCAGGTCCCGGCGTACGTAGCGCAGGTGCGCCCACTCCTCCTCGAGGATCACGCGTACGCAGTCGCCGACGGTGGGGTGCCAGTCGAAGCCCCAGGGGTCGTCGCGCTCCTCGGCGAGCTGGTCCGGCGTCACGTCGGCGAGGAAGTCGGTGACCATCTGCTGGCGCTCGGCGCGCACGGCGAGGACCTCCTCGAAGGTCGGCTCGTCGCTGCGGAAGATGGAGGTGTCGAACCCCATGTCAGCGGCGCCGTCGAAGATCTGGCCGATCTCGTGGAAGGGCTGCTCCATCCGCAGGATCCCGCCGCGCAGCCAGGTGTCGGTCGCCAGGACGAGGTGGCGCAGCGTCTGGGCCATCGACCACTCGTCCTCGACATGGGCGTCCACCAGCTCGCGAGGGGTGTCGGCGACGGTTGTGGCCCATGCGGCCTGAACGGCGGCCCAGCCCTCGCGCAGTCCCTCCGGCGTCTGCGCCTTCTGCAGCTCGCGCCCGGGGAAGCGCCGGTTCAGCTCGGCATCGACGAGCGGCACCACGTCGACGCCGTTGACGACGAGGCTGCCCATGAAGAGGTCGTGGCTGTCGATGTCGAGCCCGTCGACGTCGACGCTGCGCATGGTGACACCGCTGACGTCGGAGGAGCGCAGGGTCGCGCCCTTGAAGCTGGTCCCCACGAAGGTCGCACCCTCGAAGTCCTTGCTGCCCGGAGAGGTCGTCATCGCCTCATCATGGACCTTCCCGGTGACAGTGGGCGGGCGTCGAGCACACCCCGAGGTGCGATCTCGGTTTGCCTGCTCGCGCCGTCCGCGTGATGGTGGAGGTGACACATTCGCTATTCGGAAGGAGAGCCCATGCTTGCTCTCACCGAGAACGTGACCGAGATCGTGAAGAAGCTCGCCGACGAGGTGCCGGGGATCTCCGCGCTCCGCATCGCCACCGAGGCCGACGGACAGTCCATGTCCGTGAGTCCTGCCGACCGGGCCGAGGCGGACGACGTCGTGCTCGAGCAGGACGGTGCCACCGTCTACGTCGACGGCCAGGCGTCGGAGCTGCTCGCCGACAAGATCCTGGACGGAGGCGTGGACGAGGAGGGCAACATCCAGTTCGCGCTGGGCCAGCAGGCCTGAGGCGACCGCACGCAGCGGGAGTCCCGGGCCGGTGGGTCCGGGACTCCTGTCGTGCCGAGCCGGCCGGTCAGGACCCCTGCGGCACGCTGGCCGTGACCGCCGTTGGCAAGCCGAGGAGATCCCATGCCCACCCCCCGCCGCGCCCTTGTCGTCGTCGACGTCCAGCAGGAGTACTTCGACGGGCCGCTGCAGATCCAGCACCCGCCCCGCGAGGAGTCGCTCGCGCAGGTCGTCCGCGCGATGGACCTCGCCAAGGAGCACGACATGCCCGTCGTGGTGGTGCAGCACGAGTACCCCGAGGGCGCACCCGTCTTCGCCGTCGGCTCCGCCGGCTGGGCGCTGCACCCGGACGTGGAGGCCCGGCTCGACCCGTCGTGGAAGCGGGCGACGAAGCAGAACGGCAGCGTCTTCGCCGGCACCGACGTCGCCGGGTGGCTCGCCGACCAGGGCGTCGACACGATCACGGTCGTCGGCTTCATGACCAACAACTGCGACATTGCCACCGCGGTCGAGGCCGAGGGCCTCGGGCTGGCCGCCGAGGTCCTCTCGGACGCGACCGGGGCGATCCACCTCGCCAACGAGCAGGGTCAGGTGTCCGCGCAGGCCCTCCACGAGGCGCTGATGGTGCTGCTGCACTCCAACTTCGCCGCCGTGGCCACCACCGACGCCTGGGTGGACGCGGTCCGGGCCGGCAAGCCACTGCCCAAGAGCGACCTGGGCACGTCGGCCACCCGTGGCCGCGCCGCCTTCAGCGGCTAGGGCTCAGGCCCGCGGGTCGTCGAGCACGTCCCGCCACGAGTGCTGCGGGTCGAAGCCGACGAGCTCGCGGGCCTTGTCGATGGCGTAGAACGTCTCGTCGCGGCCCATCTCGCGGCGTACCTCGACGCCGTCGTAGAAGCGCTCGATGACCTCGTCGGTCGTCGCGGCCACCGACATGTCGGCGTTGGCGACGTTGAAGACCTCGTAGCCCAGGCCGTCGGTCTCCAGGCAGCGCTGTACCATCCGGCCCAGGTCGCGCACGTCGATGTAGGCGAAGATGTTGCGCCGCCGCAGGGCGGGGTCGGTGAGGAACGCCGGGAACATCTCGGCGTACTCGTGCGGCTCGATGACGTTGTTGATCCGCAGGCCGTAGACGTCCGCGCCGGTGCGCGCCTGGAAGGACCGCGCGGTCACCTCGTTGGCGACCTTCGACATCGCGTAGGAGTCCTCGGGGACGGTCGGGTGCTCCTCGTCGACGGGCACGTAGAGCGGGCGCCGCTCACCCTGCGCGAAACACACGCCGTACGTCGTCTCGGACGAGGCGAAGATGACCTTGCGGACGCCCAGGCGGGTCGCGGCCTCGAGCACGTTGTAGGTGCTGAGCACGTTGGTGGCGTACGTCGCCGAGTCCGGTCGCAGCAGGATCGCGGGCACCGCGGCGAAGTGCACGACGGCGTCGTAGGTCGGCTTCTCGGCCAGGTCGAGCTCGTCGAAGGTGGCGAGCCCGGCGAGCGCGGAGTAGACCTCGCCGGTGTCGGTGAGGTCGACGCGGAGGTCCGCGACGTCGGGGTGGCCCAGCGGGACGAGGTCGGCGTTGGTGACCTGGTGGCCCTGCTCGGCGAGGTAGGGGGCGACGTGCTTTCCGGCCTTGCCGCTGCCGCCGGTGAAGAGGATGCGCATGGGTCCTTCCTACCGTGGCGGTGGGTGCCGTCCCACCTCATCGGGTGGCATGCCGTGTTCAGTCGTCGAGCCCGGCGCTGCGCCGGTGCAACCCGCGCAGCTCCTCGGCCAGCTCGGGCGCAGGCCCTGCCACGGGCAGGTCCGGCGCGACGGCGTCGATCGGCAGCGGCAGCACCGGCCCCGGCGTCAGGCCCCACTCGTTGCGCCACCGGGCGAGCTGGGCCGTCGAGCCGGCGTACACGATGCGCCCGAGGCCCACCCAGGCGTGGCCGGCCGCGCACATCGGGCAGTGCTCGCCGGAGGTGTAGACCGTGCAGTCCGCGCGCACCTCCGGGTCGACGTGCGTGGCGGCCCAGCGGGCCAGGTCGAGCTCGGGGTGGCGGGTCTGGTCACCACCGCCGGTGCGGTTGCGCTCCTCGCGCAGCACCTCGCCGTCCGGGCCCACCAGCAGGGAGCCGAACGGCCCGTCGCCGGCCTCGAGCGCCTCGCGGGCAAGATCGACGCAGCGGCGCAGGTGTGTCAGGTCGGCGGGGGAGAGGTCGGTGGGTTCCATCCGCCGACCCTAGGCCGTACGCCGGTGCGGTTGGCCGCTGCGCGCACGATGGACGCATGAAGCCAGCACCCCTCGCCCTCGCCGCGCTCGTCGTCGCGCTCGCCGCCGGGTGCTCCGCCGACAGCGCCTCCTCCGGTGCGCTCGGCCCGGTGACGGCCGCCGACGACGAGGGGTGGCCCTTCGCGGTCGAGGAGGTCGACCGCTTCGACGAGCCCTGGGCGATGGCCTTCCTGCCCGGCGGTGACCTGCTGCTCACCGAGCGGACCGGCACGCTGCACCTGCGCGACGCCGACACCGGCGAGAGGGTCGAGGTCGCCGGGACGCCCGAGGTGGTCGACGCCGGCCAGGGCGGGCTCGGAGACGTGCTGCCGGGGCCGACGTACGCCGAGGACGGGCTGGTCTACCTCAGCTGGGCCGAGGCCGGCGACGGGGGAGTCGGCGCCGCGGTCGGCCGCGCCCGCCTGGAGACCGGCGGTGAGGCGACCCTCACCGGGCTCGAGGTCCTCTGGCGCCAGACCCCGAAGACCGACGGGGACGGCCACTTCGGCCACCGGCTGGCCTTCTCGCCCGACGGCGAGCACCTCTTCGTCTCCTCCGGCGACCGGCAGCTCAAGGACCCCGCGCAGGACACCACCAACACGCTCGGATCCATCGTGCGGCTGACCCTCGACGGCGAGGCTGCGCCGGGCAACCCGCTGGCCGACGCGGGCGGCGCCACCGCGGAGATCTGGAGCTGGGGCCACCGCAACCCGCTCGGCCTCGAGGTCGCCCCCGATGGCACGCTGTGGTCCTCGGAGATGGGGCCCGAAGGTGGGGACGAGCTCAACCTCGTCGAGGCGGGCGCCAACTACGGCTGGCCCGAGGCCTCCGACGGCAGCGACTACGGCGGCGGTGAGATCCCCGACCACGCTGTAGGCGACGGGTACGCCGCACCGGTGCGGTCGTGGACGCCGAGCATCTCCCCGGGCAGCCTGCTGATCTACTCCGGCGAGATGTTCCCCGACTGGCAGGGCGACGCCTTCCTCGGTGCGCTCTCCGGTGAGGCGCTGGTGCGCGTCGACCTCGAGGACCAGCGCGCCGCCGACACCGAGGTCTACGACCTCGGGGAGCGGATCCGGGCGGTCGAGCAGGGGCCGGACGGGGCGATCTGGCTGCTCGAGGACGAGGGCGCGGGCCGGCTGCTGCGGCTGACGCCGGCGGGCTGAGGCCTCACGGCTCGGGCGTCTCCCACACCCGCACCCAGTCGACGTACATGTGCTGGGGCAGGCGCCTGCCCTGGATCTTGGGGATCTCGTAGTCGGCAGCGATCAGGCTGAGGATCGGGAACTGGCGCACGTCGGAGACGCCGACGCGCATCCGGCGGGTCTCCTTGCCGTCGATGCGGAACACGACCGTCCGGGGCGTCCACTCGACCGAGAAGACGTGGTAGTTCTTCGACCAGCCGTCGCGCTTGCCGTGGAGGTAGGACCGAGAGTCCGGGACCCAGCCGCCCGACGAGACGCGGCCGCGGGCGTCGTAGCGGTGCATGAAGGTCGCCAGGCCGCCCTGCGGGTGCCGGTCGCCGAAGTACTCCACGACGTCGATCTCGGCGCCGTCGGCCCCGGGGTGCATGCCGTCGACCGGCTGCATCCAGAAGGCGCCGTGCTGGCCGCGCAGGCGGTGGAACTTCACGCGGGCGGCGGCATGGCCGTAGCGGAAGGAGTAGGCGCCCTGGGTGCCGATGTGGCCGTTGAGGCGGTAGGCGTACGTGCCGGGCACCTTGTCGCGACCGCGGATCCGGCACTTCTTCATCGTGTCGGGGTCCTTGATGACGCTGAGGCGCGCGGCCCCTCCGCCGACGGTGACGGCGCGCGGGTCACCCTTGGAGCACGAGCGGCGGGCGGTCTTCACGTACTCCCGGCCGCGGTGGCTCCACACCGGGGCGAGGCGGTCGCCGGAGAACTCGTCGCTCCACGACGGGCGCTGCCACCGGGCGGTGCTCACCGGGGCGCTCGTGACCTTGCGGAGGCCGGCGTGCGGCAGGGCCTTGACCCGGTAGGTCAGCGCCCCGTTGCCGCCGGTCGACGCGGCGGCGAACTGCGCCCGACCACGGCGGTCCTGCCGTGCCGTGGCGACCACCGTCCACATGTCGTCCTGCCGCACCTGGAGCTCGAACCGGCGGCCGACCCGCACGGGGCGCAGCGTCGCGGTCAGTGCTGCGCGGGCCGCGTCCGGGCTGGCGACGCCGCGACCGTGCTGGATGATCGGCGGCAGGGCTTCGAGCTTGACCCACTGGCGCTTGGCTTTCTTCACCGCGACGTTGGCCGGGGGCTCGGCCGGTGCGGCGGACTCGGAGGCCGAGCCGGTCGTCGAGCCGGCGAGCAGGGAGGCGGGGAGGAGCAGCGCGAGCGCGCCGCGCGTGAGGAGGCGTCGGGCAGGCATTCGGGCAGACATTCGGGCAGACATGGATGGCCTTGCGTTCGGGTCGGGCCGTCATGACGTGCGCCGAGCGAGTGGGTGTCGTACGGCGGTGTGACGCCGCACGTGCCCGACAAGTTGTCGGCTGTCCGGGGCCGTCCCTGGCTGGGGTAGTCCACCGGGAAGTGGCTCTCCCGGGGGTTCGGATCAACGCGACTCAGCGCGCCTTGCCCACCTGCTCGCACCCGACGAGCACGTCGAGCGGGTCGATGCCGCCCTCGCCGTCGACCTCGTAGTAGGTCACCGAGTCGGTGCCGTCGCCGCAGTCGATGGTGTCGACGAGCCCGTCGTCGATCGTCTTGAGCTCGTCGTCGCCCGGGCCGGCGAAGACGCGGTCCTGCCCGCCCGTCACTCCGAGGAAGTCGTCGCCCGGCCCGGCCCGCAGCAGGTCGTCGCCCGGCTCGTCCGACAGCTCGGTGATCACGCCGTCGGTCAGGGAGTCGGCACTCGGTCCGCCCCGCAGACGGTCCCCGCCCGGGCCGCCGGAGAGGACGTCGCGCCCCCTCCCGCCGACGAGGACGTCGGCTGCACCGTCACCGAAGACGAGGTCCACGCCGGGGCCGCCGCGGAGCACGTCGGCCCCGCCGCGGCCCTGCAACACGTCACCGCCGCCGAGTCCCCGGATGACGTCGGCGCGCGACGTCCCGGTCAGCCGGTCGTCCCCGCCGGTGCCGTCGATGACCGCAGCGGCCGCGGGGGCCGTGGTGAGGGACAGGGACAGGGACAGGACAAGACCTGCGAACGTCAGGTGTCGCACGGGCTTCGCCTCCTCGGGCTCTCCTGCATCGTGGCACCCGCGCAGGGGCAGCGACAGGGCCGAAGGTCAGGTAGGCGTGGACCCGGTCCCGCGCACGTCCGGCGCGGAGCGGTTCGCCGTGCCGCGGACGAGGGCCAGGTGCCCGCCGAGGAGCCCGGCTCCCGCCATCGCCACATGACCCGCGACCGCGAGCCGTGCACCGGTCGCGTGCCGTCCGCGCAGTCGCGCGACCAGCGATCCGACGAAGAAGAAGGTGGCCACGTCGGTGCCGAGGGCGTGGACCGCGCCGATGCGCCGGTCGCTGCCCGACATCGTGGCCCAGTCGCCGGCGCCCGCGATCGCCGTCGGGCCGGACGCCACGAGGCCGCTCGCCACCAGGAGGGCGGCGCTGCGCTGCCCACCGGGTCCGCCGAGGGCGTCGAGCACCGACGCGCCGAACCAGCAGCCGAGGGTGACGTCGGTCAGCGGTGGGTGCACCGAGTGGCCGAGCCGGTCGGTGTGCAGCGGGCTGCGTACGGCCCAGTCGAGGAGCGGGCGGTAGAGCGCTTCCTGCGCACCGGCGACCCGCTCCGCGGCCGGGCTCGCGCCCACGGTCCGGAACAGCCGCTGTGCCACAGGTGACGACGACACATCCAGCACGGTACGCCGATCACTCGGGGGCGGCCAGAGGATCCGGGTGCTCAGCGCAGCGAGCGACGCGGCCTCGTCGTCGCGATGGAGTGCAGGACGGCGTCGCGGCGGATCGCGCGCACCTCGTCGAGCTTCACCCGGCAGGACGGGCAGCGGTCGCGGTCGCGGCAGCAGTGCGCGTCACGCACCTCGGCCTCGAGCTGGTCGGCGTACGCACTGCGACGCCAGATGGTGTGCATCATCGGTCCCTCCCCAGGGTGATGGCGTCGAGTCTGTCGGTCGGGACGGCGCGCCGGCATCGGCAGGACTACCGATCTCTGGTGCCGCCGACGGCCGCCACGACGCTGTCGTCGGCGGGCATCAGGAACCAGAGGGCGGGGTAGACGAGGAGCTGGCTGCCGGGCAGCACCATCAGGAGCACCAGGAACAGCAGCCTCGCGATCCACGGCGTCAGGCCGAGCCGGCGGCCCAGGCCGGCGCACACGCCGCCCAGGATCCCGCTGTCGCTGGAGCGCACGAGGCCCTGGCGGGCAAAAGCGGATCGGATGTCGTCCATGTGGGTCCTCCGGAGGTCGGCTGGTGCCTCCAGCCTGCTGCGACCCGCACCGCAGCACCATCGGGATCAGCCCCGGTCCGACCCTGAGGCGGACCCGAGTCAGGTGCGCGGGCGGCGGGCGTCGCCGGGCAACCCGAACTCGGTGAACACTCCGGGGCTGAAGCCGACGTGGTCCGGCGGCCGGGAGGCCAGGACCGGCAGGCCCACCGACGCCATCAGGCCGTCGTCGAGCGCGAGCACCTCGGCGTCGTGCACGGGCCACGGCTCGTGCTGGTTGGGGACGTAGAGGGTCCGGCCCCACCAGCGCTGGTGCAGGCCCCACCGGGCGCTGAGGAAGTCGTCGAGCGGGGTGCTGTCGCGGCGCGCCCCGGCGCGGACCACGAGGTGGCTCGACCCGCGCGCACCCGGGTGGCGCAGGCGGGCGTCGTAGGTGTGCACGTCGCCGTCGCGGCGGTGGCGCATGCGGGCCCAGCGGTAGGGCAGCCCGAAGGCCGCCCGGGCACCCAGCACGACGCCGACCCGGTCGGTGTCGAGGCTGAGGAAGACGATGCCGCGACGACCGGTCTCGTCGACGGAGTAGAGGCGCACGTTGGTCTCGAGGAAGGTGCCCAGCCACGGCACGCCGGGGCCGCGCGCGACGCCCGCACCCACCATCCGGAAGGGGATCAGCCCGACGTAGGTGACGCCGTCGAGGGTGTCGGGGCGTACGCCCGGCGGCATCCGGTGTGCGACCAGCGCCGGGTCGACGGCCCAGTGCAGGAAGGTCAGGTCGCGCCAGTGCTGCGTCATCATCACCGTGCCGCTCAGCGCCGGCGGGTGCGGCGAGACAGGCTCGACGACGGGGTCGCTCACCCCTCCACCCTAGGCAGGCGTGCGAAGGCGTCCGACCGCCTTGTCCACAGCCCGTCCGGGCGCCGTTTGGCGCCCGTCCCGCCCGGGCATCGGACCTGTGGGCGCACCACGGCGCCGCGGGGGCAAGGAGAGGCAGATGTACGGAGACACGGGAGTGATCCGACGCCTGGCCCAGCAGGTGGGCGAGCAGGGGACCGAGATCCGACGGGGTGCGGACCGGCTGGTCGGTGCGTCCGAGCTGGTCGTGTGGGAGGGCCGGGCCGCGCAGGCGATGCGCGAGCGGATGACCGAGCGGGCGGTCGCGCTGCGACGCACGGCCGACGAGCACGACGACGCTGCCCGGGCGCTGCGGCACCACGCCGACGAGGTCGATCGGCTCAAGGACCTCATCCGTGAGATCGCCCGGCGGGTGCAGGGCCTCGTCGACGGCGCCCGCGCCCGACTCGCGAGCCTGGCCGACACGGCGCTCGACCGGGTGAGGGACCTCGCCCCCGACCCCGTCGACCAGCTGCTGGCGAGCTTCCGGCCGCCACCCGAGGGCCACCGCGACTGGCTCGACGTGCCCGACCGGCTGGGCGGAGGCGCGCGGTGAACGCCATCCTGCTCGACGCGCGCGGCGACGAGGTCGACAAGCCGACGGTCACCCCGCGACGCGTACGCCTCACCCATGCTGCCGTCGACCGCCTGGCCGATCTCACCGGGGTGCCGTCCCCGGCCGCGCCGATGCTTGTGCCGGCGGGCGGTGCGTCGGCCGGCCTGGTCGGTCGGCTCGGCGACGGGCCCGCGCCGGCGGTGCCGGTGGACGACCTCGACGAAGCGCTGGTGGCCGCCACGCTCCTCACGGACGGCGTACCCACCGAGGAGGGCCGGGCGGTCCTCACCGTGTGGCACGCCCCGGCGCTCGCCGTCGAGCTCGAGGTGCTCGTGCGCCTGCGCCGCGGGACCGTCCGCGTCCGCAGCTGGCACCGCAACCTCGACGACTGGGTCGTGTGCCTCTCGACCGGCGACGGCGTCGCCTTCGAGCTGGCCTGGCTCGCCGCGGAGGACTGGTGGCTCGAGCTCGGTCGGGCCGCCCACGTCGACACGACGATGCTGCGCGAGAGCCAGTACGCCGCCCCGCTGCCCGCCGTGCTCGAGACCCCGTGGGAGCTCCTGCTCGCCACCGGCGAGGCGGTCCGACGACGCCGCACCGAGCTCCTCGACGCGATGGTCGCCGACCACACCGGGACGACGCTCGCGGGGGACTCGGCCGACGCGCTGGAGAGCGCCGCCGACGCCGACGTACGCCTCTGGCACGAGCAGCTCGAGGTCGACTCGCGTGGACGCCTGCACGCCGCCGTGATGGGTCGCGGTCGGCGCGGGCGTCCTGCTGCCGGGATCGTGGAGTGGGTGCTCCTCAGCGACGGTTGGTGCTCGCTGACACCCTTCGCCCGCGACGGCTGGACGATGGTCCGCATCGAGCGACGCAGCGTCGTCGACCTGCCGCGCGAGCTGGCCGTGCGCGCCGCCGAGGTGACGTCGTGAGCAGCGGCAGCCTCCCTCCGATCGAGTCCGTGACCGGCGGCACCCACGGCGTGGAGGCAGGCTACGAGCAGATGCTCGGCCTCGCGGCACGCTACGAGCAGCACGCCGGGGACCTCGTCGAGATGGCGGGCCTCGGAGCGCGGGTCGTGGCCGACGGCGACCTGCTCGAGTCGGCAGTGCTCTCGCCGCTGTCGTTCGCCGATGCCGAGGTCCAGGTGCTCGGCGCCACCGCCGGCACGGACGGACTGGCGGTCCGCGCCGTGGGCATCGAGGCCGACGCGCTCGGCGTACGCGCCGTGGTGGCGGCGTTCCGGGCCAGCGACGCCCTGTCGCGGCACGCAGGTGAGGCGATCGACCACACGCTCGGGCGGGTGGTGCTGACGGGGACCGTGACCGCCCTGCCCGCGCTGGTGGTCGCGGCAGGAGTCGGGCACGCGTGCTGGTCGTCGCTGACGCCGGAGGAGCAGCAGGCGCTCGAGGAGCGCCTCACCGACCAGCTCGGGGCGCTGCTCCACGAGCATCCCGGCCTGGCCCAGCACCTGGTCAACAGCGGGGGAGGGCTGGTCGGGTCGCTCGTGCCCGGGCTGGGTCTGCTCGACCCCGGCGACGGACCGGTCGCCCAGCCCACCACCAACGACGCGGCACGTCTGATGGCGTTGCTGCTCGGCGACGACACCGACTACGCGGTCGCCCGCGTGGCTGACGTCGAGGGCGGCGCCCGGCGGGTGCGACCGGACAGCCTGCGGGCGCTGGTCGAGCAGCTCGCCGCGGTCAACGACCTCGACGCCGGACCGCACGCCGGGGCCCTGCACGGGGCGATCCAGGTCCAGCAGGTCGGGGAGGAGCGCTACGTCGTCTACCTCCCCGGCACCGACGACATGGCGCCGCTGCCCTCCGGCGGGTTGATCCGCGACATGGAGACCAACTACCAGCTGATCGGCGGCACCGACAGTGCCTACGACCGCGGCATCCGCGCGGCGATGCTCGACGCCGGTCTCGAGGGCAAGGCCGTGATGCTGGTGGGTCACTCCCAGGGAGGGATGGCGGCGACGTCGTTGGCGGCCGACCCCGACTTCACGCGGCTCTTCGACGTCGAGCACGTGGTGACCGCGGGATCACCGACCGCCCAGGTCGCACAGCTGCCCGACGGCACCCACGCCCTCCACCTCGAGAACCGCGGGGACGCGGTGCCGCTCCTCGACGGCGAGGACAATCCCGACCAGCCCCACCGGACGACGGTGCTCTTCGACGACGGCACCCACCGGACCGCGGACAACCACGACCTCGACCGCTACGCCGCCGGTGCCGCGGCGGCCGAGGCGTCGGGCCACGGCTCGATCCGGGACCAGGTGAGCCGGATGCACGGCGACGGCTACCTCGGCAGCGGGCCGTCGGGACCGGTCCGGACCTACGTCATCACCCGGTGACCCGGACCGAGTGGTCGTTGGCGGGATGTCCGCGCTCTCCCCTAGTGTCGGCCGGTGTGACGGACTCCATGATCTCGGCACGGGGACTCCGCAAGTCGTTCGGTGACTTCGAGGCAGTGAAGGGCATCGACGTCGACGTGCGACGCGGTGAGGCCTTCGGCTTCCTCGGCCCCAACGGCGCCGGCAAGTCGAGCACGATGCGCATGATCGCCTCGGTCAGTCCCGTGTCCTCCGGCGAGCTGCGGATCCTCGGCATGGACCCCGCCACCGACGGGCCGGCCATCCGCGGTCGCCTCGGCGTGTGCCCGCAGGAGGACACGCTCGACAACGAGCTCAACGTCTTCGACAACCTCTACATCTACGGTCGCTACTTCGGCATCGATCGCGCGACCTGCCGTGACCGCGCCCATGAGCTGCTCGAGTTCGCGCAGATCACCGACAAGGCTAAGGCGAAGGTCGAAAGCCTCTCGGGCGGCATGAAGCGGCGCCTGACCATCGCGCGGAGCCTGATCAACAGCCCCGACCTCCTCCTCCTCGACGAGCCCACGACCGGCCTGGACCCGCAGGCCCGCCACGTGCTCTGGGACCAGCTCTTCCGGCTCAAGCAGGCCGGCGTGACGCTGGTGATCACCACCCACTACATGGACGAGGCCGAGCAGCTCTGCGACCGGCTCGTGGTGATGGACAAGGGGCTGATCGCGGCCGAGGGGTCCCCACGCGAGCTCATCGACACCCACTCCACCCGCGAGGTCGCCGAGCTCCGCTTCGGCGTCGGCGAGCACGAGGCGCTCGCGGAGAAGGTCGAGGACCTCGGCGAGCGCGTCGAGGTGCTGCCCGACCGCCTCCTGGTCTACAGCGACCGCGGCGAGGAGGTCGTCACCGCCGTCCTCGAGCGCGGGCTGCACCCGATCGCCACGCTCGTGCGGCGCTCCACCCTCGAGGACGTCTTCCTGCGCCTCACCGGCCGGAGCCTGGCCGACTGATGGCCACGACCGACGCGCGTCCCGCCACCCGCCCGACCGGCTCCCTGTCGGTCCGCGAGGGCATCACCCGCCAGTACGACTACTGGCTCACCGTCTACAAGCGCACCTGGCGCGGGGGAGTGGCCAACTCCTTCGTCACCCCGCTGTTCTACGTCCTCGCGATGGGCGTCCTGCTCGGCGGCTTCATCGAGGGCGACCCCGACCGCCTCGAGGGCGCCACCTCCTACCTCGCCTTCATCGTGCCCGGCCTGGTCGCGGCGCACGCGATGACGATCGCGGTCAGCGAGACGACGTACCCCGTCATGGGGGCCATCAAGTGGCACAAGACGTTCTTCGCCCAGCTCGCCACGCCCCTCGCGGTGCGCGACCTGGTCAACGCCTTCCTGTGCTTCGTGGTCTTCCGGATCGCCTCGGCGTGCGCGGTCTTCATGCTCGTCCTGGCGCCCTTCGGTGTCTTCGAGACCTGGTGGGGCCCGGTCCTGGCGTGGGTCTCGCAGGTGCTGGTCGGCAGTGCCTTCGCCACCCTCGCCTTCGGCTACTCCGCGCGCCTGAGGTCCGAGGAGGGCTTCGGCCTGCTCTTCCGCCTCGGGGTGCTGCCGCTGACCCTGTTCTCCGGGGCGTTCTTCCCCATCGCCAACCTCGGTCCGGTGCTCGAGTGGGTGGCCCGACTGACTCCGCTGTGGCACGGGGTGTCGCTGTCGCGGATGCTGTGCCTCGACACGGTCGACTGGTCCCTGGCCGCCCTCAACGCCGGTGTCCTCGTGGTGCTGTGCGTCGTTGGCTGGCGCTGGGCCGTGACCGGCCTCGACAAGCGGCTGGAGGTCTGAGGTGGCACCCGTGACCGGGATCCCCGCACCCCTGACGCCGGTGGGCGCCGCCCGCCTGCTCGTGCTGCGCAACTTCATCGTCTACAAGTCGGCGTGGAAGCTCTTCCTCACCGGCTTCCTCGAGCCGGTCCTCTACCTCTTCTCGATCGGCATCGGCGTCGGCCAGCTCATCGACGGCTTCGAGTTCCACGGCGAGCAGGTGCCCTACGCCACCTTCGTCGCGCCCGCCATGCTCGCCACCTCGGCCTTCAACGGTGCACTGCTCGACTCGACGTTCAACGTGTTCTTCAAGCTCAAGTACGAGAAGCTCTACGACCAGATGCTGGCCACGCCGCTCTCCACCGGCGACATCGCCCGCGGCGAGATCACGTGGGGCCTCATGCGTGGTTCGGTCTACTCCGCGGCCTTCCTGCTGGTGATGGTCGCAATGGGGCTGGTGGAGTCGTGGTGGGCCGTGCTGGCGCTGCCGGCCACCGTGCTGATCGCCTTCGCCTTCTCCGCCGTCTGCATGGCGCTGACGACCTGGATGACGAGCTGGCAGGACTTCGACAAGATCACGCTCGCGCAGATGCCGCTGTTCCTCTTCTCCGCGACCTTCTTCCCCGTCGAGGCCTTCGGCAACGGCGTGCTGCGCTGGGTCGTGGAGGCCAGCCCGCTCTACCGCGGCGTCGTGCTGTGCCGCGAGCTCACCACGGGCAACGTGACCTGGGACTCGGCGGTGTCGGTCGTCTACCTCGTCGTGATGGGCGTCGTCGGCCTGCTCGTCGTACGCCGTCGCCTCGACGCGCTGCTGCTGACCTGAGACCTCTGGCGACGCACCGGCCGGCGTCGTAGGTTGCCGGGCATGGATTCCTACGCCCAGGGAGAGACCACGCCGGCGCTGCTGGAGGAGACGATCGGCGCCAGCCTCGCGCGGACCGTGACGGCGTACGCCGACCGCGAGGCGCTCGTCGAGTGCGCGACCGGGCGACGCTGGACGTGGGCCGACCTCGAACGGGACGTCGCGGGCCTCGCGCGCGGCCTGATCGGCGCCGGGATCGAGGCCGGGGACCGGGTCGGCATCTGGGGGCCGAACAGCGCCGAGTGGACGCTGGTGCAGCTCGCCACGGCGCGGGTCGGCGCCATCCTGGTCAACGTCAACCCGTCCTACCGCACCCACGAGTTCTCCTACGCCGTCAACCAGAGCGGCATGCGGATGCTGGTGAGCGCGACGTCGTTCCGCACGAGCGACTACCGCGCGATGATCGAGGAGACGGCCGAGCACAACCCGACCCTCGAGCGGGTCGTGCACCTCGACGACGCCGACAGCTGGGCAGGCCTGGTCGCCGACGGTGAAGGCGTCGGCGACGACGACCTGGCCGCGCGCGAGGCCGCGCTGCGACCCGACGACGCGATCAACATCCAGTACACCTCCGGCACGACCGGTTATCCCAAGGGCGCCACGCTCAGCCACCGCAACATCCTCAACAACGGCTACCTCGTCGGCGAGGTCTGCGGCTACACCGAGGCCGACCGGGTCTGCATCCCGGTGCCCTTCTACCACTGCTTCGGGATGGTGATGGGCAACCTCGCCTGCGTCACGCACGGCGCGACCATGGTCATCCCAGCGCCCGGCTTCGACCCCGCGCTGACGCTGCAGGCGGTCTCGCAGGAGCGCTGCACCTCGCTCTACGGCGTGCCCACGATGTTCATCGCGGAGTGGGCGCTGCCCGACCTGGCGTCCTACGACCTCTCCAGCGTCCGCACCGGCATCATGGCCGGCTCGCCGTGCCCCGAGGAGATGATGAAGAAGCTCATCCAGGCCGGGATCGACGAGATGACCATCGCCTACGGCATGACCGAGACGTCGCCGGTCTCCACCCAGACCCGGCGCGACGACTCCCTCGAGCGCAAGGTCGGCACCGTCGGTCGGGTGTGCCCGCACCTGGAGGTCAGGATCGTCGACCCCGTCAGCGGCGACACCGTGCCGCGCGGCGAGGCGGGGGAGTTCTGCACCCGCGGCTACTCGGTGATGCTCGGCTACTGGCAGGACGAGGAGAAGACGCGCGAGGCCGTCGACGCCGACGGGTGGATGCACACCGGCGACCTCGGCGTGATGGACGACGACGGCTACGTCCGGATCACGGGCCGCATCAAGGACATGGTGATCCGCGGCGGGGAGAACATCTACCCCCGCGAGATCGAGGAGTTCCTCTACACCCACCCCGACATCGAGGACGTCCAGGTCGTGGGCGTCCCGGACGCGAGGTACGGCGAGGAGCTGTGCGCCTGGCTGCGGATGCGTCCGGGGACCGAGCCGCTCGACGCCGCCGGGATGCGCGAGTTCGCGAGCGGCAAGCTCGCGCACTACAAGATCCCGCGCTACGTCATGGTCGTCGAGGAGTTCCCCATGACGGTCACCGGCAAGGTCCGCAAGGTCGAGATGCGCGAGGTCTCCACGCGCGAGCTCGGCCTGGCCTGACTCACGTCAGGACCTTCTGCAGCCAGGTGATGTCGATCCACCGGTCGTGCTTGCGGCCCACCTCGCGCATCGTGCCGATCTCGGTGAAGCCGCACGCGCGGTGCAGCGCGAGGCTGCCCGGGTTGGGCTGGGCGACGGCGGCCACGACCACGTGCACGCCGTCGTCGGCGAGCAACGCCAGGAGGGCGTCGTACATCCGACGGCCGGTGCCGAGTCCCTGGTGGCCGGGCGCGACGTAGACCGTGGTCTCGCGGGTGTGGAGGTAGGCCGGCTTGGCGCGGTAGGGCATCGACGTGGCGTAGCCGATGACGGTCCCCTCGTGGTCGGCGACGAGGAACCGGTCGTCCGTCGCGGCCAGCCTCTCCTTCCACGTGCTCGTCGGGCGGGGCTCGACGTCGAAGGTCGCGTGGCCCTCGAGTGCCTCGCGGCCGTAGATCGCGGCGACCGCCGGGAGGTCCGCTGCTGTCGCCGCACGAATCTGCATCGCCCCATTGTCGCCGGGCTCATCCGAACGCGGCGCGGTAGACCTCGTCGAGAGCCGCCGCGTCGACAGCACTGACCACCTGCACCGGCCCGTCGCCCGTACGCCGCAGGCGGCCGCGGTCGCCGGTCGTGTCGACGGACCAGGTGCCCGACTCCGTCGTGGCGGCCGAGGGAGCCAGGAACACGCCGGCGGTGACGAGGTCCCAGTAGGCGGGTGACTCGAAGCCGGGGACCCGGCCGAGCGAGCCGACAACCGGTCCGGCCAGGCCTGAGGGCGCTCCCCGCGGCACCGGGTCGTCGGGCACGACCAGGACGGGCACGCCGCTCGCGAGGACCTCGGCGAACGGCACGGGATCAGCGCCGGCGTTCCACTCCGCGATGCCGTCGCCGTGCGAGGCGCTGTCCACGGCACCGGCCATCATGGTGATGCCGCCGAGCCGGGCGTACGCCGCCGGGTGTCGGCGCAGCACGGTCGCGAGCTCGGTCAGCGGACCGAGCGCGACGACCTGCAGCCGGTCGTGCCGGCGGGCCGTGCGGGCGATCAGCTCGGCGGCCGGGGACTCCACCGGCGTGAGCGAGGGCGGGACGTGGTCGCCGACCAGGCCACTGCTCTGGATGGCACCCATCGTCCAGGCCTGGGGGAAGGCGACGCCGTCCGGCCCGCGTGCCGTGTCTCCACACGCGAGGGGCGGCGGTGGCGTCCCGAGCCCCTCGAAGAGGTCGGCCACCAGGCCACGACCGACGCAGCCCAGCTGACCCGTCAACGGCACCGTGACGGCCACGACCTCGACGCCGGGATGGCGAGCGAGCAGTGCGAGGGCGGCCAGGTCGTCGGGTGCCAGGTCTGTGTCGACGAGGACCGGTACGGCGTCGGGGTGTTTCTGTGCAGCCGGAGCCATCGGCCCGGCGACGTAGACCTCGCCGTCGGCGTCCGACGCAGCCGGGCTGCAGGCCGCCAGCACGGAGACCAGCAGCGGGACCAGCAGCGGGACCAGGAACAGGCGCTTCACGGGATGACCCACGCCTGGGCGACCGCGCACACCGCGCCTGTCAGGACCCCGGTGGCGAGCAGGACGCGCCGGGTCGTCCCGCCCGGAAAGGCTGGAGCGAGCAGCACCAACGCGAGTCCGAGCACCCAGCCGTCGTGCCACCACGCCAGGTCGGTCGACACGAACAGGCGGGCCCACCCCTCCTGGAACTCACCCGGCGGCTCGAGCAGCCAGTGCGAGGGGAAGTCGAGCGGGTCCGCCGCGGCCGGTCCCACCGGCACCGTGACGGGCTGCACCTGCACGACGGAGAACGGCGTCACCGAGCGGTGGCCGAGAGCCAGGAGAAACCGTCGACCGCGAACCAGAAGACGAGGAGCACGGGCAGCGCCAGCACCAGGCTCGACACGCGCCGGCCGAGCGCCGCACCCAGGGCGACCGCCAGCACGGCCAGCGCCACGTGCTGTGCGAGCTCGGGCACGGAGTGCAGTGCCTCGGTGGTGCGGCCCGGCTCGGTGCCGAGCGTGAGCCCGCCGAGTGCCCGCTCGCGGATGCCCAGCAGCACCGCGAAGGCGAGCGCCAGCAGGACCAGTGGCGCCGAGGCGAGGACCCGGGCCCAGGCACGCAGTCCGTCGCTCACGGGCGCCTCGGTGCCGACAGCCGCGCGTTCGCGGTGGAACGACACAGCCGAGACCCATGACGTCGCCAGAAGGAGCGGAGCCGACGTCATCACCAGCTCGCTGTAGGCGCCGCCGGACCACTCCTCCGACTGCGGCGTGGTGGTCCACATGAACCAGACCGACACGGCCAGGCCGAGGGGGAGCACGGGCGTGCGGACCGCGCGGCGGAGCTCGGCGGCGGCCAGTGACCGCGCGACGGCGTACGACGTGGGGCGTCGAGGTGCCGGCACGTCCGTGGACGCGACCGCGGCGCTCATCGCCGCCTCCCCAGGACGCTGGCCGCCACGGCGAGCGCGAGCACCGGCCACGGGTCCGTGCGCCACCAGCCGAGGACGTCCCCGAGCGTGCCGGAGGAGCCGACGGCACGGTCGACGGCGACCCACACGACCGGGACGGCGGCGCCGGCCAGCACCCGCCACCGCGCCGGACCCCACACGGCGACGGCGACCCCCGACGCGGCCAGCGCCAGGAGCGGGCCCGGGCCGGACGCGCCGCCGCCGACGGCCACGAGTGCCCACCAGACGAGGAGCGTCGGGACCCCGACGAGCACCAGTCGCAGCAGGCGACGGGACATGGGCGACACGGGGACCGGCTCGAGCAGCGCTGCCGCGTCGTCGCGCAGCGCCGCGACCGCCAGCGAGGCCAGCGCCGCGGCACCGACGAGGAGGAGGCCGTCGGTCGGACGGTCCTGGCTGCGGGCGACGAGGACGAGACCGAGGACCGGCGCCCCCACGGCACCGAGCGGCCACCACCTCATCGTCCGAGCGGTCGGCAGGGCAGCCTGCCCGAGCACGGCCATCATCGCGCGAGCCTCGTGACGAGGAGGTACCCGTCGTCCAGCGTCGGCTGGAGGGCCGTGGCCCCGGCGGGCGGGGTGCCGAGGTGGCGGCGCGCTCCCGGCCCCGTCACCCAGCTGCGCAGGGCGGTCGGTTCGTCGTGGGCGGACTCCCAGACCATGCCGTCGGCAGCAGCGGCGAGCTCCGCCGGGGTGCCGCCCCAGCAGATGCGGCCGCGGTCCATGACCAGGACGTGGTGGCAGAGCGCCCCCACCTCGGCCGTGTTGTGGGTCGACAGCACGACGCAGCCGCGCTGGGCGGTCTCCGCCAGCACCGATCGCAGGGCGATCCGCTGCTCGGGGTCGAGGCCGGTCGCGGGCTCGTCGAGGACGAGCAGGTCCGGGGTGCCGATGAGCGCGGCCGCGAGCGCCACCCGCTGCTGCATGCCACCGGACAGCGTCCGGATGCGCTTGTGCATCCGGTCGCCGAGGCCGACGGCCTCGAGCACTGTGGCAGCCTCGCGCCGGCGCCACGCCCGGTCGGTGTGCTCCTTCAGGATGGCGACGTAGTCGACCATCTCCAGTGGTGTGAACCCGCCGTAGAGCTGCGGCGACTGCGGGAGGTAGCCGAGCCGCCGGCGTACGTCGGTGCGGGCGGACGGTGACGCCGGGTCCATCCCCAGCAGGGACAGGGTGCCCCGGTCGGGGGCCAGGACGGTGGCCAGGATCCGCAGGAGGGTCGTCTTGCCGGCGCCGTTCGGGCCGAGCAGGCCGACGATCCCCGGACCGAGGGACAGGTCGACGTCGTCGACCGCGGTCAGCGAGCCGAAGCGATGGGTGACGCCGTCTGCGGCCAGCAGCGTGGCGGTGGTGGTGCGGGTGGTGGTCATGCGGTCCTCCGGTAGGCGACGGTGTCGCGACGAGCGATCGTGAAGGTGATCGCGGCGAGCGCGACCACGAGGGCGGTGAGCTGGCTGGGCGCCGAGGCGATGAGCTCGCTGACGACGTCGGCGGGGACCCGCCGGGACGCGGCCGGCCACGACACGACGACGGCCCAGGTCGAGCCCAGGACGGCCGCGACGATGGCGGGGTCCAGGCGGGTGGTGCCGGCCAGGGCGACCAGCGACGCGAGGGCGGCCCCGGGCAGGAGCCAGCCGAACGCGATGGGGACGGGGACGCCGACGAGCAGAGCGCCCCCCACGCCGACCGGCACGGCGGTCAGCGCGACGAGCAGGGCGCGCGCCGCGACGAGCCGTAGTCCGGCGGTCGGCGTGGCGAGGGCGAGCTCACCGGCCGGCTCGGCGCCGCGGCCGTAGACCAGGGCGACCGCCGCCAGAGGGGCGACGGGCGCCAGCGCCATCACGAGCGGGAGCCGGAAGCCCAGCACCGAGACCAGCACCGGAAGGGCGAGCAGCACCAGGAGGGAGGTGAGCCAGGCGGTCCGGAGGGCGGGGGTGGCGAGGCCCAGGCTCAGCAGCCGGCGGGACCGGGGCCGGTCGATGCGGTCCGCCAGGGCGTCCCAGCGTCGTACGCCCTCGTCCGCGGTCGTCCGCGACAGCGCCCTCGTCCGGAGCCGGCACTCCTCGCAGCGGAGGAGGTGGGTCTCGATCGAGGCCGCGAGCACCGGTGCGGCCGCACCAGCGGCCCAGGCCCGGAGGGTGTCCTCGTCGGCGTGCCAGGTCTGCGTCACAGCAGTCCCTCCCTCAGCTCGGTGCGAGCGCGGCTCATCCGGCTCTTGACGGTGCCGCTCGGGATGCCGAGCAGCGCGGCGGCCTCGCGCGTGGTGAGGCCGTCGAGGACGGTCGCCTGGACGACCGCCTGCAGGTCGGGGGAGAGACGGGAGAAGGCCAGCCCCACGTCGCTGTGCTCCACCCGGGCGAGCAGCTCCTCCTCCGCGGAGGCCATCGGCGACCCGCGCAGGGCGCGCAACCTCTCCACGACGTTGGCGCGCGGGCGCAGCTGGTGCAGCATCGAGCGCACGGCGATGCCCCACAGCCAGGCTGCGACCTCGCCGTCGCCCCGCCAGCTACCCGGCTTGCGCCAGACCGTCAGGAACGTGTCCTGGACGGCGGTGTCCACGATCGCCGGGTCGGCGCACCGACGCGAGAGGCGGATCGCCAGCCACGGCTCGTGGCGCACGAAGAGCTCGTGCAGCGCCCCGCGGTCCGCGTCGCCCACCGCCTCCAGCAGCTCGGCGTCGCTGCGCCGGTCCACGGCCCCGCGGGCGTCCCAGCCGGTGTCGTCCTCTCCCATCACGTCTCCTAGTGGCACCGACCCCCGGGATCGGTTCACGCGCCGGCCCAAGTCTGTCGCCGGTCCAGACCGCTGTGAACCGAACGCGCCGGTGGGCGGCACTTCCAGATGCGTCTCGCGTCGGGCGCACCGACCCAGGAGGACCCACCATGTCGAGCATCAGGACCAGCATCGCCACCGCCGTCGCGGTGGTCGCCCTACCAGGTGCGGCCGTGGCCGCCAGCGTGCTCGTGGACCACGGCCGCGGGCCGACGTACACGCACGACGCGGCGTACGCCGACATCACCACGCAGGTGCATGCCTGGACCCGCGGGGAGACGACCACTGTGCGGCTCATGGTCGAGCGCCTTCCGCCCGGCCGCACGTTCGGCGCCCACGTGCACACCGGGACCTGCGGCACCGACCCGACGACCTCGGGCGGGCACTACCAGCACGCCGGCGCCACCGGTCCGCTCGCCGAGCGCGAGGTGTGGCTCGATGTCACGTCCGACGCACGGGGCCGCGGCGTGGCCACGGCCACCGTGCCGTGGAGCTTCGTGCCCGGGGCTGCCGGTTCGGTCGTGATCCACGCGCTGCCGACCGACCCCACGACGGGTGCGGCCGGCGCCCGCCTGGCATGCACGAGCGTCGCGTTCGGCGACCACCCGGGCCACTGACCGGGCTGGTTGGATGGCTGCATGCCGAGCGACGACGTGCAGCCCGTCCCTGACACCAAGGACTGGACCTGGGTCCTCGAGCGGCCCTGTCCTGACTGCGGGTTCGACCCGGCCGCGCAGTCGCTGGACGCTCTGCCGACGCGGATCCACGACACCGCGATGGCGTGGTCGGAGGTGCTCGCTGGCACCGACGTCACCACACGCCCTGCGCCGGCCGTGTGGTCACCGCTGGAGTACGCCTGCCACGTGCGTGACGTGCACGTCGTCTTTGCGGAGCGGGTGCGGCTGATGCTGGAGGTCGACGAGCCCTCCTTCGCCAACTGGGACCAGGACGCGACCGCGGTCGAGAGCGACTACGGCACCCAGGACCCCGCGGAGGTGGCGGTCGGGCTGATCGCGGCCGCTGGAACCGTGGCCGGTCTCTACGCCACGGTCACGGAGGCCGCGAAGGACCGGCGGGGGCTGCGGTCCGACGGCTCCGTCTTCACCGTGGAGTCCCTCGGGAGCTACCACCTGCACGACGTCGTCCACCACCTCCACGACGTCGGGGCCCGATGAGCGTGGAGGAGACCGTCCGCGCCTACGACGTCGACGCAGCGGCGTACGCCAGGGCGTCGCCGACGATGCCCGACTCCGTCCGCGCCGACATCGAGGACTTCGTCCAGCGGATCGGGGTGGGCGCCCGGGTGCTGGAGATCGGCTCCGGTGGCGGCCGCGACGCACTGCTGATGGGGGCGCTCGGCCTGCGGGTGCGGCGCACCGACATCACGCCAGGGTTCGTCGCCCTGCTGCGCGAGCAGGGGTTCGACGCCGACCTGCTGGACCCGCTGGTCGACGACCTGCAGGTGCCGGAGGGTCCGTACGACGCGGTGTGGGCGAACGCCTCGCTCCTGCACGTGCGACGCGCTGACCTGCCGACGGTGCTGGCCCGGCTGGCTCGGGTCACCCGCGCCGGTGGACTGCTGCGGATCTCCCTCAAGGAGGGCGACGGCGACGGCTGGTCCACCCATGGGTCGATCAGCAGCCGGCGTCACTTCACCTACTGGCGCGCCGACGCGCTGCGCGAGGTCGTGGCCGGCTCCGGGTGGACCGACGTCTCGGTCCGGTCGGGCATCGCGGGCCACCTGGGGGAGGCGTGGCTCGAGGTGTCGGCGGTCCGTGATTCGGTGTCCCCATGAGGCACACCGAGTTCTGGGCGCGGCTCGACCACGCGCTGGGGCGCAGCTACTCCCGCACCTGGGCCGAGCTCACCGTCGTCCGCGACCTCGACGGGCGCACGACCCAGGAGGCGCTCGACGCAGGAGTGCCGCCCAAGCAGGTCTGGGCCGCCGTCTGGCGCCAGCTCGAGCTCCCGGACAGCGAGCGGTGACCAGCGAGGTCGGCGCGGTCCTCGACGTCGAGCAGGTCCAGCGCCACACCGTCCGCACGCTCGTCGTCTCCCAGGCCGTCGGCGCGGTCGGAGTCACCATCGGCGTGGCCACCGCGTCCCTGCTGGCGCGCGACATCTCCGGCAGCGAGACGCTCGCCGGGCTCGCCCAGACCTTCCAGGTCCTCGGCACGGCAGCAGCGGCCTACGTCCTCGCGCGGGTGATGCGCCGACGTGGACGCCGCATCGGCATCGTGCTCGGCTACCTCGCCGGCGCCACCGGTGCGCTGCTCGCCGTCCTCGCAGGCGTCGTCGACTCGATGGCGGTGCTGCTCGTCGGTGCCGTGCTGTTGGGGGCGACGTCGGCGGTCAACAGCGGCTCGCGCTATGCAGCGACCGACCTCGCGACCGAGGCGCACCGCGCCCGCGCGTTGTCGGTGGTCGTGTGGGCCACGACGATCGGTGCCGTTGCGGGGCCCAACCTGGTGGGCGTCGGCGGCACGGTCGCACGTCCGCTCGGCATCCCGGAGCTCACCGGCGGCTTCGCGATCGGCTCGGTCGTGCTCGTGCTGGCGGCCGGTTGGGTCTGGGTGCGGCTGCGTCCCGACCCGCTCCTGCTGGCCCAGGAGGCGGCCGGTGTCGTGCCGGACGGCGCGCCGCACGTGCGGGGAAGGTCGTGGGCGGCCTTCACCACGGTCGTGCGGGACGTGCCCGCAGTAGGCGCGGCCGTGGTCGCGATGGCGTGCGCCCATGCGGCGATGGTGACGGTGATGATCATGACGCCGCTCCACATGGAGCACGGCGGCGCGCACCTCGAGGTCATCGGCTTCGTCATCTCGGTCCACGTGCTCGGGATGTTCGCCTTCTCGCCCGTCGTCGGCTGGGCGGCGGACCGCTTCGGGCGCTCGCCGGTGCTGGTCGCCGGAGGGGTGGTCCTGCTGGTGTCGCTCGCGCTCTGCGGACTGTCGCCGGAGGGCTCCTCGTGGCAGATCTTCGCCGGGTTGTTCCTCCTCGGGCTGGGCTGGTCGTGCGCGACCGTCGCCGCCTCCACCGTGATCGCCGACCGCACCCCGATCGAGGCGCGCACGGACGTGCAGGGGACCTCCGACATGGCCATGGCGCTCACCGCGGCCGGTGGTGGCGCGTTCGCAGGGGTCATCGTCGGGGGACTGGGCTACCCGGCGCTCGCCCTCTTCGCGGCCCTGCTCGCCCTCGCCGTCGTGGTGGCAGGACGGCTCACCCGGACGCCCTGACCCCGACCCGCACGGTCATCGCGAACATCCGCGCGACACGCCGCGCCACGTCTGCCATCGAACACGTGTTCGGGCTACTGTTCGTCCACAGGTACGACGTGCGGCGAGGTTGTCCACAGCGTTCGACCGTCCTGATCAGGGACTGTCGGTGGCTCGCCCTAACGTCGGAGAAGTACCGACACACACGACGAGAGAACGGGACACAGCAATGGCTGGTGCAGACCGCGAGAAGGCCCTCGACGCCGCGCTCGCACAGGTGGAGAAGCAGTTCGGCAAGGGCTCGGTCATGCGACTGGGCGACGAGACGCGTGCCCCGCTCGAGGTGATCCCCACCGGGTCGATCGCCCTCGACGTGGCCCTCGGCCTCGGTGGTCTGCCGCGCGGACGCGTGGTCGAGATCTACGGTCCGGAGTCCTCCGGAAAGACGACGGTCGCCCTCCACGCGGTGGCCAGCGCCCAGGCGGCCGGCGGCATCGTCGCCTTCATCGACGCCGAGCACGCGCTCGACCCCGACTACGCCAAGGCCCTCGGTGTCGACACCGACGCCCTCCTGGTCTCCCAGCCCGACTCGGGCGAGCAGGCGCTCGAGATCGCCGACATGCTGATCCGATCCGGCGCGCTCTCGCTGATCGTCATCGACTCCGTGGCGGCCCTGGTGCCCCGCGCCGAGATCGAGGGTGAGATGGGCGACAGCCACGTCGGCCTCCAGGCGCGGCTGATGAGCCAGGCGCTGCGCAAGATGACCGGTGCGCTCAACAACTCCGGCACGACCGCGATCTTCATCAACCAGCTCCGCGAGAAGATCGGCGTCATGTTCGGCTCGCCCGAGACCACCACCGGTGGTCGCGCGCTGAAGTTCTACTCCTCGGTGCGTCTCGACGTGCGCCGCATCGAGACGCTGAAGGACGGCACCGACATGGTCGGCAACCGCACCCGCGTCAAGGTCGTGAAGAACAAGGTGGCCCCGCCGTTCAAGCAGGCGGAGTTCGACATCATGTACGGCAAGGGCATCAGCCGCGAGGGCGGCCTGATCGACGTCGGCGTCGAGGCGGGCATCATCCGCAAGGCTGGCGCCTGGTACACCTACGAGGGCGACCAGCTCGGCCAGGGCAAGGAGAACTCGCGCAACTTCCTGAAGGACAACCCCGACCTCGCCAACGAGATCGAGAAGCTGATCCTGGAGAAGCTGGGCGTCATCCCGGCCGTCGACAAGCCTGCCGACGAGCTGAGTGACGAGCCCATCGGGGTCAATGACTTCTGAGGAACATCGCCCGCCGCCGTCGTGGGCCGGTGACGTCGGACTCGGCGTGCGCGCGTGGGTGGGGGACACCCCACCCACGCCGTCGCCGGCGACCGAGCCTGCCGAGCGGTCTGGTGAGCGCTCGCGCAAGAAGGGTCGCGGCCGCAGCCGCACCCGGACCCGCGCCGAGGCCGAGGAGGCCCGCGCCGCCACCGCTGCCGCACGCGCGGCGGAGGTGGAGGCCGATCCCGAAGGAGTGGCCCGCACGATCCTGCTCGATGCGCTGACCGGCCAGGCGCGCACGCGCCGTGAGCTCGCCGACAAGCTGGCCAAGCGCGAGGTGCCCGACGAGATCGCCACCGAGCTGCTCGACCGTTTCACCGACGTCGGCCTGATCGACGATGCTGCCTTCGCCTCGGCGTGGGTGGAGAGCCGGCACCGCAGCCGCGGGCTCGCGCCCCGTGCGCTGGCGCAGGAGCTGCGCCGCAAGGGCGTGAATGACGAGGAGGCCAAGGCCGCCCTCGAGCAGATCGACGAGGACGACCAGCGCACCGCGGCCCGCGCACTGGTGGACCGCAAGATGCGGTCCGTGCGCGGGCTCGAACCGCAGGTCGTCACCCGGCGCCTGGTCGGGATGCTCGCGCGCAAGGGCTACGGCGCAGGCCTGGCTTTCTCGGTGGTCCGAGAAGCGCTGGCCGACGACGACCAGGTGGACCTGACCGACCTCGTCGACCACCCGGAGGACTGAGCGACCCCTTCCGCGGCAGGTCAGCCCTCTGGTGGGATGTGCTCGTGAGCAACGAGCGCGAGGTCCTCACCTACGACCTGTTCGGCACGGCCACCCGCGAGCTGGCGCAGGAGGTGGCCGACTCCGGCTTCGCCCCGGACATGATCCTGTCGATCGCGCGCGGCGGTCTCGCGCTCGGTATGGGCCTGGGCTACGCGCTGGGGGTGAAGAACCTGTCGGTGATCAACGTCGAGTTCTACACCGGCGTCGACCAGCGCCTCGACGTGCCGATCATGCTGCCACCGACGCCGGCGGCGATCGACCTGTCCGGGCTGAAGGTCCTCATCGCCGACGATGTCGCCGACACCGGCCGCACCCTCGAGCTGGTGCACCAGTTCTGCGAGGGCAACGTGGCCGAGGCGCGCACCGTCGTGATCTACGAGAAGCCGCAGTCGGTCATCAAGCCGGACTACAGCTGGCGGGTCACCGAGCAGTGGATCGACTTCCCGTGGTCGGTCCTCCCGCCGGTCGTGCCGGGCGCGCTCGCCCACTGAACGGCGTACGGCGTGCAGGTCCTGGTCCGCGACGGGGAGCACACCGCTGCGGGGGACACCGGCCCCGGGGAGTCGTGGGCGGCGACCGCTCTCAGGCTCGCCGAAGGCCTGTCGCCGACCCCCGCGCTCCACCTGTGGCCGCACGACCTGTCCGGTGGGACGGCGCACTTCGTCGTCGACCGCGACCTGGTCCTCGACCTCCGGGCGATGACGCGCGGCGACCTGCCGGTCCTCGCCGGATGGCTGCGGGCTCCGCACGTGCGCCGGTGGTGGCACGCCGACGGTGAGCCGACCGACGCCCGCGTGACAGCGCGGTACGGCCCCAGGGTCGACGGGGACACTCCGACACGGATGTGGGTGGTCGAGGTCAACGGTCGCTCGATCGGGTTCGTGCAGGACTACCGGATCCGGGACTACCCGGACTTCGCCCTGCTCGCTCCCGACCCCGACGCCCTCGGGCTCGACTACGCGATCGGGGATCCCCACCGTCTCGGACGAGGACTGGGTGTGCGGATGGTGTGGGCGTGGATGCAGCGGGCGAGGCGCGACCTCCCCGACGCCGGCAGCTACTTCGCGGCACCGGACCACCGCAACCTCGCCTCGTTGCGGATCCTCGCCAAGGCGGGGTTCGCGCAGGGCACGTGGTTCGACGAGCCGCAGCGGGACGGGGCCACGGCGACCGCCGTGGGTTGCACCCTCGACGTACGCCGCGTGCTGGGACCGGTGGCAGTCGCGGGTGGGCCATGATGTGCCCATGACCGACGACATCTCCGCCCACCTGCGGCTCCCGCAGGGGCCGGTCGACCTGTCCGCGATCGAGACCGACGCCGCGCCCGGCTTCGACGGCTCCAAGACCGACGGCAAGGCGGCGCTCGCGGCGATGGGTCCCGAGCTCGCCGACCTGCAGGAGCGCCTCTGGGCCGAGCGGACGGTCGGGTCCGAGCGCCGGGTGCTGATCGTGCTGCAGGGGATGGACACCAGCGGCAAGGGTGGGGTGCTGCGCCACACGATCGGGCTGGTCGACCCCCAGGGCGTGCGGATCACCAGCTTCAAGGCCCCCACCGAGGAGGAGCGTGCGCACGACTTCCTCTGGCGCATCGAGAAGGGGCTGCCGGAGGCGGGCTACATCGGTGTCTTCGACCGCTCGCACTACGAGGACGTGCTGATCGCCCGGGTACGTGGCTTCGCCGAGCCCGGCGAGATCGAGCGCCGCTACGGTGCGATCAACGAGTTCGAGGCCCGCCTGGCCGACGAGGGCTTCTCGATCATCAAGTGCATGCTGCACGTGGGCCCCGAGGAGCAGAAGGAGCGTCTCGCCGAGCGGCTGGCCAACCCGGAGAAGCACTGGAAGTACAACCCCGGCGACCTCGACGAGCGTGCCCTGTGGCCGGCCTACCGTGAGGCGTACGAGATCGCGCTCGAGCGCACCCACACCGAGGCCGCACCGTGGCACGTGGTGCCCGCGGACAAGAAGTGGTTCCGCAACCTCGCCGTCGGCCAGCTCCTCCTCGACACGCTCCGCGGGCTCGACCCGCAGTGGCCGGTCGCCGACTTCGACGTCGAGGCCGAGACGAAGCGGCTCCACGAGGAGTCCCCGGTCCAGTGATGCCCACCGTCGCGGTCACCCGCTACGTCACGCCGCTGCGCGAGGGCGGCAGCCTGCCCGGGGTGGTGGAGGGAGACGACCTCGGCACCTACGTCTGCAAGTTCCGCGGCGCCGGCCAGGGCGCGAAGGTGCTCGTGGCCGAGGTCATCGCCAGCGGGCTGGCCACGCGGCTCGGCCTGCGCACGCCGCGGCTCGTCGTCCTCGAGCTCGACGCTGAGCTGGCTCGCTACGAGGCCGACGAGGAGGTCCAGGACCTGCTGGTGGCGAGCGTCGGCACCAACCTCGGGATCGACTTCCTGCCCGGCTCCTTCGGCGTCGACGGGCAGGTCAGCGCCGCCGACGACGAGGGCGCGCGCGTGCTGTGGCTGGACGCGTTCACCGCCAACGTCGACCGCTCCTGGCGCAACCCCAACCTCCTGCTCTGGCACGGCGACCTCTGGGTCATCGACCACGGTGCCTCGCTCTACTTCCACCACGGGTGGCGCTCCGGTGTCGGCGACCCCGCGAAGTTCGCCGCCCAGCCGTGGGACGTCAGCGGTCACGTCTTCGAGACGTGCGCCAGCCGCGCGCGGGAGCTCGACAGCGAGATCTCCGCAGCACTCGGGGCCGACGTCCTCGCCGACGTGCTGGCCGAGGTCCCCGACGTCTGGCTCGAGCCGGTGGCGGGCGCGGAGACGCCCGACGCGCTGCGCGCGGCCTACGTCGAGTTCCTCCTCGCCCGGCTCGGCACCCGCCAGTGGCTGCCGGGAGGTGCCGGATGAGGCTCGCCTACCAGTACGTCGTGCTGCGCTGCGTCCCGCGCCCGGAGCGCGAGGAGTTCCTCAACGTCGGCGTGGTCCTGCACTGCCAGGGCGCCGACTTCCTCGACGCGTCGTGGAGCGTGGACGCCGACCGGCTGCGCGCGCTGCACCCCGACCTCGACACCGACCAGGTCTGCGAGGCGCTCGCCTTCGTCGACGCGGTGTGCCGCGGGGACGAGCGGGCGGGGGAGGCGGCGCGCCAGTCACTGGGACAGCGGTTCGGCTTCCTCAAGGCCCCGCGCAGCACCGTCCTCCAGCCGGGGCCGGTGCACGGCGGCATGACCGCCGACCCCGCGCGTCAGCTCGAGCACCTGCGCGAACGCCTCGTCGGATGAGCGGACGCCCGTGACGTACGTCGGCGCGGTCCGGGCCGCCCTCGCCGCGACCGGCGATCCTGAGCGGGCGGTGCAGCAGCAGGCCTACATGAAGTCCGACCTGCCCTACGTCGGGCTCGGCGCGCCCGAGCTGCGGGCGCTGCTCAGGCCGCTCCTCGTCGAGCACCGGTTCGTCGACCGGGGGTCCTGGGAGGCCGCGGCCCTCGAGCTGTGGGACGACGTCACGCACCGCGAGGAGTGGTACGCCGCCGTCGCCCTGCTGCGCCACCGCGCCTACCGCGACTGGCTCGACCCCGACCTGCTGCCGCTGCTCGAGCACCTCGTGCGCACCGGCGCCTGGTGGGACGTGGTCGACGAGGTCGCCTCGCACCTCGTCGGGCAGGTGCTGCTCGACCACCGCGCGGCAGCGACGCCGGTGATGGACGTCTGGTCCGTCGACCCCGACAGCATGTGGGTCCGGCGTACGGCGATGCTGGCGCAGCTGCGGCACGGCGAGGACACCGACACCGACCTGCTCGAGCGGGTGCTGGTCGCCAACCTCGACGGCACGGCGTACGGGCGGGAGTTCTTCGTGCGTAAGGCGCTCGGCTGGGCGCTGCGCCAGCACGCGCGGACCGATCCCGTGTGGGTGCGGGCCTTCGCCGACCGGTACGGCGATCGGCTCAGCGGTCTGTCGCGCCGCGAGGCGCTCAAGCACCTCACGTGACGTCATGGCGGGTGGTCGCTCCGGCGACCACCCGCCATGACGCCAGCGTGGGATCAGACGGGGACGAGCTCGACGGCACCCACGGCGTAGCGCGCCAGGATCGCCCGCGCCACCGCCGGGTGCGCGCCCAGCGGGTCGGAGACCACGACGGCACCGGCCTCGAAGGCGAGCTCGGTGGCCCGGTCGGGCAAGCGGCCCGGGGCGAGGAAGAAGGACGCGACCGCGATGTGGCGCTTGCCCTCCGCACGGAAGGCCCGGACGGCCTCGCCGGTCGCCGGCGGAGCGGCCGAGGCGAAGGCAGCCGTCACCGGGAGCTTGTGGCGCGCGCCCCAGGTGCGGGCGATGCGCGCCACCGACTGGTTGGCGAGCGGGTCCGAGGAGCCCGCGGCGGCGAGGACGAGCGCGTCGAGCTCGCGCACCCGGGCAGCCTTGAGGGCGTCGCGCAGGCGGACGTCGAGCACCTCGAGGAAGGCCGACTCCATGCCGAGGATCCGGCTGGCCTGGATCTTGAGGCCCTCGTGGCGCGCCATCGCGGCGGCGATGACCTCGGGCACGTCGACCTTGGCGTGGTAGGCCTCGGTGAGCAGGAGGGGGACGACGACGATCTCGTCGAACCCGGCCTTGACCAGCCGGTCGACGACCGTGTCGAACGACGGCTTGGCGAGGTCGAGGAAGGCCGTCTCGACGCGGAGGTCGGGACGCAGCGCCTTGACCTCGGCGACGAGCGCCTTGATCGTCGCGGCCGAACGCGGGTCCCGGCTTCCGTGGGCCAGGGCAACCAGAGCAGGAGCAGCCATCAGAGGTGCCTCCGATCGTGAGTGGTGGTGCGGTGGTGGGCGACGGCGTTGTCGCACCGGTGGGGGAGCAGGCGGGGTGGTGTCATGCGTGGATCCCGCACTCGGTCTTCGTGGTGCCGGCCCAGCGCCCGCTGCGCGGGTCGTCGCCCGGCGCGACCCGGCGGGTGCAGGGCCAGCAGCCGATGCTGGGGTATCCGTCGTGCACGAGCGGGTTGACCAGCACGCCGTTGTCGGCGATGTAGGTCTCGACCTGCTCGTCGCTCCAGCGAGCGAGGGGCGACACCTTGACCTTGCCCTTGCGCGCGTCCCAGCCCACGACCGGCGCGATGACGCGGTTGTGCGTCTCGGCGCGACGCAGGCCGGTGGCCCAGGCGTCGTACTCGGCGAGCGTGTCGGCCAGCGGCTTGACCTTGCGCAGCGCGCAGCACAGGTCGGGATCGGTCTTGTAGAGGTCCTTGCCGTACTGCTCGTCCTGCTCGGCGACGCTCAGCGACGTGCCGACGGTGCGCAGGTTCACCGGCAGGGTCGCCTCGACCGCGTCGCGGGTGCCGATGGTCTCGACGAAGTGGTAGCCAGTGTCGAGGAAGACGACGTCGATGCCGGGCGCGACCGTGGAGGCCAGGTGGGCCAGCACGGCGTCACCCATCGAGGAGGTGATGGCGAACCGGTCGCCGAAGGTCGCGACCGCCCACTCGATGATCACCTCGGCGGGAGCCAGCTCGAGCTCGGCGCCGACGTGGGAGACGAGCTCGCGCAGCTCCTCCGGCGTACGCCCCTCGGTGTGGGTGCCCTTGAAGGCGCGGGCGGCGCGGGTGGACAGGCTCATGGCGCACCTCCGCCCGGCCGGATCATCCCGGTCATCTTCACCGTGAAGGCGCGCAGGCACGAGCGGCACTCCCACGCACCTGCGCCCTCCTGGGGGAACAGGTTCTCGTCCCCGCAGTAGGGGCAGTGGAAGGGCTGCGCGCGCTCGCTCATCAGACTGCCACCGGCTCCCCGCGCAGCAGGGTGTCGTCGGCGCGCGCGACCCACGCGGCGAACCGCTCGCCGTCGGTGCGGTCGGACAGGTACGCCGACACGACGGCCGTGACGTAGTCGTCGAGGCCGGCGCTGGTGACCTTGTGGGCGCGCAGCTTGCGGCCCATCGCCGGGTTGAGCCCGAGGGCGCCGCCGAGATGGACCTGGAAGCCCTCGACCTGCTGGCCGTCGGTGTCCATCACCAGCTGGCCCTTCAGGCCGATGTCGGCGACCTGGGTGCGCGCGCAGGCGTTGGGGCAGCCGTTGACGTTGACCGAGATCTGGGTGTCGAGGTCGGGGAAGCGCTTCTCCAGCTCGGTCACCAGGCTGCGCGCACGCTCCTTGGTGTCGACGATGGCGAGCTTGCAGAACTCGATGCCGGTGCAGGCCATCGTCGAGCGACGCCAGTTGCTCGGCCGGGCGGTGAGCCCGATCTTCTCGAGGTCGTCGGCGAAGGCCTCGGTGTCCTCGGCAGCGACGCCGATCACCACGAGCTTCTGGTAGGCGGTGAGCCGCGCCCCGGCAGCGCCGTACTCCTCCACCAGGTCGCCCAGGGCGGTCAGCGTGGAGCCGTCGATGCGGCCCACGACCGGAGCGGCGCCGACGTAGAAGCGGCCGTCCTTCTGCTCGTGGATGCCGATGTGGTCGCCCTGGGCGACGGGCGCCTCGGGGGACGGGTTGTCGACGAGCGTGCGGTGGAGGTACTCGTTCTCGAGCACCTCGCGGAACTTGTCCTTGCCCCAGTCGGCGAGCAGGAACTTCAGGCGCGCCTTGGAGCGCAGGCGGCGGTAGCCGTAGTCGCGGAAGATCCCGGCGACGCCCTCCCAGGCGTCGGCGACCTCGTCGAGCGGGATCCACACGCCGAGCTTGTGCGCGAGCATCGGGTTGGTCGAGAGCCCGCCGCCGACCCACAGGTCGAAGCCGGGGCCGTGCTCGGGGTGGACCGTGCCGACGAAGGACACGTCGTTGACCTCGGGGGCGACGTCGTGGCTGGGGTGGCCGGTCAGCGCGGTCTTGAACTTGCGCGGCAGGTTGGAGTAGTCGGGGTTGCCCAGGATGCGGCGCTTGATCTCCTCGAGCGCTTCCGACCCGTCGATGATCTCGTCCTTGGCGATGCCGGCGACAGGTGAGCCGAGGAAGGGGCGCGGGCTGTCGCCGCACGCCTCGAGGGTGGTGAGACCGACGGACTCGAGGCGCTCCCAGATCGCTGGGACGCTCTCGATCTCGATCCAGTGGTACTGGATGTTGTTGCGGTCGGTGATGTCGGCGGTGTTGCGGCCGTACGCCGTCGACACCTCGCCGAGCGCCCGCAGGGCCGCAGCGTCGAGGACCTGGCCGTCGGTGCGCACGCGCATCATGAAGAAGCGGTCGTCGAGCTCCTCCTCCTCGAGCTGCGCGGTCTTGCCGCCGTCGAAGCCGGGAGCACGCTGCGTGTAGAGGCCCATCCAGCGGAAGCGACCGCGCAGGTCGGCCGGGTCGATGGAGTCGAAGCCGCGGCGCGAGTAGGTGTAGAGGATCCGGTCACGGACGTTGAGCGGGTCGTCGTCCTTCTTGGACTGCTCGTTCTTGTTGAGCGGCTCGGTGTAGCCGAGCGCCCACTGACCCTCGGCGCGCTTGGGACGCGGGATCTCGGTGCTCTGGGCGGCCTGGGGCTTGAACCGGAGGTCGGGCATGGTCAGGAAGGTCCTGTTCGCTGAGGGGGTGCCGCGCGCGACGGTGAGCGCGGAAGGGGTGGAGATCGGCGGCGTCAGCGATGCCAACAGGTCGCGCTGCCCACGCGCATGAGGTCGACGTGACGTCGGACCACGAGGTGCGTGTGGGTGGAAGCGGTGACCATGTCAAGAAGTCTCAGGGAGTGGACACTCATTCCACAAGACGAAATCTCGTTCCCTGAGACGCGGCTCCAGATAGTGAGATGTGTGGCTGCTGCCACGGGGCGAGGAGGGGCGGGAGTGCGTCCCAGGTCACATCAGCGCGCGCGTACCCGGACGCGCAGGTGGCCCGGTGTTCACGCAGACGCTCCGGTGTTCGCGACCGACCCCGGCCGCTCTAGGCTGGGCCCATGACGGACTCCCTGATCAGCAGTGCGTACTCCCAGGCCCTCGAGGTCATCGCAGCGGTCGAGCCGCGGATCGCCGAGGCCACCCGCCAGGAGCTGGCCGACCAGCGCAGCTCGTTGAAGCTGATCGCGTCGGAGAACTACGCCTCGCCGGCCGTGCTGATGACCATGGGCACCTGGTTCAGCGACAAGTACGCCGAGGGCACCGTCGGCCACCGCTTCTACGCCGGCTGCCAGAACGTCGACACCGTCGAGACCCTCGCCGCCGAGCACGCCCGCGAGCTGTTCGGCGCGCCCTACGCCTACGTCCAGCCGCACTCCGGCATCGACGCCAACCTGGTGGCGTTCTGGTCGATCCTGGCCAACAAGGTCGAGACCCCCTACCTGGCCAAGATGCAGGCCAAGAACGTCAACGAGCTGACCGAGGCCGACTGGGAGACCCTGCGCCACGAGTTCGGCAACCAGCGCCTGCTCGGCATGTCGCTCGACGCCGGCGGTCACCTCACCCACGGCTTCCGCCCCAACATCAGCGGCAAGATGTTCCACCAGCAGCAGTACGGCACCGACCCGGGGACGGGGCTGCTCGACTACGACGCCGTCGCTGCCAAGGCGCGCGAGTTCAAGCCGCTGGTGCTCGTCGCCGGCTACTCCGCCTACCCGCGTCGGGTGAACTTCGCGAAGATGCGCGAGATCGCCGACGAGGTGGGCGCCGTCCTCATGGTCGACATGGCGCACTTCGCCGGGCTCGTGGCGGGCAAGGTCTTCACCGGTGAGGAGGACCCGGTTCCCTACGCCCACCTCACCACCACCACGACCCACAAGTCGCTCCGCGGCCCGCGCGGCGGCATGGTGCTGGCGCAGGAGGAGTTCGCCGCCGACGTCGACCGCGGCTGCCCGATGGTCCTCGGCGGTCCGCTCTCGCACGTCATGGCCGCCAAGGCCGTCGCCTTCGCCGAGGCGCGTCAGCCGTCCTTCCAGACCTACGCGCAGAAGGTCGCCGACAACGCCAAGTCGCTGGCCGAGGGCTTCCTGACCCGTGGCGCGAACCTCGTCACCGGGGGCACCGACAACCACCTCGTGCTGCTCGACGTGTCGTCCTACGGCCTCACCGGCCGCCAGGCCGAGTCGGCGCTCCTCGATGCGGGCGTCGTCACCAACCGCAACTCGGTGCCGGCCGACCCCAACGGCGCGTGGTACACCTCCGGCGTCCGTCTCGGCACCCCCGCCCTCACCACCCGCGGCTTCGGGCACGAGGAGTTCGACACCGTCGCCGAGCTGATCGTCGACGTGCTCAGCAACACCGAGGCCGGCACGACCAAGGCCGGCGGCCCCAGCAAGGCGTCGTACGTCCTGGGCGACGGAGTCGCGGACCGCGTCACGAAGCAGTCGGCCGAGATGCTCGACAAGCACCCGCTCTACCCCGGGCTCGTCCTCAGCTGACCCAGACGTAGCCGACCTCCGGGCGCCCGGCGCCGCCGTGGCGCGCTGTCGTTGTACGGACCGAACGGAGACGCGCGGGCAATGGTCGTCCGGGCCGCGCAGGTCACGCGGCGACCGACAGGCTCTCGTCGACCAATGTCCGCGCGCGTGCGGCGACGGTGCGCGACTGCCGAACGACCAATGTCTGCGTGTCCACGGCGGCTCAGGTCAGCGAGTGGTAGAGCTCCAGCGTCCGGCCGGCGATGGCGTCCCAGCTGAAGGACTCCTGCGCCCGCTGCCGCCCGGCCTCGCCGTAGGTGCGTGCCCGGTCGGGGTCCGACACGGCGTCGGTGAGCGCGGCCGCGAGGTCGGCGACGTAGCGCTCGGGGTCCAGCGGGGTGCCGGTGCCGTCGGTGGCCTGCTCGATCGGGACCAGCCATCCGGTCTCGCCGTGCACGACCACCTCGGGGATCCCGCCGGTGGCGGTCGCGACGACGGCGGTCTCGCAGGCCATCGCCTCGAGGTTGACGATGCCGAGCGGCTCGTAGATCGACGGGCAGGCGAAGACGGTCGCGGCGGTCAGCAGCGCGACGACGTCGGGACGCGGCAGCATCTCCGCGATCCAGACCACGCCGGACCGGGTCGCGGCGAGGTCCTCGACGAGCCCCCGCACCTCGGCCTCGATCTCCGGGGTGTCCGGCGCGCCGGCGCACAGCACGAGCTGCACCTCGGGCGGCAGCGCGGCGGCCGCGCGTAGGAAGAGCGGCAGGCCCTTCTGCCGGGTGATCCGGCCGACGAAGATCACGCTGGGCCGGTCGGGGTCGACGCCGAGCTCGCGCACGCGGTCGGGATTCGCCACCGGGGACCACTCGGTGGTGTCGATGCCGTTGTGCACCACGTGCACCCGGTCGGGGTCGACGAGCGGGTAGCTGCGCAGCACGTCGTCGCGCATCGCGGCGCTCACCGCGACGATGCCGGAGGCACCCTCGTACGCCGTGCGCTCCGCCCAGCTCGACAAGGCGTAGCCGCCGCCGAGCTGCTCGGCCTTCCACGGCCGCATCGGCTCCAGCGAGTGGGCGCTGACGACGTGGGGGATGCCGTGCATCAGCCCGGCGAGGTGGCCGGCCATGTTGGCGTACCAGGTGTGGGAGTGGACCAGGTCGGCACCGGCGCAGTCGTCGACCATCGCGAGGTCGACGCCGAGCGTGCGGATGGCGGCGTTGGCGTCGGCGAGCGACGACGGCTCGGCGTACGCCGTCGTGCCGGGCTCCGAGCGCGGCGCTCCGAAGCACCGCACGCGGGCGTCGACGTCGGGCTGCACGCGGAGTGCGCGGACGAGCTCCGCCACGTGCACGCCGGCACCTCCGTAGACCTCCGGCGGGTACTCCTTGCTGAGGACATCGATGCGCATGAGCCGAACCTAGTGCCCACGGGTGGTCGACCGCGCCCCTGCTGGCGGCTAGTTTCGTCGCATGGCCATCACGCCCCCGCGCAAGAAGGTCCTCGCAGTCGTCCTCGCCGGCGGCGAGGGGAAGCGACTCATGCCCCTGACGGCCGACCGGGCCAAACCCGCGGTGCCGTTCGGCGGGATCTACCGCCTCATCGACTTCGCGCTGTCCAACGTCGTCAACTCCGGCTACCTCAAGGTCGTCGTGCTGACGCAGTACAAGTCGCACAGCCTCGACCGCCACGTCACCACCACCTGGCGCATGTCGAACCTGCTCGGCAACTACGTCACCCCGGTGCCGGCCCAGCAGCGCGTGGGCAAGCGGTGGTACCTCGGCAGCGCGGACGCGATCTTCCAGTCGCTCAACCTGCTCACCGACGAGCGGCCGGACATCGTCGTGGTGGTCGGCGCCGACCACGTCTACCGGATGGACTTCTCGCAGATGGTCGCCGACCACGTCGAGTCGGGCGCCGGGTGCACGGTCGCGGCGATCCGCCAGCCGATCAGCCTCGCCGACCAGTTCGGCGTCATCGACGTCGACCCGACGAACCCTCAGAAGATCCGGGCCTTCCTCGAGAAGCCCACCGACCCGGTCGGCCTGCCCGACTCGCCCGACGAGGTGCTCGCGAGCATGGGCAACTACGTCTTCACCGCCGACGCCCTGGTCGACGCCGTCACGCGCGATGCCGACCGCGACGAGTCCAAGCACGACATGGGCGGCGACATCGTGCCGTGGTTCGTCGACAAGGCGGAGTCCGCGGTCTACGACTACAAGGACAACGAGGTCCCGGGCTCGACCGACCGCGACCGCGGCTACTGGCGCGACGTCGGGACGATGCGGTCCTACTACGACGCCCACAAGGACCTGGTCTCGCCGCTGCCGGTCTTCAACCTCTACAACAACGCGTGGCCGATCTACACCAGCTACGGCCCGCACCCGCCCGCGAAGCTCGTCGAGGGCGCAAGCGGGGCGGGTGTCTCGACCTTCAACTCGATCCTCTCGCCCGGGGTCGTGGTCAGCGGCGGCTCGGTCAACCAGTCGGTGCTCTCGCCGGCGGTGTGGGTCAAGGACGGCGCCGAGGTGTCGGACTCCGTGCTGATGGACGGGGTGCAGGTCGGCGAGGGGGCGGTCGTGCGCAACGCGATCATCGACAAGGGCGTCATCGTCCCGCCGGGCGCCCGGATCGGCGTGGACCACGAGGAGGACCGCGCCCGCGGCTTCGTCGTGGACGAGGGCCTGACGGTGCTGGCCAAGCAGCAGGAGGTGCCGCAGGACTAGGCGTCGACCTCGTCGCGACGCTCGAGCAGGAAGGCTAGCTCGACGTCGTTGCGGCACGCCGCGATCGCCTGGTCGTACGCCGCCCGCGCGGCGTCGGTGTCGCCCGCACGCGCGAGCAGCTCGGCGCGCACCGACGCCGGGCGGTGGCTGTCGGGGATCTCCAGGCCCTCGAGCGCGTCGAGCCCGGCGGCCGGGCCGAGGTGCTCGGCCACGGCCACGGCCCGCGCGAGCCGGGCCGAGGGTGACGGCGACACCTGCAGCAGCAGGTCGTAGAACCCGATGACCCGGTCCCAGCGCGTGTCCGCCGCGGTCGGGGCAGTGGCGTGCTCGGCCGCGATCCGGCCCTGGAGGACGTACGCCGCTGCCAGTGGTGTCACCGGGCCGGCCAGGCGGGGTGCGGCCAGGAGCCGCATCGCCTCGGCGACCTCGTCGTGGTGCCAGCGGGTGCGGTCCTGGTCGGCGAGCAGCACGAGCCGGCCGTCGCTGACGCGCGCGTCGCGGCGCGAGTGCTGCAGGAGCATCAGCGCCAGCAGCGCGACCAGGGCGGGCTCGTCGGGCCGCAGGGAGAGCACGACCCGCACCAGCCGGATCGCCTGGCCGGAGAGCTCGGCGCGGACCAGGTCCGGGCCGGTGCCGGGCGAGTAGCCGGCGGTGAAGGCGAGGTAGGCGGTCTGCGCGACCGTGTCGAGCCGGTCCGGGAGCGCGGAGGCGTCCGGGACCGCGAACGGGATGCCGGCCCCGACGATGCGCTTCTTGGCGCGGGTGATCCGCGCTGCCATCGTGGCTTCGGGCACGAGGAAGAGCCGCGCGATGTCGGCGGTGGGCACGCCGAGCACCAGGCGCAGGCTGAGCGCCGTGGCGGACTCGGGCGCCAGGGCGGGGTGGGCGCACATCAGCACCAGCCGCAGGACGTCGTCCTCGAGGAGGCTGCCGCCGTCGGCCATGGTGCGCGCTCCTTCCTGGTGGCGTTCGGCGTCGGTGAGGAGCAACGGCTGCTTGCGCGCTGCGACCGCCTCGTTGCGCAGGCGGTCGACGACCCGGCGCTTCGCCGCGGTCATCAGCCAGCCGGCCGGGTTCGTCGGCACGCCGTCGGTCGGCCAGGTGCGGCTGGCCGCCTCGACGGCGTCCCCGAGGGCGTCCTCCACGAGGTCGAGGCGGCGGAACTGCGCGAGGAGCAGGGCGACGAGGCGTCCCCACTCCTCGCGCACGACCTGCTCGAGGACGGCGTCAGGACCGGTCACGGTCAGTACGGATCCACGGCGGGGGAGACCTGCATGTCGTACGCCGGCAGGATGCCGAGCAGGTCCACCAGGACGTCCAGGTCGGGCGCCTCGACCAGGTAGAACCCGCCCATCTGCTCGATCACCTCGGCGTAGGGACCCTCGCTCAGCGTCGTGGCGCCACCGCGGGTGCGGATCGTCGTGGCGTGGGACGGGCCGGCCAGCGCCTCGCCGGCGAGGACCTCCACTCCCTCGCGTTCGCGGCAGGCCGCGTCGAACGCCTCGAACTGCCGCATCACCGCCTGTTGCTCCGCGTCGGTGTGGTCGGGCCAGGGCTTGAGCTCGCCGTCGCCGATCAGCAGCACGAGGTACTTCATGACGGCCGGTCCGCGGGGTCGACGTTGGGCCGGACCTCGATGCCGTCACCGGTGGCAGCGATGATCTGGCAGCAGGCCAGCAGACCCTCGAGGTCGTCGGTGCGGACCTGGTAGTAGCCGCCGACGGACTCCACGGTCTCGGCGTACGGCCCGTCGGTGACCTCGCCGCCGCCCTTCGGGATGGCGCGCGCGTCGCTGGTGCGGGTGAGCTCCGCGCCGCCGACGATCTCGTGGCCGCCCTCCGCGAGCGCCTGGTTGAACCTCGCGTACTGGGCGTAGCCGTCGGCACGCTCCTGCATGGTCATGGACGTCCACCACCGATCGGCGTCCCCGATGATCAACACGGTGTACTCCGGCATTGCTGTCTCCTCACTCCGCCATCCGGCGGAACTCGATGTGCTCGCCCCGCGCTGCGAAGCGCTCGCAGGCGGCCCGCAGGCCGACCTCGTCGTCGGACTCGAGGAGGTAGAAACCCACCACCTGCTCGGCGGTCTCGGAGAAGGGCCCGTCGGTGACGAGCGCCGTCCCGTCGACGCCGGGACGCATCGACGTCGCGCGGTCCGAGCCCTCGAGGGGGCCACCGGTGACCATGGTGTGCCCGCCGGCGGCGAGCTCCTCGTGGAACTGGACGTGGGAGCGATGTCCCTTCTCGTGCTCCTCGGGGGGCAGGTCGGCCCACTCGGCCTCGGGTGCGGGCAGCAGGACCAGGTAGCGGCTCATGCGGGCGATTCTCCTTCTGGAGCGACGGGCCGCCGGGTGCGGCCCCACCACTGTGACGGACCGACCGTCGCGGAATCGACAGCCGCGGCCAGCCTTTCTCGACGGGAGTTGCCGGACCCACCAAGATGGGGCCATGGCCACCCATGAACGCGCCGGACAACCCGCTCGCACCGAGGACCTGGTGGACGTCTCCCACCTCGTCACGGCGTACTTCGACCTCGAGCCCGATCCCGACGACGTCACCCAGCAGGTGGCCTTCGGCACCAGCGGGCACCGGGGCACCTCGCTCGACACGTCGTTCAACGAGGTCCACATCGCGGCAACGACCCAGGCCATCTGCGACTACCGCACGGAGCAGGGCTACGACGGCCCGCTCTTCATCGGCCGCGACACGCACGCGCTGTCCGAGCCGGCGTGGGCGACCGCGCTGGAGGTGCTCGTCGCCAACGACGTCACCGTGCTGGTCGACGACCGGGACGGCTTCACCCCGACCCCTGCGGTGAGCCACGCGATCATCCGCGCCAACCAGGGGCGCACGACGGGTGCGGGCCTGGCCGACGGCATCGTCGTCACCCCCTCGCACAACCCGCCGCAGGACGGTGGCTTCAAGTACAACCCGCCCCACGGCGGGCCCGCCGACTCCGACGCCACGTCGGTGATCGCGGCACGGGCCAACGAGCTGATCCGGGGCAACATCGAGGGCGTGCGGCGGGTGGCCTTCGCGAAGGCGCGGGCGGCGGTCGGGTCCTACGACTTCCTCGGCACCTACGTCGACGACCTGCCGAACGTGCTCGACCTCGACGTGGTCCGCGACGCCGGCGTGCGGATCGGCGCCGACCCGCTGGGCGGGGCGAGCGTGGCCTACTGGGGCGAGATCGCCGAGCGCCACCGCCTCGACCTGTCGGTGGTCAACCCGCTGGTCGACCCGACGTGGCGCTTCATGACGCTCGACTGGGACGGCAAGATCCGGATGGACTGCTCATCCCCGCACGCGATGGCCTCGCTGGTGCAGCGCAAGGACGAGTACGCCATCGCCACCGGCAACGACGCCGACGCCGACCGCCACGGCATCGTGACGCCCGACGCGGGCCTGATGAACCCCAACCACTTCCTCGCCGTCGCCATCGGCTACCTCTTCGGCGGCGCCCGTCCGGGCTGGCCCGACACCGCGCGCATCGGCAAGACGCTGGTCTCGAGCTCGATGATCGACCGGGTCGCCGACTCGATCGGCAAGCCGCTGGTCGAGGTGCCGGTCGGTTTCAAGTGGTTCGTGCCTGGCCTGATGGACGGCTCCTTCGGCTTCGGCGGCGAGGAGTCGGCCGGTGCGTCCTTCCTGCGTCGCGACGGCTCGACGTGGACCACCGACAAGGACGGGCTGCTGCTCGCCCTGCTGGCCAGCGAGATCCTGGGTGCCACCGGACGGACCCCGAGCGAGCACTACGCCGACCTGGTCGCGCGCCACGGCGACCCGGCCTACGCACGCATCGACGCCCCGGCCAGCCGGGAGGAGAAGGCCAAGCTGGGCGCGCTCTCGCCCGACGACGTGGCCGCCACGACGCTGGCGGGGGAGCCGATCACCGGCAAGCTCACCGAGGCGCCCGGCAACGGCGCGAAGATCGGTGGGCTCAAGGTGACCACCGAGTCCGCGTGGTTCGCGGCGCGCCCCAGCGGCACCGAGGACGTCTACAAGATCTACGCCGAGTCGTTCCGCGGCCCGGAGCACCTCGCGCAGGTGCAGGACGAGGCGCGTGAGGTCGTCAGTACGGCGCTGGGCTGAGGAAGGTCCGCTCGCCCCGCGACTGTGGCGGCACGGTGACCGGGCCGGCCTCGATCGGGCCGTTTGCCGCGCCGCCGTGGGCGCGGGCGGCGTCCGGGTCCTCCATCTGGGCGCGCGAGAACGTCACGGCCACCACCGAGTCGAGACGGACGAGTGACTGGCTTCCGTTGCCGTCGTCGAGGACCGCGCCCAGGCCGTCGCACCCGAGCACCCGGCCGTCGAGCCACGTGCCCTGGACGAGCACCCGCACCACCGCACCTGTGTCCTCGGCGCGGCGCAGCAGCGTCCCCACGCTGAGCATCGTGCTGCTGATCTTGGTCATGCGCATCGCCTCCCACGGCTGTCGATGGGCCGACCGTAGGTCCCAGGAGCCGGCCGCGTGGTGCTAATGCGGCAGGGTCCGAGAGCCCTGCGGTGAACCTTGACGCGACGTGCGGGGTAGGACTCAGCCGCCGACGGGTCCGGCCTCGATCGGGTCGCGCCGCCGGCGTCCGTGGGCGCGGGCGTCCTCGTCGCGGTCATCGTCGATGTCGGCGCGGGAGAACGCCACGGCCACGATGGAGTCCAGGCGCACCAGCACCTGCTGGGCGGCCCCGTCGTCGAGGATCACGCCGAGGCTGTCGGCGCCGACGATGCGGCCGTCGAGCCACGTGCCCTGCACCAGCACGCGCACGGGCGCGCCGGAGTCCTGGGCGTGCCGGAGCAGGGTGCCGACGGTGAAGAGCGTGCTGGACTGGCTGGACACGAGTTTCCCCCCATGGATGAACGGGGCAACGGTAGTCCGCGCCCTTCGTCCCCGCGGGCGATCGGCGGAAGTCCTCGGCGCGCTCAGGCGTGTGGGGTCGCCCGCTCGACCACGGTGCGCAGCGACCCGCTGGTCAGCATGCCGAACGTGCCGCCGTACGACGTCCCGAACCGACTGCCGCAGAAGGCGTCGGCCACCTCGGCCGGTGCGAAGCGCACGAGCAGCGAGCCCTGCAGGCACGCCGCCATCTGTCCGGCCAGGCGCCGGGCGCCCGCCTCGAGGCCGTCGGTGTCACCGAGCACCGCCAACGTGTCGTCGACCGCCCGGTCGAGCCGGCCGTCACCGCCGCGGGCGGCGCCGACCTCGGTGATCCACGCGTGCAGCACCTCGGGCTCGCGACCGAGCGCGCGCAGGACGTCGAGGGCGTTGACGTTGCCCGAGCCCTCCCAGATGGAGTTGAGCGGTGACTCGCGGAACATCAGCGGCAGGCCGGACTCCTCGACGTAGCCGTTGCCGCCGAGGCACTCCATGGCCTCGGCGACCATCGCCGGGGTGCGCTTGCAGACCCAGAACTTCGCCAGGGGCAGCGCGATGCGGCGCAGCGCGACCTCGTGGGCGTCGCCGGGCCGGTCGACCGCCGAGGCGAGGCGCATCGCGAGCGCGGTGGCGGCCTCGGACTCCACGGCCAGGTCGGCCACCACGTTCTGCATGAGCGGCTTGTCGACCAGCAGCCCACCGAACGCGGAGCGGTGGCTGACGTGCCACGACGCCTCGGCGAGTGCGTGCCGCATCAGCGAGGCCGAGCCCAGCACGCAGTCGAGACGGGTCGCGGCGACCATCTCGATGATGGTCCGCACGCCGCGCCCCTCGTCGCCCAGACGCTGCGCGAGCGTGCCGTCGAGCTCGAGCTCGCTGGAGGCGTTGGACCGGTTGCCCAGCTTGTCCTTGAGGCGCACCACGTCGATCCGGTTGCGGCTGCCGCCGGGCAGCACGCGCGGCACGACGAAGCAGGTCAGCCCGCCCGGCGCCTGTGCCAGGACGAGGAAGACGTCGTTCATGGGCGCGGAGGTGAACCACTTGTGCCCGCGCAGGGTGTACCAGCCGTCGTCGGCGGTCGGCAGGGCCTGCGTGCGGTTGGCCCGCACGTCGGAGCCGCCCTGCTTCTCGGTCATCCCCATCCCGGCGAGCGCGCCGGCCTTGTCCGAGGGCGCGCGCACGCCCGGGTCGTAGGCGCGCGCGGCGAGCAGCGGCGTCCACTCCTTCGCGATGGCGTCGTCGGCCCGGAGCGCCGGCACCGCGGCGTACGTCATCGAGATGGGGCAGCCGTGCCCGGGCTCGGTCTGCGACCAGGCGAAGAAGCCGGCCGCGCGCCGCAGGTGGGCGTGGTCGTCGCCGGCCTCCTGCTGCTCCCACGGCGCGGCCTGGAGGCCGTGGCCGACGGCGCGCTCCATCAGCCAGTGCCACGACGGGTGGAAGGCCACTTCATCGACACGGTTGCCGAAGCGGTCGTACGGCACCAGCTCGGGGTGGTGGCGGTTCGCGAGCATCCCGTGCTCGCGGGCCTCCGCGGACCCCGCCTCGGCGCCCAGGACAGCGAGATCGTCGACGACGGCCGCTGACCCGAGGCGGGCGACGGCCTCGGTGAGCGCGCGGTCGGCGGTGACGACGTTGTGCCCGACGAGTGCCGGCACCTGGTTGGTCGCCGCGCGGAGGTCGCTGGTGTCGTCGCTGTGGCCGGGCTCGACGAGGTCGCTCATGGGCCCACCGTAGATCCTGGCGGCACTGCGCGTGACGCTGCCCACGACCGTCAGTGGGACAACCCGCCGCCGGGATTCGGTCGTTCGCCCCCTCCACTCGCTAGCGTGACTTTCATGGTCGAGGCGCGCGAGGACACCCCCGCCCCGCGCCGCGTCGAGGTCGTCGCCCGGCAGTGGCGCGAGCACCTCTGGCGCATCGTCGTCACGACGGTCGGCTCGTGCCTGCGGCACCGGGTGACCGGCCTGGCCGCCGAGGCGGCGTTCTTCGCCGTGCTGTCGGTGCCGCCACTCGTCTTCGCGCTCGCCGGCGCGGTGGGGTTCGTGAGTGAGCAGTTCTCCGCCACCCAGATCGACGACGTGCGCAACGCGGTCCTGGAGGTCTCGCGACAGGCGTTGACCGAGAAGGCCGTCAACACGATCATCCGCCCCACGATCGACACGGTGCTCGACGGCGGACGCTACGACGTGATCTCGATCGGCTTCGTCCTCGCGCTGTGGTCGGGCTCGCGCGCGCTCAACGTCTTCGTGGACACCATCACGATCATGCACGGCCTCGGAGGCCACCGCGGGATCGTCGCGACCCGGGCGCTGTCCTTCGTGCTCTACGTGCTGGCGATGGTCACCGGGGCGCTCAGCCTCCCGCTGGTGGTCGCCGGCCCCTCGCTGGTCGACCGCGTGCTGCCGCAGCGGCTCGACTTCCTCAACAGCCTCTACTGGCCCGTGGTGCTGCTGGTGTGCATCTGCTTCCTCGCCACGCTCTACCACGTGTCAGTCCCGGTGCGGACCAACTGGAGCTTCAACCTCCCCGGCGCCGCCTTCGCGCTGTTCTGCTGGATCGCGGGGTCCTACGTCCTGCGCTGGACGCTGACGGTCACCGCGGCCGAGTCGCGCTCGATCTACGGGCCCCTCGCCGCCCCCATCGCGGTGCTGCTCTGGCTCTACCTCCTCGCCCTGGCGGTGCTGATCGGTGCGGCGGTCAACGCCGCCTTCGACACGGTCTTCCCGCAGAAGAACACGATGCGCGCACGAATCGAGCTGGTCCAGCGCCTGCGCGAGCGCATGGGCGTGCGAGACTCCTGACCGTGTCGACGTCGAGCCACCAGCCCAGCGTCGGCCGGGTGTCGCTGCCCGAGCAGACCAGGTCGCCGTGGTGGGAGCTGGGACGTCGCGTCCTGATCGCCCTGTCGATCCTGGTGGGCACCGTGCTGCTGGTCTACCTCGACCGCGAGGGCTACCGCGACGGCAACGACCCGAAGAACGAGATCAGCCTGCTCGACGCGTTCTACTACACGACCGTCACGCTCAGCACGACCGGCTACGGCGACATCGCCCCGGTGTCGCCGCAGGCGCGCCTGGTCAACGCGCTGGTCATCACCCCGGCCCGCATCGCGTTCCTGGTCCTGCTGATCGGCACCACCCTGGAGGTCCTCGCCTCCCAGGGACGCGAGATGCTCCGGGTCTCCCGGTGGAGGAAGAAGATGGACCAGCACGTCGTCGTCGTCGGTTACGGCACCAAGGGCCGCAGCGCGATCGAGACCCTCCTCAACAACGGCTACGACCGCGACGCGATCGTCGTCGTGGACCCCAGCCCGGTGGCGGTCGCCGACGGCAACCGCGACCAGCTCGTGGTCATCTCCGGGGACGCCACCCGTCGCGGGGTGCTGCGCCAGGCGGGCGTCGAGAAGGCCACCCACGTGATCATCACCACCGACCGCGACGACTCCAACGTGCTGGTCACCCTCACCGTGCGCCAGCTCAACCCCGACGCGTGGATCGTGGCGGCGGTGCGCGAGCACGAGAACGTCCCGCTCATGCGCCAGTCGGGAGCCAACTCGGTCATCACCTCCTCCGACGCCGTCGGCCGCCTCCTCGGCCTGTCGTCGATGTCCCCGCAGCTGGGCTCGGTGATGGAGGACCTGATGACCTACGGCGAGGGCCTCGAGGTCGCCGAGCGCGACCTGCTCGTCAACGAGGTCGGCAAGCAGCCGCAGTCGCTGCCCGACCAGGTCATCGCCGTGGTCCGCGACGAGAAGACCTACCGCTACTTCGACCCCGTGGTGTCGCTGCTCGCCCGCGGTGACCGGCTGATCGTGGTGCGCCCGGCGAAGGAGCTTCCGTGGGCGCCCCGTCCCGGCACGCACGGCGAGATGCTGGCCGACGAGGACGACTAGGTCCTCTCGCGTGATCGCCTCCCACCGGCACCGCTTCGTCTTCGTCAAGACCCGCAAGACCGCCGGCACGAGCCTCGAGATCGCCCTGTCGCGCCACTGCGGCCCCGACGACGTCGTCACCCGGATCAGCCCGCAGGACGAGGTGCTGCGCGCCGCAGCCGGGGGAGTGGGTCCGCAGAACGACGACACCGACCCCCGCTCGTACGCCCACATGGGTGCGCGCCGGGTGATCGAGATGATCGGTCGGGAGACGTGGGACGCCTACTTCACCTTCGCCGTCGAGCGGAACCCGTTCGACGTGGTCGCCTCGTCCTACCGCTACAGCGCCCGCAAGGCGACCTTCACCAAGTCGTTCGCCGAGTTCGTGCGCACCCCGCGGCGCATCAAGCGGCTGGCGCTCAACCAGCAGCTCTACCGCCTCGGCGGGCAGGTCGTCGTCGACGAGGTCTACCGCTACGAGGACCTGCCGGCCGCAGTGGCCGACATCTCGGCGCGGCTCGGCATCGAGCTCGACGTCCCGCACGTCAAGCAGGGGAGCGGCCCGCACTACCGCGAGCTCTACGGCCCCGGCGACGCCGAGATCGTGGCGGAGCGCTTCGCCCGCACGATCCGGGAGTTCGGCTACGCGTTCTGAGCCGAGCGCCTGCGCAGCAGCACGTCCACGCCCCAGTAGGCCGCCGCGACCACCAGTCCGAAGACCAGGATCATGACGAGCGTCAGCACCACCGGGGCGTAGCCGAGCTCGGTGACGTTGGCGAAGCCGTAGGGGTACGCGCCCACGACGGCGCCGCGCGCCATCATCCACCCGATCCACGCGAGCGGCACGACGAGGGCCAGCGGCACGAGCCGCGCGCTGATCCAGCCGCGCGGTCCCCACACCGCCCACACGACGACGGTGACCAGCGGGGTGATGACGTGCAGGATCGGGTCGGTCAGCAAGGACCAGCCCTCCACGTCGACCGTCGGCGCGAGCAGCACCTGGTAGACGATCGCGGTGACGGTGATCATCAGCAGTGCGTCCAGCCGCAGCACCCGCTGCACGAGCGTGTCGCGCACAGGACGCCGCAGCAGCATCGTCGTCGAGACCGCGACGACGATGTTGGACCAGATCGTGAAGTAGCTGAACGTGTCGGTGACCCGCGCGAGCGCGCCGCCGACACCGTCGCCGGTGTCGCCGTAGAGACCGGCCTCGACCGGGGCCTCGCGGTACCACCCCAGTGCCGACAGCACGACCGTCAACAGCACGCCCAGCCAGGCGATGGCGGCGTTGACGGCGTACGCCCGGCGCGCGGTCTGCGTCGGCCGGAGGGTGCGGTCGTGGGCGGTCTCGGTGCTGGTCACCCCGGGAGTATGCCCGTCGCCCGGGTGAGTCCGGCCGAAACGGCAGAAGGCCCCGGATCTCTCCGGGGCCTTCCGTGGTGCTGGTGGGCGATACTGGGTTTGAACCAGTGACCTCTTCCGTGTCAAGGAAGCGCGCTACCGCTGCGCCAATCGCCCGTGTGAACTTGTGTGTGCGAGGTGGGTACGGGATTTGAACCCGTGTAGACGGATTTGCAGTCCGTTGCCTCGCCTCTCGGCCAACCCACCGTGGAGGTTCCGAAATGAACGGGGGAGACCTTCCGAGCGGACAACGAGACTCGAACTCGCGACCTCAACCTTGGCAAGGTTGCGCTCTACCAACTGAGCTATGTCCGCCTGCGTGCTCCTGCCGGTTTCGCGGCCTGAGTGCGAGTGGAACAGTAGTACACGGGTCGCGCGGGGCCAAAATCGGGTCCCCGGTTCCGCGTGTTCGAGGGGCTCGTGGGGTGCGTGGGGCGGCCCTAGAGTGGCGCCATGCGCGTATGGCTGAACGGCGACCTGATGCCCGACCCGACCCGAGGAGCCGTGACGGTCACCGACCACGGGTTCACCGTCGGTGACGGTGTCTTCGAGGCGGTGAAGACGCTGCACGGCGTGCCGTTCGCGCTGACCCGCCACCTCGCCCGGCTCGAGCGCTCGGCCGCCGGGCTGGGACTGCCCACCCCCGACCTCGACGCCGTACGCCGCGGCGTTGAGGCGGTCGTGGTCGGCGCGGAAGACGACCCGATGGGTCGCCTGCGGATCACCTTCACCGCGGGCCCGCACCCGATGGGGTCGGGGCGCGGCGGCGGCCCGCCGACGCTCGTCGTCGCCTACGGCCCGCTCGAGCCCGCGCCGCCGGCGACCCGCGTCGTGACCGTCCCGTGGACCCGCAACGAGAACGGCGCCACCGCGGGCCTCAAGACCACGTCGTACGCCGAGAACGTGATCGCGCTCGCGCATGCCGCGGAGCACGGCGGGACCGAGGCCGTCCTCGCCAACACCGCCGGGGACCTGTGCGAGGGCACGGGCAGCAACGTCTTCTACGTCGTGGACGGCGAGCTCCGCACACCCAGCCTGGCCTCGGGCTGCCTGGCCGGGGTGACGCGCGCGCTCGTCGTCGAGTGGTGCGGCGCGCGGGAGGTCGACGAACCTTTGACGGACGTCCTCGAGCGCTGCAGCGAGGCGTTCCTGGCCTCCACCACCCGCGACGTGCAGGCCATCGCCCGGTGGGACGACCGGGACCTGCCGGCCCCGGGCCCGGTCACGCTGGCCTGCGCGGAGACGTGGCGCAGCCGCGAGGCTGAGACGATGGACCCGTGAACCTCCCTGTTCCATCCCTCGACCCGTCCGTCTCGGCCCGACTGCGCCACACCGCGGAGGGACTCGTCCCCGTCGTGGTGCAGCAGCACGGGTCCGGCGAGGTGCTGATGCTGGCGTGGGTCGACGACGAGGCGCTGGCCCGCACGCTCGCGACCGGGCGCGCGACGTACTGGTCCCGCTCGCGGCGCGAGTACTGGGTCAAGGGCGAGACCTCCGGCCACACCCAGCAGGTGAAGGAGGTCCGCCTCGACTGCGACGGTGACACCCTCCTCTTCGTCGTCGACCAGGTCGACGGTGCCTGCCACACCGGCGACCGGACGTGCTTCGACGCCGACCTGGTCCACCGGTTCGATGGCTGAGCGGACGCAGGGGCGAGCGAGGTTCGGCCCGGTCGTCCTCGGCGGTGTCGCCGCTGCCGGGCTCTCCGCCGTGGCCGGCAGCAAGCCGTGGGTCGCCGGCCGGTCCGGCAGCGTCGACACGGCGGCCGACTCCGCGATGGCGTCCGCGCTCTCCCTCGACAGCGTCCAGGAGTCGCCGCTGGCCGCTGCCCTCGCGCTGGTCCTGCTGGCGTGCTGGGGAGTCCTGCTCGTCACCCGCGGTCGGGTCCGGCGGGCGGTGTCGGTGCTGGGCCTCGTCGCCGCCGTGGGCATGACGGCGACGGTCGTCGAGGCGTATCGGAGCCTGCCCGACAAGCTCGCCGACGCGCTGCTCCGCGCGTCCGGCACCGACACGGTCGCCACCGACCTCACGGGCTGGTACGCCGCCGGTGCCGTCGGGGCGCTGCTGAGCGTCGCGGCGAGTGCCGCCGCGGTCGCTCTCGTGCCCCGCTGGCCCGAGATGGGCACCCGCTACGACGCCCCCACGGGCGCCGGCGCAGCGGATGCCCACGACGCCGCGCCGAAGGAGAACATCGACATCTGGAAGGCCCTCGACGAGGGGCGTGACCCCACCGCCTAGACTTCGGCACGCAAGCGCAGATCCGACGAAGGAGCACTCCCCATGGCTGCTGGCCACGGCAACACCCCCGCTGCTTGGACCGCGGTGTCGATCGCGATGCTCGGCTTCGTGGTGGGCAGCGTCGCCCTGCTCCAGGTCCCGACCCAGATGACGCTGCTCTGGATCGGCCTCATCGTCGCGACGCTCGCGTTCCCGCTCTTCCTCGTGCTGTCCAAGCTCGGCTTCCACAGCTCCGAGCACTGATCCCGGGCCGGGCCGCGCCCGGTCCGACCTCTGGGCACCGGCCCCTCCCGGGCTGGTCCCGGGTGAGAGGGTTGTTGCATGCCTGCGACCGGTTCCGTGCTCGACGACATCGTCGCGGGCGTCCGTGAGGACCTCGCGCGCCGCGAGGCCGACCTCCCGCTGTCCGAGCTGCTCGCGCACCTCGCCGACGCGCCCGCGCCGCGCGACCCGATGCCGCACTTCCGCGCCCGCGGTTCGAGCGTGATCGCCGAGGTGAAGCGGCGCAGTCCGAGCAAGGGCGACCTCGCCGAGATCCCCGACCCGGCCGTGCTCGCGGCGGCGTACGCCCGTGGTGGTGCCGCGGCGATCTCGGTGCTCACCGAGGAGCGCCGCTTCGGTGGCAGCCTGGCCGACCTGCGGACGGTCCGCGCCGCCGTCGACACGCCGATCCTGCGCAAGGACTTCATCGTCGAGACCTACCAGCTCGTCGAAGCGCGCGCCGCCGGCGCCGACCTGGCGCTGCTGATCGTCGCGGCCCTCGACGACGACACGTTGCGCCGCCTCCACGACGAGGCCGGAGAGCTCGGACTCACCGTGCTGGTCGAGGTGCACGACGAGGCCGAGACCGAGCGGGCCATGGCGCTCGACGCGGAGCTGATCGGCGTCAACAGCCGCAACCTCAAGACCCTCGAGGTCGACGCGGGCGTCTTCGGTCGCCTCGCCCCCCAGATCCACGCCGACGTGGTCAAGGTCGCCGAGAGCGGCATCACCGGCGTCGTCGACGTCGAGCGCTTCGTCTCCGAGGGAGCAGGCGCGGTGCTGGTCGGCGAGGCACTGGTCAAGGACGGCGACCCCGAGGCCGCCGTACGTGCGATGACAGGAGTGACGGCACCGTGAGTCAGCAGACGACCCAGCCCGTGCAGTACGACGCCGACGAGCGCGGTTACTTCGGCCAGACCTGGGGCGGGCGCTTCATGCCCGAGGCCCTCGTCGCCGCGCTGGACGAGCTGACCGACGCCTGGCAGGACGCGATGGCCGACCCTGCCTTCGTGGGCGAGTTCGAGCGGGTGCTGCGCGACTACGCCGGCACCCCGAGCCGGCTCTACCACGCCGAACGGCTGTCGCGGACCGTCGGCGCCCGGGTGCTGCTCAAGCGCGAGGACCTCAACCACACCGGCGCCCACAAGATCCGCAACGTGATGGGCCAGGCGCTGCTCACCAAGCGGATGGGCAAGACGCGCGTCATCGCCGAGACCGGGGCCGGCCAGCACGGTGTCGCGAGTGCGACCGCCGCGGCCTACTTCGACCTGGACTGCACGGTCTACATGGGCGCCGTCGACACCCGCCGCCAGGCGCTCAACGTCGCCCGCATGCAGCTCCTCGGTGCCAAGGTCGTCCCCGTCGAGTCCGGCAGCGCGACGCTGAAGGACGCCATCAACGAGGCCATGCGCGACTGGGTCGCCAGCGTCGACCACACGGCCTACCTCTTCGGCACCGCGGCAGGCCCGCACCCGTTCCCGAGCATGGTCCGCGACTTCTGCCGCGGCATCGGCGACGAGGCGCGCCAGCAGTGCCTCGACCAGTACGGCGTCCTCCCGGACGCGGTCGCGGCGTGCGTCGGCGGCGGCTCCAACGCGATCGGGCTGTTCACGGCGTTCCTCGAGGACGAGGGAGTCGAGATCCACGGCTTCGAGCCCGGCGGCGACGGCGTCGAGACCGGTCGCCACGCCGCGACCATCCACGCGGGCGAGGCGGGTGTCCTGCACGGCGCGCGCACCTACGTCCTGCAGGACGAGGACGGCCAGACCGTGGAGTCCCACTCCATCTCCGCCGGGCTCGACTACCCCGGCGTCGGTCCGCAGCACTCCTGGCTCGCGGCCCTGGGTCGGGCGACGTACACGCCCGTCACGGACGCCCAGGCCATGGAGGCCATGGCGTTGCTGAGCCGCACGGAGGGCATCATCCCGGCGATCGAGACCGCGCACGCGGTCTACGGCGCCCTCGATGTGGCCCGCCGCCTGGGCGAGGAGAAGGGCCCCGACGCGACGGTCATCATCAACCTCAGCGGTCGCGGCGACAAGGACATGGGCACGGCCATCGAGTGGTTCGGGCTCGGCGACGCCGACGGCGAGGCCGAGCCGGTCATCGCGACGGCGCCGGGGGAGGAGGCCTGATGACCTCGACCACCACCTCGACCACCCAGGCGTTCGAGAAGGCCCGCGCCGAGGGCCGCTCGGCCCTCGTCGGCTACCTGCCCGCCGGTTTCCCGAGCGTCGAGGGCTCGATCACCGCGCTTCGCACGATGGTCGAGGCCGGGTGCGACGTGATCGAGATCGGCCTGCCCTACAGCGACCCCGTCATGGACGGGCCCACCATCCAGGCCGCCGCGCAGCAGGCGCTCGAGGGCGGCGTCCGCACGGCCGACGTCCTGCGCGTGGTCGAGGCCGTCGCCGAGACCGGCGTGCCGACCCTCGTCATGACCTACTGGAACCCGATCGAGCGCTACGGCGTGGAGCGGTGGGCGAGCGACCTGGCGAAGGCCGGGGGTGCCGGGATGATCACGCCCGACATCACACCGGACCACGGGTCGGCCTGGATCGACGCGGCCGACGCGCACGACCTCGACAAGGTGTTCCTGGTCGCCCCCAGCTCCACCGACGACCGGATCGCGATGACGGCCGCCGAGAGCCGCGGCTTCGTCTACGCCGCAGCCGTCATGGGCGTCACCGGTGCCCGTGACGCGAGCTCCGACCTCGCGGGCCCGCTCGTGGGACGGGTGCGCGCCAGCGGCGACATCCCGGTCGCGGTCGGCATCGGCGTCAGCAACGGCGACCAGGCGGCCGAGGTGGCGGCCTTCGCCGACGGCGTCATCGTCGGCTCGGCGTTCGTGCGCTGCCTGCTCGACCACGCCGGCGACGAGGCCGCGGGGATCGAGGCGCTGCGCGCGCTGACCACCGACCTGGCCGAGGGCGTACGCCGTGGCGCGAGGTAGGGCCCTCGCGGGACTCGCGCTGCTCGGGCTGCTGGCCGCCTGCGGCGGCGAGGCCGGAGCGGGACCGGGTGCGACGGGCGGGGAGCTCACCGGCACCGTGCTGGACCCGCCCTTCGAGGTCGACCCGACCCCGCTGGTCGACACCAGCGGAGCGGCGTACAGCCTGACCGAGGACACCGACAAGGACCTGACGCTGGTCTTCTTCGGCTACACCAACTGCCCCGACATCTGCGGCCAGGTGATGGCGACCCTCGCGGGCACGCTCGCCCGGCTCGACGACGAGCAGAAGGAGCGCCTCGACGTGGTCTTCGTGACCACCGACCCGGCCCGTGACACCGGCGAGGTCGTCGAGGACTACGTCAGCGCCTTCGACGACAGCATCGTCGGGGTGACCGGTCCGCTCGACGACATCATCGGCGTGGCACGGAGCATGGCGGTCGCGGTCGACCAGGGCGAGAAGCTGCCCAGCGGCGGCTACGAGGTCACCCACGGCACCCGGGTCCTGGCCATCGACGCCGATGACGAGTCCACCATGATGTGGGACCAGGACGTCTCCCAGGCCGAGCTCGCCGGCGACGTCACCCTGCTGCTCGACGAAGGATGAGTGCCACCATGCTGCCCCTGCCGTCCCCGATGGTGGTCCTGATGTCCATCCCGAGCCCGTCGCAGGGCGTGTGGCACCTCGGGCCGGTGCCGATCCGCGGCTACGCGCTGAGCATCATCCTGGGCATCGTCTTCGCCATCTGGCTCGGCGAGCGCCGCTGGGTCGCCCGCGGCGGCAAGGCCGGCGACGTGAGCGACCTCGCGATCTGGGCGATCCCGTTCGGGCTGGTCGGCGGCCGGCTCTACCACGTCATCACGGACTGGGAGCTCTACTTCGGGGAGGGCAGGAACCCGGTCACCGCGCTCTACGTCTGGCGAGGTGGACTCGGCATCTGGGGCGCGATCGCGCTGGGCATCGTGGGCATCTGGATCGGTGCGCGGCTGCGCGGGATCAAGCTCCTGCCGCTGCTCGACGCACTCGCCCCGGGCGTCCTGGTCGCCCAGGCGCTGGGACGCTGGGGCAACTGGTTCAACCAGGAGCTCTACGGCCGTCCGACCGACCTGCCGTGGGGCCTGGAGATCGACGTGGCCAACCGCCCGTCGCAGTACCTCGACGTCGCGACGTTCCACCCGGCGTTCCTCTACGAGTGCCTGTGGAACCTGGCTGCCTTCGCGGTCCTCATCTGGCTCGACCGTCGCTACCGCCTCGGGCACGGGCGCGTCGCCGCGCTCTACGTGATGCTCTACACCGCCGGACGCGGGTGGATCGAGAACCTGCGCATCGACGACGTGCAGATGGACGACGTCCTCGGCCTGCGGCTCAACGTGTGGACCTCGATCGTGCTCTTCGTCCTCGCAGCGATCTACTTCGCCGTCTCCGCCCGGCGCCACCCGGGCCGCGAGGAGGTCGTGCGCACCCCCGAGCCGGACCCGGACCCGTCCGAGGAGGACGCCGACGAGCGCTCCACGTCCGGTCCCACGGCCTGAAACACCCTGCGCCGGCGTCGTACGCCGGTGATAGGTTCCGTCTTGCTCGGGCCAACGTCGTCCCCAGCGGAAACGCCCACCCCCCGTGACCTGCCAGCTGCATGCACTGGTGCGCCGGGACGACGACGGGAGAACCAGTGTCTGTGAAGCACGCGTTCCCGCCGAACTTCCCTTCCCCGCAGGGTCTCTACGACCCGCGGCACGAGAAGGACGCCTGTGGTGTCGCCATGGTGGCGACCCTGACCGGTGAGGCCAGCCACGACATCGTGGCCAAGGCCCTCACCGCCCTGCGCAACCTCGACCACCGCGGTGCCGCCGGCGCCGAGGTCAACTCCGGCGACGGTGCCGGGATCCTGATGCAGGTGCCGGACGCGTTCCTCCGCGAGGTGACCGGCTTCGACCTCCCGCCCGCGCGGGCGTACGCCGTCGGCACCGCCTTCCTGCCCGGCGACGACGACGCGGTCGCCGCCACCCGTCGCCGCATCGAGGAGATCGCCGACGAGGAGGGCCTCGCGGTCCTCGGCTGGCGCGAGGTCCCCGTCGACGACTCCACCCTCGGCGCGACCGCGCGCAGCGTGATGCCTCGCTTCGTCCAGCTCTTCGTGGCCGGCAAGGGCGCGCGCGTGACCGGCATGGCGCTCGAGCGCCTGGCCTTCTGCCTGCGCAAGCGTGCCGAGTCCGAGACCGACGTCTACTTCCCGTCGCTGTCCGCGCGCACGCTCGCCTACAAGGGCATGCTCACCACCGACCAGCTCGACCGGGTCTTCCCCGACCTGACCGACGAGCGGGTCGCCTCGGCGATGGCGGTGGTGCACTCCCGCTTCTCGACCAACACCTTCCCGAGCTGGCCGCTGGCCCACCCGTTCCGATTCATCGCCCACAACGGCGAGATCAACACGGTCATGGGCAACCGCAACTGGATGCGCGCCCGTGAGGCGCTCCTCGAGAGCGACCTGATCCCCGGCGACCTCGAGCGGATCTTCCCGATCTGCACCCCCGGCGCCTCGGACTCGGCGTCGTTCGACGAGGTGCTCGAGCTGCTCCACCTCGCGGGTCGCTCGCTGCCCCACGCGGTGCTGATGATGATCCCCGAGGCCTGGGAGAACCACCGCGAGATGGACGCCCAGCGCCGGGCGTTCTACGAGTTCCACTCGATGCTGATGGAGCCGTGGGACGGTCCCGCGTGCGTGGTGTTCACCGACGGCACGCAGGTCGGCGCCGTGCTCGACCGCAACGGCCTGCGCCCCTCGCGCTACTGGGTCACCGACGACGGCCTCGTCGTGCTCGCGTCCGAGGTCGGCGTGCTCGACCTCGACCCCGCCACGATCGTCCGCAAGGGCCGGCTCCAGCCGGGCAAGATGTTCCTCGTCGACACCGACGAGCACCGCATCATCGAGGACGAGGAGATCAAGGGCCAGCTCGCCGCCGAGCAGCCCTACGACGAGTGGCTGCACGCCGGCCAGGTGCACCTCGACGACCTCGACGACCTCGAGCACATCGTGCACACCCACGCCTCCGTGACGCGACGCCAGCAGGTCTTCGGCTACACCGAGGAGGAGCTTCGCGTCCTGCTGAGCCCGATGGCCAACACCGGCGGTGAGGCGCTCGGCTCGATGGGCACCGACACGCCCATCGCCGCCCTCAGCGACAGGCCCCGGCTGCTCTTCGACTACTTCTCACAGCTGTTCGCGCAGGTGACCAACCCGCCGCTCGACGCGATCCGCGAGGAGCTCGTCACCTCGCTGAGCGGCTCGATCGGGCCCGAGGCCAACCTGCTGGACCCGACGCCCGCGTCGTGCCGTCAGATCGTGCTGCCCTTCCCGGTCTTCTCCAACGACGACCTGGCCAAGATCCGCCACATCAACCGCAACGGCGACATGCCGGGCTTCCAGGTGCACATCGTGCGCGGCCTCTACGACGTCGCCGGGGGAGGGGAGGCGCTCGCCGCCCGCCTCGACGAGCTGTGCGCCGAGGTCTCGGCCGCCATCGCCGACGGCGCGCGGATCATCGTGCTCTCGGACCGCCACTCCACCGCGGACCTGGCGCCCATCCCGTCGCTGCTGCTCACCGGCGCGGTGCACCACCACCTGGTGCGCGAGAAGACCCGCACCCAGGTCGGGCTGCTGGTCGAGGCCGGCGACGTCCGCGAGGTGCACCACGTGGCCCTGCTCGTCGGCTACGGCGCGGCGGCGGTCAACCCCTACCTCGCCATGGAATCGGTCGAGGACCTCGCCCGCGAGGCCTACTACGTCAAGGTCGACGCCGAGAAGGCCGTCACCAACCTCATCAAGGCGCTCGGCAAGGGCGTGCTCAAGGTGATGTCGAAGATGGGCGTCTCCACGGTCGCGTCCTACACCGGGGCGAAGATCTTCGAGGCGGTCGGCCTGTCGCAGGCGGTCATCGACCGCTACTTCACCGGTACGACGTCCAAGCTCGGCGGCATCGAGCTCGAGACGATCGCCGAGGAGGTTTCGCGTCGCCACGCGATGGCGTACCCCCGCGGCGGCATCGCACCGGCGCACCGCGAGCTGAGCATCGGCGGCGAGTACCAGTGGCGTCGCAGCGTGAACGGGGACGCCGAGCCGCACCTCTTCGACCCCGAGACGGTGTTCCGCCTCCAGCACTCCACGCGCACGGGCAGCTACGACATCTTCAAGCAGTACACCGACCGGGTGAACGAGCAGTCGCAGCGCCTGATGACCCTGCGCGGGCTCTTCACCTTCAAGGACGGCGTCCGCGAGCCGATCGACATCGAGGAGGTGGAGCCGGTCTCGGAGATCGTGAAGCGGTTCTCCACCGGCGCGATGTCCTACGGCTCGATCAGCAAGGAGGCGCACGAGACCCTCGCGATCGCGATGAACCGGCTGGGCGGCAAGTCCAACACCGGTGAGGGCGGCGAGGACCCGGACCGGCTCTACGACCCCGAGCGCCGCTCGTCGATCAAGCAGGTCGCCTCGGGCCGCTTCGGCGTCACATCGGAGTACCTCACCAACGCCGACGACATCCAGATCAAGATGGCGCAGGGCGCCAAGCCCGGCGAGGGCGGTCAGCTGCCCGGCCACAAGGTCTACCCGTGGGTCGCCAAGACCCGGCACTCCACGCCGGGCGTGGGCCTGATCAGCCCGCCGCCGCACCACGACATCTACTCGATCGAGGACCTGGCGCAGCTGATCCACGACCTCAAGAACGCCAACCCGTCGGCGCGCGTGCACGTCAAGCTCGTGTCGGAGGTCGGCATCGGCACCGTCGCAGCCGGTGTGTCGAAGGCGCACGCCGACGTCGTGCTCGTCTCGGGCCACGACGGCGGCACCGGCGCGTCCCCGCTCACCTCGCTCAAGCACGCGGGCGGTCCGTGGGAGCTCGGTCTGGCCGAGACCCAGCAGACGCTGCTGCTCAACGGGCTGCGCGACCGGATCGTGGTGCAGGCCGACGGCCAGCTCAAGACCGGCCGCGACGTCATGATCGCCGCGCTGCTCGGGGCCGAGGAGTTCGGCTTCGCGACCGCACCGCTGGTCGTCAGCGGTTGCATCATGATGCGGGTGTGCCACCTCGACACCTGTCCGGTGGGCGTGGCGACCCAGAACCCGGTCCTGCGCGAGCGCTTCAGCGGCCAGGCCGACTACGTCGTGAACTTCTTCCAGTTCATCGCCCAGGAGGTCCGCGAGCTGCTCGCCGAGCTCGGCTTCCGCACCCTCGACGAGGCCGTCGGCCGGGTCGGCACGCTGGACGTCGGCCGTGCGGTCGACCACTGGAAGGCCGCCGGGCTCGACCTGACGCCGATCCTCCACCAGGCCTCGCGCCACGGTGAGTTCGGCCAGTTCGAGGACCAGGACCTGCGCCACACGCGCAGCCAGGACCACGGCCTCGACAAGGCGCTCGACAACGAGCTCATCGCCATCGCCGCCCCGGCGCTGGAGTCCGGTGAGCCGGTGCGCGCCCAGGTCGCGATCCGCAACGTCAACCGCACCGTCGGCACGATGCTCGGCCACGAGGTGACCAAGCGCTACCGCGGCGAAGGGCTGCCCGAGGGCACGATCGACATCACCCTCACCGGCTCGGCCGGCCAGTCCTTCGGTGCGTTCGTGCCGCGGGGCGTCACGCTGAGGCTCGAGGGCGACGCCAACGACTACGTCGGCAAGGGCCTCTCGGGCGGGCGCATCGTCGTACGCCCCCACCGGTCCGCGACCTTCGAGGCCGGCGAGCAGATCATCGCCGGCAACACCATCGGCTACGGCGCCACGTCGGGCCAGATCTTCCTCAGCGGTCGTGCCGGTGAGCGGTTCTGCGTCCGCAACTCCGGCGCCAGCGCGGTCGTCGAGGGCGTCGGCGACCACGCCTGCGAGTACATGACCGGCGGCGTCGTCGTGGTCCTCGGCCCGACGGGGCGCAACATCGCGGCCGGCATGTCCGGCGGCTACGCCTTCGTCCTCGACCTCGACGAGGCCCGGGTCAACCCCGAGCTGGTCGACCTCTCACCGGTCACCGGCAAGGCGGTCGAGGAGCTGAGGAGCCTGGTCGAGCAGCACGCGGAGGAGACCGGCTCCGCCGTCGCCGCCGCGCTGCTGGCCGACTGGGACGCGTCGCTGGCGCGCTTCACCGAGATCATGCCGCGCGACTTCAAGCGCGTCCTCGACGCGCGCGAGGAGGCGCTGGCCGACGGCCTCGACGAGGACCAGGCCAACGCGCGCATCATGGAGGTGCTCCATGGCTGAGCGTCCCCACCACGACAGGTCCGAGCGGAAGAAGGTGACGCACGATGGCTGATCCCAAGGGTTTCCTCAAGCACGGCCGCGAGGTCGCCTCGCGTCGCGACGTCGCCGAGCGCGTGCACGACTGGAACGAGGTCTACCCCGACGGGGTCGGCCGCGCGCTCCTGCCGATCATCACCACCCAGGCCGGGCGCTGCATGGACTGCGGCATCCCGTTCTGCCACCAGGGCTGCCCTCTGGGCAACATCATCCCGGAGTGGAACGACCTGGTCTGGCGCGACGACTGGGACGGCGCGATGGACCGTCTCCACGCGACGAACAATTTCCCGGAGTTCACCGGGCGGCTGTGCCCGGCGCCGTGCGAGACCGCCTGCGTCCTGGGGATCAACCAGGACCCGGTGACGATCAAGAACGTCGAGGTCTCGATCATCGACCGCGCCTGGGGCTCGGGCTACGTCCGTCCCCAGCCGCCGGAGTGGCTCTCGGGCAAGACCGTCGCCGTCATCGGCTCCGGCCCGGCGGGCCTCGCCGCCGCCCAGCAGCTCACCCGCGCCGGCCACACGGTCGCCGTCTACGAGCGCGCCGACAAGATCGGCGGGCTGCTGCGCTACGGCATCCCCGAGTTCAAGATGGAGAAGAAGCACCTCGACCGGCGCCTGGACCAGATGCGTCGCGAGGGCACCGTCTTCCGTGCCGGCGTCGACGTCGGCGGCGACCTCACCGGCCCGCAGCTGCTGGCGCGCTACGACGCGGTCGTGCTCGCCATGGGCGCGACCGACGCCCGTGACCTGCCGACCGCCGGGCGCGAGCTCGGCGGCATCCACCAAGCCATGGAGTTCCTGCCCCAGGCCAACCGCGTCGCGCTGGGGGAGGCCCCGACGCCCGACGGCTCGGAGCAGATCCTGGCCACCGACAAGGACGTCGTCATCATCGGCGGCGGCGACACCGGCGCCGACTGCCTCGGCACCTCGATCCGCCAGGGCGCGCGCTCCATCACGCAGCTGGAGATCATGCCTCGACCCGGAGAGGACCGGCCCACGGGCCAGCCGTGGCCGACGTACCCCATGACCTTCAAGGTCTCCTCCGCCCACGAGGAGGGCGGCGAGCGGGTCTACGCCGTCTCCACGCAGGAGTTCGTGGGCGACGCCGACGGCAACGTCGCCGGGCTGCGCCTGGTCGAGGTCGACGCGAAGTTCCAGCCGGTCGAGGGCACCGAGCGCGAGATCCCGGCGCAGCTGGTGCTGCTCGCGATGGGCTTCGTCGGTCCGGAGAAGGCTGGCCTCGTCGAGCAGCTCGAGGTGGACCTCGACGAGCGCGGCAACGTCCGCCGCGACGAGTCGTACGCCTCCTCCGTCCCCGGCGTCTTCGTCGCCGGCGACGTAGGCCGTGGTCAGTCGCTGATCGTGTGGGCCATCGCCGAGGGCCGCTCGGCCGCGGCGTCGGTCGACGCCTACCTGACCGGCTCCACGACGCTGCCCGCGCCGATCAAGCCGCACGAGCGTCCGCTGGTCGTGTGAACTCCGCTGTAACGCCGGGTTACCAGCTGTACCCACCTGGACATGTCCGGGTGGGTACAGCGCCTCACCCGGCGTTACAGCGTGTCCACCAGCCGGAGCGTCCTTGCTTGGAACGATCCAAGTGCCGGTAGTGTGGCCCCGTGCGTAGAGCAAAGATCGTCTGCACCCTCGGTCCCGCGGTGAACACCCCCGAAGGGATCCGAGCCCTCGTCGACGCCGGGATGGACGTCGCCCGGCTCAACATGAGCCACGGCGCGTACGCCGACCACGAGGCGGTCTACCGCCTGGTGCGGCAGGCCTCCGACGACACCGGCCACGCGATCGGCGTCTTCGCCGACCTGCAGGGGCCGAAGATCCGGCTGGAGACCTTCGGCGATGGGCCGGTCAAGCTCCGCAAGGGCGCGACGTTCACCATCACCACGCGCGACGTGGTGGGCGACGTCCACCAGTGCGGCACGACCTACAAGGGACTGCCCGGCGACGTTGAGCCCGGCGACCCGCTGCTCATCGACGACGGCAAGGTCCGCCTCAAGGTCGTCTCCGTCGACGACACCGACGTGGTCACCGAGGTGGTGGTGGCGGGCAAGGTCTCCAACAACAAGGGGATCAACCTGCCGGGCGTGGCCGTCTCCGTGCCGGCCCTGTCGGAGAAGGACACCGAGGACCTGCGCTGGGCGCTGCACCTCGGCGTCGACTTCATCGCGCTGAGCTTCGTGCGGTCCGGCGAGGACGCCGCCGACGTGCGCAAGGTGATGGAGGAGGAGGACATCTTCGTCCCGATCATCGCCAAGATCGAGAAGCCGCAGGCGCTGGAGAACATCGACGCCATCATCGACGCCTTCGACGGCATCATGGTCGCGCGCGGCGACCTCGGCGTGGAGTGCCCGCTCGAGGACGTCCCGGTCCACCAGAAGCTGCTGGTCGACAAGGCGCGCGCCAACGCCAAGCCCGCCATCGTCGCCACCCAGATGCTCGAGTCGATGATCACCGCCCCCGCGCCGACCCGCGCCGAGGCCTCCGACGTGGCCAACGCCGTCCTCGACGGCGCCGACGCCGTGATGCTCTCGGGCGAGACGTCGGTGGGGGAGTACCCCATCGAGGCGGTCAGCACGATGGCACGCATCATCGCCTCCACCGAGAACCACGGCCTGTCCCACATGGCCGAGGTCACCTGGTCGCCGCGCACCCGCGGCGGGGTCATCGCCAAGGCGGCCGCCGAGGTCGCCGAGAGCATCGGTGCCAAGTACGTCGTCGCGTTCACCGCGAGCGGTGACTCCGCCCGGCGCCTGGCCCGCTACCGCGGCCACATCCCCGTGCTGGCCTTCACCACCACCGACCGCGTGCGCTCCCAGCTCTCGCTGACGTGGGGCATCGAGACCTTCAAGACCGGCGAGGTCGAGCACACCGACGAGATGGTCCGCCAGGTCGACGAGGCGCTCCTCGACATCGGTCGCGTCAAGGAGGGCGAGCTCGTCGTCCTCATCGCCGGCAGCCCGCCCGGGATCCCCGGCTCCACCAACGCGATGCGCATCCACCGGATGGGTGACGCGATCAACGAGGTGGCCCCGGCCTACCGCCGGCGCTGAGTCACGTCTTCGGGCCGGTGCTCGCTCGTGAGTGGCGGCACATGGCAAGCCGGGCCGTCACGCTGGCGGCACACGACATTGACACGGCATCGATCGTCGTCGTCTGCCGCCACCCTCGGGTGAGAGGTTGTCGGCTGCCGCCACCTTGGGGCGATGGTGGTCGCCCGGGACGCCACGAGGACACAGGGATGCTCGGGACTGGTGCCCCGGGTGAGATTCGAACTCACACTGGATGGTGTTTGAGACCACTCTCTCTGCCGTTGGAGTACCGGGGCTGAATCGGCTCCGAAACCCTATCCGACTAGCCTTGGAGGCGTGACGCAGCCTGCCGCCGCCCAGTCCGAGCCCACGCCGGTCGTCCGAGACGACGACCGCGTACGCCGTGTGGTGATCGCCGAGGACGAGGCCCTCATCCGCATGGACCTCGCCGAGATGCTGGGCGAGGAGGGCTACGAGGTCGTCGGCCAGGCCGGCGACGGGCAGAAGGCCATCGAGCTGGCCCGCGAGCTGCGCCCGGACCTCGTGATCCTCGACGTCAAGATGCCCGTGCTCGACGGCATCGCGGCCGCGGAGGTCATCGCGAGCGAGCGCATCGCCCCCGTCGTGATCCTCACCGCCTTCTCCCAGCGCGACCTCGTGGCGCGGGCGCGCGACGCCGGGGCGATGGCGTACCTCGTCAAGCCGTTCCAGCGCGGGGACCTCGTGCCCGCCATCGAGATGGCAGTCAGCCGCTACGCCGAGATCAGCGTGCTCGAGCAGGAGGTCTCCGACCTCCAGGAGTCCCTCGCCACCCGGAAGTCGGTCGACCGCGCCAAGGGCGTGCTGCAGGAGAAGCTCGGTCTCAGCGAGCCCGACGCCTTCCGCTGGATCCAGAAGACCGCCATGGACCTGCGCCTGTCGATGAAGCAGGTGGCCGACGGAGTGGTGGAGCACGGTCCGCAGACTGGTCCTGGCTCTTCCTGAGCCCGCACCGGTGATGGTGGGTCCCGACGGAGACTGAACTGTTACCAAGCGTGTCCGCCACTTGTGTCGTTGGAGACGCCGAGGTGGCTATGCTCCGGTCCGACGAGTGTCACTGGACACTCGCTTGACGGGAGTAGAGCGTTGCGACTGCGACTGTTGGCATGGTTCGCCGCTGGACTGGCCTTCGTGATGATGGTGCTGTCTCCGCTGGCTGCATTGGCGGACAGCACGACCGAGCCCACGGAGCCCACGTCGACCACGTCGTCGACGGAGGAGCCTGACGACCAGGCGGGTGACGACGAGCCGGTCGAGCCGCCTGACGGTCCCTACATCACGGTCGTCCTCCTCGACTCCGCGAACGACGACGCACCGATCGTCGGCGTCACGCTGACCGTGACGGCCGAGGACGGCACCGAGGTCGGCTCAGCCGTGACCAACGACGAGGGCCGGGTGATCATCGAGACCCCGGAGCGCGGCGCCTACGAGGTCGTCCTCGACGAGGACACCCTCCCCGAAGGGACCGAGCTCAGCGATCCCGACGACGCCTCGATCACCATCCAGGTGAGGTTCGACGGCCCGAACCCCGGGCTCTTCCCGATCGGGGTCGAGGAGGTCGTGGCGGTGCCCTTCGCCGACCGGCTGGTCACCGCCCTCACCTCGGGCGTCAAGTTCGGACTCATCGTGGCGCTGGCCGCGCTGGGCCTCTCACTGATCTTCGGCACCACCGGCCTGACCAACTTCGCCCACGGCGAGCTGATCACCTTCGGTGCGGTGATGACCTACGTCGCCAACCGCGGCTTCGGCCTGCCGGTGATCCTCTCCGGTGTCCTGGCCGTGGTGGTGTCAGCGCTGTTCGGCTGGGTGCAGGAACGTGGGCTGTGGCGACCACTGCGCAGACGTGGCACCGGTCTGATCGCGATGATGATCGTCTCGATCGGGCTCGGGCTCCTGCTCCGCAACTCCTTCCAGTACTCCATCGGGAGCGCGCGACAGTCGTTGAGCCAGTACGTCAGTCAGGGACGCCGCGACTACGGCTTCATCAGCCTGGCCGACAAGGAGCTGGCGATCATCGGCATCGCCCTGGTCACCATCACCATCTCCTGCGTGCTGCTGATGAAGACCCGCCTCGGCAAGGCCATGCGCGCCGTCTCGGACAACCCGGCCCTGTCCGCGTCGTCCGGCATGAAGGTCGACAGCGTCATCGGAGCTGTCTGGATCCTGGGCACGGCCCTCACCGGCCTCTCCGGCGTGCTGCTCGCCATCAACAGCCAGGTCAACTTCCTGATGGGGTTCAAGCTGCTCCTGCTGGTGTTCGCCGCGGTCACCCTCGGTGGCCTCGGCACCATCTGGGGTGCCCTCTTCGGGTCGATGATCATCGGGATCATGGTCGAGGTCGGTCCGCTGTTCGGCGTGCCGTCGTCGATCAAGGAGGTCGGTGCCCTCGTCGTGCTGATCCTGGTCCTGCTCCTGCGACCGCAGGGCATCCTCGGGCGTCGCGAGCGGATCGGGTGAGGCACATGAGCGACCACCGGCCACCCGTCCTGTCGACTCCTCGCGAACGGAGCACCTGCCCATGAGCGCCACGACCCACGAGGCGAGCACCGCACCCGCGCTGCGCCCCAAGCGGACCCACCCCGCGGCGATCGCGTCCGCGGTCCTCGGTGTGGCCGGCCTGACGCTCACCGCCGGCATCGCCTCGCCGTTCGCCCTCTGGAAGGGCCAGCAGGCGATCGCGGCGATCGAGGCGGACCCGGGCGACTACGAGGGACGCGGGCTCGCCAACCTCGGTCGGGTGCTCGGCCTCCTCGGCACCGTCCTGCTCGTCACCTGGCTGGTCCTCGGGTTCTTCACCAACGTGCTCCCCGTCGACATCGGGCAGGTCTTCAAGACCGCGCTGAACCAGGCCCTGGGCCCCAACGCGATCGTCTTCGCGCTCGCCGCGATCGGGCTCAACGTCCACTTCGGCTACACCGGGCTGCTCAACTTCGGGCAGGCAGGCTTCATGGCGGTCGGCGCCTACGGCCTCGCGGTGAGCGTCGTGACCTTCGACCTCTCGTTCTGGCCCGCGGTGGGGATCTCGTTGCTCGCCCCGGTCGTGCTCGCGATCCTCCTGGGTGTGCCGACGCTGCGACTCCGGGCCGACTACCTGGCGATCGCCACGATCGCCACCGCCGAGATCCTGCGCCTCACCTTCGGCTCGGTCGAGATGTCGGACACGCTCGGCGGGTCCAACGGGCTCACCGGCTACGCCGGCACGTTCCAGGACCTCAACCCCTTCGAGTCGCGCCTGGACCTCGGCTTCGTGGCGTTCAGCGCCCGCGACACCTGGTCGGTGCTCGTGGGATGGAGCATGGTCGCGATCTGCCTCCTCATCGTCTGGGCGCTGATGCGCAGCCCGTGGGGCCGCGTGCTGCGGTCGATCCGCGAGGACGAGGACGCCGTCCGCTCGCTCGGCAAGAACGTCTTCGCCTACAAGATGCAGGCGCTCGTCCTCGGCGGAGTGTTCGGTGGCCTCGCCGGCCTGTTCCTCGCGCTCAAGCAGGCGTCGGTCGTCCCGACCGACTACTCCACCAACGTGACGTTCTTCGCCTACACCGCCCTGTTGATCGGTGGTGCGGCACGGGTCTTCGGGCCGGTCGTCGGGGCGATGATCTTCTGGTTCCTGATCTCCGGTCTCGGTTCCTTCCTCGGCCAGGCGACCTCCGGCATCGACCCGCTCGTGCCGACGTGGATCATGGACAACACCCAGTCCAGCCTTGTCCGCTTCATCGCCACCGGGCTCGGCCTCATGCTGCTGATGATCTTCCGACCACAGGGGATCTTCGGCGACCGAAGGGAAATCGCGATCGATGAGCGCTGACACCGAGCCGACCCGGCCTCCCGCCGCCGCGTCGCGTCCTGACCTGAGCGGGCTCGAGGCCAGGCCCGGTGTGCCCAAGCCGGACCCCATCGTCAAGGGCGACGGCATCCGACGGACCTTCGGCGGCCTGGCCGCCGTCGACGTCGAGCACATCGAGATCCAGCGTGGCGTGATCACCGCCCTGATCGGCCCGAACGGCGCAGGCAAGACCACGCTGTTCAACCTGCTGACCGGGTTCGACATGCCCGACTCGGGCGAGTGGAGCTTCAACGGCACGTCGCTGCAGCGGGTCGCCCCCTACAAGGTCGCCCGGCTGGGCATGGTCCGCACCTTCCAGCTGACCAAGGTCCTGGCCAAGCTCACCGTGATCGAGAACATGCGCCTGGGCGCGACCGGCCAGCGCGGCGAGAAGTTCTGGTCGGCGGCGCTGCCGTTCCTGTGGCGCAGCCAGGAGGAGGCCAACACCACGCGCGCCGACGACCTGCTGCAGCGCTTCAAGCTCGACGCCAAGCGGGAGGACTTCGCCGGGTCGCTGTCCGGTGGGCAGCGCAAGCTGCTGGAGATGGCGCGCGCCCTGATGGTCGACCCCGAGCTGATCATGCTCGACGAGCCGATGGCCGGGGTGAACCCCGCCCTCAAGCAGTCCCTGCTGGGTCACGTGAAGTCCCTGCGCGACGAAGGCCGCACAGTGCTCTTCGTCGAGCACGACATGGACATGGTCCGCGACATCTCGGACTGGGTCATCGTGATGGCCCAGGGCCAGATCGTCGCCGAAGGCACGCCGTCCGAGGTGATGAGCAACCCGGCAGTGATCGACGCCTACCTCGGCGCCCACCACGACACGGACCTGACCGAGCTCGACGAGGACGAGCTGGAGTCGGAGGCCGCGGCCGAGCTCGACCACGCGGCACCGACGACGGCAGACGAGCACAGGAAGGACGCGCCATGAACGAGGCCGACAACACCACCAAGGAGCGCGAGGCTCATCTCGCCGCTGCCGGTGACGCCGTCCTGCGCGCCGACTCGCTGCGCGGCGGCTACCTCCCGGGGGTCGACATCCTCAACGGCGCCGACCTCTACTGCAACAAGGGCGAGCTCGTCGGCATCATCGGCCCCAACGGCGCCGGCAAGTCCACGCTGCTCAAGGCGTTGTTCGGGCTGGTCAAGGTGCGCACCGGGTCGGTGACCCTCGAGGGTCGCGACATCACCAACATGCGCGCCGACCAGCTGGTGACGGCCGGCATCGGCTTCGTCCCGCAGTCGAACAACGTGTTCCCCAGCCTGACCATCGAGGAGAACCTCGAGATGGGCTGCTACCAGGCTCCCAAGAAGTTCTCCGAGCGCTTCGACTTCGTCACCGACATCTTCCCGAGGCTGGGAGACCGCCGCAAGCAGCGGGCAGGCTCCCTGTCCGGTGGTGAGCGTCAGATGGTCGCGATGGGACGCGCGCTGATGATGGCGCCGTCGGTCCTCCTCCTCGACGAGCCCTCGGCGGGTCTCTCGCCTGTCCTCCAGGACGAGGTGTTCGTGCAGACGCGCAACATCAACCGGGCCGGTGTCTCGGTGATCATGGTCGAGCAGAACGCCCGCCGGTGCCTGCAGATCTGCGACCGCGGCTACGTCCTCGACCACGGCCGCAACGCGTACACCGGGACGGGCAAGTCCCTGGGCAGCGACCCGAAGGTCATCCAGCTCTACCTCGGCACGCTGGGTGCCGCTGCGAGCTAGTCCGCCAGCAACGACGACGGCCCGGGATCCTCGATCCCGGGCCGTTCGTCGTTCCTGCGGTCGTTCGACACCTGGAACGACCTCCGGCCCGAGACCGTGAGGTCTCGGGCCGGAGGCTTCGCTCAGGTGCTGATGCGGTCAGACCGGATCAGATCTCGCCCTCGATGTAGTCGACAGGAGCGATCTGGTTCTTGGCGTCGTACTCGTAGATGCCGATCGAGGCAGCCGTCGGGCTGCCCGTCTCACCGAGCTCGATGGGACCGGAGGCACCGTCGAAGTCGATGTCCTCACCGGCCTCGAGGAGCTCGACACAGGCGGCGAAGTCCGTGCACTTCTCGCCGCCCTCGGTCACGCCCGGGATCTCGAGCGCCAGGGCCTCGGCGTTGTCGCTCTCGGCCGCGACAGCCGCCAGCGCGGAGACGATGACCGCGTCGTAGGACTCAGCCGCGTAGGCGAACGAGTCGAGGTCGGGGTCGACCTCGAGGAGACGGTCCTGGAACTCACCACCACTGTCGGCGCCGGGGATGGTGCCCTTGGTGCCCTCGAGCGTGCCGCGCGGGAGCGGCGTGGAGCCGGCCGGGCTGTAGTCAGCGGTGTTGCCGTCGACGAAGTAGGTGTCGATGTCCTGCGGACCGGCACCGGCGGTGATCAGCTGCGGGATGATCGTCGCGGTCTCCTCGAAGCCGATCAGCACGAGCGCGTCGCCACCGGCGGCGGCGATCTCGTCGACCTGGGAGTCGAACGACTGGGCGTTCTCGCCGTAGAAGACCGTCGCGGCGACCGAGCTGCCGGCACCCTCGAGGTTCTGCGTGATCTGGTCGACGAGGGTCTCGCCGTAGGCGTCCTGTCGCGACAGGATGGCGACGTTGGACTTGCCGTCCTGGATGAGCAGGTTGGCCATCACCGCACCCTGGAGGATGTCGGAGGGGGCCGTGCGGAAGTAGAGGTCCGGCTCGGCGTAGTCGCCCTCGTCGAAGGCGGTCGAGGTGTTGGCGGGCGAGAACATCACGCGACCGGCAGCCTGGATGGCGTCGATGACGGTGAGCGAGACGCCGGACGAGGCTGCTCCGACGATCACGTCGGACCCCTCGGCGATCAGCTGGTCGGTCTCGGCCGGCGCGATGCCGGAGTCGGCGTCACCGGAGTCGCCGCGCACGTGCACGACGTCCTGGCCGAGAACGCCGCCGGCCTCGTTGATCTCCTGGACGGCGAGGTCGACGCCGGCGAACTCGGGCGGGCCGAGGAACGCGAGGCTGCCGGTCTCCGGGAGCAGCGACCCGAAGGTCAGCGTGCCGTCACCCTCGGGTGCAGCGGACTCGGTCTCCGAGGTCTCGCCGCCGGCGTCGGGGGTCTCGGTGTCGTCGCCATCGGATCCGCAGGCAGCGAAAACGAACAGGCTGGCGACGGCCGCGGCCGCGACACGGGTACGTCGGTTGGTGGTGCGCTTCATGCGTCCTCCGGTTCTTGCCGGCTCCGGTCGGAGCCATGGGGCTTTGACGGAACGGTAGTGCGGACGACTCTCATGGGCGAGCATGTTGGCGCAACTCCGCGGTTCGTAGCCGTTTCGTTACCTCGGGGAGGACTTCCCCTCGGTCGGCTGCGGGACGCCCGACCACTGGCGTGGGTCCGGAGCGGGACCCACCTCGGCGTAGCGGGGACGGGAGCCCGGGCGATAAGGTCGCCCGGGTGTGGTGCCGGGACAGGCCGGTGGGGGCCACACTGAACGTGCTCCAGGAAGTGGTGGGTCGATGAGTCGGACGCCGGTGACGGTGCGCAAGGCACAGCCCTCTGATGTGGCGTCCCTGCGCGAGCTGTGGGGAGACATCCTGCGCAAGGGCGATCTGGACGAGCAGCTGGCGGACGTCTCGCGCGTCGTCGCGTCCGCCGAGGCGTGCGAGACGCAGACCGTCGCCGTGGCCGAGATCGACGGCGAGGTCGCTGGTGCGGTCTACCTCGAGGCCACGACCTTCACCCCGCTCAACCTCGAGCCGGCCGTCCTCGCGGTGTCGCCGCACGTCTTCCCGCGCTTCCGGCGCAAGGGCGTGGGCAGCGCGCTGATGGAGGCGGCCTGCCGCTTCGCCGAGCAGCACGGCATCGCCCACATCCAGACCGCCGCCGCGGCCGAGGCACGTGACGCCAACCGCTTCATGGCGCGCCTGTCCTTCGCACCGCAGGCGATGCTCCGCGCCGCGACCACCAGCGCCGTACGTTCGCGGCTCCCGCAGTCGCGCCAGGTCACCCACGCGGCGACCAGCAGGCAGCGCATCGACCGGGTGCTGGCTGCCCGTCGCATCCGGCGCGAGCGAGTCCCGGGCTGAGCCCCTCCAGGTCTCAGCGCGGGGAGGCCGGCACGAGCGCGCAGGTGATGCGCGAGGTGCACACGCGCTTGCCGCGCTCGTCGGTGATGACGATCTCGTAGGACGTCGACGTGCGTCCCAGGTGCACCGCCGTGGCCACGCCCGTGACGATCCCCGAGGTGGCGGCGCGGTGGTGGGTGGCGTTGATGTCGACCCCCACCGCGACCTTCTCCGGGTAGGCGTGGATCGCCGACCCGATCGAGCCCAGGGTCTCGGCGAGCACGACGGACGCGCCGCCGTGCAGCAGGCCGAAGGGCTGGGTGTTGCCCTCGACCGGCATCGTCGCGACGACCCGCTCGGCGGACACCTCGACGAGTTCGACGCCCATCTTCTCGTTGAGCCGACCGTTGCCCTCGGGCATGAAGGCGATCAGCTCCTCGACGCTCAGGCCTGCCAGGGTCTCGGGTGCGTTCATGGGCCCATTGTGCCGAGGGAGCGGGCCGTTCCCGGGGGTGGGGCTGTCAGCGGCGACGGCTAGAGTCGGCGGGTGCCTGGAACGAGTGAGCAGTCCCGTCCCCGCCTCCTCCTGCTCGACGGCCACTCGCTGGCCTACCGCGCGTTCTTCGCGCTGCCGGTGGAGAACTTCGCGACGGCCACGGGCCAGCACACCAATGCCGTCTACGGGTTCACCTCGATGCTGGTCAACGTGCTCCGCGACGAGGTGCCCACGCACGTCGCCGTGGCCTTCGACCGCTCGCGCCAGACCTTCCGTCTCGAGCAGTACAGCGAGTACAAGGCCAAGCGCAACAAGACGCCCGACGAGTTCAGCAGCCAGCTGCCGTTGATCCGACGGGTCCTCGACGCGCTCTCGATCACCCACCTCGATCTCGAGGGGTACGAGGCCGACGACATCATCGCCACGCTCGTGACCGAGGCGCTCGCCGAGGGCATGGAGGTGCTGATCCTCACCGGCGACCGAGACTCCATCCAGCTCGTGACCGAGTCCTCCACCGTTCTCTACCCGATGCGCGGCGTGAGCGACCTGGCCCGGCTCACCCCGGCCTACGTCGAGGACAAGTACGGCGTGCCGCCCCACCGCTACCCCGAGCTCGCAGCCATCGTCGGCGAGACCTCCGACAACCTCCCCGGTGTCCCCGGCGTCGGTCAGGGCTATGCGGCGAAGTGGATCAACCAGTTCGACGGCCTCGACAACGTCATCGCCCGCGCCGACGAGGTGACGGGCAAGAAGGGCGAGGCGCTGCGTGCGCACCTCGGCGACGTGATCCGCAACCGCCAGCTCAACGCGCTGGTCCGCGACCTGAGCCTGCCCGTGCGCCCCGGCGAGCTCGTACGCCGACCCTGGGACCGCACCGGCGGCCTCGAGCTCCTCGACGAGCTGGAGTTCCGCGGTGAGCTGCGCACCCGGTTGCTCGACACCATCGACCCCGAGCCCGACGACGCCGTCCAGGCCGAGTCCGGCTTCGAGCTGGACGGGCGCCGTCTCGGCGCCGGTGAGGCAGCGGCGTGGCTGGACGAGCACGCTCCGGCGGGGGAGCGGGTCGGGGTGTCGGTCCACGGAACCTGGCGCGCGGGCACCGGTGAGGTGCTCTCGGTCGCCGTGGCCACGAACGAGGGCGACGCGGCCTGGATCGACGTGGCCGACATCGGGCCCGATGACGACGCCGCGGTGGCGGCGTGGCTCGCCGACCCGTCGCGTCCCAAGGCGCTCCACGACGCCAACGGCCCGAGCCTTGCCCTGTCCGCCCGCGGGTGGAGCCTGGCGGGCCTCGACGTCGACACTGCCCTGGCCGCCTACCTCGTCCAGCCCGACCAGCGCTCCTACGACCTCGCCGACCTGACCCTGCGCTACCTCAAGCGCGAGCTGCGCCAGGACGCCGTCGACGCCGACCAGCTCAGCTTCGACGCCATGGACGACACCACGGCGAGCGACACCGCCATGCTCACCGCGCGCGCAGTCCTCGACCTCGCCCACGCCCTCGACGGCGCGGTGGAGGAGCACGGCGGCACCCGGCTGCTCAGCGAGGTCGAGCTGCCGCTGATCGGCACGCTGGTGCGGATGGAGCAGGTCGGCATCGCCGTGGACACCGACTACCTCGAGGGCCTCGAGTCCGAGTTCGGCGAGCAGGTGCGGGCCGCGGCGACCGACGCCTACGACGTCATCGGCAAGGAGATCAACCTCGGGTCGCCCAAGCAGCTGCAGGTGGTCCTCTTCGACGAGCTCGACATGCCGAAGACCAAGCGGACCAAGACCGGCTGGACGACCGACGCCGACGCCCTGCAGCAGCTGTTCGAGAAGACCGAGCACCCGTTCCTGCAGCACCTGCTGCGGCACCGCGACGTGATCCGGCTGCGCCAGACCGTCGAGGGGCTGCTCAAGACCGTGGCCTCCGACGGGCGCATCCACACCACCTACAACCAGATCATCGCGGCCACCGGGCGTCTCTCCAGCACCGACCCGAACCTCCAGAACATCCCGATCCGCACCGAGGCGGGCCGTCGGATCCGTGAGGGCTTCGTCGTCGGCGAGGGCTTCGAGTCCCTGATGACGGCCGACTACAGCCAGGTCGAGATGCGCATCATGGCCCATCTCTCCGAGGACGAGCTGCTCATCGAGGCCTTCCGCTCGGGCCAGGACTTCCACTCGATCACCGCCGCACGCGTCTTCGACGTCGACGCGGCTGCGGTGAGCGTCGAGCAGCGCGCCAAGATCAAGGCGATGAACTACGGCCTGGCCTACGGGCTGTCCGCGTTCGGGCTCTCCCAGCAGCTGCGGATCGACACCTCCGAGGCGCGCGGGCTGATGGACGAGTACTTCGAGACGTTCGGCGGGGTGCGCGACTACCTCGGCGGCATCGTCGACGAGGCGCGACGGTCCGGATTCACCGAGACCATCCTGGGTCGCCGTCGCTACCTCCCCGACCTCACCAGCGACAACCGCCAGCGTCGCGAGACGGCCGAGCGGATGGCGCTCAACGCGCCGATCCAGGGCTCGGCCGCCGACCTCGTGAAGGTCGCGATGCTCGGGGTCGAGAAGGCACTGGCCGAGCAGGGCCTGCGCTCGCGCATGCTGCTCCAGGTGCACGACGAGCTCGTCTTCGAGGTCGCACCGGGGGAGGCCGACGACCTCGCCGCGCTCGTACGTGCCGAGATGGGCGGGGCGGCCGACCTCGCCGTCCCGCTCGACGTGTCGATCGGCACCGGGCGCAGCTGGCACGACGCCGCGCACTGATGGACACAGGGCCGCGGGTCACCTCGTGCGACACCGATGAGAGCCTCGTGGCCGCTGCCGGCCTGTTCAACCGCTACCGGCACCACTACGGCGAGTCGGACGGCGACGCGCGCGCCGAGGGGTGGCTCACGGAGATGGTCCGCTCACGCCAGCTGGCGGTCTGGACGGCGTCCTTGACCTCGGAGCTCGACGGCCTTCCTGTCGGTCTGGCGACGTCGCACGAGATGCCCGCGTCGCTCGTCCTGGGGCGGTCCTGGCAGGTCCGTGACCTCTACGTGCTCCCCGAGGCCCGTCGCGGTGGGGTGGCGGCCGCCCTGCTGGGGGCCGTCCGAGACGCCGCGCTCGCTGCGGGCGCGACCCGGCTGTCCCTCGTGACCGAGCCGGACAACGCAGCCGCGCTCGGCCTGTACCGCGGGCTGGGGTTCCGACCGGTGGAAGGTCTGACACCGCTCAGCCTGGACCTCGCGCCCCGGACCTCGACGTAGGGCAGCGCCTCAGCCCGGCGCGTGGCTGGCAGCGGGTGCGGCCCGGCTCGCCAGCCGGAGGCTGGCCAGGGTCAGCACCGCCAGCAGGACGGCGTCGACGATCACCACCACGGTGACGAGGCCGGCGACCGACTCGACCCGCAGGCCGAGGACGACCAGCACCACCAAGGCAGCCCAGACCAGGAGGACCGATCGCCGCGCCTGCCGCGCGAGGACGGCGTACACCTGCAGCTGGAGCATGGCCAGGACGGTGCCGAGCGCGGCGAAGACCCACAGCAGGTCCTCCACCTCGCCGAAGTCGGCACCGCCGACGAAGAACATCGCGACGGGGGACAGCACCTTGGCCGCCCCGACGGCGAGGCAGCCGAGGACGCCGATCGCGAGCAGGCTGCGCACCAGCGCGCGCTGCCGGCTCTCGGTGGACGCCATGTCCGGGAAGGCCACCACCACCACGAACTGCGGCAGGAACAGCATCACCTTGGCCATGATCAGGCCGGCGGCATAGAGGCCGGCGTCGTGGTCGTCGAGCACCTGGCGAGCAATGACGATGTCGACGCTCGAGAGAGCGAAGTAGGCGAAGAGCACCTGCGCGTTGTGGGCGCTCTCGACCAGCATCGAGCGGCCCGAGTGCTCCGGGGGGACGACGTCCGGCGTACGCCGGTCGCGCAGCACCCACCACCCCACGAGCAGGGGGAAGAGGAAGCCGATCGCGACGCCGAGCAGCGCACTGGTCGCGCTGGGGCGCCACAGCACGAGCGCCGTGCCGACCAGCAGGCGCGGCAGCCCCTGGGCGAGGTAGAAGACCGCGAGCGCCTTCCACCTCCGCTCGCCCTGCAGGATCCCGGCCTGGCCACCGGCAAGGGTCAGGGGCACGGCGGCGACCGCGACGACGGCGGCGGTGGCGAGGCTGTCGAGGTTCAGGAGCGCGTCGATCGCGGGGACCAGCAGGAGGAGCAGCAGCCCGACGGCGAGGGAGACCTTGCCGGCGAGGGCCAGGATGGCCCGCTCGATGGCCGCGACGTTGCCCCGGTCCACCGCGATCCGGCGCGCGGCCGTCGCCTGCAGCCCGAGCGCGCCGACCTGCACGACGATGAGCAGGCTCAGGCAGGCGGCGAAGGCGCCGTACTCGCTGGGACCGACCGCGCGGGCGGCCACGATGGTGAAGCCGTAGGTCGCGACGTTCATCGCGCTGGTGGCGACCGCGACGCGGCCCCCGCCCGACAGCGCCCGGCGCACGCGCGACGGTTCCGACATGCCGGCCACCCTAGGACGCTCCCGACGTCGGCACGGCGCTCAACCCCACGGTGAGGCGTCGGAGGCGGCGAAGAGCCCCAGGTAGACCTGGGTGACGCAGAGCGGGGCCGCGCCGGGAGCGACGGCGACGCGGAACGACTCCACGCTGTCGGTGACCATGAACTGCACCGCGTTGAGGCCCGCCTCCAACGACAGCTCGACCTCCTCGTCGTCCGTGGTGACGGTCGCAACCGTCGGCTCGTCGGTGAAGTAGTCCATCCGCACCGCCCAGCCCCACGCGTACAGGTCGGCGGTGAGCGGGATGTCCGTACGCCGACCCGGCTCGACGAGGAAGCCGCACCGGGCGTTGGTGGCCGGCACGTTGGTCGCAGCGAGGTTGGTCACCTCGGCCACCTTCAGGCGCCCGGTCGCGTCGGGCGCGAGGAGGAGCTCGGAGGGCTCGTCGAAGCGGAGGGGGAGGTCGAGGGGGGAGAGCATCTGCTCGAGGGCGGCGTGGTCCAGGAAGACGACCGGGTCGAGGACGTTGCTCGGCGGGAACGAGTTGACGACCGCTGCGTCCCCGGCGCGCGTGCTGTCCGCGACGACCGCGTCCACCCACGGTCGCGGAGAGCGATCCCGCACGTCCCGCCACGTCGTGGCGTTTGCGACGACCATCGCCACGACGACGGCGCACGCTGCGGCACCGAGGCCGACCGCACCCGCCCGGGCGAGGACGGGCGGGAGCGTGCGCCGGGTCGCGGCCCCCGGCTGCTCCCGGACCGTACGAGTGGTGAGCAGCGCGAGGACCAGCGCCGCCACCGCGACGACGTCGGCGAACCAGCGGCCCGTGGCGTCCGGGGCCGGCTGGGTGGGGGCGGTGGCCTCACCGAGGATCCAGGCGGCAGCGGTGCAGACGAGCAGGGCGGCGATGGCCGGTCCGCTGTGCCGCCGGAGCACGAGGGCGGCGAGCACGAGCAGCAGGAGGACCCCGGACAGCGCGGCTGCAACGACGGGGGACAGGGGCGCGTAGCCGTCCCACCCGGCGGCCGGCGCCCGGAACGGCCCGCCGAACAGGGTCGGGAGGGCGACGTCGGGGAGGTTGGCGTCGACGAGCCGGCGCCAGCCGGTGTCCCGGGTCAATGCGGCGTCCGCGCTGCTGGGCACGACGAGCAGCGCGACGGCGTACGCCATGCTTACCGCCACCGGCAGGGCCAGGACTCTCGCCGTGGCGACGAGGCGGGCGCGCGCCGTGCCGGTCGTCAGCAGCCAGGCCACCAGCACGAGGGGGACCAGCACGAGCAGTGCCCGTTGCCCGAAGCACAGCCCGAGGACGTAGCTGGCAGCCACCAGCACCAGGTGCGTGCGCTGCTCGCCGCGGCGCAGGTGGCGCGCTGCGAACAGCACGCACAGCCCCATGGACAGCTGCACCGCCAGCACCTGGGTGCCGGCGGACCACCACAGCCCCGGCAGCAGCAGGAGCGGGGACAGGGCCAGGAGCATCAGCGGGACGAGCAGGCGGGTCCGCTCGCCGAAGACCTCGCGCAGGGCCAGCGCCCAGGCGAGGAGGGAACCGACCGCCAGCAGCGTCAGCACGAGCGCTGCCCAGCCGTGGCCCAGCGGGTCGACGGCCGTCAGCAGCCGGGTCAGCAGGCGCTGACCTGGCACGAGGTCGCCGGAGTGGGCCTGGAACACGTAGGCGAGGAAACCGGTCGTCCGGGTCTCCTCGAGGTGCACCCAGTCGTCGGCGAACCACGACCAGCGCGAGGAGGTGAGGCCTCGCCACGCGGCGGTCACCAGCACGAGGAGGAGGAGCCCGATGCGGAACCCGCTGAGGGCGGGCTCGGCGGGACGCTCGGGACCGGGCGCGCGACCACTACCCACGGCAACTCCATCGTGTCGACCGGCGCGGGTGCTGGGGGCGCGCCACCGCCGAACTGTATGCACCGACGCCACCCGGCGCACCACAAGGGGTTAGCATCCACCCGGTTTCGTCTGTGAGGGAAGTGGGGGGTCGTGGCGACGATGGTCGAGGAGCACGTCTCGACCCGCCCCCGGATCACGGACTGGGCGGTCTACGCGCTCATCCTGTTCTTCTCGATGATCCAGGAGTTCGGGCGCACGACGCTGGACACCCGCATCGAGCTCACGGAGCGCCCGGCGTCGTTCCTTGCCGGCGCCTTCACGTTGTGGCACGACACCACCAACTTCGGTGAGCTCCTCAACCAGGCCTACGGCTACCTCTTCCCCCAGGGCGCGTTCTTCGTGCTCGTGGAGCTGACGGGCCTGCCGGCCTGGGTCGGCCAGCGCCTCTGGACCGCGCTGGTGCTGATCGTCGCCTTCGAGGGCGCGCGGCGCTGCGCCAGGGTGCTGGGGCTGTCCTCGCATCCCGCGACGCTCGCCGGGCTCGTCTTCGCGATGAGCCCGCGCATGCTCGGCACCGTCGGCGTGATCAGCGCGGAGAGCCTGCCCGGCGCGGTCCTGCCGTGGGTCGTGCTGCCGATCCTGCTGGCCGCGCGCGGCCGGATCGGGCACGTCCGGGCGGCGGTGCTGAGCGCCGCGGCCGTGGTCTGCATGGGAGGCGTCAACGCGGTCGAGGTGATCGGCTCGCTGCCGATGCCGCTCCTCATCGCCTGCTGGGTGGCCTGGCGTCGCCTGGTCCCGCGCTCCTTCCTGGCGTGGTGGGGCGGGCTGGTCGCGCTCGCGTGCACCTGGTGGCTGCTCCCGCTGCTCGCGCTCGGGCGATACAGCCCGCCGTTCTACGAGTACGTCGAGAGCGCCAGCAACACCACGGGCGCGATCGGCTGGTCGGAGGCGCTGCGGGGTGACTCGCACTGGGTGGCCTACATCTCGACCGGCGGCCAGGGCTGGTGGCCGGCCGCGCACGCCCTGATGTTCGACCCCCTCCTGGTGCTCGTCGCCGCGGTGGTGACCGGAATCGGTCTCCTCGGCCTCCTGCACCACACCGGCGTGATGCGCGCACCGATGGTGGCCGGTGCCGTGATCGGGCTCGCGGCGCTCACCATCGCCCACGGCGGGTGGGAGGGAAGCCCGCTGTCAGGCTTCTTCCTCGACGCGCTCGAGGGCCCGCTGCAGGTCTTCCGCAACGTGCACAAGGTCGACCCGACCGTGCGCTTCGCCGTCGCGATGGGCTTCGGCCACGCCGTCGCGGTCGTCATCACCCGCCTCCGCGCCACGACTGCGTCGCAACGGGCAGCGGACCGGGCAGCGACGGTCGTCCCGGTGCTCGCGGGTGCACTCGTGCTCGTGCTGGGCCAGCCGTTCCTGCTCAACGACTCGCGCTCCCCGGGCTGGAGGGACGTCCCCGAGGCGTGGACGGAGGCCTACGACTACCTCGCCGAGCGCCAGGACGGCACCACGACGCTCGTCGTCCCGGGCTCCGGCTTCGCGTTCCAGTCCTGGGGCTGGACCTACGACGAGCCGATGCACGCCCTCGGCGACGAGGTGCGCTGGACCACCCGCAGCCAGATCCCGATCATCCCCGGGCAGTCCATCCGCGTGCTGACCGCCATCGACCGGCTGGTCTCGCAGGGTCAGGCCGACGCGAACCTGTCCGACCAGCTCGCGCGGGCCGGCATCGGTCACGTGCTGGTGCGTCGCGACCTCAACCGCGGGTTCACCTCCTCACCCCCGCCGGCCGGGGCGGGGGTCTCCCTGGACTCCGCCGGGCTGGAGAGCGTCGCGACCTTCGGCGACCCTGCCGAGGCCGGGCCCGCGGTCGAGATCTTCGAGGTCCCCGTCCGCCTGCCGCGCGTCAGGTCCACGGTCCGCAGCGACGTGGCCACCGTCGCCGGGTCGCCCGAGGCGTGGCTGCCACTGCAGGGCGCCGGTCTGCTCGGTCCCGAGCGCGCGACGGTGGTCCAGGGTGACGTGGGCTGGTCCGACGAGGGCGCCACGATCGTCACCGACACCAACCAGCGGCGCGAGCGCGCCTTCGGCCGGGTGGAGGAGTCGTTGTCCACCGTGCTCGAGGACGGCGAGCTCTACCGGCTGGACCGCTCCGTGCCGGACTACCCCGTCACCCCCGGCAGCGGGCAGGTCGTGGCGACGTACGCCGACGGTGCCTCCGTCCGCGCTTCGAGCTCGCAGGGGTACGCCGACGCCTACGGGGCCGTCGTGCCCCAGGCCGGGCCGCACGCCGCCTTCGACGGCAACCTCCGCACGCGGTGGGTGTCCTCCCTCAGCGGCAAGGCGCGTGAGCAGTGGCTGCGCGTCAGCTTCCCCGAGCCCCGCGCGCTGCGCCGGGTCGGTGTCCTGCCAGTGGTCGACGACCGATCGATGGCGCCGGTGCGGACGGTGCGGGTGCGCACGTCGCGCGAGAGCGTCGACGTCGACACCAACCCCGCCGGGGCCGTCGTCGAGGCGCCCCTCGGTGGCGAGCCCGTGGACTGGGTGGAGGTCCGGGTCGTGGCGGTCGCGACGGTCTCCGAGCGCAACCAGGTGGCGATCGCGGAGGTCACCCTCGACGGCGCTTCCCTCCCGCGCACGCTCGCGCTCCCCGAGCCGCTCCACCGCGGGGACGACCTGCTCCTCACCGCCGAGCCCGGGACCCGCGCCTGCCGGGCGACCGGAACGCTGCCCGAGTGCGACCTTGTCCGGGTGCGCGCGGGGGAGGAGCCTGACGGCATGCGTCGCCGGGTGGAGGTGCCGCAGGGCGCCAGCTTCACCTTCCAGGGCCTCGCCGTGGCCCGCGCGTCGCGGTCGGCCGCCCTGCTGCTCGAGCCGTTCCTGTCCGAGCAGACGGTGGGCTCCACCTCGATCCTCGGCGACGACCCGCTGGTCTCCAGCCGCTTCGCCTACGACGGCCGTCTCGACACCCACTGGGTCCCGGCCCCGCGTGACCGGCAGCCGACGCTCTTCTTCCAGTGGGGCGTGCCGCGCCGCGTCACCGCGGTGCGCCTGCCGGACGGTGGCCAGGTCGCCCCGGGCTACAACCGGATCGTGGTCCGCGGCGGCGGTCGCGTCGAACGACTCACGGTGACGGGGGAGACGACCCAGCTGCGCCGCCCCATCTACGCCGACTACCTCGAGGTGTCCTTCGTCAAGGACGAGGCCGAGGGCCCGGTCTCGGTGCCCGAGATCGACCTTGACGGCGGCGGCGTCGTCCGCCCCTTCGACCCCGACCTGCCCACCGGCTCGCAGTGCGGCCTCGGCCCGACCGTGACCGTGTCGGGCAACAAGCTGCCGACACGGGTCGAGGGCACGCTCGGCGACGTGCTCAGCGGTGCGCCGATGAAGTTCACGACGTGCCGCCGGTGGGACCCCGACGGCGCCGCCCGGGTCACCTACGTCTCGCCCGGCACCCGCACCTTCCGCACCACCCCGACCGCGGAGTTCGACGTGGTGGCCCTCGCCGGCCGCACCGCACGGCGGGGCGGCGCCGAACAGCGCCCGGTCGTGGTCGAGGACGACGACGCGGACAGTGCGAGCCTCACCGCGCAGGTTGCCGAGGGGCCGGAGGCCGTGCTCTCGATGCCCTCCAACTTCAACGACGGGTGGGTCGCCCGCCTGGACGGCCGGCGCGTGCCGGCGGTGCGGGTCGACGGCTGGCAGCAGGGCTGGATCGTCCCGGCCGGTGCAGGGGGCGTGCTCACCGTCGAGTTCGCGCCTCAGGGCAGCTACACTCTCCTCCTCGCCGGCGGCCTCACGGCGGCCGGCTCCCTCCTGCTCGCCGCGGTTGCGCTCCTGGTGCTCGGTGCCCGGGCACGACGCCGGGGAGAGGTGGCGCCCTGGCGCGACCTGCCCGCAACGGGTCGGGCCTCCGCGCGCGGCCGGTTCGTGGTCGGGGTGCTGGTCGCCGTCGCGCTGGGATGGGTCGCGATCGCGGCGTACGCGGTCGCGTCGGTGTGGTCCGCACGCGACCTCGGTCGCCTGCGGGGCGCGGTGCTGGCCCTCGTCGTGGGGTCCGGAGCGCTCGACGCGTGGCCGCAGCCGGTGCCGACCTCGGTGGCCGACGCACTCGCGGTCGCCGCGCTCGGCCTGGGCCTGGCCCTGTGCCTGCGGTGGCCGTCCCGGACGGAAGGCGTGCGATGAGCACCACCACGAGACCGACTCCCGGTACGGCCGCCCGGCGACGCAGCCCGTGGCTCGGACCGCAGGGGCTGGCCGCGGTGCTCGTGCTGGTCGTGACGGCCGGATGGCGCGGGGTGCTGCTCGAGGGCTCCTACTTCAACCAGGACGACTACTACCTGACGTCGCGGGCGCTCGCGCAGTCGACGTGGTCGTGGAGCTACCTCATGGAGCCCGTGGCCGGGCACGTCATGCCGTTGCAGCACGCCACCCACTGGCTGGTCGGCCACCACCTCCCGTTCGACTGGCAGTCGGTGGCCTTCCTGATACTCCTTCTCCAGCTGACGTGCGGCATCATCGCCTGGCACCTGCTGAGCCACCTGCTGCCGGACCGGTGGGCGCGGGTGCCGCTCCTCGCCCTGCTCATGTGGGCTCCCCTCACGCTGGCGACGACGCTGTGGTGGAGCGCGTCGATGAGCCTCTGGCCGCACCTGCTGAGCGCGCTCGTCGCCACGTTGGCGCTGGTGCGCGAGCGCCTCGGACGCGGTCGGTCCTGGGTCAACATCCCCCTCTGCCTGATGGCCTGCTTCTTCGGACTGGCCTGGCACGAGCGGTCGGTGCTCATCGCCCCGCTGCTGGTCGGACTGGCGCTCGCGTTGTCGCCGGCCGACGGCTGGCGGCGCATCCCGGAGGCCCTCCGGCGATTCTGGGTGCTGTGGGCGGCGTACGCCGTCGGGATGGTCGCCTACCTGTGGCTCCACGTCGAGATCACCACCGTCAGCCCCGGCGTGGGGACGGCACGCAAGTACGTCGAGCTGTCGATCGCCTACGTCTTCGAGAACGCCCTGCCCGGACTGGTCGGGGGGCCGTGGATGGCGGAGGTCCGCGGCGGCGCTGTCGTGCCGCCCGTGTGGGTCAGCGTGCTGAGCGGCCTGCTCGTGCTGGCCGTCACCATCGTGCTGCTCCGCCGGGGCGGCGCCGACGCACGGTGGGCGCTCCTGCTCCTCGTCGTCTACCTCGCGCTCGATCTCGCCCTGGTGCTGGCCGGCCGCGTCGGCTTCGGCCGGATCCTGGGCTACGACCCGCGCTACGCCTCCGACCTCCTGCTGCCCGCCGTGCTGGCCGTCGCACTGTCCCTGCGCAACCGGGGCCCGGGTCGAAGCCCTGACGACGGCCCTGCGCACGGTGCGAGCGGCGCCGGGCGTACGAGCCTGCTGCGGCGCGCCGGGGGAGCGGTGCCCGCGCTGGCGGTCACCGGGCTCATCCTCGTGGCGAGCAGCTTCGGCACGGCCGTGCTGGTGCCGCACTTCCAGAACCCCCTCGACCGGGAGTACTGGACCAACGTGCGTGCCGACCTCGCCCAGGACCCCTCTCAGGTGATCGTCGACGAGTTCGTGCCGACCGAGATCCTGCTCCGGCTGCTGGGGGAGGAGGCGCTCGCGTCGAGCGTCTTCGCGCCGCTGCCCGAGACCCCGGTCTTCGACCAGCCCGCCTCGCAGCTCCGCACGATCAGCGACACCGGTCGGCTCGAGCCGGTGAACCTGCTGCTGCCCCAGTCGATGAGACGTGGCCCCGACGCCGGCTGCGGCTACGCGGTGTCGGACGAGCCGCGCAAGGTGCGGTTGAAGGCCGCGATCACGGGCCGCTTCGTGGCCCGCATCAGCTACTTCACCGACACGCCCACCGACATGTCCGTGACCGTCGGGGACCACGAGGCACGCTTCCGCGCGCTCGACGGCCCGAACGACGTGTGGGTCGTCGTCCCGGACCAGCTGGTCTCGCGCACCTTCACCTTCGAGCAGGTCAGCCCGCCGGACAGCGCCGGGGACGGCGACGGCGACGCCCCGGTCGGCACGGTCTGCATCGCCGGCCTCGTCGCGGGCGTGGCGGAGGGCTCCTGACCGTGGCCAGCACGCGGCAGCACCCTCGTACGCGGGTGGCCGCCTCCGCGCCCGACCTCGTCGCCGCCGGCGTGAGCGTCGTGGTCGCCCTCGTGGTGCTGGGGCCGGCTCTGCTCGCGCCGGGGTCGGTGCTGCGTGGCGACATGGTGTTCGTGCCGCAGCAGCCGTGGAAGGGCGCGTGGCTCGGCCTCGACGGCAGCGTGCCGCGGGCCGTGCCGATGGACGCGCTCGTGTCCGTCGCCACGCAGGTGGTCCCGGGAGGGTGGCTGCAGAAGATCGTCCTGCTGGCGTCGTTCGTGGTGGCCGGCACCGGGATCGGTCGCCTCGTCCGCCGCCTGGTCGGAGGGTCCTCCTGGGCCGTGGTCGCCGCCGTGGCGGCGTACCTGTGGAACCCTTGGGTCGTCGAGCGGCTCTCGATCGGGCAGTGGGCGACCGTCACCGGTTACGCCCTGCTCCCGTGGGTGGTCCTGGCCGCGTGGCGGGGGCGCGACGACACGACCCGCTGGCCGGCCCTGCTGGTGACCCTCGTGCTCAGCGCCGTGTGCAGCCCCTCGAGCGGGCTCACGGCTGCCCTGGTCGCGGTGGCGGTCGTGGTCACCCGGTGGCGCGCCGTCCTCGTCGTCGCGGTGTGCGCCGTCGTGGCCAACGCCCCGTGGCTGGCGCCCGCCCTCACCCTCGGCGACCGGGTCGACCTGGGCGGTGCAGGCGGGTTCGCGTCGTTCGGCGCCCGTGCCGAGTCGTCGCTGGGCGTGCTGGCGAGCGTGCTGTCCCTCGGGGGCATCTGGAAGGAGAGCGTGGTGCCGGCCGAGCGGACGTCCGCGCTCGTCGTGGCGGCGGCACTGCTCCTCAGTGCGGTGGCGGTGCTCGCCCTGGTCCGTGCCCGCGTCGACACGGGGCTCAAGCGGTCCCTGCTCGCGACCGGCGGGCTCGCCGTCACGCTGGTGGTCGTGCCCGCCTGGGCGCCGGACGTCCTCGCCGACGTCTCCCGTGTGGTGCCGGCGACGTCCATCCTCCGCGACTCGCACCGTTACCTCGCACCGCTCGCCCTCGTCCTGTCGCTCGGCGTGGCCGTGGTCGTGACGTCCCTGCGACGCCGGGCCGCCGCGGGACAGGACGGGCTGCTGGTGCCCACGCTGGCGCTGGTCGCCGCGCCTGCGCTGCTCCTGCCGAGCGCGGTCTGGGGCCTCACCGGTGACCTGCGCCCCGTCACCTACCCCGGCGAGTGGGACACGGTCTCGGCGATCCTGTCCGAGGACGGCGCCGGCGGGCCGGGCGACACGATCGTGCTCCCGTGGGTCGGCAGCTACCGCCGCCTCGGATGGAACGACTCGCGGGCCTCGCTCGACCCCGCGCCGCGCCTGCTGCCCGGCGAGGTGCTCATCGATGACCGGATCGTGCTGCCGGACCGCGTCCTGCCGGGGGAGGACCCGCGCGTCGCCCAGGTGAGCGCTGCGCTCGACGAGACCGACGCCGCGCAGGCCCTGAGCGACGTCGGCGTGCGCTGGGTCCTGGTGGAGAAGCCGGTGCCGCCCGCGTACGACGCGCCGCCCGGCACGGTCGTCCACGACGGGCGCTGGCTCACGCTCGTCGACCTCGGACCCGCGGCGCGGGTGGTCGACGCGCGCGCGGGGGGCACCGCTCGCACGGCCGTCATCGTGGCGGCCGATGCGGTCGCAGTGCTGGGACTCTTCGTGGCAATCGTCACGTCGGGGCGTCGCAGGGGTTATGCTCCCTCCGGTCGAACTGGCGAGTAACTAACCGTCGCGGCCTCTTCTGGGAGGAAACCCTGTGAACAGCATCGTCATCTCTGGTGTGTCCGGCCTCGTCGCGGCACTCGTCGTCTCCGTGGGCGGCGTCAACGCGGTCAAGTCGATGACCGCCGGCGAGCCCGTCGCGCAGTCCTCCATCGGCGGGTACGCGGACGAGTGACCGCCCGACCTGCCGAGGTCGGCGGGAACGCCGGGCACGAGGCCGGTCCGATGATCCAGGTCGTCGTCCCGGCCTACAACGAGGCGCAGCGCCTCCCGCGCACCCTCGTCCTCCTCGGCTCCTGGCTGGGTGAGGCGCACCCCGAGTGGTCCGGGCGCCTCGAGGTCCTGGTCGTCGACAACGCCAGCACCGACGGCACCGCCGACGTCGCCCGGATGCTGTCGACCCCCCAGGTCCCGGTCTCGGTGCTGCACTGCCCCGAGCCCGGCAAGGGTGCCGCGGTCCGCGCCGGCATCCTCGCCACCTCGGCTGACCTCGTTGCCTTCGTCGACGCCGACGGGGCCACCTCCTTCGACGCCTTCACCCAGGCGGTGGAGCACATCCGCCGCGGCGCGGACGTGGCCATCGGCTCGCGTGCGGTGTCCGGCTCGGTCACCATGGCGCGGCACAGCGGCCTCCGCGAGCGCGGTGCGGCCGCCTACCGCTGGTGCACCGCACGGCTGGTCGAGGACGTGCGCGACACCCAGTGCGGCTTCAAGGTCTTCCGCGGCCCGTTGGCCCGGCAGGTCTTCGCCGACACCCACACCGCCGGCTTCTCCTTCGACGTCGAGGTCCTCGGGCGCGCTCAGCTGCTCGGCGCGAGCATCGCGGAGTTCCCCGTCACCTGGGTCGACGTGCCCGGCTCGACCTTCGACCCCGCGCGGCACGGCGTGCAGTCCTTCGCGCAGCTCGCCGGCATCGCACTGATGCTCCGACGTGCCCAGCGACAGGCCTCGGCCGCGCCGGTCGACGCCTCGGTGACGCCCCTCGTGCGAACCGCGTCGGCCGACCTCGCGCTGGATGCCTGAGCCACGCCCCCTCGACGGCGTCCGTGCGGTCGTCGTCAACTGGCGCGACCTCGACCACAGCCTCGCCGGTGGCTCCGAGCACTACGCGTGGGAGTACGCCCGCGCCCTCCGGGAGGCTGGGGCGCGCGTGGAGTTCCTCACCGCGCGGGACCGCCACCAGCGCGCGACCGACGAGCGCGACGGGATCCCCGTGCGCCGTGGCGGCAGCGCGATGACGTTCTACCCGTGGGCCGCCTGGCAGCTGCTGCGGCGCCGTCGTCGTCTCGACGTGGTCATCGACCCCGAGTGCGGCATCCCGACCTTCTCGCCGCTCTTCGTGCGACGCCGGACCGCCGTGGTGCTGCTCGTCCACCACGTGCACCAGGAGCAGTTCCGCACCTACTTCCCGCGTCCGCTCAGCACGCTGGGCAGGTGGCTCGAGGGCTGGCTGATGCCGCGCGTCTACCGCTCGGTGCCGACGTACGCTGTCTCCCGCTCCACCGCGGAGGAGATGCGCGAGCTCCTCGGGTGGACGCCTCCCATCGGGATCCTGCAGAACGGCGCGACCGACCGTGCGGGGGAGTCGCACGCCGGTCCCGGCGCGCCCACGCAGGTCGCCGTGCTCGGGAGGCTGGTGCCCCACAAGCGGGTGGACGCCGTGGTGCGCGCGGTCGTCTCGCTCAAGCCCGAGCTCCCCGACCTCCGCCTCGACGTCGTCGGCCGGGGACCGGAGGCCGACGCGCTGGCCGCGCTGGTGGTCGAGCTGGACGCGGGCGACTACGTGACGCTGCACGGCTACCTCCCCGACGAGGAGCGTGACGCCGTGCTGGCGCGCAGCGGGCTGCACGTGTGCGCCTCCGACGCCGAGGGCTGGGGACAGGTGGTCATCGAGGCCGCCGCGCACGGCCTGCCGACGGTGGGCCGCGACGTGCCCGGGCTGCGGGACTCGATCGTCGACGGTGAGACCGGATGGCTGGTGGAGGCCGGGTCGGGCGAGCGGCTGCCCGAGGTGCTCGCCGAGCGCATCCGGCACGCGGTCGCGGTGCTCGGGGACGATGACGAGCGCGAACGCCTCGTCGCCGGCTGTCGCCAGTGGGCCTCGGGGTTCACCTGGGAACGGATGCACACCGAGGCGGTGGCAGCCACCGTGGGCGCCCTCGAGGGTCGCGACCTACTCGCGAGTTCTACTCGCGCGTAACTCCTTGCCACAACATGTGTCAGACACGGTGCCAAGGCCCGATCCCGCTGCTACTGTGACGCTCGATCTGCGGTCAGCAGGCCGCTTCGGAGGGAGAACAGATTCACATGCGACGTATCCTCGGCCCCGTCTTGGTGGGCCTCGGCTGCTTCTTCTTGGCAGTCGCTCTCCTGGTGCGATTCTACGCCTACCCCGAGCTGGCGGTGGCACCGGTGAACCAGAACAGCGTCACCAAGCTCCAGGCAGAGGACGCCACCTACTTCAACACCTCCACGCTCTCCGAGGAGCAGACCGACCTGTCGGTGCAGAACCTCACCCTGGGTGACGCCGAGGCGACCGAGGAGGCCGGCGACGACGTACGCGTGTGGTTCGGCTCCACCTCCATCCGCGCGGCGGACGGCACCATCATCTCCCGCAGCCAGGAGCGCGTGGCCTTCGACGCCACCGACGGCGCGGCCGTCAACTGCTGCGAAGCCTTCAGCGAGACCACGGAGGGCGAGCGCACCGCCGCCAACCGCGAGGGCCAGGTCTACAAGCTGCCCTTCAACACCCAGAAGCAGACCTACCAGTGGTGGGACGGCACGCTGGGCGAGTCGGTCGACATGGAGTTCGTCGAGGAGACCGACGTCGACGGCCTGACCGTCTACCGCTTCGAGTCCGACGTCCCGGCCACCGAGGTCGGCACGCGGGAGATCCCGGGCTCGCTGGTCGACTCCGACGAGGCGGCCGTCACGGTCACCACCGTCTACGAGAACAGCAAGACGCTGTGGGTGGAGCCCGAGACCGGCGCCATCGTCGACCGCAACGAGACCACCCGCACCAGCCTGGAGTACGAGGGCGAGGAGGCGGTCGTGGCGACCGAGGCCAACCTCGAGTACACCGACGAGACCGTGGCGACCAACCGCGAGGACCTCGGCGACCTGGCCCAGCAGCTCTCGCTCGCCCGCACCACCGCGCCCATCGTGCTCGGTGTCCTCGGCCTGCTGCTGCTCGGCCTCGGCATCCTGCTGGCCCGTCGCCGCAGCGCCGACCCGAAGGCCGGCTGACCCGCCGCGACAGCGTCAGGGAGACGGCCAGCCGTCTGCCATCTCAGCCTCGTGGTCCGGGCTTGCTCGCCCGGACCACGAGGCTGATGCCTTTCCGGCCGCCGACGGGCAGCATCGACTCGATCGCGACGGCGGTGCGCAACCCGGCGTTGAGCACGGGGTGCACCGGCTCCATCTCGCTCTCGCTCTCGGAGTGCCGGCGCCGTCGTGCCTTCGCCACCGGGCGCAGCAGGACGTTCCACGAGCGGACGTCGTCGACGTGCAGGCCCACCGACTCCACGAGCGCGACCAGGCCCTCGCGGTCGTAGCGCCGGACGTGGCCGAGCGCGACGTCGTGGCCGCTCCAGAGGTCCATCCCTGCCGGGACCGCGACGAGCAGGCGCCCGCCCGGGCGCAGCACGCGCGCGGCCTCCGCGGCCACCTCGTCGTCCTCGACGACGTGCTCCCACATGTCGGTCGACATGACCAGGTCGAAGGTCTCGTCGGCGAAGGGCAGGTGGCGCGCGTCGCCGCGCAGCACCGGGAGCTGGCGGGCACGGGCGAGCCTCGCCGCCGCGGGGGAGTACTCCAGCCCGGTCACCGACCAACCGAGGTCGCGGAGCACGGCGGTGTTGCCCGCCGACCCACAGCCGACGTCGAGGGCGCGGCCGGTCGGGACCTGGCGCACGAGGCGCCGGACCAGCGCCCGGCGGCCGGCGTACCACCAGTGCTTCTGCTCGAGCTGTGCCGACTTCCGGATCTCGTCCTCGTCCACGCGGGCGAGCCTAGAGCACCTGCTTACGCGCATCCGCCCACCGCCCGGCGGCGACCTCACTAGGATTCGGCCATGGTCACCCAGGAGGACGTCGACAGGTTCGCGGAGCAGTTCGACGCCATGGCGGCCAACATCGAGCAGGCGCTGCTCGGCAAGGACCACCTCGTGCGGCTGACGCTGACCTGCCTGGTCGCCAACGGTCACATCCTGCTCGAGGACTACCCCGGAACGGGCAAGACGATGCTCGCCCGCGCCCTGGCCAACACCATCCGCGGGTCCCACGCCCGCATCCAGTTCACCCCCGACCTGCTGCCCTCGGACGTCACCGGGGTGACGGTCTTCGACCAGCAGACCTCGCGCTTCGACTTCCACCCGGGCGCGGTCTTCCACAACCTGCTCCTGGCAGACGAGATCAACCGCGCCTCGCCCAAGACGCAGTCCGCGCTGCTCGAGGTCATGGAGGAGGGACACGTCACGGTCGACGGGGTGACCCACGACGTGCCCCGTCCCTTCATGGTGATCGCCACGCAGAACCCGATCGAGCAGGCCGGGACCTACCGGCTGCCGGAGGCCCAGCTCGACCGCTTCCTCGTCAAGACCTCCGTGGGCTACCCCGACGCGGACGCCACCGAGACGCTGCTGCGCGGCAGCGCCATCCGCGACCGTGCGGGCCTGGTGTCCCCGGTGGCGGGCCTCGGTGACATCACGGCGATGGGCGAGGTGGCCGACCGCATCCACGTCGACGACGCGCTCATCCGCTACGTCCGGCTCGTCGCGGAGGCGACCCGGGAGCACCCCGACGTACGGGTGGGTCTCTCCCCCCGCGGCGCGCTCGCCCTCGTCCGGGTCGCCAAGGTGTGGGCCGCCGCCGCACGCCGCACGCACGTCGTCCCCCAGGACGTCGCGACCCTGGCCACCCCCGTCCTCAACCACCGGCTCCTGCTGCGTCCCGAGGCCGTGTTCGGCGACACCACGGTGGAGGCGGTGATCGACGACATCGTCGCGTCGGTCGCCGCGCCCACCGGACGCGGGTGATGGCACCGGCGGTCCTGAGGGGCGCCACGGCGGCCGTCTCACGACGGGTCACCCCCACGGGACGGGGTCTCGGAGGGCTCGCGCTCGTGGCGGGCTGGCTGGGGGAGCGCTACCAGTGGACCGAGCTCGTCCACCTCGCTGCCAGCATCGGGGTCGTGCTGGCGCTGGGTGCGGCGACGGTGCTGCTGCCCCGACGCGCGGTGGTCGACCTGGAGCTGCGACCCTCGCGCGTCACGGTGGGCGACGGCGCGGTGGCCGCACTCGACATCCGCGCCCACCGGTTGCCGCTGCTCGCCCCCACCTTCGTCGTGCGCACCGCGGGCGACGCACGCGGCGTACGCCCGTCGCTGGTGACGGCCTCCCGCCCGGCCCGGGTCGACCTGGCCCTGCCCACCGAGCACCGCGGCATCGTGGGCGTGGGCCCGACGGTCCACGTGCGCACCGACCTGTTCGGCGCCTTCCGTCGCGAGCGCGCGGTGACCCCGTCCCTGCTCCTGCACGTGCGTCCGAGGATCGTGCACCTGCCGTCGCTGTCGGCCGGGATGGTGCACGACTTGGAAGGGGTGCCCAGCGACCGGCTCACGGCGAGCGACCTCTCCTTCCACGCCCTGCGCGAGTACGTGCCCGGCGACGACCCGCGCCACGTCCACTGGAAGTCGTCGGCCCGCGCGGGGTCGCTCCTCGTGCGCCAGTTCCAGCTCACCCGCCACAGCCACGCCTCGGTGCTGCTCGACCCGCACCGGGACAGCTACGTCGACGCGGCGGAGTTCGAGCTCGCGGTCTCGGCCGCCACGTCCGTGGCCGTCCGTGCGGCCCAGGACGGCTTCGAGGTGGCGTTCGCGTGCGGTGACGACGTGACGGTGACGAGCGAGGTCTCCACCCTGCTGGACCTGGCCTGCCGGTTCACGTGGGGCAGCCGCGACCTGCAGCACACCTGTGCCCGGCTCTCGGGCGGGATGGGCGGCAGCAGCCTGGTGGCCACGGTGACCGGGAGCCGGGCCGACGAGGCGGCCGTGCGCCGCGCGGTCAGTCACTTCCCGACGTCCGCCGACGTGCTCGGCGTGCGCGCCGAGCACGGCGCCGAGCCCCGCACCGTGCGCAGCGGCCGGTCCACCTCCCTGGTGGTGGCCGACCTCCCGCACCTCGCGCCCCTGCTCGCGAAGAGTCTCGGATGACGACCGCCGAGCGCCCAGCCGAGCACCGCCCGACCTCGTGGGTGGACGTGGTCGCGCCGGTGGTGCTGGTGCTCGTGGTCCTGACCGCGCTGGAGGGCAGCTATTCCGACCGCTCCTACCTCGTCGTCGGCGGCCTCGGTGCCGTGATGGCCACGGCTCTGGCCACCGTCGCCTGGACGCAGGGCCGCTCGCGCTCGGAGCTCGTGCTCACCCTGCTGGTCCTCTTCGCCCCGCTCGGAGCACTGGTCTCGCGCCACGAGGGCGACCTCGTCACCGTCCCTGGACCCGACTCCATGTCCGCGGTGCTCACCGGTGCGGTCACCGGCCCGGGTGAGCTGCTGAGCACGATCCCCCCGGCGGACGCCGCGGGCGCACCGCTGGTCCTCACCTTCATCCTCGGCTACGTGCTGGCCGGGAGCTGCGCGGCGCTGGCGCTCTTCAGCCGGCGACCGGTCCTGCCGCTCCTGCCCGTCCTGTTCGGGCTGGTGCTCGCCATCCTGCTCGGCGTGCAGGACCCGGGCCTGGACGGCGTACGCCTGCTCGTGCTGGCCGCGACCGCGGTCGCGTGGTCGTCGGCGCGTGGGCACCGGGCCGGCCCGACGGCCGTGCGCAACGCCGGTGCCGTCCGGTCCCTCGTCGCGCTGGTGGTGGCCGGGGGAGTCGCCGCCCTGCTCGGGACCGTCATCGAGCCGCCGGCGCCGTCCGCCGACGACCAGCGCTGGGTGCTGCGGGGGCAGGTCGGCGACGGGCAGGACGTCTCCCGGCTGGACAACCCGCTGTCGCGCTTCCGCATCTTCACCCGCCAGCTGCCCGGCACGCCCGGCAACGTCTTCAACGAGACCCTCCTCAAGGTCACCGGGCTGCCGCGCGACACCCCGATGCGCTTCGTCACCCTCGACGTCTACGACGGCACGACCTGGAGCCCCGGCAACCGGACCGTCGAGGGCCGCAGCGACTCCCTCTTCCTCCGCATCGGGCAGGAGGTCGCAGCGCCCCTGCGCGGTCGTCCGGCGACCGTGGAGGTCAGCGTGCGCCGCGCCTACGAGGGCACCAGCTGGCTGCCGCTCGCCGGACAGCTGACCTCGCTCGAGTTCACCTACCTCGACGGCCGCGCCCAGCGCGAGGACGTGAGGTACAACCCCGCCACGCTCACCGCGATGGTGCGCGGCGGGCTGGTGCGTCGCGACGACTACGCGTTCACGGCCGTGCTGCCGCGATCGGAGCTGCGCGTGGGGATGATGCCCTACCGTCGCGGTCGCAGCCAGCCCGCGGGCCGGTTCCTCGACGACGCGCTCACCCCGTGGCGCCAGGCGTCCCTCACCCCGATGCAGCGCGTGTTCAGCGTCGCCGACTACCTGCGCACCAACGGGCGCTACAGCGACGGCGCCGAGTCGTGGGAGCAGCGCTTCACCGCCGGCCACGACGCCGCCCGGCTGGGCGCGGGGTTCTTCGAGGCGGACCAGATGGTGGGCGACCACGAGCAGTACGCCGCCCTGCTGGCGCTGGCGGCGAACCGTCTGGGCGTGCCCGCACGGGTCGTCGTCGGTGCGGTGCCGGGTGACGACGGACTGGTGCGCGGCAGCGACGTGACGACATGGGTGGAGGTCCGGGTGGCCGACGGCTCGTGGCGGGTCCTGCCTGCGGAGCTCTACCTCAGCACCCGGCCCCCGCGTCGCACCGATCCGCCGAAGCAGGACCCGGGCGCGTTCGTGGTCGCGGAGGAGGAGGCGGCGGAGAAGGAGAAGGGTCCTCGCTCGCAGCCGCCCACCGCCGAGCCCGAGCGAGAGACCCTGCCGCCGACCGCGGAGCCCCAGGGCTCCCGTGTGCCGGGCATCGTGGCCGGCGTGCTCGTGGCCCTCCTCCTCGTCGGCGCGGTCCCGGCGGCCAAGTGGTGGCGGCGGCGTCGGCGGCGCACGTCGGGATCGCCGGCCGGCCGGGTGGCGGGCGCGTGGCAGGAGCTGCTCGACCTCGTCGTGGACCTCGGTCAGCCGGTCCCCGCCGGCGCACCGCGGCCGACGCAGGCCGCGGTCATCGGGCGGGGCCTCGACCTCGCCCGGATGGCGGACGGCGTCTTCGCACCGGTGCCGCCCCGCGAGGACGAGGTGTCGAGCGCGTGGGACCTCCTCGCCGTGGAACGCCGCGACCTCCTCGCCCAGCACGGCGCCCGGGGGCGGCTGCGGGCCTGGTGGGGACCGGCGTCGCTGCGGGGCAGCGTCCGGACGGCGGTGCGACGGGCCTTCTCGGCCCCGCAGCAGGACGTCGTGCAGGCCGCGTCCCCGGACCGGGAGCACGCCGGCGAGCTCGTGGGGCGCTGAGCCCGGTCGGGCTCACACCCGACGGGCAGCGAGGACGACCGAGGAGCCGAACGGCAGGTCGCGGCTGCGGAGCACGCGATCGTCGACGCGGGTGGCGCGCAGCAGCGCCCGCTCGACCAGTGGGTGCACCTGCGGGAGCTCCGGCTCGGTGCCGGAAGGCGCGGGTGTGGGGGCGCGGCGCTCACTGATGCGTCGCCGCAGCCGGTCCGCGGCGAAGGCGGGGAAGGTCGCCCCGAAGGCGTACGTTGCCCGCTCGACGCGGAACCCTGCGCCGGTCACGGCGTCCACGGCGCGGCGGCGGGTGTAGCGCCGGTGGTGGTGGTTGGCCTCGTCGAACTCGGTCCACGCCCACTGGTAGGCCGGCACCGACATCAGGAAGACGCCGCCCGGTGCGAGCACCCGCGCCGCCTCGGACAGTGCGAGCGCCTCGGGTGCGCAGTGCTCGATGACGTCGAAGGCGGCGACCACGTCGAAGGACGCGTCGGCGAAGGGCAGCGCGGTGGCAGAGCCGCACACGCCGCCGGGGACGAGTCCCCGAGGGTCGATGTCCATCGCGACCTTGAGGTCCGAGGCCGCCAGCCAGCCGACGCTCGGGCCGTCCGCGCTGCCCACGTCGAGGACCCGCCTGGCGCCGGCGGCGTACGGCTCCAGGACGGTCTGCAGCAGCCGGGCGCGGGCGGTGTACCACCAGTACTCAGGCACGTTGAGCGACGGGGAACCTGCCGTGATCATGGCGCGAGTGTGTCAGGTGAGTGCTAGTTTTCCGTGGTGACCGAGGCGCCCGCACCATCCCCTCGGCACACCGTCGCCGTGGTCATCCCCGTCTACCAGGGTGAGCAGACCCTGCGGTCGGTCGTCGAGGAGCTCGCGCCGCTCTTCACGCCGCAGGTCACGGCCGGCGGCCACGACATGGTCGTCGCCGAGGTGCTGCTCGTGCACGACAACGGCCCGGACGACTCGCCGCGGGTGATGAGGTCGCTGGCCGAGGAGTTCCCACAGGTGCGCGCAGTCTGGCTGACGCGCAACTTCGGACAGCACGCCGCGACGCTGGCGGGCATGGCGTCCTCGGGCAGCGACTGGATCGTCACGATGGACGAGGACGGCCAGCACGACCCCGAGGCGATCGCGCGCATGCTCGACACCGCGATGCACGAGCAGGCCGGCGTGGTCTATGCGAAGGCGACCAACCCGGCTCCCCATGGCGTGCTGCGCAACCTCGCCTCGCGCTCGGCGAAGTCGGTCGTGCAGCGACTGGTCCCCGGCCCCGACATCGTCAGCTTCCAGAGCTACCGGCTCGTGCTGGGCGACATCGGGCGCAGCGTGGCGGCGTACTCCGGTGCCGGGGTCTACCTCGACATCGCGCTGGGCTGGGTCAACTCGCGCGTGGCGACCTGCCCGGTGGAGCTGCGTGCCGAAGGCGGACGCCCGTCGGGCTACTCGACCCGCGCGCTCGCCTCCCACTTCTGGCGCCTCGTGCTGTCGTCGGGCACGCGCGCCCTGCGACTGGTCTCGCTGCTCGGTGTCTCGGTCGCCGTGCTGGGTGTCGTCTTCGCCATCGGAGCCGTCATCGGCCGCTTGCTCGGCACCATCGACGAGCCCGGCTGGACCTCCGTCATGGTGGTGATGCTGCTGGGCGTCGGGACGGTGCTGTTCTCCCTCGGCGTGATAGCGGAGTACGTCGGCGTGTCGGTGAACACGTCCATGGGGCGGCCCAACTACCTGATCACCGGCGACCGGAGCCAGGGACCGCTGGGCCGACGGCCGACCGCGCTCCCGCATGACTGAGGAGCCCGCGACCCTCCCGGTCCTGTGGGTGGTCGGGGCCGGCGGCCTGCTCGGCTCGTCCGTGGTCGCCGCGACGGCCGCGTCCGGGACCGCGGAGGTGTGGGCGCCCCCGCGTCCGGTCGCCTGGGTGGCGGCAGACGCCACCCGGGTGAGCCTGGAGGAGATGGCGCGGGAGTTCCTCGCGCACGCAGCGGGGCGCCCGTGGTGGGTCGCGTGGTGCGCGGGCGCCGGCGTCTCCGGCACCTCGGCGGCAGACCTCGCGCGCGAGGTCGACGCCTTCGCCCACCTGCTGACGAGCCTGCACGAGGCGGGAGCGGGAGCGGAGGGGTCGCTGTTCCTGGCGTCGTCCGCCGGCGGGGTGTACGCCGGCTCGGCCGACCCGCCCTTCGACGAGGAGACGGTGCCGGTCAGCATCTCGCCCTACGGCGACGCCAAGCTCGCGCTCGAGGGCCTCGCGCGTGACTTCCAGCGCGACACCGGGTCCTCCCTGCTGATCGGTCGCATCGCGAACCTCTTCGGTCCCGGCCAGGACCTGTCGAAGCCGCAGGGAATCATCTCCCAGCTCTGCCGTGCGCACCTGCTGCACCGGCCGCTCTCGATCTACGTCCCGCTCGACACCATGCGCAGCTACGTCTACGCCCCCGACTGCGGCGCCATGGTGGTCGCCGGCCTGCGACGTCTCGACGGCGCGGCGACAGGCGGCGGACGTTCGGTGGTCAAGGTGATGGCGGCTCCGCACGCGGTGTCGGTGGGGTTCGTGGTCTCGGAGTTCGCCCGCGTCGTCAAGAGGCGCCCACTGGTGACCTTCGGCTCGTCGTCGACGTCTGCCTTCCAGGCCCGCGACCTGCGGGTGCGCAGCGCGGTGTGGCCCGAGCTCGACGCGCTCGCGGCGACGCCCTTCGTGGTCGGGCTCACCGCCACGCTGGAGCACCTGCGCAGGTCGGTCGCACTGGGGCACCTGGCCTGAGCCGGCCGTCCAGCGGCGTCGCTCAGCTGTCGGTCGCCTCGAGCGCATCGTGCATGCGGCGCCCGAGGGCCTCGAGGGTGGCGTACGGGTGGCGGTGGCCGCGACCGCGCAGGGTGACGACCGTCGTCCCCCGCAGGCCCACCGCGCCCACGGACACGCCGCTGCCCCCGCCCGTGACGGGATAGAACGCCAGCTCCTCGACCCACGGTGCATCGACCTCGCCGAGGTGGGACACGAGCAGGGTGGACCCGAGGCGCGACGAGAGCGCACCCATCGCGACAGTGGCGACCCGTCCGGTGAGGGACGGAGCGTCACCTGCTCCGGGCGGTGGTGGCTCGGGAGCAGCCGCGCGGATGGCGGCGCGCACCTCGGGGACGGACAACCCCTCCACGCCCCGGAGCCGGAGCAGGGCGCTGTGGTCGCCCACGACCGGGACCTCGCCTCCCAGCCGTGAGGCGCCGAGTGCGACGGCCACCCGCGTCGTACGCGCTCCGGCAGCACGGTTGTGGGCCGCGACGCCCTGCACGGCCGCGTGGGTCAGCTCGGCGACGGAGAGCCTGCGGGCGACGGTGAAGCGGGCGAACGCCTCTCCGGCCTCCCGCCGGCCCGTCGCGGCTGGTGCGGCGACCGGGGCGGGAGGTGCCAGCAGCGCCTCGGCGAGCCGTCGGGCGGTGGAACCGAGCGCCGACCCGCGTGCGGACCGCTCGCCCACGCCCCGGGCCGACGACGTGGCCGGCGCCCCCGTCGCCGCCGCCAGCAGCGCGAGGAGCCCCAGCCCGTCGCAGTGCTCGTGCTGGGCGCCGAGGACGACACGGTTCGCGGAGGCTGCAGCACGCACCGCGGCGCTCCCCGGCGCGACGACCTGCTGGAGGGCGTCCGAGCACTCGTCGGCGGCCACGACCGGTGCCGGGAACCCGGCGGAGGCGAGGCCGCGTGCGACCTGCTCGACGTCCACCGCCTCCCGCAGGTGTGCCTCGAGGGCGATCACCCACGCGACCGTCGGGTCCGCGACCCAGGTGCCGGTCGTCACCGGTCTGCCACGTGCGCGACGAAGATGGCCGTCCCCGGCGTCAGCACGCCCCGGGCACGTGACCACCCACCCCACACGCGGTCGTGGTCGGCGGGCCACTGGGGCTCCACGAGGTCGGTGAGGACGAAGCCGTGGCCGGCGAGGAGGCGTACCCAGTCACCGATGGTCCGGTGGTGCTCGACGTAGGACACCAGGCCGGTGGCGTCGTCGACCTCGACGTAGGGGGTGCGGTCCCAGTAGGACTGGGTGGCCGTCAGTCCCGCCTCGCCCGGGTCGTCGGGGAACATCCAGCGGGTGGGGTGGGTGACGGAGAAGGCGAAGCGGCCGCCCGGACGCAGCACGCGGGCGACCTCGGCCACGGCGTCCTCGATGTCGCTGACGAACTGGAGCGCTCCGAAGGAGCAGAAGACGATGTCGAAGCTCGCCGGGGCGAACGGGAGGTGGGTGGCGGTGCCCCGCACGGACGGGACCGCGACGCCGGTCTCCTCGTCGAGCCGCAGCGAGTGCTGGAGCTGGCGGTGGGAGAGGTCGAGGCCGAAGCCGCGACCGCCGCGGGTGCGCACCCAGCGCGAGCACTGCCCGGCACCGCTGCCCACCTCGAGCACGTCGAGGCCTGCGACGTCACCGAGGACCCGCAGCTCCTCCTCGGTGTGGCCCTCCGGCCCCCATACGAAGCCGGCGTCACCGAGGAAGGTGCCGTGGGTCGCCTGGTACTCGTCGGCGTAGCGGTCCCAGTCGGGGCCGTTGGCGCGACGCGACTCCTGCTCGGAGACCGCTCGGCGCTCGACGCGGACCGACTGGGGCAGGTGATCGTCCACGAGCGGGAGCCTAGTGCGCGCCCACGGCGCAACCGGGTCCCCGGACAGGTGTCTGCCCGGGGACCCGGTCGTCGTTGCTCCGCTCAGCCGATCCCGAAGGAGTCGCCGAGGCGGCCCGCGATCCGTCCACTGCGGATCCGCGGGTCACGCGGTCCCGAGCGCCAGTCGGCGGGGTTGGACCTGGCCTTCACCTCGGCGCCGTCACGGACGCCGCCCTGGTCGGTGTCGCACTTGGAGGGGTCGGTCCGGTCCTTGCCGAAGCGCTTGTTGGCCTTGCCGGTCTTCTCGACCTTGTCCTTCAGGCCGTCGCGGTCGGTGTCCTTCTTCGTCGGGTTGGAACGGGTCCTGCCGATGACGAAGGCCTTCTCCCTGGTCCGCACCTTCTGCTTGATCTTGTAGCCGCGGACCTCCCTGCCGTCGGTGAGGCCGTCCTTGTCCGTGTCCTTGGCCAGCGGGTCGGTGCGGACGAGGATCGCCGTACGCGTCTTCTTGCCGCAGACCTCGAAGCGCTCCTTGATCCGCACGCCGGCGACCTCACGACCGTCGGTGATGCGGTCGTCGTCGGTGTCGCGATCCGTGGGGTCGGTCCCGTGGAGGTCGACCTCGGCGCCGTCGCTCAGCCCGTCGTTGTCGGTGTCGGCGTCGAGCGGGTCAGTCCCGTGGACGTTGACCTCCTGGCCGTCGGTCAGGCCGTCGTTGTCGGTGTCGGGGTTGTCCGGGTCGGTCCCGATCGTCCCCTCCTGGCCGTCGGGCAGCCCGTCGCCGTCGGTGTCACCGGGCGTCGAGGGCGTCGTGGCACCGACGATCGTGAAGGACACGGTGTCGGCGGGGCTGACGTTGCCGTCGGCGTCCGCCTGCGTGGCGCTCACGGTGTGCGCCCCGAGGGGCAGGGCCACCGTGGACGAGCACGACCAGGTGCCGTTGGTGGCCACCACCGCGGTGCAGAGGACGGTCGAGCCCTCCGTGACGGTCACCGTGGCCCCGGCCTCGCCGGTGCCCGAGATCTGCGGGGTGGTGTCCTGCACCGACGCGCCCTCGGCGGGCGCGACGATCACCGGTGCGGCCGGCGGAGTGGTGTCGCCACCGTCGGGCACGACCGTGACGGTCGTCGTCGCGGTGTCGGTGTTGCCGGCCTGGTCCTCGGCGGTGACGGTGAGGGTGTGCTCGCCGGGCAAGAGCGGCAGCGTCGGGTCGCAGGACCAGGTGCCGTCGGACCGGACCGTCGTGGTGCAGACCGTGAGCCCGCCCTCGGTGACGGTGATCGTCGCTCCGGCCTCGCCGGTGCCGGACACCACCGGCGTCGGGTCGTCGGTGCTGGACCCGTCGGCGGGCGTCAGCACGCTCACGGTGGTCGTGGTGTCGACCTCGAAGGTGACCGTGTCGGGAGCAGAGGTGTTGCCCGCGTCGTCGGTCGCCGTGGCAGAGTAGGTGTCCTCGCCGTCGGGCAGCGGTGCGGTCGGCGTACAGCTCCAGGAACCGGTCACCGGACCTGCGGTGGTCGTGCAGATCTCGTTGCCCTCGGAGTCCTCCACGACGACCGTCGAGCCGGGCTCCGCGGTGCCCGAGAACTCAGGCGTCGCGTCGCTGGTCAGGTCGCCGTCGGCCGGGGCCTCGATGACCGGGGCGTCGGGCGCCGTCGTGTCCTCGGCTTCGGGGTCGACGGTGAAGGTGGTCGTGGCGGTGTCGGTGTTGCCCAGCTCGTCCTCGGCCGACACGGTGAGCGTGTGGGCTCCGGGGAGCAGCGGGAGCGTCGGGTCGCACGACCAGGTGCCGTCGGACTGCACGGCCGTGGTGCAGACCGTGAGCCCGCGCTCGGTGACGGTGATCGTGGCTCCGGCCTCGCCGGAGCCCGCGACCTCGGGCGTCGGGTCGGCGGTGGTGGACCCGTCGGCGGGAGTCAGGACGTCCACGGTGGTCGTGGTGTCGACCTCGAAGGTGACCGTGTCCGGCGCGGAGGTGTTGCCCGCCGCGTCCGTCGCCGTGGCGGAGTAGGTGTCCTCGCCGTCGGGAAGGGCCGTGGCCGGCGTGCAGCTCCACGTGCCGCCCTCGGCGACGTCGGTGCAGACCTGGTTGCCCTCGGAGTCCTCCACGACGACCGTCGAGCCCGGCTCGGCGGTGCCCGAGAACTCGGGCGTGGAGTCGTCGGTCACGTCACCGCCGGCAGGTGCCTCGATGACCGGCGCGTCGGGAGCGTCCTCGTCGAGCGAGGCGCACTCGACGCCACCGCTGGGCGCGCTCGCCCGCACGGCCATCGGTGCCACTGCGAGCGACACGTCGGCGACTGCCGGCAGGAGCGGAACGGCGTTGGCCACCTGCAGGTCGATGCGCAGCAGGGCGTCCAGGGTGGCCTCGCCGGTCGCGCCGGAGGACTGGTTCGTCGGCGTGAAGGCGGTGATGGTGAGGTCGACGAGGGGCTCGACGAGCACCGGCAGCTCGATCTCCTGCGGGGACGCGTTGAGCGGGATGTCGACGACGTTGCCGCCGACGTTCGCCGTGATCGTCGGTGGGTCGACGAAGCCGGCCGACCCCGCTGTGCCGTCGGAGCGTGCCTGCAGGACCACGGGGTTGGTCACGTCCACCGTGACGGCACCGCCGAGCAGGTCGATGTCGCCCACGGTGGTCGTGGCGGTGGAGACGACGTCCGAGCCGTCGGCATCGTCGACGAGGGCGGTCCGCGTCCGGGTCTCGGACGCGGTGACCTCGGCCAGGGTGCCGACAGGCGCGGGCGCGTCGACGAGCGTCACGCCGGCCAGGGTCGTGCGCGAGTCCGAGAGGACGCGCTCCCCGTCCACGGCCGGCACGCAGGCGCCGGTGCCCGCCCACGCGGCCTGGACGTCACCGCTGACGACCCCGACGTCCGCGACCAGGTCGACCGGGACGTCGAGGAGGTCCTCGGCCGGGGGATCGGCGCTGGGCGGGGCCGTGACCGAGACACGGTCGGGCGAGATCCGGAGGCCGTCGAAGAGCAGGCCGGCGTCGAGGTTGGCCGACTCGGCGCTCGAGGTGCCGTCGCTGGTCGTGCTGGCCACGGTGCTGCGGCTGTGGCCGACCACCAGGCCGGCGAGGTCGCCGGCGTCGAGGACCTGTGCGGAGAGGTCGACGATGTCGGCGTGGGCGTCGGCGGAGTAGGCCGCCGGCAGCGGCGCCGCCGCGGCGGGCTCCTGGGCCAGGGCCAGCAACGACCCGGGTAGTGCGAGGGCCACGGTGATGGCCGCTCCTCTGGAGAACCGGCCCCGTGACCGGTGCTGTCGTCGTGCCTGCATCTGTCGAACCCCCCTGGGTGCTCGCCGTCCGCAGACCCTCAGGCGGTCCACGCGACGTCTGGTAGCGATCTCACAGATCAACGAGCAATCCACAAGAAGGTGACACAAACCCTGCCTCAAGGGATGATGCCGCTCGCCCGGCAGCAGCCTGGCGGCCCGTGCCACGATGGGTCGGTGAGTGAGTCCACGACGTCCATGGCGCCTCTGCCCGGGGGTCACTCCGGCCGCACCTTCGTCGCCGACGCAGGCGGCGAGCAGGTCGTCGTACGGATCTACCCGCCCGGTGAGTGGCGCGGGGCCGCGGCGCCGGAGGTCGACCGGTCCGTGCTGGGGCTGGTCCGCGGCCTGGTGCCCGTGCCGGACGTTCTGGAGGTACGCCGTCCGGTTGCCGAGGAGAACGTCCCGGGGCTGCTGGTGACGTCCTTCCTGGCGGGCGAGCGCGGCGACCTCGCCGTCGACCGCCTGCTGGCAGCCGGTGACTCGGAGGGGTTGGCCCGCCTCGGCCGGTCGCTGGGCGGCGTGGCGGCCGCGCTCGCCGGGATGCCCCAGCTGCGACCCGGTCCGTTCGTCGACGCCGAGCTGCGGCTGGGACGCTTCCCCGCCGACGACCTGCTCGAGTGGGCGGCCAGCCGCCTGCACGGGTGGTCGCACGCGCGGCTGGATGCCCTGTCCGACGTCTGCGGACCCGCGCAGGACCTGCTGGACGAGGTGGGGCGTGCCAGCCTCGTCCACGGCGACCTCAACCCGAAGAACGTCCTCGTCACCCCCGAGACCCTCGAGGTCACCGCGGTGCTCGACTGGGAGTACGCCCACGCCGGCCACCCGTGGACGGACCTCGGGAACCTGCTCCGCTTCGAGCGCCACCCGGCGTACGTCGCCGCGGTCCTCGACGCCTGGGTCGCGGTGCGCGGGGGAGACCCGGACGTCGTCCTGGAGGGCGCCCGCGCCGCTGATCTCTGGTCCCTCGTGGACCTCGCCTCACGGGCGGGGGAGAACCCGGTGGCGGACCGCGCCGAGACGCTGCTCCTGGCCATCGCGGAGACCGCTGACGTGCACGCGTGGCCGTTCGGCCGCTGAGCGTGCCGTGAGCGTGAGGTGAGCGTGGCGCGAGGGGGCCTGCCCGGTTGGACGTGCGCGGTCGCAGGCGCGTACTCTTGTGTGCTGCGCCAGACGTCTGCCCGGTTTCCGTACCGAGCGAACCCCGGCTCGCCGAGCTCTCGTCAGTGACACGTCACCGTCGTGGCCCAGTGAAACAGGCTTTGCGCGCGTCCGCACGACTCCATCCATCCAAGGAAATTCCTTCCATATGACGAGCACGCTCTCCACTCTTCCGGACTACGACGCGCCCCAGGTCGCGATCAACGACATCGGGTCCGAAGAGGACTTCCTCGCGGCAATCGACGCGACCATCAAGTACTTCAACGACGGCGACATCGTCGAGGGCACCATCGTCAAGGTGGACCGCGACGAGGTCCTCCTCGACATCGGCTACAAGACCGAGGGCGTCATCCCCTCGCGCGAGCTGTCGATCAAGCACGACGTCGACCCCAACGAGGTCGTTTCCGTGGGCGACAAGGTCGAGGCCCTGGTCCTCCAGAAGGAGGACAAGGAAGGCCGTCTGATCCTGTCCAAGAAGCGTGCTCAGTACGAGCGTGCCTGGGGCACCATCGAGCAGGTCAAGGAGGAGGACGGCGTCGTCGAGGGCACCGTCATCGAGGTCGTCAAGGGCGGCCTCATCATCGACATCGGCCTGCGCGGCTTCCTGCCCGCCTCGCTCGTGGAGATGCGTCGCGTCCGCGACCTGCAGCCCTACGTCGGTCAGGTCCTCGAGGCCAAGATCATCGAGCTCGACAAGAACCGCAACAACGTGGTCCTGTCGCGCCGTGCCTGGCTCGAGCAGACCCAGTCCGAGGTGCGTCACGGCTTCCTCACCCAGCTCCAGAAGGGCCAGATCCGCAAGGGTGTCGTGTCCTCGATCGTCAACTTCGGTGCCTTCGTGGACCTCGGTGGCGTCGACGGCCTGGTCCACGTCTCCGAGCTGTCGTGGAAGCACATCGACCACCCGTCCGAGGTCGTCGCCGTGGGCGACGAGGTCACCGTCGAGGTCCTCGACGTGGACATGGACCGCGAGCGTGTCTCCCTGTCGCTGAAGGCGACGCAGGAGGACCCGTGGCAGCACTTCGCCCGCACCCACCAGATCGGCCAGATCGTGCCGGGCAAGGTCACCAAGCTGGTGCCCTTCGGCTCGTTCGTCCGCGTCGAGGAGGGCATCGAGGGCCTGGTGCACATCTCCGAGCTCGCCGAGCGTCACGTCGAGATCCCCGAGCAGGTCGTCCAGGTCAACGACGACGTGATGGTCAAGATCATCGACATCGACCTCGAGCGTCGCCGGATCTCGCTGTCGCTCAAGCAGGCCAACGAGACCGCTGCCGCCGCTGACGTGGAGGAGTTCGACCCCACGCTCTACGGCATGACTGCGACCTACGACGAGCAGGGCAACTACGTCTACCCCGAGGGCTTCGACCCCGAGACGGGGGAGTGGCTCGAGGGCTTCGACGAGCAGCGTGCGGTCTGGGAGGACCAGTACGCCAAGGCGCACGCGCGCTGGGAGCAGCACGTCAAGCAGCAGGCGGACGCCAAGGTCGCCGAGGCCGAGGCCGGCGAGGCCACGTCCTACTCCTCGGGTGGCGACGTCGTCGAGGGTGGCGAGTCCGGTGGCGACACCGGCGGCTCGCTGGCCTCCGACGAGGCGCTGCAGGCGCTCCGCGAGAAGCTCACGGGTGGCCAGGCCTGATCGGCTGACCCCCTGATCCGAACGCACAGCACGACGGCCCGCCGGGGATCCCCGGCGGGCCGTCGTCGTGCGTGGGGTAGAACTGCGGCATGACAGGACACGGGCGTACGGCACTCGTCCTCGGCGGCGGCGGGATCACGGGCATCGCGTGGGAGATCGGCATCATCGCCGGCCTCGCCGAGGCGGGGGTCGACCTCACTGACGCAGACATCGTGGTGGGAACGTCTGCGGGCTCGGTCGTCGGCGCGCAGGTCGCGAACGACGTACCCCCCGCCGACCTCTACGCCGCACAGCTCGAGCCGCCCGACGCCGAGCTGGGTGGTCGGTTGTCGCGCATCGCCGCGCTCAAGCTCGCACCGCCCTACCTCCTGCCCGGCAGCGGTCGCGACAAGCTGGCCCGGGTTGGCCGCGTCGCGCGCGCAGCCCACGAGCCCGGGAGCGTCGATCGCGAGGGCGTGATCCGCTCCCGGCTGCCCGTCCACGCCTGGCCCGATCGCGACCTGCGCATCACCGCCGTCGACGCGGAGAGCGGTGAGTTCACCGTCTTCACCGCCGACTCCGGGGTCGACCTCGTCTCGGCGGTGGCGGCCAGCTGCGCCGTGCCGACGGTGTGGCCGCCGGTCGAGATCGGTGGCCGGTCCTACATGGACGGCGGGATGCGCTCGACCGCCAACGTCGACGTGGCCCGCGACGTCGAGCGGGTGGTCGTGCTGGCGCCGCTGCCGAGGTCGCTGAGCAAGAAGACGTCCATCCGGGCGCAGCTCGAGCGCGTGGCCCCGCGGGAGTGGTCGGTGGTGACGCCCGATCCCGAGGCGCTGGCAGCCTTCGGGCGCAACCTGCTCGACCCGGCGAAGCGCAAGGACGCCGCCGAGGCCGGGCTGCGCCAGTCGCGCGGTCTGGTCGACGAGATCCGCCACGTGTGGACGGCCTGAGCCTGCGCGGACCCCGGCTCCGCCGCGTCAGCCGGAGAGGTCGGCCAGTGCGTCGCGGCGTACCTTGCCGGTCGCGGTCATCGGCAGCTCGGTGACGGTGACGTAGTCCTTGGGCCGCTTGGCGGGTGCGAGCACCCGGCGCGCGTGAGCGGCGAGGTCGTCGGGCGAGGCGGTGCCGACGACGGCGGCGCACACCCGCTGGCCCCACCGCTCGTCGGCGACGCCGTACACCGCGACGTCCTCGACCCCGCGGTGCTCGCGCAGTGCGTTCTCGACCTCGAGGGGATAGACGTTGACCCCGCCGGAGATGATCAGGTCGGTACGCCGCCCGTCGAGGTGGACGTAGCCGTCGGGGTCGATCCGGCCGACGTCGCCGACGGTGAAGGCCGGCCCGGAAGGCGTGTCCCGCCATGCTGCGGCGGTCTGCTCGGGGGCACCGAGGTAGGTGAACCGGGCGTGGGACGGCACCGCGCACCAGATCCGCCCGTCCTCGTCGGTGGTCAGCGCGCGACCCGGGCGGGCCCGCCCGACGGTGCCGGGTCGGGTGAGCCACTCCTCGGACCGGCACGCGGTGAACTGGCCCTCGGTCGAGCCGTAGAACTCCCACGTGGAGCCGTCGGGGAACAGCTCGACGAGGCGGTGCTTGACCACGGCCGGGCACGGCGCGCCGGCGTGCGCGACGAGCCGGAAGGACGACAGGTCGGGTACGCCGACCTGGTCCCAGTGCGCGAAGAGCCGCTGCAGGTGCGTCGGGACGCAGAACATCGTCGTGGGGCGAGCGGCCTCGATGGCGGCGGTCACGGCCGCCGGGTCGAACTTCCCGGGCACCTCGATCCGGCCGCCGGCGAGCAGCGTCCCCATGGCGAAGCGCAGGGGTGCGGAGTGGTGCAGTGGACTGAGGACGAGGTTGACGTCGGACGCCTCGAACCCCCAGAGGTCGCGCTCCTCCGCCACGAGCGCCGAGGCCTCTGCGTCGTCCAGCAGGCCGGACCAGACGCCCTTGGGCGTGCCGGTGGTCCCGCTCGTGCAGTGGATGGGGCGCCCGCGGGGGAGTGACCTCCGACGGTCCGCGCGCCCGGCCAGGAGCATGTCGACCTGCTCCTGCGAGGTGACGACGAGGTCGGGCTCGATCGGGGCGAGGATCCGCTCGCGCTCGGACTGGGTGAGGGCGGGGTCGAGCGGCACGGGGAAGATCCCGTCGGCCAGCAGCGCGAGCACCAGGTCGACGTGCGCCGGCGAGCCGGGCACGAGCAGGGCGACCCGCGAGCCCTCGCCCAGCCCTGCGTCGCCCATGCCCGCATTGTGCCGGGTCGCCCCGGGACCTCCGGTCGGGGGGAGCAGCGATACCCGTGGCAGGAATCGCACCGTCAGTTGAGTTCCTGCCATAGGCGGTGCATGCTGGCGCCATGAAGAAGGTCGCCGTCCTGGTGCAGGGCCAGCCAGAGCCGTTCGGGCTGGGAGCGCTGTGCGAGGTCTGGGCCGAGCCCTACCACCCCGAGGACGACAACCCGGTCTTCGACTTCGTCGTCGTCACGCCCGAGCCCGGCAGGCTCCGTACGCGGGCCGGCTTCGACCTGGTGGTCGAGCACGGGTTGGAGGAGGCGGCCGACGCCGACCTGGTCTGCCTCGCGCCCAAGGGCAACTACCTCGAGACGTCCCCGGAGGTCTCCCAGCTGCTCCGGGACACCCACGACCGGGGCGCGATGCTCTTCGCGCACTGCTCGGCGACCTTCATGCTGGCGCAGGCCGGCCTCCTCGACGGCCGTCGCTGCACCACGCACTGGCGCTACGCCGCCGAGCTGGCCGAGCGCCACCCGGAGGCGATCGTCGACCGCGACGTACTCTACGTGCAGGACGGGTCGATCGTCACCGGCGCGGGCTCGGCGGCCGCGCTCGATGCGGCGCTGCACGTGATGCGCCAGCAGTTCGGCGCCAAGGTGGCCGCGACCACCGCTCGACGGATGGTCGTGCCGCCGCACCGCGACGGCGGGCAGGCGCAGTTCATCGCCCGACCGGTCCCGGTCTGCGAGTCCGAGGCGCTCGCGCCGCTGCTGGCCTGGATCAGCGAGCACCTGTCCGAGGACCTCGACGTCGAGACGCTGGCGCGCCAGGTGCACATGTCGGCGCGCACCTTCGCCCGCCGCTTCAAGGAGGAGACCGGGACGACGCCCTACAGCTGGATCCTCGGCGAGCGGGTGCGCGCGGCGCAGGAGCTGCTCGAGCAGACCGACCACCCGGTGGACTGGGTCGCCGGTGAGGTCGGGTTCGGCAACGCCGCCACGCTGCGTCACCACTTCGGTCGCTCGCGCGGGGTCAGCCCGCAGGAGTACCGGCGTACGTTCCGGCTGACCGCCTGAGGCCGTCGTCGGGCGGCGTGCGTCCCGATCCGTGGCTCCACCCCTGAGGGCGCAGGACGGTCCTCGGTAGCCTTGCCCGCGTGACCGCGACTGCGCTGACCGACCTGTCCGCCGACGACCTGGCCGCCCTGCTCGAGCAGCAGCGCGCCGCCTACGAGGAGCTGAAGGCGCGCGGGCTGAAGCTCGACCTCACGCGCGGCAAGCCCTCGTCGCAGCAGCTCGACCTCTCCGACGCGCTGCTGCACCTGCCGACCTCGACGAAGGACGCGGCCGGGGTCGACGTACGCAACTACGGCGGGCTCGAGGGCCTGCGCGAGCTGCGCGAGATGTTCGCCGAGCTGCTCTGGGTCGAGCCCGACCAGCTCGTGGCGGGCGGCAACTCGAGCCTCACGGTCATGCGTGACTGCCTCGTCTACCTGATGCTGTTCGGCGGCGTCGACTCCGAGCGGCCGTGGAGCCGGGAGGAGAAGGTGCGCTTCGTGTGCCCGGTGCCGGGCTACGACCGCCACTTCACCCTGCTGGAGAGCCTCGGCATCGAGATGGTGACCGTGCCCATGCACGACGACGGCCCCGATGTCGACGCCGTCGCCGCGCTGGTCGCGGACGACCCGAGCATCAAGGGCATGTGGATCGTGCCGACGTACGCCAACCCGACGGGCGCAGTCGTGAGCCAGGACGTCGCCGCGCGCCTGGCGGCGATGCCGGCCGCAGCGCCGGACTTCAAGATCTTCTGGGACAACGCCTACGCGCTGCACCACCTGACCGAGGACGAGGCGAAGAGCGCCGACATCCTCACCCTGGCGTCGGCCGCGGGGCACCCGCACCGCCCGATCATGTTCGCCTCGACGTCCAAGATCACCTACGCCGGCGCGGGCGTGGCGTTCCTGGCGGCGTCCACCGCCAACGTCGCGTGGTACCTCGGCCACCTCGGCAACGGCTCGATCGGACCGGACAAGGTCAACCACCTGCGACACGTCGAGTTCTTCGGCTCGCCGCAGGGCGTGCGCGAGCACATGGGCAAGCACCGCGAGATCATCGCGCCGAAGTTCGCCGAGGTGGACCGGGTGCTGACCGAGCGCCTCGGCGGGCGCGGTGTGGCCACCTGGAACAAGCCGGCCGGCGGCTACTTCGTCAACCTCGACGTCGTGCCGGGCACCGCGTCACGCGTGGTTGCGCTGGCCAAGGAGGCGGGCATCGCGCTCACGCCCGCGGGCTCGTCCTTCCCGTACAAGCAGGACCCGGACGACACCAACATCCGCCTCGCGCCGACGATGCCGCCGCTCGCGGAGGTCACCGAGGCGATGGAGGCCGTCGCCACCTGCGTGCTGCTCGCCGCCGCCGAGAAGGCGTCCGCCTGAACCAGGCTCAGGCGGCGGCGTGCTCGCGCTCGAGGCCGCCGCGCACCAGCTCGGCGTAGCGCCCACCGCGGAGCAGCAGCTCCTCGTGGGTGCCGACCTCGACGACGCGCCCGTCGTTGAGCACGGCGATCTGGTCGGCGTCGCGGACGGTCGAGAGGCGGTGCGCGATCGTGATGGTGGTGCGGGTGGCAGCCACGGCCGCGAACGTCTCGAGGATGGCCCGCTCGGTCTCGTTGTCCAGTGCGCTGGTGGCCTCGTCGAGGACCAGGACCGCCGGGTCGCGCAGGAGCGTACGCGCGATCGCCAGGCGCTGCTGCTCGCCGCCGGAGAAGCGGTGGCCGCGGGAGCCCACGAGGGTGTCGTAGCCGTCGGGGAGCGACGCCACGAGGTCGTGGATGCGGGCCCGGCGGCAGGCGTCCTCGATCTCGGCGTCGGTGGCGTCGGGCCGGGCGTGGCGCAGGTTGTCGCGCACGCTGGCGTGCCTCAGGTAGGTCTCCTGCGTCACGACGCCCACGAGCTCGGCGAGGTCGGCCGAGGCCAGGTCGCGGACGTCGATCCCGTCGACGGTGACGCTCCCGGTCGTCACGTCGCGCAGGCGCGGGACGAGGGAGGCCAGGGTCGACTTGCCGCTGCCGGTCTCGCCCACCAGCGCCAGCGTGGTGCCGGCCGGGACGACGAGGTCGATGTCGGTGAGCACCGGCCGGTCGGGGTCGTAGCCGAAGCCGACGCCCGCGAACCGCACCTCGCCGCGGGCCGAGGCGCGCTCGAGCGGGGTCGGGTCGGACGCCTCGAGGAGGTCGACCGGCAGGTCGGCGTACTCGAAGATGCGGCTGAAGAGTGCCATCGAGGCGGTGAGATCGACCCCGACGTTCAGCAGGCCCATCAGCGGGCGGAACAGGTTGCCCTGGAGGGCGATGAAGGCCACCAGGGTGCCGATGGTCATCCCGCCCGACGTCGCGGGCAGGCCGGCGGCGAGGTAGATCGCGGCCGGCACGGCGGCGAAGACGACGTTCATCGTCGCCATCCGCCAGCGGCCGGCGAGCCGGGAGCGGATCTCCAGCCCGACGAGGTCGGAGGAGGTCTCGTCGAACCTCGCGGTCAGTCGCGGTGACGCGCCGAGGGTCTTGGACAGGAGCATGCCGCTCACGGAGAGGCCCTCCTCGATCTGGACGTGGAGGTCGGCCAGGCGACGCTGCCGCTCGCCGGTGATGCGGTGGCGCATCCGGGCCACCTGCCGGGTGAGCAGCACGGCCGGCGGCAGGACCACCAGCGAGATGAGCGCGAGCCGCCAGCTGAGGGCGACCATCGCGACCGCCGTGCCCGCCACGACGGTGACGTTGGCGGCGATCGAGGTCGCGGTCTGGGTCACGACCCCCTGCATGCTGCCGATGTCGTTGACCAGGCGCGACTGCACCTCGCCCCCGCGGGTGCGGGTGAAGAAGTCGAGCGACTGGCGCTGCAGGTGGGCGAAGAGGTCGCTGCGCAGGCGGTGCATCACCTGCTGGCCGACGGAGGTCGAGAGCCAGGTCTGCACGACGCCGATCGCGGCGGTCGCGATCGCGACGGCGAGCATCGCGCCGACCAGGAGCAGCAGGAGGCGTACGTCCTGGCGCGGCAGCGCCTCGTCGATGACGTGGCGCACGAGGAAGGGCTGGGCCAGCGAGACGGTGGAGCTCAGCACGATCAGGGCCACGACGACGGTGAGCGTCGAGCGGTGGGGTGCGAAGAGGCGGGCCACGCGCCGCAGCGAGACGGGGGAGTCCGCGAGCTGCCGCACGTCGGCGGGGTCGGGCCGCCCGCCGCGGCGGGAGCGGCTCGAGGGGGAGTCGGACCGGGATCCGGGTCGGGAGAGGTCATCCATGGGACCAGCTCCTCTCTGGGACGAGGGCTATGTGAGGTAACCTCACTATGAGGTCACAACCGGACAGGATGCGGAGATATTCCATGGAGCTCCAGCGGCGCCCACACCCGCACCCGGGGTCGCAGGAGCACACCGGCGACCTCGTCATGGCCCTCGCGCGACGGGTGCGGCGTGCCTACGCCGACGCGCTCGCCGAGTGGCACGTCACCCCGGCTCAGTCCCGGGCACTCCGCGTGCTCGACTCCGCTCCCGGGGGCATGCGTCCCTCGACGCTCGCCGAGGAGCTGCGCATCGCCCCGCGGTCGGCCACCGAGGTGGTCGACGCCCTCGAGCACCACGGCTGGCTGCGACGCGCGGCCGACCCCAGCGACCGGAGGGCCACCACGCTCACCCTCACCGACTCCGGCCGCGACCTCGTCGGACGGATCGAGCAGGTGCGCCTCGAGGCGTCCGAGCGGGTCCTGGACGTGCTGACGCCGGCGCAGCGTCGTACGCTCCACGAGATGCTGACCGTCGTCGTGGGGGAGGACCAGTGACCGTCCGGGTGGGACTGACCGGGGGCATCGCCTCCGGCAAGAGCACGGTGTCGGCGATCCTCGTCGAGCTCGGCGCCGTGGTGATCGACGCCGACGCGATCGCGCGCGAGGTGGTCGCGCTGGGCACACCGGGGCTGGAGGCCGTGGTGGCCGAGTTCGGTCCCGGCCTGCTGACGCCCGGGGGAGACCTCGACCGTCCGGCCATGGGTGCCCTGGTCTTCGCCGACCCGGACGCCCGCAAGCGCCTCGAGGCGATCATCCACCCCCTCGTGCACCGGCGCAGCGCCGAGCTCGAGGCCGCAGCCGGCGCCGACGCGGTGGTGGTCCACGACATCCCGCTGCTGGCCGAGGTCGGCCGGGCCGGGTCGTTCGACGCCGTGATCGTGGTGGACGCACCCACCGAGGTACAGGTGGCGCGCATGGTCGGCGACCGAGGGTGGACCAAGGAGGACGCCGAGTCGCGCATCGCCGCCCAGGCCTCACGGGAGGACCGACGGGCGATCGCGAGCCACGTCATCGACAACACCGGCTCGCTCGAGGACCTGCGCCGCCGCGTGGAGGACGTGTACGCCGAGCTGGCCGCGCGGGCCTGACGTTTCCGGTTCGCGCGGGTGCGGCCGGTACCCTCCACGCGTGCTTCCGATCCGACCCCGACTGGCCGCGATCGCGACGGGTGTCCTGCTCGTGAGCGGCTGTGCCGGCCTCAGCCCGACGTCCGACGACGCGGCGCCCGCGACCTCCGCGCCGTCGTCATCCGCCCCGTCCGGCGCCGCCTCGCCAGAGGCTGGGGCCGCGGAGGCCGAGGACCCGGACGCCCCGACCTCCTGGGGACCCACCGTGGGCGAGCTCGATGCGGCCCGCGAGCTCGTCAGCACCTGGACCCCCGAACAGCTCGCCGGCGGTGTGATCGTGGGTCGTTTCCACGGCACCGATCCGGCGGAGCCGGCGCGGATGGTGCGCGACCTCCACCTCGCGGGGGTCTCGGTCACCGGGGCCAACGTCGCCGACCTCGACCAGGTGCGGGCCATGACCGCCGGCATCGCGAAGGCGGCGGCCGACGACGGCCGTGACTTCCCGCCCGTGATCGGCGTGGACCAGGAGGGAGGCTACGTCTCCCACCTGCGGGGCATTGCCACTGAGTTCCCGCACTTCGCCTCCGCCGGCCAGGCCATCGCTGCGGATCCCAAGGAGGGGCGGCGGGCGACCCGGGTGGCCGCGCTGACCACGGCCCTCGAGCTGCGCGGCCTCGGCTTCACCTGGGTGTTCGCGCCCGTCGCCGACGTGACGATCGGCGCCGCCGACCCGACGATCGGCGCTCGCTCCCCGTCGACGGACCCGGAGCTCGCGGCCGACGCCGTCGCTGCTGCGATCAAGGGCTACGACGCCGCCGGCATCGTGTCGACCGTGAAGCACTTCCCTGGTCACGGGACGGCAACCAGCGACAGCCACGACACCCTTCCCGTCGTGGACTCGCCCCTCGGGGAGATCGAGTCGCACGACCTGCCGCCCTTCGAGGCCGCGATCGACAAGGCAGCCCCCGCCGTGATGTTGAGCCACCTCGACCTCACCGCCATCGCACCAGGCGTTCCGGCCAGCATGGCTCCCGAGGTCTACGACCTGCTGCGCGACGACCTCGGCTTCGAGGGAGTGGCCATCACCGACTCGCTCGGCATGGGTGCGGTCGGTGGTCGGCCGACGCCCGCCCTCCAGGCGCTGGAGGCGGGCGCCGACCTGCTGCTGATGCCGGTCGAGACGGCAACGACGCACCAGATCGTCACCGACGCGATCAACGCAGGCGACGTCTCGCGCGAGCGGGTCGAGGAGGCAGCGGCCCGCGTGGTCGCGCTCCAGGTGTGGCAGGCACGCGTGGCAGCACAGCGGCCCGTGCCCGCCGACGTGGTCGAACGGGCACGGGCCGCGAGTGCGGACCTGTTGTCCGCGGCGTACTAGTCGATCAGGCGGCGTCGCGGTCTGAGGGTGCGTGCCTGGCAAGGCGGACGCGCGACGACGGCCTTTGAGCGGAGCGGGCCTTCGAGCGCGGAGAACGCAGCCAGGTGTGTGCGATCAGGCCGCGAGGTCCGGGTCGCCGGCGCGGCGGAGCTTCTGCAGCGCCTCTCGCTCGAGCTGGCGGACCCGCTCGGCGGAGATGCCGTGGCGCGCGCCGATGTCGGCGAGCTTGTGCTGGCGTCCGTCGGCCAGGCCGTAGCGCGCCCGCACGATGTCGGCCGAGCGCTCGTCCAGGATCCCCACAAGGTCCTCGAGCCGCTGGCGTGCCTCGACGTCCAGGAAGTTGAGGTCCGGACCCGGCGCGGTCTCCTGGGCCATCAGGTCGCCCAGCGAGGTGTCGCCGTCCTCGTCGACGGGGGTGTCGAGCGAGACGTGGTCGCGACCCCAGCTCATCAGGTCGAGCACCCGGTCGAGCTCCATCCCGAGCTCGGTGGCGATCTCCTGCGGCTCCGGGTCGCGGCCGAGCTGGCGCTCCAGCGTGCGACGCGCGCTGCCGACCTGGTTGAGCTCCTCGACCACGTGGACGGGGAGGCGGACGACGCGGGCCTGCTGGGCGATGCCGCGGGTGATGGCCTGGCGCACCCACCAGGTGGCGTACGTCGAGAACTTGTAGCCCTTGGTGTAGTCGAACTTCTCCACGGCGCGGATCAGTCCGGTATTGCCCTCCTGGATCAGGTCGAGCATCGGCATCTGGGAGCGGCCGTACTTGCGGGCGATGGAGACGACGAGCCGGAGGTTGGCCTCGATGAAGCGGTCCACCGCGAGGCGGCCCTGCTCGGCGAGCCACTCGAGCTCCTCCTCGTTGGCGCTCATCGGAGCACCACCCTTGCGGCGACCGATGCGACCGGTGTCGAGGAGGTGCTGGGCCAGCAGGCCCGCCTCGATGGTCTTGGACAGCTCGACCTCGGTCTCGGCGTCGAGGAGCGGGGTGCGAGCGATCTCGTCGAGGTAGAGGCCGACGCTGTCGCGGCCCTCGATCTCACGCGTGGTGGTGGTGCGCTTGGCCTGTGCAGTGCTCATCTGGTCCTCCTGCTCCTCGTGCGGCCACCCCTGTGTCGCACGTCTGATCCAACGCCTGTGTCCGTTGCGGGATTCCCGAACGGATTGCTCGGTGCCTTCACCAGATGTGACGCGCCAGTGGCTGCCGGAATTCCACGATTCCGGAACTCTCAGGGACTTCTCAGGGGTTCCCCTCCCCACGGGAATCATGCGCGGACCGCGCGAGTACGGGCGGACCACCGCTGTGGATGAGTGCGCCGTGCCTGTGGAGAGCGCGCCGACATCTGTGGGCAACCCTGTGGGACCGAGGGTTTGTCGGGGCAAGGTCTTGCGGAGTGGTGCTGGCGGGCATAGAACTCTCCCTACCGGTGCCGCTTCGGCGGGGCCGGGGATCGCATCGGACGATCAGTCCCACCCGGCGAGCGTGCTCGCCGCGCAGACCCGGTGGCGGGGTCGGCGGGGACCGGGATGCCGGTGCGGTGGTCCGGACGCCACCACCGCCGGACACATCGAGGGGCTCCCGATGCTCATACCATCTGGAGCCCCTCAACCTGTGTGCCCCTCGAGGCTGCCCGACCCGGCCGGCGGCGCGCAACCCGCGACCGGTGAACACCCGGCGACGGCTCGGTCCTCGGCTCAGTCCTCGGCGGGCGGTTCGAGCCGGCGCAGCGCCGGGTCGTCGTCGCGGAAGCTGCGGACCGGACCCGGGGGAGTGTGGGCGGTCTCGAAGCGGACGGTGACCACGCCGGAGCCCGATCCCCAGACCCAGCCCTGGCCCATCTCGTCGTGCACGACGTCCGCGCCGGGCGGCCAGGTGCGTCGCGGTGGCTCGGGCAGCACCACCGCCTCGGCCTCGTCCTCGTCCGGAGTGGAGCCGAACAGGTCCTCCTGCACCCAGTCGGCCAGCCCCGAGACCCCGACGCCGAGGAGCCGCACGCCCCCCGTGGTGTCGAGGTCGGCGAGCAGCGACCGGGCGATGCGGGCGATCGTCGCGCCGTCATCGGTGGGGCTGGACAGCGTGCTGGAGCGGCTGAGGGTGGTGAAGTCGTGCAGGCGCACCTTGATCGTCACGGTGCGACCGGAGAAGCCGTTCTTCCGCATCCGGGCGCCCACGTCGCGCGCCTGGCGGGTGAGCAGGCCCTCCATGACCCGGCGGTCGTTGAGGTCGGTGTCGTAGGTGCCCTCGACGCTGATCGACTTCGTCTCCCGCTCGGCCAGGACCGGCCGCGGGTCGCGGGCGCGCGCCAGCTGCCACAGTCCGTGTCCCTGCGCCTGGCCGAGCAGGCGTACGAGCTCGTCCTCCTCGACCGCCTCGAGCTCGGCGATCGTGTGGATCCCCGCACGCCGCAACCGCTCGGCGGTCGCCGGTCCCACGCCCGGGATCACGGTGACCTTCATCGGCCGCAGCAGCTCCAGCTCGGTGCCCGGCGGCACCACCGTCATCCCGTCCGGCTTGTCGAGCTCGCTGGCGACCTTGGCGAGGAACTTGGACGAGGCGATGCCCACCGTCGCGGTCAGGCCACCGGTCACCTCGTGCACGCGCTGGCGCAGCCGCTCGCCCGCCGCGGTCACGGTGGACACCTCGAGGTCGGGCAGGCCGGCGGCGGCCAGGTCGACGAAGGCCTCGTCGAGCGACAGCGGCTCGACGAGGGGGGAGAGCTCGCGCAGCACCTGCATGACGCGGGTGCTGGTCTCGCGGTAGGCGTGGAAGCGGCCGCTGAGGAACGCTGCGTGCGGGCACCGCGCGCGCGCCTCGCGCCCGGACATCGCCGACCCGACGCCGAAGGTGCGTGCCTCGTACGACGCCGTGGCCACGACGCCGCGCCCACCGGTCCCGCCGACGATCACCGGCTTCCCGCGCAGCGACGGCTTGTCGCGCTGCTCGACGGCGGCGAAGAACGCGTCGAGGTCCAGGTGCAGGACCGAGGCGGTCGAACGCATCAGCCGCGCGTCGTCTGTCCGGTCACCGCTGCATCCTCTCAGGGACTCGTCCACGGTGCTCAGGTGGCGGGTCGTGGGCCACGAACCATCCACAGGCGGGCACTGGGACCGGTTCTCCACAGGGTCGGAGCCGGGCGGGCATGGAGGGTCGGTGGACGCGGGAAGCGTCCTGGTCATGGATACAGCCGACAGCACCTCGTCCCCGTCCGCCCCTGCCTCTGCCGACCGCGGCTCGCCGCCCCCGACGCTCCTGCGGGCACGCACCCCCGCCGACATCGCCGCCTTCGTCCCTCTCGCCCTCGGGTTCGTGCCCGAGCACTCCGTGGTGATGGTGAGCACCGGGGCACCCGGCGGGATGCAGGCCCGCGTCGACCTGCCGCACGACCCGGACGACGTGGACGACGTCGTCGAGGCACTCCTGCGCCCGGCTCGCCGCCACGGCGTGCGGGAGGTCGTCGTCGTGGTCTACGACGAGGACACGACCGTGGCCGACGAGGCCGCGTGGGCGATCCACGAGGAGTTCACCGCGGCCGGCGTCGAGGTGCGGGAGGTGCTGCGGGTCCACGACGACCACTGGTACGCCGTCCTGCCGGGCGCGCCGCTCGCGGCCTACCGCGGCGTGCCGTTCGAGCTGGCCGAGCACCCGTTCACGGCCCAGGCGGTCTTCGACGGGCGCGTCACCCACGCCAGCCGCGAGGCCCTGCGCGCGACGATCGGCCTCGACCCCGTCCTCGCCCGTGAGGTCGAGGACGAGATCCGCTCTGCCGCGACCCTGCCGGTCGGTGCGCTGGGGACGCTGGTGCGCCGGCACCTGGCAGCCGGCACCAGGTTCACCCACGCCGAGCTGGCGGCCGTTGCGGTGACCGTCACGGCCGGCTCGCTCCGCGACGAGGCATGGGCGGGGCTCGGACGCACCGACGCACGTGCCGCCGTCGAGCTGTGGTCCGACGCCCTGCGCCGCCTGCCGGCGAGCCACGTCGCCGCCCCCGCAGCCGTGCTGGCCTTCGCGGCCTGGCTCGCAGGGGACGGCGCGTTGGCGTGGTGCGCGGTCGACCGCTGCCACGACGTCGATCCCGACCACTCCCTGGCCGGACTGGTCGCCCAGCTGCTCGAGTCCGCCACGTCGCCCGACGACTGGGAGCTGCTGCGACCCCGGCTCGGTGGGACCGCGGATCCGGCCGCCTGATCACCCGGCGTGGACCAGCCCTCGGGACGGTTCCCGCGGTGTGCCCACGACACTAGGGTTCGGGCATGGGTGAAGAGGTCGACCAGCAGGAGTTCAGTCGCGCCGACCGGACGCGGCACCGCGAGAAGGTGCGCCGCAACCTCGACGTCTTCGCGCGCATGCTGCGCGAGGCGCGCTTCGACACCGACGACCCGATGACCGGGCTCGAGATGGAGCTCAACCTCATCGACGATGCCGGTGACCCGGCGCTGAAGAACGCCGAGGTGCTCGAGGCGATCGCCGACCCCGACTTCCAGACCGAGCTCGGCCAGTTCAACATCGAGATCAACCTCGCCCCGGCCAAGCTGCGCGAGGGCGGGCTCAGCACCTTCGAGCAGAGCCTGCGCCACTCCCTCAACGACGCCGAGGAGAAGGCAGCGCAGGTCGGGGCGCACCAGGTCGCGATCGGCATCCTGCCGACGCTCGCCGAGGGCCACATGAACCGCGCCAGCCTGAGCGCCAACCCGCGCTACAACCTGCTGTCCGAGCAGATCCTGAGTGCCCGTGGGGAGGACATCACCATCAGCATCTCGGGTCGCGAGCGGCTCACCACCACCGCGGACTCGATCGTGCCGGAGGCTGCGTGCACCAGCACGCAGTTCCACGTGCAGACCTCACCCGACCAGTTCGCGGCCTACTGGAACGCCGCCCAGGCCATCGCGGGCGTGCAGCTCGCCGTCTCGGCCAACTCCCCGTTCCTGCTGGGCAAGGAGCTGTGGCGCGAGACCCGCATCCCGCTGTTCGAGCAGGCGACCGACACCCGCAGCGAGGAGCTCAAGGCGCAGGGCGTACGACCGCGCGTGTGGTTCGGCGAGCGGTGGATCACCTCGGTCTTCGACCTGTTCGAGGAGAACGTCCGCTACTTCCCGGCCTTGCTGCCGGTGACCGACGATGAGGACCCGCTCGAGGTCCTCGAGTCCGGCGGCACGCCACTGCTGCACGAGCTGCGCCTGCACAACGGCACCATCTACCGCTGGAACCGACCGGTCTACGACGTGGCGGACGGTGTCCCGCACCTGCGCGTCGAGAACCGGCTGCTCGCCGCTGGCCCGACCGTGGCCGACACCATCGCCAACGCGGCCCTGTGGTTCGGGTTGATCCGCTTCCTCGCCGAGAGCGAGCGGCCCCTGTGGTCGCAGATGTCGTTCTCCGCTGCGGAGGAGAACTTCCACGTCGCCGCCCAGATGGGCGTCGACGCCCAGGTCTACTGGCCCGGCATCGGCCAGGCGCGCGCGACCGAGCTCGTGCTGCGCCGGCTGCTGCCCATGGCGAAGGCCGGTCTCGACGCGTGGGGCGTGCCGACCGAGGAGAGCGACCGCTACCTCGGGATCATCGAGCAGCGGTGCCTGCTGGAGACCAGCGGCGCCGCGTGGTTCGTCGAGCGGGTGCGCGCACGCGGGGGAGAGGACCGCTTCGACGCCCTGCGCGCCACGCTGCTCGACTACAAGGACCGCATGCACAGCAACGAGCCCGTGCACCTCTGGGACTGAGGCGACCTCACGCCCGTCGCCGCAGGCGCCGCCACTCGCGACGTACACCGCTGACGGGGTCGAACCAGCCCCGGCGCGTCACGACGACCAGCGGCGTGTGCGTCCCGAGGGCGGACGTCGCCCAAGCGGCAGGTCCGAGCCAGCGCAGGTCCTCGTCGTGCGTCGACAGCTCACCGGGCCGGGTGAGCCAGAGGTAGGGGCGCGGGGCGAGCGCCGACGCGTGGCGCAGCAGAGCCAGCACGAGGTCGGCCCGCAGGCCCGGGTCGGCGGTGTGCGGGTCGTCGCAGTGGCGTGCGGCGCGACCGGGGACGCCGGCGTGCAGGACGGTCGGGAAGTGGCGCCGGGCCTCGGCCTCGACCAGCTCCAGGGTCGCGGCGCGGAGCACCGCGTGAGTGGCCCGGTCGATCGGGGCCTCGGTGCCAACGACGGGCCCTCCGAGACGTGCACGTGCGGACGCCATGCCCTCACCCTGCCGGAGGAGGGCGTGCGCAACGCGCCTGTCCACAGGCTGCCCAAGGCAGCCGGTTTCCGTTACGGTGCCAACAGGTCAGCGGCGTGGCGCTGCGGCCACGAGAGGAGACACCATGGGCACCGTCGTCGTCGGGTACGTCCCCAAGCCGGAGGGCGAAGCCGCCCTGTCTGCTGGCATCAGCGAGGCGAAGCTGCGTGGCAGCAAGCTCGTGGTGGTGAACTCCCACAGGGGAGGCCAGGAGTTCGACGGCACCCGGGCGCGCAGCGCGGAGGACGACATGGCAGCAGTCCGCGCCACCCTCGAGGAGGCCGGCGTCGAGCACGACATCCGCCAGCTCGTGCGCGGCTTCGAGCCCGCCGAGGACCTCATCAGCATCGCCGAGGCCAACAACGCCGAGCTGCTCGTCATCGGCCTGCGTCGCCGCTCGCCGGTCGGCAAGCTGATCCTCGGCAGCAACGCCCAGCGCGTGCTCCTCGATGCCCCCTGCCCGGTGCTGGCGGTCAAGGCCCAGTAGGTCAGCCCAGGAGGGCAACCCGGGCAGGCCCCGGCCCGGCACCTCGTCGGGCAGGATGGACCCATGGGCTTCCAGATCACCGGCGACCCCGCCGCCGACAAGGTTCTCGACGACTCCGCCTTCGCGCTGCTGGCCGGCATGATGCTCGACCAGCAGTACCCGATGGAGCATGCGTTCCGCGGCCCCGCCAAGGTGCTGGACCGCTTCGGCACGATCGCGCCCGGGGCGATCGCCGCGGCCGATCCCGACGTGTTCGCCGCGATGGCGTCGACCCCGCCGGCCATCCACCGCTTCCCGGGGTCGATGGCCTCGCGCCTGCAGGAGCTCGCCCGCATCGTCGAGGAGACCTACGGCGGTGACGCGTCCCGGTTGTGGACCGAGGCTGCCGACGGCAAGGACCTGCTCAAGCGCGTGATGGCGCTGCCGGGCTTCGGCAAGCAGAAGGCCCAGATCTTCGTGGCCCTCCTCGCCAAGCAGCTCGGCGTACGCCCCGACGGGTGGGAGGCTGCGGTCGGCGACTACGCCCTCGAGGGCCACCGCTCCGTCGCCGACGTGGTCGATGCGGACTCCCTGCAGAAGGTGCGCGACTTCAAGAAGGCGAAGAAGGCCCGGGCCGGGTCCTGACCCACCGTCGTCGGCCCCGGATCGGACCGGATGCGACGGGTCGTGGACGGCCGTGGCAGAATGACGGCGCGGCTCTTGACGTCACCGGGCCTCGCCGCGCCCCGAAGCTGTCCGACGAGAGGTGTTCGTGTCTTCACACGCACGCAAGTTGCTCCCCGCGGAGGTGCTCACGCACCCCTCCATCACCACCCTGGTCGCCGACGGCACCCCCACCGGCACCGTGTCCCCCGAGGACGTGCGTCGCGCCAGTGACGAGGCCGGTGTCGAGCCCCGCCACCTGAAGGCACTCCTCGTGCACCTGAGCGGCCTGGGGATCTCGGTCCAGGTCGACGCCGCGAGCCTGCGCGCGGTCGCTGCGACGAGCAAGCGCTCAGCCAGCACCGCCGCGGCGAAGAAGGCCCCGGCCAAGAAGGCTGCTGCGAAGGCGACGCCGGCCAAGGCCGCTGCGACCGACGCTGCGGCAGCGCCCGTCGCCGAGGTGCCCGCGAAGAAGGCGCCCGCCAAGAAGGCCGCCGCCAAGAGGGCCGCCGCCAAGAAGGCGCCCGCCAAGAAGGCTGCCCCCGACGAGGTCGTCGACCTCGGCGCGGTCGCGACCCCCGTCCTCGGGGCCGACGGCAAGAAGATCCTCCCCGACATCCCCGACGAGGTGTTCGAGAAGGATGTCGTCAAGGACCCGACGATCAAGGAGGACGAGAAGCAGGCCTTCACCGTCTCCGCGGCCGACGAGACCGATGAGCCCGAGCAGCAGGTCATGGTGGCCGGCGCCACCGCAGACCCGGTCAAGGACTACCTCAAGCAGATCGGCAAGGTCCCCCTCCTCAACGCCGAGATGGAGGTCGAGCTCGCCAAGCGCATCGAGGCCGGCCTCTTCTCCGAGGAGAAGCTCGGCAAGGGCGGGCGGATCAGCCCGAAGATGCTCGAGGAGTACGAGTGGATCGCCGAGGACGGTCGCCGTGCGAAGAACCACCTCCTCGAGGCCAACCTGCGTCTGGTCGTCTCGCTGGCCAAGCGCTACACCGGTCGCGGCATGCTCTTCCTCGACCTGATCCAGGAGGGCAACCTCGGCCTGATCCGTGCGGTCGAGAAGTTCGACTACACCAAGGGCTACAAGTTCTCGACCTACGCGACGTGGTGGATCCGCCAGGCCATCACCCGCGCGATGGCCGACCAGGCACGCACCATCCGCATCCCGGTCCACATGGTCGAGGTCATCAACAAGCTGGCCCGCGTGCAGCGGCAGATGCTGCAGGACCTGGGGCGCGAGCCCACGCCCGAGGAGCTCGCCAAGGAGCTCGACATGACCCCCGAGAAGGTCATCGAGGTCCAGAAGTACGGCCGCGAACCCATCTCGCTCCACACGCCGCTCGGCGAGGACGGCGACTCGGAGTTCGGTGATCTCATCGAGGACTCCGAGGCCATCGTCCCGGCGGACGCCGTGTCGTTCACCCTGCTCCAGGAGCAGCTCCACGCGGTGCTCGACACCCTGTCCGAGCGCGAAGCCGGCGTGGTGTCGATGCGCTTCGGCCTCACCGACGGCCAGCCCAAGACCCTCGACGAAATCGGCAAGGTCTACGGCGTGACGCGCGAGCGCATCCGCCAGATCGAGTCGAAGACCATGTCGAAGCTGCGGCACCCGAGCCGTTCGCAGGTCCTGCGCGACTACCTGGACTGATCCGCGCCATGACGGACACGCGCCGTCTCGCGAGCAGCGTCGCCCTCACGGCGGCGCTGTTCGCCATTTCGGGGTGCTCGAGCGGCGTCGTACGCCCCGCCCCGCCGCCGGCGCAGGCGAGCGTCGATCCCACGACGCCGTCCCCGAGCACCTCGGCGTCCGTGGCTCCGGAGCCCGCCGAGCCGGAGGTGGCGGTCGTGGACCCGGTGCGGGCGGGTGACCTCGACCGGACGATCGCTGTCGCAGCCGTACGCCACCTGGCCGGGGTGGTGGGGCCCCGCGAGGCGACCGGCCCCGCCTACCGGCAGGCTGCCGGCTGGGTGTCACGCCGGCTGGACCGGCTGGGCTACGACGTCGTACGCCAGCGCGTGGACGTGCCCGCCGGGGAGTCCTGGGGCATCGCGGTGCCGGCCGGCAGGTCGGTCAACGTCGTCGCGACACCGCCCGGGCTGGAGCCGGGCGACCCGCACCTGGTCGTGGGTGCGCACCTCGACACCGTCCCGCAGGCCCCGGGTGCGGAGGACAACGCCTCGGGCGTCGGCGTGCTGCTCGCGGTCGCGGAGGCGGTCGCACAGCGGCGTACGCGCCTGCCCGTCGTGCTCGTCGCCTTCGGGGCCGAGGAGCCGCGCGGGCCCAGCGACACCGACCACCACTACGGCTCGCGGCGCTACGTCGCCCTGATGGGACCGAAGGAGCGCCGGGCACTGCGCGCGATGGTCTCGCTCGACCGCGTGGGCGTGGGCGATCGCGTGCCGGTCGGCTCCGCCACCGCGTCCGACCCCGTCCAGCGCAGCCTGCTCGCCGCGGCCCGCCGCGCCGAGGTCCCCGTGGTCGCGGACCCCGAGCAGCGCAGCAGCGACCACTGGTCCTTCGTCCGTAACGGCCTGCCGGCCGCACGGCTCGGCTCCACGCCCTACGTCGGCTACCACTCGGCGGCGGACGTCCCCGAGGTCGTGTCCGCCGAGCAGCTGGAACGCGTGGGGCGACTCGTCCTGGAGTGGCTGGCGCCGAGGTAGCACCGGGTCAGCCGCCCAGCCCGGCGCAGGAGCGGAGCGAGCGGCGTTCGGCAGCGAAGGCGTCCAGGTCCTCGCCGCGGACCCGCGACGGCAGACCGTCCACGCCGATCTGCGCCGGCCACCAGGAGGAGCGCAGCACCCGGGCGCGCCTGGACCGCGTGCTGGGCGGTCGTACGGCGAGGGTGAGCACCCCGGTGCGGGCGGTCGCTGTGGTGCCGGGGGAGTACCACGCGAAGTTGCCGAGCCCGTAGGCGACGTAGCCCTGTCCGAGCCGGCCGTCGCCCTGGACGACGTGGGCGTGGCTGCCGACCACGACGTCGGCGCCTGCTCGCACGAGCCGGGTCGCGAGGTTCCGCTGGTCGGCGCTGGGGCACCGCTCGCCCTGCACGCCCCAGTGGAGGTAGGCGACCACGACGTCGGCGCGCCGGTCCGTGCGGCGGACCGTCGCCAGCAGCCGTGTCGGGTCCAGCGCGGTGGCGACGCCCGCGCGCTCGTCGGTGGCCGCCCACCGGCCGGTGGGGTCGGCGGTCGGGTCCTGGTCGGCCACGGAGGCGGCCAGGGTCGCCACGACCGTGCCGCGCACGTCGACCAACGCCGGACGGTACGCCTGGCGCGCGGTGCGCCCGATCCCGACCACGGCGAGGGCCGGCGTGGCGTCCGCGGCCCTCCTCGCCGCCCGCAGGGTGCTGGGCAGCCGGGCGCGGCCGAAGTCGAGCGCGTGGTTGTTGGCCATGCTCGCGACGTCGACCCCCGCCGCTGCGAGTGCGTCGAACGCCGCCGGCCCGGCGGAGAACGTGAACCGCTTGCCCGCCTCCGGCTGACCGCCCGTGCCCACCGACGTCTCCAGGTTCACGACCGCGACGTCAGCCGCGCGCAGTGCGGCGGCCGCGGGGGCCAGCGCCGTCGCCGGGCCCCGCAGGCGGTCCGCGAGGACGCCCTCGAAGTGGATGTCTCCCGCTACCGCGATCCGCACCGGGCGGCGTACGGGCTCGGGCGGAGGTGTCGGGGAGGGGAGCGGCGCCGAGGTGGTCGAGGAGGGCGTCGAGGTCGGTGCCACGTCGTCGGGCCCGTCCTGGGGCGTGCAGCCAGTGAGGGTGAGCACCGCGACGAGGCCTGCGGTGAGCATCGTCCGGTGGCGTACGCCCCCGGTCCGCTCGCACGCCATGGCGTCATCGTGCCACCCGGAGGCGGTCCACCCCCTCAGGTAGGTGGAGCGCGGATGGTGGTGGTGCCACAGTGGGGCCCATGAGATCTCGGACCGCCCTGACCGCCTGCTCCGCCGTCGTCCTCGCGAGCCTCGTGGCTGCGCCGGCGCACGCGGAGTTCTACAGCACGTCCGACCCGGCCGACGCGAGCGGCTCGCTCACCGACGTCCGAGCAGTGCGGGCCAAGCACGGCGCCGCCAACGTCGTGGTGAAGGTGCGCTTCCAGGACCTGACCCGCTCGAGTGCCGCGGGGTTGTCGGTCTTCGTCGACACCGATCGGGGCGAGAAGGGGGCCGAGTACGTCCTCAGCAGCGGGTTGAACGACGGCACCGACTACGTGCTCACCACCGCGAAGGGGTGGCGCGGCACCGACGAGCGGGTCGAGTGCGACTACGACGCGAAGTACGGCTGGGGCATCAAGAACTCGGTGCGGGTGCGGATCGACCGCGCTTGCCTCGAGACCCCGGCCACCGTCAGGGTGTCGGTGAAGATGGCCGACCCGACTGACGGCTCGACCCGGGTCGTCGACTGGTCGCCGGAGCGCCGTCGGTGGAGCCTGCCGATCGAGTCCGGCCTGGGAGCCTGACCGCGGTCAGCCGGCGGCGACGAGACCGACAGCGACGCCGCACAGCAGCAGCCCGAGGCCCTGGGGGCCGTGGATGCGCTCGCGCAGGACCACGGCGGCGAGGGCGATGGTGATCGCGGGATAGAGCGAGGTCACCACCGAGGCGACGGTGAGAAGCCCGGTCTGGGTCGCGAGCAGGAAGGCGACCGCGGCCGCGGAGGCCAGCAGGCCGGCCACCGCGCCCCAGGCCTGCGACCGGTGCCACGGCACCCAGCGTCCGCCCAGGGTCGTGGCGGTGAGCGCCACGCCGACCACGGCCACGGCCTGCGCCACGGCCAGGGGCGCGAAGCCGGCCTCCTCCGGCACCTGGCCCATCGCGGCGAAGAGCAGCCCGAAGCCGAGGCCCGCGAGGACGCCGTCGAGGATCCCGGCAGCGAGGTCGCCGGCACCCGGCTCGCGACTCACCAGCCAGATCCCCGGGACGGCCGCGGCGATGCCCAGCCACACGAGCAGGGCCGGGCGCTCACCGGTCGCGACCCCGACGCAGACCGGCAGCAGCGCGGCGCCGACGGCGGAGATCGGCGCGACGACGCCCATCCGGCCGGCGGCCAGCCCGCGGTAGAGGAAGGCGCCGCCAGCGCCGGAGCCGACGCCCGCCAGGGCTCCCCACCAGAGGTGGACGGTGGTCGGCACGCCGGGCGTCACCAGCACCAGGACGACTGCGCCCGCCAGGGCCGCCACCGTGCCGACGAACGCCACCGGCCACGCCGACGTACGCCTCGAGGCGATGCCGCCGACGAAGTCGGAGAGGCCGTAGGCCAGCGCCGCCGCGAGCGACAGCAGCACCGCCATCAGGTGACCACCACGCCGACGACCCACGTCGCGGCCGCCAAGGCGGCCGCCACGAGCTCGATGAGGATCGACACGCCGACCGCCCGGAGGGCGTGCTTGGTGGAGGGCCACGCGGCCGCGCCGCCCACCCGCGCGCGCTCGGCGACGTAGATGCCGAGCACGAAGCCAACGAAGAGCCCGACGACCGGGATCACGAAGAAGCCGACGAAGCCCAGCAGGGCTCCGGCGAGCAGGGTCCGGTTGGGCACCCCGGACGCCTTGAGCTGCCGACCGGGGACGAGGTACTTCACGACCGCGCCCACGACGAGGAACGTGGCGCTCACGGCGAAGACCGCCCATGCGGTCGCGGTGCCGATGTCGAGGGCCCACACGAGGACCGCCCCCAGCACGAGGACGGTCCCGGGCAGGACGGGGACGATCACGCCCACGACGCCGACGGCGATGACGAGGGCGAGGAGGATCTCGGTAGCGCTCACGTGCGTAGCCTCCCAGACGTCCATCCGGTCGGAGCCGCCCCGGGACGCAGAACGGCCCCGGAGAGCTGAGTCCGGGGCCGTTCGGGAAGTCGGTGGGTGGTCGGGTGCGGGTCAGGCCTCCGGGTTCGCAGCCGGCGTGCCGAGCTTGTGCGTCTCGTCGTGCACGGTGGCGGCGACCTCACGGAGCTTCTCGCCGTGCTCCCGGGCGTGGTGGGCGCAGAAGAGCAGCTCACCTCCGGACTGGAGCTCCACGCGGAGGTAGGCCTGGGCGCCGCAGCGGTCGCAGCGGTCACCGGCCGTCAGGACGGCCTGGGTGGGTGCGGTGGCAGTGGTCACGTCAGCCTCATTTCTTGTTCATCGGTGTCTGGCCCAACGTAGCCAGTGGGACAAAGATTCCCGCCGGCGGTGTAGATCGAGAACGGCTTTCAGTCAATCACGTCACACCTCCGCCGTGGGCGTTGTCCCCATCCGTGGACGAGCCGTTGCCGAAGTGAAACCTGGTGAGGTCACCCACGCTAGCCCTGCCGGAGCCCTCGCCGGGGCAGGCGTGCCTCCGCCGGGCCACGGCGTGTCGCGGGTAGTCTCGGCGTGTTCGCAGCACACCCGCACCGCACGACAGGACGTCCGTGGCAGCACCGGCAGACAACACCTACAACGCAGCACACCTCCTGGTCCTCGAGGGCCTCGACGCCGTGCGCAAGCGGCCGGGCATGTACATCGGCTCGACCGACACCCGCGGCCTGATGCACTGCCTGTGGGAGATCATCGACAACGGTGTCGACGAGGCGCTGGCCGGCGTCGCGCACCGCGTCGAGGTGACGATGCACGACGACGGCTCCGTCGAGGTGTACGACGACGGGCGCGGCATCCCGACCGACAAGGAGCCCAAGACCGGTCTCTCCGGCGTCGAGGTCGTGGCGACCAAGCTCCACGCGGGCGGCAAGTTCGGCGGAGGCTCCTACGTCGCCACGGGCGGCCTGCACGGTGTCGGCCTGTCGGTCGTCAACGCGCTGTCGGAGCGAATGGACATCGACGTCGACCGCTCGCCCTCGCAGCAGGGCCTGTCCTTCCAGCGCGGCGTCCCGGGCGTCTTCGACGGCGACGGGCCCGCGGCGGCCTTCACCCCGCAGTCCGGGCTGACCCGCAAGGGCAAGCGCGTGGCCAAGGGCAAGACCGGCACCCGGATCCGGTTCTGGCCGGACCGCCAGATCTTCACCAAGGACGCGCGCTTCGAGATGGAGGGCCTGATCGGCCGCGCGCGCCAGACGTCGTACATCGTGCCGGGCCTCGAGCTGGTCATCCGCGACCAGCGCACCGACGAGATGGTCGAGGAGAAGTTCCGCCACGACGGCGGCATCGCCGAGTTCGTGGACTTCCTCTCCCACGGCGAGCCGGTCACCGACATCCTGCGCCTGCAGGGCGCCGACACCTTCACCGAGACCGTGCCGCTGCTCGACGACAAGGGCCACATGACGCCCCAGGAGGTCGAGCGCGAGCTCACCGTCGACGTCGCCGTGCGGTGGGACACCGCCTACGACACGGAGGTCCGCTCCTTCGTCAACGTGATCGCCACGCCCAAGGGCGGCACGCACGTCAGCGGCTTCGAGAGCGCGCTGACCAAGACCTTCAACGACGCGATGCGCGCCGCGAAGGTGCTCAAGGCCGCGGACACCGACGTCATCAAGGACGACGTCCTCGAGGGCCTCACCGCCGTCGTGACGGTCCGCCTGGCCGAGCCGCAGTTCGAGGGCCAGACCAAGGAGATCCTCGGCACCCCCGCGGCCCGCGGCGTCGTGCGCAAGGTGGTGGCCGGCGAGCTCAAGGCGTTCCTCACCTCGACCAAGCGCGCCGAGAAGGCACAGGCCAAGCTCCTGATGGAGAAGGTCGCCGGAGCCTCCAAGACCCGTCTGGCGGCTCGCCAGCACAAGGAGAACCAGCGCCGCAAGAACGCGCTCGAGTCCTCGGCGTTGCCGGCGAAGCTCTTCGACTGCCGCAGCAGCGACACCGAGCGCACCGAGCTGTTCATCGTCGAGGGCGACTCCGCCATGGGCACCGCCAAGGCCGCCCGCAGCAGCGAGTTCCAGGCGCTGCTGCCGATCCGCGGCAAGATCCTCAACGTCCAGAAGGCCTCGGTCGGCGACATGCTCAAGAACGCCGAGTGCGCCTCGATCATCCAGGTCGTCGGTGCCGGCTCCGGGCGTACGTTCGACCTCGAGGCGGCCCGCTACGGCCGGATCATCCTCATGGCCGACGCCGACTCCGACGGATCCCACATCCGGTGCCTGCTGGCCACCTTGTTCTTCAAGTACATGCCCGAGCTCGTGCGCGACGGTCGCCTCTACTCGGCCGTGCCGCCGCTGCACCGCATCGAGCTGTCCAACCCCAAGAAGGGGATGGACAAGTACATCTACACCTACTCCGACGACGAGCTGCAGCGCCGCCTCGCCGAGCTGAAGAGGAAGAACGTGCGCTGGAAGGACCCGGTCCAGCGCTACAAGGGCCTCGGTGAGATGGACGCCGACCAGCTGGCCGAGACCACCATGGACCCCCGTCACCGCACGCTGCGCAAGCTCACCATCGACGACGTCGACGAGGCCACGCGTGTCTTCGAGCTGCTGATGGGCTCGGACGTCGCACCCCGCAAGGAGTTCATCGTGCAAGGTGCCTATGAGGTGGACGTCGAGACCCTCGACGCATAGGACGCGTGAACTTGCCCCGGCGCGTCGGACGACCACAAATCGGTCTGACGACGTCATCGGAGCGTGGCGCCGACGGCCGATCGACACTTCTGGTCGTCGGACGCGCCGGATCGACCCTGACACTTCTTGTGTCGCGATCTACCTCTGAGTAGGTTTGTGGCCCGCGTCACAGCAGGTCGAGAGGGAGCACATGCCCGACGAGAAGTTCGACTACGTCGTCATCGGATCGGGCAGCGCCGGCGGTGTCGTCGCCGCCCGGCTGACCGAGGACCCGGACGTCCGGGTGCTGCTGCTGGAGGCGGGGCCGGCCGATGACGACGACAACATCCACATCCCGCTCGCGTTCTCGATGCTGTTCAAGACCAAGTGGGACTGGAACTACGAGACCACGCCCCAGAAGCACCTCGACGGGCGCCGGGCCTACTGGCCGCGCATGAAGGCCCTCGGCGGGTGCTCGTCGATGAACGCGATGATCTACATCCGTGGCAACCATGCCGACTACGACGAGTGGCGCGACGCGTACGGCGCCTCGGGGTGGGGCTTCGAGGACGTGCTGCCCTACTTCGTGAGGGCAGAGGGCAACACCCGCCTCGGTGGTCGCTACCACGGCACGGACGGCCCGCTCCACGTGGAGGACCGCACCTACGACCACGAGCTCAGCACGGCGTTCATCGAGGCCGGTGTCGCCGCGGGGCTCAAGCGCAACGACGACTTCAACGGCGCCGAGCAGGACGGCATCGGCCGCTACCAGGTGACGTGCAAGAAGGGTCGTCGCTGGTCGGTCGCCGACGCCTACATCCACCCGGCGGACAAGCGCCCCAACCTCACGGTCCGCACCGAGGCCTTCGTGACGCGGATCCTGCTCGAGGGCAGCCGCGCCGTGGGCGTGGCGTACACCCGGGGCGGTGAGGACCATGTCGTCCGCGTCGACGCCGAGGTCGTGCTCAGCGGCGGTGCGATCAACAGCCCGCAGCTGCTGATGCTGTCGGGCATCGGGCCGGGGGCGCACCTGCGCGACCTGGGCATCGACGTGGCGGTCGAGTCGTCCGGGGTGGGCCAGAACCTCCAGGACCACCCGGTCGCCGGGATCCTGAGCTACACCAAGGACACCACCGACATCGCCGAGATGCTGGGCGTCGGCAACCTCCTGAAGTGGAAGGCCACCGGCAAGGGCCCGCTCAGCTCCAACGTGGCGGAGACCGGCGCCTTCTACGCCTCGCGCGACGACCTCGGTCTGCCGGACATCCAGCTGCACGTCGCGCCGACCGGGTTCTACGACAACGGCATGCACGAGCCCGTACGCCGTGCGCTGACCACAGCGGTGACGCTGGTCAACGTACAGAGCTCGGGGCAGGTGCGGCTGCGCTCGGCCGACCCCACCTGGCACCCCGAGATCGACCCGGGCTACTTCGACGACCGCGCCGACCTCGAGGCCATGATCGGTGGTTTCCGCACGGCGCTCGAGATCCTGCGCCAGGGGCCCATCGCGACCTACGTCGACGAGCCGTGGATCCCCGCCTCGGCCGACCCGAGCGACGACGAGATCATCGAGGGGATCGGCCGGCTCGGCCAGACGCTCTACCACCCCGTCGCCACCTGCGCGATGGGCACGGTCGAGGGCAGCGTCGTGGATCCGCAGCTCCGGGTCCACGGCGTCGAGGGACTCCGGGTCGCCGACGCCTCGGTCATGCCACGCGTCCCGCGCGGCAACACCAACGCCCCCACCATCATGATCGGCGAGAAGTGCGCCGACCTCATCAAGGAGTCCCGATGACCGCCACCCTCGATCCCACCGCCACCTCGGGCGCGACCGAGACGTTCGACTCGCTCGACCCCGCCTCCGGCGACCTCGTCGGCACGCACCCGGTGATGGGCCGTGACGAGGTCGACGCGGCGGTGGCGCGCGCCCGCGACGCCGTCGACTGGTGGGGCAACCTCTCCTTCGACGAGCGGGCCGACCACCTGCTGACGTGGCGCAGCGTGATGACCCGGCGCATAGCCCAGCTCGCCGACCTGGTCCACCGCGAGACCGGCAAGCCCCACGGCGACGCCCAGCTCGAGATCGTGCTCGCCATCGACCACATCGCGTGGGCGGCGAAGAACGCCAAGAAGGTGCTGGGGGCGCGCAAGGTCTCCTCCGGCCTGCTGATGGCCAACCAGGCGGCCACCGTCGCCTACCACCCACTCGGGGTGATCGGCGTGATCGGGCCGTGGAACTACCCGGTCTTCACGCCGATGGGCTCGATCGCCTACGCGCTCGCGGCCGGCAACTCGGTCGTCTTCAAGCCCAGCGAGTTCACGCCCGGCGTCGGCCAGTGGCTCGCCGACAGCTTCCGCGAGGTCGTGCACGGTCGCGACGTGCTGCAGGTGGTGACCGGACTCGGCGACACCGGCAACGCGCTGTGCCGTGCGCGGATCGACAAGCTCGCCTTCACCGGCTCCGGCCGCACGGGCAAGAAGGTGATGGCGGCCTGCGCGGAGAACCTCACCCCGGTCGTCATCGAGGCCGGCGGCAAGGACTCGTTGATCGTCGACGAGGACGCCGACCTGCCCAAGGCCGCCGAGGCGGCACTGTGGGGCGGGATGTCCAACGCCGGCCAGACCTGCATCGGCACCGAGCGGGTCTACGTCCACGAGAAGGTCTTCGACGCCTTCCTGGCCGAGATCCTCGCGCAGGCCGACGGGCTCCGCGCCGGTTCAGACGCGGGGGCGAAGATCGGCCCGATCACCATGCCGTCCCAGCTGGGCGTGATCAGGAGCCACATCGAGGACGCGGTCGCCCGCGGTGCCCGCGTCGTCCTCGGCGGTCCCGACGCGGTGGGGGAGCGCTTCGTGCAGCCCACGATCCTCACCCACGTGCCCGAGGACTCCACGGAGATCACCGAGGAGACCTTCGGCCCGACGCTGGCCATCAACCCGGTGAAGAGCATGGACGAGGCCGTACGCCTCACCAACGCCACCCAGTACGGCCTGGCCGGGGCGGTCTTCTCGAAGAGCAACGGCCTGTCGATCGCCCACCGCATCCGCTCGGGCATGACCTCGGTGAACTCCGTCATCGCCTTCGCGGCCGTGCCGGGGCTGCCGTTCGGCGGGGTCGGCCAGTCGGGCTTCGGCCGGATCCACGGCCCCGACGGCCTGCGGGAGTTCACCTACGCCAAGGCCGTGACGCGGCAGAAGTTCGCGCCGGTGATGAACCTGACGTCCTTCGCCCGCGACGCAGCGACCGACGGCAAGGTCGCCCAGCTCATCACGCTGCTGCACGGTGGGAAGCAGACGCTCAGGTAGGCCGCCCGTCGCAGCGGGTCAGGACCCCTCGCTGACCTCGTAGATCTCATCGGCGACCAGGCCGTGCGCCTCGCGGTGCACGGTGTTGGCCGACTCCGCGTCGGGCGCGTCGACGAGGCAGAAGATCTTGCCCTCGGCCTCGTTGACCCAGTACTTCAGGTAGCTCACGCCGTGCTGGGACTGCTCCTGCAGGTCGGCCATGTGCGCCTGGGCGACGTCACCGACCGCGACCCCGCCCTCCATGTGGTGGACGTCAATGAACAAGGGCATCTCGCCACCTCCTTCCGGTTGTGGACGACAGCAGTCTGCTCTCGGGTCGGGCCCGGCCGACAGCCCGGTCTGGACCTGCCGACGCGGTCGGTCCTGACACCCGCGGGAAGCCGATTCGCTAATGTCCCGTCATGGACCTCGTCGCTCAGATCCTCCTGACCTCCATCGTGTGGGGGCCGGCGCTGCTCGTCCTCTACTGGGTGATCCGGCTGGCGGTCCGACACGGGATGGAGGACGCCCATCGGATCCGTCAGGGCGATCGCAAGCGCGCCGAGATCTCCGAGACCATCCGGCGGCACCAGGCGACGTACGGCGGCTCCGAACCCGAGTGAGGAACCCGAGTGAGCGCGCTCAGGCGTGCTGGGTCAGCAGGCCGGTGTCGACGTCGTAGAGGAAGCCGCCGACTGCCGCGCGCTCGCCGATGAGGGGGTGCGTGCGGACCTTGACGACGTCCTCGCGCAGCTGCTCGAGCTGGTCGGCGACCACACCGAAGGTCTGCCAGCTGGCGTCGACGCCGGCGGACTCGCCGACGCGCACCCGCAGCTCGGCCTCGGAGGCCGACGCCATCGCGCAGCGGGTGTGCGGCACGACCAGGATCCGCTGCACGTTGAGCAGGTGCACGCCGAGGACCAGGGCCTCGAGCGCCTGGGGCGTGACCCGGCCGCCCGGGTTGCGGAAGATCTTGGCGTCGCCGTGCTTGAGCCCGAGCATCCGCAGCGGGTCGATGCGTGAGTCCATGCACGTGACGAGGGCGATGCCGGCGTGCGCCTTGCCGTCGAATCCGCCCAGGTCGAAGGTGTCCGCGAAAGCGCGGTTCGCCTGCATCAGGTCGTCGAAGTCGTCCACGGACGCAGATTATCCAACTCGTCGGCCCCGTGAGGCACGGAGCCGTCCGGTGGACTGGACGCCGAGACGACCGGGGCGCTGGAGCCCTCGATGGCCACGCCAGCGGAGGGGAGCAGCACGCTGGCCAGGACCGCAGGCGCGATGCGGTAGGGCTGCGCCTCCAGCAGTGACCCCAGGGTGCGGCGCAAGCGTGACATCTCCGCGCGCACCGTCACCACGCGCGTGGGGTCGGCGAACAGGTCGTCCGCGAGCTCGGCCGCCGTTCGCCCCTCGCGGGCGTCGATGAGCGCCAGCAGGATCTCCGCATGCCGGGGGCTGGGCCGGTGCTCCCACGCGTGGCTGGGCGTGCGGACCCGCAGCACCGGTCGCTCGCGCAGGTCGAGCACCAGGTCGGTCGCCGCCGCCACCTCGGCGCCGAGACGGACGAGCCACCCGCCCGGCAGGGGCTCCACCGTCACGGCGCCCAGGGTGGGCAGCCACGTCGAGTCGACCGACAAGTCGGCCGGGAGGACCAGGCGCTCCGGAGCGGTGAACCCCGTCACGGCCGCGATGTGGCCGGCCGCGTCCACGGCGAGGGCGCGTCCACCCACCCGGGCGACCACAGGTGCGGCGTAGGCCCTGAGACGGTCGAGGGTCTGCGCGTGCTCGGTGCGCACCTCCGCCGCGGCAAGGCGGGCACTCACGCCGACCAGGGCCAGCACCGAGCGCTGGACGGACCGCGCGGGTCCGCTAATGTCGATCGCGCCGAGTGTCTCGCCGGTCCAGGGGTCGCGCACCGGTGCGGCCGCGCAGCTCCACCGCGTGTGCGACTCGACGTAGTGCTCGGGCCCCCGGATGTGCACGGGCTCGCCGAGGACGAGACAGGTGCCGATCGCGTTGGTGCCGACGTTGGCCTCGGTCCAGGCCGACCCGGACACGAAGCCGAGTCGGTCGGCGAGACGGCGTACGCCGGTGCGCCCGCGGCGCCACAGGACCCGACCGTCCGAGTCGGTCACCACCATCAGCAGCCCGTCGTCGACGACGGGCTCCAGGGAGGCGGTGATGCTCGGCAGCAGGGGAGCGAGCGTGCTCGTCGAGCGGCGGGACACCACCTCGGCCTCCGACAGCGGCGCCACCTCGGGCTCGGCCCCAGGCGCCAGGCCACCCGCGCGGACCCGGCGCCAGGAGGCGCTGATCTCCGGACGGGCAGCAGTCGCGGTGTCGTCGGTCAGTGCCCGGTCGCGAGCGCGGTGCGAGCTGCCGACGTCGTCGCCCATCGTGCCTCCCGGCCTGGCCTCCCCGGCGTTGCAACCTCCTGCAACCCTCCCGCCGATCCTACGACCGGGTGTGTCGTGGGTCACGTCGGAAGGAGACACCATGACCCAGACCCTGGAGCCACCCACCACCACGAACGACGCGAGCCAGGTCGCCCAAGCCTGGCTGGAGGGATTCGAGGCGGCCCTCGCCGCGCGCGACACCGCGAGAGCAGCCGCGATGTTCGCCACCGAGTCGTACTGGAGGGACCTCGTCTCCTTCAGCTGGAACCTCACGACCGTCGAGGGCCGCGACGGGGTGGGCGACCTGCTCACCAGCACCCTGGAGCGCACCGACCCGTCCGGTTTCGCCCTCGACGAGCCCGCGGACGAGGCGGACGGGGTGACCACCGCGTGGTTCGTCTTCGAGACCGCGGTCGGCCGGGGCCGCGGCCTGGTGCGCCTGGTCGAGGAGGAGGGCCGGCACCGCGCGTTCACCTTCCTCACCACGCTCTACGAGCTCAAGGGCCACGAGGAGCCTCGCAACGAACACCGCCCGCGCGGCGCGGAGCACGGTGCCGACAAGCAGCGTCGGACGTGGCTCGAGCGCCGGCAGGAGGAGGCCGAGAGCCTCGGCAGCACGACCCAGCCGTACGTCCTCGTGATCGGCGGCGGCCAGGGCGGGATCGCGCTCGGTGCCCGGCTGCGCCAGCTCGGCGTCCCGAGCCTGGTGATCGACAAGCACCCGCGGCCGGGCGACCAGTGGCGCAACCGCTACAAGTCGCTGTGCCTCCACGACCCCGTCTGGTACGACCACCTGCCCTACCTGAAGTTCCCGGACAACTGGCCGGTCTTCGCGCCCAAGGACAAGATCGGCGACTGGCTCGAGTCCTACACGAAGATCATGGAGGTGCCCTACTGGTCGAGCACGACGGCCACCAGCGCGTTCTACTCCGAGGAGACGGGTCAGTGGACGGTCGAGGTGGAGCGGGAGGGCAGGCCGCTGACCCTGCGCCCGACCGAGCTCGTCTTCGCCACCGGGATGTCCGGCAAGCCCAACATCCCCGAGGTGCCAGGCATGGACGTCTTCGCCGGCGACCTGCACCATTCGTCCGCGCACCCCGGACCGGACGCCTACCGGGGCAAGAAGGTGGTCGTCATCGGGAGCAACAACTCCGCCTTCGACATCTGCGGGGCGCTGTGGGAGAACGACGTCGACGTGACGATGGTCCAGCGCAGCTCCACCCACGTCGTGAAGAGCGACAGCCTGATGGAGATCGGCCTCGGCGACCTCTACTCCGAGCGCGCGGTCGCGGCCGGGGTCACCACGGAGAAGGCCGACCTGATCTTCGCCTCGCTGCCCTACCGGATCCTGCACACCTTCCAGATCCCGGCCTACGAGGCGATGGCGGAGAAGGACAAGGACTTCTACGAGCGGCTCGAGGCGTCCGGCTTCGACCACGACTGGGGTGATGACGGGTCGGGACTGTTCATGAAGTACCTGCGGCGGGGCTCGGGCTACTACATCGACGTCGGCGCGGCCGAGCTGGTGGCCAACGGCGACGTGAAGCTCGTCAACGGCCAGATCGACCACCTCACGGCGGACGCCGTCGTGCTGGCCGACGGCACCGAGCTACCGGCGGACGTGGTGGTCCTCGCGACCGGCTACGGGTCGATGAACGGCTGGGTGGCGGACCTGATCGACCAGGAGACCGCCAACCGGCTCGGCAAGGTGTGGGGCCTCGGGTCGGACACCACTAAGGACCCCGGGCCGTGGGAGGGCGAGCAGCGCAACATGTGGAAGCCGACCCAGGTCGAGCACCTCTGGATGCACGGCGGCAACCTTCACCAGTCCCGGCACTACTCGCTCTACCTCGCGCTGCAGCTCAAGGCGCGCTTCGAGGGGATCGAGACGCCGGTGTACGCCTTGCAGGAGGTGCACCACACCTCGTGAACGCGGCGGCGAGCCCGGCCGGTGCGGTAGCTGCGCTCAGTGCCCCGACAGGGCTTCGCGGGTGCTGACCCGGTCGGGGCGCACGCCCCGGAACACCACGAGGGCGAGCACCGCCGCGACGACCGCGCAGCCGGCCGCACCCCAGAAGACGGCGTGCTCCTGGGCGATCCCGGCGACGCGCAGCAGGTCGGAGAACTCCTCGCACCTGCTCCTGCCGTCGCAGACCTCCTGCACGGGTGGCACCTCGCCCTGCTCGGCGTAGTAGCGGCGCAGACCGATCGTGGTGAGCGCGGAGATGCCGACGAGCATGCCGACCATCCGCGCCACCACCACGAAGGCGCTGGCGACGCCGTGCACGTCGTCATCGGTGTGGGCGAGGAGCGCGGCGTTGACCGGGGCGAGCGCGAGACCGAAGCCGAGGCCACCGGTGATGAGCGCGACGTTGGCGATCGGCTCCTCGATGGTGGTCAGCCCCCAGCGGGTCATGAGCACGAAGCCGGCCGCCGCCATCAGCATCCCACCCGCCGTGACGATCGCGGGGGAGACCGTGCGGATGAGGTAGCCGCCCGCGACGGCCCCGACCGGCAGCGCGAGCAGGAACCGGACGAGCACGAGCGCGGCGGGCAGCTGGTCGTCGGGATAGACCGTGGTGCGGGCGAAGAGCGGGATGTCGATGAGCGCGGCGATCAGCGCGGCGCCGACGAAGAAGCTGACCAGCAGGGCCCCCCACGCCGGCGTGCGCCGCAGCGCCCCGCGCGGCACGAGCGGGTTCGCGGCACGGCGTACGTGCCAGACGAAGGCGGCCGTCGCGACCGCGGCGCCGAGGAGGTACCACCGCCCGCGCGGCGAGAACACCTCGATCTTGGGGTCGGCGGTGGCGAACGCGAGGATCACCCCGCCCAGTGCGGCGGCGAGCAGGAGCGCGCCCGTGAGGTCGGCCTCGACGAGCACCCGCACCCAACCGCGCAGGTCGAACAGCGGCCGCGCAGCGAACCAGCACCACGCGACGAGCAGGATGAGCGCCATGACAGTGGCCGCGCCGCTCGGCGTGAGCCAGCGCCCGTCGCCTGCGAACGGGATGAACAGACGGCCCCAGGTGAGGTCGCGCATCAGCGGCGCGGGCCGCAGGAAGACGACGGCGCCGCCCGCCATGGTGGCGAGGACGAGGAGCAGGCCGACGAGGTCGACGTGGCGCCGTCCGGGAGCCGTGCGCTCGTGCGGGGCCAGCGCCCGGATCGCGGCGGCGAGGACCAGCCCGACAGCGAGGTTGATGGCGAAGATTGCGCGCCAGTCGGAGAAGGCGAGGACGGCCGCGCCGAAGAGCGGGCCCAGCACGGATCCGATCTCCTGGACGGCGGAGACGATGCCGAGCGGCACGCCGCGGCGCTCCGCGGGGTAGAGGTCGGCGACCAGGGCCAGCGTCGCCGGCACGAGCCCGCCTCCGCCGACACCCTGGAGGAAGCGGCCGGCGACGATGCTGGGCATGTCGTAGGACAGCGTCGTGATCAGGCTGCCGAGGGCGAAGAGCACGAGCGCCATGACCAGGACCGGCACCCGTCCGCGCAGGTCCGCGATCCGGCCGATGAGCGGCAGCATCGCGACGTAGCCGAGCAGGAAGCCGCTGACGATCGGTGCCGCACGCTGGAGCTGGTCGATCGGCACCCCGACGCCGGTCATCATGTCGGGCAGTGCCAGCACCACGACGTAGGTGTCGGCGGCCGCGAAGGCGACGGCGACCGCCGCCATCGCGAGGAGCAGCCGCGAGGTGCGCGTGACCTGCGCCTGCTCACCCACGCTCACGGCGCGGCGATCTCCTGCTCGATGCCGTAGTCGGCGAACTCGACGGTGTAGGTCATCTCCTCCGCGCGGGGGTAGAAGACCCCGGTCAGGGTCGCGGTGCGCAGCTCGCCCTCGTCGGTGACCTGCCACTCCACGTCGAAGGACTCCCCGGACGACGACGGGATGATCGCCTCCATCGCCTCGCCCGGAACCGTGCCGGTGTAGGTGGTGAGGACCTCGGAGTTGTCCGCGCCCCCGCGCACGCTCTCACCCTCCTCGGGCGACTCGGTCAGGCCGAGCAGGCCGGCGAACCCGTCCTCGCCGACGAGGCCGGACGGGTCGGGTGCGCCGTACTCCTTGGGGTTGACCTTGTCGTAGCCCGGCGTGAACGGAAGCTGGGCGTAGACGGTGTCGTCGACGGCGACGACCGGCACGTCGACGGTCTGACCGGCGAAGACGACGGTGATCGAGCCCTCGAAGGCCGGGGCGTCGGTCACGGTGCCGACCGCGCGGGTGATGCCGGAGACGCCCTGTGGCAGCGCGTCCGTGGACAGGGTCAGGTCGACCCCGCTGGTCTCGGACAGCAGCGTCGCGGCCTCCGCCAGGACTTCTTCGGGCGTCTTGCCCTCGGCCTCCGCGCCGCCCTCGTCACCGGAGCAGGCGACGAGCAGTGGCAGGGCGAGGAGCACCGACGTGGCCGTGGCGGCGAGGCGTCCAGCGGTGCGGGCGCGGGCTGGGGCTGACATGGTGCTCAGCCTTCCACAGCGGTGGTCGGGGAGCCGCCGACCTGCACGGCGACCTGCGATGCGACCTGCAGCGCGACCGGGGAGGCGACGGCCGCGATCGGCTGGGGGGCAGGTACGCCGGATCCGTCGCGGCGACCGTTGGCCTCGGGCAGGTCGACCGGTGCACCACTGGCCGCGGCAGCGCGGGCGGGGCCCGGTCCGGCCCACGCGGTGACGAGGGTGTCCTCGCCCTTGAGGAAGCGGTGGCTGCGCACCCCGCCGGTGGCACGGCCCTTGCCCGGGTACTCGGTGAACGGGGTGACCTTGACGGCGCCGGCCTCGGTGCCGGGAAGTGCGGTCGACGAGCCCGACGCGGTGACGACGACGGCGTCGGCGGGGTCGAACGCGCCGAAGAAGGCGACGTGCTGGCCCGCGCCGAGCTTGATGCCGGCCATGCCACCGCCCGAGCGGCCCTGCGGGCGCACGCCGGAGGCGGGGAAGTGCAGCAGCTGGGCGTCGGAGGAGATGAAGCACAGCTCCTCCTCGCCGGTGACGAGCTCGACGGCGCCGACGACCTCGTCGCCCTCCTTGAGGCCGATGACCTCCCACTCGTCGCGGTTGAGCACCTCGGGGTTGACCCGCTTGACGATGCCGTCGCGGGTGCCGAGCGCGAGACCGGGTCCGTCGGTGGCCAGCGAGGTGAGCGCGAGGGCGCGCTCACCGGTGCCGAGGGGAAGCAGCTCGCTCAGCGGGTAGCCGCCCTGGAGGTTGGGGTCGTTGGCCGAGTCGGGCAGCTCGGGCATGTCGAGCACGCCCACCCGCAGCAGCCGGCCGCGGCTGGTGAGCACCCCGACCTCACCGCGGGCGGTGGTGCGTACGGCGCTGGTCACGACGTCGTGGCTGGCACGGCCCTCACCCTGGCCGGGCGCGGCGCCGGACGTCGTACGGGCGAGCAGGCCGCTGGAGGACAGCAGCGCGAAGCACGGGTCGTCGGCCACCTCGACCGGCGTGGTGGCGGTGACGGTGTTGCCGGCCGAGGCCAGCAGGACCGTACGCCGCGGCGTGCCGTGCTCCTTGGCGACATCGGTGAGCTCGTCGGAGACGACCTTCCGCAGCAGCTTCTCGTCGGCGAGGATCGCGTCGAGGTACTCGATCGTGCGCTCGAGCTCGGTCTTCTCCTTCTCCAGCTCCAGCTTGCTGAACTTCGTCAGCCGGCGCAGCGGCATGTCGAGGATGTAGTCGGCCTGGACGTCGGAGAGCTCGAAGATCTCGATGAGCCGCTCCTTGGCCGCGGCCGCGTTGTCCGAGCCGCGGATGACCTGGATGACCTCGTCGATGTCGAGGATGGCGATGAGCAGGCCGTCGACGAGGTGGAGGCGGTCGGCGGCCTTCTTGCGGCGGAACGCCGAGCGGCGGCGTACGACCTCGAAGCGGTGGGCGAGGAAGACCTCGAGCATCTCCTTCAGGCCCAGCGTGCGCGGCTGGCCGTCGACGAGCGCGACGGCGTTGATGCCGAAGGAGTCCTCGAGCGCGGTCTGGCGGTAGAGCTGCTCGAGGATCGCCTCGGGGACGAAGCCGTTCTTGACCTCGACGACCAGGCGCAGGCCGTGCTCGCGGTCGCTGAGGTCCTTGATGTCGGCGATGCCCTGCAGCTTCTTGGCCAGGACGAGCTTCTTGATCTGCTCCATCACGCGCTCGGTGCCGACGCCGTAGGGCAGCTCGGTGACCACGATGCCCTTGCGGCGCGCGGTGACCGACTCGATCCGTGCCGTGGCGCGCATCTTGAAGGTGCCGCGGCCCGACTCGTAGGCGTCGCGGATCCCCTCGAGCCCCACGATCTTGCCGCCGGTGGGCAGGTCGGGGCCCGGGATGAAGCGCATCAGGTCGTCGAGCTGGGCCTTGGGGTGGGTGATGAGGTGCTTGAGCGCCTGCACCACCTCGACCAGGTTGTGGGGGGCGATGTTGGTCGCCATGCCCACGGCGATGCCCGCGGCGCCGTTGACGAGCAGGTGCGGGATCGCAGCGGGCAGCACGACCGGCTCGGTCTCGCGCGAGTCGTAGTTGGGCTTGAAGTCGACGGTGTCCTCGTCGATGGAGGCCGTCATCGCGACCGCGGCAGGCGCCATCCGGCACTCGGTGTAGCGCATCGCGGCGGGGGAGTCGTCGGGCGAGCCGAAGTTGCCGTGCCCGTCGACCGTGGGCAGACGCATCGACCACGGCTGCGCCATCCGTACCAGGGCGTCGTAGATCGCGCCGTCCCCGTGCGGGTGCAGCCGGCCCATGACCTCGCCGACGACGCGCGCGCTCTTCACGTGGCCCCGGTCGGGACGGAGCGACATCTCGTCCATCGTGTAGAGGATGCGGCGCTGCACCGGCTTGAGGCCGTCGCGCGCGTCGGGCAGCGCCCGGGAGTAGATGACGGAGTAGGCGTACTCCAGGAACGACGTCTGCATCTCGTCGCGGATGTCGGTGTCGAGGATGTGCTCCTCGAAGTCGTCCGGGAGGGGCTCCTGCTTCGTACGTCGTGCCATGGGCGTCATTCTCCCCGGTCGGCGGCGGGGATCGGTCCGGGGCTCGCCGAAGGTGGGTCTCGATACGCCTCGCTCGTTCCTCGCTCGGCTACTCGACCAGCGAAGGGGAGGCTTGGCTGCTCGACCAGCGAGGAAGGCGCCCTCGGCGCCGCGGCCAGCGAGTTCGTCCGGTGCCCGATAGATTGCTGTCGTGACCGAAGCGGACGCTGTTGCAGACGTGGGGACGACGCCCCCGCCCCGCCACTGGGAGGCGGACGTGCTGCTGCGCGATGGCCGGACCGCGCACATCAGGCCGATGCAGCCGGAGGACCGCGAGCTGCTCGTGGAGTTCTACAGCCGCGTCTCCGACCAGTCGAAGTACTACCGCTTCTTCTCGCCGATGCCCGAGCTGTCCGAGCGCGACCTCGACCGCTTCACCCGCGTCGACCACCGCGACCGGGTCGCGATGATCCTCACCGTGGCCGGGCAGATGATCGCCGTCGGCCGCTACGACACGATCCGCCCCGGCTACGCCGAGGTGGCCTTCCTGGTCGAGGACAAGCACCAGGGGCGCGGCATCGGGCAGCTGCTGCTCGAGCACCTCGCTCAGGCGGGCCGCGAGCGCGGGGTCGAGGAGTTCGTCGCCGAGGTGCTGCCCGACAACCAGGCGATGATCCACACGTTCAAGGACGCCGGCTACCAGGTCAAGAGCGCCTTCGAGGACGGCGTGATGGAGCTGGTGTTCCGCATCGACCCGACCGACACGGCGATCGGGGTGATGGAGCAGCGCGAGCACCGTGCGGAGTACGCCTCGATCGAGCGCTTCTTCTCCCCGAAGTCGGTCGCGATCATCGGCGCCAGCCGCCGCCAGGACACGATCGGCCGCGCGCTCGTGCGCCACCTCGTGCTCGGCAACTTCTCCGGTCGCATCCACGTCGTCAACCCCAGCGCCGACTCGGTCGCGGGCATGCCGGCGTGGAAGTCGGTGGGCGAGATCCCCGGCGACGTCGACGTCGCCATCGTCGCGGTGCCCGCCGACGCGGTGCAGGACGTCGTGCTCGACTGCGCCGCCAAGGGTGTCCACGGGCTCGTGGTGATCTCGTCGGGCTTCGCCGAGACGGGCGAGGAGGGCCGGATGCGCCAGCGCCGCCTCGTGGGGCTCTCGCGCTCCTACGGCCTGCGCCTGATCGGCCCGAACGCGCTCGGCATCATCAACACCGACCCCGACGTCTCGCTCAACGCCTCGCTGTCGTCGGTGATGCCGCCCCGCGGTCGTGCCGGCTTCTTCTGCCAGTCGGGCGCGCTCGGCTCGGCGATCCTGGAGAAGGTGCAGAACCGGGGCCTGGGCCTGACGACCTTCGTCAGCGCCGGCAACCGCGCCGACGTCTCGGGCAACGACCTCCTGCAGTACTGGGAGGAGGACGACGCCACCGAGGTGGTGCTGCTCTACCTCGAGTCGATCGGAAACCCGCGCAAGTTCTCCCGGATCGCCCGCCGCGTGAGTCGTCGCAAGCCGATCGTTGCCGTGCGCTCCGGACGCAGCTCGCAGGGCGTGCCGATGGGCCACGCCGTCCGCAAGATCGGCGCGCCCGCCCAGGCCGTCGATGCGATGTTCCGCCAGGCCGGGATCATCCAGGTCGAGTCGCTCGAGGAGATGTTCGACGTCGCCCAGCTGCTGGCCCACCAGCCCCTGCCGCGGGGGCGCCGGGTGGCCATCGTCGGCAACTCCGACGCGCTCGGCCTGCTCGCTGCCGACGCCGCCAACTCCGTGGGCCTCGTGGTGAACCGCCAGGAGGCGCTCGGCGCCGACGCCACGGCCGAGGACTTCGAGGACGCGCTCGACGCGGCGATCGACGACCCGGAGGTCGACGCCGTCGCGGCCATCTTCATCCCGCCGCTCAACGTGACCGGCGCGCGCGAGGAGGTCGCCAACGTCCTGGCTGCGGTCGGTGAGCAGTCCGACAAGCCGATCGTCTCGACCTTCCTCGGCACCGAGGGCGTGCCCGAGCTGCTGCGCGTGCCCGACGTCGCCGGCTCGAGCGCCGGTCGCGGGTCGGTGCCGTCGTACCCGGCCGTGGAGGCCGCCGTGCGCGCGCTCGCCCACGTCGTCGAGTACGCCGTGTGGCTGCGGGTGCCCCAGTCGACGGTCGGCGACCTGCCGTCCAACGACCGCGACGACGCGCGCCACCTCGTCAACGAGGTGCTGATGCGACACCCGGAGGGACGCGACCTCGACTTCGTCGAGCAGCGCCGCCTGCTGGGTGCCTACGGGATCGACCTGTGGGACACCTATGCCGTCGAGACGATCGACGAGGCAGTCGCCGCGGGCGAGGCGCTGGAGTGGGACGTGGTGCTCAAGGCCACCGCCGAGCACCTCCGCGACCGCCCGGACCTCGCGCACGTGTGGCGCAACATCGACACCCCCGACGAGATGGCCCACGCCTGGGCCTCCCTCAATCAGGTGATCACCGATCCCGAGCGCGCCGGCTTCGTCGTGCAGCGCAACGCGCCCCCCGGGGTGCCGGTGACGATCTCGACGATCGAGGACCCGCTCTTCGGCCCGGTGCTGTCCTTCGGCATCGGGGGCCCGCTGACCGAGCTGCTCACAGACCGGTCCTACCGGATCCCGCCCCTGGCCGACCACGACGCCCAGGACATGGTGCGCGAGATCAAGGCCTCGCCGCTGCTCTTCGGCTACCGCGGCAGCGAGATCGTCGACGTCGCGGAGATCGAGCGCCTGGTGCGCCAGGTCGCCCAGCTCCAGCACGACCTGCCCCAGGTGCGCGCGCTCCACCTGCCGCTCGTCCTCGCCGGCGCCGAGGGGGCCAGCGTGCTCGGTGCGTCGGTGCGTGTCGAGCAGGTGCAGGACGCCCGGTCGGACTGGTTCGTGCGCCGCCTGAGCACGATGCCGGGGGACACGCTCCCCGACTGAGGCCGGTTGCGTGACAGACTGCCACCATGCCTCGCTCCACCCGTGACGCGGACGTCTCCCAGGACCTCCGCAAGGAGATCCACCGCACCGGCTACTACCCCGAGGTCGTCGCAGACGGCGTCTTCTCGGCCGCGGGCGGTGAGGAGGTCGTCTCCTACTTCGTCCACCACGAGACGACCTTCGACCACGAAGAGGTGCGCCGCCACCTCACGGCGCTGCTGCTCACCCCGACCCGGCTGGTGATCGCCCACACCGACGAGCACCCCGGCGACGACCTGCTGCCCGAGCCCTACACCTCGACCACGACCGAGGCGGTCACGCTGACCTCGATCCGCACCGTCGTCGTGACCCGGATGGTGGCCAACCCGACGAAGGGCGTCGCGCCGCCGGCCGAGGCCGTGCTGACCATCGGGTGGGGCGGCGTGGGTCGCCTCGACCTCGAGCCCGCCGCGTGCTCCGACCCCGAGTGCGACGCCGACCACGGCTACACCGGCACGCTGGCCGGCGACGACTACACCCTGCGTGTGTCCGCGGCTGCCGAGGGCTCGGACGCGGTGGCCGGGCTGCTGGCCTTCTCCGACGCGCTGTCCGCGCGCACGCGTGGATGAACGCTCCCCGGTGACGGGCGCGTTCACCCCGCCGGCGTACGGCGACCGCTCGCTCGCCGACGTGGTGCCGTCCGTGGCCCGTGCGCTGGGCACGCCCCTGGACGGTCACCCGGTCGGCCTCGAGCTGCCGCCCGCGCCGTCGTACGTCGTGTTCCTCGTGGACGGCATGGGCGCCGAGCTGCTCGTCCGCCACGCCCACGCGGCGCCGTACCTCTCCTCCCTCCTCGAGGGTGGCTCGACCGGCACCGCCGGGGTCCCCTCGACCACCGCGACCTCGCTCACCTCGCTCGGCACCGGTCTGGTGCCCGGTGCCCACGGGCTGGTGGGCTTCACCGCCCGCATCCCCGGCACCGACCGCCTGCTCAACCACCTGTGGTGGGACAAGGGCATCGACCCGGTCGAGTGGCAGCCGCACCCCACCGCCCTCGGGCGCCTGGCGGACGCCGGGGTGCACGTCACGTCGGTGAACAGGCGCGACTTCGACGGCTCGGGGCTGACCGTGGCCTCGCAGCGCGGAGCGACGTACGTCGGCGCGGACCGCGTCGGTGAGCGGATCGCCGCGACCGTGAGCGCGTCGGCCCACCAGCCGTCGCTGACCTACGTCTACGACTCCGACCTCGACTGGACCGGCCACAAGTTCGGCGTGGCCTCCACGCAGTGGCTCCAGCAGCTCGCGATGGTCGACGCCGAGGCCGAGCAGCTGCGTGAGGCGCTGCCCGCCGCGACCCGGCTGCTGGTGGTGGCCGACCACGGGATGGTCGACAGCCCGCGCGACGCACGCGTGGACGTCGACGCCGTCGACGGGATGCGCGACGGGGTCTGGCTGCTCGGCGGCGAGGCCCGCTTCCGCCACCTCTACTGCTCGGGGCGCGCCGTCGACGACGTCCTCGCCACGTGGCGCGAGGTGCTGGGGGAGCGGGCGACGGTCCTGGCCCGCGAGGACGCCGTCGACCGCGGATGGTTCGGGGCGGTCGATGCGCGCGTGCTGCCCCGGCTGGGCGACGTGATGGTCGCCTGCCACGACGACACCGCGATCGTGTCGACCCGCGACTTCGCCTACGAGGACACCCTCGTCGGGCTGCACGGCTCCCTGACCTCGACCGAGATGCTGATCCCCATCCTCGTGGGGTGAGGACCGGCCTCAGCCGAAGGGCAGCGGCTCCGGGGCGAGGCTGACGGCCTTGGCGCGCGCGGCGGTGAGCCGGCGGCGGTGGTGCTGGCGGCACAGGACCTCGTAGGCCACGTCCGCGGGCGGCTCGTCGGCCTGCTCGACGTCGCCGACGACGATCACCTCGCCGTCGGTGACCATCGCGCCGTTCTCGGTGCGCGCGTTGTGGGTGGCGCGCTTGCCGCACCAGCACAGCGCCTCGACCTGGAGCACGTTCATCCGGTCGGCGAGCTCGACGAGCCGTGCACTGCCGGGGAAGAGGACGCTGCGGAAGTCGGTGAGGATGCCGAAGGCGAACACGTCGATCTGGAGCTCGTCGACGACCTTGGCGAGCTGGTCGATCTGGTCGGCGGAGTAGAACTGGGCCTCGTCGCAGATGAGGTAGTCGATGCGACCGCCGCGGGTGAGCGTGGTGACGACGTAGGCCCAGAAGTCGAAGTCGGTGCCGACCTCGAGCGCGTCGTGGGTCAGGCCCAGGCGGCTCGAGACGACCGCCGCGCCGGAGCGGTCGTGGGTGGTGAAGATGCGGCCGACGCGTCCTCGGGCAGCGTGGTTGTGGTTGGTCTGGAGCGCCAGCGTCGACTTGCCGGAGTCCATCGTGCCCGTGAAGAAGTGCAGTTCAGCCATGACCGGCCGATCTTGTCACAGCCCGGGCGCCGACCGGCGGCTACCGTGCCGGGCATGGACCACGACTTCGGCCCGCTCATCAGTCCCGAGGAGCTGGCGGCGACGCTGGACGACGTCACGGTGCTCGACGTGCGCTACGTGATGGGCGGCCCGCCCGGCCGCGGGCTGCACGAGGCCGGCCACGTGCCCGGAGCGGCGTACGTCGACCTGGACCGTGACCTGGCCGCCCCGCCCGGCGCGGGGGGACGGCACCCGCTGCCGGACGTCGGCGCGTTCGAGGCAGCGATGCGTCGGGCCGGCGTGCGCGACGCACGGTCCGTCGTGGTCCACGACGACTGGCAGGGGCGTGCTGCGGCGCGGGCCTGGTGGCTGCTGCGCCACCACGGCCACGACGACGTACGCGTCCTCGACGGTGGCTGGAGCGCCTGGCGCGAGGGCGGGCACCCGGTGGAGCAGGGCCCTGCGCTGGTCGAGCCCGGTGACTTCACTGCCGCCTCGCCCGGCCGGATGCCGGTGGTCGGTGCGGGCGACGTGCGCGACGTCGACGTGCTGGTCGACGCCCGCGCGCCCGAGCGCTTCGCCGGGGAGACCGAGCCCGTCGACCCGGTCGCCGGGCACATCCCCGGCGCCGTCAACGTGCCGACGACCGAGAACCTCGATGGGCGCGGCCGGTTCCGCTCGCCGGAGGACCTTCGCGAGGTCTACGCCCGCGCGGGTGCCACCGACGCCGCGACCGTCGCCGCCTACTGCGGCTCGGGGGTGACCGCCGCCCACGACGTGCTGGCGATGGAGGTCGCGGGCATCCGGGCCGCGCTCTACCCCGGGAGCTGGAGCGGGTGGATCACCGACCCCGGGCGGCCCGTCGCGACAGGCCGCTGATCAGCCAGCGGTGACCTCGTCGCCGACCCGGATCCTGCCCTCGGTCAGCGGGACCAGGTGGGCGGCGAAGAGCGTCTTGCCGTCGACGAGGCGGTGGCGGGCCAGCGTGCGGGTCGGCTCCTTCGCCGTGCGGAGCGTGGCGGGGTCGAGGGTGGCCATCACGCAGCGGCCGACAGGCTTGGCGAGGCGGAAGCGGACCTCGCCCACGCGGATCTCGCCCCAGTGGTCCTCCGCGAACGGCTCGTCGCCGTCGACGACGAGGTTGGCGCGGAACCGCTCGATCGGCAGCGGCTCCGGGGGCTCCTCTCCGCCCTCCATGGCCCGCTCGAGCATCCAGTCGTGGAGCCGGCGCAGGGAGGCGAGCGATGCGACGGTGACCGGGAACGAGTCCGCGAAGGCGGTGTGGTCGCCGGGGGAGGAGAACCCGGGCTGCAGGCGGCGGCGCGTCGGGTCGTGGCACCACACGAGGCGTACGTCGACCCCGAGGACGTCGCGCAGCCACGCGTCGGCCCCCGGCCCGGCGGGCGTCGCGGGCAGGTCGAGGGAGAACAGGTGCACCGGCATCTCGCGACCCTCGGGCAGGCTGACGTCCAGGTCGGCGTGACCGGCTGCACGCAGGCGCAGCGCCGACGACACCGTCGGATCGGTGGTGGGGGTGTCGGCGACGACACGCATGAGCGCAGGCACCTCCCGCGCGGAGACCAGCCGGCTGTCGGGCCCGACGAGCATCCACGAGCGGTCGTCGGCGAGGCCGCGCGCCAGCACGTGGGCGGCCTCGACCGGCCGGATCGCTGCGGACTTCAGCGGGTGGACGTTGAGGCGGACCAGCCGCACGGCCTCAGTCGCCCTTGCCGCCGCCGAACATGATCTCGTCCCAGCTCGGGACCGATGCGCGACCACGCTTCTTGGGCTTGGCGGCCGGCTCGGCGGGTGCCTGCGCGGCGGGCTGCCCCGGCTCGGGTTCCTGCTCGGGCTCGGGGTCCGCCGAGCGGTTGGCGTCGGCGTCCTCGGACGGGGTGCCGTCGGTGCCCTCGAGGTAGGCCTCGATCGACTGCTCGGAGCCGGCGGCACCGGACATCTCCATCGTGGTCTCGTTGGGGGACTCCTCGTCGGTCACCCCGTCGCTCACCGCGCCGTCGGCCACCATCTCGATGGCGTCCTCGCCGAGCGGGACGTCGCCGTCGACCGCGCTGAGACGGCGCTGGCGGGCCAGGGCCAGGTCGTCGGAGGCAGGCTCGGCGGGCGCAGCCGCGGCGGCGTCGCCGACCAGCCAGCGGGCGTCCTCGTCGTCGACGGTCACGAAGTTGCCGCGCGGGTCGTGGGAGAAGGTCGCGGCACCGGTGCGGCCGGCGACGTCGTACAGGCCGGTCAGGGTCCAGCGGCCGTCCTCGCGGCGGAAGGCGTCCCACTCGACGCTGTTCGGGTCGGCGTTGTGCGCCCGCAGCTGCGCGGTGACCGCCTCGCCGAGGGTCCGGGCGCCGGACTCGGTGGCGCGACGGCGTACGGAGGCGAGCTGGGCGCGCTGGGCGACGTGCGCGCGCTCGGCCATCACCGGCGCCGCGAACGCCATGATCTTCTCCACCGACGTGCCGGCGGCGTGGGCGACCGCCTCGGGCGACTCACCCGCCCGGATGCGCGTCTGGATGTCGCGGGGACGGAGGGTTGATTCCATCGGGATCTCCAACTGGCCGTTGCTTTCGGGTGCGCCGGTGAAGGCGCGGCGGAGCCGGGCGTCGATCACCAGGGTGTGCTCCTGGCCCGACTCGTCCACCAGCAGCAGGCGCTTGCCGTCCTTGCTGCGTCCGGTGAACGTCAGCTTGGCCATGGACGGAGGGCTCCTGCCTGAGGTGGTCATCGATGCGAGGCATCCGATCGCGTCGAGCCTACGCCAGCGCGGGGCCCGGGTCTGGTTGCGCCTGCGGCGCGCCGGGGCCGCTCGGTCAGGGGGCGTGTCCACCCCTGACGGCTGGTTGGCGGGCAGCCGCCGCGGCGATCTAGCCTTCGAGCGTGCCCGAGACCGAGTTCGCCGCGACGCTCGTCGTCCTCGACCTCGTCGGCATCTTCGCCTTCGCGGTCGCTGGGGCGCTCGTGGCCGTCCGCAAGAACCTCGACCTCTTCGCCGCGCTCGTCCTCGGCGGCGTCACCGGGCTCGGCGGGGGCTTCATCCGCGACGTGCTGATCGGCGCGACGCCGCCCGCCGCGCTGGCCGACTGGCGCTACCTCCTGGTGCCGGTCGCCGCCGGCCTGCTGACCTTCGTCTTCCACCCCACGGTGGGCCGGCTCGAACGGTTCGTCACCCTCTTCGACGCCTTCGGGCTCGCACTCTTCTGCGTCACCGGCGCCCTCAAGGCGGTCGACTACGGTCTCGACCCGCTCCCCGCCGCGCTCATGGGCATGTTGACCGGCATCGGCGGCGGCATGCTCCGCGACGTGCTCTCGGGCAGCGTGCCGGTGATCTTCGAGGGCGTCCTCTACGCGACGCCCGCGCTGGCCGGGGCGAGCGTCGCGGTGCTGCTCGACCGCACGGACCTGCCGCTGGTCGTGGTCGCCGCGGCGGGCTTCACGACCTGCCTCGGGTGGCGTCTGCTCGCCCTCGTGCGGGACTGGCGCGCCCCGCTCCCAAGGGCCCGGCGAACGTCTGAGGCGGCCGGGCGGCTCAGACGCCCAGCACGCGCCGGAGGTAGGGGTTGGCGAACACCCGGTCCGGGTCGAGCCGGTCGCGCATCGCGAGGAAGTCGTCGAAGCGGTCGTACACCGGCGCGAGGTCCGCGGCCGCGCGCGTGTGGACCTTGCCCCAGTGGGGTCGTCCGCCCGCCTCGCGCAGCAGCGGCTCGAGGCCGCCGAAGTAGGGGCGGTGGTCGGTGTCGGCCGGCACGTGGAAGGCGAGGTAGAGGCTGTCGCGACCGTGGGAGGTCGACAGCGGGACGTCGTCGGCCGGAGCGGTGCGGACCTCGACGGGGAAGGCGATGCGCCAGTCGCTGGCCTCGATCACCCGTCGGCACTCGCGCAGCACGTCGAGGCCGACCTCGCGCGGGACGGCGTACTCCATCTCGCGGAAGCGGACCCGGCGCGGGCTGACGAAGACGCGGTGCGCGAGGTCGCTGTAGCGGCGATCGGAGAGCGCCCGGCCGGCGACGCGGTTGATCCGCGGGACCAGGCCCGGCGACCGGGAGCCGACGCGGCACAGCGCACCGAAGACCGTGTTCGCGACCAGCTCGTCCTCCCACCACGCCGCCAGGCGCGAGGGCGGCTCCTGCTCGCCGGGCTCGAGGTCGGTGCGGACGTTCTGCTTGACCACCATCGCGTCGGTGTGGGGGAACCAGTACATGTCGACGTGGTGCGCCGCAGCCACCATCTCGTCGTACGACGCGAGCGCGGCGTCCCACGTCATCGGTTGCTCGTGGGCCTCCACCACGAAGAGCGGCTCGACGTGGAAGCTGAGGCTCGTCAGGATGCCGAGGGCGCCGAGCCCGACGCGGGCGACGTCGAGGACGTCGGCGTTCTCCTCCGCCGACGCGCGCAGCACCTCGCCGGTGCCGGTGACCAGCTCGAGGCCGGCGAGCTGGGCCGAGAGGCCGGCGGCGGTGCCGCCCGTGCCGTGGGTGCCGGTCGACGTGGCGCCGGCCAGGGTCTGCTCGGCGATGTCGCCCATGTTGTGCAGCGACAGGCCCAGGCGCTCGAGGGCAAGGTTGAGGTCCTTCAGCGGGGTGCCGGCGCGAGCGGTCACGGTCATCGCCTGTCGATCGACCTCGACGACGCCGCGCATAGCGTCGGGACGCAGCATCGTGTGCTCGGGGGCGGCGATCGCGGTGAACGAGTGCCCGGTGCCGGTCATCTTGACGGTGGTGCCGGCCTCCCGCGCGTGGCGTACGGCCTCGACGACCGCCTCGACGGACGCCGGCGTCGCGACCTCGCGGGGAGCCGCCTCCTCGAGGCCGGACCAGTTGCGCCAGCAGGTCGCCGTCATGAGCGAACGGTAGCCAATGTGCGCGACGGCCGGGCCGCCTGCGCGGCGAGCGCGCCGAGCACGCCGCCGGCGAGTGCCACGGCGTAGGCCGCCGACGCCCCGCTGTGGTCCACCACGAAGCCGGCGATGCTCGCGCCCGGTGCGACGCCGGCGACGATCCCGGTGTGCAGGATCGCCATGCCTTCGGTCAGCCGGCCCGAGGGCACGCCCTGCTCCACCATCGTCATCGCGCCGATCATCGTGGGCGCGATGGCGAGCCCGCCGACGAGCAGCACGACGGCCATCAGGGGGATCGAGGAGACGAACATCAACGGCGCCATGGCCAGCGCCATCGCCGCCGAACCCCATCGCAGGCGGACGTCCGGCCCGCTGCGCCACGCGATCGCGCCGGTGACGAGGCCCGCCAGCAGGCTGCCGAGCGACCACGCGGCCAGCAGCCAGCCGGCGGCCCCGCGCTGGCCCTGCTCCTCCGCGAACGCGACGGTCGTGACCTCCGCGGCCCCGAACAGGGCGCCGAGGGTGAGGCAGACGAGTGCCAACGGCAGCACCAGCCGCCACGGCATGGGCGGCTTCGGTCCGCCGCTGGTCGAGCTGCGACCGGCCGGGGGCTCCGTGCGCCGCTGCACGGCGAAGGCGTAGGTCCCGAGCACGCCGCTGACGAGGGCGAAGGTGAGCCCGGCGACGGGGTGGTAGCCGGTGGCCAGCAGCGTGACGAGCACCGGGCCGACCACGAAGACGACCTCGTCGAGCACCGCCTCCAGCGCGAAGGCCGTCTGCTTCTCGCCCGGCTCGTCGAGCAGGTGCGACCAGCGGGTCCGCACGCTCGCGCCGACCTGGGGGAGCGAGGCGCCCGCCAGGGCGGCGAAGACGTAGGTCCACACCCGCCCCCAGTCCTGCTCGACCGCCGTCATCATCAGCGCCAGCCCGACGCCGAAGACGGAGATCGCGAGGGGGAGGACGCGCGACTGGCCGAAGTGGTCGACCCACCGGCCGTGCAGCACGGCGAAGGCTGCCTCGGCCAGCACGAAGACGGCGGCGACCGTGCCGGCGAGCCCGTAGGAGCCGGTGCGCTGCTGGACGAGCAGCACGATGCCGAGACCGACCATGGAGATGGGCAGGCGCGCGACGAGGGCGGCGCTGCTGAAGGCGAGGGCACCCGGGCGCCTGAGCACCCGGGCGTAGGAGTCGAGCATCGAGGTGATGGTAGGCCCGCCTAGGCTGGCGCCATGAATCCTGCGGGACCCGACGTGAAGCCGTACGACGCGCTGCTGGTGCTCTCCTTCGGAGGCCCCGAGAAGCCCGAGGACGTGGTGCCGTTCCTGGAGAACGTCACCCGCGGGCGAGGCATCCCCCGCGAGCGCCTGGAGCAGGTCGGGGAGCACTACTTCCTCTTCGGCGGCAAGAGCCCGATCAACGACCAGAACCGCGCGCTCATCGCGGAGCTGGAGAAGGACCTCGCCGACCAGGGGATCCACCTGCCGGTCTACTTCGGCAACCGCAACTGGGACCCCTACCTCGCCGACACGCTCGCGCAGATGACCGCCGACGGCGTGCAGCGGGCCGCGGTGTTCGCCACGTCGGCGTACTCGTCGTGGTCGTCGTGCCGGCAGTACCGCGAGAACCTCTTCGACGCCGTCGAGCAGGTCGAGGGTGCGCCGCGCCTGGACAAGCTGCGGCAGTACTACAACCACCCCGGCTTCATCGAGCCGGCCGTCGACGCCTGCCTCGCGGCGCTCGCAGAGCTCCCCGACGACGGTGACCGGGCCCGCCTCGTCTTCGTCACCCACTCGATCCCGACCGCGATGGCCGAGACCAGCGGCTCCGAGGACCCCCTGGGCCAGCCCCGCGAGGCCTACGTCCGCCAGCACCGCAGCGCCGTCGACGAGGTCGCTCGGCGGGTGCACGAGGCGACGGGTCGCGCCCACCGCCACGATCTCGTCTACTGCTCGCGCTCCGGTGCGCCGTCGACGCCGTGGCTCGAGCCCGACGTCAACGACCACCTCGAGGAGCTGGCCACCGACGGTGTGAGCAGCGTGGTGTTGATGCCGATCGGCTTCGTCTCCGACCACATGGAGGTCATCTACGACCTCGACACCGAGGCGATGGAGACCGCCGAGCGCCTCGGCATCGCGGCCGTGCGCGCCGCGACCGCCGGGGTGGACCCGCGCTTCGTCGCGATGGTGCGTGACCTGCTCCTCGAGCGCGCCGCAGCGGAGCGGGGCGAGGCTCCCGAGCGGCCGGCCGTGGGCTCGATGCCGGCCGGTCCGGACGTCTGCGGGGCGGGCTGCTGCCCCAACCCGCGCGGTCCGCGCCCCGCCCTGTGCGGTCGCGACTCGTGAGCCCTGCGGATCCCGCCGCCCTGCGGGACCTGGCCCGCGCCGTCGCCCACGAGGGCGCCGCGCTGGCCCGGCAGATGCGAGTCGGCGGCATCGACGTCGCCGACACCAAGACGAGCGCCGTCGACGTGGTCACCGAGGCCGACCGGGCCGTGGAGGTGCTGGTGCGCGAGCGCATCACGGCCGCGCGTCCCGACGACGCGATCCTCGGCGAGGAGGGCGACGACCGGCCCGGCATCAGCGGAGTGCGGTGGGTCGTCGACCCGATCGACGGCACCGTCAACTACCTCTACGGCCTGCCCGACTGCGCGGTGTCCATCGCCGCGGAGGTCGACGGCGAGGTCGTGGCCGGCGCCGTGGTCGCCATCCCCACCGGCACTGAGTACGCCGCCGCCCGCGGCCTCGGCGCCACCCGGGACGGTGCCCCCATCGGCGTACGCCCCACCCCGCCGCTGGCCGAGCGACTGGTCCTCACCGGCTTCGGCTACCAGCGCGCCGTCCGCGAGCACCAGGCCGCATGCGTCGCGCGGCTGCTGCCCGAGGTGCGTGACATCCGCCGCATGGGCTCGTGCTCGCTCGACCTGTGCCATGTCGCCGAGGGCAGCGCCGACGCCTACGTCGAGGCCGGTCCGCAGCCGTGGGACTGGTCGGCCGGCGGTCTCGTGCTGCGCGAGGCGGGGGGTCGCTTCGAGCTCCTCGACGGCACGATGACGCTTCCCGGGTTTCCCCGGCGCAACGTCGTCGTGGGGGCTCCCGCGCAGGGCTGGGGCACCTTCGTCGAGGCCCTGCAAGGCACCGGCTTCCTCGCCTGAAGGGGTGGCCCGCGTCACGCCCGGACGGGTGGCGTCCGCCGGGCTGGACCACGGGTGCCACGCCGGGAATAGCGGGACGTCGTGCACTGTTCAGGCGACACGTTGCGGACCGGCTCACCACGGAGGCGGTTCATGGTGCACAATCTGGCGCCGACGACGAGCAACAACTCGGTCTCACGCCCGTGCCGATCCGGCCGGTCTGAGCCACTGCATGGGGAGAGGGATTCGATGGCCACCGACTACGACGCACCGCGCAAGTCCGAGGAGGACCAGAGCGAGGAGAGCATCGAGGAGCTCAAGGCCCGCCGCCACGACAAGAACTCCGGCAAGGTCGACGAGGACGAGACCGAGGCGGCCGAGTCCTTCGAGCTTCCCGGTGCCGATCTCTCGCACGAAGAGCTGGCGGTCGAGGTCATGCCGCGGCAGGACGACGAGTTCACCTGCATGAGCTGCTTCCTGGTGCACCACCGCTCGCAGCTGGCCGATGAGAAGAAGCTCATCTGCCGCGACTGCGTCTGAGCAGACCACGTACGACGCACAGCGCCCGCCCCTCGCACGAGGGGCGGGCGCTGTGACGTGCGGGAAGGTGCGCTCAGGAGCTGGCGGCAGGGGCCTTCGAGGCGTCCTGTCCGTCCTTCGCCAGCTGCGGGGGCAGGTGCCCGGTGGACTTGGCGTAGTAGCCCGCCGCGCGACGTGCCGCCAGCATCCGGACCACGCCGATCATGGTGCCGCTCACGGCCGCCCACATGACCGCCTCGCCGAGCCCGACGTCGGGGTCCGCCGGGTTGGTCGGCGGGTTCTTGCCGGTGGTGGCGCGCCACGTGGTGTTCAGCCCCTTCTTGGCGATCGCCGCCGCGCCGATCGCAGCGACGAGCGAGAACGCGGAGAAGAACTTGCTGGAGGAGTCCTGGGAAGCCATGCACGCACCCTATCCAGCGTCTCAGCGCGTCCGCGTCGCCTCTAGGGCTGAGACGAGGGCGTCGGGCCGCCGACAGCTGATCAGCCAGTAGGGAGTGGGATCGGCCGGGTCGGTGATGTCCACCCGCACGCCGCGCTTGAGGTAGGGCCGCAGGAGGAGGTAGGCGCGGGCGTCGGCGTCCACCCCGGCCTGGCGGCGTACGCCGTCCGCGTCGAGGGCGGTCGCTGCCCCGACGTGCTCGAGGCCGATGTGCGCCCGGCCGGCCCGCAGGGTGCGTCCGTCGACCGAGACCTTCGGGCTGCCGTAGGTGCCGAGCAGCGCCACGAGCAGTGCCAGCGCGACCGCCGTGACCGACCACGCGACGACCTCGGGCGTCGCGGCCAGCACCGCCAACCAGAGCGACGCCACGAGCATGGTGCCCTGCACCCACCAGCGCAGCGGGACGGTGAGGCGTTCGGCGTAGTCCACGCCGCAGAGCCTATAGATTCTCTCCTCGTGCCCGACGCCCACCTCACGCCCGAGCCCCAGCTCGACATCCAGCTCGACATCCAGGTCGTGCGGCTCGACCCCGACCTGCCGCTGCCGTCCTACGCCCACCCGGGCGACGCGGGCGCGGACCTGCACACCACCGTGGACGTCACCCTCGCCCCCGGTGAGCGGGCCCTGGTGCCGACGGGCATCGCGGTCGCGCTGCCCGACGGCTACGTCGCGCTGGTGCACCCGCGCTCCGGGCTCGCGGCGCGCCACGGGTTGTCCATCGTCAACACCCCCGGCACCGTGGACGCGGGCTACCGCGGTGAGGTGAAGGTCCTGCTGATCAACCACGACCCCGTCGAGCCGGTCACGCTGCGCCGCGGCGAGCGCATCGCCCAGCTGGTGGTGCAGCGCTTCGAGCGGGCGCGCTTCGTCGAGGTGGGGGTGCTGCCCGAGTCGGTGCGGGGCGCCGGGGGCTACGGTTCTACTGGTACGGGTGTGCGCGCATGAGTCCTGCGCGCCTCGGACCCATCGACAAGGAGTGCTGACGTGAAGTTCCGCCGCAAGGCAGAGGCCACCGACCCGGCCGTGACGGCCGACGACGCAACCACCGCCGCGGACGAGCCGACCCCTGCCACGACGGCGTCCGGGCCGTTCGACGTCTCGGAGGTGGAGGGCGACGGCATCGATCGCGCCGACCTCGGCTCGGTGCTGGTGCCCGCGATCGCCGACCGCGAGCTGCGGCTGCAGGTCGACGAGCAGAGCGGTCAGGTGCGGGCCGTGATGCTCGCCGGCCAGGACGGCGCCGTCGAGTTCCAGGCCTTCGCCGCGCCGCGCAACGGCGACCTCTGGTCCGACGTCCGACCGCAGATCGCGGCCGACATGGCGCGTCGCGGTGGCCACGCCACCGAGCGTGAGGGCCGCTGGGGCACCGAGCTCGTCTGCGCGATGCCGGTCCAGCGTCCCGACGGCACCGCCGCCACCCAGCCCTCGCGCATCATCGGCATCAACGGCGAGCGCTGGATGCTCCGCGCGTCGTTCCTCGGACGGCCGGCCGTCGAGCCCGACGCCGCCTCGGAGTGGGAGGACGCCCTCGCCCAGGTCGTCGTACGCCGTGGCGAAGGCGCGATGCCGGTCGGCGAGCCGCTGCCGGTGCGCCTGCCGGACGACGCCCGCCGGGTGAGGTGAGCCCAGCCGTGGCCGAGAAGAGCCGCCTGCGACAGGCGCTGTCGAAGTGGGCCGACAGCTCGGAGGCCCACCAGCGTGACCTGCGCCAGTCGCAGACCAGCGACGAGGCCGTGTGCATCTCCGAGGCTCCCGAGCGCGAGCACGTCGTGGTCAACGGAGTGGTCCGCACCGTGACGCTGCGCCCCCGCGGGGGCGTCCCCGCCCTGGAGGCCGAGCTCGACGACGGCTCCGGGGTCATCACCGTCGTGTGGCTCGGGCGACGCCGGATCTCCGGCATCGGCCCCGGCCGGGCGATGACCGTGGCCGGGTGCATCGGTCGCCAGAGCGGTGTGCCGATCATGTTCAACCCCCGTTACGAGCTGCGCCCGTGAGCGAGCCGACGCAGAAGACCGCCGCCACGGCCGACACCGACACGGTCGAGGCCGTGGTGCGCCATCAGCTCTCCAGGGCCCTCGGTGGGCGCCGGGGCATGGCCGAGGCGGCCGTCCCGACGATCCTGTTCACGCTCGTCTGGCTCACGATGCGCGACCTCGACACCGCGATCTACGTCAGTGTCGGCGCGGCGCTGGTGCTGCTCGTGATCCGGCTCGTGCAGCGCTCGACCGTGCAGTTCGTGGTCAACGCGCTGTTCGGCATCGCGATCGGGTGGTACTTCGTGCACCGATCCGCCGCGGCCGGCGGCTCCGAGCAGGACCAGGCGCTGGCCTACTTCCTGCCCGGCATCCTCTACAACGGCGGCTACGCCCTGGTGCTGGGATTCACGTGCATCATCGGGTGGCCACTGGTCGGCTTCATGGTCGGCAGCATCACCGGCGACCCGACGGCCTGGCACTCCGACCGGCAGGTCGTGAAGCTCTGCAGCCGCCTCACGTGGCTGCTGGTCGCCCCCTGCGTGCTCCGCGTGGTCATCCAGGCGCCGATCTGGCTCGCCGGCAGCTCCGGGTCGATCGACCCCGACGCCGCCGTCGCGGCGCTCGGCGTGCTCAAGATCGCGCTGGGCTGGCCGCTCCAGCTGGCCGCGCTGGGCACCATGGTGTGGCTGCTCTCGCGCAACCGGACACCGGTCACGCCGGCTGCCGGCGACGCGACGCCTGCCTGACGGCGCACGTCCTCCTGACGGCGTACGCCGCTGCGCTCAGCGGTGGCCGGGGGAGAGCAGCTGCTCGAGCTCGGTCTCGACCTCGGTCGGGACCACGAAGAGCAGCTCGTCGCCGGACTCCAGCGGCTGCTCGGCGTCGGGGGTGTAGACCTGCCCGTCGCGCAGGATCGTCACCAGCGCGCAGTTGTCGGGGAAGGGCACCAGCCCGCTCGGGGTCCCGACGTAGGGGGAGTCGGCCGACAGGGTGAGCTCGACCAGGTTGGCGTTGCCCTGGCGGAAGGTGAACAGGCGCACGAGGTCGCCGATGGAGACGGCCTCCTCGACCAGGGCCGACATGATGCGGGGGGTGGAGACGTTGACGTCGACGCCCCACGCCTCGGTGAAGAGCCACTCGTTGTTGGGGTGGTTGACCCGCCCCACCGTGCGCGGCACGCCGAACTCGGTCTTGGCGAGCAGCGAGGTCACCAGGTTGGCCTTGTCGTCGCCGGTCGCGGCGATCACGACGTCGCACTTGCCCAGCTGCGCCTCGGCGAGGGAGGACAGCTCGCAGGAGTCGGCCAGCAGCCACTCCGCGTGCGGGACCCGTTCGGGGCGGATCGCCGACGAGCTCTTGTCGATGAGCAGGACCTGGTGTCCGTTCTCGATCAGCTCCCGGGCGATCGAGCGACCCACGGCTCCGGCTCCGGCGATGGCGACGCGCATGTGTGGTGCTCCTGCTTCAGTCGGGGGTCGGGTCAGTCGGCTTCGGGGCCGGCTTCGAGCACGGCGTAGGCGTGCGCCGCGTGCTCCTCGCGCATCACCAGGTGGAGCATGTCGCCCTCCTGCAGCACGGTCTCGCGGGTGGGCAGCATGCCCTCGCCGAGCCGGTCGATCCACGCGATGCGGCTGCGCGACTGCATCTGGAACTCGACCGTCCGGCTGCCGATCCACGCCTCCGGGATCGGCACGTGGTCGACGCGGATGGTGCCCGAGGGGTCGCGGAAGTCGGGCTCGGCGCCGGCGGGCAGGATCCGGCGCAGCACCTGGTCGGCGGTCCACTTGACCGTGGCGACCGTCGTGATGCCCAGACGCTGGTAGACCTCGGCGCGGCCCGGGTCGTAGATGCGGGCCACGACCTGCTGGAGACCGAAGGTCTCGCGGGCCACCCGAGCGGCGATGATGTTGGAGTTGTCGCCGCTGGACACCGCGGCGAACGCGTCGGCGCGACGGATGCCGGCCTTCTCGAGCACCTGCTGGTCGAAGCCGTAGCCGGTGATCTTGTCGCCGTTGAACTCCGGACCCAGGCGCCGGAACGCGTCCGGCTCGCTGTCGATGATCGACACGGTGTGGTTGCGGTCCTCGAGGCTGCGGGCGAGCGTCGAACCGACGCGGCCACAGCCCATGATCACGACGTGCACACGGGAACCGTATCCCAGCGGGGACATCGGCGGTTGCGGGTCTAGGCTTCCGGCCTGTGAGTGTCGGCGACGTGTCCAAGCGGATCCTGCTGGGTCGCAAGCTGCGCAGCAGCCAGCTGGGGGAGACCCTGCTGCCCAAGCGGATCGCGCTGCCCGTCTTCGCCAGCGACGCGTTGTCGTCGGTGGCCTACGCACCCGACGAGATCTTCATCATGCTGGCCGTGGCCGGCGCGTCCTCCTACGTCTGGTCGTGGAAGATCGGCCTCGCTGTCGCCGTCGTGATGCTCACGGTCATCGCGAGCTATCGCCAGACCGTCCACGCCTACCCCTCCGGCGGCGGCGACTACGAGGTGGCGTCGGTCAACCTCGGTCGCAACGCCGGCCTCACGGTGGCCAGCGCGCTGCTCGTCGACTACGTGCTGACCGTCGCGGTGTCGATCTCGTCGGCGTCGCAGTACGCCGCGGGCGCGATCCCGGCGCTGATCGGGCACGAGGCGACCGTCGGCGTGGTCGCCGTGGCACTGCTCTCGGCGATGAACCTGCGCGGTGTGCGTGAGTCGGGGTCCGTCTTCGCGTTGCCGACCTACCTCTTCATGGTGGCCATCCTCGGCATGTGCGCCTACGGCCTGCTCCGGCTGCTGTCGGGCGACCTCCCGCAGGCGGAGAGCGCCGGCCTCCTGATCGAGGCGCAGCCCGGCTGGGACGAGCCGTTGACCCAGATCGGCCTGATGTTCCTGCTGGCGCGCGCCTTCTCGTCCGGCTGTGCTGCGCTCACCGGCGTCGAGGCGATCAGCAACGGCGTACCCGCCTTCCGCAAGCCCAAGAGCCGCAACGCGGCCACCACCTTGCTCATGCTGGGCCTCATCGCCATCTCCATGATGATGAGCGTCATCGTCCTCGCCAACCAGATGGCCATCCGCTACGTCGACCCGCACGAGCTCGACCGGCTGCGGACGGCGTCGGGCGACGCGCTCCCGAGCGGCTACGAGCAGCACCCGGTGATCTCCCAGATCGCGGCCGGAGTCTTCGACCAGTTCCAGCCGGGCTTCTACTTCGTGGTCACCGTCACCGGCATCATCCTCGTGCTCGCCGCCAACACCGCCTTCAACGGCTTCCCGGTGCTCGGGTCGATCCTGGCCCAGGACGGGCTCGCGCCGCGCTCGCTCGGCTCGCGGGGCGACCGGCTGGCCTACAGCAACGGCATCGTCTTCCTCGCCGCCATGTCGATGCTGCTGATCTGGGTCTTCGACGCCGAGGTGACGAAGCTGATCCAGCTCTACATCGTCGGCGTCTTCGTCTCCTTCAACCTCAGCCAGCTCGGCATGATCCGCCACTGGACGCGCCACCTGAGGACCGAGACTGACCCGACGGCGCGCCGTCGGATGATGCGCTCGCGGGCGATCAACACCTTCGGCCTCGGCATGACCGCCGTCGTGCTGGTCATCGTCATCATCACGAAGTTCCTCGCCGGCGCCTGGATCGCCATCCTGGCGATGGGCTTCTTCTTCCTGGTCATGCGGGCGATCGGTCGCCACTACGACCGCGTGGAGCTCGAGCTCGCCGCCGACGAGCAGGACAAGGTGATGCCGACGCGCGTGCACGCGATCGTGCTTGCCTCCAAGCTGCACAAGCCCACGCTGCGGGCGCTGGCCTTCGCCCGCGCGACACGCCCCAACGTGCTCGAGGCGATCTACGTGAGCATCGACGCCAAGGCCACCAACCGGCTCCTCGAGGAGTGGGACGAGCGCCACCTCGACATCCCGCTCAAGGTGCTGCACTCGCCCTACCGCGAGGTGGTGCGCCCGATCGTGGAATACACGCAGGAGATCCGGCGGGCCAGCCCGCGCGGCGTGGTCGCGGTCTACATCCCGGAGTACGTCGTGGGGCGCTGGTGGGAGCAGCTGCTCCACAACCAGACCGCCCTGCGCCTCAAGGGCCGCCTGCTCTTCACCCCCGGAGTCATGGTCATCTCGGTGCCCTACCAGCTCCGCTCCTCGCTCGCGGCTCGCGAGCGCGAGGAACGCGACGAGGTACGCATCCACGCCGGTGACCTCCGCCGCGGCCGGGTGGCCTCCGATCGTCCCTCCGACATCCGGGACGACCGGTGAGCCGCGGCTCCTACCGCCCCCGCAAGCCCCGCGGGCGCTCGCGGGTGGGGGAGCGCTTCGAGGCCGAGGTCGGTCCGGTGGCCCACGGAGGCCACTGCGTCGCCCGGCTGCCGGAGCCCGACTCGCGGGTCGTCTTCGTGCGCCACGCGATCCCCGGGGAACGCGTGGTCGTCGAGATCACCGAGGGAACCGACGGTGACCGCTTCTGGCGCGGCGACGCCGTGTCGGTCCTCTCGCCCTCGCCCGACCGGGTCGAGGCGCCGTGCCCGTACGCCGGTCCCGGGCTGTGCGGCGGCTGCGACTTCCAGCACGTCGCGGTGCCGGCCCAGCGCGACCTGAAGACCGCCGTGGTCCGCGAGCAGCTCGTGCGCCTGGGCCGTCTCGACGCGTCGTCTCCGCTCGTCACCGACCTCCGGGTGGAGTCCGTGCCGGTGCCGGGTCGCCCCGACGACGGCTTGCGGTGGCGCACCCGCCAGCGCTACGCCGCGCTCCCCGACGGTCGCCCGGCGATGCGCGCGCACCGCTCCCACGAGCTCGTCGCGATCGACGACTGCCTCATCGCCGCCGAGGGCGCGCGTCCGGGTGACGCCGTGGAGGTCCCTGGGGGGGCGGAGGGATCTGTGCCCGGGCTCGTCCACCACGAGGTGAGCGCCGCCGGGCGGTCCCATTCGTTCACCGCCGCTGCCGACGGCTTCTGGCAGGTCCATCCCGAGGCGCCCCGCGTGCTCGTCGAGGCAGTGCTCGACCTGCTCGCGCCGCAGTCGGGGGAGCGGGCGCTCGACCTCTACTCCGGTGTCGGTCTCTTCGCGCGCTTCGTCGGCGAGGCGACCGGAGCCCGCGTGGTGGCCGTCGAGGGTGACCGCGCTGCGTGCCAGCACGCGCGCGGAAACCTCTCCGCCCTGGAGGCCGCGGCGGTCGAGTGCGGCCCCACCGACAAGGTCCTGCGCGACGGCTTCGACGAGCCGTTCGACCTCGTCGTCCTCGACCCTCCCAGGGAGGGCGCCAAGCGGGCCGTGGTCGAGCAGGTCGTCGACCGCCGTCCCCGCGCGGTGGCGTACGTCGCGTGCGACCCCGCCGCGCTCGGGCGCGACGTGGCGATCTTCGCCGAGCACGGCTACGAGCTCACCGCGGTCCGGGCCTTCGACCTGTTCCCGATGACGCACCACGTCGAGTGCGTGGCCCTGCTGGAGCCGCGCCGCCGCTGAGCCCGTACGGGTCCTTCGACCCTTGCCACATCGAGGTGCCGACGGCTCCACTGGGAGTGTCCGCACGTCGTCGGGGAGGGCATGATGAGAGCCGTCGAGATCGCCGTGGCCTCGCTGGCCTTGGCGGCAGGTGCGCTGGTCGCACCCGCTGCCGGTACCGCTGCCGACGGCTGGGAGGCGGCCGTACCGCTCACCCGCAGCGGCGCCGACGTCTGGGACCTCGAGCTGAGCCTGGTCGAGGGCAGCGGCATGGCCACCTGGGTGCACTGGACGGACGATCGCACCCGGCTGCTGGTCGCGCGACAGCGACGTGACGGCAGCTGGTCACGCCCGGGCGTGCTCCCGGGCACCGGGCAGGTCGTCGAGGCGGAGGTCGCCGCGGACGCGCGCGGGCGGGTTCGGCTGGCGTGGACGGTGGGCCGGCGGGTGCTGACCGCGAGGTTGCGGACCGACGGCTCCACCAGTCGACCCGTCGTCCTGCACCGCACTCCCGGTGGACCGCTGGGGACGCGTCCGGCCTACCTGCGGCTCGCCGTCAACGCCACCGGCGCCACGGTCGTGGCCTGGGAGACCATGGACGACGACGAGGCCCCGCCGTACGCCGAACCGGTCGCGCAGGTGGTCGCTCGTGACGCGGGCGGACCCTGGAGCCCCGCGCTGACCCTGTCCTCCGAGGGGGTGCCCGGGATCCGGCCCGAGGTCGTCGTCGCCCGCTCCGGACGGATGACCGCGGCGTGGGGCGAGCGCGACGGTCGCGCGTGGTCCGTGCGCGCCGCCTCGCGACCCGCCGGCGAGGACTGGGGGACCGGCGAGCGGTTGAGCGCCGAGGGCGAGCGCGCCGGCGTGCCGCACCTGGCGGGACTCCCGTCCGGCCGGGTGGCGGTGGCCTACGCGTTCCGTTCGGAGGAGGCGCAGGGCATCGCCGTGCGCCACGGTTCGTCCGGGCCACGCTGGTCGTCCCCTGCGCGGATCAGGGGAGCGCGGATCGCGAGCTGGGTCGACGTCGGGCTGGGCCGCACGGACGCGGTCGTCGCCTACACCGACCGCCGTGACGCCGCCTGGGCCGCATCGGTCTCGCGCTCGGGCCTGGTGACGCGCACGCGGCTGCTCCCCGAGGTGTCGGTCTACTACGGCATGCAGGTGGTGGCCAACCCGTCCGGAGAGGCGGTGGCGGTCTGGGACTCGGTCATGGGGGACGACCACCCGATCGAGGCGGCCGTCCGCCGCCGGGACGGGACCTGGGGCCGTGTCGCGCGGCTGTCCGCCGGAGGCGTCGACGGCTTCCTCGGTGCGCCTGTGATCGCGCCGGACGGTGGTGCGCTCGTGCTGTGGAACGCCGGCGACGAGACCGACCCGGACTCCTCCCGGGTCTGGGTGCGCAGCTTCGCCCCGCGGGCGCGCTGAGCCCTCACCCGGCCGCGTCGTACGCCTCGCCGAGCCAGTCGCGCACCTCGGCGTCCACCTCGCAGGGGGTCCTGAGCTCGAGGTGGTGCATCCAGGCACGGGCGGAGGGGTGGACGACCTCCTTCCACCGCGGGCTCGCGACCTCGCGCGGGAGGGCGATCGACAGCACGGCGGGGACGTCGCTGGCGACGTACTGCCCGGGACGCCACAGGTAGGCGAACCCGGTGCGTCGGCGGAAGGCGACCTGGCTGCGGGAGACCCGCACGTCGTGGGGTCCGAGGGCGCTGACCACCCGCGAGACCTCGGCGGCCACGGCCGAGCCGTCGGGACGCCCGGCGAAGAACTGGACGGCAGGGTTCTCGGTGACCACGGGTCCAGCCTGATCCTGACGACGCGCCACGTCGAGTGCGGCAGACCTCCGGGCAGGACAGTGACCCCGAACTGGAGTCGGGCGGGCGCGTCCGAGTCTGGCAGGGTGGCGCCATGGCCAGGTACGCCGTCAACGACGCCGCTGTCACCCACGCCCGCAGGCTCATCGACGGCAGGCAGTACGTCCTGGACAGCGACTGGGCCGAGGTCCAGCCGAGGGCCGAGGCGGAGAACGCCTACCTCGAACGCCACTCGTGGGACGACTACGCCGCCTGGCACCTCGGCCTGACCGAGGGCACCAACGAGCACACCAAGGCTCGGTACGCGTTCGTCTACGGGGACCTGCGGCGGGTCCACCGCAGCGGGCTGATCGCGTGTGTCTACCGGGCCTCGGAGTGGCGGCACAAGGCGGTCGAGCTGGCTGCCCACGACCTGCTGCAACGCCTCGACGAGGTGGCCCGCACCGACTGACCCGCCGCTCGGCTCACGATCGGACGGCGTGCGACATCGCAGCCAGCGCCGACTCCTCGTCGGTCGCGTCCACGACCGTCCACCCGTGGACCGTTGCCAGGTCGAGCAGCTGCTGGCGCCCCTCGAGGACCAGCGGGTCGCCGCCGCGCTCCTCGATGATGCGGGAGACGACCGTGTTCACGGGCGTGACGGCACGCGAGTGCAACCGGGGGAGCAGGACCTCCGGCTCGACCGTGAGCACCACACCGACGTACGCCGCTCCGGCCTCGGCAGCGGCCGCCTCGAACCTCTCCACCTGGGCAGGCGTGACGATGAGCTGGGGGAGGACCACGTCCCGACCGGTGCGGAGGTAGGCCGTCATCATCGCCAGTGCGGTCTGGCGGACGGCCTCACCGGTGCCGACGAAGTCGGACTCCCAGCCCGACACCCATGACCGCAGCTCGTCGATGTCGCACAGCAGCGTCCCGGGGTGGCGGTCGGCCCAGGCGCGCGCGAGGGTGGACTTGCCGACCCCGGAGGGTCCGTTGAGGTGGAGGAGCGTGGGCACGGGCAGAGGCTAGACCGGCTGTGATATCTTGACGTCAAGATATTGCGACGTCAGAACTAAGGGTCGCCTTCCTTCCCGCACCTCAGGGTGCGACGGCAAGATGGACGCAGACCCGCGAACTCCCGAGGAGATGTGGCTGATGGCCAGTCAGGACAGCTTCGGTGCCAAGAGCACCCTGGACGTGGACGGACAGTCCTACGAGATCTACCGCCTCGACGCGGTGAAGGGTGAGGGTCTCGACGTCGAGAGCCTGCCCTTCTCGCTCAAGGTGCTGCTGGAGAACCTGCTCCGCACCGAGGACGGCGCCGACATCACCGCCGACCACATCAAGGCGATCGCCGGCTGGGACGCCAGCGCCGCGCCCGACCAGGAGATCCAGTTCACGCCGGCGCGCGTGATCATGCAGGACTTCACCGGCGTGCCCTGCGTCGTCGACCTCGCCACCATGCGCGAGGCGATGGCCGAGCTCGGTGGCGACGCCACGAAGATCAACCCGCTCGCCCCGGCCGAGATGGTCATCGACCACTCCGTCATCGCCGACGTCTTCGGCACGCCGCAGGCGTTCGAGCGCAACGTCGAGATCGAGTACGAGCGCAACCGTGAGCGCTACCAGTTCCTGCGCTGGGGCCAGGGTGCCTTCGACGACTTCAAGGTCGTCCCGCCCGGCACCGGCATCGTGCACCAGGTCAACATCGAGCACCTCGCCCGCGTGGTCATGGTGCGCGACGGCGTCGCCTACCCCGACACCTGCGTCGGCACCGACTCCCACACCACGATGGTCAACGGCATCGGCGTGGTCGGCTGGGGCGTCGGCGGCATCGAGGCCGAGGCCGCGATGCTCGGCCAGCCGGTCTCCATGCTCATCCCGCGCGTGGTCGGCTTCAAGCTGTCCGGCGAGCTGCCCGCCGGCTCGACCGCCACCGACCTGGTGCTCACCATCACCGAGATGCTCCGCGAGCACGGTGTGGTCGGCAAGTTCGTCGAGTTCTACGGCGAGGGCGTCTCCGCGCTGCCGCTCGCCAACCGCGCCACGATCGGCAACATGAGCCCGGAGTTCGGCTCGACGATCGCCGTCTTCCCGATCGACGACCAGACGATCGACTACCTCCGCCTCACCGGCCGCACCGACGAGCAGCTCGCGCTCGTCGAGGCGTACGCCAAGGAGCAGGGGCTGTGGCACGACCCGGCCGCCGAGCCCCGCTACAGCGAGCGGCTCGAGCTCGACGTCTCCACCGTGGTGCCGTCGCTCGCCGGCCCGAAGCGCCCGCAGGACCGCGTCGAGGTCTCGGCGGCGAAGGACTCCTTCCGCGCCGCGCTGGCCGACTACGTCGACGAGGGCGAGACCGCCCCGCAGGACACCGGTCCGGACGACGCCGCCGAGGCGACCGGCTACGACGAGGCGGTCGAGGAGTCCTTCCCGGCCTCCGACTCGCCGAGCCACGAGGGCGGCAACGGCAAGCCCGCACACGTGCACGCGCCGCACGACGCCGGTCGACCCACGAAGAAGACGAAGGTCTCGCTCGACGGCCAGGAGGTCGAGATCGACCACGGCGCCGTCGTGATCGCCGCGATCACCTCGTGCACCAACACCTCCAACCCGAGCGTGATGATCGGCGCCGCGCTGCTGGCCAAGAAGGCCGTCGAGAAGGGCCTGACCCGCAAGCCGTGGGTCAAGACCTCGCTCGCGCCGGGCTCCAAGGTCGTCTCGGACTACTACGACCGCTCCGGGCTCACGCCGTACCTCGACAAGCTCGGCTTCAACCTCGTCGGCTACGGCTGCACGACCTGCATCGGCAACTCCGGCCCCCTCATCCCCGAGGTGTCCGCAGCCGTCAACGAGGCCGACCTCGCGGTCGTATCGGTGCTGTCGGGCAACCGCAACTTCGAGGGTCGGATCAACCCCGACGTGAAGATGAACTACCTCGCGTCCCCGCCGCTCGTCGTGGCCTATGCCCTCGCCGGCTCGATGGACGTCGACCTGTTCGGCGACCCGCTGGGCCAGGACCAGGACGGCAACGACGTGTTCCTCGAGGACATCTGGCCGAGCCCGCAGGAGATCGAGGAGACGATCGCCAGCGCGATCACCTCCGACATGTTCGGCGAGTCCTACGCCGACGTCTTCAAGGGCGACGAGCGCTGGCAGTCGCTCCCCACCCCGGAGGGCAACACCTTCGAGTGGGACGAGGACTCGACCTACGTCCGCCGTCCTCCTTACTTCGACGGCATGCCGGACGAGCCGGAGGCGGTCACCGACATCGTCGGGGCCCGCGTGCTGCTCAAGCTGGGTGACTCGGTCACGACCGACCACATCAGCCCGGCCGGTGCGATCAAGAAGGACAGCCCCGCGGGTCACTACCTCGCCGAGCACGGCGTCGAGCAGCGTGACTTCAACTCCTACGGCTCGCGTCGCGGCAACCACGAGGTCATGATCCGCGGCACGTTCGCCAACATCCGCCTGCGCAACCAGCTGGCGCCCGGCACCGAGGGCGGTGTGACCAAGGACTTCACGAAGGACGGCGAGGTCACCAGTGTCTACGAGGCGAGCGCGAGCTACCAGGAGGCCGGCACGCCGCTGGTCGTGCTGGCGGGCAAGGAGTACGGCTCGGGCTCGTCGCGCGACTGGGCGGCCAAGGGCACGGCCCTGCTGGGCGTCAAGGCCGTCATCGCCGAGTCCTACGAGCGCATCCACCGCTCGAACCTCATCGGGATGGGCGTCATCCCGCTGCAGTTCCCCGCGGGCAAGACGGCCGACGACCTCGGCCTCACCGGTGCCGAGATCATCTCGATCTCCGGCATCACCGAGCTCAACGACGGCACCACGCCGAAGACCGTCACCGTCAAGGTCGAGCCGGCTCCCGGCACCGACCAGGCGCACGGCGAGACCAGCGAGTTCGAGGCGACGGTCCGGATCGACACCCCCGGCGAGGCGAACTACTACCGCAACGGCGGGATCATGCAGTACGTCCTGCGGAACCTGCTCAAGGGCTGACCCCTTGCGCGAGTTCCTCACGAGGGCACAGGCGGCCGTCGACCCCACCACCACCGGTGGGGACGGCGGTCGCCTGCCGCTCGGTCCGATGGCCGACTGGGAGGTCTTCCCGTTCGAGCGCGAGGGCCTGCGGCCGCGCCCGCTCGTCGACTACGCCGACCCCGAGCCCGACCGTCGCAAGGCGCCGGAGGACTGCAAGACGTGCACAGCGCTCGGCCGTGACGACCTGGTGCTGCACATGGGGGAACGGCTCGCCGTGATCCGCCCGGGCGGCACCTCCCTGCCGTTCGTCGCCAACGTGGTGTCCCGCACCCACGAGGTGCTCGACGAACTCGACGACGACGGGCACGTCGAGCTCGGCCGCCTCCTCGGCCGCACGTACGCCGCCCTCCGCGCGCTCGAGGGGGTCGGCAGCGTGCACATCAACAAGTGGGAGAACGGCGCCGGCCACCTGTCGGTGACCCTGCTGGCCCGCCCCCTCGGCGTGCTCCAGCTCCGGGGGTCCAACCTGCCGGTCTGGGCCGACATGCTCCCCCCGACTCCTCTCGAGGAGCTCGCCGCGCGGGCCGAGGTGGTCCGCGCCGCACTGGCCTGATCTCTTCCTCGACGGTCGCAGCCCGGGTATCTGGGGACGATTTGGTGGGTCGATTGGCTGATTCGCTAGCCAGAACGTCCCCAGATGCCCGGAAAGTTCCGGGACGCGACCCCTCCGGACCGCGTCCTCGTGGCGTGCAGTCGTGTGAGGCTGACCGTCCATCCGAGGAGCACCCATGTCCGCACCGCCCACCGACGTCGTCGACAGGCTCCAACGACTCGCGGCGGGTGCGCCCGGCGGAGGTGTCGACCCCGACCGTCTGTGGACGCGCGGGCGACGCCGGCAGCGTGTGCGGGCCGGCGCTGTCGCGGCCGTGCTCGTGGTCGTCGGTCTCATCGGGGCCACGACGACCCCGCTGCTGGTGGAGCGCGCTCAGCAGGTCGAGCCTGCGCGCACCGACGAACGAATGGTGCTCCCGGACGTGCTCCGGCAGCCGGGAGGCTGGGAGCCGGCCTTCCCAGGCAACCCGGGACGACTCTCGGCGGTGGGCAGCGGGGTCAGGGAAGGACTCTGGGGGTCCCGCAACGGCTGGTGGGGGGTCTCGGCGTCGACGGGGGAGTCGCGCTTCCTCGAGCTGCCCGGCGCAGCGGACGTGTTCGACGTCCCGGCGCTCTCGGCGGACGGGTGGCGGCTGGCGTACTGGGTGACCGGGGAGGTGCCCGGGGATCCCCTGACAATGGGTGGACCGTCCGACGAGGACGCGGCTCCGGCGGTCGGTGTGGCGGTGCTTGACCTGCGCATCGGCTCCCGGGACGTGTGGACCGTCGAGTCGGACCACGGGCTGGCGACGAGCGGCCTGGCCTGGGCGGGCGACGTGCTGTGGTGGACGGCAGGGCCCATCTCGCCCGCCGGCGAAACCGGGGTGAGAGCGTCGGGCGTCGTCGCCCGCACCTGGGACGTGTCGACGGGCGAGCGCGACGACTCCCCGAGCGGCGCGCAGGGGGTGAGCGGGAACTCGACGGGCGACGCGCCCGGGGGCTTCGTCGAGCAGCGTGGCGCGCGACGGGTCGTCCTGGTGTCGGGGAAGGACTCGAGGACGCGTCGCCTGCAGCTCCCGGCAGGCACTCCCGCGTCGGCCGGAGTCATGGACCTCGCCGTCAGCACCGACGGGAAGCGACTGGCGACGCTGCTCCAACCCGTCTACGGAACGTTCGACGATGCCCAGCTGTCCCTGCTCGTCGGTCCGATCGGAGGCGGTGTGATCCCGCTGGCGCCGGTGGATGGGATCGACGCCCAGAGCGTCGCGGGGTGGCGGTCGTCGAGCAAGGTCGTCCTGGCCTCTCTCGCCGACGTGGAGGAGGGCCGTCCGCGGCGAGCGCTGCGCGCCTCGACGGTCGACGTCACGACGGGCGAGCGCACCGACCTTCTGGAGTTCTCCGGCAACACCCCGCAGGTCGCAGCCGAGGCGTGGGCAGCCGAGGTCGTGCCCGCCCCCGACGCACCGTTCGCGCCCGACCCTCGCGTGGTGGGGCTGGCGCTCCTCGTCGGCTCGTTCGTGGCGTGGCGTCTTGTCGTACGGGTCAGGAGGCGACGTGGCGACGCCTGAGGGCTTCAGCGAGTTCGTCCTCGCCCGACAGGCGGCGCTGCTGCGGACGGCGTACCTCCTGACCGGGCACGCCCAGGACGCCGAGGACCTCGTGCAGGTGGCGCTGGTCAAGGTCGTCCCTCAGTGGCGGCGGATCAGCGACAACCCGGAGCCCTACGTCCGCCGGGTGATGGTCAACGAGAACATCTCGCGCTGGCGCCGCAGGCGCTGGCGCGAGCACACCACCGACGAGCTGCCCGAGGTGTTGGCGCAGGACCCGGACCACGCCGAGCTGCTGGCCGTACGCGATGCGCTGGCCGCCCTCGCGCCCCGCCAGCGGGCCGTGCTGGTGCTGCGCTACTACGAGGGGCTCTCCGAGGCGGAGATCGCCTCGGCGCTCGGGATCGCGCCGGGGACGGTGAAGTCGCAGGCCCGCGACGGGATCGCACGGTTGAGGCAGGCGCTGCCCGCGGGCGACGACGCCGAGGCGCTGGGCGTACGTCGGTAGCCTGACGCCGTGAGCGACCCCGACACCTCGTACGACGTGCCGCCGCCCGCGACAGAGGTGGTCACGTCCGGTCCGAGCCGCCTGCCGCTCGTGCTCGCCAGCGTCGCCGCCGCCCTGGTGATGGGCGCGGCCCTCGCCGCACCCCTCGTCGACCGGGCGATCCGCGGGGACGAGGCGGACCAGCGGGCGATGGACCTCAGCGCGGTCGAGACCTTCGTCATCGACGACCGCGCCCACACCAGCGGCGACGTGACCTACTCCCAGACGCCTCCGGCCGGGGGAGCCCACGCCCCCATCTGGCTGGCGTGCGGCGTCTACGACGAGCCGGTGCGTGACGAGAACGCCGTCCACGACCTCGAGCACGGCACGGTCTGGATCACCCACGACCCGGAGCTGCCGCAGTCCGACCTCGACGCGCTCGCCGCACAGCTTCCCGACAACGGCATCATGTCGCCGCACGAGGACCTGCCGTCCGCGGTGGTCGTCACGGTCTGGGAGGCCCAGCTCGCGCTCGACGGCGCCGACGACGAGCGGCTCGGGCTCTTCCTCGAGGAGTACGGCGACGGGCACACCGCGCCGGAGTTCGGTGCGAGCTGCCAGGGCGGTACGCCCGACCCGCAGGGGGCGCTGCCCGGCCAGGGTGCCAACGCCTGATCCCCAGCCCTCGGTGGTCGAGTAGGTCGCGAGCGCCAGCGAGCGGGCGTGTCGAGACCGATCTTCGGTAGCTGGGTCTCGATACAGGGAGGATGGGTTACCCGGTCGGGGTCTGACCTATCTCGATACTGGCGCTGCTTGGTGTGGCTGCCTTGAAGTGCGACGTGTCGGCCCCGGCAGGGCTTGTCTGTTCTGGTGGCCAGGCCGGGCGGGCGTGACCTCATAGGACCCTGAAGAAGTTCCCGTCGCTGTACTGTCCGCCCGACCTGGAAGGTCATCTTTCACACGATGGTGAAGGAGACATTTCCAGCATGAGTGATGTGTCTGTTGAAGAACAAGTTCTTGATGGGGCCGGCGTGGTGGTGGGTGTTGACACCCACCAACTGGTCCATGTCGCGGCCGTGATCGACGCTCGTTTCGGCCGGCTGGCAGATCGTGAGTTCCCCGCGACCAGGGCTGGCTTTGGCGAACTGGTGTCGTGGGCCGCGACCTACGGTCCGGTCCTCGCGGTCGGAGTGGAGTCGACCGGTTCCTACGGTGCGGGGCTGACCCGCCACCTGCTCACTCACGGGGCGGGTGCGTTCGAGGTGTTCGAGGTCAACCGGCCGGAAAGGGCCACCCGGGTCAGACACGGCAAGTCCGACCCGCTCGACGCCTACTCGGCAGCCGAGCAGGTCCTGGCCGGGCGCGCGAGCGGTCGGCCGAAGGTCAAGACCGGGATCGTGGAGGCGATCCGCGTGATCAAGGTCCCCCGCGATGCGGCGGTCAAGAACCGCACCGCCGCGTACAGCCAGCTGCGTGACCTGATCACCGCTGCATCCGGGCGCCTTCACGACGACCTGATCGGGCTGAGCGGGAAGAAGCGGGTAGCCAAAGTCCTGGCCATGCGCCCCGACCCGAGCCGGGTCGCTGATCCCGACCACGCGGTGCGCCATGCACTACGAGCGCTGGCGCGACGCATCGCCTACCTCGACGGCGAGATCGCTGAGGCCGACAAGCACCTGGCGACCCTCGTGCAACAGGCCTGCCCGTCCTTGCTTGCCATGGCCCAGGTCGGAGTCCAGACCGCCGCCCAGTTGGCGATCAGCACTGGCGAGAACATCGACCGGATGCGGTCCGAAGCCAGCTTCGCCAAGCTCGTCGGGGTTGCTCCGCTTCCCGCCTCTTCCGGCAAGACCCGCCGCCACCGACTCAATCCCGGGGGCGACCGCCAAGCCAACTCCGCGCTCTACATGATCACCGTCGGACGGATGGGCCGCCACGAGGAAACCCGCGCCTACGTCGAGCGACGGCGCGCCGAAGGACTATCCACCCCCGAGATCATCCGCTGCCTCAAACGCCACCTCGCCCGCAGCGTCTACAGAGCCCTCCGAACAGACCTCATGACCACTTGACGCGGCATAGGACCGTCGCCTCGCTCGTACCTCGCTCGGCAACTCGACCAGCGAAGGAGAAGACTCGGAAGCTCGACCGGGGGACGCCGCTGCACGGCGATGTCCTAGCGTGGCCCGCATGCTCGTCGCCTTCTCCATCTCACCCGTCGCCCAGGACCCCAGCGGGTCGGTCACCGAGGCGGTCGCCGCCGCCGTACGCGTCGTTCGCGAGTCGGGCCTGCCCCACGAGACCAACGCGATGTTCACCACCATCGAGGGGGAGTGGGACGAGGTGATGGCCGTGGTCAAGCGGGCCGTCGACGTCGTCGCCGAGGTCTCCCCCCGCGTCGGCCTGGTGCTCAAGGCCGACATCCGCCCCGGCTACGACGGGCAGCTCACCGCCAAGGTCGAGCGGATCGAGGAGGTGCTGCGCGATGGAGAGTGAGGTCCGGACCTACCGCACCGGAGGTGACGAGGTGGTGCTCGACCTGACCCGCGACGCCGCGGACTTCGTGGCCGGTCGGGGCGACGGGCTGCTCCAGGTCTTCGTCCCGCACGCGACCGCGGGCATCGCGATCATCGAGACCGGGGCCGGCTCCGACGACGACCTGCTGTCCGCGCTGCAGGACCTGCTGCCGGCCGACGACCGCTGGCGTCACCGCCACGGCTCGCCCGGCCACGGCCGCTCCCACGTGATGCCGGCGATCGTGCCGCCGCACTGCACCGTTCCGGTGCTCGACGGGGTGCTCGCCCTCGGCACGTGGCAGAGCATCTGCCTGGTCGACCTCAACGTCGACAACGCCGAGCGCGAGGTGCGCTGGTCGTTCCTGGAGGGGTGACCGGCCCGCCCTATCCATTGTCGCGCGCCGATGGCGTCGGAGCCCAGGACGGTCGAACAGGCGTTCGATAGAGTAAGGACATGTTCCCCGCTCCGCAGCCCCGCCAGCGGCCCACGCCGCCACCGGGCCACCGCGGGGTGGCCCCGCCGGGCTGGCCGCGGCAGGTGCGACCACCGGACGCTCCCGACTGGGAGGCGACCGCGGCGAGCTGGCTGCTCGACCTGTGCCCGCCGGACTACCGCCGCTTCCCGGGCCTGCGGCGCCACGTCGTCGTCCTGGCCCGCTTCGCGGTGCTCCACGTCGAGGCGCAGCAGCTCGCCACGAGTCGCGGGCTGAGCGAGATCCGCGGCGACCTCAAGGACGTGGCCGACGAGGCCGTCGTCCTCGCGGCCGTGCAGACCTTCCAGCTCGAGGACGCCCGGCTCCAGGGCGTACGCCGCGAGGTCGGCCTGGTCGAGGACGCGCTGCGCGGGCGTCGCTACCGGGCGCGGATGTGAGGGCTGGCTAGGGTCGCACGATGCATCGCTTCGGGGCTGTCGCCGTCATCGACCCGCGCGGTCGCCTGTTGGTGCAGGAGCGGGGGGACGACGCGCTCCACGAGCCGGGCCGCTGGGGTTATCCCGGTGGTGACCTCGAGCCCGGCGAGGACTTCCGCGCCGCCACGGTTCGCGAGCTCCGGGAGGAGACCGGGCTGGTCGTCGCCCCGGAGCGCCTCGACTCCCTCGGCGTGCGGCGCTTCCGCAGCGAGGGGTGCGGCGGGGACGACGAGTTCGAGCTCTTCGCCGTCCGGATGGCGGTCGGCGACGACGACGTGGTGTGCGGCGAGGGACGGCAGATGGTGTTCGTCGACCCGCACGACCTCGCGGGACGTCCACTCCACCGCGCCCTCGAGCTCACGCTCGACGAGGTCCTGGCGTGGCGGGCGACGGCGGTCCGCACCGACTTCGTCCAGGTGACCCTGGTCGACCCGCGCGGGCGCGTGCTGATGCAGGAGCGCGACGAGCACGCGCCGGTCTGGCCGGACATGTGGTGCTTCCCTGGTGGCGGCCTCGAGGAGGGCGAGGAGCCCGTCGACGGTGCCGTCCGTGAGCTGGCGGAGGAGACGGGCGTGGTGCTCGCTCCCGAGGACCTGACCGACCTGGGTCGCTTCGAGCTGGTCACCGAGGACCGCGGCACCTTCTGGTTCCACGCCTTCGCCGCGCGTACGACGCTGAGCGACCGCGACGTGGAGTGCCACGAGGGTCGTCAGATGGTGTTCGTCGACCCTGATCCACTGCCGGACGTGGACCTCGTCCCGTCCACGGCCATGGTCGCGCCGGTGCTGGCCACCTGGGCCGAGGCGCACCCCTTCGTCCCGGCCGCGGAGCAGCACCGCTTCGCCGGCGTGATCCTGGTCGACCGGCGCGGCTGGATCCTGCTCCAGGAGCGTGACGAGCACCCGCGCATCGACCCGGAGAAGTGGGGCCTGGCCGGCGGTCATCTCGACCCGGGCGAGGACTTCGAGCCCGCCGCCTTCCGCGAGCTGGAGGAGGAGACCGGCGTACGCCTGGAGCCCGGCGCGCTCGAGCTCCTCGGCGAGTTCGTCGTCGACCACCGCGAGGCCTACGGCACCTGGGACCGGATGCAGGTCTTCGTCGCCGCGACCGACCTCACCGACGCCGACATCGACTGCCGCGAGGGACGCCAGATCGTCTTCGTCGACCCCGAGGTCGCGCGCGGGCTCGACCTCACCTCCGCCGCCACCGACATCGTCCCGGCCTTCCTCGACAGCGCTCTCTACGCCACGATGGCGCCATGACCCCGCAACCGGTCCTCACCGTCCACCCCGTCCCGTCGATGGGTGCCGAGGACGTGGTCGTCGCACCCGACGGCACCGTCTGGACCGGCACCGAGGACGGAGCGATCTGGGCGCTCGCCCCCGCGACGGGCGCTGTGCGGCGCGTCGCGGACACCGGAGGACGCCCGCTGGGCCTCGAGCTCCTGGGCAACGACCACCTCCTCGTCTGCGACGCCGAGCGCGGCGTGCTCCGCGTCTCGCGGTCGACCGGAGAGGTGGAGCTGCTGCTCGACCGGGTCGACGGCAGGCCGATGAGGTTCTGCAACAACGCGGCCGTGGCGAGCGACGGCACCGTCTGGTTCAGCGACTCGTCCCTGCACTACGGCGTCGCGCAGTGGAAGGACGACTTCGTCCAGGACACCGCCACCGGCCGCCTCCTGCGGCTCGACCCCGACGGCACCCTCACCGTGGTGCTCGAGGGCCTGCGGTTCGCCAACGGGGTTGCGCTGGCGGCCGACGAGTCCTTCGTCGCGGTCGCCGAGTGCCGCGGGCGCACCGTCGTACGCCTTTGGCTGACCGGCCCGCGCGCGGGGGAGCGCGACCACCTGGTCACCGACCTGCCCGGCTACCCCGACAACATCAGCCGCGGCAGCGACGGCCTCATCTGGGTGGCCGTGGCCAGCCCGGTCGACCCGCTCGTCGAGCGCCTCGGCTCGGCGCCGATGGTGCTGCGCAAGGCGGTCACGCGGATCCCGGCGGCGCTCCAGCCGAAGCCGAAGCAGACGATCCGGGTCCAGGCCTACGACGACGACGGCCGCCTCGTGCACGACCTCGACCTCCGGCCACCCGCCAGCGGGCCCGGCTACCACATGGTCACGGGGGTGCGGGAGCACGACGGGAAGGTGTGGGTGGGGAGCCTGCACGAGCCGTCGGTGGCGGTCCTCGACCTGCCATGAAATAGACTCAGGCCCCATGGCACTCCTCGACTCGATCGGCTCCCCGCGCGACCTCCGTGGACTCTCGTCGGAGCAGCTCGACGAGCTCGCCGCGGAGATCCGCGACGTGATGATCCGCACGGTCGCGACCAACTCCGGACACCTCGGCCCGAACCTCGGCGTGGTCGAGCTGACGCTCGCGATCCACCGCGTCTTCGAGTCCCCGCACGACCGCGTGGTCTTCGACACCGGCCACCAGTCCTACGTGCACAAGCTCGTCACCGGCCGCTACGCCGACTTCTCCACGCTCCGCAAGGAGGGCGGCGTGAGCGGCTACCCGAGCCAGGCCGAGTCCGACCACGACATCGTGGAGAACTCCCACGCCTCCACCTCGCTGTCCTACGCCGACGGCCTCGCCAAGGCGTACGCCATCCGCGGCGACGACCGCCACGTGGTCGCCGTCATCGGTGACGGCGCCCTGACCGGCGGGATGGCGTGGGAGGCGCTCAACAACATCGCCATCGCCCGGTCGAGCCGCCTCGTGATCGTGGTCAACGACAACGAGCGCTCCTACACCCCGACCATCGGCGGCCTCGCGACCGCCCTGACCTCGCTGCGAACGAACCCGCGCTACGAGCAGGTCCTGGACCTGGTCAAGAAGCGCCTCAACCAGGTGCCGGGGGTCGGCCATGCGGCCTACGACGCGCTCCACGCGGTGAAGAAGGGCATGAAGGACGCCCTGGCACCGCAGGGTCTCTTCGAGGACCTGGGCCTGAAGTACGTCGGGCCGGTCGACGGGCACGACCGGGTCGCGATGGAGCACGCGCTGGCCCAGGCGAAGCGCTTCGGCGGGCCGGTCATCGTGCACGCGCTGACCCGCAAGGGCCAGGGCTACGACCCCGCGCTGCGCCACGAGGCCGACCAGTTCCACGCCCCCGGACCCTTCGACGTCCAGACGGGCGCGGAGAAGCCGAAGGGCAAGATCTGGACCGACCACTTCTCCGAGGCGGTCGTCGAGCTCGGCGAGCGCCGCGAGGACGTCGTGGCCATCACCGCCGCGATGATGCACCCGGTCGGGCTCGACGCCTTCGCCCGGAAGTTCCCCGAGCGCACCTTCGACGTCGGCATCGCCGAGCAGCACGCCGTCACCTCCGCCGCAGGCCTGGCCATGGGCGGGCTGCACCCGGTGTTCGCCGTCTACGCGACCTTCCTCAACCGCGCCTTCGACCAGGTCCTGATGGACGTGGCGCTGCACCGGTGCGGGGTGACCTTCGTGCTCGACCGGTCCGGCGTCACCGGAGACGACGGCGCCAGCCACAACGGCATGTGGGACATGTCGATCCTCCAGGTCGTGCCGGGCCTGCGCCTGGCCGCGCCGCGTGACGTGGCCCGGCTCCACGAGCTGCTCGACGAGGCGGTGGAGGTCGACGACGCACCGACCGTGCTCCGGTTCCCGAAGGGACCGCCGCCGGCGGACGTGCCCGCCATCGACCGCGCCGGCGGCGCCGACGTGCTGGTGCGCGAGGGCGAGCAGGACGTCCTGATCGTGGCCGTCGGGTCGATGGCCACCACGGCCGTCGAGGTCGCGTCACGCCTGACGGCCCAGGGCATCGGCGTGACCGTGGTCGACCCGCGCTGGGTCAAGCCTGTCGACCCGGCGATCATCGAGCTCTCCCGGGAGCACCGCCTCGTGGTCAGCGTCGAGGACAACGGACGCGTCGGCGGCTGCGGCGCGGTGCTGCTGCAGACGCTCAACGACGCCGGCGTGCGCACGCCCTTCCGCCTCCACGGCATCCCGCAGGAGTTCCTCGACCACGCCAAGCGCGACGTGATCCTCGCCCGCATCGGCCTCGACGCGCAGACGATCGCTCGCACGATCGTCGAGGACGTCACCGCGCTGGAGCAGGGCCTCACGCTGGTCGAGGTCGAGCACCCCGCCTGACCCGTCCGCCGCCGGCGAGGGCGGCGTACGCCGTCAGAGGTCGCGGTTGACCTGCCCCGGCTCCTCGCCGGTGTAGCGGTTGATGTTCCAGATCGCGAGCGCCAGGCCTCCCCAGAGGACGAGCATCGCGACCAGCATCATGACGATGGCCGAGGTGGACATCAGTTGCTCCTCTCGTCCTGCTGGGCCTTGATCTCGGGATCGCCCAGGAAGGTGCGGTCGCGCCAGGGGAGCCGGGCGGCCAGGAAACCGATCAGGATCACGGCCACGGCCAGGCCCCAGCCCAGTGTGGTGAGCATCCACGTCGGGTAGCCCTCGTAGGGCTCGCGGAAGTTGTCGATGAGCTCGTTGACGAGGATGAAGGTCAGCGCCGCCGGGGCGACGACCCCGATCAGCAGTTCCCACCAGCGCCCGATCTGCACCGAGCCGTCGCGGTTGAGGTGCTCGCGCAGCAGGCCCGTCTTCCGGAAGGCCCACGACAGCGCCAGCATGCTCACCACCGCGACCAGCAGGATGCCGAAGCGGTTGATGAAGTGGTCGATGATGTCGAGGACGTAGACGCCGGTGGTGGTGCCGAGCAGCACGATGCTGATCAGGGCGGCCGGGACGCCGACGGCCATCGAGGCGCCCACCCGCGACATCTCGAACTTGTCGCGCACCGCGGAGATGACGACCTCGATGACGCTGACCAGGGAGGTGACCCCCGCCACGACGAGCGAGCCGAAGAACAGCACCCCGATCAGCGCTCCTGCCGGCGCCTCGCTGATGATCGCGGGGAAGGCGATGAACGCCAGGCCGAGGCCGTCGGTCGCCACCTCGTCGACCGGCACCCCGGCGGCCGTGGCCATGAAGCCCAGCGCCGCGAAGACGCCGATGCCGGCGAGCAGCTCGAAGCCGGAGTTGGCGAAGCCGACGACCAGCCCGGATCCGGTCATGTCGCTGCGCCGACCGACGTAGGAGGCGTAGGTGATCATGATGCCGAAGCCGACCGACAGCGAGAAGAAGATCTGCCCGTAGGCAGCGATCCACACGCTGGTCTCGCCCAGGGCGCTCCAGTTGGGCGTGAAGAGCGCGTCGAGGCCGGCGGAGGCGCCGTCCAGGGTCAGGGCGACCACCACGAGCGCGATGAACGCGATGAAGAGCACGGGGATGAACACGACCGAGGCGGCGCCGATGCCCTTCTGGACGCCGAGGGCCATGATCGCGAGCACGGCCACCCAGACGAGCACCAGCGGGATGGTCACGCCGCTGACGAAGTCGAGCCCGATGCCCGGGTCGCCGGCCTGCAGGTAGGTGCCGAAGAGGAAGCCCTCGGGGTCGTCGCCCCAGGCCTTGTCGAAGGAGAAGAACGCGTAGCGCGCCGCCCACGCGATGACGGCGGCGTAGTAGACCGCGATGACGAAGCAGATCCCCACCTGCCACCAGCCCAGCCCCTCGGCCGCCCGGTGGACCCGACGGAAGGCCAGCGGGGCAGAGCCGCGGTAGCGGTGGCCGAGGCCGTAGTCGAGCAGCAGGAACGGCAGGCCCGCGGTCAGCAGCGCGACGAGGTAGGGGATCAGGAACGCCCCGCCACCGTTCTCGTAGGCGACGTAGGGGAAACGCCAGATGTTGCCGAGACCGACGGCGGATCCGATGGCGGCGAGGATGAAGACCTTCCGCGAGCTGAACGCCCCGCGGTGCTCCTCGGAGTGTTCGACGACCTGGCTCATGGTGCCTCCTGGCAGACGACGACGTCGGAGGGGCCAGCATGTCAGAGACCTGCCGGGTTCCGCGTCGCCGCCCACGCCGGTCACCCCCCGAAGTGGAGTCCCGCCGGCAGCTGGAAGCCCGGCTCGAGCGGCTCGCCCTCGTCGCACGCCCCCGTGGACACGACGCACCTCACGAGGAACGTCTCTTCGGAGTCCTCGCCGAACGAGAACGCGAGGACGGCCACCGCGTCGCCGTCCAGCCACTGGAAGGGCAACGCCCAGTCGTAGCCCGTCGCCAGCGGCACCCGCTCGCCGGTCGAGGTGTCGAGGAGGATGCCCTCGTCGTTGCTCTCCGCGACCACGTGGGCGCCACCGGGTGAGAGGTTGGCGAAGCTGTCCGTGGTCAGGGTGAGGTCGCGTCCGGGGCCCTCGACCCGCGCCCTGCGTCCCGGCAGGGCGCGCAGCAGCGTGCCGTCCTCGGCGTCGATGACGATGCCCTCGCCGGAGGGGTCGAGGACCTCGATCTCCCCGGTGCGGATGTCCCAGGCCAGCACGCCGTCGCCGCCGACGGCGTAGACGATGTCACCGTCCAGCGCCGTGATGCGGACGTCACCCGCGCCCGGGACGTCCTGCGTGGTCGTCTCGCCGGCGGTCGTGTCGAGAAGCACCAGTCGTCGGTCCGGGTCGACCCACGCCACGCGTGCGCCGTCGGCGACGAGCTCGGCGTCGTCGGGGTCCGGTTTCGCCGCCGTGCCCACCTCCTCGAGCACGCCGTCGGTCCAGAGCAGGACCCGGCGCTCGTCGTCGGTGAGGGCGATGGCGTCGCCGACCCACACCCAGGCGCGTACGTCGACTCCCAGGTCGACGTCGGGTGCGCCGGCACGCCGGAGCGTGCTGCCGGTGGTCCAGGACAGGGGCACGGGCGCTGCCGCGGTGCCGTCGGCCACGAGGTCCCGCGCGGCGCCGTCGCCGTCGCCGGTGAGGGACGGGACGGCGATGACGCCGATGGCGACCGATGCCGCGACGCCGCCCACGAGCGCCGTACGCCGACGCCGTACGCGCCGGTCCCCGTCGCGGGTGATGCGGGCCAGGTCGAGGTCGGGGGCGTCGAGGTGGTCGGCGCGGTCGTGCATGAGGTCGGTCAGGAGCCCGGTCATCGGGACACCTCCAGCAGGTGCAGGGGCAGGCCGGCGTCGTCGGCGCGCTCGCCCAGGTGGTCACGGAGCTTGCGGAGCCCGGCGTGCACCTGGCTCGTGACGGTGCCGGGGGCGCAGCCGAGGAGCTCGGCGGTGCGGGCCTCCGAGAGGTCCTCATAGAAGCGGAGCACGATCGCGGCCCGCTGCCGCGGTGGCAGCGACTGCAGCGCCTCCCAGAGGAGCTCGCGGGTGGTGAGGTCCTCGACGTGGTCGGCGCGGTGCTGCTCGGGCACCACGTCAGTCGGGCGCTCGCCCCAGCTGCGCCGGCGGTACCACGTGATGGCGGTCGTCGTGATCGCCTTGCGGGTGTAGGCCTCGGCGTTCGCGGGGTCGCGCAGCCGCGGCCAGGCGACGTACGTCTTGGTCAGCGCCTCCTGCAACAGGTCCTGGGCCAGCTGGCGTTCGCCGACCATCAGGTACGCCGTGCGGTGCAGCGCCGCGGACCGCGCAGCCACGAACTCGGCGAAGGCCGCCGGGTCGCGTCGGGTCATCGGGTGCTCCTCGTGGATGGGAGTGGGTCACCCCTACCGACGATCCCACCATGCGTTCTGGTTCGTCGGGCGTGCGAAACGCCCCGTCGAGCGGTGAGTGAGACAGGTTCTGGAGGCTGCGAACCTGCGTCACTCACCGCTCAGGCGGGATCAGTGGAACCGCTTGCCGGTCGCCTTCTCCGAGATGCCCTTCACGTCCAGCATGAAGGTCAGCCCGCCGTTCCAGAAGGAGAACCCGGCGCCGGTGATCATGGCCAGGTCGATGTCCTGCGGCGCGGCGACGACACCCTCGTCGAGCATCAGGCGGGCCTCCGCGGCGAGGCCGGCCAGCGTCTGGTCGCGGACCTCCTCGGCGGTGAGGACCACCGGCGAGGCCGGCTTCTCCAGCATGGCCTCGACCTCGGGGTCGAGGTTGCCGTCGGGGCCGTAGTAGGCGGACTTCCGCGCCTCGACGATCCGCTCCAGGGCGGGGGAGACGTAGAAGCGGTCGGGGAACGCGCCCTTCAGTGTCTCGTTGTTGTGCAGCGCGATGGCCGGGCCGACCAGCGACAGCAGCACGAACGGCGGCATCGGCGCGATGCCGGCGAAGGCGTTGTCGGCCACGGAGACCGGGGTGCCCTTGTCGACGATGCGGCCGACCTCGCTCATGAAGCGCCCCAGCAGGCGGTTCACGATGAAGGACGGGCTGTCCTTGACCAGGATCGAGGTCTTCTTCAGCGCCTTGCCGGTGGCGAACGCCGTGGCGAGCGCCGCGTCGTCGGTGGCGTCGCCCTTGACGATCTCCAGCAGCGGCATCACCGCGACGGGGTTGAAGAAGTGGAAGCCGACGACCCGCTCGGGGTGCTCGAGGTCGGCGGCCATCTCGGTGATCGACAGCGACGAGGTGTTGGTGGCCAGCACGCACTCGGCGCTGACGACCTTCTCGACGTCGGCGAAGACGGTCTTCTTGACCGACATCTCCTCGAAGACGGCCTCGATGACGAAGTCGGCGTCGCCGAAGGCGACCTGCTTGTCGGTCTCGCCGGACACCAGCGCCTTGTGGCGGTTGGCCTTGTCCTGGTTGATCCGGCCCTTGGCGAGCAGCTTGTCGATCTCGGCGTGGACGTAGGCCACGCCCTTGTCGGCACGCTCCTGGTCGAGGTCGGTCAGCACGACCGGCACCTCGAGGCGGCGTACGAAGAGCAGCGCGAGCTGGCTGGCCATCAGGCCGGCGCCCACGATGCCGACCTTGGTCACCGGGCGGGCCAGCGACTTGTCGGGGGCACCGGCAGGACGCTTCGCCCGCTTCTGCACCAGGTCGAACGAGTACAGCGAGGCCAGCAGCTCGGCCGTCTGGGACATCGCCTCGAGGGCGTCGTCCTCGGCGGCGAAGCCGGCGTCGCGGTCCGAGTCACGCGCCGCGGCGATCAGCTCGACCGCCTTCGCGGCGGCCGGTGAGGCGCCACCGGTCTTGGCCGCGACGAGGCCCTCGGCGCGCTTGATCGCGGCGTCCCAGGCGTCCCCGCGGTCGACCTCGGGGCGCTCGACGACGGTCTCGCCGCGCAGCACCGACGCCGCCCAGAGCAGCGACTGCTCGAGGAAGTCGGCACCGCCGAAGACGGCGTCGGCCAGGCCGAAGTCGTAGGCCGCCTGCCCGCCGAGCGTCTTGCCCTGGTTGAGCGGGTTCTCGAGGATCAGCGTGACGGCCTTGTCGGCGCCGACGAGGTTCGGCACGAGCCACGCGCCGCCCCAGCCGGGCACGAGGCCGAGCATGACCTCGGGCAGGCCCAGCGCGGGCGCGGAGTCCATGACGGTGCGGTAGGTGCAGTGCAGCGCCACCTCGAGGCCCCCGCCGAGGGCGAGGCCGTTGATGAGGCCGAACGACGGCTTGCCGCCCTCGCCGAGCTTGCGGAAGACCGCGTGACCGAGCTCGGCCACGGTGCGTACGGCGTCGGGGCCGCCGCCCTGGATCGAGGTGAGGTCGGCGCCCGCCGCGAGGATGAACGGCTTGCCGGTCACCGCGATGGCGTCGATGGAGTCGTCGGCGAGCGCCGCGTCGATCGCCGTGTTGAGCGCGAGCAGCGAGCCCGGGCCGAACGTGTTGGGCTTGGTGTGGTCCTCGCCGTTGTCGAGGGTGATCAGGCCGATCGTCGCCCCGGGGAGCGAGACGGTGCGCAGGTGCGCCTGCGTCACGCGCTCGGCGTCGGACACGATCGCCTGCGCGCGCTCGAAGATGCTGGAGTCGGGGATGGTGCTCACTTGCTGTCTCCCTCGTTCGTCGAGCCCCGCCAGTGGGGGTTCTCCCAAATGACCGTGCCGCCCATGCCGATGCCGATGCACATGGTGGTGAGGCCGTAGCGGACCTCGGGGCGCTCCTCGAACTGGCGCGCGAGCTGGTTCATCAGGCGTACGCCGGACGAGGCCAGCGGGTGGCCCATCGCGATCGCGCCGCCGTAGGGGTTCACCCGGGTGTCGTCGTCGGCGATGCCGAAGTGCTCGAGGAAGGCCAGCACCTGCACGGCGAAGGCCTCATTGACCTCGAAGGCCTCGATGTCGTCGATGGTGAGGCCGGCGAGCCTCAGCGCCTTCTCCGTGGCCGGGATCGGGCCGGCACCCATCACCTCGGGCTCGACGCCCACGAAGGAGTAGGTCACCAGGCGCATCTTGACGGGCAGGCCGAGCTCGCGCGCGGTCTCCTCGTCGGCGAGCAGCGCGGCGGTGGCACCGTCGTTGATGCCGGCGGCGTTGCCGGCGGTGACGTTGCCGTGCGAGCGGAACGGCGTCTTGAGGCCCGCGAGGGACTCCAGCGTCGTCTCCGGGCGCATCGGCTCGTCGGTGGTCGCCAGGCCCCAGCCGGCCTCGGCCGAGCGGGTCGCGACCGGCACGAGGTCGGGCTGGATCTTGCCGGCGTCGTAGGCGGCCTGCGTCTTCTGCTGGCTGCGGACGGCGTACTCGTCCACGCGCTGCTTGGTGATCGTGGGGTAGCGGTCGTGGAGGTTCTCCGCGGTCTTGCCCATCACGAGGGCGTCGGGGTTGACGATCCGCTCGGACAGGATGCGCGGGTTGGGGTCGACGCCCTCCCCCATGGGGTGGCGTCCCATGTGCTCGACACCGCCGGCGATGGCGACGTCGTAGGCGCCGAAGGCGATGCCGGACGCGGTGTTGGTCACCGCGGTCATCGCGCCGGCGCACATGCGGTCGATGGAGTAGCCGGGGACGCTCTGGGGCAGTCCGGCGAGGAGGGCGGCGGTGCGGCCGATGGTCAGGCCCTGGTCGCCGATCTGGGTGGTGGCGGCGACCGCGACCTCGTCGACCCGCTCGGGCGGGAGGGAGGGGTTGCGGCGCATCAGCTCACGGATGCACTTGATGACGAGGTCGTCGGCACGCGTCTCGGCGTACTGGCCCTTGGCCTTGCCGAACGGGGTGCGTACGCCGTCGACGAAGACGACCTCACGCTGTGGACGGGACACTGGCTACTCCCAGGTGGAGGGGGACAGGGCGTGGTCAGGTTACCCCTGAGTAACAACGCCTGCCCACAGGGGCGGGTGTGTGTCGGGTCACTGGTCCGGTGTCACTAGGCTTCCCCCCATGGCCGAACGACTCGTGCACATCGTCGACGACGCCGAGGTGTCGGGTGAGGACCTGACCATGGTCTGCGTCCTCACCGGGTTCCTCGACGCGGGCAAGTCGGCCGAGCTCGCGGCGCGACACCTCGCCGAGCTGTCCGACGGCAAGGTCGTGGCGACCTTCGACGTCGACTCGCTCCACGACTACCGCGCCCGGCGCCCGCCCGTGTCGTTCGTGCGGGACCACTACACCGACTACGAGGCGCCGCGACTGGTGGTGCGCGCGCTGCGCGACACCGGCGGCACGCCCTTCCTGCTGCTCACCGGTCCCGAGCCCGACATCCGGTGGGAGGCCTTCGCGCGCGCCGTGCGCGAGGTGGTCGACCACTTCGGCGTGTCCCGCGTGGTCACCCTGGGTGCGGTGCCGATGGCGGTGCCGCACACCCGCCCGATCGCCATCACCCCGCACGCCAACCGGCCCGACCTGGTGCCCGGTGAGAGCCCGTGGCAGGGCGAGCTCCGGGTCCCGGCCAGCGCCCAGGCGCTGCTCGAGATCCGGCTGGGGGAGTGGGGGCTCGACGCACTCGGCTTCGTGGCGCACATCCCCCACTACCTCGCGCAGATGGAGTACCCCCAGGCCGCGCTGGTGCTGCTGGAGCACGTCGAGATCGGCGGTCGGCTGACCGTCGACCTCAGCGATCTCCGCGAGGCTGCGGAGATCACCGAGACCGAGGTCGACCGCTACCTCTCCAGCCACGACGAGGTGGGCGACGTCGTACGCGGCCTGGAGCAGCAGTACGACTCCTTCCGCGAGGCCGAGGCCGCCGGCACCTCCCTGCTGGCCGGCGACGAGCCGCTGCCGACGGGTGAGGAGATCGGCCGCGACTTCGAGGCGTTCCTCGCCGAGCTCGACGACCGGCCCAAGGACGACGGCGACGGACCTGCCACCGGATGGGAGGACCGCTGATGGCCGGCAGTGCCGAGGAGCTCGTGAAGCTCCTGGAGCTCGAGCAGCTCGAGGTCGACCTCTTCCGGGGCGCCCAGGCGCGCACCGAGCGCCAGCGCGTCTTCGGGGGACAGGTCGCAGCGCAGGCCGTGGTCGCCGCGACCCGCAGCGTCGAGGGCGAGTTCGTGCTGCACTCGCTCCACTCCTACTTCCTGCGCCCCGGCGACCCCACCGTGCCGATCGTCTACGACGTCGAGCGGATCCGCGACGGGCGCTCCTTCGCCACTCGCCGGGTCTCCGCGCGCCAGCACGGTCGTCCGATCTACTACATGACGGCCAACTTCCAGATCCCCGAGCCCGGCCTCGAGCACCAGGACCGGATGCCCGAGGTCGCCGGCCCGGACGAGGGGATGCCGCTGGTCGAACTGGCGCGCCAGCGCGGCGACGAGGCGGCGACGCACTGGGAGCGCGAGTGGTCGGCGCTCGACATCCGCCACGTCGGCATCACCGGCCACGGGATCCCCGACGACCCCGAGGCCCCCGCGCGGGCGCGCCTGTGGATCAAGGTCGACGGCGCGCTCTCCGGCGACCCGACCACGCAGACGGCTGCGTTCACCTACGCCAGCGACCTGACGCTGTTGGGCGCAGCACTGGTGCCGCACGGCATCCACATCGCCTCGCCCCGCCTCCAGCCGGCCTCGCTCGACCACACGATCTGGTTCCACAAGCCGTTCCGGGCCGACGAGTGGTGGCTCTACGACCAGTTCTCCCCGTTCGCCGGTGGCGCCCGCGGTCTGGCGCTCGCCCGGGTCTTCACGCAGTCAGGCGAGCTGGTGGCGACGGTGGCCCAGGAGGGCCTCATCCGCCTGCGCGACGACCGCTGACGGCGTCTCCGGTTATCAGGGCGGGGTCGCACGCCCCACCAGGTGCGGCGAGCCGTCCCGCGGGCTGGTCAGGGCGAAGGTCCAGCCGGCCTCGTCCTGCCGTGCCGCGAACGTGACGGTGCCCGGCAGGAAGACCGGCTTCTTGAAGGCCACCTCGACCGTGACCGCGTCGGGAAGCCGGTTCTCGATGGCCGCCACGCTGCGCGCCAGCGTCCACATGCCGTGGGCGATCTGTCGCGGGAAGCCGAGCGCCTTCGCCGTCAGCGGGTAGAGGTGGATGGGGTTCGCGTCGCCCGAGACCGCGGCGTAGGTGCGGCCCAGGTCGGCTGGCAGGCGCCACTCGATGCCACCGGCGGGCGGGTCGGTGACGACCAGGCCGGGCGCCGCGTCGCCGTCCACGGCGCGGCCGCGGCGCAGGTAGGTCGACGTCGACTCCCACACTGCGCTCCCGTCGACCGAGGCGGTGGTGACGAAGTCGAGGAGCACGCCCTTGGCGTGCGGCCGCGGGGCCCCGACCTCGGTGGTGACGTCGAGCGCCTCGCCGACGCCGATGGCTCGGTGGGCGGTGATCGCGTTCTCGACGTGGACCATGCCGATGGCGGGGTAGGGGAACGCCGCATCGCTCATGATCGCCATGTGCAGCGGGAAGGCGAGCATGTGGGGGAAGGTCAGCGGCACGACGTCCTTGCGCGGGAAGCCGCACACGGCGGCGTACGCGTCGACGCGGGCGCGCTCGGCGACGACGCCCTCGCGCCGGTAGGCCAGCCCGGTGAAGTCGGCGGCGGGCGCCTTGCGCACGCCGGGCAGCAGGTTGGCGCCCGGAACGACGGGCAGCGCCGCGCGCAGCAGCGTGCCGAGGCGACCGGGCTCGCCGGTGAGCTCCTTGGCGGCGACCATCAGGCGCCCAGCATCATCTGGCCGCAGACGCGGACCACGTTGCCGTTGACCGCACCCGAGCCGGTGCTGGCGAACCATGCGATCGTCTCGGCGACGTCGACCGGCAGGCCGCCCTGCGACATGGCGTTGAGGCGCTGGCCGACCTCGCGGGTCGCGAACGGCACGGCCGCGGTCATCTGCGTGATGATGAAGCCGGGGGCGACCGCGTTGACGGTGATGCCGCGGTCGAGCTCGTCGCGCAGGCTCTCCACGAGGCCGATCACGCCCGCCTTGGACGTGGCGTAGTTGGTCTGGCCGACGTTGCCCGCGATGCCGGCGATCGAGGCGACGCCGATGATGCGACCGCCGTCGTTGAGCACGCCCGTGTCGAGGAGCTCGCGGGTGATCAGCTCGGGGGCGGTGAGGTTGACCGCGACGACGCTGCTCCAGCGGTCCTCGGCCATGTTGGCCAGCTTCTTGTCGCGGGTGATGCCGGCGTTGTGCACGACGACGTCGACGCCGCCGTGGTGCTCGCGCAGGTGGTGGGCGATGCGCTGGGGTGCGTCCTTGGCGGTGATGTCGAGGACGAGGTGGTCCCCGTCGAGCTCGGCCATCAGGGTCTGCAGCTCGCTCGCGGCCTGCGGCACGTCGACGCCGACGACCGTGGCGCCGTCGCGGCGCAGCACGCGGGCGATCTCCTCGCCGATGCCGCGGCTGGCGCCGGTGACGAGCGCGACCTTCCCGGCCAGCGGCTGCGTCCAGTCGTCCACCTGGTCGCTCGAGGCCGCGGTGGCGCCGTGGGCGCCGATCCGCACGACCTGGCCCGAGACGTACGCCGACTTGGGCGACAGCAGGAAGGCGAGCGTGGAGCTGATCGCGCCGTCGGCGGCCGGAGCGACGTAGACGAGCTGGACGGTCCCGCCGCGGCCGATCTCCTTGCCGAGCGAGCGGGTGAAGCCCTCCAGCGCGCGCTGTGCGACGCGCTCGGAGCCGGACACCAGCTCCGGCGGCGTACCGAGCACGACCACGCGGGGGCACGACTCGAGGCGGCGCATCAGGGGGGTGAAGAACTCCTGGAGCGCGAGCAGTCCGGTGGTGTCGGTGATGCCGGTGGCGTCGAAGACGAGCGCCTTGGCGCGCGCACCCTCGGCGAGGTCGGCTGCCGAGGCGATGCCCAGGCCGTCGAGGGTGGTGGGGAGCACCTCGGTCAGGCGTCCCTGCCCTCCCAGCACTACGAGCCCGTCGACGAGGGCGTCGCCGTCGCTCCAGCGCTCCAGCGCGGTCGGGTTCGGCAGCCCGAGGTTCTTGACGAACAGCTGGCCGATCGAGGTGGACACGAAGCCTTGGTAACGGTCGCTCATGGTGGCGGGATCCCTCTTCGCTGGGTGCGGGTGCTCGGGTGGACAGACGACATGTAACTGGGTGTGCAACTCGTCGTCCACTTTTCGTGACGTGGCCCTCACGTGGTTGGCGCGGAGGGCCGCACCGGCAAGGATATGGACATGCAGACCTCCACGCGCCCCGTCGCCGTCGTCGGCGGCAACCGCATCCCCTTCGCCCGCTCCAACACCGTCTACGCCGGCGTCTCCAACCAGGAGATGCTGACGGCCGCCCTGGACGGGCTCGTGGACCGGTTCGACCTGCGAGGCGAGCGCCTGGGCGAGGTCGTCGCCGGCGCGGTGCTGAAGCACTCGCGCGACTTCAACCTGACCCGCGAGGCGGTGCTCGGATCGGCGCTCGCCCCGGAGACGCCGGCCACCGACATCCAGCAGGCGTGCGGCACCGGTCTCCAGGCTGCCATCCAGGTCGCCAACAAGATCGCACTCGGCGTCATCGACGCGGGCATCGCCGGAGGCACGGACACCACCTCGGACGCGCCGGTCGCGATCAGCGACAAGCTGCGCAAGAAGCTGATGCGGGTCAACTCGGCCAAGGACACCGTCAGCCGGCTCAAGGCCCTCGGCGCGATCCGGCCCGGCGACATCGGGCTCGACATCCCGCAGAACGGCGAGCCCCGCACCCGCCTGTCGATGGGCGAGCACGCGGCGCTGACGGCGCTGGAGTGGCGCATCACCCGCGAGGCGCAGGACGAGCTCGCCGCGCGCTCGCACCACAACCTCGCCCGGTCCTACGACGAGGGCTTCCAGCACGACCTCATCACCGCCTTCCGCGGTGTCGAGCGCGACAACAACCTGCGCCCCGACTCCTCGGTCGAGAAGCTCGCCACCCTCAAGCCGGTCTTCGGCAAGGGGGCCGCGGCGACGATGACCGCGGGCAACAGCACGCCGCTGTCCGACGGCGCTTCGGCGGTGCTGCTCGCGAGCGACGAGTGGGCCGAGCAGCGCGGCCTGCCGGTGCTGGCGCACCTCGTCGACGCCGAGACGGCTGCCGTCGACTACGTCAACGGCCACGAGGGCCTGCTGATGGCGCCGGCGTACGCCGTCCCGCGGATGCTGGAGCGCAACGGCCTGACGCTCCAGGACTTCGACTACTACGAGATCCACGAGGCCTTCGCCTCGCAGGTGCTCTCCACACTGGCGGCGTGGGAGGACCCGGTGTTCTGCAAGGAGCGTCTCGGCCTCGACGCACCCCTGGGGTCGATCGACCGCGAGAAGCTCAACGTCACCGGCTCGTCGCTGGCCGCCGCGCACCCGTTCGCCGCCACCGGTGGCCGGATCCTGCCGGTCGCCGCGAAGCTGCTCGCGCAGAAGGGCAAGGGCCGTGCGCTGATCTCGATCTGCGCCGCCGGCGGGCAGGGCGTCGTCGCGATCCTCGAGCGCTGAGCGGGCGCTTCCTTCCGCCACGGAGCACCTAGCGGGTGAGCCGGAACCAGGTGCTCGTGCGGCCGTGCGTGTTCGAGCCGTCGGGGGTCGCCGGGTCGTCCGGCACGACGGCGACCGTCCAGCCGCGGAACGCGCGCTCGAGGTCGTGCTGGGTGGCCCCCCGCGTCTTCAGCGGCCACGGCCGCGGCGGGGCGGCGTGCACCAGCACGGTGGCGCCGGGCAGCGCGAGCGCCGTGACACCACCGGCCATGAGCGTGCGGCCCGCGTCGTCGAGGCCCTGGAAGCAGCCGACGTCGAGGAAGAGGTCGAAGCCGGAGCCGACCCCGGAGTGGACCAGGTGCCGCACGTCGCCGATCACGAAGCGCGCGTCGTCGAGTCCGTTGCGGTGGACCGCGACGTCCACGGCCTGGCGTACGTCGTCGACACCGATCGCGTCCCAGCCGCGGTCGAGCAGCAGCTTGGTGTGCGCGCCGCGGCCGCAGCCGAGGTCGATGGCCCGGCGGATGCCGTCGGGGCGGGCGGCCTCCTCGCGGTCGAGGAGTCGTTCGAGGGTGGGGCGGCCGGCACGGCCTGCCTTCTCCCAGGGGATGATCCCCGTGCGGTATGCGGTGGCGTAGCCGATGCCCATGTTCAGTTCCTGACCTGCGTGAGACGGAAAGTACCGCTCCCTCTCGACGGTACTCCCGCCGCAGCCGATGCGCTGCTTCCGGCTGCTAGGGTCTGAGCCGATCGACATCCTTTAACGAGCCGTCCCGTGAGGCGGAGAAGGAGGTCCGGCGCGCAGATGCCTGCCCCCGACAAGGCCGACCACCCGGCCCGCGACACCAGTCCCGAGAGGGCGGATCGCACCGTCCTCGACGCCCGTGACATCTCCCGGGCGCTCACGCGCATCTCCCACGAGCTGCTCGAGCGCAACAAGGGCGCCAACGACCTGGTGCTCCTCGGGCTCCACACCCGCGGCGTGCCGCTGGCCCGCCGCATCGCGGACAAGATCGCCGCGGTCGAGGGCACCCCGGTGGCCGTCGGCGAGCTCGACGTGACGATGTACCGCGACGACCTGCGCTCGCAGCCCACGCGTCGCGCCCACAAGACCGCGCTGCCGCCTGGCGGCATCGACCGCAAGGTTGTCGTGCTGGTCGACGACGTGCTGTTCTCCGGACGCACGATCCGCGCCGCGCTCGACGCCCTCGCCGACCTCGGACGGCCCTCTGCCGTACGCCTGGCGGTGCTCGTCGACCGCGGCCACCGCGAGCTGCCGATCCGCGCCGACCACGTCGGCAAGAACCTGCCCAGCGCGCTGGCCGAGCGCGTGAGCGTGCACCTCAGCGAGGTCGACGGGACCGACGAGGTGACGATCTCGTGAAGCACCTGCTCTCCGTCGACGACCTGTCGCGCGACGACATCGACATGCTCTTCGCCACCGCGGCCGACATGCACGACGTGCAGAACCGCGAGGTCAAGAAGCTGCCCGCACTGCGCGGGCGCACGGTCGTCAACATGTTCTTCGAGGACTCCACCCGCACGCGGTCGTCGTTCGAGATCGCCGGCAAGTGGCTCTCCGCCGACGTCATCAACGTCAGCGCGAAGGGGTCGAGCGCGTCCAAGGGCGAGAGCCTGCGCGACACGGTGCTCACGGTCTGCGCCATGGGTGTCGACGGTTTGGTCATCCGTCACCCCGCCAGCGGTGCGGCGCTCCAGGTCAGCGAGTGGGTCGACGCGTCGGTGGTCAACGCCGGCGACGGCATGCACGAGCACCCGACGCAGGCCCTGCTCGATGCCTACACGCTGCAGCGCCGGCTCGGGTCCCTCGAGGGACGACACGTCGCGATCATCGGCGACCTGACCCACAGCCGGGTCTTCCGCTCCAACGTGCAGTGCCTGACCAAGCTCGGTGCGCGCGTCACGGCCGTTGCCCCGCCGACGCTGATGCCCAGTGGCATCGGGGCCTGGTCGGACGCGGCGGGCTTCGAGACGTCGTACGACGTCGACGCCGTGCTGCCGGAGGCGGACGCAGTGATGATGCTGCGGGTCCAGCGCGAGCGGATGTCGGGCGCGTTCTTCCCGAGCGCGCGGGAGTACACCGTCGGCTACGGACTCACCCGCAACCGGCTCGCCCTGCTCGGGCCCGACGTCCCGATCTGCCACCCCGGTCCGATGAACCGCGGCCTCGAGATCGCCGCCGACGCCGCCGACGCGGCCCAGTCGGCCGTGCTGGAGCAGGTCTCCAGCGGCCTGGCGATCCGGATGGCCGTGCTCTACCACCTGCTCGCAGGAGAGTCCGAAGGAGGCATTGCCTGATGTCGCTGGTGATCAAGGGGGCCTCGCTGCTCGGCGAGCAGACCACGGACCTGTACGTCGACGACGCCGGCCGACTCGTCGACTCCGCGCCGGACGGCGCCGAGGTGATCGACGCCGACGGGCTCGTCGCGCTGCCCGGGCTCGTCGACCTCCACACCCACCTGCGCGAGCCCGGACGCGAGGACGCCGAGACGATCCTCACCGGCTCGCAGGCCGCGGCACTGGGCGGCTACACCGCCGTCCTGGCGATGGCCAACACCTCGCCGGTGACCGACACCGCCGAGGCCGCCACCCGGGTCTGGGAGCTCGGGCGCGAGGCCGGCCTCGTCCACGTGCAGCCCGTCGGCGCGGTGACGCGCGGACTGGCTGGCGAGGAGCTCGCCGAGCTCGGTCTCATGCACCGCTCCCGCGCGGGTGTCACGGTCTTCTCCGACGACGGGAAGTGCGTCCACGACGCCCGCGTGATGCGGCGTGCGCTGGAGTACGTCAAGGCATTCGGAGGCGTGGTGTCGCAGCACTCGCAGGACCCGGCCCTGGCCGGACCGGCCGCCTGCTGCCACGAGGGCGAGCTGTCCGGTCGGCTCGGGCTGCCGGGCTGGCCCGGGATCGCCGAGGAGGTCATCGTGGCCCGCGACGTGATGCTGGCGCGCCACACCGGCTCGCGCGTCCACGTCGCGCACGTGTCGACCGCGGGCTCGGTCGAGGTGCTCCGCTGGGCGAAGGACCAGGGGATCGAGGTGACCGCCGAGGTCACGCCGCACCACCTGCTGCTGACCACCGACCTGCTCGCCGGCTACGACCCGACCTTCAAGGTCAACCCGCCGCTGCGCCCGCAGGAGGACGTCGAGGCGCTGCGCGCGGCCCTGGCCGACGGCACGATCGACGCCGTCGCCACCGACCACGCGCCGCACGCGCGCCACGACAAGGAGCACGCCTTCGTCGACGCCGCCTTCGGCATGGTCGGGCTCGAGACGGCGCTGGCGGTCGTGCGCACGGCGATGCCTGACCTGACGTGGGCCGACATCGCCAGGGTCATGTCGACCACGCCGGCGCAGATCGCCGGCCTGGCCGACCAGGGCCAGGCGCTGGCGCCGGGTGCTCCTGCACACGTGGTCCTGGTCGAGCCCGACGTCGAGGTCGCCGTCGACCGGGACGCGTCGGCGTCGCTGTCGCGCAACAACCCGTGGCACGGTCGCAGCCTGACGTCACGGGTGGTGCACACCGTCTTCGGCGGTCGGGTCACCGTCCGCGACGGCCGCCTGGCCTGACGTCAGCGTCGGCGCCGCGGCCGCAGGTCGAGGACGTTGTCCTCGCCGCGGTCGCGCAGCGTCGTACGCCCTCGCGCGACGGTGACCGCGTTGCGGTCGCCGGTGAGCACGAGCCGGTCGGACCGCGTCAGGCGCAGCACGTTGTCCGACCCGGTGATGCGCGTGCGGAACGCCTTGCGGGCGCTGACCGTGTCGTACCCCCGCAGCCGCAGGACGTTGATCGTGTCCGCGGAGAGGGCGGAGGAGGTGCCCGCCAGGTCGGCGTGCTCGACGAGGCCGGCCACCTCGATGCTCGACCCGGTCCCGGACACCGTCAGGTGCTGCACGCTGGGCGTGGTGACCGTGGTGCCGCCGCCCAGGACCTCGAGGTCGGCCAGCGGCTTGGCGGTGATGGCGTTGCCGGCGCCCTCGACGACCAGGCGGGTGGCCGACGGCATGGTGACCGTGGCGCCGTCCGCGGTGACGCGTACGACGCCGCACGTGCCGCGGAGGTCGTAGGCGACGTCGTCCCAGGCCAGCACCGTCTCCTCGCCGACCTCGCACTGCACGGGGAGCGCCAGGCCGACCGCCTGCGCAGGCGAGGCGGCGAGGGTCGGCGCCATGAGGAGGAGCGGGGCCAGGAGCAGGAGGCGCAGGGCGCCGGGCGTTCGGGTCACGGGGTCCTCGTCCGGGTCGGGGTTCGTGCAAACGAGAGTTACATACTGAGGGTACGCATGACGACACCCGGGAGCGTGGGTCGGGTCACACCCGCGGCTGCACCATCCCCGTCGAGGGATCCCGGTCGGTGAGGCAGTAGACCTGCCCGCAGGGCACCCTGCGCCGATCCCCACACGTCGTACAGTCACGAGATGAGTGACGTCCCACGCCTGCTCCACACCGTCCTCGACGCCGTCGACGTGCGCGCGGAGGCGGAGTTCTGGCGAGGGCTTCTGGGTCTCACCTACCGACCCGGCGACGAGGCGCCCGACGGCAGCGACGACGCCGACTGGCTGGTGCTGGTCGATGAAGCAGGCGGGCGCGGGCTGGCGGTCCAGGAGGTCGAGGCGCTGACGCCTACCCGCTGGCCGGAGCCGGGGCACCCGTCGGTGAGCCACCTCGACACGACCGTGGCGACCCGCCTGGAGCTCGACACCGCCCACGAGCGGGTCCTGGGGCTGGGCGGTGAGCTCCGCCTCGACCGCACCGACGACCCCGACGAGCCGCTGCGGGCCTACGCCAGCCCCGCCGGTCACGTCTTCTGCGTCTTCGTGGCGCCGCCGCCCGCGGACATGCCGCGCCGCGCGCTCACCGGTACCTGCGCCTTCCGGTTGATGCCGACCGACGACCTCGTCGCCGCGCCGTCCACCCTCGCCGTCGGCGCCGCGGCAGGCGGTGCGCAGCTGCTGACCTACACCTGGCTGCACCCCGACGACGGCGAGCAGGCCGGCAGCCTGCTCCTCGGCGCCCCCGCGGCGGACGGCGCGGTGAGCGCCGCGTGGACCGACACCTGGCACCAGCGCGACCTGACCCTGCTGACCGGCGCGACGCGCGGGTCGGTGACCACCGTCGGCTACGACTACGCGCCGGGGTGGCGCTGGGAGATCGACGTGGTGCTCGACGCGCCGACCGTCGGGATGGTCATGCGCAACGTCGTCCCCGAAGGTCAGGACGACCAGGACGGGCCGGCGGGACCCTACGACGTGATCCGCGCCCGCTGGACCTGAGCCTCACACCAGGCCCAGCTCCCGCGCCTCCTCCCAGAGGTCGTCGCGCACGCTCGGGTGCGCGGCGTGCTCGATGAGGTTGTGCGCCTGCTCGCGCTCGCTCCGGCCCCACATCCACGCCACGCCCTGCTCGGTCACAACGGCTCCGTGCTGGAAGGACGTCACCGGCTCGTCGACCAGCGGCACGATCGTCGAGACGTCGGCGCGCGGGTGCCAGCTGCGCAGCGCCATGAAGGCCCGGCCGCCGGGGGAGTGGCTGGCGCCGACGGTGAAGTCGGTCTGCCCGCCGAAGCCGCTGTAGATCCGGGCCCCGATCCGTGAGGCGTTGGCCTGGTCGAAGAGGTCGACCTGCAGCGCGGTGTTGATCGAGGTCATCGCGGGCTGCTGGGCGATGGCGGCCGGGGAGTTGGTGGTCTCGGTGCGCAGCATCCGCACCCGAGGGTTGTCGTCGACCCAGTCGTAGAGCTCCTGGCTGCCGAAGACGAAGGACGTACGCACCGGGGTGCCGCGGTCGAGCGCGCCGGCCTTCTCGAGGGTGAGGACCCCGTCGCTGAACATCTCGGTCCAGATCCGGAGGTCGCGGCGGTCGAGGACGCCGGCGATGGTGGCGTCCGGGACCTCCCCGATCCCGGCCTGGAGCGTGGCGCCGTCACCGATCTCCGCGGCGACGCGTGACCCGATGAGCCGGGCGTCGTCGCTGGGGGCACGGGCGACGTGGGTGGTGAGCGGGGCGTCGACCTCGACCCCGAGGTCCACGTCGTCGATCGAGATCTCCGCGTCGCCGAAGGTCCACGGCATCCGCGGGTTGAGCTGGGCGACGACCACGGCGCCGCGCTCGCGGGCGGCCTCGATGGCCGCCGGAAGCACGTTGACCTCCAGGCCCAGGGAGACCCGGCCGTTGTGCGGCAGCGTCGTGTGCACGACCACGACGTCGGGTGCGAGAGGCCCGTGGAACAGGCGCGGCACCATGGACAGCCGGCAGGGCACGTAGGCCAGGCGCGGGTGGCGGCGGAACCCCGGCCCCACGAAGGTCGTCTCCGGGACGATCCCGTCGTGCATCGGCAGGTCCCGTTGGGCGTTGAGGGCGTGCAGGCGGGCTTCCGGCAGCTCGGTCAGAAGGGGGGCGAGCACGGTCACCGGCGTGGCGAAGTTGCCGCTGGTGACCACCCGCGGGGAGTGGGGGAGGGTGGCGCAGTGCTCGCGCACCTCACGGACGGCCTGGTCGATCTCGACGACGCGCATGGGCCCAGCGTGCCAGCAAGCGGCAGGAAATCGGTGGGCCGTCCGGCCCGTCCGTCCTAGGCTCTTGGTCATCATGTGGATCCAGGACTGACCCGACTCGCGTCCGCGGCGGCGCACCAGTGCGCCCGAGCCCGGCGAGTCACCCTCCTGTCGAAGGTCGTCCGCATGCCTGCCACCGCCCCGCTCGCCCCCCTCGTCGTCACCGGACTGTCGGTGACCTACCCCGATCGCACGGTGCTGTCCGGGATCGACCTCGTCGCCCAACCCGGTCGGCGGATCGGCCTCGTCGGTGAGAACGGCGTCGGCAAGTCGACCCTGCTGCGCGCCGTCGCGGGACGGCTGCCCACCCCCGCGCGGGTCTCCGGCACCGTCACCGCGCCCGACGATCTCGTGCTGCTCGGCCAGGAGGCGCCGTTCCGTGGCTCGGCGACGGTGGAGCAGGTCCTCGCGATGACGCTCGCCCCGTTGCGCCGGGCCGTGGTCGACGTCGAGCGACTCGCCGCCGGCGTCACGACGGTCGAGGGCACCCGGGCCTACGACCGGGCGCTCGAGCTGGCGCTGGCCCACGACGCGTGGGACGCCGACCGACGGGCGGCGCAGGCCGCAGCCCGCCTCGGGCTCGACGGCCTCGATCCCGCGCGTCCGGTCCGGACCTTGTCCGGCGGCCAACGCACCCGCCTGGCACTCGCCACGATCATGACGACCCGTCCTGCCTGTCTGCTGCTCGACGAGCCGACCAACCACCTCGACGACGACGCCGTCGACGTGCTCACCGCCTTCCTCCGCGACCTGCCCGGGGTGGTCGTGCTGGCCAGCCACGACCGCGTGCTGCTCGACGACGTGTGCACCGACCTCGTCGACCTCGACGCGGGCGCGCTGGGCACCGACGGCGCCGGTGGACGACGCTTCGGTGGTGGCTGGAGCGCCTACGAGGCCGCCCGCGCCGACGCCCGCCGCCGGTGGGAGCAGACGTACGCCGCCCAGCAGGAAGAGCTGCACCGGCTCCGTGCCGGCACCCGGATCGGCTCCGACGCGATCGCTCACGACCGCGGACCGAGCGATGGCGACAAGTTCATCTACTCCTTCAAGGGCGGACGGGTCGACCGGACCCTGGCGCGTCGCAGGAAGGACGCGCGCCGCCGCCTGGAGGAGGCCGAGCGCGACCAGGTCCGCAGGCCGCCGGCACTGCTGGTCTTCCGAGGCGACCTGACGACCGGCGCCACCGGAGCCCTCGTGCACGTGCGCGGCGTGGAGGTGGCCGGACGGCTCTGGGTCGACCGTGTCGACCTGGCGGCCGGGGAGCACCTGCTCGTCACGGGCGCCAACGGATCGGGCAAGTCCACCCTGCTCGGTGTGCTGTCCGGCCGCCTCGCGGCGACGGCAGGCTCGGTCGAGGTGGCCGCCTGCACCGTGCGCGAGCTGACCCAGGACCCGCCGGTCGCCGACCCGGCGCGCTCCGCGTTGGCGGCGTACGACGACGCGGTGCGCGCGCTCGCCGACCCGCCGCCCCTGCGCGAGCTCGGGCTGCTCCACCCGCGCGACCACCGCACCCCCGTCGGCCACCTGTCCGTGGGCCAGCGGCGCCGGCTCGCGCTGGCCGTCGCGATCGCCGCCGCACCGGACCTGCTGCTGCTCGACGAGCCGACCAACCACGTGTCGCTGGCCCTGGCCGGCGAGCTCGAGCAGGCGCTGGCGACCTCTCCGGGCGGGATCGTCGTGGCCTCGCACGACCGCTGGCTGCGCCGGCGCTGGGAGGGACCGGAGCTGGCGTTGACACCGGGGTCGGGCGCCCTCGCCGGACGCCTCGCGGGCGTGGACACGATGCCGTCGTGACGTCGTCGCGCTGGTAGGGTCGGCGGCGGCTCGAACATCCTTTAACGATCCGTCCCGTGAGGCGGAGAAGGAGGTACGGCATGGCTCTGCCTGCCAGGAATCAGAACAGGAATCAGACCGCAGCGCTCCTGGTCCTCGAGGACGGGCGCACCTTCCGCGGTGAGTCCTTCGGTGCCGAGGGCGAGACCTTCGGCGAAGCGGTCTTCTCCACCGGCATGACCGGTTACCAGGAGACGCTCACCGATCCCAGCTACCACCGCCAGGTCGTCGTCATGACGGCTCCGCACGTCGGCAACACCGGGATGAACGACGAGGACCGCGAGTCCTCGCGCATCTGGGTCGCCGGCTACGTCGTCCGCGACCCCGCCCGGGTGCCGTCGAACTGGCGCAGCCAGCGCACCCTCGACGACGACCTGCGTGAGCAGGGCGTGGTCGGGATCAGCGGTGTCGACACCCGTGCGCTCACCCGGCACCTGCGCGAGCGCGGTGCGATGCGGGTGGGCATCTCCACGACCGAGACCGACCCCGAGCGCCTGCTCGAGCGGGTGCGCGCGTCGGGGGAGATGACCGGCCTGAACCTGAGCGAGTCGGTCTCCACCGCCGAGGCGTACGTCGTCCCGGCGCAGGGCCCCAAGCGCTTCACCGTCGCGGCGGTCGACCTCGGCATCAAGGCCAACACCCCGCGGATGATGAGCGAGCGCGGCATCGAGGTGCACGTGCTGCCCGCGACGGCGAGCCTCGCCGAGGTGCAGGCGGTCGCCCCCGACGGTCTCTTCTTCTCCAACGGCCCCGGTGACCCGGCAGCCACGACCGCGCAGGTCGAGCTGCTCCAGGGCGCCCTGCGCGCCGGCATCCCCTACTTCGGGATCTGCTTCGGCAACCAGCTCTTCGGCCGCGCGCTCGGCTTCGGCACCTACAAGCTGAAGTACGGGCACCGCGGCATCAACCAGCCGGTGATGGACCGCACCACCGGCAAGGTCGAGGTCACCGCGCACAACCACGGCTTCGCGGTCGACGCTCCCCTGGAGGGTGCGACCACCACCGAGTTCGGCGAGGCCACGGTGAGCCACGTCTGCCTCAACGACGACGTCGTCGAGGGCCTCGAGCTCCGCGGCGCCTCCGGCGAGCTGACGTCCTTCTCCGTGCAGTACCACCCGGAGGCAGCGGCCGGCCCGCACGACGCGGCGTACCTCTTCGACCGCTTCTGCGACCTCATGACCGATCAGCGCACCGAGCGGAAGGACGCCTGACATGCCCAAGCGCACCGACATCACGAGCGTCCTGGTCATCGGCTCCGGACCGATCATCATCGGCCAGGCCTGCGAGTTCGACTACTCCGGCACCCAGGCGTGCCGGGTGCTGCGCCAGGAGGGCCTGCGGGTCGTCCTGGTCAACTCCAACCCGGCCACGATCATGACCGACCCCGAGTTCGCCGACGCCACCTACGTCGAGCCGATCACGCCGGAGTACGTCGAGAAGGTCATCGCCAAGGAGCGCCCCGACGCGCTCCTGGCCACCCTCGGCGGCCAGACCGCGCTCAACTGCGCGATGGCCCTCGACAAGGCCGGCATCCTGGAGAAGTACGGCGTCGAGCTGATCGGCGCCTCGATCGAGGCGATCGAGCGCGGCGAGAACCGGCAGCAGTTCAAGAAGATCGTCGAGCAGCTCGGCGGCGAGTCCGCCCGCAGCGTGATCTGCCACTCGATGGACGACCTGCTGGCCGCGGCCGACGACCTCGGCTACCCCATGGTCGTACGCCCGTCCTTCACCATGGGCGGCACCGGCTCGGGCATGGCCTACGACGAGAGGGACCTGCGCCGCATCGGTGGGTCCGGCCTGGCGGCCAGCCCGACCACCGAGGTGCTCCTCGAGGAGTCGATCCTCGGCTGGAAGGAGTACGAGCTCGAGGTGATGCGCGACAGCGCGGACAACACCGTCATCGTCTGCTCGATCGAGAACCTCGACCCGATGGGCGTGCACACCGGCGACTCGATCACGGTCGCGCCGGCGATGACGCTGACCGACCGCGAGTACCAGAAGATGCGCGACCTCGCGATCGGCATCATCCGCGCGGTGGGCGTCGACACGGGTGGCTGCAACATCCAGTACGCCGTGAACCCCGCCGACGGTCGCCTGATCGTCATCGAGATGAACCCCCGCGTCTCGCGCTCCTCGGCGCTGGCCTCCAAGGCGACGGGCTTCCCGATCGCCAAGATCGCGGCCAAGGTCGCCATCGGCTACACCCTCGACGAGATCCGCAACGACATCACCGCGCGCGAGGACGGGCAGAGCACCCCCGCCTCCTTCGAGCCCGCGCTCGACTACGTCGTGGTGAAGGTCCCGCGCTTCGCCTTCGAGAAGTTCCCCGAGGCCGACCCGACGCTGACCACGCACATGAAGTCGGTCGGCGAGGCGATGGCGATCGGGCGCAACTTCACCGAGGCCCTGCAGAAGGCGCTGCGCTCGCTGGAGAGCAAGCACGCGCCCTTCGACTGGCACAAGCACTTCGACGACGACCTCGCCTCGGAGACGACCAAGACGGCGCTGCTCGAGGAGATCAGCGTCCCGCACGACGGCCGGCTCAAGAAGGTCATGGACGCGATCCGTGCCGGCGCGACGGCGGAGGAGATCTTCGACGCGACCGCGATCGACCCGTGGTTCGTCGACCAGCTCGCGCTCATCAACGAGGTCGCCGTGCAGCTCATCGACGCCCCCGAGCTCACGCCCGACCTGCTGCGCCTGGCCAAGCGCCATGGCTTCTCCGACGAGCAGGTCGGCCGCATCCGCGGGCTGAGCGCCGACGTCGTGCGTGGTGTGCGCCACGCGCTCGGCATCCGGCCGGTCTTCAAGACCGTCGACACCTGCGCCGCCGAGTTCGCCGCCCGCACGCCCTACCACTACTCGTCCTACGACGAGGAGAGCGAGGTGCAGCCGCGCGCGGAGGGCAAGGAGGCCGTGATCATCCTGGGCTCCGGGCCCAACCGCATCGGGCAGGGCATCGAGTTCGACTACAGCTGCGTGCACGCCTCGCTCGCGCTCGCCGAGGCCGGCTACGAGACGATCATGGTGAACTGCAACCCGGAGACCGTGAGCACCGACTACGACACCTCCGACCGGCTCTACTTCGAGCCCCTGACGCTCGAGGACGTCCTCGAGATCGTGCACGCCGAGCAGCAGGCCGGCCCGGTGGCCGGCGTGGTGTGCCAGCTCGGTGGCCAGACGCCCCTCGGGCTCGCCCAGGGCCTGGCCGACGCGGGCGTGAAGATCGTCGGCACCTCGCCGGAGTCGATCCACCTCGCCGAGGAGCGCGGCGCCTTCGGCCGCGTCCTGGCCGACGCCAACCTGCCGGCGCCCAAGCACGGCACCGCGACGTCGTACCCCCAGGCGCAGCGCATCGCGCACGAGATCGGCTACCCCGTGCTGGTGCGCCCCTCCTACGTCCTCGGCGGGCGCGGCATGGAGATCGTCTACGACGACGCCGCGCTCGAGGCCTACCTGGAGAAGTACGTCGCCAACGGGCTCATCAACGAGCGCCAGCCGGTGCTGGTCGACCGCTTCCTCGACGACGCGGTCGAGATCGACGTCGACGCGCTCTTCGACGGCGAGGAGCTCTTCCTCGGTGGCGTGATGGAGCACATCGAGGAGGCCGGCATCCACTCCGGCGACTCGTCCTGCGCGCTCCCGCCGATCACGCTGGGGCGTGAGGAGATCGACCGGATCCGCCGCTCGACCGAGGCGATCGCCCGCGGGCTCGACGTCCGCGGCCTGCTCAACATCCAGTTCGCGCTGGCTTCCGACGTGCTCTACGTCCTCGAGGCCAACCCGCGGGCGTCGCGGACGGTGCCGTTCGTGTCCAAGGCGACCGCGACCCCGCTCGCCAAGGCCGCGGCCCGCGTGATGCTGGGGGAGTCGATCGCCGACCTGCGCGCGATCGGCGTCCTGCCGGCCACCGGCGACGGCGGGCACCTGCCCGACGGCTCGCCCATCGCGGTCAAGGAGGCGGTCATGCCCTTCGACCGCTTCAAGACCGCCGACGGTCGCACCGTCGACGCGCTGCTCGGGCCGGAGATGCGCTCGACCGGCGAGGTGATGGGCTTCGACGCGTTCTTCGGCACCGCCTTCGCCAAGGCCCAGGCCGCGGCATACGGCTCGCTGCCGCTGTCGGGCAAGGTGTTCGTGTCGGTCGCCAACCGCGACAAGCGCCACATGATCTTCCCGGTCAAGCAGATCGCCGACATGGGCTTCGAGATCCTCGCCACCGCCGGGACCGCCGAGGTGCTGCGGCGCAACGGCGTCACCGCCACGGTCGTGCGCAAGCACTCCGAGGGCGAGGGCCCCGACGGCGAGCCGACCATCGTGGGTCGCATCTGGGCCCGCGAGGTCGACCTCGTCATCAACACGCCCCACGGCGCGACCAGCGGCGGCTCCCCGCGCATGGACGGCTACGACATCCGCACCGCCGCGGTCTCGACCGACATCCCCTGCATCACCACGATCCAGGGCCTCGGGGCAGCCGTGCAGGGTCTGGAGGCGATGCGGCGCGGCGACATCGGCGTGCGCTCCCTTCAGGACTGGGCCGCGCAGCTGCGCCCGTCGACCCCGGCCGGGGAGGCGTGAGGGTGCGTCCCTACGACGTGCTCTTCGAGCGGGGCCTGACCCGCTTCGACGCCGAGCGCATCCACCACGCAGCCTTCCGGGCGATCCGGGCGGCCCAGCCCGTGACGAGCAGGCTCCTCGGAGCCCGCCCGGAGGGTCGAGGCGGCGCACCTGCGCAGGTGCAGGCGATGGGGATCACCTTTCCGCACGCCCTCGGCCTCGCGGCAGGGTTCGACAAGAACGCGGTGGGCATCGACGGGCTGGCCGCGCTCGGCTTCGGCCACGTCGAGGTCGGCACGGTCACCGGGGAGGCGCAGCCGGGCAACCCGCAGCCGCGCCTGTTCCGGCTCACCGCCGACCGCGCGATCGTCAACCGGATGGGCTTCAACAACGACGGTGCCGAGGTCGTCGCGCGGCGACTGCAGGCGTGGCGGTCGAGCAACCCCGCGGTGGCTGAGGCTGCTTCGCATCACGGCCGGGCCTCGTTCCTCGGTCCGCCCGTTCTGGGCGTCAACATCGGCAAGACCAAGGTCGTGCCCGAGGACGAGGCCGTCGCCGACTACGAGAAGTCGGCCGGCCTGCTCGCACCCCACGCCGACTACCTCGTCGTCAACGTCTCCTCGCCCAACACGCCCGGACTGCGCGACCTCCAGGCCGTGGAGAAGCTCGAGCCCCTGCTCGCCGCCGTACGCCGTCGCGCCGACGAGGTCAGCCCCGCGCGGCGGGTGCCGCTGCTGGTGAAGATCGCGCCCGACCTCAGCGACGACGACGTCCTCGCGGTCGCCGACCTCGCGCTCGCCAGCTGCCTCGACGGCATCATCGCCACCAACACCACGATCAGCCGCGACGGCCTCGCGAGCAGCGCGGCCGACGTCGAACGGGTCGGCGCCGGCGGGCTGAGCGGCCGGCCGCTGACGCAGCGCTCCGAGGACGTCGTACGCCTCCTGCGCGGGCGCGTGGGCCGCGACCTGACGCTGATCGGTGTCGGCGGCATCACGACCGTGGACGACGCCCGGCGACGCCTCGACGCAGGCGCCGACCTGCTGCAGGCCTACACCGCCTTCGTCTACGAGGGCCCGCTGTGGCCGCGCCGGATCGTGCGGGGACTCGCCTCGGATGCCTGATGCCCGTGGCTGAGGTGAGGACTCCCGTCCACGTCGAGGGGGAGGTGGTGGCGACCAAGCGCGTCGGCGCCCACCGCCACCTGACCCTCACGGCGCCGGGCGTGCCCGAGCGGTTCCGGGCGGGCAACTTCGTCGCGGTCACCGTCCCGGGCCACGTCGCGCGCCGTCCGCTGTGGATCCACCGCGTGCGCGCCTCGAGCGCCTTCGGCCCGACCCTCGACGTGGTGCTCGAGCCCCGCGGGGAGGGCACCTCCTGGCTGGCCGCACAGCCCGTCGGGACGCGGGTGTCGATCACCGGCCCACTGGGTCGCGCGTTCGCGCTGCCGAAGGAGGCGGTCTCCTGCCTGCTCGTCGGCGAGGGCTACGCCGCGGCGCCACTCTTTCCCCTCGCCGAGCGCCTCCGCGAGCGGGGATGTGCGGTGTCCCTCGTGGTCTCGGCACCGGATGAGTCCCACCTGCTGTCGGCCCTGGAGGCACGCCGCGCGGTCAGGTCCGTCACCGTCCTCACCGCGGACGGCTCGGTCGGACAGCGCGGCGGGGTCGCCGACCACGTCGACGACCTGCTTCGGCGCGCCGACGCCGACGTCGTCTACGCCGCCGGGCCCGCCGACGTGCTCCGCGCCTGCGCCGCGGCCGCCGAGCGGGCGGGTGCGTGGAGCCAGGTCGGGCTGGAGGTCCCGACGCCGTGCGGCACCGGGCTGTGCCACGGGTGCCCGCTCCCGGTGGTCGGCGAGGATGGCGTCGACCGCGTCGTGCGCGCGTGCACCGAGGGTCCCGTCGTCCGGGGCGACCGCGTGCGGTGGGACGACCTGTGAGCGCCTACGTCCCCGGACCGGTCATGGTCGCGGCCGGCTGCGGTGGCACCGGTCGTGAGCTCGAGCCCTTCGCAGGTCCTGACGGCCTGGCCGGTCTCGACTTCGTCACCCGCTCGCTGACGCTCGACCCGCGCGCGGGCGGCGCCGGCCCGCGTCTCGTCGAGGTCCCGGGCGGGCTGATCAACGCCGTCGGCCTGCCCAACCCCGGCCTCGAACACTTCCTGGCCACCGAGCTGCCGTGGCTGGTGCGGGCCGGCGCGCGGGTCCTGGTGTCGATCGCGGGCGCGACGATGGGGGAGTACGCCGACCTGGCGCGGCGCCTGAGCCGCGCCCCCGGGGTGGCCGGCCTCGAGGTCAACGTCGGCGCTCCGGACGAGGTCGGGGCCGGGCTCTTCGAGGTGCGCGAGCCCTACCACGCGGCCAGTGTCATCGCGGCTGTGCGACGCGAGTTCCCCTCCGACCGGCCGGTGCTCGCCAAGCTGCGGCCCGACGTCTCCCGGATCGTGGAGGGAGCGCGGTCCTGCCACGAGGCGGGCGCCACCGCCGTGGTCGTCGGCAACGCCGTGCCCGCCGCGTTCCTCGACGGACGTGCTGGCGGCCTCAGCGGCCCCGCCGTCGGGGCCATCGCGCTGCGCTGCGTCGCGGAGGTGCACCGGTCGCTGCCCGCCGTGCCCGTCATCGCCTGCGGCGGCGTACGCGACCTCGCCTCCGCCCGCACCTACCTCGCTGCAGGCGCCACCGCCGTGCAGGTCGGCACCGCCCTGCTCCACGACCCGACCACCGTCGCCCGGCTGCGCGCGGACCTCGCAGCCCACCACCAGGAGGACGCATGACACCGTTCGGCACCCGCCTCGCCCGCGCGATCGACGAGCGCGGCCGCTTCTGCGTCGGCATCGACCCGCACGCGGCGCTGCTCGAGCAGTGGGGCCTGTCCGACGACGTCGCCTCGCTGGAGCGCTTCGCGCTGAGCGTCGTCGAGGCGGTGGCCCCGCTGGTCAGCGTGGTCAAGCCGCAGAGCGCGTTCTACGAGCGCTTCGGCAGCCGCGGGATCGCGGTGCTCGAACGCGTCATCGCCGAGTCCCGTGACGCCGGCGCGCTGGTGCTGCTCGACGTCAAGCGCGGCGACATCGGCTCGACCAGCCAGGCCTACGCCGATGCCTATCTCGACCCGGCCTCGCCGCTCGGCTCCGACGCGATCACCGCCAGCCCCTACCTCGGCTTCGGGTCGCTCGACCCCATGGTCGAGGCGTGCCACCGCCACGGCGGCGGGCTGTTCGTCCTGGCCCTGACCTCCAACAAGGAGGGTCCCGAGGTCCAGCACGCTCGCTCCGGTGGGCGCACCGTGGCCGGGACCGTCCTGGACCACCTCCGGGCGCTCAACGCGGGCGTGCAGCCGGTGGGCTCCTTCGGCGCGGTCGTCGGCGCCACCATCGGTGCGACCGACGAGGACCTCGACATCAACGGCCCCTTCCTCGTGCCGGGCTACGGCGCCCAGGGCGGCACGGTCGCCGACCTGCTCCGGATCTTCGGCGACTCCGCGAGGTGGGCGCTGCCCAGCTCCTCGCGCGAGGTGCTGGCCGCCGGACCCGACGTCTCCGCGCTCCGCGACGCCGCACTGCGTGGCAACGACGCCGTGCGAGGGTTGGGGGCGTGAGACTGCTCGCCGTGCTCCTCCTGCTCCCGCTCGCCGCGGCATGTTCCGGCGACCCGCAGGCGGACTACTGCGAGCGGGTCGAGGGGCACCAGGCGACGCTGTCCGAGGTGGCCGCGTCCGAGGACATGGCGGCGATCTTCGACGCCCTCGACGCCTACGACGACCTGGCCGAGCATGCGCCACGCGACGTCGTGGACGACTGGGACGCCGTGGTCGACCCGCTCCACGCCCTCGAGGACGTGCTCGGCGAGCACGACGTCGACGCCTCGACGTACTCCGCGGACGAGCCGCCCGCCGGCCTCGACGACGCGGCCCGGGACGAGATCGAGGCCGCCGCACGCGCGGTGGGCTCGGAGCGGACGGTGACCGCGATGGCCGCGGTCGAGCAGCACGCGCTCGACGTCTGCGGCACGCCGCTGTCGCGCTGAGGCGGGTCGCGCCTGTCGCGCACGTCACCTCGCGGTCGCGATCCTGCCGGCTCGATTGCCTGCCTCGTCGGGACCTGACTAGATTGAGCCGAACCTCCCGCCGGACCCATTCCTCGCGACCCTGAAGGACAGCTTTCGTGGCCTTGCCCCCTCTGACGCCCGAGCAGCGCCAGGCAGCCCTGGACAAGGCTGCGGCCTCCCGACGCGAGCGGGCCGAGGTGAAGAACCGCCTGAAGAACTCCGGTGGCTCCATCCTCGACGTGCTCAAGGAGGGCCAGACCAACGAGGTCATCGGGAAGATGCGGGTGGTCGAGCTCCTGCAGTCGGTGCCCGGCCTGGGCCGGGTGCGGGCGCGACAGGTGATGGAGCGCCTCGGGATCGCCGAGAGCCGCCGCGTGCGCGGGCTCGGGGTCAAGCAGGTCGCCGCGCTCGAGCGCGAGTTCGGCCCCGACGCGTCGTGACCGAAGCAGCTCCCGCCACCCCCACCCGTCGTTCGCGCCTGATCGTCCTGGCCGGTCCCACCGCCGTCGGCAAGGGCACCGTCGCCGCCGCCGTGCGCGAGACCCACCCCGAGGTCTGGCTGTCGGTCTCCGCCACCACACGCCCGCCGCGCCCCGGCGAGGAGAACGGCGTCCACTACTGGTTCGTCTCCGACGAGGAGTTCGACGCCATGATCGAGAAGGGCGACCTGCTGGAGTGGGCGGTGGTCCACAAGGCCGCGCGCTACGGCACGCCCCGTGGTCCGGTCGACCTCGCCCTGGCCTCCGGCCAGCCCGCCATGCTTGAGATCGACCTGCAGGGCGCGCGCCAGGTGCGCGAGACGATGCCCGAGGCGCTCTTCGTCTTCCTCAAGCCGCCGTCGTGGGACGAGCTCGTACGCCGTCTCGTCGGCCGCGGCACCGAGACCGAGGCGGAGCGCGAGCGCCGTCTGGAGACCGCGCGTGCCGAGCTGGCCGCCGAGAGCGAGTTCGACGTGACCATCGTGAACCACGAAGTTCACGCTGCTGCCGACGAGTTGGTAGCCTTGATGGTTGGACCCGATCCGCACCGCCCGATCTGACTAGCGAGGCACCAACACCGTGGCATCTCCCACCATCGCCGCCGAGGGCGTCACCAACCCCTCGATCGACGACCTGCTCACCAAGACCGACAGCAAGTACAAGCTGGTGCTCTACAGCGCCCAGCGCGCCCGCCAGATCAACGCCTACTACTCCCAGCTCGGCGAGGGCCTGCTGGAGTACGTCGGCCCGCTCGTCGACACCCACGTGCAGGAGAAGCCGCTCTCGATCGCGCTCCGCGAGATCAATGACGACCTCCTGACCTGCGAGGACATCGACCCCGCCGCTGAGGCCGCCGCCGCCGAGGCCGCTGCCGCCGGCGACGCCACGGAGTGACGCGAGCCTCTCGATGACCGCACAGGTCGTCCTGGGCGTCTCCGGCGGGATCGCGGCCTACAAGGCCTGCGAGCTGCTGCGCCGGTTCACCGAGTCGGGGCACGACGTCACCGTCGTGCCCACGGCTGCGGCGCTGGAGTTCGTCGGGGCGCCCACCTGGGCGGCGCTGTCGGGCAAGCCGGTGTCCACCGAGGTGTGGACCGACGTGCACGCGGTGCCGCACGTGAAGATCGGGCAGGCCGCCGACGTGGTCGTGGTCGCCCCGGCGACCGCCGACCTGATCGCCAAGGCGGCCCACGGCCTGGCCGACGACCTGCTCACCAACACGCTCCTCACGGCGCGCTGCCCGGTCGTCCTCGCCCCGGCGATGCACACCGAGATGTGGGAGCACCCGGCCACCCAGGCCAACGTGGCCACGCTGCGCCAGCGCGGTGTCGTCGTCATCGAGCCGGCCGAGGGCCGGCTCACCGGCGCCGACACCGGCAAGGGGCGCCTGCCTGACCCCGCGGAGATCTTCGAGCTCGCTCGTGGCGTGCTCGAGCGCGGCGTCGGCGCACCGGACCTCTCCGGGCTGAAGGTCGTCGTCTCGGCCGGTGGCACCCGGGAGTACCTCGACCCCGTGCGCTTCCTCGGCAACCGCTCCTCGGGCCTCCAGGGCTACGCCCTCGCCCGTGCGGCGGCGTCGCGCGGCGCCCACGTCACGCTGGTCAGCGCCAACGTGTCCCTGCCCGACCCGGCCGGCGTGAGCGTCGTACGGGTCGAGACGACCGACGAGCTGCGGGACGCCGTGGTCGCCGCGACAGCCACCGCGGACGCCGTCGTCATGGCCGCCGCGCCTGCGGACTTCCGTCCCACGACGGTCAGCGACGCGAAGATCAAGAAGGCCGAGGACGGCTCGGCACCGTCGATCGCTTTGGTCCAGAACCCCGACATCCTCGCCGAGATCTCCCACGAGCGGGCGCGCGCGGGAGCGGTCGTGGTCGGCTTCGCCGCGGAGACGGGCGACGCGACCGGGTCGGTGCTCGAGCTCGGCCGCGCCAAGCTCGCCCGCAAGGGCTGCGACCTCCTCGTCGTCAACGACGTGAGCGGCGGGGCGGTCTTCGGCAGCAGCGACAACGAGGCCGTGATCCTCGGTGGCGACGGCGGCGTCGTCGAGGTGCCCCACGGCAGCAAGAACGCCCTCGCGCACGTGATCTGGGACGAGGTCCTCCGGCGATTCGCCGGGTGAGACATGCGTCCCGGATGCTGGGCAGCAGGTAGGTTTGACCCGACTTTTCCACACGAGAATTGAGAGCACTGTGGCTGGACGCCTCTTCACCTCCGAGTCCGTGACCGAGGGTCACCCGGACAAGATCGCCGACCGGATCAGCGACTCGGTCCTCGACCACCTGATGGCCGAGGACCCCGACCGCGCCAACCTCCGCGTCGCGGTGGAGACACTGCTCACCACCGGCCTGGTCGTCGTCGCCGGCGAGGTCCGCACGACGGCGTACGCCCCGGTCGCGGACATCGTCCGCAAGGCGATCCTCGAGATCGGCTACGACTCCTCGGACAAGGGCTTCGACGGCACCACCTGCGGCGTGCAGGTCGCCATCGGCGCCCAGTCGAGCGACATCGCCGCGGGCGTCGACGCCGGCCACGAGTCGCGCGTCGGCTCCAGCGAGGACGAGCTGGACATGCGCGGAGCCGGTGACCAGGGCCTGATGTTCGGCTACGCCTGCGACGACACGCCCGAGCTGATGCCGCTGCCGATCACGATCGCGCAGCGTCTCGCCCAGCGCCTGACCCAGGTCCGCAAGGACGGGGTACTCGACTACCTGCGTCCCGACGGCAAGACCCAGGTCACCATCGAGTACGACGAGGACGACCGCCCGGTGCGCATCGACACCGTCGTGCTGTCGACCCAGCACGGCCCCGACATCGAGCACGCCCAGCTCGAGGCCGACATCAAGCAGCACGTCATCGACCCGGTCCTCGCGTCCTTCGACATCCCCTCCGAGGGCTACCGGATGCTGGTCAACCCGACCGGCACCTTCGTCATCGGCGGTCCGATGGGCGACGCGGGCCTGACCGGTCGCAAGATCATCGTCGACACCTACGGCGGCATGGCCCGTCACGGCGGCGGCGCCTTCTCCGGCAAGGATCCGTCGAAGGTGGACCGCTCCGCGGCCTACGCGATGCGCTGGGTCGCCAAGAACGTCGTCGCGGCCGGCCTCGCCCGCCGCTGCGAGGCGCAGGTGGCCTACGCGATCGGCAAGGCGGCTCCCGTCGGCGTCTTCATCGAGACCTTCGGCACCGGTGTCGTGAGCGACGAGCAGATCCAGGACGCGGTCCTCGAGGTCTTCGACCTGCGCCCGGCCGCGATCATCCGCGACCTCGACCTGCTCCGCCCGATCTACGCCCAGACCTCGGCCTACGGCCACTTCGGCCGCGAGCTGCCGGAGTTCACCTGGGAGTCGACGGACCGCGCCGAGAAGCTGAAGGCTGCTGCGGGGATCTGAGGCCCTGCTGCTCGGGATCCCCGGCTGGCCGGGGATCGCTGAAGATGTCAGGCCGTGCACGGGCCGACAACCTCAGCGAGAGCCTGACAACCCCGAGCGGGCGAGGCGGCGGCGGTCGGACCGTCGTACGTCGCTGACACAATCCACCGCATGAGCGATCACGAGGCCCCGGAAGCAGACATGCTCCCGGGGCTTCGTGCTGCCGTCGACGACGCCCGCGCCAAGGCGGCCGCCACCCGACGCAGCAAGGCCGCGTCGTGGGAACCGGCCGAGACCGACCCGGTGGCGCGGGTCCTCGTCGACATCGCGCTGGCCCACCTCGACCGCCCCTTCGACTACGCCGTCCCGCGCGCGATGGCCGACACGGCCGTCCCCGGAGCGCGGGTGAAGGTGCGCTTCGCCGGCCAGGACGTCGACGGCTTCGTCGTGGAGCGCTCCAGCCGGACCGACCACACCGGCACCCTCCAGCCGCTGCGGCGCGTGGTCAGCCCCGAGCCCGTCCTCGCCCCCGAGGTCGCGGAGCTGAGCCGGACGCTCGCCCACCGCTACGCCGGAGCCCGCTCCGACGTGCTCCGGCTCGCCGTGCCGCCACGGCACGCGACCGCGGAGAAGGCCGCCTCTGAGCCGGCTCCGACGCCCGTCGCGCCGACCGGCCCGTCCCGATGGTCGGGTGTCGAGCACGCCGACGCCTTGCTGCGCCGCCTGGCTGCGGGGGAGTCGCCCCGCGCTGCGTGGTCGGCCGCGCCCGCGGACGACTGGCCCGCGATGCTGGCCGAGGTCGTCGCGACGGCGTACGCCGCGGGTCAGGGCGCGCTGGTGTGCGTGCCCGACGCCCGGGACGTGGCCAGGGTCGGCGCAGCGCTCGACGCACAGCTCGGTCCTGGCCACCACGTGTGCCTCACCGCCGACGCGGGCCCGTCCGCGCGCTACCGCGAGTTCCTCGCGGTCTCGCGTGGGGCCCGCCGCGTGGTCGTCGGCACCCGAGCCGCGGCCTTCGCGCCCGTCCACCACCTCGGCCTGGTCGTGGTCTGGGACGACGGCGACGACCTCCACGCCGAGCCGCGCGCCCCCTACCCCCACACCCGCGACGTGCTGCTCACCCGCGCTGCGCAGCAGTCGACGGCCGTCCTGCTCGCCGGGGTGGCCCGCACCCCCGAGGTGCAGCAGCTGGTGGCCTCCGGGTGGGTCCACGAGCTGTCCGTGCCGCGCCCGGACCTCCGGCGCCGGGTCCGCGTCGAGGCCGTGCCGGGCGAGGACCGCTCGATCGGCACCCGCGTCCCGCGCGCCGCCTACGACGCGCTCCGCGCCGGGCTGGAGTCGGGTCCGGTGCTCGTGCAGACCCCGCGGGCCGGCTACGCCGCGTCCCTGGCGTGCGACACGTGCCGTACGCCGGCGCGCTGCACGGCCTGCACGGGACCGCTGACGATCCCCGGACCGGCGGTGCCGCCGCAGTGCCGGTGGTGCGGGCACGTCGAGTCCGCGTGGTCCTGCCCGACCTGCCGCGGCCGCGGCCTGCGGGCCCCGGTCCGGGGCGAGGCGCGCACTGCCGAGGAGCTGGGCCGGATGTTCCCCGGCACGACGGTGCGCAGCTCCAGCGGCGAGCGGGTGCTCGACCAGGTCGGACCCGCGCACGACATCGTCGTCGCCACGGTCGGCGCGGAGCCGGTGGCGGAGGAGGGCTACGCCGCCGTGCTGCTGCTCGACACCTGGCTGACGCTGGCCCGCGACGACCTCAGGGCGGGGGAGGAGGCCCTGCGCCGCTGGCTCAACGCCGCGGTCCTCGTCCGCGCCGGCGGCCACGTGGTGGCGGTCGGCGACCCGGCCCACCCGGCGCTCCAGGCACTCGTGCGCTGGGACCCGGCCGGTTTCGCGCGGCGCGAGGGCGAGGAGCGCGCCGCCGCCCACCTGCCGCCGGCGGCGAGGATCGCGACCGTCACCGGCGAGCTGGGAGCGCTCGACGACGTGCTCCACCTGTTGGACCTGCCCGACGGGGCCGAGGTGCTGGGCCCGGTGCCGCTCGAGCACGACCCCGGGGAGCACCGCGTGGTGCTGCGGGTGCCACGGTCGCGGGCGACGGCCCTGTCGGAGGCGCTCGGCGACCTGCAGCGACTGCGCTCGGCCCGCAAGCTGGAGGCGGTGCGCATCCAGGTCGATCCGCTCAGCCTCTAGCGCCGATGGGACCCGCTGCGGCTCCGTCCCTAGACTTGGGTGCCTTCCGAGCCCAGCAGTCCCCAGGTCCCAAGGAGTTCCGTGGCCGTCCAGCCCATCCGCCTCTTCGGCGATCCCGTGCTGCGCCAGCGCGCGATCGAGGTCGACAGCTTCGACCGCGAGCTGCGCCAGCTCGTCACCGACCTCACCGACACGATGCTGGCCGCGCCCGGGGCCGGCCTCGCTGCGCCGCAGATCGGCGTGGGGCTGCGGGTCTTCACCTGGAACGTGCACGGCGAGGTCGGCCACCTGGTGAACCCGACGCTCCAGCTCTCCGACGAGACGCAGGACGGCGCTGAGGGGTGCCTGTCCCTGCCGGAGCTGACCTACGACTGCCTGCGCGCGCTCTCGGTCGTGGCCACGGGCTTCGACGTGCACGGGGAGCCGGTGCGCATCGAGGCCTCGGAGCTGCTCGCCCGCGCGATGCAGCACGAAACCGACCACCTCGACGGCATCCTCTTCATCGACAAGCTCGACACCGACGCCCGCAAGGCGGCGATGAAGGAGATCCGCGAGTCCGAGTGGTTCGGCCTCGAGAGGCCCACCGTCCGGGTCAGCCCGCACCCGACCCACGGGTTCGCCCGCTGAGCACCACCGACCCCGTGACCCGAACCCGCCCCACCAGGAAGCAGGACTGATGCGCGTCGTCTTCGCCGGCACCCCCGAGGTCGCCGTCCCCGCGCTCGAGGCCGTCGCCGCGAGCCGCCACGAGCTCGTCGGCGTGGTCACCCGCCCCGACGCCCCCAGCGGTCGCGGGCGCCGGCTGGTCGCCAGCCCGGTGGCCCAGCGTGCCGAGGAGCTCGGCGTACCGGTCCTCAAGCCCGAGCACCCGCGCGACCCGGACTTCCAGGCAGCCCTCGCCGACCTGCGTCCCGACGCCTGCCCGGTCGTCGCCTACGGCGCGCTGCTGCCGCAGTCGGCCCTCGACCTGGTGCCGCACGGCTGGATCAACCTGCACTTCTCGGTCCTGCCGTCGTGGCGGGGCGCCGCACCGGTCCAGCACTCGCTGTGGGCCGGCGACGCGGTCACCGGCGCCACGACCTTCCGCATCGTCAAGGCGCTCGACGCCGGTCCGGTCTTCGGGGTCATGACCGAGAGGATCCGTCCCGGCGACACAGCGGGTGACCTGCTCGAGCGGCTCGCCGAGGGCGGCGCCGGCCTGCTCGTGCAGACCCTCGACGGCATCGAGGACGGCAGCCTGGAGGCCCGCGAGCAGCAGGCCGAGGGGGTGTCCTTCGCCCCGAAGATCCTGGTCGACGACGCCCGCGTCGACTGGACCCACCCGGCGGTCGGCATCGACCGACAGGTCCGGGCCTGCACGCCCGCGCCCGGTGCGTGGACGACGTACGCCGGCGAGCGGATGAAGATCGGTCCCGTCACCCCGACCGACCACCCGCAGCTCGAGCCCGGCGTCATCGAGGTCACCAAGAACGCGGTCCACGTCGGCACCGGCACCACGCCCGTCCGGCTGGGGCAGGTCAAGGCGTTCGGCAAGAAGGAGATGGCCGCCGCGGACTGGGCCCGTGGCGTACGCCTGGAGTCCGGGGTGCGCCTCGGCGCCGAGGAGCCGACCGGGTGAGCACCCCCGAGGACCGGCCCGCACGCCCGGAGGACATCGACGAGATCTGCGCGTCGCTGCCCGAGACCGAGCTCGGCACCTCGTGGGGTGACCGACCCACGTGGAAGGTGCCGCGCGGGGACAAGGGCAAGGGCTTCGTGCTCTACCGCGCCCCGGGCAGGACGGCGATCGACCCGGAGACCGGGGAGATGTACGACGACCTCGTGGTCATCATGACGCCGACGGAGGTCGAGAAGCACGCCCTCGTCGAGGACGCGTCGACGCCGTTCTTCACCATCGACCACTTCAAGGGCTACAACGCCGTCCTGGTCCAGCAGTCCCGCCTCGACGAGATCGGTCGCGCCGAGCTCGCCGAGGTGATCACCGACGCGTGGGCGGCGAAGGCCCCGCGCGCGCTCGTCCGGGAGCACCTCGGTGAGTGAGCGTCGCCGACGTCCGGTCGACCGGCCGCGCCGGGCAGCGCTCGACGTCCTCACCGCCGTGCGGGTCGACGACGCCTACGCCAACCTCGTGCTGCCGCAGGTGCTGCGCAAGCACCGGCTCGAGGGTCGTGACGCCGGGCTCGCCACCGAGCTCTCCTCCGGCGCCATTCGCATGCAGGGCCTCTACGACCCGATCATCGACGCCTGCCTGACGCGACCGAAGCTGCAGGCCGAGGTGCGCGACGTGCTGCGCCTGGGCGCCCACCAGCTGCTGTCGATGCGGGTGCCGGACCACGCGGCGATCTCGACCAGCGTCGACCTGGTCCGCGCGAGCGTCGGACAGGGCCCCGCCGGGCTCGTCAACGCGGTGCTGCGCGCCATCAGCCGGCGCGACCTCGCCGACTGGGTGAGCCAGGTCGCGCCTGACGCCGAGACGGATCGTCGGGGTCACCTCGCGGTGGCCCAGTCGCACCCGCGCTGGGTCGTCGACGCCCTCGCGGAGGCACTGGGGGACGACGACGAGCTCGCGGACCTGCTGGCGGCCGACAACGCGGCGCCGCGGGTCACGCTGGTCGCCCGCCCCGGTCTGGCGTCGGTCGAGGAGCTCGAGGCCGTGAGTGGCACCCGCACCCGCCTCTCGCCGTACGGCGTCGTGCTCGAGGGCGGCGACCCGTCGGGCGTCCCGGCCGTGTCGGAGGGCCGTGCCGGCGTGCAGGACGAGGGCTCGCAGCTCGTCGCCCTGGCGATGGCCGACGCCCCGCTCGAGGGACGCGACGAGCGCTGGCTGGACCTGTGCGCCGGTCCCGGCGGCAAGGCGGCGCTGCTCGCCGCGCTGGCCGCCCAGCGAGGTGCCCGGCTGGTCGCGCACGAGCGGCAGCCCCACCGCGCCGCCCTGGTCGCCTCGGCCATGCGCGCCCTTCCGGCCGGGTCGTTCGACGTGCTGGCCGGCGACGGCGCGCGTCCCGCGTGGCTGCCCGGCACCTTCGACCGCGTCCTGGTCGACGCCCCGTGCACGGGCCTCGGCGCGCTTCGGCGACGGCCCGAGTCGCGCTGGCGGCGCACCCCCGACGACATCCTCCTGCTGACGGCCCTGCAGCAGGTGCTGCTCGACGTGGCGCTGGAGTCGGTGCGCCCGGGCGGTGTCGTGGTCTACGCGACCTGCTCGCCCGTGGTCGCCGAGACCACCGACGTCGTGACGGCCGTGCTGGGCCGTCGCGACGACACCGAGGAGGTCGACCGCTTCCAGCTGTGGCCTCACCGCGAGGGCACGGACGCGATGTTCGCGGCGACCCTGCGCCGCCGCTGAGCCGACGGCTCGCGCCTCAGTCGCCCTCGAGGTGCCGCAGGTAGGACCACGGCACCGCGGTCACAGCGCGGCTCGACGCGACGCACCGGGTGGCGCGGGACGTCGACGCCCCTGAACGACATGGCGCCAACCTAGCCAGCCGCGCCGACATCCACCCCGACAGGTGACATTCGGGGGACATCTGCGCACCACCTGTTCACATCCGTTCCGAACCCCACCATGATGGTCGCAGTGCGGCGCACCGGAGGGGTGCGGCGGGCGACGGGGAGCAGGAACGGATGCGAGTGCGGAGCAGGGCGACAGCCGTCGTGACGATGGCGGCGCTGGCTGCCGCGGGGACGAGCACGGCGTACGCCGACGGGTCGCGCACCCTGACCGGTCCGGTCACCGGAGATGCCGACGTCTTCATGACCTATGTCGGCTGCGACTCGCTCGACGGCACCACTTCTGCGCCGGGATCCCGACTGAACCTCGGTCCCTACTCAGCGCCCCTGGGACGCCGGTCCCTCGGCATCGTGCCGACGGGCACGGGCACCGCCTCCGGTCCCTACGCCGCGTTCGACTCGCTCAACGGCGTCGAGGCGTCGGTGTCCGTCGCTGCGACCGGCGGCACCCGCGGCGTGTCCTACGTGATGGCCGTGACGCCCGACAGCCCGCCCGGCACCGCCTGGAGCGGGCGCGCCGACGTCGACGTCGAGGCGGGCTCCTGGACGACCGTGGCCACCTCGTCGCTGGCCTACGACTGGACGCTGGTCGACCTCACCACGCAGGCGCCCCTGGCCCAGGAGGGCCGCGCCACGACCGGCGAGCTCGCCGCCCGTCACGGCGACGGGCCCGGCTTCGTGGTGACGGGCTTCGGCTGCGACGGCCGGGCCTTCAACGTCGACGCCGTGACGGCATCGGGCAGCACCTTCGACTTCGAGGGCGTCACCCTCACCACCACGGTCGCGGTCGACCGACCCCAGGTCCCTGCCGGCGAGTCCGTGGCCGTGACCGGCCGGGTCACCGAGGGCGGTGGACGCGCCACGGGCGACACGCTCGTGCTGGAGTCGCGCCGGCCCGGCGGGGAGTGGGCGCCCGTCGGCGAGCCCGTCCTGTCCGGACCCGACGGTCTCGCCCGGGTCGACGTACCCCTCACCGAGACGACCGAACTGCGCTGGCACCGCCCGCAGAGCCAGTACGCCGACGAGGGCTGGTCCGAGCCGGTGACCGTCACCGTCGCGCAGCCCGCCACGCCCACGGACGGCGCCGGGCAGTAGCGCGACCGCGCGGCTAGGGTCGAGGTATGCCGTCGCCGTTCACCGAGGTCGAGGTCGACGGTCGCGTCGTCAAGGTCACCAACCCCGACCGGGTCTACTTCCCACCCGTCGACGGTGGGCCGGGGGCGACCAAGCTCGACCTCGTCGACTACTACCTCGCCGTCGGCGACGGGATCGTCAACGCGCTCTTCGAGCGCCCGTGCATGCTGCACCGCTTCCCCAAGGGCCTCGCCGGCGACAAGGTCCACCAGAAGCGGCTGCCCGCCGGTGCGCCCGACTGGGTCGAGACCGTCGAGCTCTTCTTCCCACGCTGGAAGCGCACCGCCGACGAGCTGTGCGTGACCGAGCTCGGCAGCGTCATCTGGGCGGTGCAGATGTCGACGGTCGAGTTCCACCCGTGGAACAGCCGCCGCGCCGACACCGAGAAGCCCGACGAGTGGCGCATCGACCTCGACCCGGGACCCGACTGCGACTGGGCCACGGTGCAGCGCGTGGCGCACGTCGCCCACGAGGTGCTCGACGAGCTCGGCGCCACCGGCTTCCCCAAGACCAGCGGCGGGTCGGGGCTGCACGTCTACGTCCGGATCCCGCCCGACCACGGCTTCCAGGACGTACGCCGAGGGGCGCTGGCGTTCGCGCGCGAGGTCGAGCGGCGGGCCGGGGGAGAGGTGACCACGGCGTGGTGGCGCAAGGACCGCGACCCCGCGCAGCTGTTCGTCGACTACAACCAGAACGCCCGCGACCACACGATCGCCGCGGCCTACTCGGTGCGTGGGGTGCCCGAGGCGCGCGTCTCGGCGCCGATCCGCTGGGACGAGGTCGACGACTGCGAGCCCGACGACTTCACGATCTTCACGATGCCCGAGCGCTTTGCGCGGATCGGAGACCTGCACGCCGACATCGACGCGCACCCCTTCGACATCGCGCCGCTGCTGGAGTGGGCGGACCGCGACGAGGCCGCGGGCGCTGCCGCGCCGCCGGAGCCGGACGAGGCGTAGACCCGACGCGGGCCGCCCGGGCCGAGCCGCCCGGGCGGACGACGTGCCAGGTCCCTAGGATCGTCCCCGTGGGCATCCAGATCACTCCGAGCATCCTCAACGCCGACCTGTCGCACCTCGCCGACGAAGTCGCCCGGATCCCGAGCGCCGACTGGGTGCACGTCGACGTGATGGACAACCACTTCGTCCCCAACCTCACGCTCGGGCTGCCGGTGATCGAGGCGCTCAGCAAGCACGCCACCCAGCCGCTCGACGTGCACCTGATGATCGAGGACGCCGACCGGTGGGCGCCGGCGTACGCCGAGGCGGGCTGCGGGTCGGTCACGTTCCACGCCGAGGCGGCGAGGGCGCCGGTTCGGCTGGCTCGCGAGATCCGCGCGCAGGGTGCCCGCGCGTCGATGGCGCTCAAGCCGGCCACCCCGATCGAGCCCTACGAGGCGTTGCTGCCCGAGCTCGACATGGTGCTGATCATGACAGTGGAGCCCGGCTTCGGCGGCCAGAAGTTCCTCGACCTGTGCCTGCCGAAGATCCGCACCGCCCGCGAGCTGGTGCGCAAGCACGGCCTCGAGACCTGGCTGCAGGTCGACGGCGGGGTCTCGCTGGAGACCATCGAGCGCTGCGCTGAGGCCGGCGCAGACGTGTTCGTCGCGGGATCGGCCGTCTACTCCGCCGACGACCCGGACGCGATGGTGCGCGAGCTCAGGGCGAAGGCCGAGGCAGCAGCTCCGTGACCCGTCCGGCGACGGTCGACGACATCCACGCCACCGCGCAGGCGATGCCCCACGTCACCGTCTTCAGGCCCGAGAGCAATCCCGTCTACCAGGTCGGGAGCAAGTCCTTCGTCTTCTTCCGGACTCCACGCCCCGATGCGGTCGACCCGGACACGGGGGAGCGCTACGACGACGTGATCGTCCTGTGGGTCGCCTCGGAAGGCGACAAGCAGGCGCTGCTCCAGGACGACCGGTTGCCGTTCTTCACCACCCCGCACTTCGACGGGCACCCGTCGGTGCTGCTGAGGGCCTCGCGCGTCGGCGAGGTGGACCGCGACGAGCTGGTCGAGCTCGTGGAGGAGGCGTGGCTCGCCCAGGCCTCGGCCAGGCGTGGTCAGGCGTGGCTCACGAGCCGACCTCCCACTCCGTAGGTTGGTCGCATGAGCGCCGTCGAGACCGAGTCCGTCTGGGACTACCCCCGCCCGCCCCGCGTCGAACCGAGCGCCGAGCACGTCGTCGTGACGCACGGCGGTGTCGTGATCGCCGAGACCCGCGCCAGCCTGCGCGTGCTGGAGACCAGCCACCCGCCGACCTACTACCTCCCGCGCGACGCGTTCGCTGACGGCGTGCTGCGCCCGGGCGAGGGTGCCTCCTGGTGCGAGTGGAAGGGGCAGGCCGACTACCTCGACGTCGTCGTCGGCGACGAGGTGCTGGCCGCCATCGCGTGGACCTACCCGACGCCGTCGAAGGGCTTCGAGCAGCTCCTCGACCACGTCGCGCTCTACCCGGGACGCGTCGATCGGTGCACCGTCGACGGGGAGGTCGTCGAGCCGCAGCCCGGGCACTTCTACGGCGGCTGGATCACCTCGCGGGTGACCGGCCCCTTCAAGGGAGCACCCGGCACCTCCGGCTGGTGAGTGCGCGGTGGGATCAATGGAGCCCGCGGTCGTCGGCCTGCTGGCTCCGCAGGTGGGAGCCGTGGCGCGACTGCTCGTCGATCCGCCGACTCTCCGCGACCAGGGCCTCGCCCTCGAGCTCGTCGGCGCGTGACTGCACGCGCTCGAGACGGTGGGCCCAGGTGTCGCACTCGCGCGCCACGTCGTCGAGCCGCGCGTCCGGCACGACGATCGCATCACCCTCGGTGCGCAGCCCCGGCTCCATCACGGCCAGACCCTCGGCCTCGTACGCCGTCATCGGGCGCGTGAGCCGGATCCGCACGGGGTAGGTCTGCCGGTCCACGTCGACCGGGTCGACGGCGAGCTCCACGATCGCCAGCTCGGGCCGGTTGCGGTTGCGTCGTGCCATGCCAGTGCCCCCTCAGTGGGACCGTCCGGTCCCGTTCCTCGAGTCGAGCACGCGTCGGCGGGGGACGACATGGGGTCCGGACCCCATGGACGGCCTCTCAGCCGGCGAAGAGGGTCAACCGCTGGCGGATGATCTTGCGGCGCAGCACCACGCGGCGCTTGCCGTCGTGGCCGATCCGCAGGCGGTCGAGCTCCCAGCCGCCGTGCTCGGCGCGATCGACGAGCAGGCGCGTGACGACGTTGCGCGAGAAGTCCTTCGGGAGCACGAGCGTCTCGTACTCCCACTCGATGCCCCGCCCGGGGGGACGGCGCTGGATCCTGGCCATGGTCTTCTTCCGTCTGGTCGGGGGATCGGTCAGTCGGCGGACACGTCGTCGAGGGCGGAGACGATCTCGGGCGGCAGCGTCAGCTCCTCCACCCCGAGCACGCCGTCGAGCTGGGCGGCGGTGCGGGCGCCGACGATCGGCGCGGTGACGCCGGGGCGGTCGCGCACCCACGCCAGTGACACCTCGAGCGGCGACCACCCGAGGCCGTCCGCGGCGCGGGCGACGGCCTCGACGATGCCGCGACCGCGGTCGTCGAGGTAGGCGCCGACGAACCTCGCGAAGTGCTCGCTGGCCGCACGGGAGTCCGAGGGCGTGCCGGTGCGGTACTTCCCGGTGAGCACGCCACGACCGAGCGGCGACCACGGAAGCACGCCGAGGCCGAGCGCCTGCGCGGCGGGCAGCACCTCGTGCTCGACCTGGCGGTTCAGCAGGGAGTACTCGACCTGGGTGGACGCGAGCGGCGTACGCCCGGGGAAGGCGCGCTGCCACGTCGCAGCCTGCGCGGTCTGCCACCCGCTGTAGTTGGAGATGCCGACGTAGGACGCCCGGCCCGACGACACGGCCAGCTCGAGCGCGGAGAGGGTCTCCTCGACCGGCGTCTCGTCGGTCCACACGTGCACCTGCCACAGGTCGACGTGGTCGACGCGGAGACGCGCGAGCGACGCGTCGAGCGTGGTCAGCAGGGTGCCGCGCGAGGTGTCGGTGACCCGCTCGCCCGTACGCCGCGAGATGCCGGCCTTCGTGGCCAGCACGACCTCGTCGCGGGAGACCACGTCGCCGATCAGCGTGCCGATCAGCTCCTCGCTCGCGCCGTCGCCGTAGCCGGCCGCGGTGTCGAGCAGGGTCCCGCCGGCCTCGGTGAAGGCGATGAGCTGGTCGCGCGCCTCGTGCTCGTCGGTGTCGCGACCCCAGGTCATGGTGCCGAGGCCGAGACGGGAGACCTTGAGCCCGGTGGCGCCGACGGATCGCTGCTGCATGGAGGTGAGGGTAGCCACGGGGCCTGCACCGACGGGCGGTGACGCGCCCGTAGGCTCACCCCCTGTGATCGATCTCCTCAAGGCAGTGGTCCTCGGCATCATCCAGGGGCTGACCGAGTTCCTGCCGATCTCGAGCAGCGCCCACCTGCGGATCTTCCCCGAGCTGTTCGGCTGGGGCGACCCGGGAGCGGCCTTCACCGCCGTCATCCAGATCGGCACCGAGCTCGCGGTGCTCATCTACTTCCGCAAGGACATCTGGCGCATCGGCAGCGCGTGGGTGCGTTCGCTCTTCCAGCCGGAGTACCGCGGCACGCTCGACGCCCGGATGGGGTGGTACATCATCGTCGGCTCGCTGCCGATCGTGGTGCTCGGAGTGCTGCTGAAGGACATCATCGAGGACGACTTCCGCAACCTCTGGATCATCGGCACCACGCTGATCGTGATGGGTGTCGTGCTGGGCATCGCCGACCGCGTCGGCCGCACCGACCGCCCGCTCGGCAAGCTCACGATGAGGGACGCGGTGCTGATGGGCGCCGCCCAGGCGATGGCCCTCATCCCCGGCGTCTCGCGCTCGGGCGCCACGATCTCGATGGGCCGCTTCCTCGGCTTCGAGCGCGAGGCCGCCACGCGCTTCGCCTTCCTGCTGGCGATCCCGGCGGTCGTGGGTGCGGGCCTGTTCGAGCTCAAGGAGATCCCGAACGGCGACAACACCTACGGCTGGGGCCCGACGATCACCGCCACCGTCGTCTCCTTCGTCGTGGGGTACGCCGCCATCGCCTGGCTGCTGCGCTACGTCAGCACCCGCTCCTACACGCCGTTCGTCGTCTACCGGATCCTCCTGGGCGCCGGCACGCTCATCCTGCTCGGTGCAGGCGTGCTGAGCGCCTGAACGTGTCGAGCAGCAGCCCCAGCGCCACCAGCTGGGTGAGCGCCACGACGACGACCAGTGCCACCAGCGAGCGCTCGTAGAGCCAGCCCGCGCCCACCCCGCCGACGATGGCCAGGAGCCCCTGGATCCCCGCGAAGACGCCGTACGCCGTCGCGCGGCGCGGCGCCTCGACCAGGTCGGCCACCACGGCCTTGACCGTCGAGTCCTGCACGCCCTGGGCGATGCCCCACGCGAGGACGCCCGCGAGCACCGCCGCCAGCGCCGAGCCGAGCGCCAGGGCGGGGACCAGGGCCACGAGAAACGGCACGAGGAGCAGCACGCGGGGGCCAGCACGGTCGTACACCGCGCCGACGACCAGTGCCGCGACGGCCTCGACCCCCATCGCGGCGGCGTAGAGGACCGGGACGGCGGCGACCGGCACGAGCCCCTCCACCGTCAGGTGGTAGCCGATGATGCCGAAGGTGACGAGCGCCCCGGTCGTCAAGGACGCGGCGACGGCATAGCGGAAGAAGTCGCCCGAGAGACCGGCCCCGACGGCCTCGGCCCACCACCCTCGTCGCTCGCCGGCGCCCGGACGCGGTGGGGCGGGCGCGACGTCGTACACCCCCGGGTCCGGCACCCGACGCCTCAGCGCCAGGAGCAGGACCATCGCGATCGCCCCCGGCACGGCGAGGACCGCCATCCCCGCCCAGAGCGAGCTGATGGCCACCACGCCCGCGACCACCAGGGGACCGGCGAACGCGCCGACCTGGTCGAGCGCCTTGTGGACGCCGAACCCGCGTCCGCGGCCGACCCCGCTCGCCGCCTGCGCCAGCAGCGCCGACTTCGAGGGCGAGCGGACGGCCTTGCCGAAGCGTTCGAGCAGGATCATGGTCGTGGCGAAGCCGAGTCCGGCAACGCCGAGCCGTGGGGCTATCGCGAGCAGCGGCACGCAGATCGCGGTCAGCCCGTAGCCGACGATCGTCAGCGTCCAGTAGCGCCTGGTGCGGTCCGCGATCGGGCCGAAGGCCAGCCGCAGCACGAGCGCCACCGCCTCGCCCGCCCCCGTGACGAGCCCGACGACGACCGCCGAGGCCCCCAGCGCCGCCAGCAGCGGTCCGTAGACCGAGCGGGCGCCCTCGTAGACCATGTCGGCGGCCAGGCTGACGAAGCCGAACCACCACACCACACGCCAGGCCGTCGGGGACGGAGGCGTCACAGCCACCCGGACTTCTTGAACAGCGCGAACAGCCCGGCCGCGACCCCGGCCATCAGCGCCATCGCGAAGGGGTAGCCGTAGGTCCAGTGCAGCTCGGGCATGTGGTCGAAGTTCATGCCGTAGATCCCGGCGATCAGCGTCGGCACCACGACGAGGGCGGCGCCCGCGGAGATCTTGCGCATGTCCTCGTTCTGCTGCACCGAGATCCGTGCCAGGTGGCCGTCGAAGGCCGTCGACAGCAGGATGTCGAGGCTGTCGATCACCTCCGAGACCCGCTGGAGGTGGTCGGAGACGTCACGGAAGTAGGTCGCGGTCTCGGCCGTGATCGGGATGGGCGTGCGGATCGTCGGCACGGTGTCGGAGTGCATCGAGAACTTCCGCATCGGCTCGCGCAGCGGTCCCACCGCGCGACGCACCTCGGCGATCTCGCGCTTGAGGACGTAGATGCGGGTCGAGTCGTCGGTGCGGGCGGGGGAGAAGACCGACTCCTCCACCTCGTCGACGTCCTCCTCGAGGGCGGCGCCGACGCGCTCGTACTCGTCGACGACGCGGTCGCAGATGGCGTACATGACCCCCATCGGGCCGTGCTCGAGCACCTGCGCGCGCTCCTCGAGGTCCTTGCGGGAGTCGGCGAGGTCGATGCCCTCGCCGTGGCGCACGGTCACCACGAAGTCGGCGCCGACGAACATGTTGATCTCGCCGGTCTCGACCGCGTCCTCCTCGTCGACGTACCAGAGCGTCTTGAGGACCAGGAAGAGCGTGTCGCCGTAGTGCTCGAGCTTCGGGCGCTGGTGGGAGTCGCCGGCGTCCTCGACCGCGAGCGGGTGCAGGTCGAAGGTGTCCGCGATGAGCTGGAGCTCGTCGGGGCTCGGGTCGTGGATGCCGATCCACTGGAAGTCGCCGGGCGCGCACGGGACGCGCGCGTGGCCCAGGCTCTGGTCGCCCTCGCCGAGGGGCACCCGCTTGCCCCGGTGGTAGAGGGCGTTGTCCACGATCACGCGGTCAGGCTAGTCCTACCCCGTCTTGGCTAGGGTCGCTGGCGTGGCTACCGTCATCCTCGTCCGACACGGTCGTTCGACCGCCAACGCGACCGGCGTCCTGGCCGGACGCCTGCCCGGCGTGCACCTCGACGACGCCGGCGTGAAGCAGGCCGTCGCGGTGGGCGAGCGGCTGGCAGGCGTACGCCTCTCCGCAGCCGTCACGAGCCCGCTCGAGCGCTGCCGCGAGACGTGCCGCGAGGTCACCCGGCCCCAGGTGACGCCGCTCCGAGCCAGCACCGACAAGCAGCTCTCCGAGTGCGACTACGGCGACTGGCAGGGCCGGGCACTGAAGGACCTGGCCAAGGAGAAGCTCTGGAAGACCGTCCAGACGCAGCCGTCGGCCGCGACCTTCCCCGGCGGGGAGTCGATGCGCGCCATGCAGGACCGCGCGGTCGCGGCGATCCGACGCCACGACGCGCGGATCTCGGCCGAGCACGGTGACGACGCGGTGTGGCTGGCCGTGAGTCACGGTGACGTCATCAAGTCGATCCTCGCCGACGCGCTGGGGACCCACCTCGACCTCTTCCAGCGCATCCACGTCGACCCGGCGTCGGTGTCGATCGTGCGCTACACCGACTCGCGCCCCTTCGTGCTCGGCACCAACACCCACGCAGGTGACCTGTCGTGGCTGACCCCGCCGAAGAAGTCCCGCCGTCGTCGCAGCAGCGACGCCGCAGTCGGCGGCGGTGCGGGCCCGCAGGCCACCCCCGAGACCCAGACAGCGACGTCCTAGGGTGAGTGACATGCCCGTCGTGCACCGCTTCGACCCGCCCGAGCGCTTCGTCGCCGGCACCGTTGGCGAGCCCGGCCAGCGCACCTTCTTCCTCCAGGCCCGCGAGGGCACCCGGCTGGTCAGCGTGTCGCTGGAGAAGCAGCAGGTGGCGGCTCTCGCCGAGCGCATCGACCAGCTCCTCGACGAGCTCATGCGCGCGGCCGGCGGCGAGCTCCTGATCCCCGCGATCGCCCCGCGCGACATGGTGGACGGCCAGCCGCTGGAGCAGCCGATCGAGGAGGAGTTCCGCGCCGGCACCATGACGCTCTCGTGGGACGGCACCGACGAGCGCGTGGTCATCGAGGTGTTCCCCTTCACCGAGGCCGCCGTCGTGTCGCCCGAGCAGCTCCAGGAGGACCTCGAGGACCTGCTCGAGCCGGAGCCGGAGGAGATCTTCCTCGTCCGCATCACCGCCGCTGCCGCCCGTTCCTTCGTCGAGCGGTCCCGCTCGGTGATCGGCGCGGGCCGGCCGGACTGCCCGTTCTGCGGCGAGCCCGTGGACCCCGACGGCCACCTGTGCGTGCGCGCCAACGGCTTCCGGCGCCGTGACCCCTGACCTTCCCGAGGGCTTCCCGACCGGGGAGCTGACGCTCCACGGGCGCGTCCTGCCGGCCTCCAACGCGACCTTCGTCGGTGAGCTCGGCGGGGTGCGCGTGGTCTACAAGCCGGTCGCGGGGGAGCGACCCCTGTGGGACTTCCCCGACCACACCCTGGCCGGGCGTGAGGTGGCGTCGTACGCCGTCTCCGAGGCGCTCGGCTGGGACATCGTGCCGCCCACGGTCCTCGGCGACGGCCCGCACGGGCCCGGCATGGTGCAGCTGTGGCGCGAGGAGGACGAGGACCAGGCGCCGGTGGACATCGTCGCCGAGGGCGAGCTGCCCCCGGGCTACCGCCACGTCTTCGACGGCCTCGACGCCCACGACCAGCCCGTCGCGCTGGTCCACGAGGACACTCCCGCGCTGCGGCGGATGGCGCTCTTCGACGTGGTGGTCAACAACGCCGACCGCAAGGGTGGCCACGTCCTGCCGATGCCCGACGGCCACCGCCACGGCGTGGACCACGGGCTGACCTTCCACCTCGAGCACAAGCTGCGCACGGTGCTGTGGGGCTGGGTGGGCGAGCCGATCACCGACGACGAGGCCTCCGGGCTCCGGCGCCTCGCCGCCGCGCTCGAGGGACCGCTCGGCACCACGCTCACCGACCTGCTGGCCGAGGCCGAGGTGGCGATGACCGTGGCGCGCGTCGAGCGGATGCTGGCGCGTGGCGAGTTCCCGGGTCCCGCCACCTCGTCGTACCCCGTCATCCCCTGGCCGCCGTTCTGAGACCGGCAGCGTCGACCGAGGCACGAGCCGGCGGCGTGGGCCGGGCCAGATCGAGTAGCCCCGCGGCTGAGGAACGAAGCCGCGCAAGGGCCCATCGAGATCGAGACGCGCCCCGTGGCCACGAGACCTTCACGACCGGCCGATAGGCTGCCAGCCATGCGTGCCTGGTCGTCCCCCGACGTTCCCCGACTGCCCGTGACGGGCCCGGTGGTTCGCGTGCACGACACCGCCGCCGGCTCCCTCGTCGAGACCCGTCCCGAGGGCCCGGCCCGCCTCTACGTCTGCGGCATCACGCCCTACGACGCGACCCACATGGGCCACGCCGCGACCTACGTCGGCTTCGACCTGCTCCACCGCGCGTGGCGCAACGCCGGCCACGACGTGACCTACGTCCAGAACGTCACCGACGTGGACGACCCGCTGCTCGAGCGGGCCGCGAAGGTCAAGGTCGACTGGGTCGAGCTGGCCGAGCGCGAGACGCAGCTCTTCCGCGACGACATGGAGGCCCTGCGCGTCCTGCCGCCGGCGCACTACATCGGCGCCGTCGAGTCGATCCCGCAGGTGATCACGCTCATCGAGCGCCTCGACCAGGCGGGTGCGGTCTACCGCGTCGACGACGACCTCTACTTCTCCGTGACCGCCGACGCGGACTTCGGGTCGGTCTCACACATGGACCGCGAGACCATGCTGCAGATCTTCGCCGAGCGAGGCGGCGACCCTGACCGCGCAGGCAAGAAGGACCCGCTGGACTGCCTGCTGTGGCGTGCCGAGCGTCCGGGCGAGCCCGCGTGGGACAGCCCGTGGGGTCCGGGGCGTCCCGGCTGGCACATCGAGTGCACCGCGATCGCCCTCGACCACCTCGGCACCGCCTTCGACGTCCAGGGGGGTGGGAGCGACCTGGTCTTCCCGCACCACGAGATGTCGGCCGGCCACGGCCAGGTCGCGCACCCCGGCGAGCGGTTCGCGCAGGCGTACGCCCACGCCGGCATGGTCGCCTACGACGGCGAGAAGATGTCGAAGTCCAAGGGCAACCTCGTCTTCGTGTCCGCGCTGCGGATGAGCGAGGTCGACCCGATGGCCATCCGGCTCGTGCTGCTGCGCCACCACTACCGCAGTGACTGGGAGTGGACCGACGACCAGCTGTGGGACGCCGTCGACACCCTCGCCACCTGGCGGCGTGCGCTGGCCCTGGGCGCGGGCGCGCAAGCCGCTCCGGTCGTGGATCGCGTCCTCTCCGCTCTCGCCGACGACCTCGACGCCCCCACCGCGGTGGCGGCCGTCCAGGAGTGGGTCGAGGCCACCCTCGGCACCACCGGGCTCGCCGAGACCTCCGACCGTGAGGCGGCCGCGACCATCCACCGGCTCCTCGACGCGGCGCTGGGCCTCTCGCTCTGACGTACGCCTCCCGCTCGGGCGGTGCGTGAGACACCTTCCGAGGCGAAGGAACCTGCGTCACCCACCGCTCGAGGCGGGAGCTCAGTCGGTGTCGCGACGCTTGAGGTAGCGCTCGAACTCCCGGGCGATCGCCTCGCCGCTGGCCTCGGGGAGCTCGGCGGTGTCGCGGGTCTCCTCGAGCGCGCGGACGTAGTCGGCCACGTCCTCGTCCTCAGCCGCGAGCTCGTCGACACCGCGTTCCCAGGCCTTGGCGTCCTCGACGAGGTCGCCGAGGGGCATCGGAGCCTCCAGCAGCTCCTCGAGCTGGCCGAGCAGCGCGAGGGTGGCCTTGGGGCAGGGCGGCTGGGCGACGTAGTGGGGGACCGCGGCCCAGTAGGACACGGCCGGGATGTCGAGCTGGCTGCACGCGTCGTTGAAGACGCCGACGATCCCGGTGGGGCCCTCGTAGCTCGACTGCTCGACGTTGAGCCGGTCGACCAGCTCGGGCTCGGTCGCGGTGCCGCTGACGGGGATCGGACGCGTGTGGGGGCTGTCGGCGAGCAGTGCACCGAGGGTGACCACGAGCTCGGCGCCGAGGTCGTCGCAGGCGGCGAGCAGCTCGGCGCAGAACTGGCGCCACTTCATGTTGGGCTCGATGCCGCGCACGAGGATGACGTCGCGGTCCAGCTCGGCCGGGCGGGCGACCGCGATGCGGGTCGTGGGCCAGGTGAGCCGGCGGTGACCGTTGTGGTCGGTGGCGATGATCGGGCGGTTGACCTGGAAGTCGTAGAACTCCTCGGGGTCGATCGCCCCGATGACCTCGGCCTTCCACTCCTCGATGAGGTGGTCGACCAGACCGGACGCCGCGTCGGCCGCGTCGTTCCACCCCTCGAAGGCGGCGATCACCACGGGGGAGACCAGGTCCTGCACGTCGTCGAACTCGATCACCGCCCCAGCCTAGGGCGCGCCGCCCAGCCTGCCGTCGTGATTTCGCCGGCCGTGTCGCCGAGTGCCACCATGTGGGAACACCGTCCGCGTGTCGGACGACCTTCCTAGGCTGGTCGTTCGCCGGCAAGAGGAAGGCTCCACGTGAACCCGCAGCACCGCCCTGATGCCACCGACGCCCTCACGGCGATCCTGAGCAAGCGGATCATGGTGCTGGACGGAGCGATGGGCACGGCCATCCAGCGGGACCGGCCCGACGAGGCCGGCTACCGCGGCGAGCGCTTCGCCGAGCACCCGAGCGACCTGGTCGGCAACAACGACCTGCTCACGCTCACCCAGCCGCACATCATCCGCACGATCCACGAGGAGTACCTCCGCGCGGGCGCCGACATCATCGAGACCAACACGTTCAACGCCAACGCGGTCTCACTGGCCGACTACGGCCTCGAGGACCTGGCCTACGAGCTCAACCTCGAGTCCGCGCGCCTGGCCCGCGCGGCAGCCGACGCGGTCGCCACTGACGAGCGCCCGCGCTGGGTCGCCGGCGCGCTCGGCCCCACGACGCGTACGGCGTCGATCTCTCCCGACGTCAACGACCCGGGCGCGCGCAACGTCAGCTTCGACCAGCTCGCCGAGGCCTACCTCGTCGCCGCCCGCGGCCTCGTCGACGGCGGCTCGGACCTGCTGATGATCGAGACGATCTTCGACACCCTCAACGCCAAGGCGGCGATCTTCGCCGTCGAGACGCTGTTCGAGGAGCAGGGGCGCCGCTGGCCGGTCATCATCTCCGGCACGATCACCGACGCGTCCGGTCGTACGCTCTCGGGCCAGGTCACCGAGGCGTTCTGGGACTCCGTACGCCACGCGCGTCCGCTGGCGGTCGGCCTCAACTGTGCCCTCGGTGCGCGCGACATGCGCCCCTACGTCGCCGAGCTCTCGCGCCTGGCTGACTCGTTCGTCTCGGTCTACCCCAACGCCGGGCTGCCCAACGCCTTCGGCGAGTACGACGAGACGCCCGACCAGACGGCATCGGTCCTGGCCGAGTTCGCCGAGGCCGGGTTCCTCAACCTCGTCGGCGGCTGCTGCGGCACCACGCCGGACCACATCGCCGCCATCGCGGGGGTGGTGGACGGCAAGGAGCGGCGCGAGCCGGTGCCGCACGAGCCGGTGATGCGGCTGTCCGGTCTCGAGCCGCTGACCATCACCGACGAGAGCCTCTTCGTCAACGTCGGTGAGCGCACCAACATCACGGGCTCGGCACGCTTCCGCAAGCTCATCAAGGACGGCGACTACGACACCGCCGTCAGCGTCGCGGCGCAGCAGGTCGAGGCCGGCGCGCAGGTGATCGACGTCAACATGGACGAGGGCATGATCGACGGCGTCGCCGCGATGGACCGCTTCCTCAAGCTGGTCGCCTCCGAGCCCGACATCAGCCGCGTCCCGGTGATGGTCGACTCCTCGAAGTGGGAGGTCATCGAGGCCGGCCTCAAGTGCGTCCAGGGCAAGGCCATCGTCAACTCGATCTCGATGAAGGAGGGCGAGGAGGCCTTCCGCAGCCAGGCCCGCCTGTGCCGCAAGTACGGCGCCGCGGTCGTGGTCATGGCCTTCGACGAGGACGGACAGGCCGACAACCTGGAGCGCCGCAAGGCGATCTGCGAGCGGGCCTACCGGATCCTCGTCGACGAGGTCGGCTTCCCGCCCGAGGACATCATCTTCGACCCCAACGTCTTCGCGGTCGCGACGGGCATCGAGGAGCACGCCACCTACGGCCAGGACTTCATCGAGGCCACGCGCTGGATCAAGCAGAATCTGCCCGGCGCCAAGGTCAGCGGCGGCATCTCCAACGTGTCCTTCTCCTTCCGCGGCAACAACCCGGTCCGCGAGGCGATCCACGCGGTCTTCCTCTTCCACGCGATCCGCGCGGGGCTCGACATGGGCATCGTCAACGCCGGCGCGCTCGTGGTCTACGACGAGGTCGACGCCGAGCTGCGCGAGCGCATCGAGGACGTCGTGCTCAACCGCCGCCCGGACGCAGCCGAGCGGCTCCTCGAGATCGCGGAGGCCCACAACCGCTCGGCGGACGCCGAGGACGTGGCCGAGGACGAGTGGCGCGCGCTTCCGATCGGAGAGCGGATCACCCATGCCCTGGTGAAGGGCATCGACGCGCACGTCGAGTCGGACACCGAGATCCTGCGTCAGGAGATCGCTGCGCGCGGAGGCCGCCCGATCGAGGTGATCGAGGGACCGCTGATGGACGGCATGAACGTCGTCGGCGACCTCTTCGGTGCCGGCAAGATGTTCCTGCCGCAGGTCGTCAAGAGCGCCCGGGTGATGAAGAAGGCCGTGGCCTACCTCATCCCCTTCATCGAGCAGGAGAAGCTCGACAACCCCGCGCTCGCCACCGCCAAGGACACCAACGGCACGATCGTCATGGCCACCGTCAAGGGCGACGTGCACGACATCGGCAAGAACATCGTCGGCGTGGTGCTCCAGTGCAACAACTACGAGGTCATCGACCTCGGGGTGATGGTGCCCGCGCAGAAGATCCTCGACACGGCCACCGAGGTCGGTGCCGACATCATCGGACTCTCCGGCCTCATCACGCCCTCGCTCGACGAGATGGTGAACTTCGCGACCGAGATGCAGCGCCAGGGGCTCACCATCCCGCTGCTGATCGGCGGGGCCACCACCTCGCGCGCCCACACCGCGGTCAAGGTCGACCCGAAGTACGACGGTCCGGTCGTGTGGGTCAAGGACGCCTCGCGCTCGGTGCCCACTGCCGCCGCGCTGCTGCACGAGACCGGCCGCGGGAAGCTGATGGCCGACGTGAAGGCCGACTTCGACTCCCTGCGCAAGCGTCACTCAGCCAAGAACGACCGACCCATGGTCACCTTCGACCAGGCGCGCGCCAACGCGACGCCGATCGACTGGACGGACTACGAGCCGCCGCGCCCGCGCCAGCTGCAGCACGAGGGCCAGCACGTGCGGGTGCTGCGGGACCAGGACCTGTCGGTGCTGCGCCGTTACATCGACTGGCAGCCGTTCTTCAACGCCTGGGAGATGAAGGGCGCCTTCCCCGACATACTCAACAACCCCAGCTCAGGCCCGGCCGCACGCAAGCTGTACGACGACGCGCAGGCGATGCTCGACCAGATGATCGAGGAGAGGTGGGTCCGCGCCCACGGCGTCATCGGCTTCTTCCCGGCCAGCTCGGTGGGCGACGACGTCGAGCTCTACCTCGACGACGACCGGACCCAGGTGCACGCACGACTGCACCACCTGCGCCAGCAGGGCCAGCACCGTGACGGCGTGCCCAACCGCTCGCTGGCCGACTTCGTGGCACCGAAGGAGAGCGGGCTGCCGGACCACGTCGGTGCCTTCGCGGTGACCGCTGGCGACGGCGTGACGGAGCGGGTGGCGGCCTTCCGCGCCGAGCTCGACGACTACAACGCGATCCTGCTCGAGTCGCTCGCCGACCGGCTGGCCGAGGCATTCGCGGAGCAGCTGCACGAGCAGGTGCGCAAGGAGATGTGGGGCTACGCGCCCGACGAGCAGCTCGACAACGTCGGGCTCATCAAGGAGCAGTACGACGGCATCCGCCCCGCGCCCGGCTACCCGGCGTGCCCCGAGCACACCGAGAAGCAGACGCTGTGGGAGCTCCTCGACGTCGAGGAGCACACCGGCATCCAGCTCACCGAGTCGATGGCGATGTGGCCCGGCGCGTCGGTGAGCGGCTTCTACTACTCCCACCCGCAGTCGCAGTACTTCGTCGTGGGCCGCGTCGGTCGCGACCAGGTCGCCGACTACGCCGAGCGCAAGGGCTGGACCCTCGCCGAGGCCGAGCGGTGGCTCTCGCCCAACCTCGGCTACGACCCGGAGGACTGAGTCACGTGGAGGCTGTGCTCTGGGACATGGACGGGACCCTCGTCGACACCGAGCCCTACTGGGTCGAGACCGAGTTCGCGATGGCCGCGAAGTACGGCGGCGCCTGGTCGCACGAGCACGCCATGAACCTCGTCGGCAACGCGCTCCTGGACTCGGCGGACTACATCCGCGCGCACATGGGCATCGACCGCACCCGCGAGGAGATCGTCGACGAGCTCCTGGACGGTGTCGTCGCGCGGGTCGAGGAGAGCGTGCCGTGGCGTCCCGGTGCGCAGGAGCTCCTGGCGGACCTCGTGCGCCGCGGTGTGCCGTGCGCGCTGGTGACGATGTCGTGGCAGCGCTTCGTCGACCCGATCCTCGCCCAGCTGCCGGCGGGCACGTTCGCCAGCGTCGTGACCGGCGACCGGGTGGAGCACGGCAAGCCGCATCCCGAGCCCTACCTCAAGGCTGCGGCCGACCTGGGCCTGGCGCCCGAGGACTGCGTGGCCATCGAGGACTCCAACACCGGGGCGACGTCCGCGGCTGCGGCCGGCTGCACCGTCGTCTGCGTCCCCAACCACGTCCCGATGCAGGAGGGGGAGCGCAGGGTCTTCGTCGAGACGCTGGACGGCCTGGACACCGATTCCCTCGCTGCAGCGGCCGACCGACCCGTCAAGGCAGCCGTGACACGACCGTGACCCTGGCGGTGTGGCCCGGGTCACGTCCGGCGGTCTAGGGTTCTGCGCATCCCCAGAACGCATATCGGACGGAAGGCCCTCGGATGACCCCGAAGCGCACCATGGCGTCACTCACCGCGGCACTGCTCGCAGCCGCCACCCTTGCAAGCTGTGCGGAGAGCGAGCGCGACGCCGGCGACGGGGGAGGTGGTGGTGACGACGGGACGTTCGTCTTCGGAGCCGCCGGCGCCCCCGAGATGTTCGACCCCTTCTACGCCACCGACGGCGAGACCTTCCGCGTCACCCGCCAGATGTTCGAGGGCCTCCTCGGCATCGAGCCCGGCAGCGCCGAGGTGGTGCCGGAGCTCGCGACCGAGTGGACGCCCAACGAGGACGGCACCGAGTGGACGTTCACGCTTCGTGACGACGTCACCTTCCACGACGGTGAGCCGTTCAACGCCGACGCCGTCTGCTACAACTTCGAGCGGATGTTCGACCAGAACGAAGCCGGCCAGGTCGCGGGCGAGTACTGGGGCTACGTCATGGGCGCGTTCTCCAACGATGCCGAGAGCTCGCTCTACCAGGGCTGTGAGGCCACCGACGAGTTCGAGGCCGTGATCACCACCAGCGGCCCCACCTCCGGCTTCCCGACGATGCTGACCCTCGAGTCGCTGTCGATGCAGTCGCCGAAGGCGCTCGAGGAGGGTGACGCCAACGGCATCGCAGCCGAGGGCGAAGGCTTCTCGTTCCCCGACTACGCGAACAACCCCGTCGGCACCGGCCCCTTCACCTTCGGCGAGTACGACGAGGCGAACGGCACGATCAGCCTGGACCGCAACGACGACTACTGGGGCGATGCAGCCAAGGTCAGCGAGCTGGTCTTCCGGGTGATTCCTGACGAGAGCACGCGTCGCCAGGAGCTCGAGGCGGGCAGCAT